>NZ_CP116968.1:1200000-2400000 GCF_032051675.1 Candidatus Nitrospira neomarina
AAAATATTTTGAACGGTTTCTTTTCCAAGATAATGATCGATCCGGTAAATCTGACTTTCATCGAGCACCTGTCTCAGGGCTTGATTGAGCGATCGAGCCGATGGCAAATCATGACCGAAGGGTTTCTCAATGACGATACGACGGGAAAAATCTTTTCGATGTTCGACTAATCCTTTGGCGCCCAGTTGCGCAACGATTTCCGCAAAAAATGTTGGAGCCGTGGCCATGTAATAGAGGTAATTTCCCTGAGTCCCATGTGTAGTATTTAACTGTGTCAGCAGAGACTGAAGGCGGTCGTATGTTTGAGAATCCCGAAAATCTCCTGCCAGGTAATGCAGGCGATCAAGGAGCCATTCTTTGATGGTGGCATCTACGGGACGGGGACATAATTCGTCGATGTCCTGACGGATCTTTTCCCGAAAGTCATCCGTATGCATGGGAATCCCATCAATCCCAAGGATGGCAAATTCTTGAGGGAGATGATGACTTGAGGCCAGGTTATATAAGGCGGGAATCAATTTTCTCTTCGTGAGATCTCCCTGGGCCCCAAATATGATAAATAACGTCGGCGGTCGCGTGTGCCCATTACTGGGCTGTTGGAAGAGGGTACCCTCTTTTAGTTCATCGGCGTGGTCGAACACAGGATGGGACGTTTTCACTGAGTCTCTTACCTTTCCGGACGTGTCATTCGCATCGGGGGTCCATGTAGAACATAATCCAACCGAGGAATGGGACTTGGATTCCTCATAATAGTTTTGCCTGATAAAAAAGGCTGCGACAATGCGCCGCAGCCTTTACAACCGTGACCGGTCTCTTTATTACTATACCATTTCCAGGGATAAGCGCTATCCAAATGGGTCTGTTGAAAAAAGCCGCCAGCGGCGTTCTCGCCATTTTCCTGTGCTCACGTACTAAGCGTACGCTCCGCGCGTAAAAGCGGCTGCGGCCTTGCTGGACGGACTTTTTTGAACCGACCCGGAGCCTTTGATGAGTAATCTAATCCTGGGCAAATTTGCCCTTGAACATCTTTAATATTCAACACTCCCCAAATGACTGCCCGGATACACCATATGGGATTGAGAAACACAGGCGCCTTCTGAAGGGAGGGATCATTCCAAAAAAAAGCTCGTTCGAGTGATGCATGGAAGTTTTAAGTCGGTTCAGAAACGGGGTGGTCAGGTTCCCGGATGAGAGTTAGATCTTTTTCTCTTATTGGAGTAGAACGCCCTAGTTGTCAGTGGGTGGACCCAATAATTGCCAGACAAGTTCCTCCAGACAGGGGGCGGGGCGGGCGGCATAGTATGATTCAGAACGCCATGCTGGACATATGATTTTTATGCTATGATAAGGAAAAAGAGTGTTATTTTACGCAATTCTGTTTAGGCCTATGTCGCCTTTTCAGTTATTTCTTCTTCTTCCTTCCAAAACAGGCTTTTGGAAAGACGCTTGGACGCATTCCAAATTATTCCCCGGTTATTTAAGTGCGTTAGCGCTTGTAATTTTGCTTGGGGATTTCGTAGCAGGTCCAACCATTCAGTTTCCCATTTTGTATCTCATTCCAGTGTCCCTGGCCTCCTGGTATAGGGGATTTTCCTGGGGGCTGACATGTGCCGTGGCGTTGTCTCTGATTAGATTGCTTTTTAATATACAGTTTTGGTCGGTTTCCCTCACCCTATTAGATGCCTCCATTAACACGGTGATCAGAATCCTTGTTCTTGGTGGGGCGGCTTTCCTTGTCAATCGAACCGCTAGGCAAACGCGGGCATTAGCCAACAGAGTCAATATCTTGGAGGGCTGTCTTCCTATTTGCAGTTTTTGCAAAAAGATTCGTGACGACAATAATAACTGGCAACCGCTCGAACGATTTATTAGTGATCGATCTAATGCCCAATTTACGCATGGGTTTTGTCCCGAGTGTGGCTTACGCCATTACGGGGAAATATTTAAAACGGGTGATCAACCGACAATAGACTCCTGATTCGCAAGATGAGGATATCGAAAATAAGAGAGAGAGAAGATGATCGGGATTATTTCTGATACGCATGGGCTGGTGCGCCCTCAAGTGATTGCAGCTTTGACCGGTGCGAAATTGATTATCCACGCCGGAGACATCGGAAGCCCTGAGGTCCTGAAGACACTGGAGGCGATCGCTCCGGTGATCGCCGTTCGTGGGAATAATGATCAGGACCCTTGGGCTGCGCAGATTCCCCTAACGAATGTCGTCGAACATCAATCGTATGTTTTATATGTTGTGCATGAACTGGATCACTTGGATTTAGATCCGGTTGCCGCCGAATTTTCTGCGGTCATTTTTGGGCATTCCCATCGTGCCTCTGCCGAGAGACGCAAGGGAGTACTCTACCTCAATCCTGGCAGTGCCGGCCCTCGTCGATTTACTCTCCCGATTTCCGTGGCGCGTCTTCATTTGACTGAAACCGGCCTTACACCTGAAATCATTGAGATTACCAAATAAAGAGAGGGGATACGCGATGAGTCTTTTAGGAGTGGTCTGGTCGACTCTTATAAAACCCATGAGACTTGAGTGCTTTGCCGGTTGCTTTCTGGTCAAAGGGGTTCGCTTTGCCAGAACCTTTGGAGATGTGAACATGAAACCAGACCATAGAGTTGATCTATTGGCGTAATGCAAGAAAGCATTGAGAAAGTGAATTCGTGATTAGGTTTCTAGATATAAACGTAGGGTATTTTCATGTCCCAACGTGACATGTCCGACTTTGCATTCTCCACTAAGGGAACAGGTGCGTTTGATCGCCAGCACGACCGCCGGGCTTTCATCAGAGCGATAAATGACATCTTCAATGCGAATTTCCACCGCTTTTTCTTGATCTTCCTTGTCTAAGTATTCGGTTTCACCCATGAACAACCCCTTGTTAATTATGGACGTTTTAGCATGTGTCTGCCTTCCAATAGACCAAGAACCGTGCCAGAAATTCCTGAAAAGAAATGGATGAAATGCTTGAAAACCAGGTAAGTTTTAGCTTAATTGTGCTGTGGGGATTTTGACACCGGGCAAGGACTGCCAGGGCTAGGTAAAAAGGATTTGCTGGATTTTCCCTGGAAAATGACAACAGGAAGAGGGCCGATATTTTTCTTTGCTCCTAAAGGAGCCAAATGTAATCGGGCATTGGCCAGCAACCTACCGGTTCATTGTTCTTGAGTTCATCATCAGGGAATGCAAAGTGGTTTGTTCCCAAAGTGCTTCAGCTCAGGGTGTCTGCGTGCAGGGCCTCATCGAAATTCGACCTAATAAAGCGGGCTGCCCTACGCCCAGATGGGCTGAGGCATTGCCCAGGGTGTGACAACCTGGCAAACGAGGATTGGGCGGTTCGTCTGGTTATAGTGAAAGTCCGGGTAGGATCGTGGGATGTTTTCAATACTTGTTGGGAGTCTCGGGATATCTGAACTTGTTTCCCTCTAACCGGTGGCGTGGTGTTCGAAACGGCGAGGAATCAGTTGAAGATGCAGGGCGCCCCTGACTGACTCCTCCCTTGCGGACCTTTGAGTGGAATGTTTGCGAAATTTTCTCTGGCGGGTATTTTAAGGATATAAAATATCCCTGTGTTGGAAAGATCGGTCCAAAATTGAGGGAAGGGGTGATTCAGTTCCGAGACATTGTGGCAGTAAAAGCCGCGGAAAATAAGAAATGAGGATATCGATGATGAGCATTGAAGGTGTTAGTTGAAACCAGTCAGCGCTTATAAACGCCGGGGGGCCTTATGCTTTTTGATTAAGCATGGGTGACGATTTGGTTGTGACAGGCTAGAGAACCGATTTCCATTGTTGTGCCATGCCCTGGATATCGGTGAGAAAAGTCTGGGCGGAATGGTGTTCATTAATGTATCGAACCAGGGCACTTCCAACAATGACCCCATCCGCAAATTGTCCAACTTCTCTGGCTTGCTCGGGGGAGGCAATTCCAAATCCCACTGCCACAGGTTTCCGTGAGGCTCGTTGAAGCTGTTGGACGCTTTGGCGCACCAGACTGAGATCGGTCAGCTTTGCACCGGTAATGCCGGTAAGAGAGACATAATAGATAAAGCCATGTGATCGCTTGATCACTGCACGTCGTCGTTCCGCCGTGCTGGTGGGAGCAAGCAGGAAAATACTCACCGGTCCTCCCGCCGCTTGAGTGGCATGATAAAGAAGGTCAGATTCCTCCGGAGGCAAATCCGGCACGATGAGTCCATCGACGCCCGCGTCAACGGCATTGGCACAAAAATCCTTAATCCCCATCGCCATGAGGCTGTTGTAATAGGTCATCAAAATAAGGGGAATAGATGTTGTTTTTCTCAGGTTGGCGACAGTGGCAAGGATATTTTTAAGAGTTGTCCCAGAGTGCAGGGCCCTTTCTGCTGCTTGTTGAATCACCGGACCATCGGCGATAGGATCCGAAAATGGCACACCCAATTCGATCAGGTCGGCACCACCCTGTTCCAACGCTAATACAAGAGATTCCGTCATTGCTAAGGTCGGATCGCCAGCCATAATGTATGGGATAAGGGCTTTTTTACCCTTGGAGTGGAGTTGTGCAAATGTGGCTTGAATGCGATTGCTCATATCAGAACATTTCAAATGTGATGGGAGACTTGGCGGCCGTCCTGGCCTGGTGATTCTCTGGCCACTGAGTATGCCCTCTCCTAGAGAGGAATTCCGCGCATTTTGGCTAATTGTTGAACATCTTTATCTCCGCGCCCGGAGAGATTCATGATTAAGATCTGTGACTTTTTCATCGTGGGCGCCAGCTTGACGACTTCTGCAACTGCATGGGCACTTTCTAATGCGGGAATGATGCCTTCTTCCTTAGCGAGTAAGTCGAACGCGGCTAAGGCCTCAGCATCCGTTGCGGAGGTGTACTGGATTCGTCCGGAATCATGATAGTAACTGTGTTCAGGACCGACTGCCGGATAATCCAATCCGGCAGACACTGAATGTGTGGGATTGACTTGACCGTCCTCATTCTGGAGAAGATAGGTCATCGTGCCATGTAAAACGCCGGGTATTCCTCCTGCAAAGCGCGCGGCATGTTTCCCGCTTTCTATCCCGTGCCCACCGGCTTCCACGCCGACCATCTTGACTTGAGTATCTTTGACGAACGGATAGAATAATCCAATGCTATTGCTGCCACCGCCGACACAGGCGACAAGACAGTGAGGCAACCGACCTTCCAGTGCAAGGATTTGCTTCCGGGTTTCTCGACCAATCACGGATTGAAAATCCCGTACCATCATGGGGTAGGGATGGGGGCCCAGGACCGATCCAAGCAAATAGTGAGTCGTGCTTACATTGGTGGTCCAGTCACGCATCGCCTCACTGATGGCATCCTTGAGTGTGCGACTTCCAGAACTCACCCCCGTCACTTTTGATCCAAGTAACCGCATTCGAAAGACATTCAATGCCTGTCGTTCCATATCCTCGGTGCCCATGTAAATTTCGGCCTCCAGACCGAACATGGCCGCTACAGTCGCCACCGCTACGCCATGTTGTCCGGCACCGGTTTCAGCAATGACACGTTTCTTTTTCATTCGTCTGGTGAGCAAGGCCTGCCCGACGGTATTGTTGATCTTGTGGGCACCGGTATGACACAGGTCTTCTCGTTTGAGGTAAATCTTGGCTCCACCAAGTGTTTTGGTGAGACGTTCGGCGAAGAAAAGGGAAGTGGGACGACCGACAAATTGTTTCAGGCAATTCAGAAATTCCTGCTGGAAGGGCCGGCTTTTCTTCGCCGTACGATACGCCTGTTCCAATTCATGAATGGCGGGCATCAGGATTTCCGGAGCATACTTGCCTCCGAATTGCCCGAAGCGCCCGCGTTTATCAGGTATGATTGCCATGAAATGTTCTTCTGAAAGAGGACGTAAAAAGAAAAGAGTATAGCGATGGAATGGCTAACACACAAGACGAACCGATTGGATAAAATCCCGAATTTTGGACGGATCTTTTCGCCCAGGACTCTGTTCCACACCGCTACTCACATCGACCCCATAGGGTTGCACTTGGCAAATGGCTTCTTGAACATTTTCAGGAGTTAATCCTCCTGCCAACAGCATGGGAACGGCGTTGGCTACTTCGCCCGCAAGTGACCAATCGGTCGTGTGCCCGGTTCCTCCGTACGCGGTAGGAGAAAAGGCATCAATGATAAATCCTCTCACGCCTATCCGTCCTTTCCATTCTGCCAATGCGAGATAGCTGCTTCTATCCCTGAGCCGAATGGCGCGTAGCACTGGACGCTGTAGCGATTCACAAAAACCGGGAGATTCGTCACCGTGAAGTTGTGCCAGACTCAATCCGCAGTCATCAAATACGCGCTTCACCATATCGAGATCGTGATTGACGAAGACACCCACTGTCACCACAAAAGGGGGAAGGCTGGCAATGATATGTTGGGCGGTCGCAGGTTGGACATATCGAGGGCTTTGGGCGTAAAACACAAAACCCAACGCGTCGGCCCCTTCCTGTACTGCGAATTCGGCATCTTTCTGATTCGTAATGCCGCAAATTTTTATTTTTGTGGCCATAAGGACATTCGCCGTTGGTTGGGGAGGTTCGTGAGCACCTCGGTATATGGCTTCAGGCCCATTTTTTTTCTTGTCTAGAGAGACTTCTCAATAATCTGACCGGTCTTTCGCAAAGAGAATAGGTGAGTCGAGAGTCCCCCGCCATCGAATCCTAAACCCAACGAGTGGTGGATGCTTCTTGTTTCGGAGATGGAGGGGGATGTAGTAATTCCTGAATTTTGGCTTGAATCGAATCTGCGCGCAATAACGACTCACCGATCAACATGGCTTTGGCTCCGGCTTCCAGTACCCGCATAACATGGTCACGGTTGTGGATACCACTTTCACTGACAATTAGTGTGTCTGCCGGCATACGTTTGGCCAGCCGCTCGGTGACACTCAAATCAGTTTGAAAGGTTTTGAGATCCCGGTTGTTGATGCCGATAAGTCTGGCCAAGGGCACCCGTTCAAGGACGGTATCCAATTCCCGTTCATTATGGACTTCAATGAGCACATCAAGTGACAACTCTTGCGCAACGGTAAAAAAGTCTTCAAGCTGGAATCGATCCAATGCGGCCGCAATCAGCAACACACAGTCCGCTCCATAAGCCCGCGCTTCATAAAACTGAATTTCCTCAACCATAAATTCTTTATTGAGCGTAGGAAGGTGAACCGCCTCTTTGACATTGTGCAAATACTCCAAGTTCCCCTGAAAGAAATCCTGATCGGTGAGGACGGACAGGGCACTTGCTCCATGATCTCGATATTGCGATGCGATGGTCACCGGCTCAAATTGATCGTGAAATTCCGGTCGCATCAGGCCCTGACTGGGTGAAGCTTTTTTGACTTCGGCAATTAATGCCGGAGCTGTTGACGTCCGCCCTGCCTCTAATGCTTGAATAAAACCCAGAGGTCGAGTTCGATCAACAATGCGGCCCTTGAGTTCAGCCAGATACCCCCGACTCTGTTTTCGACGCAATTCGGCTTTTTTATGTTCGAGAATACGCGAAAGAATCATGCCGCCAACTTTTTGGTCAGGGAAATGAGTTTGTCCAACTTTTCAAATGCGGCCCCATTGTCCACCACACGACCGGCTTCTTCATATCCTTCTTTCAGCGAGGTCGCTTTCTGGCAGGCGATAAAGGCCGGTGCGGCATTCATCAACACAATATCCCGTTTGGGACCCTTTCGTCCTCGAAAAATATCGCGAATGATCTGGGCATTGTCTTCCGGGTTTCCTCCCAACAGTTCTTTGGGTGTAACCGGGTGAAGACCGAAATCTTCCGGCCCGATGGAATAGCTCAGTACTCGTCCTTTTTTTCCTTCAGCAATCCCTGTGCGACTGGTTAATGAAATTTCATCCAAACCGTCCATCCCATGAAGGACAAAGCAATGCTGTGTGCCCAACCTTACTAGAACCTGAGCCAACTTTTCGGTGAGGGCTTGATCATACACTCCCAAAATCTGAATCGTAGCCCGTGCGGGATTGGCTAGCGGTCCCATGATATTCATCAAGGTACGGATCCCCAATTCCGACCGAGGTTTGGCGCAATGCTTCATCGCTCCGTGATACAGCGGTGCGAAGAGAAACCCAATGCCAATTTCATTGATGCAATCGGCAACCTTTTCAGGAGACAAATCGATATTCACCCCAAGGGCGGCCAACACGTCTGCACTCCCTGATTGAGAGGACACGGAGCGATTTCCATGCTTGGCGACCGTCATCCCTCCTCCAGCTACGACAAAGGCGGCAGCCGTCGAGATATTGAACGTGTGGCTTTTGTCCCCACCGGTTCCACATGTATCCACCACCTGAGGATCGGCAATTGGGATCCGAATTGCCCGCTCGCGCATGGCTCGCACTGATCCGGTGATTTCATCTATCGTTTCGCCTTTTATGCGTAACCCCATTAAATAGGCTGCAATTTGAGCCTCAGTGGCTCCTCCCTGCATGATTTCCCGCATGGCTTCCTCCGCTTCGAGTTCTGAGAGGTCGAGGCCCTCGGCTAATTTGGCGATGTGGTCTTTGAGTAGAGGCATGTGACCAGGCTCATGGACAGATGACAGGGAAGTCTTGGACTTAGTGGTCGGTTGAAGAGCAAACGGGTAATAATAAAAAATTCCGCAAAAGGTCCATCCCTGACGAGGTGAGAATCGACTCAGGATGAAATTGCACGCCTTCCGCTCCGGTTGAGGTATGTCGAAGTCCCATGATTTCCCCTTCCACAGTTTCGGCTGATATTTCAAAGTCCGTGGGTAAGGTTTCACGCTTGACGATTAAGGAATGATATCGGGTGGCTTCAAAAGGATTCGGGAGGCCTTCAAAAATTGTTTTTCCGTCATGATGGATCATGGAGGTTTTCCCGTGCATAAGTCTGGGGGCTCGAATAATTTGACCTCCAAAAGCATAGGCCAGAGATTGATGCCCGAGACAGACACCAAATAGCGGAAGACGGCCGGCAAAGTGCTTGATGATGGCAACAGAAACGCCCGCCTCGTTTGGCGTACAGGGGCCGGGGGATATTAATATCCGCTCAGGCGACAGGCGGTGAATGTCATCGATGGTGAGGGCATCATTTCGAAAAATCTTGAGATCGGCTCCCAACTCTCCAAGATATTGGACAAGATTGTAGGTAAACGAATCGTAATTGTCGATGACCAGGATCATACGGGTTCTTCTCAAGCCTTTTTACGCTAGACCATGTTCGGCCATTTCAATGGCTCTCATCATGGCGCCGGCTTTTGTTCGAGTTTCTTCATATTCACGGGTAGGGTCAGAATCGGCGACAATTCCGGCACCGGCCTGAATATAGGCCTTTTGTCCTTGAACGACGACCGTACGAATGTTGATACAGGTATCCATATTCCCGGAAAAACTAAAATACCCGACCGCTCCCGCATAAGGTCCCCGACGAGTGGGTTCCAATTCCTCAATAATTTGCATGGCTCGGATTTTCGGCGCACCGGACACGGTCCCGGCCGGAAAACACGCCTTCATAACATCATAGGCGGTGTATCGCGGATCTAATTCTCCTTTGACTTGAGACACAATGTGCATGACATGGGAATACCGTTCGACTTTCTTGAACCGTTCAACTTTGACTGTTCCGGTTTTGGCCACTCGGCCCACATCATTGCGGCCTAGATCTACCAACATGACATGTTCGGCTAATTCTTTGTGATCGGATAAGAGATCCTGTTCCAATGCGTTGTCAGCTTGCGGCGTCTGGCCACGGGGACGGGTTCCGGCAATGGGTCGCACCACAATGTTGCCTTCTTCGCATCGCACAAGGATTTCCGGAGAAGATCCCACGAGTTCGATGCCGGCAATGCGTAAATAGAACATGTAGGGTGAGGGATTGAGCACCCTCAAGGCTCGATAAATCTCCAGGGGATCAGTGTGGATGGTGGTTTGCCAGCGTTGAGACATGACACCCTGGATGATATCCCCAGCCTGAATATATTCCTTGGTTCGAAGCACCATTTTTTCAAAGTCCTCAGGAGACAGGTTGGATTGAAATTTGAGGGGTGCACGTCGAATCGAGGCCGTAGGTCGCCGGCTTGGTTTATGAAGTTTGGCAATGATTGATTCAATCCGCTTGATAGCGTCTTGATAGATCTGGCGAAGTTGGGTCTTCTTTGCAGAAGTAATATGGGCATTGGCCACGACTTTGAGGGTATGGGCGACATTGTCAAAAATGAGTAAGGTGTCCGTAATGCAAAACGCAAAGAGGGGAGTTTTAATCCCGGGTTTCGCTCGAGACGGAACCGGCTCAAAAGACTTGACCACGTCATAACCCAAATAACCCACGGCACCACCAACAAATCGGGGCAAACCGGGAACGACAACCGGAAGATACTCTGCCATGGTATTCTGAATATGGTCCAAGGGGTTGCCCTGCAGCGGGACGCGGTGCTGTTTCCGGCCTTTTTGGGTGACCACTTCGCCGTTCTCCTCCCACAACATAACGGAAGGGTGACTCCCCAGGAAGGAATATCTTGCCCAGTTTTCTCCCCCTTCGATACTTTCAAATAAAAAGGCATTGGGTCCCGTATTAATTTTGGAAAATGCGGATACAGGGGTCTCGAAATCCGCCAGAATTTCTCGATAAAGGGGGACGAGGTTTCCTTGTGAGGCGAATTGGCAGAATTCCTCAAAACTCACTGAATAATAAGCATTTTTCATGGGTTTGACGGTAGCATATGGCCTATGAGGTGTCAACGAAAGTGCGGGTGAGACACACGTCTTCTCGTGGGGAGAACAAGAAAAGGCCGGAACCGAAGGAAGCGGTTTTCCTTGGGATTCCGGCCTTAGCTTGAAGAATGAATGGAGCTGAAATTACTGACCGCTGACGATAAGCTTTTGTCCAACGTGAATGGTGTTATCCGTCAACTGATTCCAGGCTTTGAGATCACTGATCGATACGCCGTACTCTTTGGAAATCCGGTAGAGGGTCTCGCCTTTAGCGACAATATGTGACCCTTCATCAAGACTTCCCATGGTATCCATACTTGGTGAATCCAAAGGAATGGTGTCCCCCAAATTCAAATCCGAATCAAGTTTGGTCATATCTGAATCTTTAAAGTCCAGATCATTCAGCCCAAATTCCGAGATCGAAGGTTCGGAAAGTTTCAAATCATCTGATTTTCCCATCCCTCCCTCTCTTACACGCGAAAGTTCGTCATGGGACCGGTTCAATTGGTCGCGCAACGCTTCCATTTCGGCATTTAAATCTCGGTTTTGCGATTCCAATGACCCCAGTTGTCGTTGCGTGTCTTGATACTTCACATTTAATTCACCGGTTCGTTTTTCTTCTTGCGCTAAAAGCCTTTGGAAATTTAATGCACGTGCCTTCTCGGCTTCGAACTTTTCTGTACTGACGCATCCGGTCAAGACTCCGCTACAGACCAGTACGCCAGCTGCAATTTTCAGGTATCCAAACCAGCCCGATGATTGGGGATCTCCTTGATGTCCCCCGAACAATGGTTGCACCATATTACGCGTTCCTCCTCTGAGGTTCATATGTATCCCTCCTTTAGGGACAATGGTCAATAACGAAAAGGCGAACATCTCCACCATCTGGTCACCTTTTGCTACACAATAATTCGGAATAGGGATAATGTCAAACAACTATTTTGCACACCAGCAGAAGTTATCGAACACCACGATTCATTGACCATAGAAAAATGGCTGTGATAATTTCACTTACCATTTGCCTTCGTCCTTTTTCTATGACCTCTCCATTTTCACATTCTGCAGATCCTTCGGTAATGCACATCGGGCAGGTTGCGCTTCGCCTGGCCCGTCCCCTCACACAGACGCAAGCCTGGATGGGCGATCAAGAAATTTTACGTCAGCTTCTCGCCTGTTGGTTTATCGTTGATGAACGAGATGTGCCTTTATCACCCAGAATTATCGGTCAACCGGGTGTGGGGAAGACCACACTCGCCATGGCGGCCACTCAGGAGCGAAAGCAGGAACTTTTCATTTATCAATGTACGGCTGATACCAGGCCGGAAGACCTTCTCGTCTCCCCGGTCATTTCTGAGGGAGGCACGATTACCTATCAAGCCTCTCCTTTAGTCACGGCTATGGTAACCGGCAATGTCTGTCTGCTTGATGAAGGCAACCGGATGAATGAAAAGAGTTGGGCCTCCCTTGCCTCCCTGCTTGATCACCGTCGCTCGGTCGATTCGGTCGTGGCGGGTGTTCAAATTCATGCGCATGAGAATTTTCGATGTTGTGTCACGATGAATGAAGATGCCTCGACCTATGAGGTGCCGGATTATATCCTGTCTCGCCTGCAACCGACGTTGAAAGTTGAATTCCCTAATAAGGAACATGAATTGGCCATTTTGCGGTATCACCTCCCGTTTGCCTCTGCTGAATTAATCACGCTCACGGTGAATTTTCTTCAAAAAGCGCATCAACTGGATCTTCCGTTCTCCATTCGGGACGGGATGCATATGGTGCAATACGCGATGAAACGGATGGCCCAAGACCCTCACCATCCCGTGGCCCGTGATCCGGCTTGGCGGGAGGCTCTGATCAATGTTTTGGGAGAAGAAGCACAAGACCTGGATGTATTAGCGAAACGGCGGTCCCAAACCCTGCACGGGCATGCTCTCCCGAAAGGATTGGGGGATTTTTTCTTTGAAGAGGATCATCCCCTGCACCCTGACCAGTAGGCCTTCAGACCTGTGACCTTAGGTGACCCTGATGCACGGCCCATCCTCTAATTCTTGAGTGGGAAAGCCTTCCCGCTTTTCCTCCAGGACACACCATGACTCTCTCAGCCTTGATCCCAGACACGATCTTTGCTCTCTCTTCTAGGATTCACGTCCTGCCTGTCGTGCATGGAAGTGGAGATATGGCTCATGTCGTCCGCGAGATTTTTGTGTCCCGCCACATTGATTGTGTGGCTCTTCCTCTCCCACCATCGGTGCAATCCTTCGTAGAAAAGGGAATTGACCAGTTGCCTGTTGTCAGTTTGGTGGTCCTTCCAGAACAACATGATGATGGAACCTCGAGCTGCTCTTATGTGCCGATTGATCCCTGTCAACCGGTGATTATGGGGATTCGAGCAGCCATGTCGGAAATGATCCCCCGAGCCTATGTCGATCGTGAGGTCCGGCGCTACCATCCCGTCTCCTGGGTCGGGCCTGATCCTTATTCTTTAAAGGCCGTGCCTTTGGCAGCCTTTTCTGCTGCCACCATGCCTTTTTTGCCGCCTCCACAAAACCCCTCTTCTCGTTGGGACCGGATCCGTTGGATGGCTTTTCGACTTCATGAACTCGAACTGGACTTTTCGGCTATTCTTTTTCTCTGCCCAATGACGGATTGGCCCTGGCTGCGTCAGGCCTATCACGAGCGGATGCCGTATATTTCACCCGAGCAGAACTTCAGTCTTCCCGAGTGGTGGAAGGTCGAACCATCTTCCCTCTACTTTGTGTTGAGCGAACTACCCTATGTCACTCATCTCTATGAACAACGAAGGGAAGAAGCCCGTGCCGATACGCATTTGGCTATTGATGGCATCAAAGAACTGGTTTTGGAAGCACGGGCCAGGTGGCTGGCGTCTCGTTCCCCGATTATCGCGCACGAAACCAATTGGGTCACCCCACAATTATTGCAACGCTATTTTCAATATGTGCGGAACCTGACACTCCTCGAGCATCGGCTTAAACCGGATTTGTATACCTTGGTTCTCGCTGCCAAGCAAATGGCTGGAGATGAATTTGCCCTCAGGTTATTGGAAACTGCGAAAATCTATGACTACCAAAATCAACCATCCGTATTGGATACCAGGTCTGGTGTGTTGATGGGAATTGGCGAACTTCAAGACCCTGGGGGCAACATTCTCCCCGCTGTGAATCGGCTGCAAGGTGACCCTTTTGTTTGGCGCCGTGTCACTCTCCGGCCTGATCCCTCAAGGCCCAAAACACAAGCTTGGGCACAACAATGGAATCCTTCCCGCCAGTGTTCCTGGCCTCCGGAAGATCAGCGCATTGAATCTTTTGCATCGCATGTTCGACAGCATAGTCGACAGGTCTTGGGGGCAGATTTAGGCAGGGTTGAACGATTTAACAACTCCCTGGAAGATGGAATTGATCTGCGGGCGACTTTGCGCCAGTGGGCTATTACCCCACAACGATCCGTGCGCGATATTCATGTCAAAGTGGTTCCTCCTATGCGGGGAACTATTGAAGCGTTGGTGTTTTTCTTTGAGGTGCCGGCTGATCCTCAGAAGTTTTCCTGGCAAACGACCTGGTATGCCGAACATCAAGAAGAGTCCACTCTCAGTTTTTACGCCACCCCCTTTTCGCCGAACATGGTCGGTCCAGGAATCGGGCAGGCATGCTATGGAGGCGCACTGTTCCTGTTTCCCCCCCGCCTTATTCCTGATATATGGGAAAATCCCTTATTCGATTTTGCGACATCCCTCGAAGAACGATTGCTGGCGGGAGCCTGTGCCCATTCACAAGAACCCGTTGTAGCTGTCGTCTCGCCGGTTCCGCTGACTTGGGCCTGGCGAAAGATGGCCCGTCGCTTCGGGCGGAAGCTCCTGCCCATTCCCTTACATCGGTTTTCAGGGCAGACGATTGCTCGCCTACGCCAATTTCATGTGTTAAATGGGCACGAAATCCGAAGTTATGCATCCAAATTTATTCGAGAATAATCCTGACGAGGCAGGAGGAGAGGATTCCTCCAAGACTCCTCAATCTCGTGCTGTGCCACACGCAAAGGTTCAACTGAAGCTTGATAAGTTAAAACATGCCATCCGTCGACATGATGAATTGTATTATGTTCGAAGCCGGCCGGAAATCTCTGATGCTGAATATGACCAACTCTTTCGAGAACTCCAAGCCTTAGAGAGCCAATACCCGGACCTCAGGACACCTGATTCGCCAACCCAGCGGGTCGGGGGTGCGCCACTTGCCCAATTTAATAAAATTAGCCACGAATTTCCTCTTCTTAGCTTGGACTCGGAAATGGATGAAGCACGCGTATTGGCTTTCGATCAGCGGGTTTCCCGGGAATTAGACGTGCAGCATCCGAGCTATTCGGCTGAACCCAAATACGATGGATTATCTGTGGCTCTCACTTACGACCATGGCATATTTATACGAGGTGCGACGAGAGGAAATGGGGCTATAGGGGAGGACGTGACGCACAATCTTCGTACCATTCGTGCCTTGCCATTACAGTTGAAGGAAGGCGGGACTTTTCCCTCCCATATGGTGGTGCGGGGTGAGGTGTTTATGAAGCTCCAGGATTTTCACACATTGAATAGACGCTTAACCGAACAAGGGGAAGAACCCTTTGCCAATCCGCGCAATGCGTCATCCGGAACATTGCGCCAATTGGACCCGGCTATTACCGCGACCCGCCCGCTGACCATCACCTGCTACGATTTCATGAGCTCGGGGTCAATTAGACCAAGCACTCATTATGAAGCGGTCACGTGCCTAGAGGCATGGGGATTACCCGTCCCTCAATTTCGTCGGTACTGCCCCTCCATTCAGGAAGCTCTGGAATTTCATCGGGAAATGTTTGAACGACGGGACTTCCTGCCGTTTGAAATTGACGGTATCGTCATTAAAATTGACCGGTTTGATTGGCAAAAGGCTCTGGGCGAAAAGTCACGCAGTCCCCGATGGGCCATTGCCTTCAAATTTCCTCCGAGAAAGGAACTGACCAAAGTTCAGGAGATTGCCATGTCGGTCGGTCGGACCGGGGCGCTCACTCCCATTGCCCTATTGGACCCGGTAGAAATCGGTGGTGTGACGGTGAGTCGGGCCTCATTGCATAATGTGGAGGAAGTAGCCCGTAAAGATGTCAGGGTGGGTGATACCGTAAAAGTCGAACGGGCAGGGGACGTCATTCCAGATGTGGTGGAACGCGTGCCCGTGCCGGGTGAAGAGCGTGGGGCTCCTTTTCAGCCGCCAACGACCTGTCCGGTATGTCAGTCCCATACTATTCAGGAAGGGCCAATTCTGTACTGTACCGGCCAAACGGTATGTTCAGCGCAACTCAAAGGATCGCTTGAGCATTTTGCGTCAAAAGGGGCCTTGAATATCGAAGGGCTTGGAAAAAAAACGGTAGCACAGTTGGTCGACAAGGGCTTCGTCAAGGATTTATCTGATCTGTACACATTAGGGATTGAGGACCTTCTTCAATTAGAAGGTTTTGCAGACAAATCCGCCAGGCAACTTTTGGAAGAAATCGAAAAAAGTAAGGAGGTTCCCTTCGCGCGGTTTCTGATTGGGCTCGGCATACGTCATGTGGGGACTCATATCGCCAGAGTTTTGGCCAAAAATTTCGGTTCACTCGACAATTTGAAGACGGCTACCGAAGAGGAACTTCTGCAAATCCGTGACATCGGACCAGAAATTGCTGCGAGCGTGACTCATTTTTTTCAAGAATCCCGTAATATTTAATGGTTTGGCAACGCATGGAGTCATTGGGAGTTCGTGTTCAACAGGAAGCCAGTATGTCAGAGGCGCACGCTCAACCGTTGAGAGGGAAGATATTCGTGTTAACCGGGACGTTGACGGGCTATTCCCGTCAGGAGGCGAAACGCAGAATTGAAGAGTTAGGTGGACGTGTCACTTCCAGCGTCAGTAAGCAGACAGATTACCTCGTAGCCGGCGAAGACCCCGGCTCTAAATATGACAGGGCCACCACATTAGGAGTCAGAATTTTAGATGAAAATGAATTCTCCTTATTTATTGGATCCGGGAATACTCTACCTTCATCATCCAACGAGTAAGGTTTTTATCGAATAATTATTGCTAAGGTTTTGTCTCATCGTAAACTAGCGTGTGTTGCAAGAAAGGAACAGATCAATTTCTTTATTAAGATTGAGCGATGTTAAATTTTACCAACAGAACACGATATACAACTGGGAAGTTTTTGCTAGGATTCTGAAGACACTGTAGACGGTTCGGTGGGAGGCGTTTCGGGAACAGGCTCTTCCTTGATGATCTGGACACCTTTGATAGAGCGTTCATCAGCTTCTTGGACAATTAAAAGGCAATTGTCCGTTTGCACTTTCTCGCCAACAGCAGGAATATGGCCTAATTCTTCGAGGATAAGTCCGCTAATGGTATTTTGCTCTTCGTCGAGTTCGACCTTAAGAAATTCATTAATGCGGCGAACTTCGGTTCGCCCATCCACTAATATTTGATTTTTTCCCGTCCGGCGAATCCATTCTTCGTGGAGATCGCCTTCGTCGAGAATCTCTCCCACTACTTCTTCAAGAAGATCTTCGACGGTAATTAACCCCATCACTCCCCCAAACTCATTGACCACGATCGCAATATGTCGTTTTTCTTGTTGGAATTGCCTCAATAAATCATCAGCCGTTTTGGTCGAGGGGATGAATAATGGCGGTTTCGCTAATGATTTGAGGGTGAGGTTTGTATGACTTTGCGCCAGTTCCATCAAGGCATGATTGCGATAGAGAATGGCGGTGATATTGTCCGGATTGCCTTCGTAAATGGGAATCCGTGAATATTTCGCTTTAAATAATTCTTCCCGGGCTTCTCCAAGTGTTTGATTGCCATCGAGGGCGAACATATATATCCGCGGCGTCATCGCATCTTCAGCCGTCACGTCATTAAAATCAAACACGTTTTTAATCATTTTCACTTCATCTGTTTCCAAGACCCCCGCTTTTCCTCCGGCATCGAGCATGATCTTGAGTTCTTCTTCCGTGATAAACGGAACGGTTAACCCCCGACCACCTGTGAGTTTTAAAATAAACGGTTCCAAGAAATAGAGAAACGGAAAAAATAATTGCTCGAGAAGATATATGGGGTATGCCAGTAATTGCACGGCCGTTTCAGAATATTTGGCACAAAGCGTTTTGGGTACGATTTCACCGAATAACAGGACCATAAAGGTTAAGAGACCCGTTGCGACAGCCACGGCCTCAGACCCAAACATGCGAATGGCAATCAAGGTTGCCATGGAGGCCGCCATAATATTGACTAAATTATTACCAATCAGAATTGTCGAGAGAAGGCGTTGTGGATTTGACCGTAATTTCAGGGCAAGTTTTGCCCCTTTATGGCCTTCATCGGCCAGGGTTTTTAACCGGCTTTCCGTTATTGAAAAAAATGCAATCTCCGCCCCGGAGAAAAAAGCGGAAAGTCCTAGACAAATAAGGACGGCGATAAAATCCATAGAGGGCTTAACGAGCTCCGACGTGACAAAGATATGTCGTTACAGCAAGTAAAGCTGCAAGATCTGGTAGTCCGGTCTTGGAGGAAGTTGGTATCAGAAGAGTATGAGAGGGATTCATAATAAGGCCAAAAGTCTCATTGTTGATGAGAGGTTTTGAGCCCTCAGTACTTGAATTGGGTTCAAAGTACCATAGGGTATTGGTTTAAGGCAATTATACCGGATGCATTATCAGATTAGATCTTTTATTTCAGTCAGTTACCTTGTATCAGAAGAGAATCAAGGTCGAATTGTTTTTCCAGTTCTATCGCCACGATTTTGGCCTTTTCCTGAGAGGGAAATGTGCCGATTTGAACACGGTGCCATTGTCCAGATGGAAGGTCCACGGTCGTCAATCGTATATTGGGATAGTGGTAAGCCAGTTGTTCATGCAAGGCGACTGCTTGAGTTAAAGTCGAGAAAGAGCCTACCTGCACCCAATACCGATCAGACCCTCCCTTCGACATATTGCCTGAACTTGCCTTTGTCGATTTGAGGATTGTTAAACTGACGTTTTCCGTTCCTCTTCCGATCATGGCCAACTCCCGGGCAGCTCCATAGGACAGATCAATGATCCGACCCCGAATAAAAGGACCACGATCATTGATGCGAACGGTTACTGATTTCCCGGTATCGAGACTTTGAACGAGAACCTGTGTTCCAAAGGGTAGCGTAGGATGTGCGGCCGTGAGTGCCCACATGTCATAGGGTTCACCGTTGGCAGTCGGATTACCATGAAAACTAGGGCCATACCAGGAAGCCACGCCTTGTTCAAACGTATCCGGGATCATTGGCTCGGTTTGGGATTGGCCACCTGCACATCCAGCCATGAGCAGGAAAGTCAGGATAAGACAAATCCTTTTGACTGGAATACCACTATTCATGACCCGTAATCCCCTCCGGAGTGTGAAGGGAAGGTGATTTTTTTCGAGTTGGATTTCTTGGGAACCGCATGAGCCCATGGACTGACCTGACGGCCATGAATCCTTAGGGAGCCTGGTCCATGGTTCGGCGGTCGACAAAGCGGTAGCTCTGTCGATTGAACACCGGATATACTGAAAAGATGGGTGTTCCACAGGGGACAACTGCACTGTCAATGCCACGGCTTAATTGCAGATGGAGATTTATGAAGTTGAAACTTAAGCCTTCTTGCCAGGGTTGAGATAAATTGTGCACATATGATTCAACTTTATCGGAAGCGTACGTTCTGGTCATGAGGCCCGCTCCTCCTTGCAATCCATAATCGGGGAGATCCGGCGCACCTTGGATGAGGAGTGAAACCATAGAGGCATCGAACCACACCTTGATATTACAACTAACCTGGATAAAGGGTCCCAAACTACCGGTGTGTTCTAAGACGGCCATGGGGTAGACCAGTTCTGGTGGGAGAGAGGGGTCGGTTTGAGAGGCTTGGGTGATAAACTCTGGGTCCTTGATGCCCGATACAGAGAAAAAGATAAGATTCGGATCGTGGAGATCCACATCCAGCACTTGGCCGTCATGGTAACTGCACAATTTCCCCATCTCATACCGTAAAGGAAATGAATATCCCATTTTTCCATAAAAGATTCGAATCCCAGCTTCCAACGGATCTTCCGGGCTTCGACTGATTTTTAAGTCAAAAGGTAAAACAATATGAAAAGCATTCGTCCGGGCATTGATAAATGGAGCGCAGGCACCGGGAAATTCTTTATGGATCGCCAGATTGTCCGGTTCAAACTTTTTCGCCGCTCCACCAAAATGCTGGGCAGTTTTTGCCTCTTTAGTCAATCGATATTTTTCTTGATAGTAGGCCGAGGCCCGCTTTTGTGCGGTTTCGAGGAAATATTCAGGGATATCGGTTTCGACAATTAAGCTTTGTCGATCTGGAGATTGTGCCCGGGCAACCTTCATCGCCTCATTGTAGCGATGAAGATCACTTTGAGTTTTTCTGATTAAATGCTCAAGGTCCCGTCCTAATTCAGGATCGTGGTAGCGTGTTTGCGGTAGAAGTTGGTAGGCTTTTTGCAGTAATTCTAATTTCATGGTGTAACGTTTGGGTTCAGCAGAGAAGACCGTCGCTATGGCCATCAACAAATTAAATTGTTCCTCAGGAAGGAGGGACAATTTGTTCAGGTCGTTCTCCTTGACAAATGCCAAACCTAAGGGACCAAAGGCTTCCTCCTGGCGTAGGTGGAGGGTAAGGAGATAGTTGAGATAGGCGCGAGCGTCTTCTTGAGTCATATGGATCCTTATTTTACGGGATGGCATTCTAAGGAAAGTTTGTTATTGGAGCAAGGCTCGTATGAATTTCCATACAATTTTCGTGGAATCTTGTTGCTTTGACAATCATGAGAATCATCAAATTTGAACTTGCGAGAAAACAGGGTTTTGGGAGGAAGGGATTTAATATGCGCCAAGCCTTTTTGCTAATAACCAGAGGTGCCGCCTCTATGCTGGGAATGGGATGGATTTTGGCCTGTCTGTTCCTGGGAAGCGGAGTGGCATTTGTTTCGGCAGAGGATACAGCTGGCAAGAAATCAGGATCGGTTGCAGCTAGAGGAGACGAATTATCCACGGAGAGTCTGAATAAACAAATTACTGATTTAGAAACACAAATTCAGAAACTTCGGGATCAAAGCATCGAACTACAAGAAAAAACCCGAGCCAAACTTCAAGCCCAACTCGATAATTTCAAAAAGCAACAAGATAACCTCATTCCTCGAATTGAGCAACTTCGTGACAATAGTGAAACCGCTTGGCAGGACATCAAGGAAAACATTCAAAAGGCCATTGAAGATCTCAAGCTTTCGGTTGATTCTATGAAAAAATAACGTTGGGCACGACTCTCGGGTAGTCTTCACCTTTGCAGTAAATTACTTGCCAGGGACCCTTGGCTTTTATATCCTTCCCGTATAATTGGCTTAATCACTCTTTTTCTTGAAAATCTCAGGCTAAATCCAATGCTTGCATCGATTGGACCGTCTTTTTTTACTGACGCGCGATAATAAATGGTGCCTCGCATGGTTCAACACACAGAACAGGTCTTGGAATGGCCTGTTTTAATTGATTGTCTTGCCAATGAAGCCGCCTCCACGATGGGGGCTGCGCGCTGTCGTGCGCTCGTTTTCGCAGCTGACCTTCAAACTGCCCGCATCCAACAACAAGAAACGACAGAAATGGTTGATATCCTCGAAGGCACTCATCCTTTGCCTTCCATGGTGTTTCCAGATATCAGAAATGTTCTGGCACGGGCTGAAAAAGAAGGAGTTCTGGACGGGACGGACCTTCGAGATATTGCTTTGGTTATAGGCCTGGGGCATACGATCAGACATCACCTGGAGATTCATGGCTCCTCCTTTCCGATGATCAGAGCTCGTTGTGAAAAACTTCAAGAACTGATGTGGATCAAGGAAGTGATTGATTCGTGCATTGATCCCAACGGCCATCTGCGAGAATCCGCGAGTCCTGAGCTCTATCAATTAACACAGAAACGTCAGGGGCTTCGTCACACCATGCGTCGACAGTTGGAAGGGATGTTGGCTTCTCAAGAATATGAGGATCTTCTTCAAGGACATTACTTTGCTGAACGTGAGAACCGATACGTCATTCCGGTAAAAGCCGAACGACAACACGCGATTGATGGGATTGTCCATGACATTTCCGGTAGTGGAGCCACGGTGTTCATTGAACCCCGTCATCTCATCGAATTGAATAATTCCATTAAATTTGCTGACTTGCAGGTGGCTCAAGAAGAACGGCATATACTGCAAGATTTGTCCAGTCGTGTCGCAGGACATGTTAGAGCCATCCGTGAAAATTTGTCCTGCTTGGCCGATGTCGATTGCCTCACGGCCAAAGCACGCTTAAGCATTAAAACGCAAGGCTCTCCCATCCACCTTACACAAGAACATTGTATTGATCTGCAACAAGCCAGGCATCCACTTTTGGCGTTGAACAAGGAACACGTCATACCCAATTCCATTCGTATTGAGGGCGATACCACAGTTCTCGTCATTTCTGGACCAAATGCGGGTGGTAAGACGGTGTCCCTGAAGCTGGTGGGATTATTCGCGATGATGGTGAAAGTTGGGCTACACCCGACTTGTGGCCCAGATTCTAAGATGGCCCTTTTTGGACGGGTGTTTGCGGATATCGGGGATTCTCAAGATCTCAGTAAGGATGTATCCAGCTTTTCGGGCCATATTCTCAATATGATTGCCTTATTGAAAAATATCGGATCGCCAGCGAAACCAGCGAGTAGGGATATCCTTGTACTTCTGGACGAAGTCGGTAGCTCGACAGATCCTATTGAGGGCGCCGCATTAGCTGAAGCCCTCTTAACCCGTCTTTGCGAATTCGGATGTACGATTATCGCGACCACGCATTATCCCACCTTGAAAACCCTTGCTTTTCGAAATCCTCATGTTCGGAATGCCAGTCAAGAATTCGATACGGTTACTCTCGCTCCAACGTACCGGCTCATAGACGGAATTCCTGGGGGGTCTTCAGCCTTGGAGATTGCCGAACGATTGGGGTTGGATTCTACAATCATTCAATCTGCCCAACTTTTGATACAAAGACAAGACTATGATCTTGATGCAATCTTCCGGGCGCTGCAGAACACACATACTCGATTGGAACGTGAATGTGAACAGGCCAAACACCTTCGTCAAGAAGCACAACATTTGTTTGATGAGGCGGAAATCACCCGCAATCAATTGCGGGCGCAGGAACGAGAAGACCGGCAACGATATCGGAAGCAGTGGCAACAAGAATTCTCCAAAGCACAACGGCAACTTAATCAAATCATCAATGACTTAAAAACGGACAAAACTCTTTCGAAGGTTCGGTCTATCCAGCAAACCATTGGTTCGGTGAATCAAGAAATGCTTTCCCGCCTCCCAAATAATCCCCTGGAATCATCTGAGCCTCCACACGAAGGGGACCTTGTGGAAATTGATCCATTGGGAACGATAGGAATCTTGCAGGAAAGTCTTGAAGGGAAAAAGCAGGTATCCATTCGTGTGGGTACCCAGACAATTAAAACCGCTCCTTCAGCCGTACGTCGAGCAACGGCTTCTTCCAGCAATAAATCTTTGTCAGGGCCACAACAATTGAGCCGGAAACGGTCTCTCTCCCCAATTTCTACTGAGACGAGTCGCCCAAGCTCTCATCAGGTAACCGGGCAATATCAACAGGAACTGTGTATTCGTGGATTCCGTCTGGACGATGCAATGGAGATGACGCTTGCGGCCCTAGACCATGCCCTGGTCACCCAAGCCAAATATCTTAAAGTCATCCATGGCCAGGGTTCTGGCGCACTCAAAACAGGAATTCGAACTTTTTGTCAATCCTCTCCCTATATTCAAAGCTTTCGATCCGGAGATCCAGCGGAGGGAGGAGACGGTGTGACCGTGATTGAATTGCGGTAAGGAATCCGTGGAGCGTGATTATTGAGTCCAATCTCTACATTTCGGATAAAGCCCTCATGCTTAGGGCGGCGCAAGGGGCTCCCTGTCGTGAGTGATTGAAATTCATCTTTTGTCAGATTAACCAATTCAGGTAATTGGGGATGTAATGTCCATGGAAATGGCTGGAATCCTGGCTCCGTAGTGGCTTTTGCATTCACATTAAAAGGACAAATATCCAAACAATCGTCACAGCCAAAAATCCTGTTGCCTATTTTTTTTCTCAACTCGGTTGGCAGGTCATCTGCACTACCACGATATTCAATCGTCAAATACGAGATGCATCGTTCGGCATCAAGGAGGTAGGGTTCCACGATGGCTCCAGTGGGACAAGCCTGAATACAGAGCGAGCATGTTCCACATAAATCCATTGCAGGTTCGTCACAATCCAACGGCATGGTCGTTAGAATTTCTCCGAGCAACAGCCAAGACCCAAACTCGGTGGAAACGATATTGGTGTGTTTGCCGATCCAGCCAATGCCGGCCTCCTGGGCCCACGGTTTTTCCATGATGGGCCCCGTATCCACATAGCTCCGGGTCTGAATATCCGGTACGTGTGTGTGAAGGAAATTTTCTAACTGTCTAAGCCGGTCCTTCATGAACCCGTGATAGTCCTTCCCCCAGGCATATCGGGCAATCCGTCCAGCCGCCTTTGACTCATCCGGCGTATGACCGGTGTAGTAATTCATCCCCACGACTACCAGGGATTGGCAACCTGGAAGAACTTCCTCTGGGTTGGAGCGGCGTTTCGGATCCTTGGCTATCCATTCCATAGTTCCATGAAAGCCTAAGTCCAGCCATTTTTTTAGGCGCCCCCATAACCGCCAAGTAATCGCTTCCTCTGCATGGGAAATCGTATTTTGAGCCGGAGGTAAAGGGGTGTCGGATAGAGGCAGTGGCAGACGAGCAATTCCAACTGAATCAAAACCTAAACGGATGGCTTCTTCTTTGATGGTATTGGCTGGGATCGAGTGAGGAGACATGAGTGCTACTTCTCCTCCGGAGAAAAACGAGATTTATTTTTGCCCAGGTGTTCCCGGATTAGCAGGAGGAACATTGTTCGCACAATTAAACATCACGATAAATCTTCCCGTACATTGCTCGGTGGTGCAAGCTTGACATGAGCCGACAATTGATGTTTTCCAGTCGGTCTGTTTCTCGTCAAATTGACAAGAAGTTCCCCCTCCCTTGGAAATATCAGCCCACGGTTCGGGATATCCAGGAAACTGGGCAACAGCACAGCCATTGGGAATGGGAACTCGACATTCAGCCTTGGCCTCGCCTTTTACCATACCAATGGTACAATTCGCCTCTGTTCGCGACTGGGCATCGGCTGCTTCACCCTTATTGTTAAGTCCAAGCAAGCCGTTTTCGGTCACAAGAAAAACCACAATTGCCCACATCAATATCCGGTAGGTTTTTGTTTGACCAAAAATGAACTTGATTGTGTTTGAGTATAAATTCATAGTTTGCTGAATCTGGATCAAAGGATGGGGAATGTAGCACCGATACCATAGAAAGGTTTTATAATGATGGATTTCCTTATACCACATCACCCAAACAATCTGTCAAAAACTATTTCCTTATGGAGGAGGGCAACTATCAATTTATTTAGAAGTTTACTGTCTGATCGGCGAAGGAATTAAAGATTCAAAAGTAGAAAACCCCCTGGAGGATTGAATCCTCCAGAGGGTTTTCACTAAATTCGTGAGTCGGATTTTAGAATCCGCCCATGCCACCCATGCCACCCATGCCGTGATCATGACCGCCAGGCATCCCAGCACCCTCTGATTTCGCTTCTGGGATTTCAGTGACCATAACTTCCGTAGTGAGCATGAGAGCCGCAACACTAGCAGCATTTTGCAACGCGCAACGTGCCACCTTGGTTGGATCAATCACACCGGCCTCGACCATATCCACAAATTCTCCGGTTCCGGCATTGTACCCTCGATTGGTGGATTCAAGTCGAACTTTTTCCACAATAATAGAACCTTCGGCGCCGGCATTGATAGAAATTTGTCGAATGGGTTCTTCCAGGGCTCGCTTGACGATATTCACGCCAACCTGTTGATCGTGGTCTAATTTCATTTTATCCAGAGCCGGAACACAACGAAGGAGAGCAACGCCTCCGCCCGGAACAATGCCTTCCTCTACGGCGGCTTTCGTCGCATGAAGGGCATCTTCCACACGGGCTTTCTTTTCCTTCATTTCTGTTTCCGTTGCGGCGCCTACATTAATTACAGCAACGCCACCAACCATTTTCGCCAATCGCTCTTGTAATTTTTCCCGATCGTAATCGCTTGTGGTTTCCTCAACCTGTGTTTTAATTTGCTTGACACGACCTTCAATTCGTTTCGGATCTCCAGCTCCTTCCACGATTGTAGTATTGTCCTTGTCAATGTTCACCCGTTTGGCCCTACCGAGGTCTGTCAGCTTCACACTTTCGAGTTTGAGGCCTACTTCTTCAGAAATTACTTGCCCGCCTGTCAGAGTGGCAATATCCTCCAACATGGCTTTTCGTCTATCACCAAAGCCAGGAGCCTTAACGGCTGCCACATTCAATGTGCCACGAAGTTTGTTGACTACCAGTGTTGCCAGGGCTTCGCCTTCGACATCTTCAGCAATAATGACTAACGGTTTCCCCATCTTCGCAACTTGCTCCAGAATAGGGAGTAAGTCTTTCATGGCGCTTATTTTCTTTTCAACAATCAGCAAGAACGCGTCTTCCAATGAAGCTTCCATTCGATCTGCATTGGTCACGAAATAGGGAGAGATGTACCCGCGGTCAAATTGCATTCCTTCGACTACATCTAAGGAGGTCGACATG
Source organism: Candidatus Nitrospira neomarina (assembly GCF_032051675.1). Lineage (NCBI taxonomy): Bacteria > Pseudomonadati > Nitrospirota > Nitrospiria > Nitrospirales > Nitrospiraceae > Nitrospira > Candidatus Nitrospira neomarina. Next base: position 1,226,518 of record NZ_CP116968.1, read on the forward strand.
GATTTGGCTTCTTCTACGGTGATGACGCCATCTTTTCCCACCTTATCCATTGCTTCGGCGATCAGGTCACCAATGGTGTGATCATTATTGGCGGAGATTGAACCAATCTGAGAAATTTCCTTTTTAGTCTGGCAGGGCTTACTGAACTTTTTCAATTCTTCAATCGCAACTTCAACAGCTTTATCAATTCCCCGCTTAATCTCCATTGGATTGGCGCCTGCCGTGATATTTTTGACCCCTTCACGGTAAATGGCCTGGGCCAATACTGTCGCAGTCGTGGTCCCATCACCAGCCGTATCACTTGTTTTACTTGCCACTTCCCGAACAAGCTGCGCGCCCATATTTTCATACGGATTCTTTAACTCGATCTCCTTGGCTACCGTCACGCCGTCTTTGGTGATGGTTGGGGCACCAAATTTCTTGTCGAGAATCGCATTCCGGCCTTTTGGCCCTAATGTGGCCTTTACTGCATCTGCTAATTGATTCACTCCGCTCAATATAGACGCACGTGCCTTTTCACTGTATTGCAACTGCTTAGCCATACATATCCTCCTTTAAAAACATATTTTAGTGATGTGGAATGCCACTTAACAAAGTGAGTTTGAACTTGATGGTGGTGTTAATTTTCGAAGACGCCCAAAATATCTTCTTCTTTCAAAATTAAACAGTCATCGTTTTCAACTTTAATTTTGGTTCCAGAATACTTATCAAACAGGACTTGATCGCCAACTTTCACATTTTCAACATCAGGGCCTGCAGCTTCGATAGTACCTCTTTGTGGTTTTTCACGAGCTGAATCCGGGACGTAAATTCCCCCTGCTGTCCGCTCTAATTCTTCCGTGTAGGCTACGAACACACGATCCCCTAAAGGACGGAATCCCTTCGAGCTGCTCCCTTCTTTGGTTTCCTTCTTTTCCTTCTCTTTTGTGGCTGCCATGTCTGCCTCCTTCTTTGGTTGTTGCTAATTGAATGAGAAAATGGTGAGTACTAACTTTTAGGATGACGCACACCTGTTTGATGTTTCAAAAATGTGTCAACTGCAGGGAAAGATAAGTCTGGTTGAATTGAAGTCAAGAGGGAAAGATAAGATTTTCAATAAGGACGAGAGGCGGAGGTCCATTCTTTAAGAAAACAAAGCACCATTAATTCTTGAGATAAACGATTTCGTACGTATATGAACTTACAATACTATTTTCTGAGATGTTCAAAATCCTGAATATCTTTTTTCATAAGCTCTCGTAACTTCTTGATTATTTTAGCCTCCAGTTGACGAGTCCGCTCTTTGGTAATCATATATTTTCTTCCTAAGTCTTCTAAGGTCACAGGAGATTCCGATAGGAGTCGATTGCGAAGAATGTCCTCCTCTCGCTCTGATAGTGTTTGTGCAAATTCTGCTAACTTTTTTCGGAAGAGAAGACGCAACTGTGTATCAGCCAATTGGTCATCAATGGGAGCCTGAGTAGAGGGAAGAAGGTCATGAAAGGTGCCTTCTCCCTCCGAAGTCATTGGCTGATCGAGGGAAAGTTCCCAACTTCCTAAACGTTGATCCATTTCCACAACATCTCGTTCACGCACATTTAACCGGTCTGCCAGTAACTTTGGATCGGGGACATAGCCTTGTCGTTCCAATTTGGCTTTTTCGCGACGAAGGTTATAGAAAAGGCGTCGTTGCTCCTGGGTTGTGCCTATTTTGACAAGACGAAAATTATTGAGGAGATACCGCAGCACAAAAGCTCGAACCCACCAGGCTGCATAGGCATAAAAGCGAACATTTTTTGTGGGATCAAATTTCTTCATGGCCTGCAAAAGCCCGACATTCCCTTCCTGGATCAGGTCCATTTGATCAATACCGGCAAGACCATATTCCGAGGCGATGGAGACACACACACGAAGGTTAGCTAAAATTAACTTCACTGCAGACTCTCGTGTCCCTAATGTCTGATATTCATGAAAGAGTTGAAGTTCTTCCTCTTTCGAAAGGAATGGATACCGGCGGACTTCGGCTAAGTATCGACTGAGCGTTGTGGTCGGAGTCAGTGCGGTTGAGACTGGATCCCACTTCGCCTGGCCTTCGGAGTCCTCTTCAGGTTTAGGGTGGTTCTCTTGTTCCTTGGCATCCTCAAGGATGATCTCATCACGGACCTCTTCATCAGGTAGTTCAGAAAGAGATTTTTTGACCACGACGTCGATCACATCGGGAGTCCGCTTTTTGGATGATTTCTGTGTCATGCTTTGGCTTACTGATCTAGAAGGCAGGGTATGCCCTATTCTTCTGATATATTGTAATGAATTTTTCTTGGATCACCAAACGCATTGACGAATTTTTCCAATTCGAGGTGAAAAAGAGGTCTCAGAATTTCCCATTCAGAGAAATATTGTTTATTTCAGGGAAATCTTTTTATAGTCTGGTCTTGCCTACAGATTTAAAAAACTATGCAGAAAGGCCTCCCATGCCCTTGAAAGAACCATGTTAAAAGAGGTATGCCAGTCACTTCGTTCCGGGCATTGGCCAACTCTCCTTGGTGCGTGGCTCCACTTTGAAATAAGTTTTATGGTGTGGCTTCTTATTGGCGCCATGGGTATTGCCATATCTGAAGAATTTTCTCTTACGGCTTCTCAAAAGGGCCTACTAATCGGCTTCCCATTGCTTGGTGGCGCATTGCTTCGAATTATCGTGGGGCCGTTAGGAGACCGATTCGGGGCTAAAATTGTGGGATTGGGCATTCTGGGCATGGAGGGCATCGGGTTACTGTTGGGATGGTTAGGTGGAACCACTTTCGAGTCTATGCTGGGAATTGGGCTCTTTTTAGGATTTGCGGGAGCCAGCTTTGCAATTGCTCTGCCTTTGGCTAGCCAAGCCTATCCTGCAGCCCATCAGGGGTTGGCCATGGGTGTCGTGGCGATTGGAAATAGTGGTGTGCTGTTGGCTGCGTTTATGGCCCCACGCCTTGCGGAAGGGGTTGGATGGCATCAGGTTTTCGGCATCATGCTCCTACCTGTTATGGGGACAGCCCTCCTGTTTTTCTGGTTGGTTCAATCAGCTCCCGTAAGGAATAAAACCGATCCCTCAAAAAATGACAGTATTGGAATTTTTTTGCGAAAAGGGGTTCAGGATCCAGTCATGTACTGGTTATGTTTTTTGTATGGTGTGACCTTCGGAGGATTTGTAGGGCTTTCAAGTTATCTCCCGATTTTTCTTCACGATCAATTTCACGTCGGCATGGTAAAGGCTGGAACATTGACCGCACTTGTCGCTCTAGCGGGAAGTGTGGTCCGTCCTCTGGGAGGATTTCTTGCGGATCGCCACGGGGGCATCGCCTTATTGCAAGGGCTCTATCTTATAATAGCCGCTCTATGCCTGATATCGGGGAATCTTGATAGTTTTGTTTTGAGCTATGCCATGATTCTCCTAATTATGCTTTGCTTCGGATTTGGAAATGGAGCCATTTTCCAGGTTGTTTCCTCTCGATTCAAATCCGTAATGGGTACGGCTTCCGGTTTTGTTGGTGCGGCAGGAGGTCTTGGAGGATTTCTCTTACCCTACGGGTTTGGATGGTTAAAGGAACTAACCGGAACCTTTTCTTCAGGATTTTTCACCCTGGGCATGGTTTCAGGATTGGCAGGCATTAGTGTTATGATGTTTCAGCGTTCGACTCGGTTAACCAAACACAAATCCATTCCAGAAATTTAACGAACTTGCCTGAAATGTTTTCCCGTCAAGGGAGTCACCCATGAAAAAAGTAACGGCCCCAATACACAAACCTCAATTTCACACCATTGCCGAAACTTTACAGGATATTCAAGCTGGCAAATGCATCATTCTTGTTGACGATGAGGATCGCGAAAATGAGGGCGATTTGGTCATGGCAGCTGAAAAGGTCACGCCGGAACATATTAATTTCATGGCAAAATACGGCCGAGGATTAATTTGTCTCGCACTCACCCCCGATCGAGTTGAGGAGTTAAAACTTCCCCCACAGGCGAATGAAAATACCGCACCTTATGGCACAGCCTTTACCGTTTCAATTGATGCCGCCAAGAATATTACCACTGGGATCTCCGCTGCTGATCGAGCCACCACGATTCAGTTGGCCGTGGATCCAAAAGCCAAGCCAACCGATTTTGCCAGACCTGGGCACATCTTTCCTTTAAAAGCCAATAAAGGCGGAGTGTTGCGCCGTGCCGGACAAACCGAAGGGTCTGTCGATCTTGCCCGGCTGGCCGGGCTGTATCCCGCGGCAGTGATCTGCGAAATTATGAATGATGATGGCACGATGGCCAGGGTTCCTCACTTAATGAAATTTGCAAAGCACCATGGCCTGAAAATCATCACCATTAAAGACCTGATTCAATATCGATTGCATCGGGAAACGTTTGTGAAGCAAGTTGCCACCGCAAACCTTCCCACACAGTTCGGTCATTTTCAGTCTGTCGTTTTTGAAAACGAACTTGATGCCGGAACACACATCGCCTTGGTAAAAGGGGAGATTGATGAACTTCCAACGTTGGTGCGAGTCCATTCAGGCTGTTTGACAGCCGATGTCTTTGGGTCATTGCGCTGTGATTGTCGGGAGCAACTCCATCGAGCAATGGAAATAATTGAACGGGAAGGCAAAGGGGTTTTGCTGTACTTAAACCAGGAGGGACGGGGAATCGGGCTCACCAATAAAATACGGGCCTACCACCTTCAGGACAATGGCAGTGATACAGTCGAAGCCAATTTACAATTGGGGTTTAAGGCTGATTTGCGGGATTACGGAATTGGCGCCCAAATTTTAGTTAACTTAGGTCTTAAAAAAATCAGACTCATCACCAACAATCCAAGGAAAATTGTGGGAATCGAAGGGTATGGGTTGGAAGTGGTGGAACGAGTGTCCATTGAGATTACTCCCCAGGAGTCAAATGTGCACTACTTGCGCACGAAAAAGGCCAAATTAGGCCACCTCTTGAATAATGTGTAGTGGGGACTTGCGGTTCTTTCTGGCAAGTGGTACACACTCAATCGCGGGTCCCGACTCTCTTGATTTTTGTAATGAGAGAGTGAGTCTCCAAGGAATTACTTAACCAACATGGCAAACCAGGAGCGTGGTGACGAGGCAGACTGTCAGGTTGCGATCGTGGTCAGTACTTTTAACGAAGTTGTGACCAGCCGCTTATTGGTTGCAGCTGAATCCACCTTGACCCAATTAGGAACCCCACCAGACCACAGACAGGTCATTCGGGTTCCTGGAGCGTTTGAGATTCCCCTAATTGCAAAGACACTGGCCCAATCTCATCGATTTGATGCCGTTATCTGTTTAGGGGCAGTGATCCGCGGAGAAACTCCTCATTTCGAATATATTTGTGCCGAGACAAGTCGCGGGATCGGCCAAGCAGCTCTGGAAACTGGCATTCCAATTATTTTCGGAGTGCTGACTACTGATACGGTTGATCAGGCAATGGAACGTTCTGGGTCACCTGAACGAAATAAAGGGGCTGATGCAGCACGTACGGCTCTTGAAATGGCCGTCTTAATGAAACGTTTGAGTAAAACCAGCATCCGTCAGTCTGGCTTTTTAAGGGAATCCACAACATCATGACCATGACTGTTCCATCCGATACACCGCAAGCCAATCAAGCTCATGGACGGCCATCTCGCCGCCTGGCCCGCCAGCTTGCGTTGCAAATGCTTTTCCAGCATGAATTTCAGGATCAGAATCCTACCTGGCAAGAAAAGTTTTGGGCAAGTCAATCGGCTTCCCCGGAAGTCCAAACATTTACTTCTAACCTCTTTCTTGGTGTCATCACGAATCAGTCCGAAATTGACCGGATCATTCGTGATTTTGCCATCGACTGGTCTTTGCAGCGGATGCCGGTCGTGGATAGGAATATCCTCAGATTCTCCATTTACGAATTATTATGGGAGCCCGATATTCCGGCCATGGTCACCATCAATGAAGCGGTTGAATTGGCTAAATTATTTGCAGATGATGAGGCCAGACGATTCGTGAATGGCCTATTAGACCATGTGCTCCGGGCTGAACCAAGGCTTGCCATCAAGCGAGGCCAGATTCAACAAAAAAGTCCTGCGCCGAAATTCTCTGATCCGTCACCTACCGCCTAATTGCCCTTTCCCATGATTGACCGCTACACGTTACCCCGTATGGGGGCCGTTTGGACTCAGACCCACAAATATGAGTTGTGGTTGCAGGTTGAACTTGCCGTGTGCGAAGCCATGGAACAGATGGGTCATGTCCCTTATGGCGTGGCAGCCCGCATTCGAAAAAAAGTCACGATAAATCCTTTACGAATCGCGGCGATCGAACAAGTTACAAAGCATGATGTCATTGCCTTTCTGGAATCGGTGTCCGAGCAGGCAGGGAAAGACAGTCGATTTCTCCATGTTGGGCTCACCTCCTCGGACATTGTCGACACATCCCTTTCGTTGCAATTAGCGGAAGCAGCCCAATTGATTCGTGAGGATGTCGGGAGATTGCTCAGTGTCTTGCGGGATTTAGCCTTTGCGCATCAAGATACTCTAATGGTGGGGCGTTCGCATGGGATCCATGGAGAGCCCATTTCCTTCGGATGGAAGGTGGCCATTTGGTATCAGGAGTTTCAAAGGCAGGAACTCCGCCTAAAAGCGGCAATCGCCGACATTGCTGTTGGCAAGCTTTCAGGGGCCATGGGAACATTTGCCCATCTTTCTCCCTCGATAGAAAAAACGGTATGTCAACGGTTAGGATTGAAGCCAGCGCCTATCTCAAATCAGGTGCTTCAGCGGGACCGGCACGCGGCCTTCCTCTCGGCGTTGGCCCTAATAGCGGCCAGCATTGAAAAGGTGGCGACGGAAATACGTCATTTGCAACGAACGGAAGTCTTGGAAGCCGAAGAGTACTTTGAGCCTGGCCAAAAAGGATCGTCTGCCATGCCGCATAAACGAAACCCGATCAGCTCGGAAAATTTATGCGGTCTTGCTCGAGTGGTTCGCAGTAACAGTCTGGCTGCCCTGGAAAATGTCGCCTTGTGGCATGAGCGAGACATTAGCCATTCATCTGCGGAGCGGATCATCCTTCCCGATAGCACGATTCTGATCGATTACATGTTGGTCCGTGTAACCAACATGTTATCCAAGCTAGTGGTCTATCCCGAACGAATGATGGCCACTCTCAATCAAACCGGTGGCCTCATCTATTCGCAACGGCTACTACTGGCGCTGGTGGATAAAGGTGCGATCAGAAAAGACGCCTATGAACATGTACAGCAACATGCTATGGCTGCCTGGAAGGGAGAGGGGAGTTTTCAAACCCTTATTGAGCAGGATCCTTTTATTGCCAAACATCTTAGTACAAAACAAATTGCGACATGTTTTAATCCCAAAACCTACTTGCGCCATCAACAGCAGATTTTCACGCGCGTGTTTGGAAGACAAGTTCGACGAAAGAGCTCAACACCAACCCGGCTTACTCCTTCAAAGAAAACTTCAAAAAAGAGGAAATACATTGACTAAAGGAAATTTGCTCTACGAAGGAAAAGCCAAAAGGATTTTTCTGACCGAGAAGGACGACGAGCTCATTCAGTACTTCAAGGACGATGCCACCGCCTTTAACGCCGAAAAACGTGGGACGATTCTGGAAAAAGGCGTTGTCAATAATGCGATTTCCGCAAAACTGTTCCAACATCTTGCCGACGCCGGAATTCCCAGTCATTTCATTCAGCAAATCAATGACCGGGAGATGTTGACGCGTCGGGTAAAAATTATTCCGGTTGAAGTGGTGGTGCGTAATCGAGCCACCGGCAGCATTGTCAAACGTTTAGGTTTAGAAGAAGGCTTGTTTATTGATCCTCCCTTAGTCGAGTTCTTCTATAAGGATGATTCACTGGGCGATCCTCTTATTTCTGAAGACCATATTCGATTGTTGAAATTGGCCACCACCGGGCAAATCGAGGAACTCCGCCAACAGGCTCTCAAAATCAACGAAGTGCTCAAACCTTTTTTTCAGAAAAAGGGCATGTTTCTAGTGGATTTTAAGTTAGAATTTGGATTATGGAATGGTCAGATTATCTTGGCAGATGAAATTTCTCCGGACACATGCCGTTTTTGGGATATCCAAACCGGAGAACGCATGGATAAGGATCGTTTCCGAAAAGATTTGGGCCGGATTGAGGAAACCTATCAAGAAGTTCTCAAGCGGGTTTGCGGATAATTCACGAAGTAGGGAGCCTTGCGTGCATGCTTTGCCACCGACTATCTTGGTGACGGATCTGTCTATTTCATAAATCGTTTATTCACCGGGTGTCTGTCACTCCTTCCGGAAAATTATGAAAGCCAAAATTTACATCACACTCAAAAACGGAATTCTTGATCCCCAGGGTCGAGCTATTCAGCAATCTCTTCAAACCCTTGGTTTTGAATCAGTTGGAGAGGTCCGAATTGGAAAATTTATCGAGGTTGATCTTTGTGAAACAGACGCGACGTCCGGTGAAACTACCATCAAAGCGATGTGCGAAAAACTTCTTGCCAATACGGTCATTGAAGAATATCAATACGAGATACTTGAGGCATAATGGTCTCTCCATTGCTCCTCCTGATTACATGCGGTCTTTTCTTTCCTGATAGCTCTTACCTCAGTATGAATGTCCACGAGCAGAGAACCATATGAACATCGGCATCATTGTCTTTCCCGGATCCAATTGTGATCGTGATTGTGCGCATGTTCTTTCGGAGGTGATGGGACAAACGGCTCAGTTTATCTGGCATCAAGAGAGATCCGTCAAGGGCATGGATGCCATCATTCTGCCAGGGGGGTTTTCTTATGGTGACTATCTGCGCACGGGTGCCATAGCCAGATTTTCTCCCATCATGGAGGCCGTGGTTGAGTTTGCCGGGCGGGGAGGAATGGTCCTGGGCATCTGTAATGGATTTCAAATGCTTTTAGAGCTTGGAATATTACCCGGTGCCATGTTGCGTAACAGGGATCTTTCCTTTATTTGTGAAGACCATTATATACGGGTAGAAAACGCGAATACTCCATTTACCAATCACTGTGAACCCGGACAGATTCTGAAGCTCCCGATTGCCCATGCTGAAGGAAATTATTATACCAACCCGGTGACCTTGTCCGCCTTGCAGGCCAATGCGCAAATCGTCTTTCGATATTGTGATCGCGAAGGCAAAGTGACTTCTCAAACCAATCCCAATGGGTCGCTGGATAACATTGCGGGAATCCGCAATGCCGCCGGGAACGTCCTTGGTCTGATGCCTCATCCAGAGCGAAGCGCAGAACACCTGCTCAATAATGAGGATGGAATATATATTTTTCGATCCATGGTTTCAGCGTTGGAAACACACAAAACACCTCAACCGGCATAGATTGGATGCCGTTATCCGCCCTTCCCTTTCGGTCAAGGCCACTATGGAAGTTTTTCCCGGAATTACAATGACTCCAGACATCTGCCACGGGAAACCATGTGTGGCAGGCACTGCCGTTGATGTGGCTACCGTGGTCGGGACCCTTGGGATCGGAAAATCATTTCATGAGGTTCAAGAAGCATTGAATTTGACATATGAACAAGTGCTCACGGCGTTGCGCTATGCTTCCTATGTCACGGATCATTTGCCCCTTCGTCTCCCTTCAGGTCATTAAGCCACAGGACAGTATGCCGGTGTTTATGCTAAATTCCCTTTTATGGAAATAAAGACCCTTCTGACCTTCCAATGTGCATTTCTTGAGCATTAAGGAAACCAACCTCGTGGGTTTGTTCCGAAATTCTTTGTGACATATTCGGTTTTTCACCTCTTTTATTTCCCTTGTGCTAATTGGGAAAGATTTTCATTCAAAATGAGTTGTTTGCCATGACCCAGGAATCAAAAGCCTTGCCGCAGGGACCTCTTACATCACAAATTATTGAACAGCATGGTCTGTCCGAGGATGAATATCAGCAAATCCTCAAACATCTTGGTCGCGAGCCGAATCTCACTGAGTTGGGTATCTTTTCTGTGATGTGGAGTGAACACTGCAGTTACAAGAGTTCACGCATTCATTTAAAACGATTTCCGACCGAAGGTGAGCGAGTGGTTCAAGGGCCGGGAGAAAATGCCGGTGCTGTGGATATTGGAGGGGGACTTGCGGCAGTGTTCAAGATGGAATCGCACAATCACCCGTCATATATTGAGCCGTTTCAAGGGGCGGCAACAGGTGTCGGTGGAATTCTACGCGATATTTTTACCATGGGAGCACGCCCGATCGCGTTATTGAATTCTTTGCGATTCGGTGAATTGGACCTTCCCAAAAATCAGCATATTCTTAAAGGAGTCGTTTCTGGAATTTCTTCCTATGGGAACTGTATGGGAGTGCCAACGGTAGGGGGGGAAATTACGTTTAACGATATTTATTCAAAAAATCCATTAGTGAATGTCTTTTGTCTGGGTATTGTGAAAAAAGATCGTCTCCTGCGTGGCTTAGCTAAAGGTGCCGGAAATCAAGTGCTCTATATTGGTGCCAAAACAGGACGAGACGGGATTCATGGCGCCACCATGGCCTCTGACAGTTTTGACGATGCATCTGACAAGAAGCGTCCGAATGTACAAGTCGGTGATCCCTTTTTAGAGAAGCTATTACTTGAAGCGTGCCTTGAATTTTTAGAACAGGACCTCTTAGTTGGGATTCAGGACATGGGGGCGGCCGGGCTGACCAGCTCCTCCTGCGAAATGGCCTCACGCGCCGGAACCGGTATTGACATGGATTTGGCTAAGGTGCCTCGCCGTGAAGCGCACATGACTCCTTATGAAATATTACTATCAGAATCCCAGGAAAGGATGCTCCTGGTGGCTCAACCTGGCAAGGAAGAGTCAGTGCTCGCAATCTGCCGAAAATGGGGAATTGATGCGGCCGTAGTCGGGCAGGTGACAGATGATGGATTCCTACGAATTAGGGAGGGCAACCAGATTGTGGCGGAAATACCTGCGCATGCTCTCGCTGAAGAAGGTCCACGCTATGAACGGCCTGCTTCGCCGCCTCCTTATCAAGAATTTTTGCAATCCTTAAATATTGATACTCTTCCAGATGTCAAAAATCCTGCCGAGGTGTTATTGAAATTATTAGCTTCACCCACTATCGCGAGCAAACGTTGGGTCTTTCGGCAATACGATCATATGGTGGGAACCAATACCGTGGTCTGTCCCGGTTCCGACTCCGCCGTGGTTCGCATTAAAGGGACCACGAAAGCCTTGGCCATGACGACGGATGGCAATAGTCGATACTGCCTGCTGAATCCCTACCTGGGAGGAGGATTAGCCGTGGCTGAAGCCGCGAGAAATTTGGTCTGTGCGGGTGCTCAACCGATCGGAGTGACCGACTGCCTAAATTTCGGCAACCCGGAGCGTCCTGACGTTATGTGGCAATTCATCATGGCGGTCGAAGGGATCGCCGATGCCTGTCGAACATTCCAAATTCCTGTAGTCAGTGGAAACGTGAGCTTTTATAACGAGACGAATGGCCTGTCCATTTACCCGACACCGATTTTGGGAATGGTGGGACTTATTGAGCGCCAGGAAGACATTACCACTCAATGGTTCAAACAAGCAGGCGATCATATTTTCTTGTTGGGAGAGACGAAAGAAGACTTAGGCGGGACGGAATATCTCAAGGTCATTCATTCTCGCGAACAAGGCAATCCCCCTTGGTTGGATGTGGATCGAGAAAAAGCTCTCTATTCCTTCCTACTCACCTTAATCCAAAAGGGGCTTGTGCAATCAGCGCATGATTGCTCAGAAGGCGGGTTACTCGTGACATTAGCCGAATGCTGTCTGACCAATCCTTCCGCCCTCTTCGGAGCAACTGTTATACTAAAGCAGGAACGTTTGCGTCTCGATGCCTTACTTTTTGGAGAAAGTCCTTCACGGGTTGTCGTCTCGGTTAAAACGGAGCATGTCACGCAGGTAATGGAACTGGTTCAAGGGTCAGACGTGCCATGCACCGAATTAGGCCGAGTCACTCAAGGAAATATGGACATTACTGTTCGCGGAGTTCATGACCAGCCAGTGTGTCAGATAAGCCTGCCCCTTTCTGAAATGGCAGACCAATGGCACCATGCTCTTGCACGACAACTTGGAGCCGAAGCATCGTGAGCAGGGTTGTTGGTTATTCCTTAAAATTGAATTGGTCAGTTTTTATGACCGCTCAAGATCATCTGGCCTGTTTGAGGACACCATGAGAAAGTTGCCGATGGTACCGTCTATGCCTTCCCCGGACGGGTTTCATGAAGAATGTGCTGTCTTTGGAATTGCGGGATCGAAAGAAGCTGCGAATCTGACGTACCTGGGCCTCTATGCCCTACAACATCGGGGGCAGGAAGGCTCTGGTATTGTGTCCTCCGATGGAGAGCAATTCTTCCAAAAAAAAGGCCTGGGTCTCGTTGCTGATATTTATTCAAAAAAAACGTTACGCGAACTTCCGGGAACAAAGGCGATCGGGCATAACCGATACTCTACGGCAGGCAGTGGACAGTTGCAAAACGTTCAGCCCTTGTCCGTTAACTTTGCGTTTGGCAATTTGGCGTTGGCCCACAATGGAAATTTAGTGAATGCGGGGGTGCTTCGAGGTGAACTCGAGGCCTATGGGGCTATTTTTCAATCGGACTCCGATAGCGAGGTCATCATTCACCTGATTGCTCACTCCAAGGGAGATACGATTGTGAATCGGGTGATCGACGCATTAAGTCTGGTGCGAGGGGCATTTTCCTTGGTGTTGTTAACGGATGATCAATTAATCGCCGCCCGGGATCCGTTTGGATTTCGCCCGCTGTGTTTAGGGCGGTATAAAGGCAGTTGGGTCGTGGCATCCGAGACGTGCGCCTTCGATCTGATGGATGCCAAGTTCGTCCGTGAAGTTGAACCGGGCGAAATTATTGTCATTCAGGGTACCGAATTGACCTCCTATCATCCGTTTCTCGAACGTTCGCGCGCTCAGTGTGTATTTGAATACGTGTATTTTGCGAGACCGGATTCAAAAATTTTTGGTCCGAATGCGGTGTATCCGGTTCGTAAAGCCTTTGGGCGTCAACTGGCTAAGGAGTGTCCAGCGGACGCAGACATGGTTATTCCTGTTCCGGATTCCGGGGTTCCTGCGGCTTTGGGCTATGCCGAAGGGATGGGGTTACCGTTTGAGATCGGGCTGACCCGAAATCACTATGTGGGACGGACCTTCATTGAGCCGCAACAAGCCATTCGCCATTTTGGCGTAAAGTTGAAACTGAATCCGGTGCCGGACGTCCTGGAAGGGAAACGGATTGTGGTTGTGGATGATTCCCTGGTTCGGGGCACCACCAGTCGGAAAATTGTCAAAATGCTTCGACAGGCGGGTGCTCGGGAAATTCATCTGCGCATCAGTTCTCCACCAGTCATTGCCCCATGTTATTATGGCATTGATACGCCGACACAAAAAGAACTCATAGGGTCAAATCTCACCATTGAAGAAATTCGTCGTTATGTGACGGCTGATAGTTTGGGGTACCTTAGTTTAGAAGGTATGTTGGCAATGGCTCCGGGCTTTTCCCATCATTATTGCAATGCCTGTTTTACGGATAACTATCCCATCATGTTGACCAAAGCCGAGCAACTGCAACTCGGATTATTCGAACCGGATCACCTCTCTCGCTCTTAAATGTCTTTCCGCTTTGTTGCCGCCCCAAAAATTCGTGTGGTAGGCTTTTAAGGGATTGAAGGTTGAATCTCTGGTTACCAACCGTAGGAGGCACCATGAACAGGAGGAGCCTATGAAAAGGAATATTCTTCAGGCATTGTTAGTAGTCATTTTAATACTGGGCACCGGTTTTATCGTACAAGCGGGAAGCTTCTTTAAAGTCGGGGAGTCCGCTCCTAATTTTTCATTGACAAGTCTTGATGGCCAACCTCTCTCCCTTGACCAGTTTAAGGGTAAGGTGGTGGTTCTGGGACTCTTTCATATTTGCGAGCCGTGTTTAATTCAGAGCACCAATCTCCAGAGGGTACATGATGCCACCAAAGACAAGCCTGTAGCGGTGATCGGCGTTAATTCATCTGGCGATTCTCTGGCAGATGTCAGGGAATTCCTACAGGGATTTCCGTTGAAGATTACGTATCCCTATCTTCTAGACCCCGAAAAGAAAACAGATAAACTCTATGGCGGGGGAAAATTTATTCCCAATGTGTATGTCATTGATCAAAATGGCCTTATTCGTTGGCAGCGTGTTGGGAATTTCTTTACTGACGGCACATTAGCCGGGCATGAAGCGATTCTTCAGGAAGTGGAAAAATTGTTGGAGTCACCGCCTGCTTCCTCGACCATGTAGGTCGATGACTCCTTTTACACATACTTGCTTGACCCGAATGTTAGGGCACTATGGACGAACTAGAAGACGGAAAACAAAAATTTCTTGAAATCGTGAAATCTCTTGATGCGGGCGTTGAGGTCGTTATTCCCACCACTCCTTCGCGTAGTCTTTTACTCATTTCCCTTACTAAAGGCTCCAATCGTAAATTTATTACGGTCCATGAGGATGACATGTTGGATCTTCCAGAAGAACCAGGCGTTCAGGCCAAAACCACAGCCCTTCTCCAAGAAACACTGGAAACTTTATGAAAACCATTCTGCCTAATATTTCTGAATGGTCCTGGTTCTCTGAGGAAAAACAGCTTAATTTTAACGGCCATTTATTGGCCGTGGGGGAACATCGAATATTAGTCGACCCACCTCCCATGAATGCCAGTGATATGGCCATCACGCAACGGGGAGGGAATCTAGATTATATTATCTTGACCAATCGAGACCATGAACGGGAAGCGGCCAATTTCCGGAAAATTTTTACCTGTCAGGTGATGGCGCCGGAATTAGATGCCAAGGAGATGACCCTTCCCGTTGATAAAACCTTCAAAGATGGAGAATTGCTTCCAGGGGGAATTTGGGTTGTTCAACTTTCGCATCAAAAATCTCCAGGAGAAAGTGCGTTATTTTTGCAGCAGGGGCAAGGGGTACTTATTGTCGGAGATGGGGTTATTGGAGATCCTCCAGGTTCACTCCGGCTTCTGCCGCCGGAAAAATATGTTGATATCGTTCAAGCCCGCGACAGTCTTCGTCGATTATTAAAGTATACCTTTGATAGCCTCCTGGTGGGAGATGGAACATCCCTGCTAACCGGAGCCAAGCCTGCACTTGAACAATTATTGAAAAATGAATGAATCGAAAACCTCATAATGTTCTGGAAGATTTTTCATCCGCACTGTGACCACACGTGAGTACCTATGGCCTGGTCTCAATCCGCCAATCTCAACTCTTTAGGCAATCGCCACTTTTCCAAAGGCTTTTATACAGAGGCTTTTCAATGTTATGCGCAGGCTTTGGAAGTTGATCGTCAAAATGGAGACCAACGGTCGTTGGCCACCACACTTGGCAATTTGGGTAACATTTGCGCCGTGAGTGGTCGTCGGGAACAAGCCAGATCCTATTATAGTGAGGTGTTAGAGCTTCAAAAAATTCTGGGTGATGAACGGGGAATTAGTACGACTTTAGCCAATTTGGGTAACCTTTCGGCCGATGCCGGCGAATGGGAACGTGCCCGGGCGTATTATCTAGAAGCTTTGGATTTAATGAATCATTTGTCCGACTATGCCGGAAAGGCGGTTTTACTCTCTGATTTGGGATTAGTCGCGAGGGAAACGGGCAAGGAAGAGGATGCGCTCGCCTATTATCAGGAATCCTTGATCTTAATGCGCCGGGTCGGGAATGAAGCTGGACAATCCGATGTCTTTCGGATGATGGCACGGTTGTATTTAAGTCAACGACGATTTGAGGAAGCGCAATCCTGTACCTTGACCAGCCTGGATGTTGCCAGACGGTTGAAAGATGAACTGCGAATGGGCGGTGCCTGGTATGTTCTTGCCAGTTGCCATGAAGCCCAAGGTCAGTGGAGCCAAGCCGTGCACTACTTACAAAAAGTTGTACGCATAGATCAAAAATATCAACTGCCAAAACTCGATGAAAATACCCAGCGGCTACGGGCTTTAGAATCCCAGCTGAGCGCCAGAGCGGGAACAACGCATGAGTGAGTCTTGCACCCCTTCAACTCTATGGCCTGATGCCAGAAGCTATCTTGTGGATGAAATTCACGGGTGGATGGATATCGATGCCATGGAAGCCTTAACCCTTCCCTTACCGGACGAGGACTGGTTGCTTGAAATCACCGCCGACGGCAAGCTGGTGTGCATGGCAGGATACGATCTGGAGGATATGAAAAGCATGTTGTCGGATGGGACACCAGAAGATTTAGGAACCGACGAACTTGCCAAGCAAGCCAAATTTTACCTACAACAAACTGTTTCCAAATACCGGTCAAAACTCATGCGTCTCGGTTTCACCGAACGAATTGAGATGAATGAATCGCATGTTGCCGCTTACTATGAGCGCCCGGTCGACTTCGGAAACCTTGCTGACCTCCATCAACAAATCAAGACCTGCCTGACATGGTTCTCAACTCGCTAACTACTTATCCGATTCCCACATCGAGACACTCACGCAGATTAGCTCAATCATCGTGAAACCGATCCCAAGCTCTATTACATCCTTCAAGCAATTTCGAGAGGCCATCTATGCCTTTCGAGTGCCAAGAATTATTTTTTCGGCATTAGATCTGAATTTATTTACAAAGATGGAAACTCGGGATTGGACGATTCCGGAATTAGCCAAACGGATACGGGTGAGCCAACGTGGACTCGCAATCTTGTGCCGGAATCTTGCCAGTGTAGGATTATTGGTCAAATCACAATCAGGATACCGTCTTGCTCCGTTTTCCAAACGCTACCTCCAGGAATCCAGCACGGACTTTCAGGGAGACTATCTGGTGCTCATGCAGCGCCAATGGAGCGAATGGTCTCATTTAACGGAAGTGATTCGTGCCGGTCAGCCACTGGACAGCCAGAAACCGGAAACCATGGAATATCGACGATCGTTTTCCTGGGCCATGCATCACCGGTCGATTCAACCGGCTAGGGAGGTGGCCCAACAAATTTCTTTGAAGGCGGATCGTACTCTACTGGATTTAGGCGGTGGCCCTGGTACCTATGCTCTGGCCTTTTTAGCGAAGAATCCAACACTTCACGCTACAGTGATGGATAGGCCCGCCGCTCTGGATGTCGCGCGTACGCTGGCGGAACAGTCTTCTGTGGGAACCCGCTTGACCTATCAAGCCGGTGATTTTTTAACAGCACGCATTTCAGGAACGTATGATGTTGTCTGGTATTCCAATGTGCTCCATATCTATTCTCCTACAGACAACCTGAAAATTTTCAAAAAAATTAAACGAATCCTCAATCCTGGTGGACGGCTGCTCATCCAAGATATCTTTTTGCAGGATGCAAATGACCTTCAACCCCTTGAAGCCAATCTCTTTGCCGTCTCCATGTTGCTCTATACCCAGCGGGGCAATACCTATTCCGTGCGAGAGGTTCGAGAATGGCTTCAAAGAACTGGACTCACTCGTTCCCGGGTTCTTCATCTGAAAAAGGGAACCGGCGATTGGGAGGGTCAATTGGTGGAAGGACGCCTTCCGCGTTCTGGATAACCATTCTGTAGGACTATTTACATCCTAATTCCTTATGCCCCATCAAGCGTGAATCTGTCTTGATTCAGAATCTTTCCCTTTCGTGGTTTTATAGGGGTGTTTCAATCAAAATTGGGGAGTTCGGCCTTTGGGGACACACTCGGAGCTGAAGAAACTGATGTGGGTGCTGGAGAATTGGGGAGATTTACAAGAAACGTGGTTCCCCCTCCTTTCACACTTTGGACCTCAATACTTCCCCGATGTTCTTGAATGATTTGATGGGCAATGGCCAATCCCAAACCTGTTCCCTCATGTTCCTGACTCAAGTGCTTTGTGGTGAAAAAAGGATCAAAAATATGCTCGATGTCTTCCGGATTGATTCCTTTTCCAGTATCGTGTATGTCCACCTGCACCCAACCCTGAGCCACACCTGAACCAATCTTTCGAGTCCGCACTGTTAACACCCCACCCTCCGGGAGCATGGCTTCCACGGCATTAAACAACAGATTGAGGAACACCTGCTTCAATTGCTGCCGATCGGCAAATACCTTTGGCAACCCATGAGCCAAATCGGTTTCGACGACAATTAATTCATGAGAGGGTCGAATTCTGAGGGTATACAGACAGGATTCCACAATATCATTGAGATCTTCTTCCTTGAGAAACGGTTCCATCGGTTTGGCATAATCCAAGATCTCTCGAGTGAGCCGCTCAATTCGAAACACATCTTCTTTGACGACCTTACTGAATCGAACCAGAAACTGTTCATCATCCTTTCGTTCAGGTGCCAGATCCACGAAGGCTTTAATCGAGGTCAAGGGATTCCTAATTTCGTGAGCCAATCCGCCGGCCATGGTCTCCAGAGAACGAAGGCGATCCGTTCGACGAACTAACGATTGGGAGCGCTTGAGCTCTTCATAGAGCAAGGCATTGTCTAACGCCACGGACGCTTCTTGGGATAAGGTTGTTAATAAATCCAAATCCTGGGTCGTATACCCACCGCCACTTTTCGTATTAGGTCCAAACACACAAAAACCTAGGAGCCGGGTTTTGTTAACCAAGGGCAAACAAACTTCTGTTCCAATACGGGCGAGCTGCGCGATGACGGCTTCAGAGTCTGAGTTGATAGTAGAGAGTTCCAATTCATGGATGACAAAACAGGACGTGCCTTGTCTCCACATTTCTAGCAACGTAGGCGTTTTATGCAAATAGAGGACTGGAAGATCTGTGGTGGATTTTCCAAAGCTGGATACCGGTCGATAATCCTGACTGCTGGAACTTCGTAAATATAATACTCCCCATTGCAATCCTAATGTGGGACAAATGGATTCCACGATGGTGGCCGTCAAATCTTTTAATTCCAATATGGAGAGGAGGGACTTAGAGAAATGTACCACCGTTTCATGTCGATTATATCGTTCCTTGAACAGTGATTTCGTGATTAATATTTTTGCTTCCCGCTTCAAGGAGGACGCTCCAAGCACTAAGATGAGCAATACGGTGAGTTCAACAAAAGAATAGGCGATATTAATTTGCCCAAAATACAGACTCTGGCCAAGGAGGAGGATCGGATAGGCAGGGAAAGCCACGAGTGCTAACAAGAGGCCTCCCGTGATGCTGCGTTCAACAGCCGTTCCGAGATCCATGAGTCTGTATCGTAAGAGCGTATAGGCGACGACCGACGTATAGACCGTCAGTAGGATTGTGCCGTTTGGTGGGATTTCAATTCCATACCAGAGCGGAAAAGTCGTCATCCCCCCTAAGTATGCAATGACTGATCCGATAGTGAGAAGGAAAAATCGTGAACGTTCAGGACCGGTTCTGGTCCGGGCTCCCCGATAAAGTAACCACGTTCCATAAATCGTCGATAGGCCAAACCCCAGGAGATAGACATGAAAAAAGGGGCCGGGTTGCGGCCAAAATGGAAAATCACCGACCTGATGGACATCAGCCACGAAATAGGTGGTAAAATTCGCGCCGAAATAAATAAGACTAGCGCCCCATCCAAGACGAATAACCCATCTGTGGGCTTCCACATCATCCAATAAGGTCAGGACGTGCCACAGATAGGCTGGCGGAAGAAAAATGGCTCCGGCCATTAACAATCGAACAAAGAGTAGGGCAAGATCGTGAGTGGAAGAAAGGTGCCATGCGCAATACCCATATCCCCAAATGGCGGCAGCTAAACAATACAGGGCATAGGCTTGATGCTTGGAGCTGTGAGGATTTTTGGCATAGACAATAAGGCCGGAGGCTGTGGCGGCCAGACCATTCAGGAGTCCGCTGAAGGCGTAAAAATTCACGTGAGAAACAAGGACAGATGAGAGATTACCCTAGATTATGGCTCTGACATCTTTGAAGGCCTATTGGACAATAAATACAGGCAGAAGTCAAAAGAGGTAAGTTCAGGAATGTCCGCGGGGGATATCTCCTCTTATGCTTCCCTGAACGAGACTCTTTTGTACAATCAAAGGTCGTCATTGTCATACTGAGGTCTTATCCACGCCATGCGGTTCTCCTGAAAAATATTTATAGATAGATAGATAGAGGCCATCCTATGCCACTTGCTTCAGAATCCCTGGCAGCTGGTTTCGGGTAGAGCATGGTTCTGCATTTTGGATGGGCTTTTGCGCTTGTGTGCAGACAATTGGTTTGTCTAAAACAACGAGGTACGCTTGTCCTGCAAAAGTTGAAAAAATACCAGCATTCGTACAGCCCAAGGTGGCGACGATCGATTCCCATTGGGTTTGATCATAAAAACAAAATTGCCCTTCTTTTTCGGCCTGTCGGATTTTTCCGTAATTATTCAAAAGATCCCGTGCTTCCTCTCGTTGTTGTGGGAGAGCCGCACTACTGACCAGACTCTGGTAGATGCCGGAAAAGTCACCATTTGGTTTTAAATTGGAAATAACGATTCGTCCCCCTGGAGCGAGAACACGATACAGTTCTCGTAAGGTAGCGCCTGGATCCTGGACATATCCAATTACCAGATTAGAAACAATCCGGTCGAATCGGTTGTCGGGAAAGGGGAGCGGCTGCCCTAAATCTACGTGCGCCCATGCCTTCGTGACGAAGGGTGTCGGAGAGGTTATGCCATGTTGCCATTTCGTGGTGGTGGCAAGCATCGCGTTGTTAGCCCGTTTCAACGCGTCAGGAACGACATCAATCCCCACATATTGAATGGACTTTTCTAGGAACGGGATCCCATTCAAAATGGTAGAGGAAAGCTTATCCAAAAAATATAACCCGGCATTACCATTTCCACAGCCGGCATCCAGAAACCGTTGGCCAGGAGTGATGGGGCCTAAGGCATGAAACACATGATCAAGGAGTTTCACATAATCCCGGCATTGGGCCACCGACTGGAAGTGGCCCAGGTAATCCTGCCAAAAGCCTGCGCCGACGTCGGTCTCAGCCTGTTGTTGTTGCGCAAATTTTTCTTGTCGATTTTGGCGTCCCAAAGCTAATCGATTGGGAGTATGGATCACATCCGGATCTGCTTTCTGATTCACTTGCTTATGGCATTGTGCAATGAGTCGTCGATAGGTTTCACGGGCTCTTTTGGGGTTTTCTTGTAGACGATGCAATGCATCTGGTACCACCATCCAATGCTCAAGACGTCGATCCAATGCATTTCGAAACGCTTGAAGATCCTCGGGAGCAACCCAGGCATCCTTCTCAGCGGAAACCAGTATGACAGGGGAGGTTAAGGATTTCGCATCAATCAGCGTGTGCTCAATCGTGACGAATTTGTTGGCAATGGCATCACCCAAAAATTGATTGCCTACATTGAAGCCCAAAAAATTTGCCGAGGCAGGACACTGCTTATCCCCATAGGCTGCAAAGAGATCTTCCTGATGAACCGTGGCTGCAGACCGCTGGACATTGACAATGCTCATGAGCATGATCAAGAGGGATAATGATGGACATTCAGCCTCGGCTTTAAGAGCGACTCGCGAGGCTAAGCTGGAAGCCACACCGATTATGGCTGAGTGCGGCCAAGTGGCCCTCGCATAACGGGTCACAGTTTGAAAATCATTTTTCATTGATGAAAGGGATACCTGATAGTGCAGTCCGTCACTCTCGCCGACATGATTGGTGTGGTCATAGCGCACGACATGAAATCCATTGCTGGCAAAGTAATACGCCAAGGTCAAATAATCCCGTTTGGTTTCCCCATACCCCGGGGCAATAACGACGACCGGTTCTTCTGTTGAATTTCCCTCAGTCGGTTGGTCATGGTAAGCGCTAATCCGCTGCCCATTGTCTTTTTTAATGGTGAGACGACTGCTGGATATGCCCGTTTTTTGAAGAATAAGAGACCCATCCTTCGGTTCTTTTTCTTCCTTCTCACGAAAAGACACACCTGGTGTTGAGTCGGAGAGTTCGTGATTATGAATATTCCAGGACGAATTGAACGAATTCTTTAAAGCATGTCCATGCACCATGAGGCTCTCTCCTTGAGGGAGCAGAACTTTCATACCTGACGAAAAGAAACCAATGGCATCATTCTCTGTGGGGCAGTCTAAAAGAATGTCAGTTGTCCCTTCCCAAGCGGTCTGACCTGGTTCCACCTGTATATCTTTAATCATTCCATGAAATTTTTTGAAGAGATGATCTTGACCTGAAATGTCATATTTCAATTCAATGATCTGCGAGAGTTCTATGGGAGGGAATCCGGTCAAACGCAATTGCAGATTGTCTCCGTGCCATCCAACAAGATACCCTTCCCAAACCCCTCCCAGACAATGCAAAGAGAAGGGAAGGGGCGAGAGGTGACGGATGCCGGAAGGATCACCAGGAACCAACTCCTGAGTGACCTGCTTCGATCCAGCAAATTGATTCATTGAATTTATACCTGCCAACTCTGGTGTCAATGTGCTCATGCGATCCCCCACAGAAATTTAAGTGTTAATACCTACTTTTTAGCGCAAGACGTTCCCTGGACCTCAAGAGATCCCGATGTCTGCATCAGCCTGTACTAGAAGAGGGTGAGAGATGAAACGACTTACATCGTTTCGTTCATTGATACCGGTGTATGGGCCACCATGGAATTGGCATCAATTTTTACTCTCTTGGATAGGACACTAGAGCAACCTGAGTGCCAGAATTTTCGAACAAAATGCTCGAATCCATTTTCAAGAGAAAATCTCAGAATTTACTGGGAAAATTTTGCCTGAATATTTTTTCACCGCGAATCACCGTGCAGGTTTTTTGAAGTCTTATCTGTCGGTCCACTGACGATAAAATCAAAAGAGCGTTGATCTCCTGACAGGCCATTATTCTTTTTCATTGACACTCCTTCCTCTCCTACCTAAAATTCAAGGAAATTGAGAGGAGGTTCGCATGCCACACGAATCGGCCCCATCCATCCGTAACGTGGTCATTTGTTCCTACCCGGGGGCAGGAAAGACCACCCTCTGTGAAGCACTGGCCTTTTCCACGGGAGTCATCCCGACCATGGGGTCCATTCCTCAGGGAAACACCATTGGTGATTTTGAACCTGAAGAGGTCCACAGGCACCATTCCATTAGTTCGACCATCTGCCAGTTCGAATGGCAGGGCACAAAAATCAATCTTATAGATACACCGGGAATGAGCGATTATGCCTTTGAGGTGCAATCCGCTCTCAGGGCGGTGGATGGCGTGGTGCTTGTTGTGGGGGCCAGTACAGGGCTACGGTCAGAAATCGAACGAGTCTGGGACCTCATTCAAGAACACGAACTTCCCTGTCTCCTGTTTATCAATGAACTGGATAAAGAACGAACGGACTATCGCTCGATTTTGGCAGAGTGTGAAAAAACATTGGGATTCACCGGAGTCCCAATCACCATTCCCGTTGGAGAAGCATCCACACTGACCGGGGTCATTGATCTCATTTCGAGGAGTGTCATAACTCCGGCTTCCGGCACGTCCAAAACCCACAACACGGAGATAGCTCCGGAACACCAATCCATGGCGAATGAATTCCGGCGTCGAGCTATGGAACAGGTGGCAGAAACGAATGATCAATTGGTGGAAAAATATCTCTCCCAAGGTGAGATCTCAAATGAAGATATACAGGATGGATTGACGCTCGGCACATTAGAGGGGAAGCTTGTTCCGGTATTGTGCGGATCTGCTATTCGCAACATTGGAACCACAACCCTGTTCGATGCGATACAACGATATCTCCCGTCTCCCTCCGATCGTTCCAGTCTCCATCCCAATATTGGCCTGCAACCTCAGACGCATGACGAAGGTCAACGAAAATCTGATCCACAAGATCCATTTTCAGCTTTCGTCTTTAAAACCACCATCGATCCATTTATGGGGCGTCTATCATTTGTGCGAGTGCTGTCAGGGACCCTACATGCAGATTCAGGATTTTATAATGCCTCCCGGCAAACCAAGGAGAAGGGTGGACATCTTTTTTTCTCCGTGGGCAAGAAGCATCACCAGGTTAATCAGGTCTCCGCCGGAGATATTGTGGCCATCGGTAAATTAAAGGATACTCAAACAGGCGACACCATTTGCGATGAACGACATTCCATTATATTCCCAGGCCTGAAAATAGCGCGGCCGGTCATGTCGTATGCCTTGGAGGTAAAAAGCAAGAATGAAATTGACAAGGTCAGCTTAGGTCTACATAAGTTAGTTGAAGAAGACCCCTCTCTCGAGTTTCTTAGGAATGAAGAGACAAAAGAAATGCTATTAAGTGGAGTAGGGCAGAGCCACATCGATGCCACTTTAGACAAACTGAGACGCAAGTATGGTGTAGAAGTGGACTTGCACATGCCGAAAATCCCCTATAAAGAGACGATCCATCGTATGGCCCAGGCTCAAGGAAAATACAAAAAACAAACCGGTGGGCATGGACAATATGGAGATTGTTGGCTACAAATAGAGCCCCTTCCCCGAGGGGCCGGATTTGAATTTCACAACAAAATTGTGGGTGGCGTCATCCCACGGAATTTCATCCCCGCAGTGGAAAAGGGCGTGATCGAAGCCCTGCAACATGGGATTGTTGCCGGGTTTCCCATCGTGGATATTCGCGTGGCTGTCTATGATGGATCTCATCATCCCGTCGATTCTTCGGAGTTGGCCTTTAAAGTGGCCGGATCAATGGCCCTCAAGCATGCACTGGAGGCCGCTCAAAGCACGATTCTTGAACCCATTATGTCCGTCGATGTGCTCGTCCCGGATGATTTGGTGGGAACCGTGATTGGAGATCTTAACTCGCGCCGTGGGCGCATACAGGGAATGGCGACGAAGGGGCACAATCAAATTGTGAAGGCCTTTGTGCCGCTAGCGGAAATGCTGAAGTATGCTCCCTCCCTGACGTCCATGACGGCTGGGAAGGGTAGTTATGTGATGGAATTTTCAGGTTACGAGGAGGTACCCAAGGATTGCCTTAATCGTATTGTGGAAGAGCATAAAAAGGAAAAGGAAGCCGTTTCGTCCCATTAACCCCCCTCTTACTCATAGTAGGGGAGGCTTTAAGGCAGCGTTTTGATCACAATGAAAAAGGCTCTTGTTTTTCGAATAATTCGAAGTAGAATGGTCTGACCCGGCTTCACTTTGGCGACTTCCTCGGAAAATTGGGTAACGGTCCGGACCGTTTTCCGATTAACCTCGTTAATCAAATCTCCTTCCTGAATCCCCTCAGAGTTCGCGAGACCGCCTGGTTCAACTTTTGTCACAAGCACGCCCACGGTCTCTTCTAATTCAAATTGCTCAGCGAGTGCAGCGGTGAGCCCCTGGACATCAAGCCCTAAGGTGACCTCTGATTTTTCCAAGGGGAGTGAGGCCAGCGTGGATTTTTCCTGCCTTTCCACTATCGGCACCAAGTAGGTCAACTCTTTTCCGTCCCGTAACACAAGAATTTTGGCATTTTCACCAGGTCCAACTCGCGCAACAAGTCTCGACAGTTGGTTGGGCGAATCAACCGAGCTGTTGTCTACCGACACAATGATATCCCCTGGTTTAATCCCAGCCACATGGGCGGGATCGTGTTCATACACTTCGTTGACGAGAACCCCATGGCCTTCCTTAATCCCAAATTGTTCGGCAAGTTCTTTCGTGAGAGATTGAATCCCGACACCAAGCCACCCACGAACCACTCGCCCCTGGGACACCAGTTGATCAACCACCCGCGAAACCATATCGGCGGGAATGGAAAATCCTATGCCTTGCGCCATATGGATTATGGCGGTATTGATCCCGATCACCTCACCTCGAAGGTTAAAGAGCGGCCCTCCTGAATTCCCTGGATTGATTGCGGCATCCGTTTGAATGAAATTTTCATAGCGGGATAAATTAAGTCGTTCCCTTCCAATCCCACTGATTACTCCTAAGGTCACGGTGCGGTCTAACCCCATCGGATTTCCGACAGCCAATACCCATTGACCCACCTTCAAGGCATTGGAGTCCCCAAAATGAGCGACTGGAAATTTCCGGTCAGATTCAATTTTGAGGACCGCTATATCGGTTTCTTTATCACGTCCAATCACCCGGGCAATCATGTTGGACTTATCGGATAGCCGGATATCTGCTTCCCTGGCGTCTTCCCCAACTACATGATTGTTAGTGACGATAATGCCATCCTCCCGCACGATAACACCTGAGCCACTCCCTTGAGAAAATGGCGCCCGTCGCTGAAACCCTTGTCCCTGAGCAATCTCACGAATCGGTGTAATATTAACTACCGTAGGGGTCACCCGTTCAGCCAGACTGGTGATGGCCTGTTCGATATCGCCCAGAAGCTCTAGCCCTCTAAGTTCTTTGGCTGTTTGACTGACCGCGGGTGACGGATAAATACACAAAAGAAGGCAACATAATGTAAATATGGGTGAAAAAATACCTAAATTCATCCTAAACCTTATATTTCATAGCGTCGGATAATAAATATTATGTTAAATAGAGAAAAGTCTCATTTTGCTTTCGGTCCCCTGAATAAGACGGAGAATGTTTTCTTTGTGGCAGAAAAAAATGACGGCAGTCACTCCAACAGCAAAAAAGGAGAAATAGTAGTCGAAAGTCAGGAAATAGGCCAAGAATGGAAACACACTAAAAGCCAGTAGAGCGCCACCTGAGGAATATCCAAATACCAAAACCGCTCCTAACCACACACCAACAAGAAGCCATCCAATCAGCGGATGTATTCCAATAATGGCTCCTAAGGCCGTGGCGACTCCTTTCCCCCCCTTAAATCCTAAAAATAGAGAAAATACATGACCAAGAAGGACTGTAAAGCCTATGATAAGAATCCAGAGCCAAGGAAACCCGACGAAGCCAGCGATAACGGTCGCAACCGTTCCTTTCCCTAAATCCCCAATTAGAGTTAATATTCCTACTTTTTTACCTGATACTCTCAGAACATTGGTAAAACCGATGTTCTGGCTTCCCTGTGTGCGCGGATCATCTGCTCCGAAAATGCGAGAAACAACTAAGCCAAACGGGATAGATCCTAAGAGATAAGCGCTGACCACTCCTAATAAATATATATCCATTCCGAGCGACTGTGAGCACTCCTACCAATATTGCGGACTGATTTTCTTAAAGATTTGCATGAGATATCGCCAGCCGGAAAATAAAGAGAAAAACAAGGCAATATACAACAGTCCGGTTCCAATAGTAGCCATGGCCCCCTCACTTTGAGCCCAAACCCCTTGAAGAATAAGGCACAGAATCCCTCCGATTTGCCCGATGACTTTGAATTTCCCAAGAGAGTCCGCTGGAACCACAAATCCCTCTTTCGCTGCCACCACCCTGGCTCCGGTCACAATCATTTCGCGTGCAATCATCACAATAGCCAACCACACCGCAACACGCTGGAATTGCACAAGAAGAATAAGTCCGGAGGCCACCAAGAGTTTATCGGCAACCGGGTCCAGCAATTTCCCTAAATTGGTTATCTGACCGCTTTTTCTGGCCAAATATCCGTCAAGAAAATCCGTAAAAGCCGCACAAGCAAACACCAGGGCGGCTGCCAGGGCCCGGTCAGGACTAGATTCAGAGAATAACCAGACAAAAACAGGAATTAACAGGATGCGCAAGAGAGTAAGAGAATTTGGAAGATTGAGATAGACTTCTCCCATAATTACATCATTTTGTTCAGACTTTTCTTTTACCACTTCAGATTGATTCATGAAGATTCAAATATTTCTTTGTAAAAACTCAAGTAAGAGGAGAGATTTCTCCCTTTCCGGTCACCTGCCAAATGGCTTGAAGTTGTCCTAATAAACCTCGCAACTCACTCAATTTTACCATGTTTGGCCCATCGGATAGTGCCTTTTCCGGACGGGGATGGACTTCCATAAAGAATCCGTCACATCCAGCCGCGGCCGCCGCACGGGCTAAGGGCGCCACAAATTCGCGTTGTCCGGAAGAGACCGTCCCCCCCCCGCCAGGCAATTGCACGCTATGGGTTGCATCGAATACCACCGGGTATCCCAGATTTCTCATAACCGGTAATGAGCGCATATCGACGACAAGATTTTGATAGCCGAAGCTAGCCCCCCGCTCAGTTAAGAAAATTTTTCTACTCCCGGCCTCCTGCAGTTTATGGACAACATTCGCCATATCCCAAGGGGACAGAAACTGTCCCTTTTTCACGTTGACCACCCGACCGGATTTTGCGGCAGCAACTAGCAGATCGGTCTGTCGACATAAAAAAGCCGGAATTTGTAATACATCTACAATCTCAGCAACCTCAGAAACATCTTGGACTTCGTGAATATCCGTGAGAATGGGGATCCCTAACTCACGGTTAATTTTCTTGAGGATTTTCAATCCTTCCTTTATGCCCAACCCCCGGAATGAAGAAATCGAAGTGCGATTAGCCTTATCATAGGACGCCTTAAAGATGTAGGGGATGCGAAGATCCTTGGCAATTTCCGCAATTGCAACAGCGGTCTCCATAACCAATTTCTCGCTTTCGATCACGCAAGGCCCCGCAATTAAAAAATGCGGGCAACTCCCGCCAACGGAGAACGGGCCAATGTCGATTTGAGTTGGCTGAACCATGATAAATCCAGATCGTTACGTGCCGAATTTCCTTTGAAGTGCGGCGCCAATGAATGCAGAAAAAAGAGGATGAGGAGAACACAGGCGAGACTGAAACTCTGGATGGAATTGTGTACCCACAAACCAGGGATGCCCTTCCAATTCGATGATTTCTACCAGCCGTCCGTCAGGGGATGTCCCGCTAATCGTCAGACCCTTTGAAGTCAAAGCTTCCAGATATTCATTGTTAAATTCATAGCGATGGCGGTGTCGTTCACGAATATCCGATTGCCCATAGGCCGCAAAGCTAAGCGTATTGGGAATCAATCGACAGGGGAACCCTCCCAATCTCATGGTCCCCCCCTTTTCTTGAATGGATCGCTGTTCGGGAAGGAGGTCGATTACAGGATACGGCGTCTCCGGATTGAATTCCGAACTATTGGCATGCTGGAGTCCGCCTAGACTTCTGGCAATTTCAATCACCGCACATTGCATACCCAAGCAAATGCCAAAGAAGGGAAGATGCCTCTCCCTGGCATACTGGATCGTATCGATTTTTCCTTCAATCCCTCGAAGCCCAAACCCTCCCGGAATTAAGATTCCATCCACATCAGCTAACAAACGTTCGGGGCCGTCCTTTTCAATGTCACCCGACTCCACCCATTGAATATGAACCCCTGTTTCATCGTGTAATCCGCCATGCGTCAGGGCTTCCGACACACTTTTATAGGATTCTCGAGATTCTACATATTTGCCAACCAGTGCAATCGTGACTTCATGTCGTGGCCGCTTAATCTTCTGGACTAAAATATCCCAATCCCGAAGGTTCGGTGGGCGCGTTTCAAGATGGAGTAAACGGACAATAAGTTCATCCAGGCCTTCTTTTCTCAGGATAATCGGTACCTCATAGATGGAATCCACATCTTTGGCCGTGATGACAGAACCTTTATCCACGTTACAAAACATGGCAATTTTATCTTTCACGCCAGGAGGGAGAAATCGATCGGTCCGACACAACAGGATATTGGGTTGAATGCCGATTTCACGAAGTTTATTGACGGAATGCTGCGTGGGTTTGGTTTTGAGTTCCCCAGCCGTTCCGATATAGGGCACTAAAGTGAGGTGGATATATAGGACGTTTTCCCGACCAACCTCATAGGGCATTTGTCGAATGGCTTCTAAGAAAGGCAGACTTTCAATATCACCGACAGTCCCGCCAATTTCCACGATCACCACATCCACGTCATGGGCCACACTGAGAATCGTCTGCTTTATGGCGTCCGTAATATGGGGGACGACCTGGACCGTCGCTCCAAGATATTCTCCTCTTCGCTCCCTTTGAATCACCGATTCATAAATCCGTCCCGTCGTACAATTATTTTCCCGGTGCAACTGAACTGTGGTAAATCGCTCATAATGCCCCAGGTCCAAGTCAGTTTCCGCTCCATCATCGGTGACAAAGACTTCCCCGTGCTGATAGGGATTCATCGTACCCGGGTCGACATTAATGTAAGGGTCCAGCTTCAGAAAGGTGATCGTCATGCCACGGCTTTCCAATAAATGCCCGATAGCCGCAGAAGACAATCCCTTCCCTAGGGACGAGACTACTCCACCTGTCACAAAAAGAAATTTACTCATGATGTTTTCTGATTAGTTGGATAATGACCCACAGGGCCTCCCTTGAATCTCTCGACTCCACCATATTGTTCTATCTATTTTCAACCCTCTCTCCGGCCCCCAACAGTCTCTCTTTCGGCTTACAGGAGTGCTTGTTTAAAAGACCCTCCGCAGTCATCACATCTTCAGGAATATCTATACGAATGGATTCATGTTCCGTTTCCCAAACCATTATCGGAAGGCCATGTTCTAAGGCCCGCAATTGTTCTAATTTTTCCGCCTCTTCCAGATATCCCGATGGCAACCCGGCAAATCGTAATAGATCTGATTTCCTGAAAATATATACTCCCAAATGCATATAGGCGATTTGAGTATTCTCAGAAGGTACCCCGTCGCGCCAGCAGGGTATCGGGCTCCGTGAGAAATACAGGGCCTGCCCATTGATATCGGTTACCACCTTTACGATTGACGGATTGGTTAGGTCCTGTGGTCGGTGTAGCTGTCTTTTCAACGTCCCCACCCCTGCTGGAGAAGCCAAAAAAGGAAGAATAAGATCACCCAGCAACCCAGGGTGTTGAGGAATTTCATCAGCTTGTAAATTCACAATTACGTCATATTTCAATTGGGAAGCCACTTTCGCCACCCGGTCCGTTCCGGTTCGACAGAATTCCTTAACGAGACAGACTTCTCCACCAAAACTCTTAACCCCTTGTTCAATGGATTCCTGATCGGTAATAACCAGGATTTGTCCCACCTGCGAAACCTGTTGAACCGCTTCATAGACATGCTGAATGAGGGGCTTTCCGGCTATGAGGGCAAGGGGTTTTCCCGGAAATCGAGACGATCCGTAACGAGCAGGAATACACAGGCTGACCTGGGAATCAGTTGTGGCCATGAAGTAAAGCCTCTTGAAGTTGCGCCCGCGTCACGGTGGCGGTACCCACCATGCCCACGACAATACCTGCGGCCTGATTGGCTAATACCGCAGCTTCAGGAAGGGGGGCTTTTGCACTCAGCGCCAATGCCAGAGTACTGATGACCGTATCGCCTGCGCCGGTGACATCATAGACTTGTCGAGCCACGGCCGGGATGGTCCATGATTGGCCCGTCTTTTCAAAAATACTCATTCCCTCCTCTCCTCTCGTGATAACGACTGCCTGGCACTGTAATTGTTGTTGGAGAGCCAGGCCGATTTGTTCAACCGGAACATCCTGGCTTGGGAGGAATCCTGCTGCCTGTTTGGCCTCGAAATGATTGGGTGTGATAACCGTCACTCCCTGATAATACGCCATATGCTCAACCTTCGGATCCACCACGACCGGAACGCCGAATTGATCAGCCAGAATATGAATGGCCTTCATCAGGTCCAGGGTGATCATGCCCTTCGCATAATCGGAAATCACCAGGCAGGAAACTTCAGGAAGACGGGAAGCCACATGTTTTATCATTTTCTTTGTCTGTTGAGACGAAATGTCATGGCGTTGTTCCACATCAAATCGAACAATTTGCTGATTGTGGGCAATCACTCTGGTTTTTTTAATGGTAGGACGACTAGAGTCGACAAAGACACCGGAAGTAACCGGGGACGATCGTCGAATATCTGCAAGGAATTGTTTCCCAACATGATCCGCACCGACCATGCCACACAATTCAGCCTGTCCACCCAATGTCAGAATATTATGATACACATTCGCTGCCCCACCCATTCTGTACGATTCAGAATCCACATGAACAATCGGGACAGGCGCTTCCGGAGAGACCCGATGCACCTTGCCCCAGACATAATGATCGAGAATGAGATCTCCGACCACCAGAATGCGAGCACGGGAGAAGCGTTGAATATATTCCTTGAATTTCCGAGCGGAAATCGATGGGGCAACGGATAGCGGTTTCATCCTTGAATCAGCACAAGCCTGAAATTTGGGTGAGTCAAGTGAGTTGGCCCTCACTATTCAATGATCTTCCCGATTCGTTCCCATCGGATCCAATCGGTCCAAGCTCCCTGCCCATCCCATGACCAATACACGAGGAATGCCCTGCCTTTAATTTTATCCATTCGCACAAATCCCCAAAACCGACTGTCCAAACTTTGGTCACGGTTATCACCCATCACAAAGTAGGAGTCCGGAGGAACGGTTAAGGGCCCAAGATTATCCCGAGGATTGATACGACCATCAATAATTCCAGGGTCGACCCTCTGCGTAAACCCCTCATCCAACAATGGCTGTCCATTCACAATCACGTGCTTATTTTGAATATGAATGGTATCACCAGGAAGCCCGATCACCCGCTTAATGAAATCCTTGTTTTCATCCTCGGGGTAACGAAACACGATGATATCTCCACGCGACGGAGGATCAAAATTCATCACGATCGTTGAAGAAAAACACGTCACGGGGGGGAACGAGACCTGAAACTCACAGTCTTTCGGCATCTGAAACCCATAGGCCAGTTTGGATACGAGGATATGATCGCCAATCATCAAGGTCGGAATCATCGACCCTGATGGGATCTTAAAGGCCTGGACCACAAAGACCCGAATGGTTAGAGCCAGAATAATCGCAATGATCAAGGCCTCGGCATATTCTCGAAAAATGGATTTTTTGGATATCTCCATATCCTGGGAACTTGAGGTAACCGAAGATTCCCGTTGAAGATTTTTTTCGGAAGATTCGGTCATTTTTTGTTGTTGCGGATCTTGAGTGGTCATCAGTGGTTCAGTTCGGATCGGTCTTTAAAATAGCCAGAAAAGCTTCCTGAGGGACTTCGACACGCCCTAATTGTTTCATCCGTTTTTTCCCTTCTTTTTGCTTTTCCCATAATTTGCGTTTTCGGGAAATATCCCCACCATAGCACTTGGCCGTAACATTTTTCTTGAGTGCGCCAATGGTTTCCCTGGCAATAATGCGTTTGCCTATGGTCGCTTGAATGACAATCTCGAACATTTGCTTGGGTATGAGTTCTTTCATTTTTTCGGCTAATTGTCGCCCGCGGCTTTGCACTTTATCCTTATGGGCGATAATGGAGAGCGCATCTACCGTCTCCCCATTCAGCAATAAATCCAATTTCACTAATTCGGACTCGCGATAGCCGAGCAATTCATAGTCCAAGGATGCATACCCTTGTGTGCGGGATTTCAGGCGATCATAGAAGTCTAACACAATTTCATTGAGAGGGATCTCATAGATTAACATGGATCGGGTTGGATCCAGATATTGCAGCCCGACTTGAATGCCACGACGTTCCTGACACAACTGAAGAACATTTCCGATATAGCGCTCAGGCGTAATCATGGTGGCTTTAATATAAGGCTCTTCAATTCGTTCGATCTGTGAAGGATCCGGAAGTTTGGAGGGATTGTCGATGACCAGGGTTTCGCCTTTGGTGGTCGTCACACGATACACCACCGTCGGGGCGGTACTGATCAGATCGAGTCCGTATTCCCGTTCCAAGCGTTCCCGAATAATTTCCATGTGGAGAAGCCCTAAAAACCCACATCGAAACCCAAATCCCAAGGCCAGAGACGTTTCCGGTTCATAGACAAAGGAGGAATCATTCAGCTGCAACTTTTCCAGAGAATCCCGCAGGTCCTCAAACTTGGCATTGTCGGTGGTATATAACCCGCAAAAGACTACCGGTTTGACATCCCGGTAACCGGGCAAGGCCATGCTTGTCGGGCGCTTTGAATCCGTAATGGTATCGCCAATTTTAGTGTCCGATAGTTCTTTCATCCCGGCACAGATGTACCCGACTTCCCCAGGCCCCAGCCGGTTCACCTTGGTTCGTTTCGGTGAAAAGACGCCCACCTCCAGGACTTCAAATTCACGTCCGGAAAACATGAGCTTAATCATCATATTGGGGGTGATTTCTCCATCCATGACTCGAAGGAGCACCACGGCGCCCTGGTAATTGTCGAACCAGGAATCAAAAATCAGGGCTTTTAACGGTTGTTCAATTGAACCGACGGGGGGCGGGATAATTTTCACCACTCCTTCAAGCACCTCCTTTACCCCTCGTCCATCTTTGGCACTGACTAAAAATGCCTCTTCACTCGACAACCCCAACACATCTCGAATTTGGACTTTGACCCCTTCGACATCAGCGCTCGGCAAATCAATTTTATTAATGACAGGAATGATCACCAAATCATTCGAAATTGCCAGATAGGCATTGGCGATTGTCTGGGCCTCCACGCCCTGGGTGGCATCGATTAACAACAGTGCTCCTTCACAGGCCGCCAGGCTGCGTGATACCTCATAGGCAAAGTCCACATGTCCAGGAGTATCAATGAGGTTAAACTGATATTCCTGGCCATCCGAACTCCGAAATCGTGCTGTGACGGCATGCGCTTTGATCGTAATACCGCGCTCACGCTCCAGGTCCATGGCATCCAGATATTGCGCACGGGCCTCACGTGCAGATAC
The DNA here is from genome assembly GCF_032051675.1 of Candidatus Nitrospira neomarina. Taxonomy (NCBI): domain Bacteria; kingdom Pseudomonadati; phylum Nitrospirota; class Nitrospiria; order Nitrospirales; family Nitrospiraceae; genus Nitrospira; species Candidatus Nitrospira neomarina. The sequence continues at coordinate 1,261,098 of NZ_CP116968.1, forward strand.
GGCACCGGTGATCTCCAAAAACCGGTCGGCAAGAGTAGATTTGCCGTGGTCGATATGAGCAATAATTGAAAAATTGCGGATGTGGGTTTGAGGAAAGGCTTTACTCATTCGAAGTGACTGTGATTGTAATGTGACCCTAAAAGGTTGTCAAAATTCAATGGATTCCGCTAGGTTATTTCCTGAAAAACGACCATGACTCTCAATACGACCCGCACAGTATTAGAAAAAGACGATCGTGAGTACGTGTGGCACCCTTTTACCCAAATGCAGGAATGGGAACGCCAGCCTCCTCTCATCATCAGACGCGGAAAAGGTTCCTATGTCTATGATATGGATGGCAACGCCTATCTCGATGCGACGGCATCCATCTGGGTCAATATTCATGGGCATCGACATCCTCGCATTGATGAGGCCATTCGTCATCAACTGACCCAGGTGGCTCATACGACGTTGCTGGGGCTTTCCAACCCACCAGCCATTCAATTGGCAAAGGCCCTTATTCGCCTGGCACCCAAAGGGTTACAAAAAGTCTTCTATTCCGACAACGGCTCCACCGCCGTTGAAGTTGCCGCAAAAATGGCTATTCAGTATTGGCAACAATGTCCGAATCCCCAACCACGAAAAACACGGTTTATCCATCTTGGCATGTCCTATCACGGGGACACGGTGGGAGGAATGAGCCTCAGCGGAGTCGAACTGTTCCGCAGATCTTTTTCTCCACTCCTCTTTGCAAGCCATGACGTGGAGCCACCTTATTGCTATCGATGTCCCCTTCAATTGCATTTCCCTCAATGTCGGCTCGCCTGTCTTGATCCGCTTGAAAAACTTCTCTCCACACAGCATCAAGAAATTGCAGGCCTCATTCTTGAGCCTATGGTGCAAGCGGTCGCCGGGATCATTCCTTCGCCTCCAGGATACTTGAAACGCGTCAGGGAGTTATGCACGCGGTACAAGGTCCTGTTTATTGCCGATGAGGTTGCCACCGGGTTTGGACGAACAGGTCGGATGTTTGCCTGTGAGCATGAAGACATTTCTCCGGATATCATGGCGATTGCCAAAGGTTTAACGGGAGGCTATCTCCCATTGGCCGCCACACTGACGACAAACGCCATTTATCAAGCGTTTTTGGGAGAAGGGCACGAAAACAAAACATTTTTCCATGGACATAGTTATGCGGGAAATCCCTTGGGATGCGCGGCGGCTCTGGCCAACCTTGCCATCTTTAAGAGTGAACGAACTCTCGCAAAACTTCAACGACGGATCCCTAAATTTCGCAGAGCTCTTGACTCCCTGACCGAAGACCCTTGGGTTGGGGATATCCGGCAATGTGGCTTTATGGTTGGGATTGAATTGGTTCAACAAAAATCCACAAAAATGCCATTCCCTGCCTCCGAACGTATTGGCCAGAAAATAGCCATGACTGCGAGAACATTAGGCCTGCTGATCCGTCCCATCGGGACCATTATGATTCTCATTCCCCCCCTTTCGGCAAGTGCCAAAGAACTCGATCAAATGGTGTCTATTTTAAAACTGGCCATGTCAGTGGTCCGTGCATCCAGCACATCTTTCCCCAGACCATCACCTCCGGAAGTATTGAATCGTCCCCTAGACTAGATGAGCTCAACCGTCTGACCAATGCGCAATTGGCATCGGTCCACGGCTCGTCCTTGCTTCACAAAAATCTCGATATGCCCATTACTATTGATGAGACCTTCCGGGTATCCCAAGGCACCTTCTTCGTAATGTGTTTTTATTCCCTTGATGACCACCTCTCCAATTTTGAGCCCGGAGTATTCTTTCTTGGTCACGGATCGAAACGTCTCTATGTCGGTCAAGGTCAGATTCGTGATGGCATTGCCAAAATGGTCAATATAGACAATTCGCCCATGGAGGGCATGTCCATCCATACGTGGGGGATCAAGGGGAAGTTTGACATAATCATGAATGAGGCGCCCGTACGAACCGGGAACCTGCCCCTTCGTCAACCAGGCTGCGGAAGGCGCAAATAAATCCCGTCCATCAAAGGTCGCGCCCATGGAGTCCAACCGATATTGTTTATTTTCAATCGATCGAACTTGAATCGCGGTTTCCTCTTCAAGGACATACGTCAAAACCCCATTATCCGGAGCCAGGAAAAAATGCCTGGAAGTTGAAACCAAAATCGCTCTTCGAGAACTCCCTACCCCGGGATCTACGACCACCACATGCACCGTTCCATCTGGAAAGTATTGATAGCATGATTTTAAAAAAAATGCCGCTTGTTCAACCCCATGCGCCGGAATTTGATGCGTCAGATCGACGGTGCGTATTTGAGAATTAATTCCGAGCATTACGCCCTTCATACTTGGAACAAAATAATCGACATCCCCAAAATCTGTAATCAACGTAACCAAGGATATGGCGGAAGGCATGATTATAGCTCCTCAAAACAAATGGACTGGATTTGATATTCAATAACTCCGGCGGGTCGATGTACTTCAACAATATCCCCCACTTGATGCCCGATCAGCGCACGTCCAATAGGCGATTGAACCGAAATCGAACCATTTTTGATATCGGCCTCTTCTTGCCCAACCAAGGTATAGCGTTTTTCTTCTTGTGACTCTAAACTTAAAATGGTGACGGTGGCCCCAAACACGACTGTGTCACTCTGCCCGGGGGATATTTCCACCACTTGAGCAATACTGAGTTTATGCTCAAGCTCAGACATCCGTGTATCAATAAATTGTTGTTGCTCCTTGGCGGCTTTATATTCGGCATTTTCCTTGAGATCACCATGTTCACGAGCCTCGGTGATAGCTTGAATGTTTTTAGGGCGATCTTCCCGTCGCAGCCTGGCCAGTTCCGCTTGCAGTGCCTCATACCCTTTTTTGGTCATAGGAATTTTCATGAAACCTCACTCCCCTCTCTAGATCATGGAAATCGGATGTTAATCATCCAACATCGCGTCAGGTTCACTTAGGCCTACCTGCCTGGCATCGCAGAATGATATTCCTGCAGACAGCGAACCTCCATGGATGTTTTCTTCATCGCCTCTATTCCTGAGATGGCGGCTTGCGCAGCCTGAATAGTCGTAAAATAAGGAATCCCGCCGAAGACGGAGGCCCTGCGTATCGGCGCGGAATCATCCTGTGAAGAGGCACCTCCCACCGTATTTACGACTAATGACAGCTCTTTATTTTTGAGTAGATCTTCGATATGGGGCCGAGCCTCATTGATTTTATTCACCGTAACTACGGTGATCCCATGTGTCCGCAAAAAGGCCGCCGTCCCCTTCGTGGCATTCAGTGAAAATCCGAGCTGCGACAGTCGCTGTGCAATAGCAAGCGTCGCGGGTTTATCTCCATCTTTCACGCTGAGAAGGGCAGTCCCTTCCAAAGGCAATGGCATTCCCGATGCGGCCTGTGATTTGGCAAACGCCCAACCGAAACTTCGATCAATCCCCATGACTTCGCCCGTCGAACGCATCTCAGGCCCCAACAAGACATCGGCGACGCCAAGTTTGGTAAATGGAAAGACGGCCTCTTTAATGGCAATGTGGGAGAAAAGGGGGCACTGCGTAAAGCCTAAGTCTTTCAAGCTTCGTCCAGCCATGATTTTCATCGCATGTTTGGCCAAAGGTACACCGATGGCCTTACTGACAAAAGGGACCGTGCGGGAAGCGCGAGGATTGACCTCCAAGATATATACCGACCCATCCTTGACGGCATATTGAATATTCATCAGGCCCACCACGTGTAATTCCTTGGCAAGAAGTATGGTTTGGTGATTGATCGTCTTCAGAATATCGTCCTGAAGGGAATGGGCAGGTAATGAACAGGCTGAATCTCCTGAATGAATGCCTGCCATCTCGACATGTTCCATGATGGCAGCCACCACGACGTCTGTCCCATCTGCGATGGCATCCACATCAACTTCTATGGCGTCTTCAAGGTAATCATCAATTAACAAGGGATGTCTTCCCAAATCCATCCCGTGTCTCTGAAGGTATTCATCTAATGCGTCGGCATCATACACGATTTGCATGGCACGCCCCCCCAATACATACGATGGGCGGACCATCACTGGATAGCCAATGTTGACGGCTATAATATGAGCTTCATGTGAGGATCGTGCGGTACCGTTTTGCGGCTGCAGGAGATTCAATTCCATTAACAAATCACTGAATCGTTTTCGATCTTCCGCACGGTCAATGGCATCAGGTTGGGTCCCCAAAATTCTGACCCCTTCCTGCTCTAACGGGACGGCCAGCTTAAGAGGCGTTTGTCCACCGAATTGCACGACGACGCCGTCCGGTCGTTCAGTCAGGATAATTCGCAAGACCTCTTCTTTGGTCAACGGTTCAAAATACAAGCGATCGGAAATATCATAATCCGTACTGACGGTTTCCGGATTACAATTGACCATAATCGTTTCAATGCCTTCTTCTTTAAGGGCCATTGCGGCATGCACACAACAATAATCAAATTCAATGCCCTGCCCAATGCGGTTCGGCCCTCCGCCTAAAATCATAATTTTTCTTTTTTGAGTAGGGCGGGATTCACAGGAGAACCCCGACGTGGAATAGAGATAGGGCGTATGCGCCTCAAACTCTGCACCACAGGTATCTACTCTTTTAAACACTGTGCCATAGCCAGATCCCCTGACCTGTCGCCATTGACGAATGGTATCTTCCTCTCTCCCGATAAGTTGACCGAGCCGTTGATCTGAAAATCCGAGACCTTTCGCGTGTTCAAGGAGAGCCACCAGGGAATCCGGGCATCCTTTGCGGGTGTCGTGTGGACGATCGTTCCCAACTTCCGCCTTATTTCTACGAACCCATTCCGCCTCAAATTCTACGAGTTCTTCAATCTCATGCAAAAACCAGGGGTCAACACGCGACAGATGATACAGTTCCTCTACGGACATTCCGATTCGGAACGCATCAGCCAGAAACCAAAGGCGATCAGCGGTCGGGATTCGAACCTGAGATTGAAGACGTTCATACAACGGATGAGCCGAGCCGGCAGAGTCTTTTTTCCCATTCAGGCCATGTAACGACATCAATCCATATCGGTCTGTTTCAAGGGAACGAATAGCCTTCTGCAACGCTTCTTTGAAGGTTGAGCCGAGTGCCATGGCTTCTCCCACGGACTTCATATGGGTTGTCAGCACCCGATCAACACCATCAAATTTCTCAAATGTAAACCGTGGAATTTTCACGACCACATAGTCGATGGTCGGTTCAAAGCAGGCTTTTGTCACTTGTGTAATATCGTTGGGAATCTCATCAAGGGTATACCCGACGGCCAACTTCGCAGCGATCTTGGCTATCGGAAACCCGGTTGCCTTTGATGCCAAAGCGGAACTCCTCGATACGCGAGGATTCATTTCAATAACCATCAACGCTCCGTTGTCCGGATTCAAAGAAAATTGAATATTGGACCCGCCGGTATCCACTCCGATTTCTCGAATGATACGGATGGCCGCGTCTCGCATATGCTGATACTCTTTATCAGACAAGGTCATGGCAGGGGCCACGGTGATACTGTCTCCGGTATGCACACCCATTGGATCGAAATTTTCGATGGGGCAGACAATGACCACATTGTCTTTGGAGTCCCGCATTACTTCTAATTCATATTCCTTCCATCCCAGAAGCGATTGTTCGAGCAAGGCCTGTCCCACAGGACTGGTCACAAGAGCCCAATCGATATACGTATCAAACTCTTCACGATTATAGGCGATATTGCCCCCTGCTCCTCCCAGAGTGAATGATGGACGGACGATAGCGGGAAATCCAATGGTTTCAAGAAGCCGTAGGGCTTCTTCTCTTGAGCGAAATGATCCGCTTGCCGCCACATTTAATCCAATCCGTGTCATCGCCTGTTTGAACAAGTCCCGATCTTCCGCTTTTTGGATCGACTCATATGAGGCTCCGATAAGTTGCACTCCGTACTTTTCCAGAATACCCCGTTTCACTAATTCCACAGTGATATTTAGGGCCGTCTGTCCGCCCATGGTGGGAAGCAGGGCATCAGGGCGCTCTCGCTCTAATATGGCTTCCACGACTTCGACCGTGATCGGCTCCACATAGGTCCGGTCCGCGAGATCCGGATCGGTCATAATCGTGGCGGGATTACTGTTAACGAGGATGACTTCAAAGCCCTCCTCCTTCAGAGCCCTGCAGGCTTGCGTTCCCGAATAGTCAAACTCACAGCCTTGCCCAATAACAATCGGTCCAGAGCCGATTAATAAAATTCTCTGAATGTCGTTTCTTCGTGGCATGATGGGCTCTCAGGATTTTGAAACCGGTCCGGACATCGGTTTTTTAGTGGGAGATTCAGGTGATTCGGGAGGTAATGTCTCGGGATGATAAAATTTTAGTGCTTGGGGAATCCAGGCTTCAATTTGATTAATTCGGGTCACATCCGAAGGATGAGTGGACAGAAATTCTGGAATCGCATTTTGACTGCGAAAACAAAATTTTCCTATCATTTTTCTCGGACATCCACTCATACGTTCCCAAAACGGCACCGCTTCCCTCGGATCGTAGCCGGCCTTGGCCATCAATTGCAGCCCGATAAAATCTGCTTCGGTTTCCTGGTCACGGGAATTGGGAAGGGCCACCCCAACTCCATAGGCGCTCATGGCCCCAATAGCCAAGCCAGGGTCAACGCCACCGGCGGCGGCTCCAGCCAAAGCACCAAGTTGACCAATTTGTTCCAAAATTCCACGACTGTATCGCTCGGCTCCATGCCGTTGCAACGCATGGGCAACTTCATGTGCCATGACCGTTGCCAGCCCGCCCTCTGTTTTTGTGTATTTTAAAATGCCGGTAAACACCGCCACTTTGCCACCAGGCAATGCAAAGGCATTCACTTGATCATCATCCTGAATGACGGCGAATTCCCAGACATATTCAGGTTTTTGGGCTGCCTTGGCAATGCGTTGTCCCACACGATTCACCATTAACGTGACTTCCGGATCCCTACTTAAGGGTGCCGACTTTAACACCTCGCGAAATGCCGCAAGTCCCAGGGCAATTTCCTTTTCTTCCGAAATATAAATTAATTGATCTCTAGCCGTCCCCGGAGCCTTTTGACATGCTGAACTTAGCAACAGGATGGCACATACCGCACCGGCCAAGAGCCATTGGAATGCCTTTTCAGAACCTGGTGGATCGTTGGTCATGGGAACAACATGTTTTACATCAGAACAATATCGATTTTACGGCATCCACATATACAGCATTTGTGGTGTTCCTCCGGTCAATACGTTGAATAGAGAATGCGAATCGACCTGTGGAAACCCGATAGGCCCGATCTGAGGAGGATCAAACCGTGAGTAGATATTTTGCTGAGTTCCCCTTCCCCTGGTATACGTGACGACTGTAGCCTGTTCCAAATTGGCCTCATTTTTGGCCAAATCAATCGCCTCATCCAAATATCCAATGCTATCCACAAGACCCTTGGATTTGGCAATATCAGCCGTAAAAATCCGTCCGTCAGCTACCGTGCGAATCTGCTCCATGCTTAATCCGGGTCTTCCCTCTTTTACCACCGAAAGGAATTGCTCAAACAAATGATCAATCGTCCCTTGAAAAATAGCCCGCTCTTCATCATCCATTGGCCGGAATGGAGAACCCATAGATTTTTTAGGACCCGAAACAATCGCCGCCGGTTGGACCCCAACTTTTTCCAACAACCCTTCTGCATTCATGGTCACCATAATGACGCCGATACTTCCGGTAATGGTTGAGGGATGTGCAAGAATATGGTCGGCGACCGTCGCAATGTAATATCCGCCGGAAGTGCCCAAATCCATAATGGCCGCAATAATGGGGACGGCGCGTTTTTTCTTAAAGACTTTCAGCTCATGATATACCAGATCCGAAGCCGTGACTGATCCTCCTGGAGTATTTATTCGAAGGATGATAGCTTTGACATGTTCATCCTCTTCGGCTTTGGTCAATTCCTCTTTGATCCGTGCCGGCAGACTGGGTTCCTCCAAGATACCCGATGCTTTGCCTGTCGTCAGCATGCCCGAGATATCAATCAACAACACCTTATCCTTTCCTTCACCAGAAATGATGGCTTCCTGGAGTTTTCCTCCTCCCGGGAAAAGATCAATATGGATGCACCCGCTGACCATAAAAAGAAAAAGAATCAGATAACACCGAGTCATCAACATTATCCACGGCCTTTCATCATTCCCAGAAATTGTCGGAATACATACGAAGAATCATGCGGGCCCGGGGAGGCTTCCGGGTGATACTGAATAGAAAGAATGGGACTCTCTAAGCCCGCCATCCCTTCACAACACCCATCATTCACACTCCGATGCGTAATTTCCATTCGTCCAACACAGGAGTCAAACTGTTGAGACGTCAATGTCGGACACGCGCCTTCCTTGTGAGGAAGGTCAACAGCAAAATTATGGTTTTGCGAGGTAATTTCAATCTTTCGGGTGCGAAGATCCATGACTGGATGATTGGCTCCATGATGCCCAAAGGTTAGCTTATGAGTGTGCAATCCCAAGGATAATCCCAATATCTGATGCCCCAAACAAATTCCCAACAGTGGTTTCCAACCCAATAGCTGCTTGACGGTTTCTACCGCATAGGGCACCCCTTCGGGATCTCCCGGGCCATTGGATAACACAATTCCATCCGGATTAAGGCGACGGACTTCTTCCGCGGTCGTGGAAGCAGGCACCACCCGAACCCGACATCCCAGATCCACAAGACTTCGTAAAATATTCTGTTTCACACCAAAATCCATGACTACCAGTTTCAAAGGGGGCTGAGCGGTGTTTTGAGTGAAAATGGATGGGTCACCACTAGCCGGGTCCATAACAACGGATCTCTCAGTCCATTCATAGGCGTCCGGACAGGTGACCTCCCTCACCAAGTCCCGTCCAACCAGGGAAGGCACGGCCTTCGCCTTTTTTCGCAGGGCATTGATCTCAAAATCTCCATGAGAAATGATTCCCATTTGTGAGCCGTGATCACGGACATGACAGGTCAGTGCTCGCGTGTCTATCCCTTGAATGGCCACAATACGATGCTCAATTAAATAATCTTCAAAAGATTGCCGGCTACGCCAATTACTCCGGTACTTGGCCGCTTCACGGACAATAAATCCTTCCGCCCACACCCGATGCGACTCATCGTCTTCCGGGGTCACCCCATAATTCCCTATTTGGGTTGAGGTCATCAGCACGATCTGCCCTTTATAGGAAGGGTCGGTCAAAATTTCTTGATAGCCCGTCATGGCCGTATTAAATACCACTTCTCCTACGGTTTCGCCTTCGAACCCGAGTGCCTGTCCCTGAAAGATGGTTCCGTCGGCTAACGCCAGAACTGCGGGCTTCATGATCATTCCTTTTTCATCTTCGTATTTCCGTTGTACCCATCAAGAGTAATTATGAGCGAAAAGCTATGAAGTGGTGAAAGAGAGCTTTCCGTACTTTGACAATAAGCAGCGAAGCCGCGAGACCAAAATTCACCAAGTGGCAGGCACGTACAACCATATGAAGACGAAAAAATTTTGCGTAGGCGGTATCTTTGTCTTCTTTTGAGACCGCCTCAAAGGCCTCTTCCTGTAACGTAATGGCTTGGGGACTCAGAACCACCAGTATACTGAACGTCATAAGGGCCATTCCGGCCAGAAGCCACCATTCCACGGAAGACACGGCAAACATCTCGGGGGAGTTATGGCCAAAAGCCCGGGAGCGAATCACGGCCACCACACTCAATAAAATCAAAATCCAGACATTCATTAATCCAAACCCATCAAACACTCTCCGTAAAAAACGGCCAGCTGGTTCCATCCCGAAGGAATTAAAAACGGCAGGAATCACCAACGCAATAATGACGACTAACCCGCCCACCCATAGGATTAAGGCACACAGTTCGAAAAGAAAGCCCACCACCCCCCAATTAATCCGCTTCATACTTTTGAATTATCGGGCATCATAGACCATCCTGCCATCAACCAAGGTCATCTTCACTTTTCCCTTCACTGTCCAACCCCCAAATGGCGTATTCTGACTTTTTGAGAAAAATTTAGTGGGATCCACCACCCACTCTTCATGAGGATCAAACACCACGATATCGGCATGTGACCCTGGCTGGAGGCTTCCAACAGGAAGGTGAAAAAGCTGGGCAGGAGATCTGGTCAATTTATCAAGCGCTTGTTCAAGGGACAAGACCCCCTCATCCACCAGACGGAGGGTTAAGGGGAGAGCGGTCTCAAACCCTACAATTCCAAACGGAGCCGTATCAAATTCCAATTGTTTTTCTTGGAGGGCATGGGGAGCATGGTCGGTGGCAATGGCATCAATAGTGCCATCAACCAAGCCCTGCTTGAGGGCTTGAACGTCTTCATCCGTCCGCAGTGGTGGATTCATTTTGGCATTGGAATTATAACAGCGGACGGCTTCTTCAGTTATGGAAAAGTGATGAGGACAGACTTCTGCGCTCACCGGCAACCCTTGCCCTTTGGCATGACGGACCAGTTCCACCGAACGGGCGGTGCTCAAATGGGCCAGATGCACATGAACCCCGGTAAGATCGGCCAGAGCCAGGTTTCGAGCCACCATCACCTCCTCTGAGGCATCGGGGATCCCTGGCATCCCGAGTTCAGTCGATACCATACCCTCGTTCATACATCCGCCATCGGTTAAATGCAGGTCTTCGCAATGGTCCACAACAGGAATTCCAAAAGCCTTGGCATACTCCAGCGCCCGTCGCATGACCAAACTATTCATCACGGGGCGCCCATCATCCGAAATGGCCACACATCCGGCGTCCACCAATTCACCAATATCGGCAAGTTCTTCTCCTTCGGATTTTTTGGTGATGGCCCCGATCGGGAACACTCTGGCCTTGCCGGCCTCTTGCCCTTGGGCCAGCATAAATTTGGTGATGGCAGCGTTATCATTGACGGGCTGGGTATTCGGCATACAACAAATGGTCGTAAATCCTCCTGCCACGGCCGAGGCCGCGCCGGTCGCGATGGTTTCTTTGTATTCAAACCCGGGTTCCCGTAAGTGGCAATGCAGATCGACAAGGCCAGGCGCCACAATCCAGCCATGGGCCTCAAGAATTGTAACTGATGAATCCTGAGAAAGGGGGTTCGTCAGTGGAAAACCGACTTCAAGAATGTTTCCATCTTGAATAAGCACATCGGCCCGTCCATTCACGTGGCCGGGGTCAATCACAATTCCACCCTGAATGCAGAGCAGGTGAGAAGAGGTGGGAGACTGTCCTGTCTTTTTGGTCATGTTGTCCGATTATTCGTTAAGGGTTGAACGTTCACTAAATCCTGATAATAAATACATCAGGGCCATTCGCACAGAGACACCATTCGTTACTTGATCCAGAATCACCGCGACATTGCTATCAGCGACCGATGGCGAAATTTCCACGCCCCGGTTTAGCGGGCCGGGATGCATCACAATGGCATCCGGTTTGGCGAGCTTGAGTCTTTCCGTCGTTAAACAAAACAGTTTGGCATATTCTCGAAGACTGGGAAGTAACGCCCGCCCTAAGCGCTCACGTTGCAATCGCAGCATGATGATCACATCCGTTCCAATCAATGCCTCATCAAGATCGTGGAACACCTCCACACCGAAATGTTCGAGACCGAAGGGAATCATGGTTGGTGGAGCCACGACTCTCACCTCTGCTCCGAGTTTGGTCAAAGCCAGAATATTCGAGCGCGCCACGCGGCTATGTGCAATATCGCCGACAATCACTACCACGAGGCCCGAGACGCGTCCTTTTTTCTCTTTTATGGTAAAGACATCCAGGAGAGCCTGAGTGGGATGTTCATGCCACCCATCTCCCGCATTGATCACCGATGACCTGACCGAACGAGCAAGGTTTTCTGCGGCACCAGGTGATGGATGACGCAGCACAATGATATCTGCCTGCATGGCTTCAATATTTCTGGCGGTATCGACTAAGGTTTCTCCTTTCACCATACTGCTGGTTGAAGGCGAAAAATTAATGACATCGGCACTCAATCGTTTAGCAGCCAACTCAAAAGACGTTCGAGTACGAGTACTGGGCTCAAAAAATAAATTCACCACCGTTTTCCCTCGCAGAGCCGGAACTTTTTTGATGTCCCTCCCTCCGACTTCTTTCAGGGATTCGGCTGTCGTTAAAATCAATTGAATTTGGTCAGCTGATAAGGCCGCAATGGTCAATAAATCTTTGCGTTCTAGACCCATAATGACTTCATGGTGTTAATATGGAGACTCGATCGTCCTGCCCTAATTCCTCAAAAAAGACCTGGACGTTTTCTTCCCGGGCAGTCGGAATGCTTTTCCCGACATAATTAGCACGAATGGGAAGCTGCCGATGTCCACGGTCGACAAGAACAGCCAGTTGAATTTCGGCAGGGCGCCCTAAATCCATTAACCCATCCAAGGCCGCACGAATGGTTCGTCCGGTAAAGAGTACGTCATCGACCAGCACGATTTTCACATCGGATATATGAAACGGAATGGTCGTTTTTCGTATTTCCGGCTGATCTTTTCTGATGGAGAGATCATCCCGGTACAATGTGATATCCAACTCTCCAAGAGGCACGTCCCGTTTTTCAATCTGCTGAATTCTGAGGGCAATCCTTTTGGCGAGAAACACCCCGCCCGTGCGTATCCCCACCAACGCTAACCCTTCAATGCCTTTATTCCGCTCAAGAATCTCATGACTAATGCGGGTTAAGGTTCTGGCCATTTCCTGGCCATCCATTAACAGTCGTTCGTGTGGTCGAGGAGAAGTGTTCATGTCATCGCGCCCCATGAAGACAAAAAAAACCCTTCTCAGAACGACATGAGAAGGGCGCACATGAAATGGCCAATTGAGTGGCCGTCATCGTTTGACTCTCCTTACCCACCTCGCCGGATGGGTTTTAAAGGTTTCCCCATACTATTCGCACAACGTTCGGCTGTCAAGATCGTGAAGGGGCATGTTCATTCGACGGGACCAACCAACATTTGCGATTTTACGGCAGGGCCCCTTGAAACTAATACCGAACAGGATTTCGAATAATCCAGACCGTCAACTCGGGATTTAACCATCCATTGGGAAGGATCGTTTGGTGAATCCGGAAGGGAGGCAAAGAATCGCCTGCGGCAGAATGGAGAATCTGAAGGCCTTGCTTCTGGAGATTCTCTTTCAGAACGGGGGGACCGGCCACACAACCGATACTCCCCTCAGCAAGATAGGTCCGTAAAAATGTTACCCAACCGTCAATCATATTGGAATTGGAATAATCTGGAAAGGGAATCCAAAGATAAATCCAATCGTACCTTGACGGCAATGTTTTCAACATGAGCCGCTCAAAAGGGAAAAATTGAAAATTCGAAAACCACGACAATCGATCCATCCTAGAAAGCCTATTCCAAATAGATTGGGCATGTTTTTGAGCAAATTGTGGCCAGGTATACCAAATGGTATGGATTTGAGTTTCCTGGAATTGGAGGCATGAACCCAATCCCGCTTCGCAATGGGAAAGCAAGACGCGTTTAGCGTGAGATCGTAAGTGAAAGAGATCCTGGTGTTCCTCAAAAAAATCATCCCAAAAATCAAAAACGAACGGTTGACTTTCCTTTTCCCCGATCATTTCAGATTTATCAGGATACAGTAGAACCGAAGAGAAGGCTTCCTGGGGAGTCAGCAGAGGGGGTTTTATGGGAAAACCGTCTCGCCAAGTGCAGGCGAGCGGCTCCCAGGAAATTGAATGGTTCGGTTTGGACAGCTGCCAGGATGGTCGAACGGTCAATTCCTTTTGGTCAAGGCCATCAAATAACCAGAGGCTGTCCGCCGTGACTCCTGCTCCCCGATTGTCCGACACCGGCAGACCTGACTCGGGTATTCGGTTAAACGATAGGCCGGAAGGATCATCCCACCATGTGACTTTTTGAATCATCTGGTTTCTGACCGTCACGCAAACATGCTGTTCTTCATCCATATAGCGAACGGGGAAACCGGAAGCGGGAAGCCAGTGAACTTCATGCGATCGTTCAATATCCAAAAACACTTCCAGCGGGGATTGCCTGGAAGAAACGGAAGGGGTAAAAAATAGGCTGAAGAGCCTGAACGCCGCCTCGGAGGGGTATGCCGGAATACCCCGGTATTGCAGGGCGCGGCCGCCATTACTATTTTGATCGTCGTAGAGGCCTCGGATGAATTCAAAGGTCGCACTACCGGTTCCCGGCAAAAGTGATAAAAATAATTCTACCACTGGAAGATAGTCAATCCGACTCCACTCCATCCGACTCATACATGACATGAACCTGACATCTTCAAAGGATCCATTGGGTAACACATAAAAAGCGTCTTTAACCTGATGAATCGTGGCTTGCCCATTACCATGAAGGACGACATCCTCATCCCGATAGAAAAATCGGACCATTGCCAAGTCGGAATGCAAAGACCGGGCTGCCATCTGACGCAGGTCATCTTGGGTGATCTGTTCCCAGCCTGGCCGCCGAGATAAATCTAAGGAAATGGTATTGACCAATCCTTCCGGTTTAATCCCGATCCATTGCCCCCAATCCAATCGAAGACGCGCAGAGACAAGGGATAGCGCCCCCGTTGGCTTTTGTTCCCACAAACATTCATGGAGAGGATTTCCCTCTGGATCTACCAAAAGAATCCGTTGCCCATGCTTGCCATACAACACACAATGACCAGTGGGCTGTTCGAGGATCCGCCCTCCCGCGGACTCCCATTCCTGTCTATAGACCTGATTGGCAGGAAAACGTAAGGCTTGGGGATGATTCAATACGCATTGAAGGTTCATGATGAGGCATGGAAAAGCTTAGAAGGCAGATTGCCTCTGAAAACAAAAACCGGAGACGGGACTGGTGTGAGAAACAAATGGAGGGAACACGGCATCGAACCGATTGGGCCCTTACTCCCGGACTTGACCGGAACCGTATACAACATATTTCGAACAGGTTAAATCTTCTAACCCCATTGGACCACGAGCATGGATCCGGGTTGTGCTAATCCCAATTTCGGCACCCAACCCAAACTCATAGCCGTCGTTCAAGCGGGTCGAGGCATTGACCATCACGGTACTGGAATCCACCTCTCGCAAAAATCGCAGAGCCCGATCATAGTCATTGGTCAAAATAGAGTCCGTATGACGGGAACCGTATTGGTGAATATGGTCCATGGCGCTCTCCATATCCTTCACCACTTTGATCGCCACAATGAGCGATAAAAATTCTTTACCGAAATCGTCTTCTTGGGCAGGTTTGGCTTGAGAAAGGATCTGGCAGGTTTTGGAACATCCCCGCATTTCCACTCCTGCCTCAATAAATTCTTCGGCTAAGGGCGGCAAGAATTTTTTGGCTACTTTCTCATGCACCAGAAGAGTTTCCATGCTGTTACAGGTCGAGCAACGCTGAGCTTTCGCATTGAAACTGATTCTTTGGGCCATGGCCAGATCCACATCTGAATCCACATAAATATGGCATACGCCTTTGTCGTGCTTAATCACCGGGATGGTAGAATGCTGCGTGACCGTGTCCATCAGCGCCTCGCCACCACGAGGAATGATAAGATCGACAAACCGGTGGCTTTTGAGTAGAGCAAGAATGACCTCGCGGTCAGTCTTGTCGATAAAGGTAATTGTTCCTTCGGGAATTCCAGCCTTTTGGGCCGCTTCCCCAAGAATCGTGGCAAGAGCCAAATTGGAATGATGCGCCTCGGAACCCCCTCGCAGCACACACACATTGCCGGATTTGAGACAGAGGGCCGCCGCATCAGCGGTCACATTGGGGCGGGATTCATAAATGATTCCGATCACTCCAATCGGCACACGCACTCGACCGACCCTCATTCCATTGGGTCGTTGCCAGAACCCCATCGATTCGCCCACTGGATCCCGTAACTGCGCAATCTCGCGAATGTGCGCCGCCATATCGGCAATTCTGGCTGGGGTTAAGCGAAGTCGATCAGCCATGGCGGTCCGTGAGGGATTCCCTTCGAATGCTGAAAGATCTTCTTCATTGGCCTTAAGGATCGCTTCTTCTCCAGCCTCCAGCCCATCAGCCATAGCCATTAAAGCCGCATTCTTTTTCATGGCAGTCAGTCCACTCAATGGGCGGGCAGCCTGTTTGGCTCGTTGAAGCAGGGGCTTCAGGTATTCCTCAGGGGAAAGCTCTTCCTCTTCTCCAGAAACTTCAAGCTCATCTTGAGATTTATTGATTTGCATAGCCTTATATTTTCCTGAGGTAACAATATTTTATGGACGGAATAGTATTGAGAATACCTGGCAGTCACAAAAACCGTCAAGGAAGCGAGGAATGGACTGAGCGGACAATGACTTCCTACTGTAGAAAAAGTTTGCACGCCCCGATCGAGGATGTATCACATTAAGGAAGGGTTAACTTCTCTTCAAAAAACTTTCGAGTGGAGTTGATCCATAGGTTCCTTCTATCGCATACCGTGAGGCATACATCCTATTTATAACCATCTTTCTTTTGCGATAAAGTCGGCTACAAAGAAAAAAGATGATTTGCCAGGACCGTACCGGTTGATTTTTAAAATGTACGATGCCAGAGAATCAAAACGTGTCGCCTGAAATTTTAAAAAGATCACGGTTTGTTTTGACTCGGTCTTACGTGCAACTCATAACGCAATCTCACCATTTTTGAAGCTAGCTGCCAAGGTTGGCATCAAAAATTGTCGGCCTCCTAGCGAGTAAAACCGGATCATTTTTTTTCGAATTGGTCCGCAAACCATTCATAAAGAGTCGAAATCGTCTGAATCCGAGCATTTGGGTAAGAAAAGGGTTCCTGAAAAGCCTGCCTGCGGCGGTTGAGGCAGCCCTGAATTCCGAAGAAGAATTGATCGTTAGTGACCAGGCTCCAGTGGACCATTCGCCTAGAAAAAGGTCAATTGACTTGCGAAAGACGCATGGTTGGGAGAAAAGGTTGTTGGGGGAAACATTTTCTCAGAACCATTTCCAAATGAATCAATCGCAAAGCAGCTCACTGTTTCATCTGAAATCACCGGGAAAATTACCGGGCATCGAATTCGGAATCGAAATGCATAGCCTTCAGGCTTTTCAATCGGTCGTTCCTTCAGAGAATTTACCAAAAGCCCTGGAACTCAAGCGGGAATAACCTCTTCTTCTCCCTCCCTCAATCAATGCCCCGGATTACAATGGAGGATTCCTCCGGTTCACCTGGTAACAAACATCACGTCACTCCTCACAGATATAAAACGCTGGGGCCTCGCCATCGAAGGCGGATTGTTTAAAAATTTTTCCAATTCCAAAATCCTTCAAACAGGAAAAAGGATATAATTAATTGGAAAATGAATAAGCCTTTGTGTTATAAAATCAGGTCGAAGTCAATGGTTCTAGGAGTGTGCCGAGGTAGCTCAGTTGGTAGAGCACAGCCCTGAAAAGGCTGGTGTCCGCAGTTCGATTCTGCGCCTCGGCACCACGAAAACAAACACTTCACATGTCCTTCTGACCCACCAGCATGAAGATTTTGAACCTTCCGACATTCAGGCCTCTTCGCACGGGTATTGAATCCTTGTTGATTCTTGTAACCTTTCTTGTATTGGTAAGCCCTCAATCCCTTTTTGCCACTGAAGGTGATGGTGTAGAATTGGCTCAAGTCTCTTCTCAACCATCCCCTCCCCCAAAAACCAGAACCGTTGTTGCGGACCTCCTAATGGTCGATGGCGGGTTTTATGTGGTGCGCGGGGAACGTGGAGAAATTCGTATCGAAGTCACTCCGGAAACTCAACTGGCGGAGTCATTCACCTTTGGCGATCGTATCAAAGCAGTGCTTTTACCAGACGACAAGGCCATTTCCATCACAAGAGCACAACCAGGGGAACCGATAGGGACAACAAGCAAATCTCCCGTCACCCCGGCTCCTCCATCCACTCCATCTCCAGGTGCTAAATCGAAACCATCAACTCCCCCGACAAAAGTATCGCCGAATGTACGGATTATTGTTGCTGACATCTTAATGGTTGATAGAAATTTTTATATCATCAGAAGCGACTATGGAGAAATTCGAATTGAAGTCACACCCCAGACCAAGTTATCCGAATCCTTCAAGTTTGGGGATCGGATCAAAGCACGGGTCACTCCACAAGATAAAGCCTTATCAATTGTTCGCGCGAGTCCAGATGATTCTCCTGGGATTCGCCTGGAGGAAGGACCCTTGGCCTCCACTCCGACAGCGCCTCCGGTTGGAATTGCCCCCGAAACAGAACCCACACCTCCTAAACATGACCCAGAAACGACTGCTCCAAAGGTGTCCCCAAAAGTGCGTACGATTGTGGCTGAGATCCTAATGATTGATGGAAATCTTTATGTTGTTAGGGGGGATCGAGGAGAAATTCGTATCGAGGTTACTGCTGAAACAACCCTCTCTGAATCCTTCGAATTTGGGGATAGGATTAAGGCCAAAATTTTGCCAAATGATACCGCACTATCCATTGAACGTGCCCGGCCAGATGAACCACTTGGGGCCCAGACGCCCTAGAGCCCAGATTTTCTTTTCCCCGAATAATCCATCGTTTCATTTTTCAAGATTTCGAAATCTAGGGTTTTTTGTTCTTGCAAAACCGATTACGCCGAATGGCTTCACTTATGAATCTCTGGATGGGCGAACCAACTGGGGAAAAGTGAAAACTAAAACGAGGGGAAGAGACCAATGAAGAAGGCCACAGGAGTAAGGCCAAATATCAAACATTGAATATGAAAAAGTTAAATATCCACTTGCGAGCTTTTTGCCTCACGTTTCACAACCTGTTGAAGGATGTTACGA
Organism: Candidatus Nitrospira neomarina; assembly: GCF_032051675.1. Lineage (NCBI taxonomy): Bacteria > Pseudomonadati > Nitrospirota > Nitrospiria > Nitrospirales > Nitrospiraceae > Nitrospira > Candidatus Nitrospira neomarina. The sequence goes on from NZ_CP116968.1 coordinate 1,279,899, forward strand.
TAGGCTCGAATCCGCTTGACATATCTTACAGGCTCCCATCCACGGGCATAACGATGAGGCAGGTCCTGATAATATTCCTTATGAGCTAAGAGGGGAAGAATGCTTTTAATGTCTTCCCACTGATTGGAGTTTTTACCTAAACGCTCAGCAAGCAATCGAGCATCGTTAATATGTCCCATACCGACATTGTAGGCCGCAAGAGCAATGAACATACGATCCGGCATGCGAATGTGGTCAGGAACCCGCTTTTGTAAATAGGACAGATAGCGAGCCCCACCGTCAATGCTTTTTGACGGGTCAAGCCGGTTTTTGATTCCCAGATCCGAGGCCGTGGAACGTGTGAGCATCATAATTCCTCGAACCCCTGTAGGACTAACAGCCTTGTTATTCCATTGAGACTCCTGATAGGCCATAGCGGCCAACAACATCCATGAAATACCTGATTTTTTTTCAGCTTCCTGAAATTCTTCACGGTAAGAAGGCAGCCTAGTCTCAATATGTCGCAAAAAGGTCTTTACCTCATACGCGGGGAGGTTTGTTCCTAATTGCGCAGTCCGCTCCTGATGGGAAAGGTAATTTCGATCGTGATGGGGAAGCTCCCAAAGGACCAACAGTACTCCTAATAAGGCCATGACCAGACCGATTTGTTTACCGACCTTTTTAATTGTTTCCATGACCGTCATCATTCTTTCCGCATCTACAACGAATCGTCATACTAAACAATTATACTGGTACACTGGGTGTATTTATGAAAAAGATCCACGTCCGATAACAGGATAAAATCATCGTGGCATAAAGAGGGGAATTAGGCAAGGAGAATTCCCCGATATCCCTTATGGAAAAAACAAAAATTTCAGGTTTTCTTTTGTCGAATCAATATCTTAAATACTGACGACATTATCATTTAAATAAGAAATTCGATCATGTAACGAATAGAATCATAACTTTTCTTTACCAATCTTTCTTTTCGGATAATCCAATTAGAATATTTAGAGACTTTTAACCCCATCGAACGACCTCTACGTTATGACTTGTTAAAGACACTAGCGTCACAAGAAAAATACTTAATTTGCCTCAAGGGGATGATGGTGACTTCCTTGGGAGTATCGACTTCAAGAATTTCCATATCATCGCTGATAGTATGGCGAATAGCGTCCGGGAATTCTAATTCTTTATTATCAACAAAGGTAACCTTGACCCAATACTGCACCGTATACTCCTTTCAATAAAACAGTATGAAATGTATGCGGAAAACGTCAGCGCCGCCCAGATTTTTATTGACCCAACTCACAAGACCGAGCCGTAGCAGCTTTGACGGCTTTCATTAAAGTCGCCCGTAACTTCCCTGTTTCTAGTTGTTGAAGACCCGCGATCGTTGTGCCACCCGGTGACGTCACCCGATCTTTTAGTGCGGCGGGATGTTCGCCACTTTCAATCACCATCCTGGCCGCCCCTAATACCGTTTGTGTCGCAAGGACACTTGCTACTGTTCGTGGAAGACCGACCAGGACCCCACCGTCTGTGAGTGCTTCAATCACCAGATAGATATACGCAGGCCCACTTCCGCTCAAGCCCGTCACGGCATCCATTAAGGATTCCTCCACCATGACGACTTTGCCAACCGATTCAAATATTGATTGAGCCAGATGAAGGTGGTCCTGGGAGATCCCTGAACTTCCGGCCAATGCCGTAACACCTTCCTGGATGACCGCAGGGGTATTGGGCATCGCACGAATAAGGGAAATGTTTCTGCCGACATGCTGTTGAATGCGTGCTAAAGGATACCCCGCTGCGACGGAAATCAGTAAGTGCTTGTGAGAAATCTGCTCCTTGATCTCTGCCAGCACAGTATCCATAACCTGAGGCTTCACACAGAGAACAATGATATCGGCTGATTTCACTTCATCAGCATTATCAGATCCCACATGAACGTGAAAGGTCTTCTGAAAATGCTCTAACCGGATTGAGGAAATATCGGTAACAGAAATATTGGCGGGAGACGCAAGATGGGCTTTCAAAATTCCGGTCACCAACGCATCAGCCATGTTGCCGGCCCCTAAAAATACGAACTTTGGTGACTGCCCCATCTACCGAGTATAGCCGGAGACTGAAAGGGGTTCAACTTCATTCGAGGGAATATGAACAGAATCTCTCAACAATATTTCTCACAATTCAATGCTCTTAAAAATTGCTTTAAAAAAATATTCTATTGAACCACAACCCTTTTCAAATACGGTCACCTCCTTGAGGTAAAGCATTGGTCGCTTGCCCGGTCTACTCAGTGGATTGTTTTCCGGGCGACATTGAGTTGCCCCTCCCTTTATGTGAAGAGTATATTAGAAAACCCTGTAAATTCGTTGAGAACCCATTTGTTCCGTTGCCATTTCGCTTACATTGCAGTCCACAATGATTAAAAAATTAGAAGCAAGGAGGAAGGTATGAAAGCCTGGCCTGTTTTCTTCCTTTTCGTGATTCTGGGTGTCTGGGGTATGGCAGCCGAAGCCCGCCAAATTCCTCTCACGCCAGAGCAAAAAGCTCAATTAGAAACGGCCCAGACGGTATTGGTGGAGGTCCTTGCCTTAACGGAAAAAGGGACGTATGACCCCAGTCCACTGGTGGCCACGGTCAAGGCGCGTTTGGAAGACATTGGGTATACGGTCACCACGGACCGCTCCCAGCCGCACGATGTATCAGTGAAAGGTAAATGTGAAGAAGCTAAAACGTCGACCCGCACCTCTCCCTCCGGCGGAGATGTGGACCTGGCTGATGCACCCAACCGCCTCTGGAAGGGGCCGGCCTGTCTGTTGACGTATTTCCTCCAACAGAACAATTTTCAATGGAAAAAAGAAGTGCGCACGACCTTTCCTGATGCCAGGCAGGCGGCCCAGCAGGCCCAGGTTGACGATGCCGGAGCCTATGCCATGGACCAGCTCAACCAACGACTCGCGGAATATGACTTCCCCGTCCTGCTCTCGGCCGAATGGGGTCAAATCGACCGCCTGCTCAAACTGTTGGATAACCCCAAGACGCCCAAACTCCGGAAGGTGAAAATTCTTTCCGTCCTCAGCGATGTGCATGCGGAAGACGCCCTCCCGCAACTGACCAAACTTCTGGAATCCACCGACTTGCAACAAGAAACCATCAATGCGCTTTCAGGCGCAGGAGCCGATTCCATCCCGGTCCTCATCGATTTATTCCAAACCAGTCCTCAATCCAACATGCGGGCGGAAGCGGCAAAAGCCTTGGGGGATATTGCAGCCAGGACGGGAGATCCCCGCACGATTCCCCCATTGGTGGAATATGTTTCCGAAGTCTTACCCCAATTGAAAACCTCTGAAGATATTGATTTTCCTCTGCTCACTGAAGTGGTCTGGGCGATTGGGAAATTACGATGGGCCCACTCTATGAAGCCAATTTCAGAACTACAGGATAAAGTGTGGCTGATTCATGACAATTCAGAAGAAATGGCTGAGTTGCGAGAGGCCACTAATTGGACCTATAAAGCAATAGAATTGCAAGATGCTGCCATGTTGCCGTCGTATTGTTAATATACGGTACGATTGAAGAAATTCTGTTCAACTTCCTGTTAACCAAGTCATACCCCCATGGGACTCATGAGGGGTTGGACTTGGCGATAAAGTAAGGAGGTTACTCATGACACGCTGGTCTATTTTTTTCATTTTCGCAATAATATTGTGTGTCGGGGCCATTGAATCCGAGGCCCGCCGAATTCACCTCACAACAGAGCAAAAAACGCAATTAGAGAAAGCCCAGACTGTGTTGGTGGAGGTCCTCGCCCTAACAGAAAAAGGGACCTATGATCCCAGTCCACTGGTTGCCACAGTCAAGGCACGCTTGGAAGACATAGGGTATACGGTCACCACGGACCGCTCCCAGCCGCACGATGTGGCAGTGAAAGTTAAATGTGAAGAAGCTAAAACGTCGACCGGCACCTCCCCCACCGGAGGAGACGTAGATCTGGCTGATGCCCCTGACCGACTCTGGAAAGGGCCGGCCTGTCTCTTGACGTATTTCCTCCAAAACACTGATTTGCAATGGAAAAAAGAGGTACGCACGACATTTGCCGATGCCAGGCAGGCTGCTCAAAAGGAACAGGTTGACGATGCCGGAGCCTATGCCATGGACCAGCTCAACCAACGGCTCGAGGAATATGACTTCCCCGTTCTGCTCTCGGCCGAATGGGGTCAAATCGACCGCCTGCTCAAACTGTTGGATAACCCCAAGACGCCCAAACTCCGAAAGGTAAAAATTCTTTCCGTCCTTAGCGATGTGCATGCCGAGGAGGCACTGCCGCAACTGACCAAACTTCTCGAGTCCACGGACTTGCAGCAAGAAACCATCAATGCGCTTTCAGGGGCTGGAGGACATTCCATCCCCTTGCTCATCGACCTATTCCAAACCAGCCGGCAGTCAAGCATACGAGCCGAAGCAGCAAAAGCCTTGGGGGATATTGCGGCCAAGACGGGGGACCCCCGTCCGATTCCTCCTATGGTACGGTACGTGTCTACGCTATTACCGCAATTGAAAACCTCGGAAGATATAGATTTTCCTGTGCTCACTGAAGTGGTCTGGGCAATTGGCAAACAACGATGGGAGGGTTCCCTTAAACCCATGAGAGAGCTCCAGCAAAAAATTTGGGTAATTTTTGACAATTCGAAAGAAATGGCCGAATTACGGGAGGCCACGAGCTGGACCTATAAACAAATAGACTTGGATGGCCATCTCAGTTAATACCTCACAATATTGTATGGTGGGAGATCAGGTATGAGGACATTGGCGACATGTGGATTCATCTCCATAGTATTGCTCGTTGGGCTTTTCGATTCAGAGGGTTTTGCCCGACGAACGTATCTCGACCAAGAACAAAAGGCGCAACTCGAGGCCATTCAAACGATTATGATTCACGTCTTGGCGTTGACAGAACGGGGCAAAGTCGATGGAACAGTCATTGAAAATGTGGTGAGGCAACGTTTGGAAGAATTGGGCTATACCGTGGTAACCAATCGCGATGATCCATTCGATGTAAGGGTAAACGTCAAATGCGAAGAAGTAAAAAAATGGTCAGGAACCACTCGCGGGGGCGGTGATGCGGACCATTCCGGCGCCCCATCCCGTCTCTGGAAAGGCCCGGCCTGCCTCTTTTCCTATCAATTGGATGGACGGGACTTAGGGTGGTACAAAGAAGCACGGACCAGTTTTGAAGATTCGGGCGAAGCCGCTAAAGTCGCTCACGCTCCACAATCCGGTCTTTATGCGATTCAACAATTAGCCGAACGGATTCAAGAATTTGATTTTCCCGTTATGCTTGCTGCGGAATGGGGACATGAGGCCCGCCTGTTCAAGCTACTCAATAACCCCCAAACGCCCAATAAACGCAAACTAAGAATTTTATCCCTGCTGCCTCAAGTAGAATCACACGATACCCTGCCTCTTCTGAAAGAACTTATTCAAGATCCTGAACTGACAGAAGAGGCCATCGTCGCGCTTTCCAGCACGGGGAGCGAGGGCATTCCCCTCTTAACGGATATTTTTCAAACCCAGAAAGACTCGAAGATTCGAGCGGCCGCAGCTAAAGGATTAGGGGAAATTGGTGCCCATACCGGAGACCCTTCAGTCACCCCGCCAATGCTTGATTATGTGGTTGAAAATCTCCCCCACCTCAAATCCTCTTCGGACATCGATTTCCCGGTTCTGACAGAGGTCGTGTGGAGTTTAGGTAAACTGCGAAATGAAAAGTCTATCGCCCCGATTAATGAGCTACAAAGCAAAATCTGGGTGATCTTTGACAATTCGAAGGAAATGGCCGAACTGCGGGAGGCCACGAGCTGGACCTATAAACAAATCGATATGGATTGGCAGGTTCAGTAGACAGGGCTATTTTGAATCTCCACCAATGTCCCACCAGCCAGATTCATCCTGACCGCCACCAGCTGACGTCATGAGATTGGTCCCCACCCCGCTTACCTGGATTGGTCTTTTCTTTATGGTACTTGTGGTTGCCTATGCGGAAAGAGGCTCCCCACAAATGGTCGGAGAGCTCGGGGAAATGGACCGCCTGGAGCAACATGCCGAAGACGCGATTGCGAATGGAGACCCCGAGGGCGCCGCCCTCTCCATTGGGAAGGCCGCTCTCATGGCAAAAATTCTCGCTCAAAAGGAAGAGCACCAACAGACTCGCTCTCTGTATCAAGCAGCAGAAACTCTATTTCGAGGCCAAGAACAGGGCTATCGTGCCTTCGCACTCTTTGAACGAGCGGGAGGACAGCCGCCGGCCTCCAGGGGTGTGTGCCAATACATCTCAGATGCTGATGAAAAGGTAAAACAATCACGGAAGGACTTGAGGGCCTTGCCCGAATTCACCAATGAATCGTTGAGGGACCGCCGGCACCGGCACATTGAAAAGACCCAAGAATGGGAAAGGCTTCTCCAGGGGCTGGAGCAAGACTTGTCATGTTAGCCTGTTCTTAATTTGTCTGACCCGCCAGATCTATCTTCGTCGTCACAAAGAAAAAAGAGACGTCTTAAAAAGACCAAGAAAACCGTGTGTTAGTGGGAGTGTTGAATAATAAAGATTTTCAAGGGCAAATTTGCCCAGGGTTAGATTACTCATCAAAGGCTCCTGGTCGGTTCAAAAAAAGTCCGTCCAGCAAGGCCGCAGCCGTTTTTACGCACGGAGCGTACGCTTAGTACGTGAGTACGGAAAAATGGCGAGAACGCCGCTGGCGGCTTTTTTCAACAGACCCTTAGCGAGAACAGGCGTTAGGAACTCTCTGACTCAGTGACGGATCCGGTTCGACGCTAAACACGGACCGGGTGAGCAGACGGGCGATTTCTTTGGAGATGACCTCCTGCATGACTTTGCTGGCACGAATCCGTGCTTCCTTTTCGGTTACATGTCCTTCCCGTCCCGTCTCTGAAATCACCCCGATAAGTCGATGAGAAGGATTTTCATAGATATCGATATCGCCACACCATCGCACATATTTGAACAAGGGATCCGGCAAATTCACGGTCCAAAATTGTCCTTGCCCAACAATAGCCAGGTCCGCAACCTCCGTGGACTTTAAATCGGCGGGACGGCCTAATAAGCCTTCTTGCTTGAGCCCCTCCAAAATCGCCCGTTCAATGTCCTCATGGTATTCTCCCTCAATCGCCACCGAGATAACCAAGTTTTGGGAGACAAAATCCATGAATTCACGTTGGATCTGTGGGATACGATATGACGGTGGCAGACTGTCTCCACTGGTGCGGATCACCCGCAGATCTGTATTGAGGGTATCCCGATCAGTTAATAAAATCATGGCTTCTTTGTAGCCTCGGATGCGTTGAATTTTCTGAGGATGTGTTCGGCCTTGATGAATCATATTCTCGATCTTCGTATCCCACTCCTGTAATCGTTCCAGAATAGCTTTCTCAGCCTGTTGCCGGTCGAGGCCCGCCAAAGCCCAAAAATGTCTGGTAGACGGCTGATACCAGAGATCCAATATCTGGACATTTTCCAGGGCTTTGCTGGTCGTCACCTGTGTCCGGTGGTCCAGTTGTAACTCCCGTCGTGTTTGACTCCCCACTCCGGACTCTTGAATGGAATACGTTTCATGGTCCATCGATTGGGTGTTTACCTTCGCAGAAAAAACTCTGGCAACCGCGGCATACGCCCTTTTTTCAGCTTGTTCCCGGGATTCGGCTTCTCCAATGCCGGTGAGATATCGTTCAACAGGGTATGATTGGTGAGGCGACATGATCCATTCAGGCGGGGTCTCTCCGCCAAACCAGGCACAGCCTCCGGCTAGGATACATACTCCACTCCATATCACTATTCTCAGGATATTCATGATGGCCTATTGGAAACTCTGGTGAATGACAAGTGTTGTTTCGCCTTTCATAAGTTGAAGCCGATGATGTTGAGACTCTCCAGCCTTTCGTCCCTGGTGATCCATGGACTGAATAGCCACGGAATAGTCACCCGGGTCAACCCAAAGTCGTGTCAACTGAAGCTCACCTGGGAGAGTTCGCCACGACCGAATATCGGCTTCTTCTGTGGCCAGGGCAAAAATTCTGGCAATCGCACCCACTAACAAGCCGACCCAATCCTGATTGTTCCGACCTGCGGCCGCTCTGGCCCCAATGGTGATGCCTTCAGCCGCCGCCATTTTCATGGCGGATCGAGCTACTGCCCGGAGCACGAGTCCATTATAATCATCGGCCAGGTTTTTTTCGGCTACGGCGGCAACATCATACATCCGTTCCGATTGGGTTTTAAAACTGGCAGTCTGATCTGTGACTTCGATCACATCATGGGCCAACGAGGTTTTTTTCACCGTAAGCCGGGGCAAGGCAATTCGCGCGATTTGACCGTGAATGCCATACAGCAGAGACTCCCCGCCTCTTGTGTCCCGAGTGCTCCGGCCAAACCAGGGCTTGGTAAGAGCCACCAGGTACAAGGCGTCTAAACTCACGGGCACATCAATGATTACATCTTCTTTCTTAGGTCCCTGGCCATGGTAACTGATCACAATGAGTTGGGCCTGGGAGTATAGGCCATCAGAGGCTGAAGAAATACTGACTTCCGGATATTTCTCCCGATACTGTTGAACTTCATCAGACAATCCCAATCGTTCAGCCGTTCGAATCAGATCAGCTTTCAGGATATCCGGAAAAACAACATGGGACCACGCCCGACTGTCCTCATAGACTTGTTCGGCCTTTCGATATCCGACATAGGCATTATTGAGATCACCCGTAATGTCATAGAGCAGCCCGACCAAATACCGAGCAAACGGATCTTCTTGGTAGGTCTCCTTTCCCTCTTGTTTGTCATGAAGCACATTGAGACGGTGATCAATCCTGCGTCCCTCCACCAACGCCTCATTCCACTGTTGGAGGGCCGCATAGTTCAGCGCCTTCACCACGTTAATCATGACATGTTCATAAGGAGCCCCTTCGAAGGGACGTTGAGCCTCATTCACGAGCAGGGCCGAGGCCTCGTCTCGCAGATGCTTGGTATACAGGTCTTCAACAAGAGTATACGCCTCTTCGAGAACTTTATTGCTTTCAACATACTGTTCGGCCAAATGGAGCGCCATGCCCTGATCCAGTAAATAGAGCAAGCGATTGTTGTCTCCATAGTCTGCCTCTGCCGATTGAATAATCGTCACAGCCTTGGCTGAATTCCCTGCCAGCAGACTACGCTCTACCTTGGCATAGTGGGACATAGGGCCACTACACCCGACAAACAAGATCGCTCCGAGGGCAAGCAAGAGGTTTCTCGATAGAACGCTCATGGAGAAGAGGGCACGTTGGCCAAGGTGGGCTAGTGAAAAACAAGGCGCCTGACGATTCAAGCCAAGGGAAGAGAAAGACCGAATAACCAACCGCACGCCACGGAAGGGGATTGGATGACCCTACATTAAAAGAGGAGACGTTTACGCTCGACGACTTTTTTGATTTTTTTTTGTCCGTACCAGGATTTCACATTCGTCTCAACATTGATGAGATCTAAATCAACCTGATAATAAATTCCTTTGACCCCATCAGATTCATCCACAATCGTACTAATCGTGCCCTTCATCATAAAATCCGCCCCTAGTTCCTGCCCAGGGCGTTTCTGGGTATCCTCCCTGGCATGAACCGCTTGCTCTTTTCGTTCCTGACGAATTTCATCGCGATCTCGTTGACTTGCCACAAATAGCACTCTTTGAGAATTGGTCATTTCCCGCTCCAAGTCCGTCACAAAGGTGCCCACATCAATATGTTCGTGGCTTTTATTGAGGATCGTCCCGACAATCACGGTCGGAACTCGATTGTGTTGATTCGTAAAGTTTTCCAACCAGGGCCTGTTCACCATTTCCTTCATCATGGCTTCGGCCACTAACTTTGAGTCCGTATCATTCCACCGACCACTAAAATCGGTCACGACCCCTGGGTCTACTCTGGTCACCTTTCTTTCTTTTCCGCATCCGCCCAATAAGAGAAGGCAGAGGCATGGGACAACAACGGCGCAGGATGTGATCAGTCGAGTGATGGGGAGCAAGATGATTCCTTTGTGATGATGAACGAAGAAGACAAAAAGACGCCAATTAACCTGGGTCAAAGCCCTCCCGGGCGCTTGGCTTCTTCCTGCTCCAGTTTTTTAAAGGCTTTTTCAGCGTTTTTCCGGACAAAATCCCGAACCTCTTCGTCCAGTTCCTGCGCTTGTTGCAACGCTTCCTTCATTTCCGCAAAAGACAGCTTGGTCAACACATAATAGGTTGAGGACTCGTCGTCCTTGTAACGATCAATGGGGCGAACGCCATTTAAGGTCACAGCCGAAAAGGTCTTGACCGCCCGTTCTACGTTTTGCTCTTCCGTTGATTTGGTGAAGTTCCCCGCAGAGGTTGAAGCGGCATAGTCCTGCATCAGATAGGCCGTATAGGTGCGAAAAGTTTTTGCCAATTCAGCGCGTGCGCGATTTTCAGCAGTTTCCCAAGCAAGTGGTTCATTTTTCACCCCGACAACAGCCCCGACACCATAAATAGATTTCGAATCATCGGCATTCATCACACCCGATCCTTCCTGAACCCACTTGGGAGGACCTCCACATGCCACAAGCATGAAAGCGAGAAGAGCACACCCTCCGATGCGGAGAACAATTCGACGCATATCATGGCCTTGTTCATTCATTAGGGTACCCTAACCTTTTTTAAGAAAATTTTTATCAGAGTTTCCTGTCAGACGGGCTAAGAAAATGCTAGCATTGGACCTACAACCTGTCAAGAAAATTGAACTTTTCACCAATTGATCCTGCCTCACATCGAATATCATTCATCATCATTCGAGACATGCAGGAAACCAAGGAGGATGTTTTGTGGCTGATGTAACAATTGAGGATGGCATTATCCGTGTGAAAGAACTCGACATTCAGGATGGAAAAGCCGCCAAGGCTTTGGCTGAATATCCGGAAGCCAAATGGGCGGAAATCACCAGACGTGCGGTAAAAATTGGCCTGGGCATTTTAAAAGGAGGGGCAGAGCCTTGACCTTGTCCTCCAAACTTTTAATAGCCTCAATGCTTTTTAGATAATGATGCAATGTCCCAAATGGGAAACACCTTGTGCCCGGGATATTATAACCCAACCCGGGTTATAGTTTTGAGGACGCAGTATGAATTCCGGCCTGCTGAGCATGACCGATAAACCTGTTTAACTGATCATCTCCAAGCAAAATGGGTATCTCAACCAGGACGGGATACTCGTTCTGAATCAATTCCTGAAAGTGAGCCTGGTGATGAGATGGGACACCTAAAATGGCCCCGAAGGCCTGGACGTATTCCCCGTGCCCTTGGGCGATTTCTTGAAGGAGGACGTCATGGTTGGTCATTACAAAGGCTTTGGCATGTTCGCCATGTTTGACAAGCCCATCCTCTGTCCACCAGGATTTGCCCGAGGTAGAAGACAGAAAATTGGTTACTCCATCGGAAGTCGTATCAAGTGTGGCTTTGATGGTACAACCGGAAGAAATCCCCAATAGGAAGACCCCTAATGCCGCGAAACCTTGAAACGTTTTCAAGCTTTGTATCATGATAGTTCTCCTTGCCTGAGTGCATGAACATGACAGAGATGTCATGACGCTTTGCGATTGGATTTTTGTCGGATCGAGCGCATCAAAACTTTGACATTTTTTCATCATGAAATACAACTTCTATCTGATGTGATCTCTCATCAATCTGGGTTAAACTGGACTACACAAACGCTATGCTGACGCCTGAGGATCATCTTGAGTTAATACGCCGCGGGATTTCCACGTTCCAGGTGGAATCACAACTTCAGCGACTGCGTCATGGGGTCCCTCCGATCACTATCATTCGTCCATGCCGGTTGAACGATGGCATTGTCCAACTCCGCCCAGAACACTTCTCCCGGTACCAACAACACTTTGAAGCGGCCCGTCAGGCGGATCGAGTCAGTAAATTTATTCCTGCATCCGGAGCCGCCACCCGTATGTTTAATGACCTCCTCAAATTTTTGTCCCAGGAGGCCTCACCCGATTCCTCTTCAAATCAGGCACCAACTCTTCCCCACGCTGTCGATCAGGCCTGGACGCGCTTACAGGATTTCCCGTTTATTCCTGATTTAGAACAGTATCTCCATGGGCAGGGACAACCCCCTCCAAGGGATCAGCATACACATGATATCAATACGATTCTTCAAGCGGTCCTGAAGACGCCCGGCCTTGGCTATGCCGAATTGCCCAAGGCCCTCCTCTCCTTCCATCGCTATCCAGAAGGTCCTCGAACTGCACTCGAAGAACATATTCATGAAGCCATCCGATATCATCCCAATCAACTACATTCAATAAAGATTCATTTGACCGTTTCTCCTCAATTTGAACTGGCCATTCAAACCCATTTGCATACCATCCAACAGATTTTGGGACGACAGGGGTGGAAACTTGATTGCACGGTCTCCTTTCAAAAACCGTCGACCGACACCATCGCGCTGGACTCGGACAACCAGCCATTTCGTGGAGAAGATGGCACTCTGGTTTTTCGACCGGGAGGGCATGGGGCGCTTTTGGAAAATTTAAATGACTACCAGGGAGACATTATTTTTATTTCCAATATCGACAACGTCGTCCCCGATCATTTGAAAGATCCGATCGTCACATGGAGAAAGGCATTGGGAGGCTACCTGGTTGAGCTTCAACAACATGTGTTTCACCATATAGCACAACTCAGCTCGCTCCCCGCGGATGCGAAAAGTGTCCATCAGGCGGAAGCCTGTATCCTGCAAGAACTCCTTCTTCCACTTCCCCAATCCTATCGAGAATTGGCGCTTCCCGATCAAGCCACCTTGTTAAAGCAGTATTTAGATCGGCCCCTCCGTGTCTGTGGTGTGGTTCCCAATACCGGCGATCCGGGCGGAGGACCATTTTGGGTTGCGCATCCCGAGGACGCCCCGTCCAGGCAAATCGTCGAGCAATCCCAAGTCAATCCCGATTCTGAAGCTCAACAAAAACTCTTTGCCTCCGGAACTCATTTCAATCCGGTTGATCTAGTCTGCGGAGTCCGTGATTTTCAGGGGAATCCCTTTAACCTCCTGGAGTACGTCGATCCCGGAACCGGCTTCATCGGCATGAAATCCTACCAGGGCCGTCCCCTCAAAGCCTTGGAATGGCCAGGCCTGTGGAATGGAGGAATGGCCCATTGGATTACCATTTTCGTGGAAATTCCCCGCGCCAACTTTAATCCCGTCAAAACCTTCCTTGATTGGCTTCACCCAGCCCATCAACCACAGGCAAAACAGCCGTAATTCTGCTCCCGGCTGGATACACATCTGTTTCGTTTTTCTTGGTTCCTGTTCAATACTTTACTGCTCATCCTCTGCAAATCTAGCCGGTTAAGATGAAGGTGATTCGGACCGAAATCTAGTGGAGATCCTTGCACCTTAACCGGGCTCTCTCATCCCACCCCTGGAAAATATTTCATGAACGAACAAGAATTTTTCTCCCTTTGGCAAAATTTTGGATTTCCCTGTAAATCCCATCCGTGGCACGGTGTCGAAATAGGGGAAGAGGCACCACTCACCGTGACAGTCTATGTCGAAATAGTGCCCACCGACACAGTTAAATATGAATTGGATAAAAAGTCCGGCCATTTACGAGTGGACCGGCCCCAGCGCTATTCCAATGTGTGCCCCACGCTGTATGGATTAATTCCTCAAACTTATTGTGGGCAATCTGTCGCAGCATTCAGTGCCGAATGTACCCATCGGCCTGGCCTCGTCGGTGACCTGGATCCATTAGACATTTGTGTTTTGACTGAGAAAAGCATTATCCATGGAGATGTTTTGCTCCAAGCCATTCCGATTGGTGGCTTGCGTATGATCGATGGGGATGAAGCCGATGATAAAATTGTGGCCGTCCTCAAGGGTGACGCGCTTCATGAACAATGGACAGATATCAAAGCCTGTCCCGTCCACTTTGTGGAACGGCTCATGCATTACTTCCTGACTTACAAAGATGCTCCCGGCTCCCAAAAAAAGAATTGCGAAATTACACATGTGTATGGCCGCGAGGAAGCCCATGAGGTCATTCGCCGCAGTCAACAGGATTACGCCGCGAAATATGGACACCTCCAAGCCCAACTTGCCAAACCCCGCCATGCACTTAATTAAAAACACAGCCCCTCTGAACTTCTCTCATCCATCTCAATGCCATTTTAAATAAAAATCCCAAGGGCTTGCGGTCAGCGACGGGGCTCCCTTTCATAGCCTCCAAACCCTTTTCAATGCTCACCTCTTTTTCACGGTCTTTAATCCCTGCCCTCTTGAAGCAACGAGCCAAGGACAGCATAATGGGCTTAACAGCTTTCTCGCTGAGAAAACATGTTCTTGGTGGTGTCCCAAATGCGTAACTAAGGAGGAACAGACCTGATGAGTGAAAATATTGAAACACTGCAACGATCAACCCGGGTCATTCCTCCCTCACCCGACGTCACAGCCAACGCCCATATTCAAGATTATGAAAGCGCTTACAAGCAGTCTATTGCGAATCCTGAAAAATTCTGGGACGGCATTGCCAAGGAACTCCACTGGTTTTCTCCTTGGAATAAGGTCCTGGACTGGAACTATCCCTGGGCCAAATGGTTCGTGGGAGGTACCTGCAACATTGCTTACAACTGTCTCGATCGCCATGTCCAAACCTGGCGAAAAAACAAAGTGGCCGTTATCTGGGTCGGAGAAGAAGGCCAGGAACGAATCCTGACTTATGGCGAGTTATACCGGCAGGTCAACAAGTGCGCCAATGCCCTCAAAAGCCTGGGCCTCAACAAGGGGGACCGGGTGACCATTTATCTCCCGAAAATCCCCGAGCAAATTGTGGCCATGCTGGCCTGTGCTCGCATCGGCGTGATCCATACGGTGGTGTATTCGGGTTTTAGTGCCACAGCGTTAGCGGCACGCATAGAGGCATGCGCAGCGCGGGTGGTCATCACCGCGGATGTGGGGTATGACCGCAGTCGGAAAATCCCCCTCAAACCGGTCGTCGATGAAGCCGTTGCCAAATGCCCGACCGTGGAGAAAGTCATCGTGGTTCAGCGGGAACAATCATCGACCCCTCTTCAAGCCCCGAAAGAATTGGATTGGGAAGCCTGGCTCAAAGACCAATCTCCAACGTGTGAAGCCGAACAGCTTGATTCCGAAACTCCGCTCTATATCCTCTATACCTCAGGAACCACGGGAAAACCTAAAGGCGTCGTTCACGTCCATGGCGGCTATATGGTGGGCACTTACATCACGACCAAATATGTCTTCGACCTTAAAGACGAAGATGTCTATTTTTGTGTGGCGGATCCGGGGTGGGTCACCGGCCATAGTTATATCGTCTATGGACCACTCTTAAACGGAGCCACGATTTTAACGGCAGAAGGCAAACCCGACTATCCCAATCCCGGGCGCTGGTGGGATCTCATTGAACGCTATGGCGTCTCGATTTTCTATACCACCCCAACGGCCATTCGGCTGCTCATGAAATTTGGAGAGGACTGGCCGAAAAAATACGATCTCTCCTCCCTCAAGGTTTTAGGGTCGGTGGGTGAACCGATCAATCCGGAAGCCTGGGAATGGTTTCATCGGGTGACCGGTGGCACCAAACCCATCATGGATACCTGGTGGCAGACGGAAACCGGCATGATCATGGTCACACCCCTCCCCTGCGTCCCGCTCAAACCAGGCTCTGCCACCCGTGGTTTTTTAGGCATCGAAGCGGATGTCATGAACCGCGAAGGCAACACGGTGGAGCATGGCGGCGGTTTTGCCGTCATTAAGAAACCCTGGCCATCCATGATGCGCACCATCTATAACGAACCGGATCGCTATCTCCTGTATTGGAATACCATACCCGGTGTATACACCGCCGGCGATGTCTGCCATAAAGATGAAGACGGCTACTTGTGGTTTATGGGCCGGGCGGATGATGTCGTGAAAGTCGCCGGAAACCGGATCGGGACGGCTGAAGTCGAAAGTGCCTTAGTCAGCCATGAAGCGGTGGTGGAAGCCGCTGTTATCGGCAAACCGCATCAGACCGCCGGAGAACAAATCAAAGCCTTTGTCATCCTTAAGCAAGGGCAGCAGGAAACGCCCGATCTCATCAAAAGTTTGCAGGATCATGTCTTAGGGGAATTAGGCAAGATCGCCGTCCCCCGGGAAATTGAAATTGTCCCGTCACTTCCCAAAACCCGTTCCGGCAAAATCATGCGGCGGGTATTGAAGGCCAAGGAACTGGGACAGGACCCAGGTGACATTTCAACTCTTGAAGATTAGGAAAAAATGTATGAAGAAAAAGACCCAAGACCGATTGTGGCAATGTAGATAATCCCTTGAAGCGGAGAAACGGTTTGTTGGAGTGTCAGCAGGATGAGCGCAGCGGACCCTGCCATTCCGTGCATCAAGCCTACGAATAGGGCCCGGTAGGGAAAAGCGGTTGAATGTGAATGGTGATGGTCCATCGTTTGGTGATTGATTTCTCCCCGATGGGAATGCGCAGGCACATGAGGAGGTTGATGAGGGTGTTGGTGAACATGAACATGAATACGACCTTGTATAATTTTCCGTAACACATCGCTTCCCATTCCTACCAGCATGCCCCCTACGGACAATTTCAGCCAGTTGGTCAGTTGTTCCGGCATGGCGGCTTCCAGAAGGAATACCATCGAGCCAAACAACAGAAGCGTGATCGTATGCCCCAGCCCCCAGCTCAATCCCTGCTTGAGCGTGTTGGCCACCGAATAGATTTTGGTCGCGAGTGAGGCACTGCCGCCGCGGGTCAGACTCGATCGCATGCCTCATTCCCACAAGAAACCCGAGCTTCAATAAACTGACCATTAGCGAACAACCTGCCGGTTTGAAGCGTTGATCTGTGCAGTCACCCAGTCATACCAGTGTTGAAGGCCTTCGCCGGTCGTGGCCGAAACCTGAAACACCTGAAGATTGGGATTCACCCTATGAGCAAATTCCAGGCATGTGGCGACATTAAAGGTAAGATGAGACAGAAGATCGATTTTATTCA
Organism: Candidatus Nitrospira neomarina; assembly: GCF_032051675.1. NCBI lineage: Bacteria > Pseudomonadati > Nitrospirota > Nitrospiria > Nitrospirales > Nitrospiraceae > Nitrospira > Candidatus Nitrospira neomarina. The sequence continues at coordinate 1,296,959 of NZ_CP116968.1, forward strand.
GGAGCATGACGCTGGCATGTTGAAACATGTGCGGATACTTTAACGGCTTGTCTTCCCCTTCCGTGACGGAAAGAACCACGATTTTCGCGTGTTCCCCTAAATCAAATAACGCAGGACAGACCAGATTCCCGACATTTTCAATCAACACCAATGAATTGGATGGAGGCTGGAGCGTTTCCAAACCTCGTGCCAACATGTCGGCTTCTAAATGGCACCCGGCTCCGGTATTAATTTGTACGACCGGGCACCCCGCGTTTCGTATGCGCTCGGCATCAAATAGGGTTTCCTGGTCCCCCTCGACCACCGAAATGGGTATGGCATCTTTCAAATCATGAATCGTGCGTTCGAGTAGCGTCGTTTTCCCTGAGCCCGGCGAACTCACAAGGTTGAGGGCCACAATATTTCTGTCGAGAAACCATCCACGATTGCGTTCAGCCAGGCGATCATTTTTCGCTAAAATGGCTTGTTCCAGGTGAACAGTGGTTTCGTGTTCGTGTCGATGGTCATGGTGCGTATCAAGCTCATGCTCGTGATAGTGGTGCCCATGATCATGGTCATCATGGGAATGAGAGTGATTGGCAGACGAATGGCTGGTTTTATCAGTATGCCGGGTTTGCAAATTCGTCACTCTTGGCTTGGCTGTATTAGAGCACCCGCATGTCGTACACATCAGGCTGTCACCATGTGTTTCACAAGCAGTTCCTCCCCCGTGAGCCGCGTGATGTCGACAGAACCACACGGACATCGGTCGTAGAGTTGCTCGAGATCAAAATGGGTTTTACAGGTTCGGCATTCAGCTGTTCCCGGAATCTCAAGGATCTCCAAATCCGCGCCTTCTACCACGGTTCCTTGACTGACAATGTCGAAACAAAACCGGATGGCTTCGGGTAATACCGCAGTGAGTTTACCGATGGCGATCGTCACGCGCCTCACCGGCTCTCCACCGGCCTTTTCTGTGACAATGGACACAATATTTCGAGTGATCCCTATTTCGTGCATACTATCCTGTCCAGAACAGTGGATTTTCCACTGGTGGTGACGTCAAAAAGAGCCGTTAAGAGTTCATTCCACAGCCGCTCGGTGAGACCGTGTCACAAACTCGATGGCATCCCGGACACCAGGACCCGGATGAGAGCTGACAACAAATAAACCCTTTCGATCCCATAACAGCTCATGAGACAGAGCCAATCCCGCCGCCTGCATGGCGCGATACCCGACGCTGGCTCCCCACATCGCGTTGCCCCGATGAAAGGCAGGAAGCCACCAATAGGTCAATCGTTGGAGTTGCCCGGCTTCCAGGATTTCCAGTATTTCAGAATTCAACAATTTCATGACTATGCTTATCTAGCAGATTCGCGGCAATTGATCCCCCACCAGCGTATCCACGATTCGTGTTCCTCCGAAGGTGGTGGCAAGCATCACTGTTCCTGCGGGTCCGGCTTTGACCCTCCCGATGATGGCGCTGTCTTTGCCCAGGGGATGGTCCCGCATGGCCTCAACAAGTTGGTGCGCGTTCTCAGAAGGGACCACTGCCACAATTTTTCCCTCATTGGCCAGGTACAGGGGATCGAGTCCGAGAATTTCACAGGCCCCTCGAACCGATTCTCGAATAGGCACCTGGGATTCATTGATCTGAATCGACACATCCGAGGCCGAGGCGAATTCATTTAGAACCGTGGCCAGTCCGCCGCGCGTGGCATCCCGCAAACAATGGGTCTGAGAACAGACATCCAGCATATGGGAAATCAGATCGTGGACTGGCTGGGTGTCGCTTTGAACATCGGCTTCCAGGGCTAATTCGTTTCGAGCCAGAAGAATGGCCACGCCGTGGTCACCGATAAAACCGTTCGTAATGATGGCATCCCCCGCCTGAGCCTTAGTTGCCGCAATGGCCACCCCTTCTCGAATCACACCGATACCCGCCGTGTTAATGAAGAGCTTATCCGCAGAACCTTTTTCAACAACCTTGGTATCTCCCGTAACAATAGAGACCCCTGCCCGATCAGCGGCCTGTTTCATAGCTTCGACAATAAGGGCGAGGGTTTCCAAGGGAAAACCCTCTTCAATCACCAGCCCGCATGATAAAAATAACGGGCGTGCCCCGCTGACCGCCAGGTCATTGACCGTCCCGTTCACGGCCAATTCGCCAATGTTGCCTCCCGGGAAAAATAACGGATCCACGACATAGCTATCCGTCGTAAATGCCAGCCGGTCACCATGTTGAAGTAATTCCCCCAAAGGGATGGTGGCCTGATCTTCTAAGGTATCGAGGATGGGATTATTAAAGGTTGGGACCAACAGATTCTGGATGAGATCTCGCATGGCTTTGCCGCCACTTCCGTGAGCCAGGGTAATTCGTTCACCGTTAGCGGTTCGGTTCAGCATGGGCTTGGTCCTGACGAAAGCCGTGCTTCAGGATTTATCATGTTCAAGCGATTCTTTATATTTTCTGTGATGACTTACACCGAACTTCTTGCCGGATGCAGATCTTCTTCAGGAATCCAGCCGTAGTTGTAGTAGGCGGCACAGGCGCCTTCCGTCGAAACCATCAACGCGCCCAAGGGATTTTGTGGAGTGCAGGCCGTGCCAAATACCTTACATTGACTCGGCTTAATCACCCCCTTCAACACTTCCCCGCATTGGCAGGACGTGGGATCGGCAATTTTCAGATTGGGAAGAGGAAATTTTCGTTCAGCGTCAAACGCAGAAAATTCTTCACGGACTCGGACCCCGGAGTAATCGATAGACCCCAACCCGCGCCATTCAAAAAATTCTCGCAGTTCAAACACTTCTTGAATAGCCTCTAACGACTGCGTGTTCCCATCAGGAGGAACAATCCGTGTATATTGATTTTCGACTTCACAGCGTCCTTCCGCCAATTGTTTCAGAACCATCCACACGGATTGTAATATGTCCAGTGGTTCAAACCCGGCGATGGTGATGGGCTTTCGATAATATTCAGCGATAAATGCGTAGGGCTTCGTTCCGATCACCATGCTCACATGGCCGGGGCCCAAAAAGCCGTCAAGCTGAAGATCAGGAGAATCCAGGATGGCCTTAATCGTGGGAATGATCGTGATGTGATTACAAAAGATCGAGAAATTGTTGATCCCTTCTTTTCGAGCTTGGAGTATGGTCAACGCCGTACTGGGCATGGTGGTCTCGAAACCAATTCCGAAAAACACCACTTCTTTGTCAGGATTCACTCGGGCGAGATTCAAGGCGTCCAATGGTGAATAGACCATGCGCACATCGGCTCCCTCGGCTTTGGCCTGTAGAAGATTTTTCTTAGAGCCGGTCACCCGCATGGCATCCCCGAAAGTGGTCATGATCACCTCGTCTCGTTCAGCCAGAGCAATACAGTCATCCACGCGGCCTCGTGGCAGGACGCAAACCGGACAACCCGGTCCATGAATAAACTCCACTTCCTTCGGGAGCATTTTATTGAGGCCATAGCGAAAGATGGTATGCGTGTGCCCACCGCAGACCTCCATGATCCAAATGGGCCGATCGCGGCAGATGGGTACCCGTTTTACCAGCCCCTCAATTTCCTGGAGAAGGATTCGGGCTTTTTGGGGATCCCGAAATTCATCGACAAATTTCATGGGGTGTCCTTTTTCGTGGCCGACGCGCCCCGATGGTCAGCAAGAATGGTGTGCACGAGATCCCAAAGGATATGATAGATCAGGACGTGACATTCCTGGATCCGGTGAATACTTTCAGTAGGCACCACCAGGCAATGATCAATTGCAGAAGAGGTTGCCATGGCTCCTCCAAGTCCCCCGGTGAGGCCAATGGTGGTGACCCCCAACTCCTTAGCTTTCCTAAAGGTCCGCATAATATTTTCGGAATTGCCGCTGGTGGATACTCCGATCACCCCGTCTCCGGCCTTTCCCTGAGCGATCAACTGGCGTACAAAAATGTGATCAAACCCCACATCATTTCCCACAGCGGTCATCATGGCCTGATCGGTCGCAAGATTGACGGCGGGAAGCGCAGGGCGCCCGGTGGTGACTGGATGCAAAAATTCCACGGCAATATGGGCCGCATCACAGCTCGATCCACCATTGCCCATGGTAAACAGCCGCCCGTCTCGTTGATAAACATCCGCTAGGGCCATGGCGGCGGCCACGACTTTTTCGGCCTGTGCGTCGAAAAAGGTTTGGATAACCTGCCGGCTATCTTGCGATTTCATCCGCACCGATTCGAGCAATCCGAGTTTGACTTGTGCCGAATCTTTCGAAGACGGCTGCAGGAAGGGGTAGAGGGAGGCTAATGGTTTGTGATTAGACATGCGGTCATCCTTTAGGAGGTATTCGACTGACGCATCGCCTGGATTTCTGTTGGCACTTCTCCCATTTCAGTCAGCAACTCTATGGTCCGCTTAGCTTCCTTTTCGTCAATCCGACTCATGGCAAATCCCACGTGAATCAGCACCCAATTCCCGACACATGACCCAGGGGAATGCTCCTCATCCACAATGCAGGCGATATTTACTTCCCGTCGCACCCCACCCACGTTCACGATCGCGAGCTTATGTTCCACATTGCTGATTTCTACAATTTGCCCGGGTATGCCTAAACACATGTGGATCGAACCTCATTGGTCTCTTGCAAGGAACGAGCTGCGGCAATCGCGGCCTGCCCAAGGGCAATGCCACCATCGTTCATTGGAACCTGTTTGTGGGAAAGGACGGTGAATCCTTCTGCCGCCAACCTGCGTTTCACCAGTTCAAACAACACCTGATTTTGAAACACGCCACCTGAAAGGACCACCGTTTGATGCCCGTCAGGCCCATCAAGAGATGGTGAGCACTGAGTGACCATGTGACAAATCACGTTAGCAAGCCCCTTATGAAACCGTGCGGCCATGACCGGAACCGGTGTGTGGAGGATAAGGTCGCCCAAAAGCGCTTGCCACATTCCTAACGGTTCGACATAGGGTAATCCAGAGTGCTTCAGGCGCGGAATAGAAAATGGATACGCCAACGATTCGTCCTCATGATGAAGTGTTTTGTCATCCACCAACGCTTCCATCTCCATTGCCGCTTGCCCCTCATATAACACGTGCCCTGGGCAAATACCCATCGCAGCGGCGGCGGCATCGAACAACCGACCGCAGGAACTCGCAAGAGGGCTATTAATCCGACCGCTCAGCATGCGATCCAGCATCATGCGAGGTTTTTTCTTGAGAAGATCAAACAATGGCAGATCGGAGTAGTTCATCGCAAACTCCGCCCATCCCATTTCTGCCATGACATGCGCATAGGTGTTTCGCCACGGTTCCTTGATCGCCTGAGTTCCGCCGAGCATCGGTACGGGCTTAAAGGACCCAAGACGAGTAAAGCCCCCATAATCCGCCAGCAAAAACTCACCGCCCCACATCGTGTCGTCTTCCCCATAGCCCAACCCATCCAAGATCACCCCAAGGACCGGTTTAGTCGTTAAGGGAACCCCGTTTTCAACCAGACAGGCAGCGAGATGAGCATGGTGATGTTGAATTTCAACAATCGGAAGGTGCCCGTTTTTTGCTTTGGCCCGTCCAAGCTTGCTCGACAGGTATTCCGGGTGCAGATCAACGGCGATAATTTCAGGGCTCTGCTCAAACAGCAGTTGGTATTGTGTGATGGCTCGTTGATAATCGGCATAGGTCAAAGAGTCTTCCAAATCTCCAATGTGATGGGAGAGCAGGGCTTGTCCATCTTTGAGTAAGCAAAAGGTATTTTTGAGTTCACCGCCCATAGCAAGAATAACAGAACTGTGCTCGAAGCCAGAGGGAAGCCCTATGGGTATGGGCGCAAACCCTCGACTCCGTCGCAGCACTCGTGGATCCTGATCCATGACTTTGACCACCGAATCGTCAACACGTTGGACAATCCCCCGATTATGCAAGACCACAAACTCCGCAATGTTTTTCAAATGTATTTTGGCCTGCTCATTGTCAATGCACTGGGGTTCGCCGGCATGATTCCCGCTGGTTAATACAATCGGATGAGCCATGCGATGGAGGATCAAATGGTGCAGCGGTGAATTGGCTAACATACATCCATAGGTGGACATGCCGGGAGCGACACTTGCCGCAAGGGTCCTCTCCGGATGGCGCTTCAGGATGACAATGGGGGCCGCCTGGCTTTGCAAGAGTTCGGCTTCCCTCTCCCCTACCACACAATACCGGCGAATCACTTCCAGGTCGCGCGTCATTAATGCAAGAGGTTTTCCCTCCCTGTGTTTCAAGGCCCGAAGCCGGCTGACCGCGTCCTCCCGGGTGGCATCGCAGGCAAGTTGAAAACCGCCTAATCCTTTAATGGCCAGAATGTGCCCTTTCTGGAGGAGACTGCAGACCGCATCTGCCTCATCCAGCATCGTATAGGAATGCACCGTCACGGGTTTTCCATCCATACGTTCAATCCACACCTTCGGTCCGCATGCATGGCACGCGATCGGTTGGGCATGAAACCGTCGGTCTTGGGGATCGTGATATTCCTTCAGGCAGGCCTCGCACAAAGGAAAATCCTTCAGTGTGGTGGAAGGCCGGTCATACGGAATCCCTTCCTGAATCGTCAGGCGGGGTCCGCAATGCGTGCAGTTGGTAAAGGGATAGCGGAACCGCCGTGCAAACGGATCAAATATTTCCTTCACGCAACTCGGACATGGGACGGTATCCGGAACAATGCCGGTCTGCACAGGAGTTTTGTCAGTACCGGCAATGACAAACCTCTTTTCCGGGACGCCACACAGGGAAATGCTGCTGGTAAAGATTTCGGCAATCTTAGCGAGTGGTGGAGGATTGTGAGTCAGTTCATGAATGAAATGCCTGAGGTTATCTTCATCGCCAGCAACCAGAATTTGAACACCTTTTCCATTGTTGGCAACACGACCTCGAAGATCAAAGCGTTGAGCCAATTGGCAGACCATCGGACGAAAACCGACACCCTGGACCAATCCAGACACTTGGATATTGAATGCCTGTTCGTTGGAGCTTCTTACCGTTACTGTTTTCATCATGAACGCAAGGTTCCGTCAATGTCCCACAGTTGAACACGGTTGTTGCCTAAGTCAGATACTACTACAAACTTATCACACACCTGAACATGTAAGGCCAGCACAAACTCCCCCTCATGGGAGAGCTCCATTGATTTATCCCCTGTAGCCTGAAAAGTTGGCTGGCCGGCCAACGCCTGCGCCTTGGCTCCTGTCTGGAGGTTGGAATCATACCGACCCATTAAACGGGAATTTGCGGTATCTGCCACGATTAACCAGGAACCGGTGGCCGTGACTCCATAGGGCATGTTGAGTGTCTCGGCGCGGGGCCAATACAGGCTGGCATTATGGTCAACCAGATGAGACGCAGTTTGGTCAAGAATCCAACGGCTTGGATTTCTGAAAAAATTCGACGCTCGAAACGTCGGCAATCCCGTCATCGAATACGATGACTTCTCTGGCGGGAATTTGGCTTCAGTCCTGCCGGGCATGCCTCCCAGTCGTCGCGCTCAAGACCTGGTCATCTTTGGACAAACAAGAAAGGTGGGCCTTCCGCTTCTCAGGCTCCCTTTCAATGAGAAGGATGGTTTCTTCCACGACTTCCCTTTTCAAGTAAGCTTTCAAAGTGTAAATGTAGTTTGCATCAACACAAAACGCAACCGTGAGGGAATTTAGAAAGGAAAATAAGCATAGGAAATCTGTAAGATACGTTCACTGTAAGGAAGCCATTAGGTGTTGTCCGGAATAGCTTCGTCTTTATTCAATTGCCAAAAAACAAAGAACACAATTTTCAAAATTCCGAATCTCCTCAAATTTTTTCATTAGAAGGAATCGAGGCTTTTACTCCGCAGAAGTCGAACCGGCATGAAGAAGAGGCGGTTTTTGGGAAAGAACAGTTTGGCCGGGCCTTTAAAGCGGAAACCGGATCGGTACAGGAGAAGTCGAAAGCGCGTTAGTCAGCCATGAGGAGTGAGTTCTCTATACTCTTCCCACAACCAGTGTCCCTGTAGAGCAACGCTTACCGCGACCGACACCGGGCATTCTTGTCATCGATCCTGCATTTGGTGACACTCGCTCCGGCAGCGTCGAATACGTTCACACTCCAGGCACCTCGTTGACGGGGGACGAAACCAAAAAATCCATGGACTGAGACCATCATGGCGTGCGTCACAGTCTCGCTATCAATTACCCTTCCCTCAAGTCCCTTGGTAACAGCTGGAAGCAATTTTGTGCCACTGATACCCACTACCATCTGAGGTGGTCGACGGCCGGTAAAGCTCAACACCTCACCCACATGAATATGGCCGGTGAGGACCAGGTCTACCGCCGGCGGCAAGCGGCCTGCCAACCTTGAGGCAGTCAATGCGTCCTGAGCAGTCACGTTGATATCTTCCACAGCTACGGGTGGAATCATCTGATTGCCGCACGCATCGGTCTTTGGCTTCAAGACGGAACTGTGCGCCGGGCGCAATGCCCAGATGGGGCGGTGACTGAGAAGCCAGGTGGGACCCTCTGCAAGCTTCGCTGCCTGTTCGAAGTCTCGCGCGTAGCGATTGATCACGACGTTCGGCGAGAGCGAAGTATCATCGGCCTGAACGGTATCCATGACGACCAACTGCAGCTCTTCGAACTCCAAGGCATAGGGATCACTGAAGTCACTGCAGGCTGCGAACTCAAACGGATTGAGAAAACGAACATATCCTAATCCGGCGCGCTCACAAGTTTCGTGGTCCCCCCGTACAAAAACGAGTGGGGCTGCTTCGAGCATAGGCGTCCCCGGATGGAAGAAATCGGTATTCCAGGTCGCCATCCGCATACCCGGACTGTTGTAGGGACTGCCCTGGCAATTCCCACAACCATCGGGGCACTTTTCTTCGCGATAGATGTAATCTCCCAACTGAATAATCAGATCCGGCTGCCATTCCGCCACGCGTTCTGCAACCTTGGCAAATTCCCAGTCGTCGGGGTCGCCACAGTTCTGAAAACCATCGTCGAATGCACTCCCCGCCTTCATGCGACAGCCGGTGTCTCCGACTACCGCGATTCGCCGTGGATTCCGAGAAACCGGGCGGAGCTCACGACCGGCAACTTCGATTCGGCCGGTCTCACGCGGCACGAGGAGTTCACAGACCAGAACATTAAAATCCGAATTCGGTTGCGCACGCACTTTCATCCGCGCATGGCGGCCATCGAAATAGGCCAAGGGACAATGCTCACCTTCGGTAATGGCGCGCACGAGCCCGCGGTGAGGTGGCACAACCTGCACCCACACATTGCGGACTTGTGAGTCAGAATGGGCGAAAGCAGATTCGATCCCGGCCGAACCCAGCCACGCGCAGGTCACGAGCACCAGGAATTGAAGCTTTGGCAGGACTGCCCGATTACGACGCCACCACATCTTTTTCTCCGGAAACACAAAGGTAGACACCTATGCTCTAAAGTACCTCTCAATGGAGTTCATTTCAAGATGTACGTCATTGCCGAAATATGCGTAATGAGCCTAAACAACTCACCGCTGGAAATACCCATCCTAAAAATAGTGGAAAAGATAGTTCGGAGAAAATTTTCCTCATAGAGGAAACCGTATAGGTTTTGGGTTTTATCTGGTTGGAATAGAATTGGGTACAGAATTTTTAAGGCGCCATGCAGATGCTACAACGCCGCCGCCCATGCCCTTTACCAGTCGCATTCCCGTCTGCTTCTTAATGTGCGCACCAATTGGGCAATCGTGTTGTGCTTGAAACTTTGCGGCTGGAGCAAAGCGAATATCTTATGCGCAAGGCCCTGCGCGACATTGAATTTGAAGGATTTTTAATTCCAAAAGGCTGGCTGGTACGGATTGGCATTCGTGAAAGCCATCGGGATGCTGAAATTTTTCCCAACCCAAATGACTTCAACCCTGATCGATTTTTAACAACGTCCATTGGCCCCAAGCAGTATTCTCCTTTTGGCATCCAACAGAAATCGTGTTTGGGAAAGGGACTCACTCTTTGGATTGGGCAGAAGGTTGTTCTGGAATTAGCGCAAGGCTTTGAATGGAAAGTCGTTCATGATGGTCCCAGAGAATTGGGGGTCTTTCATTGGAGACCCAGTGCGAAGTTAGGCGTACAGATGTCTTCAATTTCTATGGGTTCAGCATAATTCCTATTCCTGAAAAAGTACTTTAATCTTAATGACTACTGTTTTTCGATGCGACAAGGGGAAAAGTATAAATTTTTCTCCAACATATTCCGATAAAAGGAGAGTAACCCCAGTGTCGTCCAAAGACAGTTGTGAAAGGCACATGAACAGCCAATTGCCCTATAAAAAAGCAGGAAAAATGAAGGATAATCGCCAATCCGCAGATTCTGAGGATTGCCTGTACTGTCCTTTGAGAAAGCCTGTCTTTTGGCCTATTGTGTTTCTTCTTTTTGTGTTGAGTCCTTTTATTTTTTCTTCCAATATTTCAAATACATCCTCAAATCCCCGGTTTGCATCCTCCCCTCCTGTCCCCAAACAAACCAAGCCTCATGATGACGACGGTAAGGATACTTCATTTCAAAATGTTCAACTCCGGAAACCGGTTTCTCAAAAATAAGAAAAATTCTTCGCAGCTTATTGTGTGTATCACGTCCTGACCAGGTCACTTCATAAAGTGGAATCATCGTCCTGAAGATGCACCCGCCGGGAAGGCATGATAGGATAGAAAAATTTCAAAAGGTCCCATAAGGGTCCCTCTGTTACGGTCGTTGACATGTTGAGAACCCTGACAATGGGAATCGTCTGCTTGATGCTGGGTGCCTGTTCAAGCGTTGAACCGGCAGGAACGTTACCCACGGCATTGTCAGTTGACCTCTCCCGATATAGCGGAATGTGGCATGAAATTGCACGACTGCCGATGTGGGGGCAACGAAATTGCGTAAGATCTACAGCCGAGTACCGGCTACTGGAATCGGGGAAAGTCGCCGTGCGAAACGCATGTACCACCTCGACCGGTGAGGAGGTCAGCATTGAGGGAGTGGCCACCGTGGTGGACCCTGAACATCGGGCGAAGTTGAACGTGGTCTTCGACCAATGGGCAGCTAAACTTGTAGCCTTGCTTACCTCAGCGGAGCAGGGGAATTACTGGATACTTCGGGTCGATCCCGAGTACAAGCTTGCGATCGTCGGCACCCCGGATCGGGACTACCTCTGGATCCTGGCACGAACCCCCTCGATCGATGAAGCAAGCTATCAGGACATGGTCTCCTTTAGTCATCGCCTCGGCTTTCAAACAGAGCATTTGATCCGGGCCCCCGCCGGGGAAGATTAGTCCTTGCCTCCCACAATTAAATATCAAAATTTTTCGAAAGTGGAATGAATAAGCCGAAGAATTTTCCTGAATTGGACGTTTTGCCGTTCTCTAATGCACGGAAGCATCCCGCCGGTCCTCGCGGCTTATGAAACAAAAGCCTTTAGTTTTTCCAAGCACAGCGAACCCAATGAGGGCAAGTATTGCAAGGACCGCTTGGACTCGAGCTTGCTATTTTGACAGTGTGTAAAATCGGTCTTTCACAGTTTTGCCGTTAGAATATTGATCAAAGCTTTCTCCCATAGAATCACCGAGTTCTGCCAATCTCGTATCGGGATGAGGATGAGTCTTAAACAGTAAGGCGACACTGCTGTCACTGAGACCTGCATGACCAATTTCCTGCAACACCATTGGCAGGCCATAGGCGTCATAGCCGGCTCTGGCGGCCAACACTACCCCAATTCTGTCGGCCTGATATTCGGCATCTTTATCCAATCCGCGAGCCATCACTTCTGCTCCACTTCCAATAAGATTATTCACGGCCTGCTTCGCTTGCTCATTCTTCATATTACCGAGTTTTTGAGAAAACACGCTTCTTCCCATATCAATCGCCTGGCTTTGCTTAATGATGGTTAGATGATGCTGTTTAACAACATGACCAATTTCATGTCCCAGGACCCCAGCCAATTCCGCTTCAGAATGAAGTTGTCGATACAAACCTTTGGTCAGAAAAATAAATCCACCCGGCGCAGCAAAGGCATTGATATCCTCGGAATCAATCACTCCAAAATACCAATCAAGGTCGGTTCTTCCACTCTGTAGGCTTAGCCACCTTCCAACATGATTGACGTACCGTTGCAGGCGTTCATCCTTGACCAGAGGCGCAGCCCCAAGCAGTCGTCCGGCAATCTCTTGACCGATGGCTATTTCCTCTTCTGTGGAAGTCCCTTTGACCAGGTCGGTCAGGTCTGTCAGCGCAGGAGTTTTCTTGCCCGTCTTTTTTTGTGGAGTACCTTCTTGTGTTGTTCCGGTGGTGGTTTCATCCGGCTGCCCTAATTGTTTGAGAGCATCACCCAAATCAAATGCATGAGTGATGGTTGCCAACCCGAAGATTACCAATGTCAGAATCCATGCACGCAAAAGGAATTCTTTCAAGTCCGCCCTTGCCTGTTGATTGAGGAACATTAGAGGCACCGATCGTAAAAAACGAGAGAGTACATTTTTCTTCATATGATGCTGATTGTTCATGTGTTAATTCCCGTCTGTCGTCTGTATAAACGGAACTTTTTGTACTTGTAACCCTGCCTGATTGGCAAAACCTTGTGCTTGTTTCTTTGAAGTCCGATAGGTTTTCAATGTCTGTAATTCATGTTCATTAAATTCGGCCTCTTTTAATTCTTCTTCATCTAATCCGCGAACGCCCGTAGCGGCCACAACATTTCCAGTTCCAGCTCTCCCAGTGGCTAAACCCAATACTCCTGAGGCTTCCGTCGCCGCGGAAGCCTTTTCCGCAGAGCCCCCCCGTCGAATATAGAGCATTCTCACCCATCCGGTTTTATCTTTACGGGACACTTCTAACCATCCACCTTTTCTTCTCAGAATCTCCACGGTGTCGCCTTCTTTTAACGATAGCACTTCTCGAGCATCTTTAAAGGGTTCGCTCATGAGCTGGCACGCTCTAGCGGCTACACCGGGATCCGAAGCTTTTCCCTCTGCGGGAAAGACTCCAATCATGACTATTGTCAGAAAGGCAAACCATTTCCTCATCACAGTCCTCCTTCTTGTGTTGAACAGACATGGCGGTTCATGGTGCATCACTGACTGAGACGGGGGAATTTACGGTAAAGGAACATCAAGTAATCCCAATCGGCTGCTCTTTGAGATTGACCATGGCTTTAATCACTAAATGTTGCCAAGCCTCCATTCTGGAATTTTCATTCCCATAGGTCAGGGGACCTTGGCACCATCCCAGCTTACATCCTATTCTATCATTTTCACAGATGCTGCGAACTACTTCTCGAACCAGGGATACCGTTTGTTCACCGGATTTTTCCACCTCCCATGGCTTGGTTTTCACATGATTTTCGACCCAATAAATAAGGAACATATTCTGAAAGGCTTTTTCAATGCCGGCAGGTTTTCGTGAGAAGGCTTCTATTGTAAACCCAACCTTCTTGCCATACAGGCCACGCTTCAGCAGGGTCAAGAATCTCCCTTCCGGGATTTCCTCCAAGCTCTCCGGTTGAACCACCACCACCACGGTATATTGCCATCCGTCCACCCCCTCTTCCACATTGAGCCAAACATATTTTTCCATGATCGTGGCTTCGGCATAGGCATACACCCGTGCGAGAGAAAAATAGATCAAGCCGGCGGTAATGGGTGCCGTTAAATCAAGGTAGTAGGTGGTAAGATTCAAACTCGCGAAAGTAAACGCCATCAAACCTACTTGCGAACCGGCAAACACCATATCTATGGCTTTGCGTTTGACCCCGGTCAAAAAGGCCAAGGCTGTGATCCAGATGAGTCCAAGGGCCAGTGCGGTAAAGAGCCAAGGGTTTTTGGCCTGGGTGATCCAATCTCCGTTTTTGATATTGCCAATCGCCGTGGCCAGAATTTCCACACCGGGATGAATTTTCTCCATGGGAGTGGGCTTGGTGTCGAACAGGGCCGAGGCTGTAGACCCGATGATCACAATTTTTCCAGTGAATTCATCCGAAGCCCGTTGCTTATCTCTCCTCAAAAAATCGTCAAAGACGTCACTAAAGCGAACCGATCTGAATGCCCCGAATTTTCCACGCCAGTTTAAAAACACATCTGAATCATTCGGGAGTCTCCACCCCAGCGTATCCCCGATTTTGGCAGGCAGGGAAGGTACACGCCATCCAAAATGATCACGATAGATGGGGTATTGACGAACAATGCCATCCCGATCCGGATAGACATTGTTGGTCCCCACTCTTCCACTCTGAATAATGCCGGTGAAGGCGGGCAAGATCAGGGCAATCCCTTTTTCGTCTTGTGCCTCGCCATGAACGGGTTCTACACCCGGAATCATGGAAGGCGTCACTTTGCTAAGTTTATCGTTCGTTGGGGATAACCGCATCATGGGGAAAAATGTATTTTCCGAATCACTGACGACGTCATTGAAGTACAAATCTGATTCTTTATTGAACACATCAGGATCACTAAATAAAATATCAAATACCACGGCAGAGGGCCCTTGCTCCTGTAGCATTTCCAGAAATTCTGCAAAGACCTGACGTGGCCAGGGCCACCGGCCATATTCTTGAGCCATGGCCTCCAAACTGGCTTCATCAATATCCACAATCACAATGTCGGGGTCGGCTTTGTGAAACAGGATCCGGTTTTTCATGATCACATCAAATGTCTTCAGTTTCATTCCCCGAATCAGTTCGAACGAGCCGGCATCCAATATCACGAGGACGCTACAAAAAATCGCCAAATAAAGATAAAACCGACCTTGCGATTTCGTCACATAGCGATATCCCACCTGAATGAGTTTTTCAACGGAAAGATTCTTCATTTCCTGAACAAGATCGTGAACTGGGGTCTGGCCTGAACGTCTTTCATCTGAAGGCACCAAAGACGTGGGCTAATAACAACCAAAATAAAACCCGCAGGTGCTATCAGGAGGGTGAGAATGGAAACGTTCAAGTAGAAATGTTAGCCAACAACTGAGGAAATGTACAGGGGAAATAACAAGCAGAATTGTAAATGAGTTGTCCTTGAAATTTCCGTCTAACCTATACTCTTTTCTTGTTTTGGAATCCTCTAAGTGATTCGCGAAATATCCCATGCCGATTTCCTTCGATTTTCGGACTCAACGGGCCTTTTAACTGTTGAGGGGCAATTCTCAGGACTGGATAGAATGCTTTCATCTGGGCAACGCCTCTCTACCCCATTGCCATTTTCATGCTTATAGGCAGGTCACCGGAAGGGACGGCTGGAGGAATCAGGACAAATACGATCGGCAGTATGAGGAATATGTGTGTGGACCAACTTGCGGAATCGTCAAGACGTGTTTTTTATTGGCGGCGGGCGCCAACATCAGCCGTTCACCAGGCCTTGGCCTTAGCTATTCTTGTCATGTTTTTGTTGGCGGTATTTACCCATCGGTTCTATATGAGTGGAACCCCAATTATTTCTCTCCTGTTTGAGGGCGCGTCGGCGACAGCAATTTTATTTTCTGCGTGTTCATCGGGGGCCTTGGCCCGTTGCTGCTCGGGCTCTGATCGTTTCAGGAAAACGAAAATGACTGTACAATTTCCCAAGTCAAAAATTTCTATTTGTGAGGATGACTTCCTTCCCCAGATAATCAGGTAACCCGAAGGCTCCCCTTCCCTGTCCAAGCCGTCAACATGATGGGGAACACAGCATATGTTGGTCATGCCCGTTGCGCACCGGAGAGTTCATCTGTGGGTGAAAAATTATGTCCTTGATCGGCATGACGCAAGGCATCCAATCGAAGGTCGTACCGTTGTTCAGGTCCAATGTGATCCAAAACTCCCAATCCTTCCAGAACTTTAAGGACTCCCGGTTTAATTCCAACAAAGTATAGATTCTGGCGATGTGCCTGAACCATGCGGAGCATATCCTCAACCGCAAGGGCGGCAGTTCCGTCAATGGCGGAAACGTCGGACAAATCGAGAACGACATGGGTAAAGGTATTGAAGCCTTTTAGCGACTCCAATCGTCTCACCATAGTTTTTGCCGAACCGAAACTCATCGGACCATCCACATGAATCAGGACAATCCGACCGGTGTTGCGTTCAAGAATGGCTTTTTCTTCAGGATGAAACGGGATCTCCTGTGTCGGCTCACTTATGACCCGTAAATTGGCTAATTCAAGTTCGGCCATGCGCTTAACAAATAACAGACTCGCCAGGACGATTCCCACGCCAACAGCCGAGATTAAATCCACAAGAACCGTAATGATCAGCACCACCCCCATAATCAGCACATCGGTTCGTGGGGCCTTGACCAGGTGTCGGAGTAATCTCCAATCAATAATATCCAGCCCCACCTTGAATAAAATCCCGGCCAACACGGCTAAAGGGATTTTTTCCGCTAACGGTCCCAGCCCCAGCAATGTGGCCAATAACACCAATGACATGAGGATCCCCGATATGGGCGTTCGGCCACCACTCCGAATATTGGCCACAGACCGCATGGTCGCGCCTGCTCCCGGAAGGCCGCCAAAGAGACCGGCCATCATATTGCCAACTCCCTGACCAATCAATTCCTGATTCGAATCATGTTGGGTACGGGTCATGTTGTCACAGACCAACGAGGTGAGCAGACTATCAATACTTCCAAGGAGAGCCAACACTACCGCCCCCTCTACCATCAGAAGCATTACACTGGTCTCCATATCAGGGATGATAAAAGATGGAAATCCTTCCGGAACATTTCCAATCACTGGTGCGTGAGGGAAAAAGAAATAGGCTCCCAGGGTGCCTGCACATAGGGCCAGAAGTTGGGGAGGAATCAATTGACTCATTCGTACTGGTGTCAGATACATGATCGCAATAGTCAGGAGCCCCAGAATGGTTGCTTGGGGGAGAGGATTTGATAAAAATTCCGGAATGGCCAACAGATTGGCATATATTCCTTCCGGTTTGGCTTCGAATCCAACAAGCGGTCCAACCTGCAAAATAAGAATAATGCATCCAATCCCGCTCATGAACCCTGAAATCACCGGATAGGGAACAAGGGCAATATAATGCCCGAATCCCAGCAATCCGAACAAAATTTGTAACCCCCCACCCATGATCACCACTGTAAAAGCGAGGGCTGGATTGTCAGAGAATTGAACCAGAATGCCAGCCATCACAACCGTCATGGGACCGGTGGGGCCGGAACATTGCGCAGGGGTCCCTCCGAATATGGATGCGAACAATCCGACAAGGATGGCGCCATAGAGTCCGGCAATTGCACCGGCCCCTGAGGCCACCCCAAAAGCGAGGGCTAATGGTAGTGCGACCACAGCCGCCACCACGCCACCGTAGATATCTCCTCGAAAATTATTGAAATGCAGTCCATGAATCATGGGCATCGTCTCTCTTACTCCTCTATGAATAAAATTTTTCGACACTATGATTTTTGACAAATCAGGCACCTGCCTGCCGCCGTGTTTTATTGATCCGATGGAACGGAGAAGTAACTACCCATTGTCTTTGCATGAGGTTAGCCTTCACCGTGCCTGTTGCTTAAAGAAATATTGGCGAAAATGGAAGAAAAAAATTATGAGATTGAGTTTTGTTCTCTTGCAGCATAAAGTAACGGAAATACGGATGAAATGGCAGAGGGGAAAACCTGACAAGACCATACGAGAGTGATGGGAACATTGCTCAATCGGGGAAAAAGGAGGGAGTTCAGAGAGAATTTCCGGACGTCAGCACACCACAGCTCAGAGCAAACTGCACAAGGTCGGCACGACTACGAAGACCGAGTTTTTCCATAACCCTTGCACGATACGTTTCAACCGATTTGACACTAATTCCCAATTGTTCAGCAATGTGCTGATTAGTAAACCCTTGTGCGACCAGACCGAAAATCTCACGCTCTCTCGGACTGAGTTCTCCCAGCAATCCAGGGGCCCTGTCGGCAAGCCTCTTCCTGGGGGCAGCGGGGAGATCCTGTCCCACCCCTTTCCCTACAGTCCAATCCACAAAGGTCTTTCCTTGGGCAACGGTACGGATGGCTGTCAATAATTCGGTGTCAGCCGCACTCTTGACAACATACCCCGCAGCACCGGCAGCTAATGACCCGCGAACGTAGCCGCTTTCGGTGTGCATGGTCAGAACAAGGATATTTCCGGAAGGACAGCATTTTTTCAGTTCGCCGATTGTGTCAATATGCATATGACCTTGCATGGCCAGGTCCATCAAGATGACATGAGGCAACAGCTCTTGAACCGCCTCAAGGGCGGAAGGGGCGCCTCCGGATTCACCAACGACTTCCATATCCGATTGCCCATTAATCAAGAGACGTAACCCGGACCGGAGAACTGCATGATCATCGACGATAAAAATCCGAATTTTCATGAGACGATTTTTTAAATATAATGCTGCCATGAATGGTGGAGCCAGGACTGAAGACGATTCCATCGAATTCGAATCATTAGCAGCAGCATAGTTGCCTGCATCCTATGCAAAATCAGAGGTCATTCACCACCGCCTTCAAAATTATCTCCTTGACGTCAAACCCCTGTCCATTAAATTTTATGGCTTAACCGTTGCCCCAGTGCGGGACTCTTCCCTCTCTCTTTTAAATTCCGCATACCGGTACAAGTAGCCGCTCTCACTTTCCACCTCACGGTCCAACATGTGTTGCAACATGGATCCTGTACCGACAAACGCACGATATGCTTCCTAACCATTCCTGGATATAAAGGGGTCGTTTCCCGTCACCACCTGCCGTCTAAGATTTCCCTTTAGACATCATGTCGTTGAGCCGCCGCCTCCGTCGCACCATCAAATGGAATGAAAATCGTCCTAGAGGAAATCCTGACATATACAAAAAGGTCTGAACTAAATGACCAAATGAGGCAATGGACAAACATCTGAAAACCAAATTGGTATTTCCACAAGAAACATTTATTCCACTGCTATTCGACAGAGGCTGAAAACCTCAAAATTATTGGGGATTGGGAAAAGGAACTCTCCACAAGGCTCCTGCCATTCTTATCGGTTCAACCTATTAGTAAGATGTTTTATTGACTCCCGCGGGTGTGCCGGAGCAGTTATGGATAATCCGATGAGGGGGATGCCCCTACAATTGCATCTCTGACAATAAAGGAAAGCGGGACCCAGTCTTTTCAAGAATTGCAGAGACGTGTAATATTTTACAAACGATTTAAGGCGGGCTTACGGTTGGTCCAGATAACTTCTGGAGAATCAATCGATAGTCTGAAATGTGAAGATGGTTATATTGAAGGATCACCTTCTTAAGCACTTGAACATTCTTAAACACTTAAACATTTTATTCATTGACTTCTCCGCCTTGTCAGGTGCATGAGAAAAAACATCTTAACCGGCCCTTTGTTTACGTGCCTTAACGTCCTCATCCTCCCGATCAGCATTGTCCACCGCTAAATTGTTACGCACACTTCGCGCTCCTCCTTCCACAGCGTTTTCACTCGCGATGCGCCATTCCTGCCAGCTCCCAACCGTACCTTCTAATGTGACCACTCCCTGGTCAACCGAGACAGTAATGCTATCGCTATCCACAAACGGGCTCCACCATAATTGTTCTTTAACATCTTCACGGATTTCCGAGTCCTGTTTTCCTACCCATGGCGCATTCACTTGTAGGCGGTTGATAATTTCAGTCACGCCTTGAACACTGGCAGCCGCCTCCTCGGCCTGATCTTTCTCAAAATTTGATCCGACTGTTCCCGCTAAATAAGCGGTTCCATCGAAAACGGTGACATCCATGCCCAATCGGGTCAGGTAGGGATTTCGCTCCCAGGCTTTGCGGATAGAATTGCCGATTTCCCCATCCGACATGCCATCCGGCGGTTGAACTTTTAAAACATTCTGCACATTCCTCACGCCCACTGTGTTCAACGCATCCTCTTCCGCGGCACGTTTAGCCTGTAGACTATTGATTGGCCCACGTAACGTGACAACACCGTCTTTCACTTCCACCTCCGGCGCCTGACCGACCCGCGGATCATAGGAGAAGGCATTGATAAGAGCCTCCCGAATTTTTTCTGGAGAAAGGTTGATGGTTTTCGTCCGTGACATAGTTTCAGAAAGCTCCGGATCAATCACCAAATCTTTCGTTTCCACCTCTTTGACTCCTGTCCCCCAAGCATGAAAAACAGCCTTTCTCTTGGCCATGGCGCTGCCGACAACTCCCGTGAGGACGACCTTTCCATTCTCAACCTTCACTTCAATGGCCTCTGCCGGAATCCACACATCGTACCTAAATCGTTTGACTATGTCCCGTTTCATGTCGGCATCGGAACGTGGTTCATTTTTGAGAAATGCTAAATGATTTTCGACCTCTTTCACACCTTTGACCTGTTTGATCATTTTTTCCAAGATAAATTTTCCATCCCAGGATTCCACATGGCCAGTCAACGTCACCACTCCTTCCTTCACTGCCACTTGAATCATTTCCGGATTTAGGGCGGAATTACTCTTCAATTCCTCCATAACCCGTTGCTTCACCTCCGAATCTGTATAAGGGATGAAAGAATGAACCTGAAGTTGATTCACGACAGCCCGCACACCTTTGACGGTTTCCGCCAGTCTTGCAGCGCGCTCCTTCGCCAACAGGGTATTGACGGTTCCTTTAAAGGTCACGACTCCTTCCCGTACGATCATGTTCATGTGATCAATGGATATGACCCCATCCGCACGCAGTTTACGTTCAACAGCTTGGGCTATTGTTTGGTTGGACAGAGTATGGGTGGGGTATGGTGAAGAGCCGGCTGCCGTCCCGAGTTCGGGCAACTGGGAAAAAATCAAGACTCCTCCCAGTAACCACATAAAAGACGCAGTGCTCTTTTCCTGCAAAAATCGGTGAACATATTGTATCGAAATGAAGCCGTTCATAAAAATAACCTCCTCACAATTCAGCGGATGGGTATGCCCTTAGGTATATAAAAATTTTTCAACATTGCCATTCGATTTTCCGTTCTTTTAACTCCCCTTTCGCACAATATTATTCTCCTCCCCTTCACCAGGGGTAGAAGATGTTCCTGTTAGGCGGCTGATAATAGAGGATTCATATGTTTTTATACCGGCTCTACTCCTGGTTTCCTACTAGGCTAAACCCTTGTTTTTGTCGGCACCGGAGCAAGGTAAACGCCATACAGAAGGGGCAATAGCTACACCATATACATTCAGGTCTACGGTCTCCATCTGTTGTCTGATCCGGACAGCACGCACGTTGGCCTTAACTCATTGTGTACGCCAAGACCTTCCGAAGACGGTTTATCCACACTCTCCATCACCGCCCCATTTCCCTCATCTTATCCTGTTCGTGTGAACGACGAAGTCAAAAAATATATTCCGCATTTCTCTCTTTCGACTGCAGAGGCCTACATTTATTACATAATACGAATAAACCTTTATTACATAATACGAATAAACCTTCCGGAAGAGAGTCTCTTCCAGGGTTTCCGCCAGTTTTCGCCGGTCATGGCTTTGGTAATGTAGACGTATTTCCTGCCTGACGTGGTGCCGGAGCAGTTATGGATAATCTGATGACTCTTATACACTCCCTTAAAGAGGGAGGGGATGCTCCTGCCATTGAATTCCTCATAAAAAAGGAAAGCGGGACCTGGTCTTTTCAGCACCTGGGGGAAACGAGTGAGCGATTAGCCGCCGGAATGATGAAAGCCGGCCTCACAAGGGGATCTCATGCCGTTCTGCTCGCTCCCAATGGCCCGGAATGGATTGCCGCAGTCTGCGGATTGATTCGCGCGGGCGGGATCCCCATTCCGGTCGACCCGCAAATGAGCAAAGAGGATCTCTCGCATGTGCTGGCGGATTCAGAAGGATCCTGGATTTTTACGACGTCGCCTATTCTGTCGATCCTTCAGGACCAACACCACGACAAGAACCGGAATATTGTTTTGCTGGATGCCGACATACGCCATCAACAGAGCTGGCGGCGATTGATCGTAGATTCAGAAACGACAGGTTCACAAGTCTCACCAGACGATACGGCCATATTGTTCTATACGTCAGGCACATCCGGCCGGCCGAAGGGCGTGCCCCTCACGCATCGTAATCTGACATCGAATCTTCACGCGTTGTTATCTCTCGACATCATTCAACACCATGATCGGCTTCTGGTCCCGTTGCCCTTTCATCATGTCTATCCTTTTACGATCGGATTGCTGGTTGCGCTCGCCGCCAAGATTCCTCTGATCCTTCCTTATTCGCTGACCGGTCCGCAATTATTGAGAGCCCTCCGGAAAGGCAATCCGACCGTGATGTTGGGTATTCCGCGGTTATACGAAGCCTTATACACCGGTATTGAAAATAAAGTGGTACAACGCGGAAAGCTGGTGGCCACAGGATTCCGTATCCTCCTTGGTCTATCGACTTTTCTGCGGCGGCGACTGGGAATACGTATCGGACGACTCTTCTTTTCATCCCTGCACCGGGAGGTGGCACCCCGTCTGCACACGCTGGTATCCGGAGGCTCGGCCCTCCCTCCAGAGACCGGGTGGAAACTTGAAGGCCTGGGTTGGCGGGTCGGAACGGGATATGGACTGACGGAAACATCTCCAATCCTGACCTTGCAAAAGCCGGGTGAGGGAGATTTAGACACGGCAGGACGCCCGCTTTCCGGTGTCGATGTGAAACTGGCTGAACCTTCATCTCAAAGCCAACACGGGGAAGTTCTTGCCAAAGGACCGAATGTCTTTGCCGGATACCGGAATTTGCCTGAAAAGACACAACAATCTTTTACCAAAGACGGCTATTTTCGTACCGGAGATTTAGGAGAGTGGAAAGGATCCTGTCTCAAACTGGTCGGCCGGTCTTCATCCATGATTGTGCTTTCCGGAGGGGAAAATATCCGTCCGGACACGATTGAAGACGAATTGAATCAGATCGAAGCCATTCAGGAAAGCGCCGTACTCGATCAAGATGACAAATTGGTCGCGTTAATAGTGCCGAAGAACGGTCACTCCACCAATGAACCAACCAAGATGACCAAACAAATTGAACAGGACATTCATCACCGCATGCGCCAGCTCCCTTCTCACCACCGGCTTACCGATTTTGCGATCAGTTTTGAGCCGCTTCCCCGGACCCGCCTGGGAAAACTCCGGCGACATAAGCTGGCGACGCTGTACGACCAGGCGAAACAGGGGAAAGGTGTGGTCAAGGCGGAACAACACGGCCCCATGCCTGTTTATCAGATGTCCTCAGAAGACCAGCAACTGCTAGCCGACTCGCAAGCCAGACAGGCCTGGGATTGGCTGGCTTCCCGTTTTCACACGGCCCGGCTCACGCCTGATTCACATATACAAATGGATCTTGGTGTGGATTCATTGGAATGGGTGAATCTTTCCCTGGAAATTCAGGAAGGAACCGGCGTAGAGATGGACCAGGACACGATCGGCCGCATCCAGACCGTCCGTGATTTTTTACAGGCCATGGCGGAAGCAGAGACTGGCGGTCACGGCGGAAATCTCCTCCAGCAACTGCAGGATCCTTATGCCTTGTTGGATGAACATCAGCGCGCCTGGATGACTCCGCTTGGCACCTTCGGGCAGTTTGTTTTCCGGATTCTGTGGGGACTGAATCGTGGGTTGATGCGGATGGTCTATCAGGTCACAGCCCGGGGGACGGACCGGCTCCCCGAGGAGCAGTTCATGCTCATCGCCAATCATGTCAGTTTGCTGGATCCTCTGGCCCTTCATGCCGTTCTCACGCCACAACGACTCGCCAATATGTACTGGGCAGGCTGGACAGAGGTGATGTTCCGGAACATGCTGATGCGGCGGATCAGCCGGTTCACTCATGTCGTGCCTATCAACCCTCAAAAAGGTCCGCTTTCCAATGCGGCCATGGGATTGGCCACATTAAAGGAGGGGCATTGCCTTGGCTGGTTCCCGGAAGGGAGGCGGTCTGCTGACGGCCGGCTGCAGCCGTTTCAATCCGGCATTGGATTGATCTTGGAGCAGCATCAAGTGCCGGTGGTCCCGGTCTGGATCGCGGGCACCTATGACGCCTGGCCGGTTCACCGGTGGTTTCCGCGTCCAGGGAAAATTTCTGTGTCATTCGGAACACCGCTTTCGGTTCAGAAGGTGAAGGAAAAGGGAAAAGGAGATCAGCCGCACCAAAAAATCGCCGACGGACTTCACCAGGAACTAGTGGCACTCTCGCGAAACAGTTCATGAGACGGAATCCAAACTACCAGACCCTTCGCATTCATCACTACGCCTGCAGAGGTATCCGGCCATCACAACAGGCAACCCATCCGTTTTACCTGTGAACACTCCTTACCCCCGACTTTCACACCCCCCATCACCGTCGCCTCACACAACCAAGGCCGGGCTTTGGGCCTGGGCTTTGTATGATTGGGTCGGAAATGGCGTTTGCGACCGTTATTCAAACCTTCGTCTTTTCGGCCTACTTTACCTAGCAGGTTGCACCTGATTCCATTTCGGGAACAGCTTTGTGGGGTAATACCCTTGGAATGGCAGGAATCTTCAATACAAATCTCCGCAGGTTTCTCAAGACGATTGGCTTTTGTGGCTGTTCATTCAGGTTTTCGGTCTCTTGAGCAGCACGTGGATCCGATGTTGTTCCCCGATAATGGGAATAAGGCCTACCACTTCCCATTGGTCTTCTCCGAAATCATTTAAGGTGGTCCTCACGTCTGTGTAATGCTCGGGCCTGAGATCGATGCGCGTCATTTGATATTCCCATTTACTCATCGTTCATGCCTTTCTTGGGGGAAAGTATGGAAATTCCTGCCTGCCAACCGACACATCCCGTAGTTCCTTAATTCCTGAACAATGAGGACAGGGAGAATGTTCAGTCTCTGACTCACGAGCCTGCCTGAGTGGTTTTTCATATTTTCACTTTCCTGCAATGTCTCGGCTGCCGTCCCCGGCGAGATGTTTCTCCACATGGTGTAGCCAAACAAAGTATATGGTCCCCGAAAAACCCGTGAGATAGACATCATGCCCTTTTACGCTGGCATGACTGACAAAAATACGCGGACCGCTGGTGAACCGTCATCCGGGTTATTCTTCCTCCGCAGCGGGGACAGGTTGCTTTCGCATGTCGATGGTGGAGGAGCCATGAATCCGGCATCTTTTGAGGATCGGCGTGATATTTTATAGCCCGCATGAGCACCGACCGCAGGTTCCGGTAGAGACGACGCAAGGTGGCGGTATCTAAAGATTTCATGGAATGCTGAGGATGAAGACGGCTTTTAAAGAGGATTTCATCGGAATACACATTGCCGATTCCGGCTATAAGAGACTGGTTCATCAGCGCGGCTTTCACCCCGCCGGGTGTATTCTGACATCGTTGAATAAATTCCTTTTGGGACATGGCCAGCGCGTCAGGTCCCAGCTTATGGCGTAGAAGATAATCTTCGACATCAGCCGCCCATCCCGCCTGACCGAATAACCGCGAGCAATGAAAACGTAACAGGCATCCAGTCGTGAATTTGAGTATAAAGCGAATGTGGTTCTCCGGCTCCGGATCCTGTTTTTTCCCGGAGGTGAAGTATCCGGTCATGCCGAAATGAAACCACAGCCAGCCTTTAGCAGCATCCAGCTCGATAAACAGCACTTTGCCGTGGCGGTGGGTGTTCTCCAGCTTCCGACCTTTGAGGAGTTGAGTTAATTTTTTCCCCGGCATCGACCGGACGATTTTGGGATGAAGGATCGCACTGCGGGCAATGCGTTGGTGCAGAGAAGTATCATCCACAAAATGTTTAAACACTTCCACATCCGGCAATTCAGGCATAAACTTTTCCTAACCGAATTTCGACCTATCATTGCCCTTCAAGGGACGGATGATCAATGCACTACTGTTCAGTTTACTCGGCCTTGGATTCAACTTCTCAGTGCAATGTAAACTCTTGGTTGCGGGGGAAGCCGCGAGAGCATCGTGGCCTTGCCTCACCGGGCAAAGTAAGAGGAGCACACATGAGCGGCTATACGCAGCTGACACATGTACAACGATTCAAACTCATGCCCTCGAGCAAAACGGGCCAGAATCACCCCAAATGGCGACGACCATCGGAGTCCATAAAGCCACAATCATGAACCGTTACACCTACCAATTGATTCAATGATCCATCATTACTCAAAAAATCAAGCCAGCATCTTAAAATTCCGTCAGAAGAACTCACCCACATACCTGATGATGATGGCGATGAACATCGTCATCAACAATACCCAAAAGAAAATTTCAAAAGCTGTCTCCGCTTTACGTTCATCCTGGCGTTCAGCCGCAGTATCTTTTAATTCCACCGTTGATCGGGGGGCGGGTGCCGCCGCTACCAGAATCAAGGAAATGAGAAATCCCATAAAGGCAAACGGCAACCAATATCCTCCCCATAATGGCGGCCCGGCCGGTGCCGCCCAGGCTCCTCCCACCCATGCTGCCAGAAACACCAAAAGAAAAAAAATCGGAACGCTTGCCCAAGGGCCTCGCCGACCGAAACCAAAGGCAAAAATCGCTGTAAAAATCAACCCTATGACAAAAGCGAATAGCACATCAGGAAAGATCATGATCTGCCCTCCTTCTCACAGAATATCTCGATAAGAGCGTCAGAACATCTGAAAAATCCCTGGAGCGAAGTTACTTCCCAAAGCAGGAAATTTCTCACTCTCCCATTTGCATAGTTGATTGCAGATATTGAGGATTCAGGCGGGAAAGATTTTCCAATTGCCGCCAGAATGGGAGAAGTTCCTCATGGTTCCGATGAAGGTGGATGGAATTCTGAAAATTTTACGACTTGAGACGGCTTAATTTAATTTCGGCCCAATCTGGAAGTGGCAGGCGCCCCAACACGTTTAGTCCACAGGCAGCAACCCTGTGCCGATCCCAGCTAACACTATCCCGCCTCCAATTCCTGGTTTTCTTCCCGTTCCTGCGTCCTGGGTTCCTCCTGGGCACTGCCGGCACGCACACCCGGTTTATCGACAATTTGAACCGTACTGGCTTGAGGGCCTTCTTCCCCCTTTTCTTCGACAAACCTCACCCCTGTGCCAATTTCCAATCGGGCAAAATCACCCTGCAATACGCTATGCTGATGAAAATAAATTTCCTGTCCATCCGGTCGCTGAAGAAAGCCATAGCCTCCTTCCGCAAATAATTTCGTGACATAGCCGACCGATTCCTGTTCAGGGTGGGTTTTCACTGCCCCGCGCTGTTTTGCGACCAGTGTCTTCAATTGCCGTCGTGCCGCTTCAAAGGCCTTACGAATCACCTGAGGTAATTCCGACAAATCGCCTTCTCCGGGATTGCGCGTGACCGCCAGCTCATGACCCGGAGGGACCGTCATGTTAATGCGCACCCGATAGGGATTTCCCGCACGATCATGCTGAGATTTTTCTACGGCAATCCGGCAGCTGTTGAGGTAAGAACACACCTTCTCCAGGTTTTCCACTTTTTTTCGGATAAGGGCATCCAGCGCCTCTGTTTTTTCCACATTTCTATAGGTAATTTCCAAAGGAACATCCATGGCGTTTGATTCCTTCCCTCTGCAATCAATGTTATTTTTCCGCTGAAGGTTCCAACGTAAAAGCAATTTTTAACGTCACCTGCCATTGCGACACCTTTCCTTCTTCAATGGCCCCCCTGGTTTCAACAACCTGAAACCATCGCATATGACGAATGGACTGTGAGGCTTTCGCCACAGCATGTTGAATAGCGTGTTCTTCTGTGGTGGTGGAAGTTCCTGTGATTTCAATTGTTTTATAGACATGATCCTGATCAGACATGCTGCCCTCCGTTTCTGTTAAACCCTGCCCCTTTTTCTACGGAAGAATTAACATCCGACGCAAAACTGCATTCTCTGGCTCCATATGTTGATCATCCGGCCCATCTTCATAAATGGAACCTAAACCTGTCCTCGATTGTGAAAGGCGGAACAACTGGCTATCGGCCTTGTGCCACATGCCCCTTTCTCTGCTTCAAAAATATGTCGTGGGGAGTCCCCCTGCAAACCAACTCCTCAACCACCATCCCACGACAACACCGATCACAAAAAGTAATCCTCTTCGTGACCATTCCCACAACATATCCTCTTCTCCATTATCAATGATGCTTCGGAACGCCATCTCCTGTTCTCATCGCGGGTCATCGGGACATATATTCCTCAATGGCTTGATCCATTTCCGCCTGATGTTTTTCAAAATCAGCATCGGCCATCAGCGTATATAAGGTATCGAGAGGAAGCTGCCTGGTGAGCGGGGCAGCAGGATCGGGAATTTTACTGCGCCGGATTTCTTCCCATTCTCCAGGGGCCGGCGCATAAAAGAGGTCCTTGAAACCTGCCTGGTCGAATCGCTTGACCAGTGCATCAGCATCTTGAAGCTGTGCATATTCCTTCGTGGCTCGATATTCGAGCAAAAATTCCCGCAACTCCGGTTCCACACGATAGAGGCGGGCAATACACTCATTTGTCAGTTTGGCCGAAATCGCTGGGGGAATTCCGAGCCGGTCTTCATATGAGGTGTTGACTTGGGAGGGAATCTCCTGCGGCACCTCAGGCAGGTCCAGAAATTCTTGAATGACTTTGCAGGGAGCGGTATACACATCACAACCGGCCGTTTCCAAAAAACTTTTTCCCTGACGCATACTGGCCACAATCAACTGGGTTTTAATTCCTACGTTTTTCCGCAGGTTAAGCAAATGTCGTTGTGTCTCCAAACTGACATGCGCTCCCAAATAATCGGTCTCCAAACCCTGATCCAATCGCCCCATAAAGATATTGGTCCGAGTGATATTGGCCAGCAATGCGCCCATTACGCCCTGCCGTGCGGAAAATGTGGAGGTAAAGTTTACGGGGATGCCCTCTTGCTCAAGATCCCTGGCCACAAAAAGACATGAGGGCAAATGAGGTGTAAATGGAATTTTCACCAACGCACTCGGAACCATCTTCCGCAAGTCACGCCCTATCTGTTTTGCCGTCGTAGGATCTTCCATGAGTTTCATGTGAAGCTGGAGACTGACTTCCCAGGCCCGTCCGCTGCCAAACATTCCGGAAAAATTATTGCCGATCCGACCACAGACAATGGCGTATAACATGGGGAATAGATCTTGACGCGGAAGGCCTTTTCGAAACGACCGTAACTTTTCCATCCAACCCACCGAATCTCCCTCATCAAGATAGGCCGCAATGACTTTTTTGACCAAGGGTTGATTGACGGTATTTCCATCCACTTCCTCCATAATGGCATTTTCTCCCATTGCCACTAGATCCTGTAATTCATGGAAGTCAGCGGTATCCGCATAGATATGCGAGGTTCCCGCCTTTCGAAGTGCTTTCAAGCGAGAAGAAGAACTCAATCGTGGAGTAGAAAATTTTTCTTTGGGTTGTCCCAAGGCCCCGAGTACGTCAGTGAATGTCTTTGTACTCATAGTTTCACCATCGAATTTTTCATCTGCGTAAGGCGCTTTCGTTTTTGGTAGAAATATTTTGATGAGCAAGGACCCGAGACTGAATGCATAAAGACCCCTGTCCTCTCCTGTGGATAGATAGATTGCCTGGCTAACCCACTCGGATCGTTGAGGTCTGGCCCATTCACTCGAAATTCGCGAATGGATCATCTCTTCTCAATTTGATCCGTTGCCTGGCTCCAACAATGATCCCAGTCACAGCAGATTGGAGAAACATCCCTGGAAGTGCACCTCTCCTACCCTATGGCCTACTCTTGCCCATGATCCGAAGGGCTTCGACTAATGACTCCTTACTAATCTCATAAAGGTAAAGGCCACAGGAATTCTTGATTTTCCGACCCGATCCATGGAATCCCTTTGACTTATCCCGATTTGCATTCGCTACAAGTTTTTGTACCAAGCCCGCTCATTAAAGAACACTATTAAAAACCCTTAAACCGTGAGGCAATTCGGTATGCCCGGGAATATCCCTCCTGCAGCCAATTCATAACCGGGCATTGCGGGGTCATCGTCAAGCTCGATTTTTCTCCGGATTCTCTCCAGTTGAAGAACCACCGTAAATGATCTCACAGGATCAACCGAATGACGCTCCCGGATCGATTGCGGTTCGCTTTAAAATAAACGGGAAACGGAAATGAACCGAAATTCAGGTAGGATAAGCGGATGAGAGGACTATAATGAGATCGGTGAATGTTATCGTTATGAACGTTTCACTCATTTTTGAGATTTAGGCCAACTCAGTCTATTAATG
This sequence comes from Candidatus Nitrospira neomarina, assembly GCF_032051675.1. NCBI lineage: Bacteria > Pseudomonadati > Nitrospirota > Nitrospiria > Nitrospirales > Nitrospiraceae > Nitrospira > Candidatus Nitrospira neomarina. Next base: position 1,327,109 of record NZ_CP116968.1, read on the forward strand.
ACATCGACTGACTCAAGCCATCCCCGACAAGCTTGATCATTCCCGTAGGGAACATCCGAGAATGAATACGTGTCCGGACGACCAACTTATACGCGGCTTTCCGATGAATAGCAAAGAGCACATGATCATATTTGTTCAGATCCATTAATATGATATCCGCTTCTTCGGCTTTCGTGCAATTTCTATATCTGCTTACCCATGAGAGGGGGTGATCAGGTCGGAGTGCCGCGTGATCAACGATCCTAAGTTTCCTGGTCGTTAAACTTTTTCAGAGGAATATTGACATAAATGGAGGTTCCGGTTCCGGCAGATGATTCAATGGAAATCGAACCATTGAGCAACAGAGTTCGCTCCCGCATCCCGTGCAGGCCAAGATGCGCACCTGCCGCAGCCTTCTGAACAACCGCCTGCGCGTCAAATCCCTGACCATTATCTTCCACAATAAGTCGAATCTGTGCCGGATTTTGCTGTAGAAGTATTGACACGGTGGTGGCCTTGGCATATTTGCCGACATTTGTCAGCGCTTCCTGAACAATTCGATACAACGCGGTCTCCACTGCGGGAGCAAGTCGGTCCTTACTTTGCCAGTTTTGCGCCACATCCACCTCTATTCCATAGGTCGAACTAAATTCGGCTCCATACCGGGCGATGGCTTCCTCTAGTCCAAAGTCATCCAGTACGGTTGGACGAAGACCTTTTGCCAGTCGCTGAACCTCTTGAAGTGTGGTACTCGTAATCTTTCGAAGATCATTCACCCGTGCTCCCATTCCATCTGAGCGTGCCTCATCCTCAGCCGCACGAAGTCCAACCAAAAGAGAAGTCAGAGATTGGCCAATTTCATCATGTAACTCCCGACTGATTCGGCGCCGCTCGTCTTCTTGAGCCGTCATGATTTTGTCCAACAGATGGCTATGAAGCGCCTCAGCGTCTTGAAGTTTTTGGTAAGCCAAGGCATTCTGAATGGCAATAGAGGCCACCTGCGAAACTCCAATCATGGTTTGCTGATCAACATGCGTGAAGCCATTGGCCTTCTCTTTGTTATGAACTTCAATACATCCCAAAAGAGTATCCTTGGCATCGAGAATCGGAATGCTTAAGGCGGAATGAATATCAAAGGCCTGACGAAAATCCTGCTCCATCTGGCGGTCCTCCTGCGCGTGATTCGTAAGATAGGCAGTCTTATGCAGGAGCAGCCAGCCGGGTAATCCCTGCCCCGCAGACCAGGAACGATGACAGAGTTTTATTGTCCGACCTTGAATATATTTTTCACATGTCAACATTTCCCCGGAGGCCAAACCGGCAAACCCAGCATGGGCCTGGACCAGTTGAATGGCTTCTGTCACCAATTCGTCCAGGAGTGTTTCCAGCACAAAAGTGGAATTCAATTTTTCACTTAGACGAAGCAGAGCTCGAATCACATCTTCTTCCTGCTTTCGCTTGGTGAGATCCCCCATCACCGCGGCAAACCCATGAAGTTGATCATGTTCGTCACGTAAGACGGTGATGCCCACATGTCCCCAAAACCTGGACCCGTTTTTGCGGACCAGCCATTCCTCCTTTATGACACTCCCCGAAACTCTCGCCTCAGTCAGGAAATTGGTTGGTTCGCCTGAGTCAATGGCAAAGGGTGCATATAACAGTCTATGAGGCCGCCCCAGAACCTCTTCAGTGGAATAGCCGAAAATATGTGCCGCACCGGCATTCCAACTGGCGACGTTCCCTTCCGGATCCAGCATCACAATTCCATAATCCTTGATACTTTCGGCGACCAAACCAAATCGATCCTCACTCGTTCGAAGAGCTTCCATCGCCCGCCTTCGTTGGAGCGCCAACAGGGTAATGCCCCAAATACCGGCGATACAAAAAGCCCTGTTGATGATGGGAAACCGGAATGGCCAACTCAAGGAGGATGGTGCCCCATCCGAGGTGAAAAATGTCAGGGCAAAGCCTATGATCGTGAGAGCGGTGCATCCAATGGCCACAACATAGACCATCCTTCGTGGCAAACGTTGTGTCGCAAAAAACACCACCCCTGCATACAACATTTCTTCCGCAAATCCTCGCGGGAGCAGAAGATCAAACGTGAAAACCCCACCAGCCAGGATAAGGGTTAGGAAAAAATCTTTGGGGTTGTATAATTTGCTTGAATACATAAGGAGAAAAACCCGTTCTCCTCATTCATAGATGATGGCAGTAAATGCCGGAGCGGGAATCTACCTGGTTCGCGGACGATCGATGCCACTACAGCAACCACACCAGGCGCAAATGATTTCATAGAGTTGCACGATACCCCATAACGTTGCGGGAATGATGATTACAAAGAGCGTGACGACCGCAAATAATCGCCATAGAGGATGTTTGGTTTTTGAAGGAAAATGTTGTGACATGGAATGTAAAAAAAACTATAGCAGGCCTCGTTTTTCAAGATAATCTCGATCGATCACTGTGGCGGGTTTTGGCGAGAGAGCTCCGCTTGATTGCAACAAGCGTTCAACATACTTTCCAATTAAGTCGGATTCCAAATTGACCGTGTCCCCTATTTGCTTCAGGCCCATGGTCGTCACTTTGGCGGTATGCGGAATGATGGCCACGGCAATAGAACGATTCGACACCGCATTGATGGTCAAACTAATTCCATCCACAGTAATTGAGCCTTTCGGCACACAATACCGGATAATTTCCTCTGGAGCTTCAATGGTGAGTTGAATTGAATTTCCATCCTGCTGCCGGGCACGCAAAAGACCAATGCCATCGATATGGCCTGTGACCAGATGCCCCCCTATTCGGGCGTTGAGTGTCATGGCACGCTCCAAATTGACCGGTGTCCCGACAGTAATGGTTCCTAACGTTGTGCAGTTCAATGTTTCGGTGGACACATCCACCGAAAAACCCGTGTCACTCACCTGGCTGGCCGTCAAGCAGGCACCGGCCACACTAATACTATCTCCCAGTTTGAGATCTTCTAAAGTCACCGAAGCCAAAATGAAAAACTTTGCACCCGCTAAACTTTTATTTATTCCCTGAATCGCACCGATTTCTTCAACTATTCCGCTAAACATGTCCCACCTATTTGGTTATTGGAGATCGCTGTCTTTCTTTAAAAGAACATTTTTCACGACCACGATAAAGACCACCACTAAGATCACGACCCCGATGGCCGCCACAATCCCGATGATGAGATCTCCGGTTCCCATTTCTTCATTCATGGCGTTCGACTCCTTTGCCTTCCCCTTCAGGAAAAAGCCTATTGTAACACAACTGGTTTTTTGATCCCCATCATTGTGACACCAAAAAATGCCGCCGTCAGTAATAAGAGGACCCCAATACAGAAAAACCCTCCTCCATAGCCTAACGTGTTGATGAGGAGGCCGGCCAGGAGCGGTCCGACTGCATGCCCGATATCCATAATAGTCCCCCGTAATCCCATGCCAGCTCCGAGATCTTTTCCTTCTGAATAATCAGCAACCAGGGCGGTGGTCGAAGACGTTACCACGGCTTCACCAAACCCAAACATTCCGGCGACCACTAATAAAAGGACATATCCCTGGATTTGGGGAATAAACATGACCATGAGGCCGCACAGGCAAAGCCCTCCAAAAATCAGCGGCTGCCTGGCCCCACGATCAGAAATTCTCCCCATCACCGGTTTGGCAATAAACGAAGTCAACGCCTGCACTCCAAACAACACTCCGATTTCGGCGGCGTTCAATCCAATGGTCAAACCGTACAGCGGCAAAAACGCCATCAGTGTGCCGTTGCCCATCATCTTGGCAGCTTCCACACTACTCGTAATAAGAATGGGTGGAATCTGGCAGACTCGACGGAGGCCTTCGCGCATCTCCTTCCATAGTGTCGGGACGGAATATTGATGGAGCCGCGAGGGTGTGGGCGTTTGGGGGATCAACCAGAAGAAGACCAACGCTAACATCCCAAATAACCCGGCTAAAAAAAACGTGGGGGCAAATCCAAATTGATAGACGATAGCCCCTCCAATCATGGGACCAAGCAGGCCACCACCCTGGGTTGCCGAGGTATACCAACCAAAAGCCTCTCCCCTCCGTTTCGCAAAGAGCTCTGCCACCATCGCTAAAGCCAGCGGCGTAAACATTGCGGTCGCTAATCCATGAAACAATCTGAGAATACCTAAGGTCCAGAGATCCGAGGTAAATGGATAAAGAAAAGGCGGTATTGCAAAGGCCAACACTCCTCCCAACATCAACCGTCTTCGATTGATCTGGTCGGAGAGCAATCCTATCGGAAGCTTGAGTACAATGCCGGTGACTGTTGAGACAGCCACTAAGAGACCGACAAGAAAGGGGCCGGCACCAAGGCTTTCCACAAACAGAGCCAAGGCCGGACGACGCACCATGTCATAACTGACAAAACTACAAAAACCGACGAGACAAAGGCTGATAAATGTCTTTGAATCTTTCATGCTAGAGACCAAACGAAAAGGAGAGCCGGTGAAAGAAAACGGTCATTGCGGGATTCTGAGAAGGAAAACCAAAGTTGAACAATCACATCTTATACGGCTTATAACGTCATGGTCCTGAAGAAATTCATCGACCGCCTGATCAGCCGCCGATCGACCCAATACCCCTTCCAATACGCCTATGGGTTCGATGGGGAATCGAACGTCAGCTCAAGGGTCTCTTGCCGGCCGGAAATGAGCGTTATCTTGGCTTCCTGATAACCCAGCACCGGGTGCCAGGCCCCGACCGTATGTGTGCCCGCAGGAATATCCGTCAATCGAAAAACCCCCTGGTCGTCAGAAACCGTCACATATGGATTCGCAGCCAACAGAAGCCACCCTTCCATAAAGCTGTGTTGATCACATGTCCATTTGATAATGCTGCTACGCCGTGCTTTGAGTGGAAGGGTGGCTTCCCCATCCTTTCCTAAATTAGAAATATGAAAAAGCGGCAGACGGCCGTTTTCCAACATCTCCCATCCCCGGATCTGATGAAGAATGGGATCCCGCATGACCATACGGAGATTTTGATCGGCCAAGGTACCGATGACTCGTGGCACGAATTGACATCGGTCCACCGCCAGGATCGGCTCTTCTTTGGGGAGAGGTTTCCCACGGTCAACCTCTTGAAGAAAAACGACCACATCGGCCAAGTGCAGTTTGGAAGACACACGAACCTTCGGGACAGTGATATAACCTTTTTTGTCCGCAATAGTCTGACAGAATTCGGGGTGGCTTCCCATGGTGACTTTATAGGTTTTGGGCGTTGGAACAGATCCAGCAAATTTCATAACACCAGTGATCGACGCTCCACCGGCAACCTCCTCTTCCTGATAGGCACTCACCGTCCCTCCGCTCAGCGGAGCCCACAACACAAAAATCACGACGACCAGGTATAGGTCAATATATTTTCTTTTCTGACTTTTGACGCGATACCCATCCATGATACACATCTCCTCCCTCACCATTTGTCCTTAAGAGTCAATCCTGACTACCGACACCAGGGAATAACTAAACTGGAAAATACAATCAACTCACAATTCGGGGAACAGTGAAAATTCAGTTCCCGGCGGGCTTCATCTTCAATTCCTCAACACTTCGGCTTGGACCTACGGGGTTGAGTGAAGGGTAACTGTAAAATTTTCCTCCTAATTATGACGTCAATAAAAGCAATCTGACACGATATTTTGCAAAGTATTCTCATTTAGTGATTTCAACATCCCTTCTATCATCATACTCTTCGTCATCGATTCACTCCACGCAGAGTGCCTTTGAGGATGTTAAGATGTTAAAAGGAAGCATCTGTTGATTCATCCATACCCCTTGAGACTTCTCACAGAAAATCATCTTGCCGTTTTCTAGGCCACACTGGCAAGGGCAAGTCACTCTCTTTCTTTCCAAAGGACAGCGGATAGTCGTTCGGTTAGTTTTGGGTGACTTTCATCATACTCACGCAGAGAACGACTTCGATTGATACAAGGTACTCCGTTGTGTGGGGAGAGCCTGAGAAAAGTAAAGAGGTAGGAGAATGCCCTGACTGTCCGGAAACGGAGTGCCTCTTGCGAATCTTCGGTGTTAGGATCTCATGGATTCAAGTACAAACACCATTTTAATGAATACTTGGAATAAGCAGAACTTAGGAGGGAGAGACTGCAGATAAGGCGTCCTGTTCTGACTGGCACACTGAGATGAGTTCATGGATTTGGAGATTTTGAAGCAATTCCCCAACACATCCTTGTGGCTGAATCCAACTTATTCTGCGACGTAATTCCCTAAATTGATAGGAGCACAACACCAGAAATCCTAATCCAGCACTATCCACAAACGTTAAGCCTTTGAGGTTGAGAATCAGATGCTCTTGTTCGGTATGGCAACATTGGTTAATAATGGCCTTAACATGCCATCGAGAATGCATATCTAATCGACCATGAAAATCTACGACGGTCGCGCCTCGAATTCCACGTATAATAACTTCAATGGCCATAATCTTACGAAACCTTATCGGTCCAATATGCCAGACCTTAACGAGCGTTTCTTCTTCGCGGCGCATCTTCCCCAACCCATAATAACGACAAAGGCCTGGTTCCTTTTCTTTTATTCGACCTGTATCATATTAGTGTTTTCCTCCACCGACTCCTGCTACAATTTCATCATCCATGCCACCGGCCATTCATCCTGTTGATCTCATAGAAATACTCCGTCGGCATCGCTTGACTCCGGCGATTGTCTTTTTGACCTCTCGCCGGGCCTGCGATGAGGCCATTGATACCTTCGCCCACAGTTCCGCCAGGATGTCGACTCAACGTTCGGAGGCTATTCGGGAATTTCTGGAGAAATTCATCAAAAACTTCCCGAGTGTTGAGCACCACCCCTTAATTCCTGTTGTGCAGGAATTTGGAGTCGCCGCTCATCACGCCGGGCATCTCCCTTCCTGGAAAATTGCGATTGAAGAACTCATGCGCCAGGGATTGTTGGATGCCGTGTTTGCCACAACGACCTTGGCCGCGGGGGTCGATTTCCCGGCACGAACCGTCGTGATTACCCAATCCAGCGTACGCAAATCGCAGGATTTCACTGATCTGACCAACAGCGAAATTCAACAGCTGGCCGGCCGCGGTGGACGTCGAGGCAAAGATTTGGTGGGTGTGGTGGTCATTACTCCCTCTCCTTACATTGACTTAAACATCCTTGGCAAAGGACTCACAGGCTATCCGGAACCGATCGACAGCCAATTTGTGGTGTCCTATCCCATGGTGCTTAATCTGCTGAAGGCCCATTCCCTGGATCAGATTGAGGGATTACTCGCAAAAAGCTTTGCGCAATTTCAGCTGAATCAACGATCAAGCATCCATCAAGATCATCTGGATCAGATCAAGGACCAATTAACACCCTATGGACCCCGGGAATGCGCCGATTGGATCACTCAGTGGAAAGGCTTTGATCTGGCCCGCCGCCGCAAAGCGCACCGACATCCTATCGTCACCAAGGACACGCCCTTTTTGACGGCCTGCCTGCCTTTTTTGACTCCAGGACGCCTCATCGGACTGCCAAAAGGTCCGGCGATTATTCTCCGTCAATATCGAAGTCGTGGAACCTTTGCCCCAATGTTATCTGTGATTCGGGCGAAAGGCACCTTGGGTGAGTGTCCTGCCCATTCGGTCACTCAGGTTTACGACCGCCTGTTTGAGTTTCAGCCCTCTCGCACTATTCCCTGGTGTCAGCCTCAGGTGCTGGCTCAACTCAAGAAAGAGCTTTCCCAATTGCCTGCGCGTCTGCCTACCGTTCCGATTTTGCCGGAAACCCAGGAAACAGAAGATCCGCTTCTCGCAGAAATATTAACGGAGGAATTTCCCTGTCCCACCTGTCCCTCCCACCCGGCCTGCAAGAAAGACTTTCCTCTGGCGTCGAAACTTCGCCAGAAATCCCAGCAATTGACCAAAACGATACAAGCTCTCCGTGATGGATTGTGGCACCGGTTTCAACAAAAAGCCGACGTACTCCATAAATTCGGATATATCACCGCCAACTCGCAACTCACGGCTGACGGTGAATGGGCTAGACTCATTCGTATTAACCATTCCCTACTCATCACAGAACTGATTCGTATGGAGGCCTTCTCGGGTATTGCTCCAGGATTGTTAGCGGGCGTGATGGCGAGTATTTCCCATGATGATGATCGCCCAGGATCCTACATGCGCCTCCCGTCTGGACTGGCCTCCATGTTGACACAGGTGCGTGCTGTCGCTGATTCCTTGAGCCCGTATGAACCCCCGCCCTTGTTGCGCTCAGATGTCGCGGCACTCGTGGAAAGTTGGATCGGGAACCCTCAACTCACATGGGCTTCACTGGTTCGTTCCACATCCATGGCCGAAGGGGATGTGTATCGCCTTTTAGCCAGAACCTTGGAATTTCTCTCCCAAATATATGGACTCAAGGTGACGCATCCCGGCTTGGCCGATACCGCCCACTCCGCGATGGTGACCATGCGCCGGGAAGTCCTGCAAGAACTTCCATAGCCACAGATGGGAACGTACCGCCATGCATCATGATGATCTCAAGCGCGAACTCCAAAATTTACCGGTAAAATATTTACATCACATGGCCAGGGGCCGCATCCATCGACATTTTCGTCTCGGGAAACATCGCCTTGTTGAATTAATGCTGGCCTTTCCACCGGACCAGATTCTGGCCATCGAAACCGAACTGCAGCAGATACTGACCATCCGCCAGGAACGCCTGGCCGCGCAAGAAGCCCGCGCCGCAGCACGCCCTCAAATTCCTGATTCGCCCTTTCAAGCAAAAAATCGTCCCAATAAGAGGAGGCCCACCTTCGGCCCTGTTCCGCCATCGATTACGCTCAAGCAAATATTGGAAGGGATTGGAGTTCCTGAGCCTCAACCCTTCGTTCCGGATCCCTGGCAAACCGAGGCGGTGGAACATCTGGCGCATTCAGATGTCATTGTGAGCGCTCCGACGGGAAGCGGAAAAACCTATGTCGCCATCCAGGCGATCAGGCAAGCGATGGCACTGAACCAAACGGTGATTTACACCTCTCCACTCAAAGCGCTGTCAAATACAAAATTCATGGAATTCACCCAGCTTTTTGGACCGGATCAAGTCGGAATTTTAACCGGAGACCGGCGTGACAATGCTCAGGCCCCGCTCCTGGTCATGACGACCGAAATTTTGAGAAATTTATTCTATGATGCCGCCAGCGGGGAGATTGATTTACGGCTGCATACTTTGGGGCTGGTTATTCTGGATGAATCCCAATATCTCGCCGATCCAGAGCGTGGGGTGGTGTGGGAAGAAACCATTATTTTGTGTCCATCCCAAGCACGGCTTCTTCTTCTCTCAGCCTCTATCGGGAATCCTCAAGATCTGGCTGAATGGCTTCAATCCATCAGGCCTATTCCCTGCCATCTTATCCGCCATGCCAAACGATCCGTTCCTCTTCGAGGGCTGTATCTGCATCCTACAGGGCAACTCGTTCCGCTGTTCAAAAATCAAGATATTCATCAAGGGAAAGGTTATACTTTTCATCCAGAAACAAAGCAGCTGTTCGCTGAATACGAAATTAAACCATTTCGTTAATAATCCAATTCAGCCAACCGGCACATCCATCATTAACTAAAGCAAAACATTAATTTTAATGGCACTGACGTCTGTGATAAAAAAACAACATATTGTGGTAATTAATATACGTTAGGGTCTTCAATATATTGTCAATATTGTCATTTTACGGGCAAAAACTCACATTCCACACAATTGTTTTTTAGCATAAATTTTGCGTAATCCTTGTGGAGTTTATTTAAAGTTGGCTTTTTTGTGAAATAGGAATTCTTAGGAATCATTTTAAATATGAACCACAAACCTCTTGTCTCAACTCATATCAGGTTTATCCTGGTGAGTCTACTTTCGATCATGGTTATAGGCTGCCAGAGTCTTCAGCCAAAATCTACCGGAGAACTGGCCATGGAGGATCATGATTTCCTTGGGATTTGGGACGCTTATAACCACTGTGTGAATAGCTCTGATGTCCAGCACATGCAAGCCAATCTTGACGTGTTAGCCTCTGCACCGAAACCGATCTCACTGGACGACTCTCCGATTCCTGTCCCCGCATTTCTGAAAAAATGGTCTACCGCAAGAGGTTCCCGCCTGGCTGTCGATCCACGAGCCATGGCTGCCTCCTGCTCAATTCATCTCGCAGAAGTCGCTCAATTATCAGCAGATTGGCCAACGGCACTGCGCACATTTCAGGAAATACTGAAAAATTTCCCGGAACCTCAATATGCCTTCTACGTCAGTAAAGCCAATCAGGCGATGGAACAACTGACCACTGTTCGCCCTGTGTCTCTTGCTTTCCAGGAAGCCCTGGTTGAATAAACTCCTATCCTCCCTAATTTTTCCCTCAATTTTTCAGGTTTCCAGTTGGCGTTTTTTGAAAAGGTGTCTTTTGAGCCATCATTTCAGCACATCGATGGCGTTTCCTGCGGATCCTGAGACAAAGAAAAACAGAAGAAGCTAGAGGAGTTGCTTGCTTTTGGGTTTATTGGGCTGGCAGACATCACATTGGCACATGCGGCGAAGTGCCGTATAGGAATAGAGTCCGGTATCATGCCCGTCACTCCATTTAAATCGGAAGGCATAGCGCCCAACCGGTTCTATATCCTTCAAGAGTATGAGAAGTGGGATAGAGTCCGGCTTAAGACGCAACTCGCCGGTCCATTCGTCCGTACAGGCCGCACAGGGGCAATGTTGCCGCAAATACCGAACCGGGTAAACGCCCTTATGCCCATCACTCCACGTAATGCCCAAGACCCCGTTATCCAGCCATTCCATATCCGTCGGTTCCAGTGATGCTTGAGAAGTCATACCTGATTGTCCTTATGAGTGGTGGGCATTAGGAGACCCATTGTTCAAATGTTGGAAGAGCTTTTCCGACGACCGCCTGAAAGTAGGCTTCAATCGCCTCCTCCACCTCAACCCTGACCGTTCCGATCGCTTTTAGTCGTGACAAACTAGCCATAGGGAGGCGTCGAGCTTGTTCAATAAACGCTAAACTGCCTTTAGAAATTGACAGTAACCGCCCTATACCCCGTTGACCACAACCGTGGCAGACCATCCCCCCTAATCGAGGAGAAAACCACTGAGGCATATGAGGGGAGGCAATAGTTCCGCATTCAGTACATCGATCAATTTGTGGACGAAAACCAGTATAGCCCAGCACATGAATTTGAAATAATAATGTGGTGAGGCCCAGGTCTCTCTCAGGAACCAAGTGTTCCAGGGCATATATCAGTGATGAATACATTTCCGGATTGGGATCACGATCGGCCGTAATCATCTCCACCATATGCACCATCTTGGCAGCGGCTGCCATCACATTTAAATCTTCTCGTAGAGCTCTAAAGTTTCTGACCAGATCTATTTGACTAATTTGCCCCAACGCGTCTGGGGTTTTTTGAAATAGCGTGACATCAACAATCCCAAAAGGCTCAAGAACCCCCCCGAAGCGTGTCTTCATCCGGCGTGCACCACGTGCGGCGCCTCGAATTTTTCCCAAATCGGCGGAATACAGAGTGACAATTCTGTCAGCATCACCCCATCGTTGGCTTCGAATAATAACCGCGCGAGTTCTTAAGAGCGGCATGAGTAATCTACAAGTACGGTCTATAGGTCAGACATGAATACTGATGAAATTATCACGAATTTTTCACCCATATCCCAGTTCATTCAACACCTGAATATTATCGCGCCAGCCTTCCTGCACTTTCACCCACATCCGGAGATAAATCTTCATGCCGAACAGTCGCTCCATATCTAACCGGGCACTTTGACCAATCTCTTTGAGGCGCATGCCTTTTTTCCCGATCACAATCCCTTTTTGACTTGTTTTTTCCACAAGAATAACGGCCCGTATGGTTGTCAGCCCTGGTTCTTCCTGAAATTCCTCGATCAACACACCCACAGCATATGGTAATTCATCGTACGTCTGGGCTAGAACTTTTTCACGAATGAGCTCTGCAGCCATATGGCGCATTGGCTGATTGGTCAAAAAATCTTCGTCATACATTAATTCCGAACACGGGGTCAGACACGCAAAGGTTAATTCCACTAATTGCGGGATATTTACCCCGGTCTTGGCAGAAATGGGGATAATTTCTGTCCACGGAAACCATGTGCGGTATTGATCAATAAGGGGTAGCAGCCTGGATTTGGCGACAGCATCGGCTTTATTTAATAATAAAAATACCCCCTTAAATGGTCGCTCTTGATGAGACGACATAATCTGCTCCAGGACTTGTCGGTCCCCAGGACCCGGCAAGACCTGACTGTCCACGATCATATAGACCACATCGGATTGAGTCAGGGTGCCTAACGCCGATTCCACCATCTGTGTGTTCAGGCGATGGTGAGGGGTATGGAGGCCAGGCGTATCAATGAGAATGAGCTGACCTTCAGGGTAATGCCCGACCCCTAAAATCAGGTTTCGAGTTGTTTGTGGTTTATCGGAGACGATGGCGATTTTTTCGCGTACCAATGCATTGAGCAACGTCGACTTGCCGACATTGGGTCGGCCGAGAATGGCTAATTGGCCTGATTTCATAGCAAAGCTTTCAAGTATGGGAAAACCGAAGAAGCAGCAATGAATGAGTATGAAGGGTTACAGGGGTATGGCGCAAGAAGTCTTGCCGCTAAGGTCTGGCCGTAAACGAGGAAGGGACCGGCTCCACAAATTGATACACCACTTCTCCCTGTCGAACCATACCCAAACGATTTCGGGCCAGTTCTTCCAGTCGTTGCGGGTCCCGTTGAATACGGAGGATATCTTCTTCAATCGAGGCATTGATATCTTGTAACTGCTGGATTTGTTCCGTCAAATGCTGACGCGTTTCCCGCATATGAAAATATAAAGGCAATCCATCAGAATTAAAAAACATGGTCCCCGCGAGCACACTCATCATCAAAAAAGCCCCAACCATTGGAAGGCGCTCCAACAGATCACCCCCAAGCCCGGTGGACGCCCGTTTTTTATTATTGGGACGCATACGAGAAAATTATGTTTGTACTGGAAGAACGGCTTTCCCGCGATATAAGGCCGCTGAGCCTAACGTCTCCTCAATCCTGAGTAACTGGTTATATTTGGCCAAACGATCCGTACGAGACAGGGAACCTGTTTTAATCTGCCCAGCGTTTAACGCCACAGCTAAATCCGCAATGGTCGTATCCTCCGTCTCACCGGATCGGTGGGACACCACCACTCCATAGCCGGCCCGTTGGGCCATACGCATCGCTTCAATCGTTTCCGTGAGTGTGCCGATTTGGTTCACTTTGATCAAGATAGCATTCGCAATGCCTTCACGGATCCCTCGTCCCAAAAACTCGACATTAGTCACAAATAAGTCATCACCGACAAGCTGGACTCGATCCCCGAGATGATCCGTAAGCTGCTTCCATCCAGTCCAATCACTTTCATCAAGCCCATCTTCAATGGAGACGATCGGATACTGCTTCACTAACTTGGCATAATACTCAACCAGCTCTCCTGAGGACATTTTGGGTTTAATCCCATTCCGCACATGATACACCTTTTTCTCAAAAAACTCGCTGGCCGCCGCATCAAGAGCCAACACCACATCTTTTCCTGATCGATAGCCCGCTTGGTGAATCGCTTGGACAATGAAATCCAGGGCTTCTTCATTCGATCGGACGGCAGGGGCAAATCCGCCCTCATCCCCGACCGCCGTGCTCATGTTTTTGGATTTCAAGATGGCCTTCAGATGGTGGAAAATCTCCGTTCCCATCCTGAGGGCTTCGCTGAAACTTGTCGCCCCAACGGGCATGATCATGAATTCCTGGAGATCAAGCCCATTATCTGCATGCGCACCACCATTAATAATATTCATCATAGGCACCGGCAATTCCCGAGCCGAAACCCCGCCAAGATAGCGAAAGAGGGGAATTCCCAGCTCCTGTGCCGCCGCCCGCGCCACGGCTAACGATACGCCAAGAGTGGCATTGGCCCCTAATCTGGTTTTGCCTTTAGTTCCATCCAGTTTAATCAATCGGGAATCAACGCTCACCTGGTCCTGGGCTTCCATGCCTCGAAGAGCCGGGAGCATATGCTTTTGAATCCCAGCTAAGGCCTTCGCGACACCCTTGCCCATCCATTGCTTTTTATCCCCATCTCGCAGTTCCAAGGCTTCACGGGTTCCCGTGGAGGCACCAGAGGGAACAGCAGCACGACCAGCCACGCCACTGGCAAGATGCACGTCCACTTCAATCGTTGGATTCCCGCGAGAATCCAGAATCATCCGTGAGGTCATGTTCTGAATAAGACTCATAGAAACTGTCATTCCTTTAAATCGTGAATAATGGCACCTGTCTTAATCTTGTACCCTGAGATGAGTCTTAGATCAAGATGCAAGATGCTGTTTCAATAGCGCATTGACCTTGCCAGGATTGGCTTTTCCCTGTGATGCCTTCATCACCTGGCCCACCAAAAAACCTAATACGGTTTCCTTCCCGCCACGATATTGCTCCACTTGAGCAGAATGCTGGGCCAGCACCTCCTCTATCAATTTTTCCAGGACACCCTCATCGGAAACCTGGACCAGCCCTTTTTCATTCACCAATTGCTCCGGAGTTTTCCCACTCGCATAAAATTCCGGGAAGAGATCTCTGGCCACTTTTAAGCTGATCGTCCCCTCTTCTACCAATTGTAAGAGTTCAACCAATTGTTCGGGACTTACCGGGGAAGATTCGGGACCGGTGTTAGCGGTATTGAGCTCACGAAGTAATTCGCCCATGACCCAGTTACTGACCGTTTTCGGATGGGGAAAGTCTTTCACGCAGGCCTCGAAATAGTCGGCCAGGTTTTTTGAATCGGTCAGAAGTTTTGCATCGTACTCAGGGAGATGATATTCCGTCACAAATCGCTTCATGCGGACAGCCGGAAGTTCCGGAATAGTCTGACGCAACGATTCTATCCACTCTGCATCCAGCCGGACGGATAGTAAGTCAGGATCGGGAAAATATCGGTAATCATGGGCCTCTTCCTTGCTTCGCATGACAACCGTATGCCCTTTTTGAACATCCCACAGCCGGGTCTCCTGGCGGATCGTTTCGCCTTCCGTTAATGCCTCTGTCTGCCTGGAGATTTCAAAATCTAAGGCCTCTTTGGCAAAACGGAAGGAATTGATATTTTTCAATTCGACCTTGGTCCCAAGAACGTCCTGCCCGCGTGGACGAAGCGACACATTCGGTTCACAACGAAAACTCCCCTGTTCCATATTCCCATCACAGACATCCAGATAGACCAAAAGATCATGAAGGGTTTTCAAATAGGCATCAACCTCGTCGGACGAATGTAAGTCGGGTTCGGTAACAATTTCTAATAATGGGGTCCCCGCTCGATTTAAATCGACACCACTCCCCTCCACTGGGACATCGTGAACATTTTTCCCGGCATCCTCTTCCAAATGAGCCCGGCGAATGCGCACGCGTTTTGACTCCCCGTTGACGGAAATGTCGAGCCATCCTGGTCCGCAGATCGGCAAATCATATTGCGAAATTTGATAGCCCTTCGGCAGATCAGGGTACAAGTAATTTTTTCGGGAGAATTGATTGGTCAGTGTGATCTCGCAGTGAAGCGCGAGTCCTGTGCGTACGGCCATTTCCACCGCACGTTGATTGAGCACCGGCAAACTTCCAGGTAACCCCAGACAGGTTGGACACACCTGCGTATTCGGAGGAAGACCGAAAGAAGTCGGACAGCCACAAAACAATTTCGTCTTTGTTTGGAGTTGGGCATGCACCTCAACCCCGATAACTGGTTCATAGGCCATAACGCAGCAGAGCCACTCCTCTCGATTTCGTCTTTTTTTTGAATTTTAATCCAGGGATTTCATTTCACGTTCACGGCGCATGGCATCCCGGCCCGCATCTAAGGCTTCTCGCACGGCACAGGAAATTTCTTCCACCAGTTCACGGCCACGACCAACGACATCCTCTACCGCATCAGTGGCCCGCTCCTTCATGTCTCGCAAATCTTCACCCGTTCGCCGGGCATAGCCCGTGATTCGTTCTCGGGAATCTCTTCCCGGCTGAGGAGCTAACATGATCGCCGTCACGGCTCCCAATAACGCTCCACTTAAAAATGCCAACGCAACCGATCCTGCTGATGCACCTGAATGATTAGTTGCCATAGGATGGCCCTCCTTTTTGTTCTTTATGTACACGTTTTTTGATAGTCGAACTGGCTGCTTTGAGTCCGGCAAGTAAACTGGAAACGCCCACAGCAAGGGCACCCCCTTTCCCGCGAACAGTCTGATGGACCTGATTGACGGTTTCCCCCACATCTCCAACTGCATTCAAGAAAATGGTGGCCCGATCCATGCCAAGCCTGGCTTGATCCGTTAAAGTTAAAATGTTTTCGTTGGTCCCCTTGACGTCTTTCAATATTCCCGGCAACTCATGGTTCAGGCGAATCAGCAGACGTTCTGATTGCCCCACGGTGCGTTTCACTTGAAGAATCATTGGAACCAGGTAGCCCACCAAGACCACAAAGGCCACGGCAATGATGATCGCTGCCAAATCCACCATACCTCGCTATCCTTTCATGACCGAATCACGGGTCGTTTCATTCGCCAGTCTGTGGCTTGTTCATAGGCATAGGCCGCACGCAAGACCATGGCTTCTTCAAACGGACGCCCCATCAGTTGTAATCCGATAGGAAGTCCCATTTTACTCAAACCACAGGGAACCGACATCGCTGGGAGTCCGGACAAACTCGCAGGAATCGTATAAATGTCGGACAAATACATTTGCAGGGGATCGTCCAATCGCTCTCCTAATTGAAAGGCGGGCGTCGGCATGACCGGACTCACCAACAAATCGACTTCCTGGAACACGGCATCAAATTCCTGTTGAATCAAGGTGCGAACGGCTTGAGCTTTCCCATAATATGCCTCGTAATACCCCGCGCTCAGGGCATAGGTTCCCAACATGATACGCCGTTTCACTTCAGGGCCAAACCCTTGCGACCTGGTGCTCCGATACATCTCTGCCAATTCCCGGGATTCCTTGGCACGAAACCCAAACCTGACCCCATCATAGCGAGCCAAATTAGAGCTGGCCTCTGCCGTGGCAATGAGGTAATAGGTCGCAATGGCCTGTTCAGTGGAAGGCAACGTCACTTCTCGAATGGTCCCGCCTAACTCCTGCAACACCTGTATGGCATCCTGAACCTTTTCGCAGACTTCTGTATCAAGCCCATCAGAAAAATATTCCCGCGGCACGCCGATAGTGAGTTTCTTGAGGTCTTTCTTTTTCACGGCTTTGGTGAAATCCGGGCAGTCACGATTAGCGGAAGTCGAATCCATCGGGTCAAATCCGGCAATGGCATTCAGCATGATAGCGGCATCAGTCACGGTTTTGGTAATAGGACCGATTTGATCCAAAGATGAGGCAAAGGCAACCAATCCAAAGCGAGACACTCGTCCATAGGTAGGCTTTAACCCAACCACACCGCAACAAGCCGCTGGTTGTCGAATTGACCCGCCGGTATCAGAGCCTAATGCCGCCACACATTCATCGGCTGCCACCGCAGCCGCCGATCCTCCGCTGGATCCTCCCGGTATAAACTTTTGATTCCACGGATTTCTGGACGGCCCAAACACTGAATGTTCCGTGGACGAACCCATGGCAAATTCATCCAGATTGGTTTTGCCCAGAATCAAAGGTTGGTGAGTTCGAAGACGGCCCATCACTGTGGCGTCATAAGGAGGAACAAAGTTTTCCAACATTCGAGATCCACAAGTCGTCCGGATCCCTTCTGTGCAAATATTATCTTTAATACCTAATGGCATGCCCATGAGCGGTTGTGTTTTTCGCCAGGCTTTCAGTCCATCATCAATCGCTTTGGCTTGTTCGAGGAGCGTCTCTTTTGGTGTCAAGGTAATATAGGCTTTGATTTTCGGCTCCACCTGGCTGAGCCGCAGCGAATAAGACCTGGCGATATCCACAGCACTAATCTCGCCAGCGGTAAATTTACCCTGAAGATCTTTTAGCGTAAGTTTAAATAGAGACATACAAACCCGATTCTGGGATGAGTGGGTAAAAAGGAAATGGAAAGAAACAGGCCTTCAACCGGAGCAACCCGTTCACACGGGAATTGGTTACTTTGCTTTATTCTGGTGATCGACTTGGATAATTTGAGGGACGTGCCGCTTGGCTTCTTCATCATTAAATAATTCATAACAAAAAATAATGACCTTATCGCCAATCACTCCCAACCGGGCTGTGGGACCATTTAAAATGATCTCTCCTTTGCCCCGGGTGCCTGGAAGCGCGTAAGTCGAAAACCGCTCTCCGTTATTCAAATTGGAAACCATCACCGCTTCATAGGCCATTATTCCCGCTCGATCCATCAGGTCTTCGTCAATCGTTAAACTACCCTCATAGTCGAGACTGGAATCGGTAACGGTCGCCCGGTGAATTTTACATCGTAACAATTGTCGATACATATTAAATTCCTATTTTACTTGTCATGCTCAAATCGAGCGTTCTCAATATCTCGCGTGGGCTCTATTTTCCTAATATATTCGGGACGACAAAAAATCCATTATGTGATTCTGGGGCATTAGCCAGCGCCTTCTCCACAGACAAGCATTCGCTTGGGCTATCCTCACGGAACACCTGTTCCTCATGAGCGACGGAGGCCGTGGGAGGGACTCCCTCCGTCGACACCCCTTGTAATTGATCCACATACGATAAAATATGATTCAACTGGTCGGCAAACATGGGTTTTTCCGCTTCCGATAAGTCTAAGCGGGCTAATTGGGCGACATGTTCGACTTCTTTTTGAGTGATAGAGGCCATATCTGATCCTTATGATGCAGGAATTAAACAAACATGGAGACACTGCAAGTGGAAACTACAACACCACGTATTTTTACCATGAATTTCTCATGAAAAGCTACTCAGAACAAAGGATTGAACCAGCGGTGGGAAAAGTGGAGATCGAGAAAATCTAGAGAAAGAAGCTGAGGCAATCAATGGTCAAACGTGGACGTTGAAGAAAGGAGAAAGCCTTCGTCCGCAAAACTCACATAGCGCCCATCCCCAATCACAATGTGATCCAACACTCGGATACCCAAAATTTCCCCTGCTGCCATAAGTCGACGGGTTAGGGCATGATCCTCCTCGCTGGGATGAGGGTCACCACTTGGATGATTATGGACAAAAATGACTGCTGCCGCAGATTCTCGTACGGCCAGATTAAAGACTTCTCGTGGATGAACAATACTCACCGTCAAACTTCCCTCGGAGACAGTGACATCTCGGATAAGCCCGTGTTTGGCATCTAACAACAGGGCTTTAAAGACCTCATGCCGAAGATCACGCAATAAAGGATAGTAGTGTTGATAAATATCATGGCTATGATGAATCCGTAATCCCGCAGTTAACGGAACCGCCAATGCCCGCTTTCCCAACTCAACGGCTGCGAGAATCTGGGCAGCCTTTGCAGGACCAATTCCTGGAACAACACACAATTCTTGCAAGCTTCGATTGGCCAAACCCCGCAGTCCCTTAAGCCGGGTGAGGAGGTCCAATGCCACATCCACTGCCGAGGAATCGGGTCGACCGATTCGTAGAAGGATGGCCACCAGTTGAGCATCCGATAAACCCTGAGCGCCATTGTTCAGAAGGAGTTCACGGGGCCGTTCCTTCTCAGGCCAGGATTGAATCCCTTTTTTGAGTTGTGGGTCATTCATATTCATAATACCAGGGTTTGCCATTCGAGAATGGGTTGAACTATACGCAGCTATTTTTCACCCCGTCAAAAACGATTCTTCCCATTCTGTCATTGAGATTGTTGAGGTTTCCAGAACTATGATATCGTCCACTCCCATATGAAACCATCTTCTATCCGGATCGTTGCAGGGCAATTTAAAGGTCGAACAATCCCTACGCTTCCTGGGCGAACCACCCGTCCGACTTCCCAGCGGGCCAGAGAAGCCCTGTTTTCTATACTGGGTGGCCAGATTCAGGATGCCACCGTGGCTGACCTATTCGCGGGGACAGGAGCAGTGGGGCTGGAAGCCCTAAGCCGTGGAGCGACTAAGGCGCTTTTTGTTGAGGAAAATCCATTGGCCGGAAGGAGTATTCAGCAGATGCTTACCCAACTCAAGGTTAGCCCTTCAAGCCAGGTCCTCATTGAGGATGTGTCACTCGCCATACAAAATTCAATTTTGGTAGGATGGCGTCCGTTTGACATGATATTCATGGACCCCCCTTACCGGCTCCAGAATGTTCAACAGATCTTGCATCATTTAGAAGAAGCGGACGTCATGGCCCCAACCGGTCGACTCATTTATGAACATTTCCATAAAACCACTCCTCCAATTCCCCTTGGGAAATGGTCGCTCATCCGAACCGCCCGCTATGGGGATACGGCGTTGACGTTTTACCGGCCCGTTTCTCCGACCGTAAAAGATTTTGACCAATGACTATTGGCATTTATCCAGGGACATTTGATCCTATTACCCGGGGCCATACCGATGTCATTGCTCGAAGCCTCAGGCTGGTCGAGCAGGTGATCGTCGCCGTGGCTCCCAACCCTCGAAAAGCCCCATTGTTCGACTTAGACGAACGAGTCCAATTGGCCAAAATCGCCACAAGTGACCTCAAGGGTGTCACGGTTGAACCGTTTGACGGCTTACTGGTGAACTACGTCAGGAAACGCGGGGCTTTGGCCATTATTCGTGGACTAAGAGCCGTGTCAGATTTCGAACATGAATTTCAAATGGCCCTGCTGAACCGAAAACTTGACTCTAGTCTGGAAACTGTCTTCCTGATGTCGAGTGAGGAATTTTCCTATCTCACCTCCAGCATGGTCAAAGAGGTCGCCTCGGTTGGCGGTCCCCTCCACCATTTTCTTCATCCCGAGGTTGCCGAATGGCTCCAGGGTCGATTACGGAGAAATGCCAAATGAACCTTGCCTCGCGAACGACCCGCATTACCCCCTCCCCCACGTTGCAACTCTCCGCAACGGTGAAAGCCCTGGTCGCGCAAGGGCAGCAGGTCTTCGATTTTACTGCTGGAGAACCCTCCCTGGATTCTCCTGAAGAGGCCAAAGAGGCCGCCTATCAAGCCATTCGCTCCGGCTTCACCAAGTATACGGCCGTCACCGGTATTGATGATCTAAAAGAGGCCATCATTGAAAAATTTCAGCGTGACCAGGGGCTGACCTATTCAAAATCGCAAATCCTGGTATCGTGTGGAGCCAAACACACCCTATTCAATCTTGCATTGGCATTGTTTGAGGCCGGAGATGAAGTGATCATTCCCGCACCCTATTGGGTCTCTTATCCTGAACAAATCCTCGTGGCAGACGCCAAGCCTGTTTTTTTGCCCACTTCCGAATCCTCAGGCTATGCCATTGACGTGAAGGCGCTGGAATCCGCGGTCACTGATCGCACGAAGGCGATAATTCTGAATTCTCCGTGTAATCCGACCGGGAGCATGTATGACCGGAAAACGTTGGAAGGTATTGCCCAGATAGCGCTTCAACATGATTTGCTCATCATTTCTGATGAAATTTACGAAAAGATGGTTTACGACCGGCACCAACACCATAGCATCGCATCACTTGGAACAGACATTGCCAAGAACACCATCATTGTGAATGGGGTGTCAAAAACCTATTCCATGACGGGTTGGCGGATTGGCTATGCCGCCGGCCCCGAGACGTTGATTAAAGCCATGGGTGACATCCAAAGCCAAAGCACCTCAAACCCCAGCTCCATCTCCCAAAAAGCAGCGGTTGGGGCCATCCGGGGGGCAGATGCGTTCATTGAACACATGGTGAAGGAGTTGGATATGCGACGAAAGGCCATTGTCGAAGGGTTAAATCGGATCCCGGGTATTCACTGTCCTATGCCTGCAGGCGCATTCTATGCTTTCCCGAGCGTTGCTCAACTCCTGGGCCGTCGGTTCAAGGGAGAATCCTTGTCCACGCCGTTGGCATTTGCCAATTTTTTTCTTAAAGAAGCCCAAGTGGCGTGCGTCCCTGGTGAACCGTTTGGCAGTCCCACGCATCTGCGGTTTTCCTATACCGGAACCTTGGAGGTCATTGAAGAGGGCTTACAGCACCTTACCGAGGCCGTAGCTAAACTTGAATAGCCTTTTACTCTCCGCCCAGAGTTTCATTTTTTTCAATTCGGGCACCACCAAACCTTGACCTGAACAGAATCAGCCTTATCCTTTATACACGTATGGTTACCATTCCCCTTAATTGACGTTTACTTTCTGGAGGTATCCCGTGCCCATTTATGAATATCAATGCACCGGTAGCGGTGAGCGATTTGAAATTCAACAAAAAATGTCTGATCCTCCTATTCAAACCTGCGATCAATTATCCTGTGGTTGTGGCAAAGCTGAACCCGTCACTAAAGTCATCTCAGCTCCCGCCATCATGTTCAAGGGATCGGGATGGTATGTCACGGACTACTCGGACAAACTCAAAGCGCCCGAGAGTAAATCAGAGAACAAAGGGAAACCCGCTGACACCAGTACAAGCGAATCCAAAACAGACAACAAGGCCGGTTCGACCAGCTCTGATAGTGGGTCCAGTTCAACAACCACCCCATCCGCATCTTCCGATGGGTCTAAGGGATCAGGGACGGCTTCGGGATCAGGGACATCGTCCAGTTCCAGTGCCTCCACTGGATCCGTGGCTTCTTCATCGAGCAGTAAGTCCTAACTCCTCACGCAGATGCATTGGCCTGGGACATCTGTGCAACATTCTGACAATCACCGGAATCCAGTCCCCACCATAACCAAACTTAAATTGCAGCCCTAATTCCTCAGACCCTCCGAACATATGATCTCATCTATCAAAGTGATCAGCCCTCGCAACGAACCCATATTCGACCTTCTCCTCATGAGGAGCGAATATCTTTTGCCTCTTGGCAGCGAGAGATATCAGAGCCCTAGGCAACGGCAATACTGTTTATCCACAAGGAGTTGTGACTCTTGACAGCTCCGCCTACCGTCGGTACTGTCATCAGGTTTACTCGGAATTTCAGCCTCTTCGGCATCTCAGCCCGAATGGAGGATCATCCTTTAAACGCTAGAGGGAAAAGCATGAAGAAGATGTGTGTGAATGGTTTGTCAAAAATTGTTGGGGTCCTATTCATCACCGGTATCTGTATCCTGAGTGTGGCTTTTGAACAGCCCGCCTTTGCCGCAGGAAAAGATTCCTTTCGCGTCGGTGTCCTTGATCCTCAAGCCGTGATTGAAAAGTCAAAGGCGGGAAGCCGCGCCTTGGCGGCTTTAAAGGAACATGCCCAAGCCAGAGAAACCGTGATGAAAAACGATCAAAAGGAATTGGAGAGTCTTCAGGAAGAACTCAAAGCCGCAGAGTCCAACTCCAAGCTGAGTGAGGAGGAGCAAAAACGCAAACAAGAACGGTTTGCACAAAAATATCAAGCCTGGCAAAAACAAGGTCAGGATTTCCAGAATGAACTCGGGCAAAAACAAAAAGACCTGGTTCAGGAATATATGAAGAAAATCGAAGAGGCCACAAGCGCCGTCGCCGCACGCCATGGCTTTGATGTAGTCATTGATAAAGGTAGTGAGAACACGCTAAAAATTGTGCTGTACAGTAGAGATGGGTTAGATCTCACAAATGAAGTCGTGAAGGAATTTGACCGTCGATTTAAATAACCGTCGATTCATAGCAAGGTTTTACATAATCTCCCCTGTGGGTCAAACTCACAGGGGATTTTTGTATCCCCTCGCCTTCATATTATGTAAATAGAAATCTCCACTGTTTAACGGTCAACAAAAAATTCTACAAAACTTAGATTGGAATGGAGTCGAACCCCATCATACAGGCAGGGTTCTTGTAGACCACAGAATTTTTCGTGAGCGACAGGCTCGAAGGAACCAGTGGTGGACGTTCCAATCCATCCGCCCTAATGCCCTCGAAACAAGCGAAGGATGAGCGAAGGAATCCCGGGCAACTACGGCTTTCGGAATAAATAAAGGAGGCTGGATGAGAAAATTTTAAAAAATAATAGAAAGAAAAAACAGGAGTCAGCGCACACTGTCTCTGACAGCCTCTTCCTCGGTCTGATAAATGGGAATGACCTGAGGCAGGTTAGCATATTCAAGCAATTCTCATACATGGGATTGAGGACTCACAATACTCAATCGAATGCGATCGGACTTCATCCGCTGATACCAAAGAAACATCTGCCCCAATCCCATCGAGTCAATCCAGGTAATGTTCGAGAAATTGAGAATAATATGATGGCATCCTATTTCCTGAGCACCCAGAATGGCCACTTCGAGGCCAAGCTTAGAGTCATAATCAAAACGACCAGATAACTCCAGAACCTTTGTATCCCGGCGAACATGTTCCCTGACAGTCAGCATTTCAGACTTCCTCTTATTGACCTTTTCGGCAATCACACAGTAAAAATTTACTGATCTCAAAAGAAGACACAATAATCAGATTCCCCAACCGACCCTGGGTAATACAAAGCCTCGCACTCAACCCATCCAGATATTGCTTTCGATTCAACAACATCCCTTTGATTGCAGTAGTCTAAAAAATAAACTGAGCCCTTGAGGGGAAAGGCTTTTATACTCCATTCTCTATTGTAGCTTTTTTCTTCAACAGTGATTCCTGGCGTTCCTGCTAAATCATCAATCCAATATTCATTTTGGTGAGTTGTGAAAAAGAAGGATCGAGTTTCATAGCCATGCCATAAGTATTCAGAAGTAAAGTTTCATTCGAAAACGTGTCCAGCCGGAATGGGCTGCTGGCTTTTTAAATATCGAGCAGGTCAAAAAACATCTTCGCCTTCACCTCTTCTGTATATGATCCGGCCATTTGAAGGTACTGACAGAGAACCCTCCAGTTTGTTGACCGTATTTTAGGGATAACTTCAGCAAAAGATGGAAGCACAGTGGACCAACCCATTTAGCCCCATGGGAGGATTTTGAATGATTTTTGGAACACCCTGCCGGAATCATTCTTGGGAGGAACCGAGGCGTGACAATGACCATATTCATATAACTCCCCTTTTTTACTCATTCTAGTGAGCTAATCGCGGGTTAAGGATGGTAGACCTTGATCGTGGCTGAATGGGGGTCCGGGAGACTTTCTTGAATGAACAAAAGCAACAACCTTCTCCGGCGGGATGCAGATGGTTAAATCCAAGAAAGGATTATTCTTTTTACCATCATTGCAACCCGAGGGTAATGAGGATGCCCTCAGGAAGTGGCATACCCATCTAAGCCAAGCGCACCTTCAATTAATCTGTAACAAAGAGTCCGAATGGATGACCCAAAGTGAGGATTAACAAATAGTGGGTAATTGGAACCAAGCTTGAGGATGCAATTGGATCCGTTAGATGAGGTCTTGCAACGACATGATTGTTTTGGTGTAGGTGGTGCGCCCGGCAGGAATCGAACCTGCGACCCCCGGCTTAGAAGGCCGGTGCTCTATCCAACTGAGCTACGGGCGCATGATAGGAAAATCGCATAGTTAGGGAGTTTGAGTCAACGACCTGGCAGCCTGGGGAGCCAATTGTTGCATTCGTCATTTCAGCCCAGAAAATCAAACACAGTTTTTGAATGAGGGGGATCATGTGCTCCACAGAAACGAAGCAAGTCCAAAGCTTTTAACAACCCTGTTCAGGAAACAGGATGAAGATCAAGTAAACCCGTTCCTATCATCAAAAATGTCGAAAAACGAAAACGGTTCACCTCTAAACTATCCGATTTTCACACAACATGCTTACCGTGTCGTTCATGCATATAGGATATTCGCATCCAACCGATAGGGTGAGCTATCGGAGGTGGAAATGCGAAATAATTTCATCCTTGGTGTTGTAGGTTTCTTTGTACTCCTTGGGGCCTGCGCCTCACAGCATTCGTCCCATAATAACCTTGATGAACAGGTGGATCTCTATCTCAGCACACTGGATGATAAGCATTTCGTCTGGTGCGAATTAGATCTGGAGCAATGTCGGCGTGACTTTGAGGCATGGAAACGTACCAAACAAGGTCTCAGCATAATTAAGGAATTCGAACGAGAGAATACTGATCAACCGGACAATACCCAGCAATTGCCGAATGTCTTTCGTACGCGATTTGTGGAGGAAGGCCAGTTAGAAGAAGAAATGGTAGGCAAAGACGGCAAGGGGCAGAGCATCGATCGTGATCCGGATGGCTTGGGTAGGTTCTATTGGACTACTGATAATAATGGTAATAATGGACATACCATACAGGAAGGCATGAGTATGGCTCCGAGAATACATGGTCCCCAATCCCCGCGCTGATATCCTTGAGGAGCCGGCTAAACTCACCATTTGGCTCAGATCCCTTCGCTTGATTTCCCCGACGCACTGACTCTCGAACCGACTTCCCCTTCTGTTAAAACCAAAGATTCCCTTCAATCTTGCTATTCACTCGAAAGAAATTTTTTACTTCAAATTGGATAAAACTACTACTGTAAAGTTTTAATTTTTTGCGCTAAAGAGGACCAGGTTTTGAGACCGATTTCAACTTTGACTTCTTTACGTAACACAGAGGAAAATGATGACAAACGACCAGCCTAATCGAAGAACCTATTCTCCAACTCGAACCAGCATGCCGCGATCTTTACAGATATTAAAGGTGTGATAGAACCACGCCACGATGATCACCAGGAATCCAAAATTAAGGCCCGTGGCCCAAAGCAGATGAGTCACCGGGGCGTTACCGGTAGTGAGGACCCCACGCATCCCTTCAAAGATATGCGCAGGAGGGACCATCCAGGCAATAGATTGCAGGACAGGGGGAAGGACCTCAATGGGGTAAAACACACAGGAGATGGGTTGAAAAAGGAAGACCATGCCCCAGGCCAGCACTTCGGCCTGTTGCCCAAAGCGCATAATGATAGATGTAGTAAGCACGCCAATAATCCAACCTGATATGACCAGATTGAGAACGAAAGGGAGCAAGGAAAAGCCCATCTGGAGAATGTCGTATGAATAAAAGACCCAGGCGAAAAGCATCATCAACCCGCCCACAGCAGTGACCTTCAGCACACTCATGGTCATGGTGGCAACGAGATATTCTCCGATCGTTAACGGACTGGCAAACAGGTTCATCAGATTTCGTGCCCACATTTCTTCTAAAAATGAGACGGCAATTCCCTGCTGCGCGCGAAACAACACATCCCAGAGGATCAGCGCTCCAAGAAAAAATGAGAGGGCGCCATGCAGCGACATCCCAACTTTCTCCAGATAAATCGTGATAAATCCCCACACCACGAGATCTAAAAACGGCCAATAAAAAATCTCCAGCAACCGGGCAAAGCTTCGCTTGTAGAGATACATATGACGGGATAATAATGCAAGGATACGCCCGAGACTCATGGACCCTTTTGCTCTCTGGCCAGTTTCAAAAAAACCTCTTCCAGATCTCGTTGGCCGTAGCGTTGAATAATTTCGGAGGCGGTACCTTCCGCCACAATTTTGCCCCGTTGCAGGAAGATGATCCGATCGGACATTTCCTCCATCTCCCGCATGTTGTGTGAGGTATAGAGAATACTCAGGCCTTCCGAGCGTTGATATTCTTTCAAGAACGATTTAATTTTATTGACGATATCAGGATCCAAACTCGCGGTGGGTTCATCGAGAAACAGCACTTTAGGTTCGGTCATGATGGCTTTGGCCAGGGTGAGCCTCGACATTTGACCGGAAGATAGTTTTCTGGTCAGTCGATGCCGAATGTCCTCCATCTCCAACTTTTTGACAATATCATCAATGCGCTGCTGGATATGCTTGAGTTCATAGAGCCTCGCAATGACCTTGAGATTTTCCTCTACCGTTAAGGAAAACGGCATCGAAATGTACGTGGAGGAAAAATTCACCTGTTTCAGAATGGTTTCCCGATGTGTGGCCAGATCCAGCCCAAACATGTGAATGGTGCCGACCGTCGGCGTGATCAGCCCTAACAACATGTGAATGGTGGTAGTTTTGCCGGCGCCATTCGGCCCAAGGAGCCCGAGTATTTCACCTTTTTTGATATCGAAAGAAATATTATCCACGGCGGTAAAGCCTTGAAACCGCTTGGTGAGGTTTCGAACCTCAACGACAGGGGAAGCCATGGAATCTGAGGCAGGCATTAAAACAAAAACCCACCGATTTTATCGGGCAGGTGACAGGTTTCACAGCGATCACTCAGCACTTCACCCTCGTAACGCTGTTCCCCATCATGACAACGAAGACAATCGGCCATGTTCGCCTTCCAGAGCACCGAGTCTTTTGGATGATCTGGCTCATGTGGTTGATCATCGAGCTTGACATGCCCGCGCGGAATCACAATGGGATACGTTTTAATTGGCGCTCCGTGCACGACCCGCCCGTGGCAGGTCGTACACCCCTCCCCTTTTCCGCGTTTCTCAAAGGCCTCCATGTGTTCCCGATGATTCATGATCAACCCGACATCTTTGACCGGTGGGGGCAAATCCCGCACAGAGACTTCCGTCACCCGCAAGATGGCTCGATGACAACTGATACACACAGAAGAAGACACATGGGATTCAAGATTATGCGGTTCGGTCGGGGTTCCGAAAACTGTGATCGCGACGTCTTCTATTCCGGCAAAGATTTTATCCTGAATAAACCCGGAAATGCCTGGACGCACGTGGCAATCGACACAGGTGACATCTTTATGACTGGATTGTATCCAGGAATCGTAGGATGGTCTGATGGTATGACAACTCGCACAGAAGGTGGGCTGATTGGTCAGCGGGATAGCCGCAGCCCCTCCTAAGGCCAGCACCAGGAGTGTGGCCGCAATGAGGGTCAGGCCTTTTCCCATGAACGTTACGAACCCCTTTGAAGGGGAAACTTTTTCATGATCAGTTGCGCCAGCCCTTGGACGTCATCCCGATCAAACCAGGGAGCCGAGCATTCAATGCGTTTCATAGAAGCCACCGCCATTAAACCATCTAACGAGACATCCACTTCCTGTAGCTGCTCGCGCACCACGATTACCTTCGGAAACCCCTGGCTTTTCCAGCCTTCGGCAATTATTAAATCGATTTCTCCATTGATGAATCGGTCACGGACTTGGTCGACAGGAAGTTCTTCCGGAACATCAGCAAACATGGCCAGGCTACCCTTTGATAACACTATGACCGTACTGGCCCCAGCGCGTTTGTGGCGCCAACTATCTTTGCCTTCAGTATCCAGATCGAACCCGTGCCCGGCATGCTTGATGGTGGCCACTCGATAACCCGCGTGAGTCAGTTCCGGAATGAGCCGTTCAATCAAGGTCGTTTTGCCACTGTTGGAGCGGCCAACAAAACCCAAAATGGGAGGTGTCATGATGAAGCCTGTACTCCCTTCTATAAGGTCGAATTCTGCCAAATAGACAGTGTGACTGATGGAAAATATGTCGTATTTCTTTTAAAAATTTCGTGATAATAATTGGACGTTCACCCAATCGCCTGGCTTCAGAGATTCGACCTCTTCCGGTACATCAATAAATCCATTCGCTTTCACCATTGAGGTGAGGATGCCGGACCCCTGCCCTCCGGTCGTTCGGACCGTGAGGACGCCGTTTTCCTGTTGAAGAATGCCGCGAAGGAAATGCCGCCGGTCCGTATGTTTGGAGAACGTTTCTTGAAAAAGTGCCTTCACCACCGGCCGTTCCCACTTCCGATGCCCGCCCATTTTCAACATGGCCGGCCGCACGAGTTGATCAAAGGTCACCATCGAAGAAACGGGATTTCCCGGCAAGCCAAACGCCAATTTCCCTTGAATTTTTCCAAAGGCTACCGGCTGTCCGGGGCGAATCGCTAATTTCCAGAAATTCATGTCTGCCCCGAGTTCGGCAAACACCGGCTTGGTAAAATCATAATCTCCCATGGAGACTCCCCCCGATAACACCAAAATATCACAGGTGAGCCCCTGTCGGATTTTGTCTTTTAAGGAATCAGGGTTGTCTTTGGCAATTCCCAAGAGAACAGGGATTCCGCCCGACTCCTGAACCGCAGCAGCAATACCATAGCTGTTGGAATTGACGATTTTATGCTCATCAAATGATTCATCCAGATCCGCCAACTCATCCCCTGTAGAAAGAATGGCCACTCGAGGACGTTGCGACACAAGGACAAACGATTTGGCCAGAATGGCCAACATGCCGATTTCCCCGGAACGCAGTTGGGTCCCTTTCGGAATGATGCACTCTCCTTCCGTGACATCTTCTCCTTTTGGTCTGATGTTAGAACCCTGACCGGCTTCAGTCTTCATGATACGAACCTTTGCCCCTGAAGGCTCCGTGTATTCCACCCGCACGACGGTATCTGCTCCGGCCGGCATAGGGGCTCCGGTCATGATCCGAATCGCTTCTCCCGGACCGACGGTTTTCGTGGCCACGGCCCCTGCGGCGACATCTTCCACAATGTTTAATTCGGGAATGCGAGTGATGGCATAGTCCTGCTTAATGTCAGCCCACCGGACCGCAAAGCCGTCCATCGCCGAATTGTCCCATGGAGGATTGGATCGTGGGGCAAGAATGTCTTCTCCCAATACCCTCCCCAGGGAATCAAGGAGCCCGATTTTTTCACAGCCCAAGGGATGCGCGGCATCCAGGACAGTTTGTTGGGCAGAAGTTAACGAAGTAAGCTCATCCATGTGTCTTGCCTAATCATGCGGAAGATTGAAGTGGTTCTCTGAAGACGGCGACACTCCATTCAGAGTCTCGCCACAAGCACACAACACATATGTTTTTTCATTTCATTATGGCAGTCAGTACACTTTCAATTCATGCTTGGACACTCGACCATTCTCTGGCGTACAAATCAAATAGTCAGATAACGCATCGCAACGGCCTTTGGGCGACAGGTTAGGCCTTTTTGAATGGAGCCGGCCTGGCCGACACTTTTACCAGGGAATCTTTCTTCTTACAGAACTCCTCGACTTTGTTCGCAATGCCGTGGATGGCGTCAGCCGTGGGAAGATCCGAATGAAACAGCGCATAGGGCTCGCCACGATCACATTGGAGAACCATTTCCGGATCCAGTGGCACGCGACCGAGGAAGGGGACGCCCATGTCTGCGGCCGAGGCTTCACCTCCCCCTTTTCGAAACAATTCAATGGATTGGTGGCAATGGGGACAATCTAACCCGCTCATGTTTTCCACAATACCAATAATGGGAAGCTCACTATCCCTTGCGAAGGTGACCGACTTCCGGGAGTCTAACAGGGCCACTTCCTGTGGAGTGGACACAATGACGCAACCCGTGACATCACCAATGAGATCAATCGTCGTTACCGATTCATTCCCGGTCCCTGGCGGCAGGTCAATCAGCAGGAAATTAAGGTCTTGCCATTCCACTCCACCTAGCAGTTGATTGATGAATTCAAACTTATACGCATCCCGCCAGATAATGGGATCATCTGAATTTTGCAAAAGAAATGACATGGAGGCGATTTTCAGATTATAGGCTTGATGCGGAATAATTCCGCCGCCTGTACTGATTTTGAGTTTCTGGCCTTCGGCTCCCACCATTTTGGGAATATTGGGGCCATGAATATCCATGTCGCATATTCCCACTTCATAGCCTTTGAGGGCCAAACTAATGGCGAGATTGGTGGTCATCGTGCTTTTTCCCACCCCGCCCTTATTGCTCATGACCAATATTTTGTAATCAATGCGCTCCATGCGCTTTCCGACCAGCCAGCGACTATGGCCTTCACGGTCCTTTTGGCAGGTTTCGGTTTCATCACAAATGGCACACGCCCACATATAGGTACAGACATCCCCACTCGAACTCGAGGATGGTTGAATCATATTCAGTTCAGTTGCCATGAATCCCTCCACATACATCCACTACGATGATAGTTTGGATAATATAAATTCGGCCACACCCATAGATCATGACGTGGCCATACTTCCCATTTTCTCCACCATATGCTCTAACAGCGGTAGAATGATATTTAAATTCTCCTGCACGCCGTTTACGCTTCCGGGCAAATTCACAATCAGTGTGGTCCCCTTAATTCCAGCCGTTCCGCGTGAGAGCATGGCCGTCCTGACTTTTTTAAGACTTTCAGCCCTCATGGCTTCTCCGATGCCGGGGATCTCTTTTTCAATCACGTCTCTGGTTGCCTCAGGCGCCCAATCGGCTGGTCGCACACCCGTTCCCCCAAGAGTCAAAATGATATGAGGCGCGGTCGTCCCACAAATTGTGTCCAATTGGTGGGAAATGGCCTGACGATCATCCGCCACGACATCATAGGATAAAAGGGTCAATTGGTGGTTCGTCAAGATCCTTTCCAAAGGTTTCCGATTCTCATCGGGTTTTTGGCCTGACTGTATTTTGCTGCTGATCAACACCACAGCCACCTGAATCATCAAATGCCTCTGCTGGATTTCATATTACCGCGGACCTGAGTCCGGAACATCGACATATTCCTCATCCCCACCAGACCCGGCTCCCACTGGTTGTGGGGCTAATGGAGGACGCCGAACTGCCGGCGCGCCAGAAGCTGGAGCGGATGCCCCCACATCCTCACTGTCTGGAGCTTTTTTCTTGCCAAAGACTTGGGCGCTGATAATACCCACTTCATAAAAGAAATACATGGGGATGGCCATAATACATTGGTTAAATGGATCAGGCGTGGGCGTAAGAATAGCCGCGAAGAGAAAGGATCCCAGAAATGCCCATTTCCGGTATTTTCGTAATACAGGAGCATCCACCCACCCTAGTTTGGCCATCAAGGTCAACGCGAGCGGAACTTCAAATATCAGTCCAAAAACCAACATGAACCACAGAATAAAACCCACATAATTGGCAATAGAAATTTGTGCAATAAATCCCGAAGCCAACCCATAGGAAATCAAAAAATGCAACGCGAAAGGCAACACGACAAAAAAACAGAAAGTCAATCCCAAATAAAAAGCCACGGTGCTAATGGCGGTGAAAGGTCCGACAAACCGTCGTTCCTGGGCATGTAAACCTGGAAGAACAAACTGCCAGACTTCCCACAACCAGTGAGGGGTCGACAAGACAACTGCACATAACCCGGCCACTTTCACATTTTGCCATAAGGCTTCAGCCGGGGAGAGGAAGACAAAGGGAATTTTTGGCAAATCCGATGGCATCCATTCCCATGAATCTAAAATGAAATAATTTTGCAGTGGGATTCGTAGCCAGGACACCAGCGTATCCGCATAAAAAAATGTCCCGACAAACACACAGGCCATCACAATGACCGCACGCGTGAGTCGCCATTGGAACTCATGCAAATGCTCCATGACGGGCATTTTTTTGTCTTCCAATGGCTTAAAGACTTTCTCTTCAAACCAGGAACCTATTTTGCTTTGTTTGGCCATGTGAGTCCTGCGCCACAAAAATCCGAGGGGGGCTCGGTCGCCCCCCTCAGTACCTATCCCTTATTGAGGATTCACTGCGATAAACAGATTATTGCCGCGCCGGTTGACCAACAATACGGCCAACTCATCTTTGGCAATTTTTGACGCAACCTGTTTGAAGTCGTCAATCGTTTTCACGCTTTGGCGACTCACTTCTTGAATGACGTCACCAACCTGAATACCCGCAGCCTCAACAGCGCTGCCTGATTCGACTTTCGAGACGACCACACCTTTGATTTGTTCAGGAATATTGAATTCACTCCGGCTTTCCCCACTAATTGGTGCGACGGTCATTCCCG
The DNA here is from genome assembly GCF_032051675.1 of Candidatus Nitrospira neomarina. Lineage (NCBI taxonomy): Bacteria > Pseudomonadati > Nitrospirota > Nitrospiria > Nitrospirales > Nitrospiraceae > Nitrospira > Candidatus Nitrospira neomarina. The sequence goes on from NZ_CP116968.1 coordinate 1,360,838, forward strand.
ACAATACGTTATCCAGTTTAGCCATAGCCGGAGCTTTCTCTTCTTCTTCTACCGGGCCAGTCTTTGCCAGTGCCTGATCGGAAGGCCGTTCTCCCAGTTCCAGAGTCAGCATGGTCTCTTTGCCCTCGCGTAACACTTTAATTTCTTTTTTCTTTCCGACCTTTGTTCGGGCAACGATATTACGAAGATGATTGACATCCTTGACGGCTTCACCTCCGTATTCAAGGATGACATCCCCACGTTGAAGTCCAGCCTTTGCGGAAGGGCCATCTTCATGGACTTCACTGATTAATACCCCACCCTGTTGACCTTCAGGTAGTTGGAAAGATTGCGCTAAGGCCGGCGTTAATTCCTGAATGGCCACTCCCATCCATCCTCTCACCACCTTCCCCGTTTCGATCAGGCTTGCAGCGATATCCTTCGCAATACTGACTGCGATGGCAAATCCCACGCCTTCGGAACCACCCGTTCTGGAAAAAATGGCCGTGTTGATCCCGATAAGCTCCCCTTTCATATTCACCAGGGCTCCACCGGAATTTCCGGGGTTAATCGCGGCATCCGTTTGAATGAAGTCTTCATATTCCGTAATACCGACACTCCCTCGGCCGAGGGCACTGATAATTCCCAACGACACGGTATTGCGTAATCCGAAGGGACTCCCGAGAGCCAATACCACATCTCCAACTCGAAGGGATTCATATTCTCCCCAGGCCACTGAAGGAAGCGGGCCATTTTCAAGTTTGACTTTAATGACGGCTAGGTCGGTCTTCGGATCAGTCCCGACAACCGTTGCTGACATCTCTCGTCCATCTTGAAAAGACACCTTGATATCACTCGCATCTTCCACAACGTGGTTATTGGTCAGAATATATCCGCGGGAATCAATAATTACCCCTGATCCGGCACTCATACCTGGAGGTCCGCCGGGACCACCACCGGGAGGTCCGCCACCAGGAGGTCCGCCTCCAGGGGGTCCTCCGCCGGGAGGCCCACCAAAAGGTCCGGGAGGTAAGCCTCTAGATGGTCCACCCCCACCAGTCACTGCCACGTTGACCACAGCCGGACCGACTTTTTCAACAATTTCTGAAAAACCTTCAATGAACGCTCCGGGTATAGCCGCTTGCGTTTGGGCGGGGACAAACCACCCATTTCCCAAAAATCCACCGACCATTCCCAATCCTACAAATAGGACAAGGAAACCCCACGGAGGGGCAATTCGAAACGGCCTGGCAGGGCCAGCAAACAACCGTGACATGTGCATCATCCCGATCTCCTGTTCAAAAAATGTAATAGAAACGGAGTGAATAGGAAAATTTCTATTTCACAACCCTGGGCGTTCTTAAGAAATTCCCCAAGACAAATCGCCTCACTTCGTATAACCGTTTGATTCTACAATAATTGTTTTCCCACGTTCAAAGTCAAATCCCTAGTTTTTTACTGCACCAGTACAAGCGGGTGACCAACAGAGTATCTTCCATTTTGTCAAGACATTCGTTTTAAAAAACGAAAAGACGCTCCTGGAGGACACAAACTTCTTCAGAACCGGCTGTTTGTATTGAGAAGGACCCAACACTGCGTCATTTTCAAGAGCGAAAAGCCCATAAAATTCTACAGGAAATATTAGACAGAGCAAAGGAGATGGGATCGAATGAAGAATGATTACATTCAGGAAGGAGGCATTACTCGGTAATATCCAAGAGGGAGCCCAAAACTTTCCCCTGAATTCTCATACTGGCCATATTGGCTTCTATGAGATTCACCGCTTGCAGATTGGAAATTATTTCTTCGCTGAGATCCACATTAGATCCTTCGCGAAGACTGAGCGAATGATTACCGGAGAGAAATTGGGGACCGGGACGTTCATCGGTTTGCAAAGTAACCCTCACGCCACCACCGGCTGACGATTCTTCTGGAAGAGCACGGATTCGTTTAAAACTTTCTGTTTGGGCATTGGCAATATTATGCGCGCCGACGCTGAGGATTCTTCCCCCAGCTTGAATTCCAGAAAGAGCAGAGGCCATACCGGCGATCATCATGACTTCTCCTTTGATTCGAGGGGCAACTCACATTCGTCTATACACGTTCACGTTATCGACTAAAGTCTCAAAATCTTTCCTGACAAGATGGAAGAGTTTTCGCAACACGCCGGGGGATAAAGATACCTTTACTGTGAAAAATTGTTTTATTGAATATTTATAGAAATTGCTGAAGATTGACAGCCTTTTTGCTATGGTGCTATCGAGTCATTTCCTAAGGTATTTCTTAAAGGGGCGGTTGAAAAAAGCCGCCAGCGGCGTTCTCGACATTTTTCCGTGCTCACGTACTGGAAGTACGCTCTGCGCGCAAAAGTGACTGAGGCCTTGCTGGACGGACTTTTTTGAACCGCCCCGAGACCTCTAATATGCAACGTGCCTGTGGGTCAATATGCCCTTGGAAATTGGTTTTATTCAACACTCCTTTAAAGGATACATATGCGGGGACTTGTTCTTCATCAGAAGCTTCAACTTCAACACGACCTACCCCTTCCCCCGCGTCCACATGGTGAAGCCAGGATCAGGGTCATCCAAGCTGGAATCTGCTCGACCGATCTTCAGCTACTCAAAGGGTATATGGCCTTTCAAGGTGTCTTGGGGCATGAATTTGTTGGGATAGTCGATGAGGCCCCCGATACAGAATTGATTGGAAAACGGGTCGTCGGAGAGATCAATGCCGCCTGTCGCAATTGTGAAACCTGTGCCAACGGCCATCCCACGCATTGCCCTCATCGCACCACATTAGGCATCCAGGGTCGGGATGGGGCCTTTGCGGATTATCTTATTCTGCCGGTTGAAAACCTTTATGTCGTGCCTGACTCCATTTCCGATGATCAGGCCGTCTTTATTGAACCCTTAGCCGCCGCCTGTGAGATACCCCAATTAGTCTCTATCAAACCAACCGATCGGGTGGTCGTCATCGGAGATGGAAAGTTGGGGATACTGTGCGCACAAATTCTTGTGCTTTCAGGATGTGCCGTGACCCTATTGGGTCGTCATTCGGACCACAACACCTGGCTCACCCACATCGGCATTAAGGTAACCTCGCACCCGGCTGATATTTCTCCAGGCGCAGATATCATTGTGGAAGCCACCGGAAGCCCCGACGGGTTTTCCGCGGCCATGCAATTAATTCGACCTAGAGGTACACTTGTGCTCAAATCCACGTATCATGGGAACCTGTCATTAGATATGGCGGCTTTGGTCATTCAGGAAATATCCTTAATTGGATCTCGTTGCGGCCCTTTCCCTCCGGCCATCCGCCTATTAGAATCGAACCACGTCCGGGTTGACCCCCTTATCCATGCTCGCTATGCACTCCTGGATGGCGTTCTGGCCATGGAAAAAGCCGCACAGAGTGGGGTACGAAAAGTCCTGTTGCAAATGACCTGAATCGTGGCTAGTTGGCAAAAATTTTTTTTATGTATCCCATGCTGGTTGAATGGTTCAGCCTTTGGTATGTATGATGAGGCTATAATTCGCCGAGCTGGCGTAGCTCAATCGGTAGAGCAGCGGTTTTGTAAACCGCAGGTCGGAGGTTCAATTCCTCTCGCCAGCTCCATACAACTCATGGGACTTGCCCCGTTTAGGCAGGCACGCCAACATCTAACTACCAAGAAAGACTTCACAGATTGTTTTTTTTAAATTGAATTGTTCTCTCCAGCCCTTCCAACCGTGTTCACCCCCTGATCTATGTTGGCCAAAGCATTCTCATACCACAGGAGTCATTTCTCACCTTCTAGGCGTTGAACGTCATGATGCAAGGCCTCATGATCTTCAAAAAGTTTACGGGTTCATCCGTTTGTCCAAATACACTCCACCAGCCCTTGTATAATTGTTATTGAATTTTACATTAAGAAAAACTGCTTTTGTTCAGGGAGTTATCTGTTAAAATAACTTGACATGACGATAGTGATCTCGCAAGCAATTGTGGGGGCTCATTCCCTCATGATGGGAGAAATGCCATATCCCCTAACAAGACGAACAGTCACAGAATAATGAGGAATATTGCCAACAGGTTACTCATTTCCTCTCGCATGTGCATGCTCAGATCGCGCACCCAATGAACGACGATAACCAAACAACCCTGCCCGCGGAAAAATCTTCCCCCGCACCCCTGGCTGATCACACAAAGCCTGAAAGCCTTCGACGACAATCGGTTGCTGGTAAACCCTCGTCTAAGCCGCGAACACCCAACCTGATTTCGGGGGAATCTTCACATGCAGAAACCGTCTCCATGCTGAAAAAACAGTACCAGCTTGCGGAGCGACAGAAACGATGGATGAAACGAGCAGGGCTCATGGCGGTCTTCATTATTATTTTGGGAGGATTAGGCACTTGGTTGGCAGAGGAGAATAAGGCATTTAAAATGGCCATCCTGAGAGTCGTCGCTCCGGTAGTGAGCATCCATCTGGATCCCGAAATGGTTTCAATTCCTGCCGGGACCTTTCAACAGGGAGATAGCTGGGAAGAGAGTACGTCAAGCGAACTCCCGCTACGAGAAGTCCATATCAACAAATTTGCTTTAGGGCGATTTGAGGTCACCTTCGAGGAATATGACCGGTTCGCCATATCGACAGGTCGGCCGCTTCCGGGAGATGAGGGATGGGGACGTGAAAGGCATCCGGTCATCAATGTCTCCTGGAAAGATGCCGCCGACTATGCAACGTGGTTATCACAAAAAACCGGTTATCGCTATCGACTTCCCACAGAGTCTGAGTGGGAATATGCAGCCAGAAATATGGGAAAAGGCGAAATTTGGGCGGGAACCTCAGAACAGGAACAGCTTTCGACATATGCCTGGTTCAACACAAACAGCAATGGAAGAACTCAACCAGTTGGAACCCAACAACCCAATGGCCTCGGCCTGCATGACCTGAGCGGAAATGTATGGGAGTGGGTCCAGGATTGCTGGCACGACGATTATCAGCATGCCCCAACAAATGGGGCGGCCTGGCTAGAGGCGAATGACGGGATGTGCGGAACACGGGTGAGGCGAGGTGGTGGCTGGACTAACGCTCCGATGTCTTTGCGTTCTTCATTTCGTAATGGGTACAGCGCCGACTCACGGAGCATACAGATTGGTTTTCGTCTCGCGCAGGACATCAAATAGTATAGCTATCTTCAGCTTGTCTTTTCCCTCTTTCACCTTCATTTTTCCCTAAACATGCTTCAAAAGGACAACGGTAACGTATGACGATTCAAGTCTTTAGAACGTCGCTCCCACGCCTAACGTCCAGACCGCATCCGGACGGAGCCCTTCATTTTTATTGAGTGGAAGCTGGACGGCTGCCTGAACCAGAGTATTGGGAAGTGGAGCCCATTTTAGGCCGGGAGCCAAATCGACGATGTCCTTTCCACTGTTATCCTTATCGTCCAATTCGTGACGGCCCAGGAGGTCAAGAGAGAAAGCAAAAACCGGAATAGGCGCATAATCAAACCCTGCGACATAGGTAAAAAGATTCAGTTCCGATTTGTTGTTGACAAGCACGAAGCCCGTATTCACATGGGGACCAATCATGCCGATCGGGGATGAATAATATTTAGAAGCGACAGCCAATCCCTCAAATCTGAATTCTCCGACTCCCATGAAGTTATCCTCGTTTCCCGTGGGAAAAGACACGCCACCGCGTACTCCCAAATCAGGTAAAACCTCATGATTTTTCAGGAAGTTATATTTGGTTCGAAGAAGAACGTCTCCGATCCCGGTTTTATCCGAAGAAGAGCTGTCTCTTGAAGGGTCCCCCGTACCGGGTGCCGTCCCATTGATCACGTATATACCACTGCAATTACCACCTTGAGTACAAGGGACCCCGTTGGCATCAAGCATGGTCGCCTTCGCTTTTGCCTTGATCTTGTTATTGATGAGAGGAACAAGAAGATTGATGTCCCAATTATCCGTGATGCCATACGTGCCAAAAAATCCAACAAAATTGGTAATCACTGTGACATCCAGGTTAATTTGTAATAGCTCATCTAACCCTGGGGCATTCGGCGGAGTTCCCGGCCCGGCGGTGGGAGAGACATCTTCACTGAGAGAAGATAGCTTTTGGCCATTAAATTTTTTGTAATTGGCGTTTGACCAGACGACCTGGAAATCAAATCGCCCTTTTCCAAGCGTGTCGGCTCGTTCCGCAAAGAGTGGACCGAGGCTTTTGGTGACTTCAACAGGAACTCCCCGCTCAACATCAAACCGATACGCCGCCACGGTAGAGTTCACCGCGAATTGCCCCGTTTGAGCCCCAATGCCATTCGTCAGTTCATTAAATGAATCGAACACCGCATTGCCAAAATCATTGGACCGATTGCCTGCAAAATTAGGATCTGTTTGAAACCCATTTCCCCCATAAAGATCAGGAATCACATTCTTTAATTCTTTGGCTTGCGTGACAGATTGACTGATGACGAGCATTGCCAACACAAGGAAACAGGCCAACCGCTGCATTCGCCTACATACCAAGTTCTGCATGAGCCAATAAGTCATTATTTTTCCTCATATAATTGAAATAAACAAAAAAGGTTTCCCAAAAATTTCCACACAACGAAATTGGCGCGATGGTCCGAGCGCAATTATCGACTTTAACTATGGGTTTGGGGGATGGTACGCTCAACACCACAGGTCCAAAAGAATGGTGTTAATCACGCCCTTCTTCAGCTTTAGTGGCTATCAGATGGAATCATATCTAAAAACGCGATGCTGATGACGTAGAAAACCAGGCGATCCTATAAACTCTTTCTCATGAAGTCAATCCATATTTCCCAGAGGTTTCGCTTGCACCGCCCCCCCACTCAGGCATACCCCCCAAATTTGGGATAATGACCGACAGGCTTCAAGAAGGAAGGTCTCTTAGTTTTCAAGTCGTGGACCAGGCCAACAATGGCATCTCCGAGGCAAGACCCAGTAAACTGGTCTCAAAAACCCACGTCGTCCGGGATCAGCACCATGCTTATGACGCGTTCTGTTCATCGTTGCTGGACATATAGGCTCTCACGAAACGAAAGAAAAAGGCCAAAGACGAAATTCTGATGCATCCAGAAAATGGCCCTGGCTTATTTTCTTGCGAGAATTTTCATGAGTAAAATTGACATAGGCCACAGGAGCACGTGAACGGTGTCCGATCGCATTCTACATCACCCCATCCAGAAAAGAGGATCTTTCCACTCTCCCAGCATCTTGCTGCTCTCTTTCCTGTTATGCAGTTTGACCGCATTGCTCCTTCCAATCCAGGCCCACGCAGATACCTCCAGTAGTACCGTGAACGGAAAAGTTCCTGCCCAATATATCGCCGAGACCCAGGGAAAATCCTGGGCCGTCATCATAGGCATTGATAAATATCTGAATCTCGCCGGCCTGGCCTATGCGGTCGATGATGCGAAATCGATGGCACGCATGCTGGGACGTCAAGGATTTACGGTTTCATCCCTCTACAACACTCAAGCCACCAAAAAAGCGATCCTTCAGGAGTTGCGCCACAACCTTGTGACACAAGTACAAAAAAATGATCGAGTGCTCATCTTTTTTGCGGGGCACATCGGAGAGACCCCCGGCAAGGGAAAACAGCAACCCGCAGGCTACATGATGCCCGTCGATACCGAGCCGGGCCTACTTGCGGACACCGCAATCAGTGTGGATCTTCTTCGCGAACTTTCCGAATCACTTCCGGCAAAACAGGTCTTAATTCTCATAGACATTTGTTATGGAGGCATTGCCGGTCGCAGTCAGCGTTCATTCCCCCCCATGACCAGTAATTATCTCAAGATGATTGCCAGTGAATCTGCGCGCCAATTGATCACCGCAGGAGGAACGGGGCAGCAAGCCTTAGCCGGACCGAAGTGGAAACATAGCGTGTTTACGTATTATCTTCTGGAAGGCATTGGAAAGGGAAAGGGTGACCTGAACGGCGATGGGATCATTCCCACATCCGAACTCTTCACCTATCTCGATGAGCACGTGCAATCGGCTGCTCTCACGCATAAACATGTGCAACGACCGGAGATGTGGGGGTTGAGTGGAGATAAGGGAGAATTTGTCTTTATTCCCGAAAAATTTTCCTCCAACCCTCAAGTCGCCAACACCCAAGGAAAGACGAGCAATCCTGCAGCTGGAACGGTCGAGACCATTGTCGGACTCTTAAAGAGTTTTGGAAATCCCCTGGATGTCTTCAACAACGGTCCATCTGGAAAGAGCGAGCAGGCTGATAAACAAAAAACGGTAGAAGAAGAAGCTGCCGCGCTAGAGGCAGAGCGGGAAAAATTTGAATTGCAAGCTCTCCAATCTTTAAAGGAGCAACGGCAGCGGGAGAAGGATCTTCAAGCGCAACTGGCCGAAGCCCAACGTCTGGCCGAGGAGGAGGAACGTCGGCGGGTCGCCGCGGAACAGGCCCGTCAGGAACAAGAAGCGCTCTTAGCGGAACAACAAGCCGCGTTAAAAGCCGAACAAGCCCGCGTGGCCGCCGAAGAAGAGCACCGCAAACAAGTCTTGGCGGAACAAGAACAAACTCGTCTGGCGCAACTGGCCGAAGCTCAACGCCTGGCTGCGGAGGAGGAACGCCGGCGGGTTGCCGCGGAACAGGCCCGCCAGGAACAAGAAGCCCTCTTAGCGCAACAACTAGCCGCGTTAAAAGCCGAACAAGCCCGTGTGGCCGCCGAAGAAAAACAACAACGCCAGCTGGCCTTAGCGCAACTGGCCGAAGCCCAGCGCCTGGCTGCGGAGGAGGAACGCCGGCGGGTCGCCGCGGAACAGGCCCGTCGGGAACAAGAAGCGCTCTTGGCCGAACAACAGGCCGCGTTAAAAGCCGAACAAGCCCGTGTGGCCGCCGAAGAAAAACAACGCCAGCTGGCCTTAGCGCAACTAGCCGAAGCTCAACGCCTGGCTGCGGAGGAGGAACGCCGGCGGGTCGCCGCGGAACAGGCCCGCCGTGAACAGGAAGCGCTCTTGGTGCAACAACAAGCCGCTTTAAAAGCCCAACAAGCCAAGCTCGCCGCCGAGGAAGAGCGACGAAAACAACTCTTGGCACAACGAGAACGGGAATTTCAAACGCAACTGGCCATAGCCCAGCGAATGGTAGCCGAAGAAGAACGTCGACGTGTGGAAGCCGAAAAGGCCAGACTTGCGGCAGAGGAGCAAAAACGAAAACAACTCTTGGCGGAACGGGAACTTACGCGACAAACTCAACTCGCTGAAGCTCGCCGAATGGCCGAGGAACAGGCCAGAATTGAAGCCGAGGAACAGCGCCGCAAGGAAGCCTTGGCTAAACAGGAACTCACCCGCCAAGCCCAACTCGCTGAAGCCCGACGGGTGGCCGAGGAACAGGCCAGAATTGAAGCCGAGGAACAGCGCCGCAAGGAAGCCTTAGCCAGACAGGAACTCACCCGCCAAGCCCAATTGGCTGAAGCCCGACGGGTGGCCGAGGAACAGGCCAGAATTGAAGCCGAGGAACAGCGCCGCAAGGAAGCCTTAGCCAAAGAGGAACTCACCCGTCAAACCCAACTGGCCGAAGCCCGACGAGTGGCCGAGGAACAGGCTCGCATTAAGCAAGAGGCCGCCATGAAAGCCGAAAAGGCCCGACTGGCAGCCCTGGAAGAAGAGCGGGAACAAGTTGCCCGCCTGAAGCAAGAAGCCGCCATGAAAGCCGAAAAGGCCCGACTTGCCGCAGAAGAGCAACAACGCCAGCAGGCGGAGGAAGCGCGTCGCCTGGCCGATTTGGAAGAAGAGCGTCGACGAGTCGCCGCAGAACGTGAGCGTAAGGAACTAGAGGCGAAAGTTACGCAACCACCAATTATTGTCCCGAATGGTGGAAATGAGCCGGCAGGGCCTTCTTCTGGAAGTTCGCTAACGCCTGGGACCCTTTCCGCATCCACCCCTTCTCCCCCATCCCCCTCGGCGATTGAACCATCCTCGAACGAGAATTCAGGGTTTTTCGGATTTTTTAAGAATATGTTTGAAAATGACTCTAGCTCACCCCCAGCGGCCAGTGATCAACCGAAGGTATCCCAACCAGAACCCATTCTTGAGGCACGGCTACATCAACAAGATTTACCTGGCGCCGTGGAGTCCGCCCTCTCAGGAAATGATGACGTCCCCATGATCTTGATTCCCGCCGGAGAATTTAGAATGGGAAGCACTGAGAATCAAATTTCCAGTCTCCTGAAAGACTTTGAAGGAATCCAGTTCAATGCCTTTCAAGCAGAGATTCCTCAACGCCAGGTTAGCCTTAAAGCCTATTATATTGATCAATATGAGGTCAGCTATCGCCGCTATCGTGCATTTCTTGAATCGACAGGTCGGGCAGCCCCTGCGTTCTGGGAAAATGAACGATTCCACAAACCGGATCATCCGGTCCTCGGAGTGACCTGGTATGACGCAACGGCCTATTGCACCTGGGCTGGCAAACGCCTTCCTACCGAAGCGGAATGGGAATACGCCGCCAGAGGACCACAAGGTTATGCCTATCCTTGGGGAAACTCATGGGATCCTCAACGGACCAATACGGCAAGTTATTGGGCAGGCAAAAATTTTTCATCAATGGCGAAATGGGGTGAGTGGATGCAAACCGCGTTGGATCGCGGAAAAGCCGGCCCGTTAGAAGTTGGCACCTTCTCGAATGGAGTGAGTCCATTTGGTATTCATGACATGGCTGGAAATATATCCGAGTGGGTCTTTGATTGGTATACACCGTACGAGAACCAACCGACCCTCATCCATAATCCCGACGGGGCGGACTCCGGGACCATGAAAGTGCATCGTGGAGGATCCTGGAGTGTGAGTTCGATTTTTGCCCGTTCAACCTATCGGGCTCGAGAAAATCCTGAAAAGAGAAGTCCCTACATTGGAATGCGATGCGCCAAATCTTCTCAATAATTTTTTCAATGCATTCCCTGTTCTCACTTAACAGGTCCTAGCCGAATGGCCTCTTGGACTGTTGTCCCCTTACAGCGCTCCCCCTGGGCAAACAGGAACTACTGAATCTCCCAATCTGTGGAGGTTGAGCCTGGGAACCCCACGGCGGAAATCGTTAATCCATTCATCAGCCACACCGCTACCGTCCCATTCCGGCTATTACGCCAAATGACATCCGCTCTGCCATCGCCATTCACATCCCGCGCCTCTGACATCTGCCAGACGGCCGGGACGCCACCCGGAAATCCTGAAGCGGCAATGGTGGTGCCGTTCATTAACCAGATTGCGGTACTGCTGTCAGTCGTATTGCGCCAAATCAGGTCCGCCTTCCCATCCCCGTTCACATCGCCCACACCCGTGACCTTAAAGGCCGTGGAAGCGCTTCCAGGAAAACCTACGGCCGTCACCGACAACCCGTTCATCAGCCATACAGCCACTGCCCCACTGTTGCCGTTGCGCCAGATGACATCCGCCTTGTTATCCCCATTCACATCGCCCACACCCGTGATGTGCCAGGCCTCCGGCACTCCTCCCGGAAACCCTGAGGCGGCAATGGTGGTGCCGTTCATCAACCAGATCGCGGTACTACCATCAGTGGTATTGCGCCAAATCAGATCCGCCTTCCCATCCCCGTTCACATCGCCCACGCCCATGATCTCAAAGGCGAGCGAGGCGCTACCCGGAAAGCCTGTTGAAACAATCGTTAACCCGTCCATCAACCACACGGCCACTGCCCCATTGGTGCCGTTGCGCCAAATAACATCGGCCTTATTATCTCCATTCACATCGCCCACCCCGGCGATGTGCCAGGCCATGGTCACTCCACCGGGAAACCCTGAGGCCGCAATCGTCGTCCCATCCATCAACCAAATTGCGGTGTTGCCATTAGAATTGTTCCGCCAAACCAGATCAGCTTTGCCATTGGCATCGAGATCTCCCAAGGCCGGTGCGGTCCTGAGCGGGACCAAGGTCAAGGCTGTCGTCACAAAAAAGTCAGGGCCCGAGAGCGCAACCGCAGTTCTGGTTTTATTGTTCACATGGATTGTTTCAAACAGAATATTCTTGGAAAATCCTGAGGTCACCTTATGCTGACCTGAAAAATGATACAGGAGGTCAGGCGACGATCCTACCCCAATCGTCTCACTCTCCCGAAAATTCGGTTGTCCGGCCACGGCGCCGGCCGAGACATCCAGGAATTCCGTCGTAGCTCCCGTCGTTGTATTGACCGTATAAATCCGTGCCGGAAACACGGTCGCCCCTCCAGGCACCGGTCGATTGTCGGTAATCGCATAGAGGATCCCGGCTGCATCAAACGCCAGATCCATGAAGTTTCCCAGAAGTTTGGCCTTTTGGGTAGCCACGCCCGTCCTGGGATTAATGGTCACTAACCGGCGGGCACTGTTCACTTCTGACGTCACGACAAGCAAGCCCCATAGCAGACCGGTCCCAGGCTCGGTGGCCAACCCCCGTCCTCCCTCTATTGATTCGCCCGTCGATAAGGACAGAGGGATCGTGGCCAGGGTGGCCCCAGTCTCGGGATTGAGCCGATACAGATTTGGCCGGGCCCCGGACTGTTGCGCAAGCGTCAGCTCTTCCACGGAATACAGCGTGGACCCGACAAACGCCAAACCATGGGTGCGGTGGTTCAGATCCGCAATTTTGGTGACGACTCCATCAGTGCGAAGACGGTAGAGGCTATTCACGAGCGGTCCGATTCTGGGATCATTTTGTACACCCATCAGAAAAACCGGCGGTCCGGAGGAAATGACCAGGGCCACCGAACTTCCCGGAGTCACCTTTATTCCTGGCACTGGTGTTTGATTAATGACGGTCCCGCTGGGCACCGTTTCACTATTGGCGGTCGTCACGGTCCCCACCGTTAAGCCCGCCGCGATCAGAGTCGATTGGGCGCTGCTCTGTGTCAACCCCACGACATTGGGCACGGTCGTTCCCAGCGACACCACCAAAGCAACCGCACTTCCAGGGTTCACAGTTGTGCCGGCCCCCGGGTTTTGACTCATCACTCTACCAGCCGCTACGGTGGCGCTATTGGCCATGGTCACGGATCCCAGGGTTAAGCCAGCAGAGATCAGGGCTTTTTGGGCGTCGGCTTGCGTGCGACCAACCACATTCGGGACTTGTGTCCCTTGGGACACGACCAGGGCCACAGCACTTCCCGCCGCTACCTTTTTTCCGGCTACCGGATTTTGACTAATAACCTTTCCTGTGGCCACGGTGCCACTAATGGCTGTCGTCACTGCACCGACGGTCAAACCAGCCGTGGTAATCGCCGATTGAGCGGCCGCCTGCGTCATGCCCACCACATTCGGGACTGTGCTACCTAGTGATACCACCAGGTCGACCGGACTCCCAAATGCCACCTTGGTTCCCGCCGTGGGGTTTTGACTGATAACCTTGCCTGCCGCCACCGTCGCACTATTGGCCGATGTCACCGTCCCAACTTTCAGCCCTGCTTTGGTCAGATCCTTTTGGGCGTCAGCTTGCTTTCGACCGACGACGTCGGGGACTGCCACTCCAGACACCACCAGATCAACCTTCGTCCCTCGGACGACATTAATTCCTGCTGCCGGGTCTTGAATGATGACAGTACCGGGCGGGACGGTGGCATTATTAGCCGAGGTTACTTTTCCCACCCTCAAATTGGCCTTGATAATATCCGCCTCCGCCTTAGCCTGTGAGCTGCCCACGACATTGGGGACTTCAACGGCTCTTGCCGTCTCAGGTAAGGCACAGGTCAGGAAGAGTAAACTGCCTAGGACCATTAGCTGTAAAACCAGAAACTTGAGGGCCTGACGGGTTCCCTTGTGCGTGCGGTTCAAGATCTGCTGATGCTGAACTTTCATTGCGTCCATGTCGTGTATGCTCCATTCAGCAACAATCGAGGAACCATATAACAAAACACGGTTTCGAATTCATACTCTGGCCCCAGCGATCCCTCTTTCGAATGGCTCTCCTGCTTTTTATTATGGCAGGAGTGGATATGCCTGGATATGCCTTAACCAATGCCTACTGAATCTCCCAGTCTGAGGGAGCAGAGCCAGGGAAACCCACGCTTGAAATCGATGCCCCATTCATCAACCAGACGGCCACGGTCCCGCTCCGTCCATTACGCCAGATAACATCCGATTTCCCATCGCCATTGATATCCCCGACTTGAGAAATCTGCCATGCTAAGGGAACCCCCCCAGGAAAACCGGGGGCAGCAATGGTGGTCCCATTCATCAGCCAGATGGCGGTACTGCCGTCCGTCGCATTGCGCCAGACCAGATCGGCCTTGCCATCCCCATTTACATCGCCGACGCCTGCAATCTCAAATGCCGTCGACGCACTGCCGGGAAAGCCGACTCCCGTGATACCTAATCCGTTCATCAACCACACGGCTACGGTGCCGCTCGCACCATTGCGCCAGATGACATCCGCCTTACTATCCCCATTCACATCGCCCACACCCGCGATTTGCCAGCCCATCGGCACCCCCCCCGGAAAACCAGGAGCAGCGATTGTCGTTCCGTTCATCAGCCAGATGGCGGTACTGCCATCAGTCCTGTTGCGCCAGACCAGGTCGGCCTTCTCATCGCCGTTCACATCGCCCACGCCGGAAATCTCAAACGCCAGCGATGCGCTTCCGGGAAAACCCACGGACGTCACCGACACGCCATTCATCAGCCACACGGCTACGGTGCCACTTGTACTATTGCGCCAAATGACATCCCCCTTACCGTCTCCATTCACATCGCCCACACCCGCAATCCGCCAGGCCGCGGGCACCCCGCCCGGGAATCCTGTAGCTGCGATGGTCGTTCCATTCATCAACCAAATGGCCGTGCTGCCATCTTGGGTGTTTTGCCAGATCAAATCGGTCGTGCCGGACGCATCCAGATCGGCCAACGCCGGAGTACCTGTACCCGTATTCGTTTTCGTGGGTGGCACCAACGTCAAGGCCGTCGTCACAAAAAAGTCCGGGCCCGAGAGCGCAATGGCTTTTCTGGCCTTCGTGGTTCGATGGATCTGCTCAAACAAAATATTCTTGGTAAATCCAGAGGTCACCTTATGTTGACCGGAGAGATGATACAGTAGATCCGGCGACGATCCGACCCCTATGGTTTCACTCTCGCGGAAATTCGGTTGCCCCGCTACGGCGCCGGCCGAGACATTCAGAAATTCCGTCGTGGCCCCCGTCGTCTTATTCACCGTATAAATCCGGGCCGGAGCCACAGCCCCACCGGATACGGGTCGGTTATCCGTGATGGCATACAGCGTCCCGGCCGCATCAAACGCCAGGTCCATGAAGTTTCCAAACAGTTTCGCCTTTTGCGTGGCGACGCCGGTCGTCGGATTGATCGTGACTAACCGGCGGAGAGTATTCACCTCGGAGGTCACCACGAGTAACCCCCACAGTTGGTTGGTTCCGGGCTCCGTGGCCAGACCCCGCCCTCCTTCCAATGATTCCCCTGTCGATAAGGACAGGCGGATCGTGGCCAGCGTGGCCCCGGTGCTGGGATTGAGCCGATACAAATTCGGCGGAGTCCCTGCTTGTTTGGCAAGTGTCAGCTCTTCTACGGAATACAAGTTGGATCCGACATAAGCTAAGCCATGTGTGCGGTGCGTGAGATTTCCAATTTTGGACACCACCCCATCGGTACGAAGTCGATAGAGGCTATTCACCAGGGGCCCGGTCTTGGGATCATTTTGCACTCCCATGAGAAGAACCGGTGGACCGGAGGAGATGACCAAACCGACGCCACTACCTGGTGAAACATTCGTCCCCGCTGTGGGGTTTTGACTGATCACATTTCCCGAAGCCACCGTGTCGCTGAAAACTGACGTCACGTTCCCCACCGTCAAGCCTACACCAGCAATGGCAGCTTGCGCCGCAGCTTGCGATTTGTTGACCACATTGGGCACGGCCGTTCCCACAGATACGACGAGAGCGACCGCACTGCCTGGGGCCACATTAGACCCAGCTGTCGGATTTTGACTGATGACGTTTCCGATGGCCACCGTCTGACTGTTGGCCGATGTCACCGTCCCAACTTTCAGACCTGCCGTGCTCAGAGCTGTTTGAGCACTACCTTTCGTACTCCCGACGACATCGGGCACCTTTGCCCCAAGGGACACAACCAGAGCCACTGCACTACCTGCCTCCACCTTTGCCCCTGCAGCCGGATTCTGACTGATGACCTTGCCCGAGGCCACACTAGAACTATTGGCCTTGGTCACCCTGCCCACAGTCAGGTTGGCTGAGGTAATTTCCGTTTGCGCCGCCGTTTGCGTCAAGCCCACGACATTCGGCACCACCACCCCCGAGGACACCACCAACGTCACAGCACTAGCTGGAGCCACATTGGTCCCGGCCCCCGGAGATTGACTGATGACCGTGCCCGCTGGCACCGTCGTACTGGTCTCCGTGGTCACTGTCCCCACGGTCAAACCGGAACTTTTAATGGCGGCTTCCGCCGCGGCCTGCGTCAATCCGACCACATTGGGCACCTTCGCTCCCAGGGACACCACAAGAGCCACCGCACTGCCCGGAGGCACATTACTCCCCGCAGCCGGCGTTTGACTGATGACCCGTCCGGCCGGCACCGTGGCACTATTGGTTGTCGTCCCTGTCCCCACCGTGAGACCTGCTGCCGTAATGGCGGTTTCCGCTGCGGCTTTGGTCAACCCTATCAGGTCCGGCACCGCGGTCCCCAGCGAAATCACGAGAGTTACGGCATTACCGGGCAATACATTGGTTCCCGCTGCGGGGGTTTGACTGATAACATTGCCGATGGGCACCGTGGCACTATTGGCTGTCGTCCCTGTCCCCACCGTGAGATTTGCTGCCGTAATGGCGGTTTCCGCAGCCGCCTGCGCCAACCCCACCACATTTGGCACCGTCACTCCGGATACCACGAGGTCCACTCGACTCCCCGATACCACATTGATCCCGGCCGCCGGATCCTGACTAATCACTTCGCCGATGGGCACCGTGGCACTATTGGCGGACGTTACGACCCCCACAGACAATTCCGAGCTAATAATTGCCGCCTCTGCATTTGATTGTGGGATTCCGACCACATCGGGGACCTCTACGGCACCTGCCGTGGCAGGTACGCCACAGATGAGAAATACCAGGCACACAAGAAAACCGAACTGCAAAATGATCGAGGCAGGATCTTTTGGCAATTTCTGACAGGTGAAATTCAACATCGTTTCGTTCTGATGCAGAACTTTCATAAGGTTCATATCGTTAGACTCCATTCAGCAAGAATCAGCTGCCCAGTCCACGGCGCCCCAGGCCCGCCTGGCTACACCAGCTACCTACGCGCCTGACCCATGGATTGCCGTTGCTTTTTTCGGTGAAATGAAAAAAAAGGGCTTCGTTGTCTCTGCAATGGGGGAGGGTTGGTCGTGTTGTCAACCAGATGGATGAAAGATTTCTGATCAGAAACACGGAAAAAATAAAACTTACTATAACATGAGAGGGTAGACGCGTTCCATCCTTAACAGGTTGGCCTGCTGGTCCCCATCCGACCGGAATTATTATCTACTGAATCTCCCAGACTGAGGAAGCGGAACCGGGGAAACCCACAGCCGAAATTGACAACCCGTTCATCAGCCAGACGGCCACCGTACCACTCGGGCTATTGCGCCAAATGACATCCGCCTTACCATCCCCATTCACATCACCGACTTGAGAAATTTTCCACGCTAAGGGTACCCCGCCAGGAAAACCGGGGGAAGCAATCGTGGTCCCATTCATCAGCCAGATCGCGGTGCTGCCATCAGTCTGGTTGCGCCAGACCAGGTCGGCTTTGCCATCCGCGTTCACATCGCCCACGCCCGCAATCTCAAATGCTGTCGATGCACTACCGGGGAAGCCGACTCCCGTGATAGTTAACCCGTTCATCAGCCACACGGCTGCGGTACCGGTGGTATTGCGCCAGATGATATCGGCTTTGCCATCCCCATTGACATCGCCCACGCCCGCAATTTGCCAGGCCAAAGACAATCCGCCAGGAAAACCGGAAGAAGCAATGGTGATCCCATTCATCAGCCAGATCGCGGTGCTGCCATCAGTCTGGTTGCGCCAGACCAGGTCGGCTTTGCCGTCCCCATTCACATCGCCCACCCCAGCAATCTCAAACGCCGTTGAGGTACTTCCGGGAAAGCCCACGGATGTCACCGACACCCCGTTCATTAACCACACGGCCAACGTGCCAGTGGCATTCCGCCAAATGACATCCGCCTTGCCATCGCCGTTCAGATCGCCAACGCCTGCGATCTGCCAAGCCAGCGGCACCCCGCCTGGAAAACCTGAGGCCGCGATGCTCGATCCGTTCATCAACCAGATCGCGGTGCTACCATCAGTCGTATTCCGCCAAACCAGGTCGGTCGTACCGGATGCATCCAGATCCGCCAAGGCCGGAAGATTTGGACTCATGGGTGGCACCAACGTCAAGGCCGTCGTCACAAAAAAGTCCGGGCCCGTGATCGAAATTGCGGTTCTGGCTTTATTGTTCAGATTGATCGTTTCAAACAGAATATTTTTAGTAAATCCTGACGTCACCTTATGCTGCCCGGAAAGATGATACAGCAGATCAGATGAAGTCCCCATCCCAATCGTCTCACTTTCTCGAAAATTCGGTTGCCCCGCCACAGCCCCGGCCGAGACATTCAGAAATTCCGTCGTGGCCCCCGTCGTCTTATTCACCGTATAAATTCGAGCCGGAGCCACTCCCCCGCCGGAAACCGATCGGTTATCCGTGATCGCATACAGTGTCCCGGCCGCATCAAAGGCCAGATCCATAAAGTTTCCAAACAGTTTGGCCTTTTGGGTGGCCAGGCCCGAGGTCGGATTAATTGTCACTAACCGGCGGGCATTGTTCACTTCGGACGTCACGACGAGCAACCCCCACAACTGATTGGTCCCAGGCTCCGTGGCCAGCCCTCGAGCGCCCTCTAACGATTCACTCGTGGATAATGAGAGGGAGATTGTTTCCAGCGTGGCCCCGGTATCGGGATTGAGCCGATACATCTTCGGCGGGGTCCCGGCCTGTTGCGAAAGCGTCAGCTCTTCCACGGAATATAGATTAGACCCAACAAAGGCCAAGCCATGCGTACGATGCGTCAGATCTGCGACTTTGGTCACCACCCCGTCGGTGCGAAGTCGGTAGAGGCTATTTACCAGGGGCCCGGTCTTGGGATCATTTTGCACTCCCATCAGAAAAGCCGGCGGTCCGGATGAAATCTCCAGAGCCACCCCACTGCCCGGTTCCACATTCGTCCCCGCCGTCGGATTTTGACTAATCACGGTTCCGAGGGGAACAGTGTCGCTAAAAACCGCCGTTACCGTCCCGACAGTAAGGCCCGCCGTGATCAAAGCCGTTTGAGCAACACTCTGCGTCAAGCCCACGACATCGGGTACCTGAGCCCCTAGCGATACCACCAGGGCCACCGCACTCCCAGGCGCTACATTGTTTCCCGCTGTCGGATTTTGACTAATGACCCTACCAATCGCCACGGTTGGACTCGTGGCGGTCGTCACCGTCCCCACCGTCAAGCCCGCCGTGGTAATCGCGGATTGCGCGGCCGCCTGCGTCAAGCCCACGACATTCGGAACTGCGGCGCCCAGGGAGACGACAATATTCACTGCACTGCCCGCCGTGACGCTCGTGCCTGACGCGGGAGTTTGACTGATAACTCTCCCAATGGGCACCGACGCACTCGTGGCAGTCGTCACCGTCCCCACTGTCAAACCGGCCGTGGTAATCGCGGATTGGGCGGCACCCTGCGTTAAACCGACCACATTCGGCACCACCGGCCCCAGCGACACCACCAACGCCACCGCACTCCCAGGCGCCACATTGTTTCCGGCCCCTGGATTCTGACTGATGACCTTTCCTTCGGAGACTGTCGCACTAGCCTCAGTCGTCACAGCCCCCACTGTTAACCCGACATTCGTAATTGCCGTTTGAGCGGCAGCTTGCGCCAAGCCCACGACATTCGGTACCGCAGTGCCCAGGGAAACGACAATGTTCACCCCACTGCCCGCTGTCACACTCGTTCCCGGTGCAGGAGTTTGACTAATGACCCTCCCAATGGGCACCGACTGACTATTGGCCGAGGTCACCGTGCCCACTGTCAGGCCGGCATTGGTAATCGCCGTTTGGGCAGCCGACTGGGTTAAGCCCACCACATTCGGCACTGCCGGCCCAGTCGACACCACCAGATTCACTGCACTGCCTGGCGCTACGTTGTTCCCGGCCCCTGGATTCTGACTGATGACATTCCCGCTCGGCACCGATGGATGACTGGCTGTCGTAATGGCCCCTACCGTCAAACCGGCATTGGTAATGGCCGTTTGCGCGGCCGACTGGGTCAAACCCACCACATTCGGCACCGCGGTTCCCAGGGACACCACAAAGGCAACAGCACTCCCTGGCTCCACATTGCCTCCCGCTACGGGGTTCTGACTAATGACGATTCCAATAGGCACGGTCGCACTATTCGCGGAGGTCACCGTCCCCACCGTGAGACCCGCATTGGTAATGGCGGTTTGAGCATTGCTTTGTGTGATCCCCACGACATCCGGCACCGACGCGCCCAGGGACACCACCAAGGCTACGGCACTGCCCGCCGCCACATTGGTTCCGGCCGCCGGATTCTGACTGATGACATTTCCAATTGCCACAGTCGTACTATTCGCCATCGTCACCGTGCCCACCGCAAGGTTGGCACTGGTAATCGCCGATTGCGCCGTGCCTTGGGGCAATCCCACGACATTTGGCACCGCGATACCCAAAGACACCACAAAGGCCACCGCATTACCCTGAAATACAGGGGTCCCCGCCGCCGGATTCTGACTGATGACGTTTCCAATAGGCACGGTCGCACTATTCGCGGACGTCACCGCCCCCACTGTGAGACCGGCATTCGTGATAGCAGTTTGGGCATTGCCCTCTGTGACCCCAACCACATTCGGCACCGCCACACCAGAAATCACAAGGTCCACCGGACTGCCCGGCACCACATTGATCCCAGCTGCCGGATCTTGGTTGATGACGTTGCCAATGGGCACACCACCATCAATGACTGCCGTCACAACTCCCACAGTGAGACCGATGTTTATAATCTCTGATTCTGCTGTGGTCTGTGGGCTCCCGATAAAATCAGGGACTTCCACGGCTCTTGCTGTTGCTGGAAAGATAAAGTTGAGGAAAACGAGGCTTACGGGAACCAGCAGCCAAAGAAAGATCACCTTGTGACCTTTTGGCAACTTCTGGTGGGTTAGATTCAACCCGTTCAGGTGCTGAACCTTCATCACCCCCCCGGCGGACTCGGTCGTGGAATAAACTACGTGGGCGAAAGATACCTGATTATGAGCATAAGAGAAATAAAATGTAAGCTAAACTGTCAAAGGATGAGAAACTATGACTATAAGCCAATCAGTTCGAAATATCCCTCCTACTGAATTTCCCAATCGGAGGGAGCGGAACCAGGGAAACCTACGGTCGAGATTGATAACCCGTTCATCAACCAAACCGCCACTATGGCACTTTTTTCATTGCGCCAGATGACATCGGCATTACCATCTCCGTTCACGTCGCCGACTTGAGAAATTTTCCACGCGACGGGCACGCCCCCTGGAAAGCCGGCCGTAGTAATGGCCGTCCCATTCATTAACCAAATTGCGGTACTGCCATTATTTTGATTGCGCCAGATCAAGTCCGCCTTGCCATCGCCGTTCACATCGCCAGCACCCGCCATATCAAAAGCGATTGGTGCCACGCCGACAAAACCGACGTCGGTCACCGATAATCCGTTCATCAGCCATACGGCCACTCCCCCAGTAGTGCCATTGCGCCAAATGACATCTGCTCTACCATCCCCATTGACATCGCCCACGCCCTCGATGTGCCAGGCAAGAGGCACTCCGCCCGGAAAGCCGGAGGCGACAATGGTGGCCCCGTTCATCAACCAAATTGCGGTGCTGCCATCAGTGATGTTACGCCAGACCAGGTCGGCTTTGCCATCACCGTTCACATCGCCCACGCCTGCAATTTCAAACGCCGCCGACGTGCTTCCCGGAAAGCCTACGGCCGTCACCGCCACCCCGTTCATTAGCCATACGGCCACCGTGCCGGTGGAATTGCGCCAGATGACATCCGCCTTGCCATCGCCGTCCACATCGCCTACGCCCGCGATCTGCCAATCCCTCGGCACCCCGCCCGGAAAACCGGAGGCGGCGATTGTCGTTCCGTTCATCAACCAGATCGCAGTACTACCATCACTCTGGTTGCGCCAGATGAGATCAGCCGTGCCCGACGCATCCAGATCTCCCAATGCCGGAGGACTCGTAGGTGGTACCATGGTCAAGGCCGTCGTCACAAAAAAATCCGGGCCTGTGAGGGCCATCGCCGTTCTGGCTTTTGTCGTCCGATGAATCGTTTCAAACAGGATATTCTTGGTAAACCCTGGGGTTACCTTATGCTGACCGGAGAGGTGATACAATAGGTCAGAAGAAGACCCCATCCCAATCGTTTCACTTTCTCGAAAATTCGGTTGCCCCGCCACGGCACCCGCCGAGACATCCAGAAATTCCGTCGTAGCTCCTGTCGACTTGTTCACCGTATAAATCCTGGCCGGAAACACCTTCGCCCCCCCAGGTGCCGATCGGTTGTCCGTGATCGCATACAGCGTCCCGGATGCATCAAAGGCCAGGTCCATAAAGTTTCCAAACAGTTTGGTCTTTTGGGTCGCCAATCCCGTCGTCGGATTAATCGTGACTAACCGCCGGGCACTGTTGACTTCGGACGTCACCACAAGCAACCCCCAGAGCAGATTTGTCCCGGGTTCCGTGGCCAACCCTCGCCCGCCTTCTAACGATTCGCCCGTCGATAACGACAAGGGAATCCTGGCCAGCGAGGCCCCGCTTTCCGGATTCAGTCGATGCAAATTCGGGGAAGCACCAGGTTGCGGAGAAAGAGACAGCTCCTCGAGGGAATACAACGTGGTTCCGACATAGGCCAGGCCATGCGTGCGATGCGTCAGATCCCCAATTTTGCTTACGACCCCATCGGTGCGAAGGCGATAGAGACTATTCACCAGGGGACCGGTCCTGGGATCATTTTGCACCCCCATTAAAAAAACCGGTGGTCCTGACGAAATAACTAGGGCTACCGAACTGCCCGGATCCACATTGGTTCCTGCGCCAGGCTTTTGACTAATGACGTCGCCAACCGGCACCGTGGCACTAATGGTCGACGTCACCATCCCCCCTGTCAGGCCGGCCGCGGCCAAGGCCTTTTGAGCATTGATCTGCGACAAGCCCACCACATTCGGCACTGCGGCTCCAAGGGATACGACCAGGTCCACTGCACTGCCCGCGGCCACATTTTCTCCGGCTGACGGGGCTTGACTGATAACTCTGCCAATGGAGACTGTCTGACTGTTGGTTGAGGCCACCGTACCCAACTTCAAGCCTGCCCTGGTAATTGCAGTTTGCGCCGCGGCCTGCGTCAAGCCCTCCACATTCGGGACGGCGGTTCCGAGGGATACGACAAGGTTCACCGCACTGCCTGCCGCCACCTTGCTTCCTGGCTGGGGAGTTTGACTGATAACTCTGCCAATGGAGACTGTCTGACTGTTGGTTGAGGTCACCGTGCCCAACTTCAAGCCTGCCCTGGTAATCGCAGTTTGTGCCGCGGCCTGGGTTAGGCCTACGACATTCGGCACCGCCGGGCCCGTCGACACCACCAGGTTCACCGCACTGCCCGCCGCCACACGCGTCCCGGCCCCCGGCGTTTGACTGATGACCCGCCCCGAGGCCACCGACGCATGGCTGCTCTCCGTGATGGTCCCGACCTTCAACCCCGCCTTGGTGACCGCGGTCTGCGCCGCCGCCTGCGGGCTCCCCACCACATTCGGCACTGTGACCGGCGCCGGGCCCGTCGACACCACCAGGTTCACCGCACTGCCCGCCGCCACACGCGTCCCGGCCCCCGGCGTTTGGCTGATGACCCGCCCCGAGGCCACCGACGCATGGCTGCTCTCCGTGATGGTCCCGACCTTTAACCCCGCCTTGGTGACCGCGGTCTGCGCCGCCGCCTGCGGGCTCCCCACCACATTCGGCACTGTGACCGGCGCCGGGCCCGTCGACACCACCAGGTTCACCGCACTGCCCGCCGCCACACGCGTCCCGGCCCCCGGCGTTTGGCTGATGACCCGCCCCGAGGCCACCGACGCATGGCTGCTCTCCGTGATGGTCCCGACCTTTAACCCCGCCTTGGTGACCGCGGTCTGCGCCGCCGCCTGCGGGCTCCCCACCACATTCGGCACTGTGACCGGCGCCGGGCCTGTCGACACCACCAGGTTCACGGCACTGCCCGCCGCCACACGCGCTCCCGCCCCCGGCGTTTGGCTGATGACCCGCCCCGAGGCCACCGACGCATGGCTGCTCTCCGTGATGGTCCCGACCTTTAACCCCGCCTTGGTGACCGCCGTCTGCGCCGCCGCCTGCGGGCTCCCCACCACATTCGGCACTGTGACCGGCGCCGGGCCCGTCGACACCACCAGGTTCACCGCACTGCCTGCCGCCACACGCGTCCCGGCCCCCGGCGTTTGGCTGATGACCCGCCCCGAGGCCACCGACGCATGGCTGCTCTCCGTGATGGTCCCGACCTTTAACCCCGCCTTGGTGACCGCGGTCTGCGCCGCCGCCTGCGGGCTCCCCACCACATTCGGCACTGTGACCGGCGCCGGGCCCGTCGACACCACCAGGTTCACCGCACTGCCCGCCGCCACACGCGTCCCGGCCCCCGGCGTTTGGCTGATGACCCGCCCCGAGGCCACCGACGCATGGCTGCTCTCCGTGATGGTCCCGACCTTTAACCCCGCCTTGGTGACCGCGGTCTGCGCCGCCGCCTGCGGGCTCCCCACCACATTCGGCACTGTGACCGGCGCCGGGCCTGTCGACACCACCAGGTCCACCGCACTGCCCGCCGCCACACGCGCTCCCGCCCCCGGCGCTTGACTGATGACCCGCCCCGACGGCACCGACCCATCGTTAGCGGTCGTGATGGACCCCACCGTCAAGCCCGCCCCCGTAATGGCCGATTCCGCCGCCCCTTGCGTACTCCCCACCACATTCGGCACCGTCACCGGCGCCGGCCCCGTCGACACCACCAGGTTCACCGCACTGCCCGCCGCCACACTTGTCCCGGCTTCCGGCGCTTGGCTGATGACCCGCCCCGACGGCACCGAGGCATGGTTGGCGGTCGTGATGGACCCCACCGTCAAGCCCGCCCCCGTAATGGCCGACTCCGCCGCCCCTTGCGTACTCCCCACCACATTCGGCACCGTCACCGGCGCCGGGCCCGTCGACACCACCAGGTTTACCGCACTGCCCGCCGCCACACTCGTCCCGGCTTCCGGCGCTTGGCTGATGACACTCCCCGCCTTGCGTACTCCCCACCACATTCGGCACCGTCACCGGCGCCGGGCCCGTCGACACCACCAGGTTTACCGCACTGCCCGCCGCCACACTCGTCCCGGCTTCCGGCGCTTGGCTGATGACACTCCCCGCCGGCACCGTGGCATGACTGCTGTTCGTGATCGTGCCCACCTTCAGGCCCGCCCCAATAATGGCCCCCTCAGCAGACGCCTGCGTGTTCCCCACCACATTCGGCACCGTCACCGGCGCCGGGCCCGTCGACACCACCAGGTTTACCGCACTGCCCGCCGCCACACTCGCTCCAGCCTCCGGCGTTTGACTGATGACACTACCCGAAGGCACCGACCCATCGTTGGCCGTCGTGATAGACCCCACCGTCAACCCTGCCCCCGTAATGGCCGACTCCGCCGCCCCCTGACTCAACCCAACCACATCGGGGACATCTTCGGCCCATACTGTTGGCAAGGCGAAGGTGGGTATCAACATTCCCACCACAACCACGACCTGAAAAAGATGTATCAGCCAACCATGGCTTTCACTTCTTTTGCGTTTCCGGACTTCTTTAAGCTGTTGCTCTGCGGCGTTCATGCGCAATGCCTCTGGGGGTGGAAGCAAGCGAAACATCTTTGTCAAAGGGATGAAAACCACGGACACCTATGCCCGGAATTCTCCCCTCAGGTGAAAAATTATGGATGAAGCCTAGCCAAACACCCCCCTCTTTTCAATGTACCTTTATCTCCCCATTTTGGTGCTTTTATATGCATCTGGGGAAAGAGTAAAACCTTTGGCAAGCATTAGATTCTGACAGAGGAGGGTTTGAAAAATTTAATTGGCCCCCCGGCCAAATTTTCGATAGGACCAACGAGACTGAAAATTTCAAGAGTCCTCTGGACCTCGCTCCAACTGCACGGTTGTCCACCTCTCCTGAGATCCTTATAATGACCATCAGTGTTCGCCCAATCAGCCTGATCACATACCCGACATCACAGAAAAAGGAGTCTTCGACATGGAAAAGAATACAGAAGCAAAACCCACCACCGAGGTCCAGGATGATCCAAAAGCCCGCGAGCTATTACAAGCCGCCTTTGCCAAAACCGCCCGGTGGCAACCAGACTTCAAAGGCTTTCAGGCCGACCTCCGCATTAATGTGAACGGAAAAGAAACAAAAGGGACCGTGACCGTAAAAGGGCCGCGGGATGTGACGGTGGTCATCGATGATACGGAATTACAAACGTGGGCCCAAAACCAGATTGGAATGATTGCCGTGCATCGAGGGCCCAGAACGTTTGAGGAATCAGACGGGAAACACACCCTGACTTTAGGGGGAGAAGAACAGCATCCTTTAGGTCAACGGATTACCATTCATGGAGATGGAATGGGTTCCTGGTACCGGGTGAAAGACAACCGCATTACCCAAATCAATCGAAACATGCCACAGGCGGCTTTTACCATCAACGTGGAAGATAGTGCAGTCACCCAAGACCAACATTATCTCACCACTCGATATACGGTCTATTATTTTTCTCCAAAAGACCGGTCACTGAAGAATGTCGACAGTTTTTCAGATACACATATCAGGATAGGCAACTCAGATCTTCCGGCGACCCGAAGGATTATTTCTTATGAAAACGGGGAAATCGTCGTGCGATCCCTCACGTTTGAAAATCACAAAATGCTGTCATAACGCACAACCCCAGGCCAACATACAGTTGGCCTGGGGTTGGTGGAGTTCCTGTTTCTTTTGACGATGGACCTTCCCCACCCCTACGCTCAAAGAAAAAAAATTTCTAAAGAACGTGTGAAACTGCAGAAATCGCTAAATTCAGTCCAGCTCCTTCACCGTAAGCCCTGGCCTCCCGTTCCTCCGCCAAATCCGCCAAAGTTTCCTCCAAATCCCCCCTGCCCCGTTCCCCAATATTCTCCATTTTTCCAGCGGGGAAACGGATGACGCCGTTCTGGGCGGGTGAACCGCCATAGCGCGTAAAACATCAGCACCACCACCGCGATATTCATCCAAAAAGCGGCCGATCGCTGAGGCTTGGGTTTCTCCTTCTGAATCGTAGCCCTGGCAGCCAGTGTGGAAAGTGATACGGCAGACCGGTAGATATTGATCCCATACTCTCCAGACCGGAACATCGGACGCAAATGCTTGAGAGAAATCTCATCCAACTGTTGGGGAGTCACGACCGACAACAGGTTCTTCCCGACGACCACCACCGCTTGCCGTTCTTTGACAGCCACCAGTAACAGGATGCCACGCTCCTGTTGCGCCGTCCCGATCCGCCAGGATTCATAGAGGCGGGAGGCATACTCCTGGGCATGGGAAAGGGGGCTGATACTCGGAAGAGTCACCACCAGCATTTCAACACCGGACGAGGATTCAAGATCTTTGCACACGGATCGAATTTGTTTGTGCCATTCCTCATCGAGCAGGTGGGCATAATCACTCACATACCCCAGCGGGGTTGGAAGGTTTTGTTCCTGTGGAGTCATCCCCATCGAGAGTGCAGAGAAAGCCAGCACAAACACCAGAATCAACGGACCGACAAACCATCCGGTAGACCTCGTCATACCCGGATTTCCTGACGAACGGCCTGAACCCGTTTACACAAACCTTCCACAGCCTGAAGATACCGCTCATATACCTTGGACCATTCAAGCGAACCCGGACTATTCATCCCTCGCTTCATCTGCAGTATTTCGAGGAGGACCGTCGATTCAAACTGCAAGGCACGGGGAAGGGATTCAAGAATCTGGACGTCTTTTCCCTTTGAGGGTTGGCCGATAATCCACAGAATACCTCGCACACAAGGGAGAACGGAGGTAATGGAAAGCATGAGCAAAGCCCGGATCGCCTCGGCTCGTCCTTCTCCTTCGACAAACCGTTGCCGCATCCGAAACACATTCGCCAGAAGTTCATGCTCACATTGCCATCCCAACTGCTGACGATCAACGTGCACCGCGCCGAACGGGTCTTTGCCTGCCAGGCGCACATGATGCTCTTGCATTTGAAAATATTCCAACGGGAACAGATCACGTGATTGGGACAAGTCCTCCTGAGTCATCATCAGCGGCGCGACGATTTGGTGCTTGCCCCATTTGCGATGTAATTGTCCTGCACGCTGGAGCCCGCTCACCGATAATGCCCTGACCAGCACTAGAAAATTGAAATTGGATCGGCCGGCAATAAAATCCCCCCGGGCCGCGCTGCCATACAGAAGCAGCCCTTCTAAATCAGCACCCCAATCCTTCTGAAGCTGTGTTAAAAATTGTTCGAGTGTTTCCCGCAGGTCTTCGGGAAGTTCGAGTGACGGCAACATTGATAGCGGCATAGGATACGAGCCAAATATTGGAAAAAGGATGAGTGACGAAGATGGACTCCAACGTGAATTACGCAGACCGTGCATGATCGGGAATCTGATGGGCCCGGGGATCCGGTAACAAGCCCGCAGCTTGAAACCGATCCATCCAACCAAAGGGTGAGGTGGTTCGCAGCCCGGCTGTGGCGGTCAACACTTGATATTGCAAACGCCGATTTTTATCCATCGTTGAGAAGACGCGGTCTCGCAACATTCCCAGAAGAGGATTTCCGGTATTCCAGAAAAAGACCTCTTCATCAGCCAGACGTTGCAGCATGGTGACCTGGGGACGCCGTTGAGTTTCAAATGCCTTAAGATTGGATGCCGACCAATTTCCCGTGCGATGACAATCATCAAGAACCTCCGCGAGGGTGACCGCGTCCACCATCGCTTGCATCCGTCCCTGGGAGGCATGCGGATTCATCCCATGGGCGGCATCACCCATCACCACCGCCCCATCCTGAACCCAGGTTTTCGCCCGGACCCTTCCGGTTCCCATATAGGCCGTCTGATTCCAATCCTGGAAGGAGTCAAAGACCGTGGCAAGTTCCGGCGCGATCGTTTTCCATTTATTCCGAAGGGCCGGTACCCCATCGGCCTTGACCTGATTCAGGGAATCCGACGAAACCATATAAAAGGCATAGACCTTGTGACCGGCAGCGGGGAATATTCCCAGAATAGATTTTTTCCCCACATAATACTGCGCCTCCTCTAAGGATGTTGGTGATTCCAACATGGCCACAAGATAACTGTCGAGATACCGATGAAGCGCGGTGGGAATGCCAAGTGCTCCTCGAACCTCCGAAAACGGTCCGTCTGCGCCAACCACCACCTGAGCCCCAATCGTAACTTCGCTGCCCCCAATCTCCGCCTTGACGCCTGTAATACCTTTGCCGTTCCGGAGCAGAGAACGAAAGCATGCCCCATACCGAAGTCCCTCCGGATTCTCCCGCTTCAGAGCGTCCAGAATGGTGTGATGCACGACATGAGGCCACATCACCAAAGCCCGATTGAATGGCGGGGGCAACATCGCATAGTCAATGGTACAGAGTCGCGTTCCTCCACTTCGACGGAAATGAAAGAATCTGACCGGTTTATAGGCATGAACCGGCAACTGCTCTAATAAACCAAGCCGCTGAAGAATTTCCTGTCCATTGGGTTGAAGTATTTCTCCCCGCAAGCCCTGGGGGGGCCCTGCAGCTTGTTCCAGAACGATATTGGCAATCCCTTTTCGGGCTAAGAGAAGTCCCAGGACCGCTCCCCCGCCACCGGCGCCTATGATCAGAACCTGTGTCTGTAGATCCATCGCTAATACCCTACGAATAATTATTCGCCACGTACCGGGACAGCCGGCGAGCGAGAAACTGAATGAAATTCACATATTCCGGTCTCAGAAACCAGCTATCATCCGGCGGGCATGGAGAGATCAGGTTTCGGAGAAAATGGATTGAAAGTGATCGTCAGACTCTTCCCAGGCTGGCGGATAGGTACTCGACAACCATTGCCGAAGATACAATTTCTGCTCTGAAGACAACATGCTTTTGATTTGGTGGGTCCGTCCTTGAAGGGGCTGAAGAAATCCAACCCCTTTTTGGGGATCTAACGTGGCCGTTCGTACATACACCGTTGTATAGACCAGAGGCTTGGTCTCATCGCCATCCCCTTGGAGCCAGACGGAAATATATTTATCCATCTGTAAACCTGAACTATCCAGGGCCGGGTCCGTGTCATGAAACAACTCGTTTTCGGTCTGCTCCAGGGGCACCGCCCCTTCAGCTCGAAACAAAAAATTATGCTTCCACATGAAGAATTTCCTTTGGATTAACAATCAAACCAGGTATGATAGTGTCAAGCGCTTTACGACAATGTCAAGATAGATCATGCCATCATCATCAGGTGGCTGTGTGCCGGAATCATTCATACAAGCTCTTCACGGAAAATCAATACAAGACTAGATTAAATCCTGCGGTTTTATTATTCTTACGCTGTCTCATATTAGGATGGATGTGTGGCCTCGACACAGTAGGGTATCGGCAGCAACATCCCTCTCCCGTCACAGCACAGACGATCATCTGATATCCACTTTCTATACATGGAGGTTCCACGAGTGAAGACACAAGCCAACTGGTTTATCATGGTGTTCATTGTCAGCCTGGGAGTCGTCGGATGTCAGGGGTCGGGGCAGACGGTGAATTTTGATCCCCATGCATTCCCGACCACGATGAAGGGCACGACCAACCCTCACGAAGATCTGACCATTGTGGTTGAGCCGTTTCAGGATAAACGCGCGCAGAAAACCCGTCTGGGTTCCCGCACACATTTTTGGGGAGGTGCGACGCATTTTAATGTCTGGAATGGAAACCTCGGCGAAGGCATGGCGGATCTTGCCCTGGAATACCTCCAACAGGAAAAATGGCAGGCCTCGCGGGCGACAACGTCTGAAGCCGCTGCAGGAAGTGCTCCGGCCGATGTCATCCTGACAGGCGATATTTTGGTCATGGAGGCGAATGCGAAAACCGGCTTCGGCTTTACGGATATTGAGGTCAAAATACGTGTGGCCTTTGAAGCGAAGAATGCGGTAGATGGCAGCACCGTCCGGATGGTGCTCGGTGCGAATGGAACCGACAGTGTCGTCACATTCGATCCCAAAGATGTGGAAGAGCTCACCAATCATGTCGCCAAAGACTTGTTCAACCAATTATTTCTAGATCTGACAGTCAAAGATCGGGCGTTTCAATTAAAATCAGATAGATCATTATAAGATGACCGCTCTTTTGCCATTTCTCCCGTTGTGTCCTCTTCACATGCTGTGGAGAACGAACCCTCATTGTCCCCAAGAGGTGAATCGCTACTAAACATCATGCAAGTCTCGACGGAGAAGGAACGGTCTCCGACTTCCTCCTCAGAAGCGAACGTTCAAGGTCTCATGGACTATTTATTTTTTTTACTGTCTTCATGGGTCGCTTCACTTGGAAAAGGAGTCGTTGATGGAAACTACTGGTACCGAACCCTCTGTCCCTCAAGCGAATATTTTAATTGTGGAGGACGAGGAAGGCCCGCGCGAGGCGTTAAAGGTCATTCTTTCCCCCTATTTCAATCTCTTTACGGTTGATCGGGCCGAAATCGCGCATCAAATCCTGAAAACCCACCCCATTGATCTCGTCACCCTCGATTTAAAACTCCCTGATCTGTCGGGAAACGACCTCCTTTCCCAGATTCGAAAAGACGGGAAGGATGTCGATGTCATCATCATCACCGGATATGGCACACTTCAATCGGCCATTGAAGCCATCCGCCACGGAGTGGCCGCCTATATCCTCAAACCGTTCAATGTGTCCGAGTTGCTCGACACCATCAATAAAACACTCGAACGCCGCCGCCGATATTCCTCCCTGCAAGCGGCGCTTCAGGCATTTGGAAACCTTTGGGCGTCCGGGATCGATGTCGAATCCGCCCTGGCCAATATTCAAACCCTCCTGGCCGCCAAACATCCTGAGCTGGGTCAACATGGCAGCCGGGTAAATTTTTATGCGGCTCTGCTCATTGAACATCTCCAGTTAACCCCGGAGGAGCAGGCGGCCATACAACTCGGGGCCTATCTCCATGACATCGGGAAAATCGGTCTTCATGATCACCTCATTGCCGGGATGCATCCCCCGACGGAACAAGACCAGGAACTTCTCAAATGCCATCCCACGATCGGAGGGAAAATGATGAAGGGTCTCCCATTTCATCCCTGCGTCGAACAGATCATCCGCCATCACCATGAAAAATATGACGGGTCCGGATATCCGGAGGGATTAATCGGTGAACACATTCCCTTATCGGCACGCATCGTCGGCCTGGCCAATATTTTCGACCATTTCGTGACCGGCTATGGGCCACAAACGGCGATGCCCGTACCGGAAGCCCGGGAAAAAATTCGTCAGGAAGCGGGGAAAAGCGTCGATCCGAAACTGGCTGATTTGTTTGCGAAAGTCGTCTGGTAACGATATGCAAGGCTGAAGAAACATGCGCCCATATGAGCCGCCCCAATGAGACATTATGACTAAGAACCGTCAAAAGACTTCAAAAACAATCAGCCCTGTGCAGTCCGTCGAGAAATGGGAGCAGGCGTTTGATGCCCTGACGGATCATGTCATGATCCTTGACAGCTCAGGGACGATTGTCTGGACCAATCGAGCCATTCGCGACCAGGTCCAACCGCAAATCGGCCCATTAGTCGGACATCATTACCGTACGCCCTACTATGGAACGACCATTCCTAAAAATCCTCCGCCGTGGGAAACGGTGTTAGCAGGGGCATTGTCTGCGGTGGTGGAAACACAGTTCCCGACGATGCCGGGAGATTTCCTCGTCTCCTGCTATCCCCTCTTCGACTCGCACGGCATTCAATGGGGTGCCATCTCGGTTGTCAAAGATATTACCGAACGCAAACGCATTGATGAAGCGTTACGGAAAATTGCCCAAAGCGACCCGGCTCCCGGCAGCATGGCGTTTCTGCGGTTTTTGGTAAGAGATCTCTGTCAGGCCTTGAATGTGCCCTATGCCATATTAGCGGAATTGGAATCTCCGGCCCGGCCGCGGACCCACACGGTCGCCATTTGGTCCAATGGGACTTTCGGGGAAAATATGCCGTGGACCCCTCCTCCCGCGATTTTTGAGCAACTGCTGAAAGTCAAAGGATGCCATGGAGACAATTTGGAATCCTCGCTCTTTCCTCCGGACTCCCCGCTCGGCTCATGGTCGATCATCAGTTATTTGGGAACGGCCCTCCGTGGCCAGACAGGACAAATTATCGGGATCCTGCTTGTCTTCAGCCCAATGGCCATCCGCAACATCCATGTGGCCCAATCCATCATTCAACTGTTTGCGGCCAGGGCGGCCGGTGAACTTCAACGTAAAAAGGCCGAAGATGCCTTGCGGGATAGTGAGCAGCGCTACCGGGCCATCGTCGAACATGCCTATGATTTAATCATCGAAACCACCGCGACGGGTGAATGTCAGTACGTCACCCCGAATTGTCATAAAGTCCTGGGCTATGAGGCATCCGACATACTGGGGAAAAATTTCTTTGACTTTATCCATCCCGAAGAACGGGGGCCGTTATCCGAGTCGTTTCATTCTCATCTCAAGGCACTGCAGGAAATTGATATGGTGTGCCGCCTGCAAACGAAACAATCCGAATGGCGATGGTTTGAAAGTCACATCCACCCCTTCCGGACCAGCATCGGGACAGTCGTGGGAGTCATTGTGACACGGGACATCACCGAATGGAAACGCCTGGAAGATGAACGACTCCGGGCCACCAAACTTGAGTCGGTTGGCTTACTGGCCGGCGGCATTGCGCATGATTTCAATAATATTCTCACGTCGGTATTTGCCAATATCGGACTGGCCAAAATGGTGACCGCCAAACAGTCGCCGCCTCAGGGAGAAAAAGTCATTGAACGACTGGAAGCGGCGGAAAAAGCCTGTTTGCGAGCGCGGGATCTCACCAAGCAACTGCTGACCTTTGCGAAAGGCGGCGCCCCGGTCAAAAGCACAACCTCGGTGGCCTCCATTATTACCGACACGGTGCAATTCGCCCTGCGAGGTTCGGCTGTCCGGTGCACAACGCATCTCCCGGATGACCTCTGGGCGATCGAAGTCGATGAAGGCCAAATCAGTCAGGTGATACAAAATCTTGTGATTAACAGCGATCAGGCCATGCCGGATGGAGGCACCATCAGCGTCGTCGCAAACAATTGTCTGGTCATCCCTCAGACCGTGCTGCCCCTGAAACCCGGCAAGTATGTGTGTGTGTCTGTCGCGGACCAGGGCATCGGCATCCCGGACGATCATCTTCAAAAAATCTTTGATCCCTACTTTACGACCAAACAAAAAGGGAGCGGACTGGGCCTGGCCACGACCTATTCGATCATGAAACGCCATGGAGGGCACGTGGCCGTCACCTCTTCACTCGGCAACGGCACATGCTTCACCCTCTATCTCCCCGCCTCAACCTCCCTGTCCGCCAAAAAGGATGACACTCCGGAAAGTCTCGTGCAAGGCACGGGAAAGATTTTAGTCATGGATGATGAAGAAGACATCCAGGATGTCTTAGGAAAAATGCTCGAGCATCTCGGATTCGAGGTGGACTTTGCCGACGATGGAATCAAAGCCGTGGCGCTCTATACCCAAGCCGTTCAGGACGGCCACCCGTATCTGGCCACCATCCTTGATCTCACGATACCCGGAGGAATGGGAGGCAAGGAGACGTTGCGCCTCATCAAAGACCATGATCCTGATGCGAAGGTCATCGTCTCCAGCGGGTATTCCAACGACCCGGTCATGGCCCATGCCGGCCAATTCGGATTCTCAGGCTTTATTGCCAAGCCGTATAATCTCCTCGATCTCTCTAAAGTCTTAACCCAGATCATTTGACGGATCTTGCCATCAGGAAGATGGCGACGAAAAATGTTGGGCTAAGGCTTGCGGGGCCAAAATCCCACGTTCCGTAATAATGCCCGCAATCAGATCGGACGGGGTCACGTCAAACGCCGGATTCCAGACTTCCACACCTTGAGGAGCAATCATCCGACCACTATGCAGAGAGGTCACTTCTGACGGGCTCCGCTCTTCAATAGGAATGCCGTTCCCATCCGCCGTCTCCATATCAATCGTCGAGGAAGGTGCGGCCACATAAAACGGGATGCCATGGGCATGCGCTAAGACCGCCACAGCATACGTGCCGATCTTATTGGCGACATCACCATTGGCGGCAATCCGGTCAGCCCCCACGACGCAACAGTGAATTCGGCCCTGGCGCATCAGGGCCCCGGCCGCATTATCCGTAATCACCGTCACCGGAATACCATCCTGCTGAAGTTCCCAGGCCGTCAGACGTGCGCCCTGAAGGACCGGGCGGGTCTCATCGGCAAAGACCCGAATCTGTTTGCCCTGCTCCCAGGCTGCCCGGACCACGCCTAATGCCGTCCCATATCCGGCCGTCGCTAAGGCTCCGGCATTACAATGCGTGAGAATATGGTCTCCATCACGAATGATCGCGGCGCCAAACCTGCCAATGGCCCGGTTAACCCGAAGATCCTCCTCCAAAATCGCCAGGGCTTCTTCCTGTAATCGTTTCTGGATATCGTGAATCGATGACGAGGAGATATCCGTCATCACGCGTGTCATCCGGTCAACGGCCCAGAATAAATTCACGGCGGTTGGACGGGTCGCGGCCAGCGTGCGGCACACGGTTTCCATATGGGCGGAAAATCCCTCAGAGTGAGTGTCCACATATTGCCTGGCGCCAAGGGCGATACCTAAAGCCGCCGTCACCCCGATGGCGGGCGCGCCGCGGACGCTTAAATTCCGAATGGATTCAGCCACCTCCTCATATCCCGCACACTCAAGAAACCGCACGTCTCCCGGGAGCGCACGTTGATCCAGAATCACAACATGATTATTTTTCCATTCAACTGTGGGGATCATCCTCATTTCCTTTCACACGAGATGTTAAAGGCGACTCAATCGGCCCACGGCCCTCCCCCGCCTTCTCTAAATGATCATCCCGCCGTATCCGTCAGCAAAGACGAGAGAATTATAAGGGACCGGGCACGCCGGATCGTCCAGCATCACGGGGAGCGGAACCCGCATCCTCCTGAGTGCCATTCAGTAAATCATAAGGCAGGGTCAACGTATTTTTTAATATATCAAACGCCAATTGTGCCAAACCGGTCAGCCCGGTTTTCACGGATTCCATGGGCATATACTTGACCTCCGGATCACCCAATGGTCCGTCAATCGAAAACAACGCCGTGGCGAGGCCTTTCCGATCTCCGGAAAAAATTCGTCCAAAGAGAGGAATATCTTTCAAGATATCGGAATAGACCCCAAAAGGACTGACGGCGGAAATCCCTTCAAGCCGGTCACGTTTCCAATCATACATGCCTGCGGCAGAGACTTTCATGATGGGACTCTGGATCAACAAATCTTTCGAGGAAAATACTCCGTCTTCCACGGTGAGCTTGCTGCTCACGGTGGTAAACGGAAATCCGGTCTCTTCAAGATCAACTTTTCCCCGAAGGACCTGAGGTAAATTCAAGAGCGCGAGAATGCGTGGAAAGATCGTCCCTTTGCGGATATAGCCCTCGCCGAGAGAAATTTTGACACTCCCGTTGAGAGTGGGAATGATTCCCCGGTCATCCCGGCCGTGGCCCTGGAGCATGCCACGTACCGACATGCTGCCGGTAATCAACCGACGGTCCTCACCAAAAAGGCTCAGGACATGTTCAAAAGGCAAATCCTTCGCCTGAAATGACGCACGCATGGCAGCCGGCCGCCCTTCCGGGAGATGGACAAAGAACCGTCCCCCGACCGTGCCGTGTTCTGCCACCATCGATTGAACTTTATCCACCGAGACCAGTTTGTCATGAATCTTTAACACGGCCGATAATTTTTTTCCGGAAAGCGTCTTATAGCTCGGACGTTCGATATGCACCGAACCCTCCAGTGATCCATTCGCCGCTAACCATTCGATTCCATCCCGGATGGCCGAACGTCCCTCTTTAGGAATCAGTAAATCAATATCGAATTGCGGCGAGTCAAACATGACACTGGCAATCGGTGTGGTCTTCCAGTTTTTCATAAAACCGGTGATGACGGCTTCACTATTCTTCAGGCGAAACTCCATGCGTTTCAAATCAAGCTGATCCTCATCCACTTTCAATCGAATAAATAAATTCGAAACGGGATCGCTGACCCCCCGAAGCGCCACCACGCCTTCGGTCAACGCCACCCAACCTTTGGTATTCCACCGGGTCCAATCGGCTCCGCGTCCGCTGCCTTTCAATTGCACTTCGAGAATGCCCGACTGGACATGATCTCCCAAAACACGGATACCTTCCGGCAGCACGCCTAAATACACCGGGCCGGAATCAACCCGCGCCTCCCAAGTGACCTCCGAGCGATACCGGATGGTCCCCTGTCCGCGAAGACGAAGCGGGAGCATGATCAGCTCCACGCGTTCAAAATGAACACGGTTTCCGGGGTGAAACTGTCCATCAAACTCAAGGCGTCCATCCTGACCGGCCTGCTTCTGTAAAAGAGAGGGCACCTCCATGAAGGCTCCTCGCCCATCAATCCATCCTTTCAGTTTGGGATGACGGGTCGGCCCCGTGAGCGTGACCGAGGCATGAAGCGGACCGGTGATCTGCATCCCTGGGGATGCCGTCCGTTTTTGGGAAACGGGGAAGAGGTCCTCCCCGGCAAACCCGCCCTGAATGGTGAGCGGCTCAAAACGAGAAGCTTCCTTATAAGTGATGGTCCCATTCACCGCCACCGGATAGAGGCCCACGTTTCCTTGTAGACCTTCGAACACCGTACTCTCCCGCGAAAAGGTAATAGTACCGTGGCCCTGCGTAAAAGGCTGAGGCAGCCCGGGAATCTCTATCACCAATCCTTCAGGTTGAAACTCCCCGTACTGGAATTTCAACCCTGGCCCTTCCAACAGATTCCCTGCAAACCGGAGACGAAGCAGGCCACTGCCATCCACTACCTTCCAGGCATTCAACAGTCCAAAGTCGGATGGCGCTCCCAACTGCGTCACCACCCGGTGAACCTTCTCCGCGGGAACAGGCCCTTGAAGGCCCACATCGCCCCACGGGCCTGACTCTTTTAACAGGAAGACGCCTTCCGTCACCTCAACGGGGATACCATCATAGATGCCCTGCACCCCGGACAATTGCATGCGATCCGGTTCCACAATCACCGTTCCCCGGATATGATCGGTGGTGGGCCAATCGGGAATACGAACGTACCCATCGGTTAAATGAAACGTGCCGGTGACCGACGTCTGCACATCCTCACGCGTGGACCCGGTCACACGCGCCTCGGCAATGTTCAACCCCCCTCCCCATTCGCCTTTCTCCCACACCGGAAGCAGATCATCCGGAATCCACGTCTTGGGCAGATATTGTCGAATCATATCGAGGTCGACATTCGAGGAGCGCATGGAAAACCCCATCATCTGATGCCCGTCTTCCAGCATTTCCGTGTTGGCGGAACCATCCAGATCAATAAATGAACTGGAGAAGTCGATATGAGAGAGAGAGAGTCGTGAGGTTTTGGCATTCTGAACCCAGTTCACCTGAGATTTGACCGACAGCGTACCGGGCACTGCCATAAGCGATTGACCATTGTGCAGATATTCTGCCAGTTGATTGATCTCCAGATGATCGGCTTTCACCTTCCCGGAAAATCTGATCTGCTCGAAACCAACCGGTTCGCTGGCAATGGACAGCACCGGGGACGCCCAACGGGCTTCGAGTTCTCCCTGAATGAAAAAAGGGGCCAGCTCCTGCGTCTGCCGGATTTTTCCGGACAATTCGAAGGATGATCCCATAGTAGGTCCGTCATGAGTGGTATCAGAGGCAAAAGCCACATCTTCAATGACAAATCCCCGAACGGTTTCACGCGGCGACTCATCAATGACAATAATTTTACCGTCCGTGACCACAACCTTTCCCAGCACCAGAAATTTCGCCGCCGACGCAATGGGAGAGTCGTTGCTGGCATAGCTTAAAAAACGCCATTCCCCGTCGGCCTCACGACGCAATTCAATCTCGGGAGACTCCACCAGGAATTCACGAACCACAATTTTCTTCATGAGCAACTGCCCGATTCCCAGGTCCAAACTCATGGATTTCGCGCGAAACACCGCATGCGATTCAGGCTGTTCCTGAACCACAATGTCCAACACCAAAAAATGCGGAGAGGGAAATAAGGCAAAAGACGTCTGCCCCACGGTCACGTGCGAACCAAACGTCCGTTGAATTTGTTGCAGCGCCAGAGTCTTCAGATAATCCGGATTCAAAAACAAGGGAAGCACAATCAGGGCAATGGTCAGGACCAGGGCTCCGAGTGCACCCCACCAGAACATCTGTTTGCCGGACCATCGCACTAGATTACCCTCTTCGGATTACCAGAAACCCAAACCGTTGTGTGTGTAATGTCAGGGATAGAAGCCATGAAAACCTGTCTTGCATCATACCGAAATCCGTGTGAAATGTAAGAATGGGTCTGTTGAAAAAAGCCACCAGCGGCGTTCTCGCCAATTTCCGATGCTCACGTACTGGCCGTACGCTCCGCGTCTGAAATTGGCTGTGGCCTTGCTGGATGGACTTTTTTGAACAGACCCTATCGGAGAGGATCCATGAACGGCCACCCCTCCCATGTGGAGAACGCCATCGGTTTCTTGACACCTCCCCAGGCCTGGGATATCCTGCCCCACTGTTCAACACTCCATAATCCTTACGCATTTCATTATGAGGATTGTACCATTCTAGCCGTCGTGTCCCGGCCACCATTGAAATCCACCCACACCGTTCTCACCCGTACGCAAGTGGCCTCGCTGCTGAGATGGTACGAACAGCCGCACCCCGTCAGGCCCGATCGCACGATTCCCGGATATGACAAGGCGCATGCGTTGCGCACGGCACGCCTGTGTGTGGCCGTCGCCGCAGACTTAGGCCATCCACTCTCCCGCCTTCGTCAATTTGAAGCCGCCTGTCTGCTGCATGATATGGGGCGGGCCGGACTTGATCCCGCATTATTCGGCCGGATCTGGTCGTGGGCGAAGGAACAAAAGATTCCGACCAGGCCACGGGAATGGCGGGCCCGCTACCCCCACACCCCCTATGGCCGTGAATCTGACGCCTTCATCGCACAATATGAAGCCGCCCTACACGCTCGAGGTCTGCCGCTTACCCCTAGGGTCAGGGATCACATCGATATGCGATTGGGATTTGCCCGACGCCTCCACACCTACCTCCGTCCGGTAAAAACCGCAATCGCCACCATAGACATTCCCTGGTCCCCCTGGATGGAACGCATCATGTTGTACTATTACTATCCGGAAAAACTCGAACGCGCCGCCGCCTGGACACACCAACTCGCAGAGATCCTCGTCGCCTGCGAACAACTGGAAGCCTATAGCAATCACCGGCGGGGCAAAGATTATTATGCGCGCACAGAAGAAAGTTTTGCCGCCGCCTTCGCCTATCTCCGTCAACTCACCGATCAGCGAATCGTCAGTCGCCAGGTTATGGATGTCATCTGCCGGCTTACCAGGGAAGGCCGTTTTACCACTATTTTACGGCAGGCCAGAGGGGGCACTCTATCAGCCGCCGATCAACAATTTTTACAAACCGTCTCGTGCTGAGGAGGCCCATGGCCGTCATCACCCACTACCTCAACATTTCCATGACCGGCCATTCGACCATCGAAAACCTCACAAAGCCGATTCACCGCCTGCTCGCAGAGTCTGGCCTACAGGGGGGAATGCTGACGCTCTTTGTGCAACATACAACCGCCTCGGTCATGATCATCGAAGATGAGCCGGGAATTCGTGCCGATACCAAAACCTTTTGGGACCGCACGATACCCGCCGATCCGCAGTTAGAACATAATACGCGGAATGCCGGCGAAGATAACGGTCACTCCCATCTTCGCGGTCAGTTACAGGGACCTTCGCTGACGATTCCCTTCGTGAATGGCGCCTTAACGCTGGGCACCTGGCAACAACTCGTCCTCATCGATTTTGATACCAGACCACGAACACGAAACCTGGTTGTCCAACTCATGGGAGAATAGGTCCGGAAACACTCTTCATATGCTGCAGCACCCTCCACCGCAGGCCATCCCTTCAGACCTGGCCAAAGTTCACCATCGACCACACCGACGGTTTGGAAAATGGCGGAAGGGTATTCTTCTCGTCGCGTTCGTCACGGGGCTTCTGCCGAATACCGCCATAGGAGAGCCATTCATCCCGAAACAGGCGCGATCGGTTCCAGCCTCACCCTCATATCGACACCTCGTCGCCCAGAAACCGCTCGGTGCGGAAGAACTCAATACCATCGCCGTCTTTGAAAAAGCCGCGCAGTCAGTAGTCTACATCACCAATACGGCGGTGCGCCGGGATATCTGGTCGCTCAATACCTTCGAAGTGCCGCAAGGGTCGGGATCCGGATTCATCTGGAACCGCCAAGGACATATCGTCACCAATTACCACGTCATCTATGGCGCGGATTCCATACAAGTGGTGCTGGACGATCAATCCACCCGTGACGCGCGCATCGTGGGCGTCGACCCTGATCATGACCTTGCCGTGCTCCAGATCTCCGGCAAGCCCGAGACACTTATGCCCTTAGAGATCGGCACCTCCCAGGACCTTCGCGTCGGGCAACGCGTGTTGGCCATCGGCAATCCCTTCGGGCTGGATCACACCCTCACCACCGGTGTCGTCAGTGCTCTGGGTCGTTCAATTAAATCGGTGAACGACCGCACGATTGAGAACGCCATCCAAACCGATGCGGCCATCAACCCCGGCAATTCCGGAGGACCGCTCCTCAACAGCGCAGGAGAACTCATTGGCGTCAACACCCAGATTGTCAGTCCCAGTGGAGCCTACGCGGGCATCGGCTTTGCGGTGCCGGTCGACATTGTCAAACGAGTCGTCCCCCAACTCATTCAATATGGAAAAGTCATCCGCCCTGGTCTGGGCATCTCGCTCATCCCGGATTCCATCGCCGCCCGCTGGGGAATCAAAGGCCTGGTTATCGCCAAAGTGCTGCCGGGAAGTATGGCCGACAAGGCGGGCCTGCATGGTTTAGAAGAAACCAAAACCGGCCGGATTCGCCTGGGTGATGTTATTACGGCTATTGATGGAGAAGCGATACGCACCTATGACGACCTCGCCCGACTCTTAGACCGGCATAATGTCGGAGATCGCATCAAACTCGGCATTCGCCGCAGCGGCAAAGAACAAACCCTCTCCCTCAAGCTCCAAGCCGTCCAATAAGCCATCAGCCAGAATCCTCCTCCGTCAACACCTCCGGAGGTCCTCATCAAGCATCCATCTTCTCGTCTCCGTCATCCCAGATTGTTGTTATCGGCATCCATCTCCACATTTTTCCTCTCACCTTCAGGGCAGCCAACCAGGCAAACGCACCAACCAACAGGCGACCCATTGCCCCGACGCCTTCCGGCTGGCCCCCGGGAGGGACGCTCTTATCCGTTGCGGCCCTTGTCTGAGCCATGCGAGTTGGGCCGCTCTTCAAAAAGTTCGCGTCCCTCCCCTCCCATGAGGCCAGGCGGGGCGTCAATGGTTTTGGTCCCTTTTGCCGAAACAAAAGGGACTCGTCGCCCGAGGACGAAACCCCGGAGGCCCTGAAAAAAGAAGAGACGCATCAACCCAACGCTCCGCCGTCTTTACTCCGCCCCCACTCTTTCATATGAAGTCCTGAAGTTCTCTTGTATTGCTTCCGACGCCTGCCGGCTGGCCCCCGGGAGGGACGCTCTTCGCATCTGGCGGCCCTTGTTTGAGCCATGCGAGTTGGGCCGCTCTTCTCCGATTAGCGTCTCTCCCCTCCCAGAAAGCCAGACGGGGCGTCAATGGTTTTGGGTCCTTTTGCCGAAACAAAAGGACCTCGTCGCCCGGGGACGAAACCCCGGAGGCCCTGAAAAAAAAGAGACGCATCAACCCAGCGCTCCGCTCCCGGGCCGACATCACACCAGAAAGTCGTCATCCATCATCATCCTTGTTTTGAAGAAACAGAGCGCCACTCAGAAGAGGCACAGAATGGGAACGCATTGACCGGTTTCGTGCTTCATGGTTAGATAACGGCACTATTTTTCCCTTTTACGTATCCCATAAAATATGCCAGAATGATTAAGAGCTTTAAGGACAAAGCCACCGAAGAGTTCTTTGGCGGAAAACCAATAAAGCAGTTTTCGGGCTTCAAAAGGATAGCTGAGCGGAAACTGACAATGTTGGATAGTGCCACCGAATTACGTGAC
Source organism: Candidatus Nitrospira neomarina (assembly GCF_032051675.1). Classification (NCBI taxonomy): domain Bacteria; kingdom Pseudomonadati; phylum Nitrospirota; class Nitrospiria; order Nitrospirales; family Nitrospiraceae; genus Nitrospira; species Candidatus Nitrospira neomarina. The sequence continues at coordinate 1,404,434 of NZ_CP116968.1, forward strand.
CTGCTAGCGCCTCCCGCCAATCGCCTTGAAAAATTAAAAGGAGATCGGGCCGGGCAGCACAGCATTCGCATCAATGATCAGTGGCGGATTTGTTTTGTATGGAAGCCGGATGGACCCTACGAAGTCGAGATAACCGATTATCACTAAGGAGACGGCAACATGGTAAAAAACGACATGCGCCCGGTTCATCCGGGAGAGGTACTACAGGAAGAGTTCTTACAACCTTCTAATCCCCCACTCAATGCCAACACCCTGGCCAAGGCGCTTGGCGTACCAGCCAACAGGATTACCGCCATCCTCAAAGGACAGCGAGGTATCACCGGCGATACGGCGTTACGACTGGGGACATTTTTCAACACGTCACCTGAATTCTGGATGAACTTGCAGAAAGCCTATGAGCTGCGCCTGGCCGAAAAGGCCCTGTCCAGCAAGATCAAAAAACACATCCAGAAAAACCGGGAATCCCTCGTTTCAATCTAAGAGACCCCTGGAACCAACTCCATCTCCCGTTCATTCCGTGGTCAGCAGAAAAGATAAAAGCGATTCCCCCTACACTCCACCTTCAGGTCAGCCAACCAGGCTGACGCACCAATGAAATAACGGACTGTTCGACGCCTGCCGGCGGCCAAGGGAGGGACGCTCTTCTTATCCCTTGCGGCCCATGTTTGAGCCCGGCGAGTTTGGCCGCTCTTCAAAAGTTAGCGTCTCTCCCCTCCAAGAAAGCCAGACGGGGCGGCAATGGTTTTGGTCCCTTTTGCCGAAACAAAAGGGACTCGTCGTCCGGGGACGAAACCCCGGCATCCATCAAACTCTCTTATCATTCATTCATGCATGCACGACGGCATCAATCTCTCCGCCTTGTCATTCCTACAAGTTTCTAACAGGAATCTCCTTATTCCACCTGTACTTTCCCTACAAGGTTGGATAGCATAAAAACACATCACAAATCCTACACCTCTACTCAATAGGAGTTCCCATGTCGGAAATCATATTTTTGGTAGAAGATGCACCCGAAGGAGGAGTCACAGCACGGGCCTTGGGAGAATCAATCTTCACCAAAGCGGACAATATGGCTGAACTGCACACCAAAGTTCGTGATGCGGTCAAATGCCACTTTGACGAAGGGAAAGCCCCCAAAATCATTCGCCTACACCACGTGCGAGAAGAAGTCATCGCGGTATGAAATTACCGCGCGACCTATCTGCAGAAGATCTCATTCAAAAGCTAAAGCGTTTAGGATACCGGGTTACACGACATACCGGTAGCCACATCCGGTTAACCAGCGCACACAAAGCGGTGATGCGTCAGCCGGTTCGACGCAAGAGAGGCCCTTGGGGGTATAATCTGAAAGAGGCCGGGAAAAGACGTGAATGGTCATTGAGAATTCCTCAAACCTCCTCTCAACCATTCCCGACGAAGGATATCGAAACGCGATCGTAATATTTTTGTTCACAATCCAATGGAGATGATGCCGTGTCTGAAGTCAATACCGTGACATACTTGAAAGATTATCAACAACCGGATTACTGGGTGACGCATGTTGACCTGACAGTTGATTTACGCGAGGGAGAGACGTTGGTCCGCGCCGCATTACAGGTGAAAAAAAACGGAAATCACGACAACCCGCTTGTGCTCGATGGCGAAGAACTCGAACTGCTGGAAGTCAAACAGAATAATCTGCCTGTCGCGAAGGGGACCAATCCGGCAGAAAGCTACGTGGTTGATCGCACATCCCTCTCGCTCCAGCCCGCGCAGGATGCCTTTACAATCGAAACGCTTGTCAGAATTCATCCTGAACAAAACACGGCACTGGAAGGCCTGTACAAATCAGGAGGCAATTGGTGTACCCAATGCGAAGCGGAAGGGTTTCGGCGGATCACCTTTTTCCCTGACCGCCCGGACAATATGGCAACCTACAGCACCAGGATTATTGCGGATCAAATAGCCGCTCCTGTCCTGCTTTCTAACGGTAACCTCATTGATCAGGGGCAACTCGACAATGGACGGCATTATACGGTGTGGGAAGATCCCTTCCCCAAGCCCAGTTATTTGTTTGCCCTGGTCGCAGGGGATCTCGCCTGCCTGGATGATACGTACGTGACCGCAAGTGGTCGTCAAGTCATGTTGTGTATTTATGCCGCACCGAAAGATCTCGATAAACTCGAGCACGCCATGGCCTCCCTAAAACAAGCCATGAAATGGGATGAAGAGGTGTATGGTCGTGAATATGATCTCGACTTGTTCAATATTGTCGCCGTGGACGATTTCAATATGGGCGCCATGGAAAACAAATCGCTGAATATCTTCAACACGAAATATGTGTTGGCGCATCCCGATACGGCCACCGATGCCGACTATGAAGGCGTGGAAGGGGTAGTGGCGCATGAATACTTTCACAACTGGACCGGCAACCGGGTGACCTGCCGGGACTGGTTTCAATTATGTTTGAAAGAAGGGTTGACCGTCTTTCGAGATCAGGAATTTTCCGGTGATATGGGGTCACAAGCGGTCAATCGCATCGACAACGTCAGAAGCTTGCGCATGAGTCAATTCCCCGAGGATGCCGGGCCGATGGCGCACCCACCAAGACCGAATCAGTTTGTCACGATCAATAACTTTTACACCGCCACCGTCTACAGTAAGGGGGCTGAGCTCAACAGGATGTTGTATGCCTTATTGGGAAAGGAAAATTTTCGCAACGCGTCGGATACGTATTTTGAACGGTTCGACGGGCAAGCCGTCACCGTGGAAGACTGGGTGCGCTGCATGGAGGAGGCATCCGGTCGGGACCTCAGCCAGTTCATGCTGTGGTATACCCAAGCGGGAACGCCCACGGTCACAGCCCGGTGGTCCCATGATCAGGCGACCAAAAACTTCACACTCACGCTTGAGCAGGATGTCCCCACGATCACTAATCAGTCAAACGGGCAACCCAGACACATCCCCGTGACATTCGGATTGGTGGGTCCTGATGGGAAGGATGTGTTTCAGGGTGTCCTGGAGCTCACGCAAGCGACGCACACCTTTACCTTTGAGCATGTCCCGCCGCACTCGGTCCCTTCGCTATTCCGGCATTTTTCCGCCCCGGTCATTCTGGAGGCTCCGTATACCGACGACCAATTGCGACATCTGATGGTCCATGACCGGGACGGATTCAATCAGTGGGAGGCCGGAAACCGATTCCTGACCACGAACCTCATGGCGCAGGTGGATCGCTATGAACACGGACAAGTCATCCACGTGGGCGACGAGGTTCTGGATTCGTTTCGTCGCATTCTGCAACGCGCCGACATGGACCAGGAACTCAAGAGCCTCGCCTTAAGTCTGCCCGTCTACCAGGAAATCGCGCCGCAGCGAGAGGTCATTGATCCGCATGCCATCATCGCGGTTCGGAAGGCGTTCTTGGAAACGCTCGGGCGTCAACTGCACGATGAGTTTCTCGAGATGTACAACACCAATTATCATCCCGGCAATCCGTATGATCGTGCCGATGCCGGTCGCCGCAGTCTACAAAATATCGCGCTCGGGTATTTATCGCATTCAGGAGATGTGGAAGTGGCCGAGTTGGCCGTCAGGCAATATCGCCAGGCCAACAATATGACGGACCGCTATGCAGCCCTCAATATCATCATCAATATGGATGAGGCGCAACCCTATCGGGAGGAGGTGGCTCAACATTTTTACGATCAATTCAAACATGATGCGTTAGTCGTGGATAAATGGGTCGGAGCCTTTGCCAGATCCCAGGCGGATGATGTGTTACAGATCGTGAAATCCCTCACACAACATGATGCCTTCACACATCCCACCCCGAACAGAATGCGAGCGTTGTATGGGACCTTCTCGCAGGCCAACCCCAAAGGCTTTCATGCGGAAGACGGATCAGGGTATGCCTTTGTCGCCGACTTTCTCATGAAACTGGACGCCAAAAACCCCCAAGTCGCCTCAAGAATGATCGGGGCATTCGAAAAATTCAGGCAGCACCGAATGGAATTACAAACCCACATGGAGGCACAACTCCGTCGTCTGGCCGCCATGGAAAGTCTATCACCCGATCTCAGTGAAAAGTTGGAGCGGTACTTGGGGAAGGAAACATTCAACCGGCTCAGGGGTGAAAAAGGGAATGCGCAAACACCATCTCCCTCATAAACAGAAAAGCCGGCTTAATGACAGACAGGGCTCAAAGGTAATGGAGCCCTGTCATTAATGAATGCCTGCGAATCTTGTCATTTCCCATTCAAAGCCCCTTCTCCCCCTCCCTCATCCCCGGCATTCGATATCGGAGCTCCATCTTCGAATCTTTCTTATCATCTGCAGGTTGGCCAACCCGGCTGACATGCTAAGAAACAAGTGGCCCATTGATCCGACGCCTGCCGGCTGGCCCCCGGAGGGACGCTCCTGGCATTTAGCGGCCCTTGTCTGAGCCCTGCGAGTTGGGCCGCTCTTCTAAAGTTTAGCGTCCCTCCCCTCCAATAAGGCCAGACGGGGCGTCAATGGTTTTGGGTCCTTTTGCCGAAACAAAAGGGACTCGTCGTCCGGGGACCAAAACCCGTTCCCAATGTCCCTGAAGTTTTCATGTTTTGCCTTCCGACGCTTTCCGGGCAGCCTCAGTGGCAAACATCCGCACAAATTGGCGGGCCTTGTCTGAGCCAGGCGAGTTGGCCCGCCTTCCTACACTCGGTGTTTGCCTCTTGTAATATGGCTGAACGGGGCGTCAATGGTTTTGGCCACTTTTGCCGAAACAAAAGTGGCTCGTCGTCCGGGGACGAAACCCCGGCATCTAAAAACCTCTCACATCACCCCCCAATCCCCCCTCAGCACATTACAATCAAATTTCTGTACTTTTTCATAAAGGTTGGATAGCATTGGACGGGGAAGGAGGAATACATGGCCAATAAACAGGTAAACATCAAGGACCCGGATCTGGCCAAAGTGGGTGTGGCATTAGAACGCGCGGCCGCAAACGCAAGACAATTAGGATTTGACACCAACACGCCAGTCTATGTGTATCGAGATGGCAAAATTGTCGATATCGTCAAAGAACATCGCACGACCCAATCAAAGAAAAAGACGAAAGCGAAAAGTTCACCGAAAAAAACGACCGCACCGCACCGAAAAGCGCAATCAAAAAAGACCCGGTAGAACTACTGACTGAATAATCCATCCCTCCCACACCCAAAGGTCGGCCAACCTGACCAACGTGAAAAAAACTAGCGGCTCGTTAATCCGACGCCTGCCGGCTGGCCCCAGGGAGGGACGCTCTTATCCGGTGCGGCCCTTGTTTGATTCTGGCGAGTTGGGCCGCTCTTCAAAAGTTAGCGTCTCTCCCCTCCAAGAAAGCAAGACGGGGCGTCAATGGTTTTGGTCCCTTTTGCCGAAACAAAAGGGACTCGTCGTCCGGGGACGAAACCCCGGAGGACCTCAAAAAGGAAAAGACGCACCAAGCAAGGCCTCCGCCACCGGGACGCCCCCCCGTCCCTATCAAATTCTGTACTTTATGCAAAAGGTTGGGTACATTCCTCCTACAACGAATCCTTTGTGGCGCAAAAAGAAGGAGCCATCCCACCCAATAGCAAAACAACTGGAGGAACACGTGATGAACTACCAACAGCACCTGATTCGTGATCCCCAAATCTGTGGGGGAGAGTTGGTGATCAAAGGCACACGAGTGACCGTGCGCACCATTCTCGCAAGTTTGGCCGAAGGCGCCACCATCGACGAAATCCTCAAGGACTTTCCGACGGTAACAGAACCCGCCGTGCGTGCCGTCATAGCCTTTGCGGCCACATCAGCAGAAGAGGACCTCCCGTTACCCAGCGTACCGAGTATTTCGTGAAGATCAAACTCGATGAAAACCTCCCTGTCCGGCTGGCTCGTACCCTGCAGAAACTAGGACATGATACGGATACCGTTTCCGAAGAAGGCTTGACTGGACGGAGTGACCTTCACATATGGGAGGCCGCTCAAGAAGCAGAACGATTTCTGATCACACAAGATCTGGATTTTTCGGATACCCGTCGATTTTCCCCCGGCTCCCATTACGGGATTTTATTGGTTCGACTGCGTGACCCTGGACGAAACGCACTCCTGAAACGGGTGCAGGATATCTTTCAAACCGAGGCCGTGGAGAATTGGAAACACTGCTTGTGGTCGTCACCGATCGAAAGTTACGGGTGCGGTCTCCCAATATAAGTGGATAATCAGGGCAACCACAATCTGGGCCATCAAAAGGTTGAAACATGATGGAAGTGATTACCCGCCAAACAGTCGTCGATAAGCTTGCAGCCTACCTACGACATGAGCTAGCACTTCCCACTCTCGTCACATGGGCAGAAACAGCCCTCATGGAAGGCGAATTTGAACCCCAACATTTCGGAGAAATTCGAGACGCGGTGGCAAGGTTGGGAGTGGCGGATGTACGCGCCTTTGGCCTGACATGGGAAGACTGCGAACAATTATTTCAGCAATTAGGCTATTCAGCCCGTGTCCACATCCAAGCCACCTGACGGAACCCATTCACACCAAAATTCTCAACCCCATTGGCCGCACCAGCAATATCGAGAATCCCTCTTCCTTCCCACATTCTCCCCCCGGCATTGTCATCCTGATCCATTCGACTTCGCTCAGGACAAGGGCCTGCGAAGGATCTGAGCCCAGCCAATCCCGTACACCGAAACCCGACGGCGCGAAAAGGTCCACCTTCCCACCACCTTTAAGTCAGACAACCGGGCGAACGCACCAATCAACAAGCGGCCCATTGACCCGACGCCTGCCGGCTGGCCCTAGGGAGAGACGCTCTTCGCATTTAGCGGACCTTGTCTGAGCGGAGCGAGTTGGGCCGCTCTTCTCCGATTAGCGTCCCTCCCTTCCGATGAGGCCAGACGGGGCGTCAATGGTTTTGGGTCCTTTTGCCGAAACAAAAGGACCTCGCCGCACGGGGGCGAAACCCCGGCAACAACCCCGGAAGCTCTGAACTAGAAAGAAACACACCAGGCAAGTGCACAAAGAATCGTGACCCTATTAACTCGGGCCTTCTTCCACGGCAAGACGGGAGACAACAGCGCCAGACTTAGAACCACAACTCCACGATTTTCCTCCAGGCCAGAAATTGGCGACCCACTCTCTGCATCAAGGTGGGGTCCTTGTTTTCCAGCGCCGTATCCAGGCGGGCAATTTCTCGTTGGAGTGTGTGTACCCCTTGAGTGTAAGGTGTGGCCCTCGGATCTTTTTCCCACTGGACTAAACCATGTTTGACATTGACGACAGTGAGACGGGCGCTGGGGTACAGTCCGTTTTGAATAAAATTTTTGGCCAAGGCTAGGTTGTCATAAATAATGAGGCGCGGGTCAGTGTTGACGCTTTCTTCCACAATGGCCCCTTGAAAGATTTCTTCTAAGGCGTGTTGAGACTTCTCATAGCGTTTATTGGAAAGTTCCTGTTTCGCGTTCCTGAGGGCCGCCGCAAGGTTTCGGAGGTCAACGGAAAAATCGAGTTTCACGATGCCGGCATACGTCTGTTTGATATCAAATGACTGCAGGTGGCGATACACGGTGTCATACTCGCTGAGAAGAAAGAGGTCATCCAACACAGGCACGTAATAGTGTTTGTTCGCATTCCGTGAGGTAAAGGTCACCTTTCCATACTTAAATGTGGAGTCGATCTTCATCGAAGGCAGGTCACGTGTGAGCTGACCAGCCAGCGCTTCGGCCTGTTCGATATGGTGGAGGGCGTCGTCCGGCAGATTGATATCCAGTGCTAAATACGCAATATTAATATGGCCCATCATTTTATGGACTTCCATACCCGTAGCAGTCCTGTTCTGTGCCAGGGGTGACACTGCCGCCGATTCCACAGGATCTTGGGGGCCTGGTGTTGCTCCATAGGCGGGTTGCCCACAGATGAGGAAGCCCAGCGCAACCATAAGGCATAATTTCTTCATCATAACAACGTTCGTTGAGGATAAATTTTACGCAGTTCAGCAAGGCAGCCGGTAAAGCGCTGTGCCCCACCCGCTGGACCCGGCATCATCACAGTCTCCCTCTCTAAACACAGATCCACCTTAGCATGTGAACATTTCCAGGACGACATTCTACAGGTGACAAAACTCCCCGGCAGGGGCAAGAACATATACACCAAAAGCCGGTCCCAATGCGTTAGTATCAATCATCCCACGTCGGTGACCAACGAAAGCCTCATTTACAGTGTTGAAATAGAAAGGAAGTGAAACCATGGTAGATCGATTACAATTTTTATTAGGACGTCTCGGCGAGCGGCTATGGGTCAAACCACTCATTATGGTCGTGCTATCCGTAGCGGCCGCCTTTCTTGCCAGCGCGGCGGACCATACAGAACTTGGCAAAATTGTTCCGGAAATATCTGTAGATTCAATTGAGACGCTTTTAAAGGTTATTTCTGCCAGCATGTTGGTGATCGCCACCTTCTCTGTGGCTTCGATGGTCTCCGCCTTTGCCTCCGCCGGCAGTACAGCGACTCCACGGACCTTTCCTCTTGTAATAGCTGACGACGTTTCCCAAAACGCACTCTCGACTTTTATCGGCGCCTTTATCTTCGGCATTGTCGCACTCATTGCCCTCAAAAATGGCTTGTACGATAAAGCGGGGCTTTTCGTCTTATTTAGTCTGACGTTAGTCGTATTTGCCATCGTCATCGTGATATTTGTGAAATGGGTCGATAACATTGCCCGGCTTGGGCGCCTGGGGACCACCATCGATAAAGTTGAAAAAGCGGCGAAACACGCCTTGCAACGACGCCAGTGCGCTCCGAATTTAGGCGGAGTTCCTGTCGGCCAGACCCGGGAGAAGGGGCAGGCCATTTATTCAGAATCAATCGGGTATGTCCACCGTATTGATGTTCCCGCATTGCAGACATGTGCCGAAAAAGCCGATGCCCGTATCACCGTCTCGGCCTTACCGGGGACATTCGCTGCTCCGGGTAGGGCACTGGCCTATGTGACCCCGTCGCCCAGTCGTTTGTCAGAAGATGACACCAAGAAAATAGCCAAGGCATTTTTGATTGGCCAGGACAGGACATTCGACGAGGATCCACGATTTGGTCTGATCGTGTTATCTGAAATTGCCAGTCGGGCATTGTCCCCTGCCGTCAATGATCCCGGGACTGCCATCGACATTATTGGCACGCTGGTGCGGCTGTTTGCGCTTTGGGGAAAACCTTGTGAAGAGGGAGATATTTCCCCCCCAAAATATGACCGCGTGGAAGTGCCCGAAATATCCCTCAACGATATGTTTGATGACGCTTTTTCGGCAATTGCCCGTGACGGAGCCGGCACGGTTGAAGTTTCCATGCGCCTCCTGAAAGCCCTGGAGTCGTTGACCTTTGCTGGTGATGTCACAATGCGAGCCGTCGCAAAACATCATGCCAATTTGGCACTGGGAAGAGCTGAGGCTGCCCTGACGTTTCCACAAGATGTGCAAAATGTACGGATATTGGCCAGCTTCGCTCAAGTCGGTTAAATCCTCAAACCTCCCTCAAAGCGAAGCTTGAAGGTCTTGGCATCCGGAGGGCACCCATAGATCTCGCTCGGCCTGTAGCATGGCATCTCTTCACCACCTACAGGCCGGACGACCGGGCTGACGTACAAATCAACCGGCGGACCGTGTCTGAGCCCTTCAGCGTTGGCTCAGGATAAACTCCGCGAGTTTGACTCCCACCCACATGGGAATCCTATAAAGATTTCTCTCCTTCTTTGTCCGACGCCTGCCGGCTGGCCCCAGGGAGGGACGCTCTTAGCATTGAGCGGCCCGTGTTTGTGCCCGGCGAGTTGGTCCGCTCCTCTCAGGTTAGCGTCCCTCCCCCTTCAATGAGGCCAGACGGAGCGTCTTATGGCAAGGTGCGTATCGCGGAGCGCGACCTTTGTTTGGAGACTTTTTCCGAAACAAAAGTGGCTCGTCGTTCGGGGGCGAAACCCCGGCTGTATAAAATTCTGTACTTTAGTCAATGGGTTGGGTACATTTGTCATACAACGTATCCCTTACAGAGCAAATGAGGAGCACGCCATGTCAACGGCTGAACAAATCATGCGAGAAATTCAAAAGCTTCCCGAACCTTTGGCGAAGGAAGTCTTAGATTTCATCGGGTACATTGAATTGAAACATGGTCTCAAAGACAGACTAGCTGAGGAACTCAAGCTCGCTCAGACTCCGGCCATGAAAAATGTCTGGGACAATTCTGAGGATGAGGTTTGGAATGACATGTAGCGCCTATGACCTTGTTCTGATTCCCTTTCCTTATGCTGATTTAAGTTCATCCAAAAAGCGTCCGGTCCTCGTCCTGACAGCACCCGATCACCATGGCGATTTTTATTGCCTTGGCCGTTACAACTGTCCCTCAAGAAGAACCTGCCATCCCATTAATTGCAATGGATATCGAAGATGGTAATCTGCCCAAACCCAGTTGGATACGAGTGGATAAGGTATTTACCCTCTCAGACCAAAACATCGTCAAGCATATCGGAAAGATCAAAACGGCATGCATGGAAAAGGTCCTAAAAAGTCTATGCAGTATTGTCGGTTATGCTAAATGACGCCCTACCCGCAAACGTCTTCTCACTCCATCCTCGCCCTGAGCCTTCCTTCCTTTTATGCAAACCCTCCTTTTTTCTTCAACCGACGCCTGCCGACTGGCCCCAGGGAGGGACGCTCTTAGCATTGAGCGGCCCGTGTTTGTGCCCGGCGACTTAGCCCGAAATCTCCCGATGGTGTACCCTGGCCGGGTGGCATGGCCGAGCAGTGCAACCGGCCCCGGAGAAAAGGCGGGCACTGCTTGAGCCCTTCGACGTTGACTCAGGATAAACTCCGCGAGTTGGACCACCGTCCGTGGGTTTGCCTCAATACGCTTTCATCTTGTGCCGACGCCTGCCGGCTGGCCCCAGGGGGGGACGCTCTTAGCATTTAGCGGACCTTGTTTGAGCGGAGCGAGTTGGGCCGCTCTTCAAAGGTTAGCGTCCCTCCCCTCCAATAAAACCAGACGGGGCGTCAATGGTTTTGGCCACTTTCGCCGAAACAACAGTGGCTCGTCGCTCGGGGTCGAAACCCCGGCATCCTATGCCAGCCCCCTCAACATTCTGTCCTTGGATTTCTTCCTATATTTCCCACAAAATCCTCATAGATACTCGAGAAACCTTCAAGTACAATAAACGCATGAAGCCCAGACCGTCCGCCTATTGTCCCAAAGGCTAGAGGGAGGAAACGATGAAAGACATTCTAGAGATCAAACAGATGTCTCGCGAGGAAAAGCTCCGAATCATGGAAGCCCTTTGGGAAGACCTGTCAAGCGAAGACCAATCGCTTCAATCTCCTGCATGGCATAAATCGTTATTACAAGAAACAGAACAGAGGGTTCAAGCGGGACAGGAGAAAATTCATGACTGGAAGGAAGCAAAAAAGGAACTTCGGAAACGATTTGAATGAAGATCAGGATATTGGGCTCTGCCCTGGAGGACCTTCATTCAGGGCGGCAATTTTATGAAAACCAAGCAGAAGGAGTCGGCGAGTATTTCTTTGATGCCGTATTTGCAGACATCGACTCCTTGGCATTGTATGCTGGAATTCACCAGAAGTTTTTTGGATATCACCGCTTGTTGGCCAGAAGATTCCCATACGCCATTTATTACAAAATGGCTGATCCTAACACCGTAATCGTGCAAAGGGTTTTGGACCTGCGTCAACATCCCCAAAAGATTAAAACCGCCTTGACCTAACACCCTGGATTGGCTCGCCTTCCCACCTTCGTCCTCAGGCATCCACCTTCGGAACCTATCTTTGCATGAGTCCCCCAGGCCTGGTGGCAGGGTCGAGCCGTGCAACCGGCTCCAACCTTCTCTCCCCCGTCATTACTCCGGCCCCCGCTCTCTCATATGAAGTCCCTGAAGTTCATGTTTTGCCTTCCGACGCCTGCCGGCTGGCCCCAGGGAGGGATGCTCTTATCCGTTGCGGACCTTGTTTGAGCCCTGCGAGTTGGGCCGCTCTTCACAAAGTTAGCATCCCTCCCCTCCCAGAAAGCCAGACGGGGCGTCAATGGTTTTGGGTCCTTTTGCCGAAACAAAAGGACCTCGCCGTACGGGGGCGAGACCCCGTCCCTCCCTCTTGAAATCTCAATGCCCCCTCGCGACCAAAACCTGGAACAATCCCAAAAAAGATATTTAGCTGGGAATTTTCCCATTTTCAGTCCTAAGAATTGAGGCCATACCCTCGAAACTTCGCGGCAGAAGTTCAAAAGTTTCACGCCCACAATATTTTTTAAATTTCACCTTCGATTCTCCGGAGAATCTTGTGAGAAAAATTATTCTCTAACTAAATTGAATCAGATCTCCCCCATTTTTGTAAAACAAACCTAACGCCCTCAATCCGAAAGTTTTTTCTGTACTTAAATGGATGGCTGAGGTACATTTCTGGATACCTGAATTCATCGTGCCCAACACATTGGCCATTACCTGAATAACCCCCAAACAGGTTTATGCCCACGCCTGAAGACCAGACTAACAAACCAATTATTGTTCTCCCTATCCTCGTGAGATACTTTCTCACAAAAAATTGGTATTCTTCGGCGGGGAGTTTAGAACTGTGCATTTTCTCTAAATCCAACGCACTATTCTGCAACGATCTAGGCGATGAATCCGCCTCCCATGTTCATTAGCAACTTTGCTCAGCTTAAGGAACACGATGAACAGCTCCTACGGCTTGGACTGCTCGCCGAGCGTTATTTTCCTGAAGATCCCAACACATCGATACTCAAACTTCGCCAACTGACAGAGCTCCTCGCGCAGCATGTCGCAACGAAAATCGGCGAATATGTATCCACCGAAGAGGGACAATACAAACTTATCGGTCGGTTACAAGACCAGGGAATCCTTCCTCGGGAAATTTACCAACTCTTCAGCGAAGTGAGACGGGCGGGCAACGCTGCCAGCCATTCCATGGTAGGGGATCACCGAACTGCCCTTACTGCACTCAAGATTAGCTGGCAACTCGGCATCTGGTTCCATCGCACATTCAAGGACCCCGCATTTAAGCCGGGTCCATTCATTCCACCACGGCCACCCAAGGATGAAACCGAAGATCTGAGAGCTGAGCTTGAACGCCTCAGCCAAGGACTCGCCGAATATCAGACAGCGCATAAAGAGACAACGCAACGGCTGGAATCAACGGAAGGGATGCTCAAAGAGGCGGCCGACGAACGGTCATTCTGGGAGCAAATGGCGACTGAAACCGAATCAGCCAAAGCTGATTTGGAGCAGCAGCTTGCAGCTCAGCAGGCACAGTCTGCGACACAAACCAAGGTCACAGTTGCCGCTCTTGTCGCAGCATCCAACCAAGCAGCAGCGGTCATTCACTTAGACGAGCCTGAAACCCGTAAGCTGATCGACCAGCAGCTCCAACAGGCTGGCTGGGAAGCAGATTCAGCGACCCTGCGCTACGGAGTAGGCATCAGGCCCGCGAAGGGCAAGAACCTTGCGATTGCCGAGTGGCCGACAAACAGCGGGCCTGCTGACTACGTTCTGTTTGCCGGACTGATACCAATGGCAACTGTGGAAGCAAAGCGAAAGAATATCGATGTCTCCGGATCATTGCAGCAGGCGAAACGCTACAGTCGCAGTTTCGTGGTAGCCGAAGAGCTCCAATCACCTGGTGGCCCGTGGGGTGAGTTTCAAGTTCCTTTCGCCTTCTCTTCCAACGGACGACCTTATCTTCGACAGTTGGCCCAGCGTAGCGGAATCTGGTTCTGTGATCTGCGCCACCCCGAGAATCTCGGTCACGTCCTTGATGGATGGTACACTCCGGAGGGGCTCACAGCACTACAAAAACGTGACAAACAGCGAGCACACGAACAACTTACGAACGAGCCCTTCAACTACGGCTTCACTTTAAGACCCTACCAACAGGAGGCGATACAATGTATTGAGGCAGCCATTGCACGTGGGCAGCGAGAGATGCTGCTAGCCATGGCAACAGGCACGGGTAAAACGAAGACCTGTATTGCACTAATTTATCGGCTGCTAAAAGCACAACGGTTTCGGCGTGTGTTGTTCCTGGTGGATCGGTCTGCACTGGGGGAACAGGCAACGAACGCCTTTAAAGATACCCGGATGGAGAACCTTCGAACCTTTGCAGACATTTTTGGGATCAAAGAGCTTGAGGAACAGGACCCCGACAGTAACACCTCAGTTCATATCGCCACGGTCCAAGGAATGGTCAAGCGAATTCTGTATGGCCCGGAGGGAGCAGCACCTCCGGCCGTGGACCAATACGATTGTATTGTCGTTGACGAATGCCATCGCGGATACCTCCTTGATCGTGAGCTGTCCGAAACCGAACTCACCTTCAGGAGCTATGGTGACTATATCTCCAAGTATCGCCGAGTGTTAGACTATTTTGATGCCGTCAAGGTAGGGCTAACGGCTACCCCTGCTTTACACACCACTGAAATATTCGGGATCCCGATTTACTCATACAGCTATCGTGAGGCGGTCATTGATGGTTTTTTGAGGGATCATGAGCCGCCCATTCAGATAAAAACAGAGCTTTCCACCAAGGGCATCCTTTGGCGAGCGGGCGACAGGGTCAAGGTTTACAACGTCCAGCGGAGTGAAGTGAATCTATTCACCACACCAGATGAAATACAAATTGAAGTAGAGGAGTTTAATCGCAAGGTCATTACGGAACCCTTCAATAAGGTGGTCTGCCAATTTCTTGCACGAGAGCTGGATCCTAGTTCACGCCAAAAAACACTAGTCTTCTGTGCCAATGACGCGCATGCCGATCTGGTGGTTGAATTACTCAAAGGAGCTTTCAAGGAATACTACGGAAACATCGAAGATGATGCGGTCATCAAAATCACCGGAGCGGCTGACAAACCCCTGCAATTAATCCGCCGATACAAGAACGAACAAAATCCCAACGTGGCAGTCACGGTTGATCTACTGACGACTGGCGTGGACGTTCCTGAAATCTGTAACCTTGTGTTCCTCAGGCGGGTCAACAGCCGAATTCTATTCGACCAGATGCTCGGGCGAGCGACACGCCTCTGTGACGAGATTGGAAAAGAATCATTCAGAATCTTCGATGCTGTCAGGATTTACGAAGCGCTCCAGACATTGACGGCAATGCAACCCGTTGTGGCTGACCCGAAGATTTCCTTCTCGCAGTTGGCACGCGAGTTGATGGAATTAAAAGAGGTGGATGCCCGCATGCTGGTTCGAGATCAATTCATCGCCAAACTCCAACGCAAGAGACGCCACTTCTCAGAAAAGATCAAAAAGGATTTTGAAAATAGTGCTGGCATGTCACCAGAGGCATTTATCAAACAAATGCAAAAGATGTCCGTGGCTGAGATAGCAGGGTGGTTTACCAAAAATCCTGATCTCGGTGAAATCCTCGACAGAAAAGGTGAGGGAAGAATTAAACCCATACTCATTTCCGAGCATCCGGACAAGCTAACCGGCGTTGAACGGGGGTATGGTGCGGCAAAAAAGCCCGAAGATTACTTGAAGGAGTTTTCTGAATTCATCCGAACCCAAAGCAATACTATACCCGCATTAGTAACCGTTCTAACTCGCCCACGAGAGCTGACTCGCAAACAGTTGCGGGAACTGGCCTTAGAATTGGATAAGGCGGGTTTCACTGAGTCGAACCTTGCAATCGCCTGGCGAGAGATGACAAACCAAGAGATTGCCGCCCGTATTATCGGCTATATCCGCCAGGCTGCGTTGGGAGATGCCCTGATACCCTATGAACAACGTGTAGACCGTGCGCTCCAAACCATTCTAACCTCACAGTATTGGACCACTCCGCAACGAGAATGGTTAAAGAAGATCGCAGCACAAACAAAAGCTAATGTTATTGTAGATCGCGATGCGCTGGATGATCCCGATCTTGTGTTTAAAAGGGAAGGCGGGGGATTTTCCCGAATCAACCGAATTTTTGAGGGTCAACTACAACAAATCCTGGAAACATTCAACGACACAATTTGGAAACCCGCTGCCTAGCAGGGAAGATTACAACAAAATATGAGTAACATCACACATGATATCGTCGCGAAACTGTGGAACCTTTGCAACATCCTCAAGGATGATGGGGTTACTTACCACCAATACGTCACTGAATTAACCTATCTGTTGTTCCTCAAGATGGCTAAGGAGACAGGCACTGAGGAACAGATTCCCAAGGGGCACCGTTGGGATGACCTTGAGGCCAAGACTGCCCCTGATCGTCTTGAAGAATATAAAAAGACCCTCATCCACCTTGGTACCCACGGCTCAAAGTTGGTGAAGGCGATCTTCACTAATGCTAGCTCATTTATAAAGAAACCAGCCACACTCTCGATCCTTGTGACTGAGATCGATAAACTCGACTGGTATAGTGCGCGCAAAGAAGGTTTAGGCGATCTGTATGAAGGCTTATTGGAGAAAAACGCCAATGAGAAAAAGTCAGGCGCAGGTCAGTACTTTACGCCACGCCCGCTGATTGACAGTATGGTCGCGGTGATGAAACCAACCCTCGACGACATTATCCAGGACCCAGCGGCCGGGACCGGTGGCTTTTTAATCGCTGCCAACCACTATCTGCGCGAGCACACCGATCCTGATGGTTGGACCGAGACTCAGCAGCGAAAATATCGCCGCGAAACCTTCTACGGAATGGAGCATGTGGAGGAGGCACATCGCCTCGCCCTGATGAATTTGATGCTTCATGGTCTAGAGGCCGCACCGAATGGAGCAGGAATACGATATGGCGATACACTGTCTCCTGAAGGGGCGGCCCTGCCAAAGGCCACGCTGATACTCACAAATCCACCATTTGGCACCAAGAAGGGTGGCGGTTTGCCCTCCCGCACCGACTTCACCTTCCCGACAAGTAACAAACAATTATGTTTTCTCCAGCACGTCTACCGCAGTCTGGAACCTGGAGGACGAGCTGCGATTGTATTGCCTGACAATGTGCTCTTCGAAGGCAATGTCGGCAAACAAATTCGGGGTGATTTGATGGACAAATGCAACCTGCACACCATCCTCCGTCTACCCACGGGTATCTTTTACGCACACGGGGTCAAAACCAATGTGCTCTTCTTCACACGTGGAGAGAGGGAAAAGGGCAACACCAAAAACGTCTGGGTTTACGATCTGCGCGCCAACATGCCGCAATTCGGCAAGCGTTCGGTCCTCACCCGTAAGCATTTTGGTGCCTTTGAAGCGGCCTTCGGCAAAGATCCACTCGGTAAACCCGCGAGCCTAAAGAAGCGCAAGGACACCGGCGAGGAAGGACGCTTCCGCTGCTTCACTCGCGACTGGATTACAGAGCGCGGTGAAAGTCTCGATATCGCATGGCTCAGGGATGAGAGCGATGGCGAAACTGGGGAGGCGGAGGAACCGGTCGTGCTGGCACAGGAAGCCATGGACGAGCTTGAAGGGGCGATGGAAGAATTAAAGGGAATTCTAGATGAGTTGGGTGAGGAGATCGAGGCGTGAGCGAATTGCCTCACAATTGGATGACGGCACCGATCGGTGCCGTAACCGTTAACTGTGCCCAGAGAATTCCGTCTGATGAAGAACAGATCCAATACATAGACATCGCATCTATTGCCCGGGACAAGAAGTTGATCTCCCGCCCACAGTGTATTTTAGGAAAAGACGCTCCTAGTCGCGCAAGGAAGCACGTTTTTGCGGGGGATGTACTCGTATCCATGACTCGCCCCAACCTTAACGCAGTTGCCATGGTGCCAGACAGTCTTGATGGCCAGATAGCCTCTACCGGGTTCGATGTGCTACGCGCTCCAAAGCTTGATCCACGATGGCTCTATTACATTGTGCGCACAAACTCTTTCGTAGAACGCATGACTGAGCTTGTTCAGGGTGCTCTTTACCCTGCGGTGAAGTCCCAAGATGTGCGGAGCTTCGAAGCACCCTTTGCTCCTTTCAATGAACAGAAGCGCATTGCTGACAAGCTCGACACAGTCCTCGCTCGGGTGGACGCCTGCCGCGAACGCCTTGACCGCATTCCCGCAATACTCAAACGCTTCCGCCAATCGGTTCTCGCCGAAGCTACCTCCGGTAAGCTTACGGAGAATTTGCGGAATACAGTAGCGCCCAAACAAGTTTCCACTTCTCCTGAATCTGGTTTATTTGCCATTCCTATGTCTTGGGTATGGGCACACCTGGGAACACTTGCTGAGGTAAAGGGTGGAAAACGTTTACCAAAAGGCCAAAAGCTAGTTCCAGAAAATACTGGTTTTCCATATATTAAAGCTGGGCAATTGAAAAATGGCACTGTCAGAAGCGAAGGCCAAGAATATTTACCAAAAGATGTTCACCGAATAATAAAACGGTATGTCGTCAAGAGCGGAGATGTCTTTATAACAATTGTGGGGGCTAATATTGGCGATGCTGGAGTAATCCCACCCGAGTATGACAAGGCAAACCTAACAGAAAATGCTGCGAAACTATGCAACCTAAAAGGCGTACGTAACAATTACCTCGCCTTCTGGCTGCAATCACCTGTTGCACAAAGTTATATAGATCGTCTCACGAAATCCGGCGCTCAAGGGAAATTAGCATTAATGCGAATAAAGGAAATCCCAGTCCCCTTGCCAAGCATGGATGAGCAAAATGAGATTGTCCGTCGCATCGAATCGCTTTTTGGTTATGCCGACCGCATCCAGGCCCACTATGCAGTCGCTCGTGCCCATGTCGAACGCCTGCCACACGTCTTACTCGCAAAAGCATTTCGAGGCGAGCTTGTCCCCCAAGACCCCACCGACGAGCCCGCCTCTGTTTTGCTGGAGCGAATTCGTTCAGCTCGCTCGTTAAAACCGATCAAACTGAAAAGAGGTATGATTAGCAGCCCATCAATAAGATTGCGCAAAGTGGAGGCCCAAATGTTAAGTCGCACAGAGATCCAGGACATGCATCTGACCAAGATTCTAAAGGAACGGGGACCCCTGCCTGCCGAAGCACTCTGGGCTGCGTCTCAGCTCGACATTGATGACTTTTACGAGCAACTCAAGGACGAAGAAGCCCGTGGTCTATTGAGAGAAAAACGCGGCAAATCGCCCACAGCCTCGCGGTTGCTCGAGGCCGCCGCATGAGATTGGACCGACTCAGCATCCCGAACTACCGTAACTTGCGCTCATTTGAAATCGACTTCGACGAGAGCCAACCAACCACGGTGCTGCTCGGCCGGAACGGTACCGGTAAGTCAAACCTCATTGAGGCAATTGTCGAAATCTTCCGCGAGTTGGAGTTGGGTGGCACGCCTGGTTTTGCGTACACGTTGGAATATGTTTGTCGCGATCGTGCCATCCGTATAGATGCGGATCCTGCACGGACAAATAAGCGACTGGACATCACCGTCGACGGCAAAACGATCACTCAGGCCGCTTTTCAACGTGAGCTCGACACCTACCTACCGAACTACGTCTTTGCCTATTATTCTGGCTGGAGCAGCCGTCTTGAACGGCATTTTGATCGTCCCACACGTAAACACTACGATCGAATCTTGAAAAGCCCAGATCGAGAGTTACCACTTCGACGTCTGTTCTTCTGTCGAAAGGAGTATAGCCAGCTTGTACTCCTAGCTTTCATTCTTGCACAGGCCCCTGCCGCCCGCCAATTGTTGCAGGAGTACCTCGGTATTAAGCATTTTGAGTCAGCACTCTTCGTACTCAAGACTCCCTGGTGGCGCGGGAGCGGTGCACCCAACAAGACTCAGCAGGCTGAGGGCGATCCACGCTTCTGGTACGCCCGAGGGGCTTTTAAGGGCTTCCTTGGCAGATTGTGGGACCGCGCCCTCGCCCCGATTCGAAACAATGAAACCATTGAACGCGATATCCGCCGGCAGGGAGAGAGCACGGAGCGCCTTTTCCTTTTCATTAAGAACGAAGCTGAACTTGCCGCACTGAAGGAGCCAGGTGAGGACTCTAAGACCCTATTTGGCTACCTGGAGAGTCTGTTTCTCTGTGACCTGATCGATGAGGTCCGCGTCACCGTCGAACGTATGGATGGAACCCGAGTGAAATTTGTGCAGATGAGCGAAGGAGAGCAACAACTTCTAACCGTACTCGGTCTGCTGCTGTTTACTCAGAACGACGAGTCGCTTTACCTCTTGGATGAGCCCGACACCCACCTCAACCCCGTCTGGACCTACGACTTCCTCAAGCTACTTCAGGACAATATCCGCGCCGAGAAGGGCCAGTTGATCGTTGCCACACACAACCCGCTGATGATCGGCAGCCTGCACAAAAATCAGGTTCGCATGCTTGCTCAAGCAGAGGATCGTATTACGGCGAACGAACCAGAGTACGACCCAATCGGAATTGGAGTTGAAGGCTTATTAAAGTCAGAGTTGTACGGGTTGCGATCGACCTTGGCACCGGAAGTTCTGAAAAACCTCGACCGGCACTATGCCCTACTTGGAAAGAAGAGTAAGACCCCCGACGAACAAAATGAATTGATGGCTCTTGCGATGGAATTGAATGAACTTGGAGTCTCTCGCACCCATCCAAACCCATACTTTGAATCATTCGCCAATGCTTTGGCGCGACGGCGTTCTACCGAAACGAAAGCTGCACTTTCCAAAGCAGAAATCGATTCTCAAACCCAACTAGCTGACGAAGTACTCGAAGAGGTATTGTCTGAAGAGAAGGCAGGTGCCAAAGGTGGAGGAGCATGAGATACATTCCCCTTCGAAAGCAGACCCCTGATGCAGCCTGGTTAGCTAATGCCAGCACATTGTTGACTCAGCTGAAAGATGCCCCGGACGCTGAGTCACGAAACAAAATCATAGCCGACAACGGTGCTGTCTGGGGTGAAATGAAGCAATGGCTTCTAAAACTTTCCCATCAGAAATGTTGGTTTTCAGAGGCAAAAGACTGCTTTAGCCATTGGGATGTGGAACACTATCGCCCGAAGAAGTCAGCCAAGGATACTGACGGCAAAGTGTATGATGGGTATTGGTGGCTAGCTTTCGACTGGCTGAACTTCCGTATTTGCGGGAACGCTGGCAACCGCAAGAAGGGTACCTTCTTTCCGCTGCGGGCCGGTTGCCCGCGATGCGCTCCACTCGGTGACCTTCGACATGAAGACGCACAGTTGCTCGATCCAATCGATGAAGACGATCCGGCGCTGCTCTCATTCAACGTGGAGGGTCGTGCTATTCCCGCAGCGCATGTCACTGATGAGTGGGAAAAAGCACGCGTTGAGTACTCCGTTGAGAGATACAACCTCGACTTTCCGCCGCTCATGGACAAACGCAAGACCGTATGGGCGGAGTGTTGGAATCGAATTCAGGAGTACCTGGACGAATTAACGCTATACCATACGGACCGGACCAATGGCATCGCGAAAGACCGTTACAAACAGGCAGCCAGACATTTGCGTGAACTCATGCATGAGGAGAAAGAACTGTCAGCAGTCGCCAAGGCCTGCATTCTGAGCACCGGGGACCCACGGTTGGCGGGGCTAATTCAGTCTGCCTGACTAGATACGGAATAGGGCGGCTCTAAGCACTTACTTTGAAACAGGAGGATGCAAGTGTCGATTCGGAATGGCGTCATCAAGATTGCTAACGAATATCTTGAAGCCAAAACTCAGCCGTTGAGGGCCCATCCATTGGCCGCATTTATCCGTGATGCACTACCCAAGGAAATCGGGCATGCGGTCAATAGGACAGGGGATGAACAGCAGCTTATCGTGCAGGGGACGAAACTCCCTGGCAATTGGGCTTCGGTCCCCTGGATTGGGATTATGGATACCCGTCTTACGGACAGCATTCAACGAGGGATTTATGTCGTTCTGTTGTTTGCTGAAGATATGCGCACCGTCTTCTTCAGCCTTGCAATGGGTGTGCAGAATACCTCTCGGAGGACGCAAGCCTCGTGGCTTCGCCAGATTCCAAATGATTTTCCTCCGCCGGAGGGGTTTGCCACAGGTCCATTACCTTCTGGGTCACTTGCGGCACAAGGAATCGGCGCCCGCTATGAGCAAGCTGTCGTTTACTTCAAGAAATACCCCCGCACCGAACTGCCGGATGAGATTAAGCTGGAGGCAGATCTCCTCGTCATTTGCAATCTACTCCGGCGTATTGGTGATAGCGGACAATACCGAATTGCCAATGCCGACGAACAACCCGAAGTAATATCTATTACCATTCAGGGCCGTGATTTTCAATTCTCAGCAGATGACGTTGAGCACGCCTTTGCAAAGACGACGGAACCGCAATGGAAAGACAGACCCGGGGTTGAACCGTATTGGCATGTCATCGTTGGTGATGAGAGCAAGCCTGTCAAAGCTGTTTTTCGCAATCTCCCCGGTGTGTCAGAGGGCTTCGACTTCACAAAAGACGCCGCAGCACGGGCTTTCGAGCGCTTGAGTTTTGAAATTATCAATATCAAACAGGATCCGATGGTAGGCGAGCTCTGTCTACTCGGCACGTGGACTGACGTTGATGAAGAGGATGCAGTCCAGGTTAGAGCCGCTATTGCCTCCAAAAGCGCATGGGCTAGCTGGTGGAGTTTCCCGATTCGGGAGGAGTTCCACTCAAAGCTTCAACAACCGTTCTACTTTTACGTCAACGCTGGCAAGCAGAGCTTCCCTTTTCGTATGAAAGTTGAGCAATTTCAGACAAGCCGCGGTAATGAGGGGATGGCAAGCCCATGGCCAGAGATCACTGACGCTGAGTGTGTCGGTAAGTTACGGGCCGGACCCAAGAACTCCGAAGTCTTCAAAACATGGCTCTATGTGACGGAATTTGAATCGCTGGCCCCGCCGCTCACGTTGGATAGCTTTGACCCTGCGCTAGGGTCGAAGCGAACGGCACTTTTAAACCAGAGTGCATTTGGTTACGCATATCGGAAAAACTCTGTCGCTAACGAATTGGCACAACACCCACAGATCCCTCTCAATTTAATCCTCTATGGCCCGCCGGGCACTGGCAAAACACACTGGATGCGCCAGAAGTTCGCTGACTATACCAATGAACCAAGCGATGTGGACCACGAAACTTGGATCCAGGAATTACTCACCAACTATGGATGGCGTCCCGTGATTGCCGCATCGCTCGCCGAACTCAAGCATCCAGCACGGGTACCAGAGATTCGCGACCACCCCTGGGTACAAGCTAAGACGAAGCAACGTGGCCGAACCGCGGCAGCGGTTCATGCCACGCTTTGGGGCTACCTGCAGGAACACACGCCCGAGACAGTTCCTGCGGTAAAAACCAGCATTCGCCGCCCCCCTTTCATCTTCTCGAAGCGCGGCTCTGGTGAGTGGGAGTTGCAACCAGACTGGCAAGAGCTCGACGAGGAATCTGCCGAGCTCGCGCGCTTACTACAGGCAGGGCCTAGCGGAGCAATGGAGCCAATCCGTCGCTACCGCGTGGTGACATTTCATCCTTCCTTTAGCTACGAGGACTTCATTCGAGGGATTCGCCCTGTTGCGACTACGGAGGATGGCTCGACCCAATTTCGTATAGTCGATGGGGTGTTCAAGCAGATCTGTGATGAGGCTCGCGCAAATCCGTCCAAACGCTATGCTCTCTTTATCGACGAAATCAATCGTTCCAATATTGCCAAGGTATTTGGCGAATTGATCACCTTGATCGAGCCAGACAAACGGGCCGTCTTTGATGCGAAAGGGCGGCTGATAAAGGGAATGACGGTTCAACTGCCAGGGAGCGAGGGCGCGGATGTTGCTGAACCCCCTTTTGGCGTGCCAGCCAACCTAGATATCTTTGGCACTATGAACACAGCGGATCGGTCGATCGCATTACTTGATATCGCGTTGCGCCGACGTTTCGATTTCCAAGAGATGGAGCCCAACTACACTGTACTCGATCGGCTGGTTGGAAATGTGCATTTGGGTGCCTTACTGAGACGACTTAATGATCGGTTGGAATACCTACTTGATCGCGACCACCGCATTGGGCACGCATACCTCATCCCAGTGGATTCATTGGCTAATCTCCGTCGGGCGTTCAGTATGCAAATTATCCCGTTACTGCAGGAATATTTTTTCGACGACATGGGACGCGTAGCCATGATCTTGGCAACTAGCCCAAAGACCCCTCCCTTTGTCGAGTATGAGCGCCTCAGTCATGGCCAGCTGTTTCCGGGGACTCGTGCTAAGGGGCTCCCGCTCGAGCGGTCCCGTTACCTCGTAGGATTGGAATCGTCGTGGACGGAGGAAAGCTTTCTGGGCGTTTATGAATTACCAGCTGGTAGCGTCGAAGAAGAGGGAGAGCCTGCCTAGGCGGTGAGACCAGGCATGGCGTCCACTTATCTGACAGCCTTTGAGCATCAGCCTCTCACCGTGGGGTCCACCGACATCTGTGCAGATTTGACGACGGGTGAGGCGGAACAACTTATTTTTCTTGGGGAGTTACGCCCTGGGTTTTGCAAACGGAGCTACCAGGCCATTTCCCTGGCGCAGTACTGCGGGCTAGTGGCGCTCGGCAACCGATCCCTTGAGATTCTTCCGAAAATCGACGATGACAACCGGCCGGATGAGTGTCGTGGGCTATTACTACGCATGCTACGAGAAGCAGCCGACATGTCGATCTTTCGTCATGTTGCCGTCGGTCACAATCTTCGACATGCCCCACTACTGGAAGTGTTTATTTCAGCATTCTTCGATATTGTGGCCTCGCTTGTTCGCGGTGGCTTGCTTCGGCAATATCAGGAACATGCGGAAGATCTTCGGGTGGTTCGTGGGCACATCATTACAAACCGCCAGTTCTCAGTCCATGCCAACCGTCCGGATATTGTTGCATGTCGATTCGACGAACTGACAAGTGACAATCTCTGGAACCGTCTGCTCAAGGTTGCCTTACAAACGGTTGGGCCGTGGATTAGTAACACCGAATTGTATCGACGGTGGATAGAACTTAAGCTCGCATTCGATGAGGTTGCGGATATACATGCGAACGTGCAGATGTTGAATCGGCTCGTCTTCGACCGCCAGGCAACACGCTATCGGTTAGCCATCGACTGGGTAAGATGGATTCTCTCGCTCCTCTCCCCCGATCTTAGGGCCGGAGACAACGCCGCGCCCGGATTACTATTCGATATGAATGTGCTTTTTGAATCCGTCCTTGCTGCCTTGATAGGGCGAAATGCTATAGGTGCAGGTCTAACCTTGTTCGCCCAAGAAACTGAAAAGTATCTGGTAACCGTCCAAGAAAGTGGTGGGCACCGCGCGTTCGGCTTGAGACCGGATCTTGTTATCCGTCGTTCCGAGCAAGTGATTGCAATTGGAGACACGAAATGGAAACGGCTCGTGGTCAGAAAAGACGGATATCTGTTACCACCCACCCAGGATCTCTATCAAATGCAAGCCTATGCCGCAGCATATAGCTGCGAGAACCTTGCCTTGATTTATCCATGGCATAGCGGATTGGCAGGTTCAAAAGAAACTGCATTTGAGTTACCACGTGTTGGTGAGATGCAGCCAGTTGTCCACATCCTCTGTATCGACTTGCACAGTGACCCATTTGTATTAATCCGCGGCCTGAACATGTCGGAACTTGTTAAACTGCTGCCACGAGGCCGGGCTTCCAAGGCTTGAACAATACTTATCATTTTACCTCAATACAATAATGATAAAGCAGCCTTCGATGTCATGCCTGTTTTACCTGGCAAAAAAGATATGGGGAAACTTAATAAGAGCACGCAACAGAACATGACCCACGATAATTATATGCGCCTGGCCATGGCCATGGCTCAGAAGGTCCCCCGATATCCCTTCGTCGCCGTGATCGTCCGACGGGCAACCGGGAGATATCGGCAAAGTTTTGACCGGCTTCCAGAAGTAACTCTAACAACCTCAAGCCGTGGCATGAAAACAATCCAGGAATTCTATTGGCTAGTGGATGAACGCACACAAAGAGTGGTCAGTTGGAAGACTGAGGACCCCCAGGCAATGAAAGATGGACCTTTGCCATGAAACTCTCAAATACCGCCAGGGCTATTGTGGATGTCAGAAAGCTTCGCGACTATTGTCTCAGCCGTGAACATCCGCGAGGTCAACACAAAGCCCGTGTCTTTCAGAGCGCCTTGGGATGGACTGCGGCCTCGGCAGAAGAGGTTCGTCGAAGGCTACTTGAAGTCGTACAGAAGGAAGAAGCCACTTTCCTCGGTTCAGATGACTATGGAAAGCGGTATGCGCTAGACTTTTCAGTACACGGCCCCGCTGGGCCAGTAACCGTTCGGAGCTTGTGGATCGTCCGCCGTGCTGAGGACTTTCCACGATTCGCCTCATGCTATATCCTATAGGAAGGAGATTACCTCATGATTCAAGATATTCGTGTCCTGGATGTGGTCGCCTTGACTAAGGATATTCCTGAGAGCAGCTTGCTGCGAGGACAAGTGGGGACCGTGGTGGAATCCCTTGGACCAGATATGTTTGAAGTGGAATTTGTGGATAATGACGGCCGAACCTACGCGACGCTCCCCCTGAATTCCAGCCAACTCCTCGTGCTGCATTACCAACCTGCGTGACCGTATGTAGAAATGGCCTCCATTGTCGTCGTCGGGGTTAGGTCCTGCATTCACACATGATCTACCTTGCCCCTAGCCCTTCACTTCCTTCTCCATTACCAAATTTTTCTTAGCTGCACCGTGTTGAAGTGGGAGGGACTTTTTCTTTTCGTTTTCCTTCGGTTTTGATCGGATGAGAGAAAAGAATCGGGCAACGGCAGAGATGGATTTCAGAAAATACAGAAACAAACAGTGGTCTTTCCTTAGAGCATGCAAAAAACTAAAAAGAACATGAGTCCCGATGAGTATATGCGCCTGGCCATTGCCATGGCACAGAAGATCCCCCGGTATCCCTTCGGCGCCGTGATCGTTCGACGGACAACCGGAGAGGTCCTCGCGAAAGGGTATAACCGTTCTTCCCGCAACCCTACCCTCCACGGCGAAATCGATGTGATCAATCGTTGTGCGGCCAAACATGGACCTGTGGATTGGACGGAACTGGACTTGTATACAACCGCCGAACCGTGTCCCATGTGTCAGAGTGCGATCGAGTGGGCGGGCATTGCTACCGTGTACTTTGGGACGTCGATTCCGTTTCTCCAACAACTTGGTTTTCGGCAAATTGATATTCGAGCCGAAGAGGTGGCGCGACGAACTCCTTTTCGGAACACGAGAGTGATTGGGGGGATTCTAGAGCAGGAGTGTAATGCGTTGTTTGAGGAGGTGCAGCGCGAGGACATTTAGATGCCGGGTTTCGACCCCGGACGACGAGCCACTTTTGTTTCGGCAAAAGTGACCAAAACCATTGACGCCCCGTCTGGCTTTTTTGAAGAGGAGGGACGCGAACTTTTTGAAGAGCGGCCCAACTCGCATGGCTCAAACAAGGGCCGCTACCTGCGAAGAGCGTCCCTCCCGGGGGCCAGCCGGCAGGCGTCGGAACAAAATGAAAGCGTATTGAGGCAAACCCACGGACGGTGGTCCAACTCGCGGAGTTTGTCCTGAGCCAACGCCGAAGGGCTCAAACAGTGCCCGCCTTTTTCCCGGTACCGTTTGCACTGCTTGGCCATGCCACCAGGCCAGGGAGCCTAGCGGGGAAGGTGAATGAAAAGGCCACCAGATCAGCCGACAGGCGTCGGACTACAGACGAAAAGTTCATGCTTGAGGTCCCGCCTTGCATTCACAGTTACTTCCAACCCCCTTCCAACCTTCCGCAAAATTTAGAATAGTTAACTTTTCTCTGCGGGTTCTTCTGAGGGAAAAGTTTGACCCCTTCGGCATGCCTCAGGCCAGGCATCGCGAGTTTGGTCGCCCCACTTCATTGCACTCCTGGATAATGGTCATGGGGTCACCCATGAGCAGGCTGTCTTAGGCCAGATTGTTCATTAATCCCAAACCGCTGATGAGGACGAGCATTCCTCCTATGACCTGCTTGAACCACTGATCGTTTTTCAAAATCGCATCATGAAATTTGAGTCCGATCACATGGCCGATGGCTGCGATGGGAAGGAGCGTCAGGGCGGTGAGCAGATGCAGCTCGACTCCGAGTATCACGAAGGTACTCATTTTAATCGTGACGATGGTAAACCAGAGAACGTACAACGTGTTACGTAGTTGATTGGTCGCGACATTTTTCATGGTGACCGCAACCATCAGTGGTCCACCGGTCAGTGACGTTCCCGCCACATACCCACCAAGCGCAAGCAACAGCCTGTCGCTCCAGCTCTTTTTGCTATTGATGGAAAGATTCAAGAGCCACATCAATCCATACGCGAGTGAGATGGAATAAATAAAGATGAGCAGCCACTCAGTCGGCAACGTAACCAGGCCAAACACACCAATCAAGGTCGTGGGGATGACAAACAGCGTGGCGTGCCCCAAATAGGGCCAATCGACATCGTGAATACCGGTACGTAAGGTCAGAGCCGAAAAAAACAGGAGATGCGATCCGATGACCGGCAACCAAAATAGTGGTTGGTCATAGAGAAACAGCATGAGTGGTAGTCCAAGCGCAGCACCACCGAACCCAAGCCCGCTGCGTACAAACCCTGTCCAGATAAACAGGACTCCCACGAGGAGTAGCTGAGTGATCGTGAAGTCAAGGAGGATGTTCGTCATGGATCGTGCGTTTGCTGAACAAAGCCGCCAACGGCGTTCCCGGCCTTCACGCTCGCCGCTGAAGCCAGCTTTGGCGCGCAAGCGGCCGAAGCCGCCGCGCCCAGGTCGGTTGCCAATTTTGAGTTCCCACGTACTGTCCGGAAGACGGTTTAAGTCAGTGTATACAGGTTATATCATGCAACACATCACTAATTTTCGCTGCAAAACTTCTCAACGTACCATTTCTCTCACAGTCAGATCTGTTTTAAAGAATTATCTATCCCCTACAGGCAAAGCTGGCCACATAAATTTGAAGTGTTACAGGTCTGGGGGTCCGGCCTTTCATTCACACATACTCCCAGCTCCCTTCCCACATTCCGACCTGTTCAGAATGATTCACTGTTTTCTGCGGGCTCTTGGGGGAGAGGTTCTACACAGCGAAGATGGATGCCCGCTGAAAAATGGCGGGCATGACGGAGTAAGAGGAAGAACCAGGCTAAAGAGTTTGGGGCTGGATTGAGGATGTCACGCCTTGGCTAGATCCTTCGCCGCTGGCTCAGGATGACAACTTCTTCCAGGACGTGCTCCATGTAATCCCCTGCGGGATTCCTAGGACATCACGAAAAAAATGATGGAGGTCTGGTGTTGGGTGGCGCCATGATGGAGCAGAGAAAGATTATTCTTCCCGCTTCTTGAATAGTTTTTTTCTTTGCATGCGTACGCTATGATGGACGTATGTCTTCCCCCTTTACCGGTACGGATTTGATTCAATGAAGGATTTCTGTTCCATCTTGATGCCGCACTGATTCATTGAGGATGGATTTCCTTTCCACCAAAGAGGATTTTCTAGCGGTGATTACCGTCTATCTCCCCCAACCCGATCAGTGGTCGCCCGACTATCGAAGGAGGCGTTAGTTATGGAATGTGTCCATTGCAAAGGCCGGATGGTCCGAGGGACCGCCCCATTCAGTTTGGATCGAAATGGTTATCATGTGTCCTGGGATGCTGTTCCTGCGTGGGTCTGCTCCCAATGCGGCGAGCCCTACTTCGAAACACGTGAAGTTGAACTAATTCAGAAGGCTTTGTCTGGCCTCGACCGTGAAAGCTCGGCGTTGGCTGCGTCCGGCTCCTCTCCATCACCGTCGAAGTGAAAGACCATTGAGCGTGAAACCTCGGTTGGTGACGGCCTATCCACGAGAACAGGAGTCTTGACCATGATCAAAGAACATGACCGGGTTGTTTTAGCTGTTGACGTTCCCTCTGAAGGCCTTGTGGCCGGAGATGTCGGGACGATCGTTCATGTCTTTCGAGACAATCAGGCCTATGAGGTGGAATTTGCTACCCTGGAAGGAAAAACCGCTGCAGTCGTGACATTGGAGGTTCTTCAGGTTCGTCCGGTTGGCAAACGCGAGATCACTCACGCTCGTGAGTTGGCTTCTCGATAAAATCCTCAAGCTGCGTCACCGATCTGCTCCTCGGAACGTTGAGTTTCGCTTATCTCTCTTTTTACAGCCGAACAGTCGCAAGATAAATTTCACAGAAGCCGGCTGGAAAAAGTAGGAGGACCGTATGCGATATGCCATTGTGATTGAAAAATCGCCCGCAAACTTTGCAGCGTATGTGCCTGATTTACCTGGGTGTGTGGCAACCGGGGCGACCCTGGATGAAGAGGAAACACTTATACGAGAAGCGATTGCATTCCCATCTCGAAGGACTACAGGCGGATGGCCAACCCCTCCCACCTCCAAGTTGCCAGGTCGAAAACGTGGAGGTTTCAGTCTAACTCCACTTACCACGGTGCCCCTTTCATACCGGGGTTTCGACCCCGGACGACGAGGTCCTTTTCTTTCGGGAAAAGGACCCAAAACCATTGACGCCCCGCCTAGCCTCATTGAAGAGGAGGGACGCTAACTTTTTGAAGAGCGGCCCAACTCGCAAGGCTCACCCAAGGGCCGCCAGATGCGAAGAGCCTCCCTCCCTGGGGCCAGCCGGCAGGCGTCGGAACAAAAGGTGTGGTGTAGGGTGAGAAGGCGTGTTGTGAAACTGGCGTGAAGTGGTTAGGGCACAGATCCTTCGCTGCCGCTCAGGATGACAACCTGGAGAGAAAGGGTTGCCAACAATATGCGGGATATGGGAGCGGGAGAAGAGAGAGACTGGATTGCCTATATTCGGAATGACGCCTCGTGATTGAAGATCAAGCGAGGCGGCCTGCTTATCTTTTATTTTGTGAGACCGTCTGTCGGGTGGTGCGGCTCCTTCCCTGTGGTTTCCTCCGGTGTTTATTGCCTCGTAGTATTTTGTTGTTGACCCATTCCTGTAACGCTATCCATACGGTATCTGGTTCGCTGCCGTCGCGGCTTGCCTCTTGCGCACATATCAGAATCTCTTGGTACGACCGCACGTGGAACTGGACCTGATCCTGTCTGATCGTCCGGGTGAATTCGCTCCATTCCGGGGCTTTGACCTTTTGAGCCATGGGCAGATCGGGGCTGTCCGCATAGACGATGACCACCGCCGGTTGCTTATTTTTCTGCCGCGCCAGCTTATAGGCCACGACGAGATTGCGCATCCATTGGTAGGCCGGTCCCGCGAATGGACAGGGGTGGTAATCGGTTTGGGCATCGAGGTGAAAGACTTTCGGAATGATGTCCCAATACTGAATGTCTTTTTCGCTTAAGGCGCAGCGACTGGTCATGTCGATGACGCGCTTGGCTTGCTGCGCATAGTTTCCATTGCACGGGACGGAGCCATTGCGCCGCACCGTTTGCGAGCATGCCCCTCCATCCTGCTCCGTAAATTTACATTCAAACATGATCACGGAATGGGGATTTTCCGCATAGACATCCACTTGGGTCGGACAAGGTTCATTGAGCAATGATGCGCGCGCGCGCCATTCCAGGATGATCTCCCAGGGACCGCCGGGCGGCACCCCCAGGTTGGTTGCCAGGGCATCGAGAATCGCCTCGCATTCAGAGGAGGTTTTGATGGTGCCGAAGACATCAATCGCGAGCGCTTGGGATGAATGCGTGAAATGGGTATCGATGGCTCCTCCCCGGCCTGTGTGCCACGGAAAAGTATCCCATGGTACACAGGCTTGATGCGCGTGGGGAAAGATATTACGTTCGAGGCGTGTTCTAGTGGCATGGTCCATAGGTGTTGGCCTTCAAAGTGAGCATAGGAATTGGAATGTGGTGTTTATTTCTTTATCGGTGAATGAGGGATGAAGCTGAATGAGGGAGGAAAATGTTGGATGGATATAGGGATGGGGAGTTTCATATTGAATACGTGAATGCATTGGAAGATTGGCTGGGGCTTGGGCATGGCCGGGGTGATCGATTGAACTCTCGGAAGGGGGAGACGATAGGTGCCCGGTGGTAAATGTCGTGAGGGATGCGAGCGTGCCCTTGAGACCGGGGTTTCGGCCCCGGACGACGAGGTCCTTTTGTTTTGGCAAAAGGACCCAAAACCATGTTGGCCGTGCCATGGCCCTTCGGGTGTCCTCCGCGGTTCACCGGCCCCGGCGGCGGGCAAACTCGCCTGGCTCAAACACTGCCCGCCTTTTCTCCGGGGCCGGTTGCACTGCTCGGCCATGCCACCAGGCCAGGGGACCCTAGAGGCCAAGGTGAATGAATTTGCAGAGATCCAACACGGGTCGGAAACTTTTTGAAGAGCGTCCCTCCTTGGGCCAGCCGGCAGGCGTCGGATAAAGTAAAAGAGAAGGAGGGTTGAGAATGAGGGTGAGGGAACAAGGTGGAGTCGAGGAAGATCGTGCCCTTGTTCCCTTCCGCCGTACATTTTTACCGCAATCCTCTGTGCAAATTCTCGACTGGGGAGTCGAACGGCCGGCAATCGCCATGCCGGACGATTCGCATTAGCGGGACACCATAGTTTGCGATTCGGTTCGCTGGGTCGGAGTCAGATCGAATCGATCAAGATTCATGACCTTGTTCCAGGCCGCCACAAAGTCGTGGACGAATTGCTGTTTCGCGTCGGCACTGGCATAGACTTCCGCGATGGCCCGCAGTTGCGCGTTCGACCCGAATACGAGGTCAATGCGCGTGCCGGTCCATGTGACCTCACCCGTCTTGCGGTCCCGCCCTTCAAACACCTGCCCGCCTTCGTCAGACTTTTGCCACGTCGTGTTCATGTCCAGCAGGTTGACGAAGAAGTCATTGGTCAACGTCTCCGGCCGCGTCGTGAAGACCCCATGGCGGGAATGGCCGATGTTGGCATTCAAGGCCCGCATGCCGCCGATTAGCACCGTCATCTCAGGTGCGGTCAGCGTCAATAGGTGAGATCGATCCACCAGCAGTTCCTCAGGGCGGCGATCCTGTCCCGGTCCGTAGTAATTACGGAAACCGTCAGCGGTCGGTTCCAGCGGGGCAAAGGCCTCCACGTCGGTCATCTCCTGCGACGCGTCGGTGCGGCCGGGCGAGAAGGGCACCTGAATCTTATGCCCGGCCTTTTTCGCCGCTTTTTCCACGGCGGCATTTCCGGCCAGCACGATCAGATCAGCCAACGAAACCTTCTTGCCCCCGGTTGATAATTGATTGAAGTCTTGTTGAATCTTCTCCAGTGTCTGCAAGACCTTCGCGAGTTCAGCCGGTTGGTTGACCTTCCAATTCTTTTGAGGAGCGAGGCGAATGCGGGCTCCATTGGCGCCTCCCCGTTTGTCCGTATCCCGGTAGGTGACCGCCGACGCCCAGGCGGTGGTGACGAGGTCTGCAATAGACAATCCTGATCCAAGAATTTGGCCCTTGAGCTGCGCGATCTCCTGCTCGCTGATTAGGGGATGATCCACCGCCGGAACCGGGTCCTGCCACAATCGTGGCTCTGGAAGCCCCGAGCCCAGGTACCGCGAGATGGGCCCCATGTCGCGATGAATCAGCTTGTACCACGCCTTGGCAAATGCCGTATTCAACTCCTCAGGGTTTTCATAAAAGCGTTTGGAAATGGGCCCGTAGATGGGGTCCATCTTGAGTGCCAGGTCCGTGGTGAACATCATCGGGGCGTGCGTCTTGGACGGATCGTGCGCATCCGGCACCGACCCCTCCCCGGCTTTATTTTTGGGCGTCCACTGCCACGCCCCGCCCTGCCCCTTGATCATTTCCCAGTCATAGCCATAGAGATTGGTGAAATAGCCGTTGGACCATTGCACCGGGGTGAACGTCCACGCCCCTTCCAGGCCGCTGGTGATCGTGTCGCCGCCTTTACCTGTTTGATAAGTATTCTTCCAGCCCAGGCCCTGCTCTTCGAGCCCGGCCGCTTCGGGTTCGGGGCCCACATACTTGCCGGGATTGGCGGCACCGTGGGATTTGCCCAGGGTATGCCCGCCCGCGATGAGCGCCACGGTCTCTTCATCGTTCATGGCCATGCGGCCGAACGTTTCCCGGATGTCTTTGGCTGCGGCGAGCGGATCGGGCTTGCCGTTGGGCCCTTCCGGATTAACGTAGATCAAACCCATCTGCACCGCGGCGAGCGGGTTGTGCAGGTCACGATCGCCGCTGTAACGCTTGTCTGCCAGCCACTCGCGTTCAGGTCCCCAATAAATATCGGCTTGCGGCTCCCAGACGTCCTCGCGCCCTCCGGCAAATCCCAACGTCTTAAAGCCCATCGACTCCAGAGCGGTATTTCCGGCTAGGACCATCAGGTCGGCCCAGGAAATTTTATTCCCGTACTTCTGTTTAATGGGCCAGAGCAGTCGGCGGGCCTTGTCCAGATTGGCATTGTCAGGCCAACTGTTGAGGGGCGCAAAGCGCTGTGATCCCGTAGAGGCCCCGCCACGGCCGTCGGCCATGCGATACGATCCGGCACTATGCCAGGCCATCCGGATGAAGAGCCCTCCATAGTGACCGTAGTCAGCCGGCCACCAGTCCTGTGACGTCTTCATTAATGTTTCGAGATCGTTCTTCACCGCAGCCAGATCGAGTTTTTTGAACTCCTCGGCGTAATTGAAATCCTCACCCAATGGATTACCCATGGGCGGATTTTGATGGAGGATGTTCAGGTTCAACCGATTCGGCCACCAGTCTTCATTCGTCCAGGCCCCGGCTGCCGTGGGCCTGAGGGTTGCGCTTGAGCCTTTGCCCGACTCCATCTTTCCTCCATAGGATTCGGCCTCTTTCGGATTTGATTCAGAAGCTTGGGCCGCCGAAATTCCGCCGATGGTAACCATCACGGAACAAAGGCCCAGGCCCACAAGCCAGACTGGATATTTTCGATTGAATCGTCGCGTCGTGTGTCGGTGCGTACCTCCGTTTCTCCTGGGGCAATTCGTTGCAGTTTTGGCATGTGACATATGATTTCTCCTGGTGAGCTATTGAAGGTTGGCTAATTGTGCTAAGTGAGACAGCCTTAATCGATGCACCGGCATCGGTGTTGAAAGTTGCTGTGTAATGTTTTGGGTTTGGTCCGGTTTCATGAAGTTGCCCCTTATCCGGGTTTACGACCGGGGCAGAGGAACTGCCAGGGGGAGGGTCACGCCACGGGTTTTATGACACCATGGCGTATGTGACGAACCGGCCTCTCTCTCTTATTAGGCCTGTTTCGTTTGGACAATTGCAAGAGACGCTATGACCTTTTGAAGCAGTAGTGCCTACAAATGCATGTTTCCTTCGACACGGATGAACCAGCATCTCCACACGATCCAGACGCACGCGATGCCTTTCTGAGATTGAGGTTGTGGACCGACTCAAAACGGGTTTACCGGAGGGAGGGCCCAGGTGACGGGAACGCTTGCCGTCAGTCGTGGCGAGGCGTGACCTCTGCCTCATCTGTCTGCCAGGTGGGATACTTTCCCGGTTTTCCCAAGAAGGGTAAGGCCATGAGCCGCCACCAGGTGAGCTGAGTTGCGTCCCGGTATTCCTCCAGGCCAATCTCCATCCGTTTATGGCCCTGGATGGGGTCACGCCAGTAGGTGCCGAGCAACCGATCCCACCACGGCAGGTTAAATCCGAAGTTCCGATTGGTTTCCCATGGGATCACCGAATGATGGATGCGATGCATATCCGGCGTCACGAGAAACCATCTGAGCAGACGATCCACCGTCCAGGGAATGCGCACATTGCTATGATTAAACATGGAGGTGGCATTGAGCAGGACTTCAAAGGCGACCACCGCGCCGGGTGAGGCGCCGAGTAAGAGCACCGCGCTAATTTTGATGACCATGGAAAGAAGGATTTCAAGTGGATGAAACCGCACGCCGGTGGTGACGTCAAAATCTACATCGGTGTGATGCACCATGTGCAGACGCCAGAGCAGCGGCACCGCATGCATAAGCACATGTTGAAAATAGACGACCAGATCTAACAGGATGACGACCAGGGTGAATTCCCCCCACCAGGGCCAATCCACTTGATTAAAGAACCCCACTTCCCCCTGCGCGGCCAGGACCGCTGCGCCCACCGCTCCTGATGCCGTGAGCATGCGGATGAACACCGTGTTCCCAACGCCCATGGCCAGGTTGATTCCCCAGCGGGTGGACCGGGACGCGGACCATGCACGACGGGGTGACAGCCATTCCCACACGGCCATGATGGCGAAGATGCCGATAAACGCGCTGAGGCGAATGATGATGTCGGAGTTCATAGAATCTGTTCAGGGTTTTTCCCACTCTACCCCACCTGTGCATACCGGACAAAGAAAAAAAGCGGGAATCCTTCTACAGCCGACGGGGCAGGATACAGGAATGCGTATTCATGTAAGTGGGGTCATGTAGGAGAGGGGCAGGATGAGAGGAAGAAGGAAAGGATGGATGTTCGCTTAAACATTTGATGAATGATCTAAGATTTTTTTGCCGGGGTTCGGCCCGGCAGCCGAGTGTTTGCGTGGGGCGTCTTTTCCTTTTTGAGGTCTTCCGGGGTTTCGACCCCGGACGACGAGGTCCTTTTGTTTCGGCAAAAGGACCCAAAACCATTGACGCCCCGTCTGGCCTTATTGAAGTGGAGGGACGCGAACTCTTTGAAGAGCGGCCCAACTCGCAAGGCTCAAACAAGGGCCGCCAGATGCGAAGAGCGTCCCTCCTTAGGACCAGCCGGCAGGCGTCGGATTCACTGTCTGCATGCTGATTGGTGCGGCGGCCCGAGTGACTGACCTGCAGGTGGTGCGTGGGAAGTCTGATTATTATTATCCGAAAGCTGGGAAAGTTTTGAGATCCCGGGGTTTCGCCCCCGAACGACGAGGTCCTTTTGTTTCGGCAAAAGTGGCCAAAACCAGTGACGCCCCGTCTGGTCTCATTGAAGTGGAGGGACGCGAACTTTTTGAAGAGCGGCCCAACTCGCCGGGCTCAAACAAGGGCCGCCAGATGCAAAGAGCGTCCCTCCTTGGGCCAGCCGGCAGGCGTCGGACAAAGTAGGAGAGGAACCTTTATGGGATTCCCATGCAAGCGGGAGAAGTGCAGGAAGGACAGTGAAGGGAAGGGAAGAAAGAAGCCGGGGTTCGGCCCGGCAGCCGGGTGCTTGCGTGATGCGTCTCTTCCTTTTGAGGTCTTCCGGAGTTTCGGCCCCGGACGACGAGGTCCTTTTGTTTCGGCAAAAGGACCCAAAACCATTGACGCCCCGCCTGGTCTCATTGAAATGAAGGGACGCGAACTTTTTGAAGAGCGGCCCAACTCGCCGGGCTCAAACAAGGTCCGCCAGATGCAAAGAGCGTCCCTCCTTAGGACCAGCCGGAAGGCGTCGGACAAAGTAGGAGAGGAACCTTTATGGAATTCCCACGCAAATGGAAGAAGCGCAGGAAGGACAGTGAAGGGAAGAAAGAAGCCGGGGTTCGGCCCGGCAGCCGAGGTCCTTTTGTTTCGGCAAAAGGACCCAAAACCATTGCCGCCCCGTCTGGCCTCATTGAAGAGGAGGGACGCTAATCCGGAGAAGAGCGGCCCAACTCGCAAGGCTCAAACAAGGGCCACCAGATGCGAAGAGCGTCCCTCCTTGGGCCAGCCGGCAGGCGTCGGATCAATAATCTGCTTGGTGTTTCGCGCGATGTCCCAGGAGGTCGACTTACAGCTGGTGCCATAGAAGTTTGATTAATATTGTCGGAAAGATGAAAAGGAATTTGGATGCCGGGGTTTCGGCCCGCGACGACAAGCCACTCTGGTTTCGGTCAAAGTGGCCAAAACCATTGACGCCCCGTCTGGCAGCCACACTGCTCTCGTTCACCCCTGCTAAAACGACAGGCACGCCCTCTCCCCCGAGGGATTCATGAATGTAATTCGAATCCGTGACCTGCTTAAGCCACATGGTCCGGCCGTGGAAGGTGAAGTCAGCAGTGACTTCACCTATCCAGACCCGAACCTGATCTCAGGAACTGCCGGGTATGCGCCCATCCTGAATTCAAAACTCACAATGGGCCATCGCGCCGGGTTCGCTATCCCGTACTACAAGCCTATTCGTCAGTTTTGACCTTTCCGGTCTTGGCGTCTACATACACTTCATGGCTTTCATCGGCATCCACCATCTCAATTTT
Organism: Candidatus Nitrospira neomarina; assembly: GCF_032051675.1. Classification (NCBI taxonomy): domain Bacteria; kingdom Pseudomonadati; phylum Nitrospirota; class Nitrospiria; order Nitrospirales; family Nitrospiraceae; genus Nitrospira; species Candidatus Nitrospira neomarina. Next base: position 1,442,486 of record NZ_CP116968.1, read on the forward strand.
ATAAATGACGCGGTCGTCCTCTTTTCCCATGCTGACTTCCACGGGTTTACCGGAATGCGCCTTCTGAGCAGCCTGAATGGCCTCGACCATACTCACCGTGGCTTCCTTGGTGAGGGTCCGATCCGATTCGAACAGTGCCCACGCAGGAACACCCGTCACCATGAAAAGGCCCACTAACCCGACTGCCATAATTGTCTTTTTCATACCCATTCCTCCTAAATGATTAAAATAAAAATGCAAGATGTATGTGAAATCCTTTCGCTTCTCTTTCTCACGCGGCGAGAGAACCCGCTACGAATCCTTGTTCACTTCATTCCCTCCTTTCTCGCAATTCTCCCGCAAACCATCCAGCAACTCAGTCACAATGTTCCGGAGGTTTGTCGGGGAAAATTCGCGAATAGCATCTTTATACAGGCCGCAGTTCTCTTTAGCTTTTATGGGAGTGTCCTCATACTTTTGAAGACACGTCCGATAGACCTTGACCAGTTCGGCCATTTCCCGGTCCATAGCCGATTCTGTCACGTTGTTGGATGCTTCAGAGGCAGTCGACCCATTGCTTCCAAAACTGAAAGGAACCGCAGTCCCAATGAGGACCACGACCACTATGATAATCCGGGAATAATGTCTCCATTTGCCGCATGCTATCAGTCCTGTGAACTTCACCTGTTCTCGTCCACCGTTTGCGGTTGCCATATTTTTTCTCCCAATTCCCGGAGTCATCTTCCTGGAAAGGTGCCTTAACGAATAAATGATAGGTCCACCTTTTCCTCACATCTATAGCAGGTCACTTTCCATTCGACCAATGTATAAAAACGGGGTGGTCGCTGACCTTTTGTTCAAAGGGTTTTCTTCACCAAACCTGCCGGAAAAATCTTATTTTCTTATGGTCTTGCCCATATCGGAAGAACTCTAAAGCGCCTAGGTCCACTGCCTTCATTTTTTCTCTACTGATTGAAGATTTTTATGTATGTGCATTTTTTAATTTTGCCTCTCAATGAGGGAGAAAAGATGAATGGCCGACCACCAATACCGGACATGATTGAAAAGGTTTGATGGATGCCCGAGGGTTCCGCCTCCGGACAACGAGGTCCTTTTTGTTTTGACAAATGGACCTAAAACCATCCACGTCCCGTCTACGGGTCTGCCAAATGCGAAGGGTGCCCCTCCTTGGGCCAGCCGACAGGCGTCGGATGTCTGATCAACAATGTCAGCATGGTGGGAAATTTTTTGGATGCCGGGGTTCGGCCCGGCAGCCGAGCCACTTTGGTTTCGGTCAAAGTGGCCAAACCCATTGACGCCCCGTCTGGTCTCTCTGAAGTGGAGGGACGCGAACTTTTTAAAGAGCGGCCCAACTCGCCGGGCTCAAACAAGGTCCGCCAGATGCGAAGAGCGTCCCTCCGTTGGGCCAGCTGGCAGACGTCGGATGTCTGATCAAAACGAGATCTGCTCTACTGGGGATTGTCCGCCCGGACGAAACAAGACTATGCCGGGAGCAGGCTGTTGCCGACAACACCAGTTCGCCAAAATCACGATCGAAAGTCAGCAACACACGAGATTGAGTTACGGCTTCGCGCAACACCTCCTCATCGGAAGCCGCTATCAGTGACTCCGCTGCATACAGGACGTCGTGGCCGTGCGTTCGAAGTAATTTGACGATTGAAGCAGGAAAATTTTCGTCGGCAAGATACCGTTCACTCATGCGGACGTTCAGGTCGGCGGCAGCAAATAGAACCGTTCCTCCCGGAAGATTTCCGCAGCATACGCCAGCACAGCACGAAGGCGATCCTCAGTCAGGTTGGGGTAATTGTCACATAACGCAGTTTGGTCCCATCCAGCCGCCAGCAAATCAAGCACGAACTCCACAGACAGACGGGTTCCCTTGAGAGCTGGTTTTCCACCCAAAATTGCTGGATCGGACACAATGTAGTCTCGCCAATTAATGGCGGGCATGATGCTTCTCCTTAACCTAATCTTTCGGCAATAGGATGCGTGAGATTAAAAGTATAGCCACGACCCTATGAGAAGTCACCAATCCAATTCCTTCCATCCCAGGCTCCCGCCTTTAATTGTAGCCATGAATCCGGGTTGCAAGATTGAGGGTGAAGAGGGAGTGTGTTATTTCCGGGGTTTCGGCCCCGGCGTCGGATGTCTGATCAACAATGTCAGCATGGTGGGAAAGTTTTTGGATGCCGGGGTTTCGACCCCGGACGACGAGGTCCTTTTCTTTCGGGAAAAGGACCCAAAACCATTGACGCCCCGTCTGGTCTCATTGAAGTGGAGGGACGCGAACTTTTTGAAGAGCGGCCCAACTCGCAAGGCTCAAACAAGGTCCGCCAGATGCGTAGAGCGTCCCTCCTTAGGACCAGCCGGCAGGCGTCGGATAAAGTAGGAGAGGAACCTTTTATTGATGACCACGAAAGAGGGAGGAGTGCAGACCTGACTAAAAATTGGAAAGATTTGTTATGGGAAGAAGAGAGGCTCTATCCGCTTTTCTTTTCAAGCCCACTCACCACATGACCTCAAGCACTTCATGGTTTTGGTGGGGCTCCGCAAGGGCGGCCAACCCTTGTCCGTCGGTGCTTTGGCCGTCGCGCACACACCACGCGAGCCCCTTGCCCTCTAACTTGATGACGAACACCCCGCCCAGGAAATAATTCACGAGCCAGGCGAACGTGGGAGTCCCGCCGGTTGTCGACGCCGACCAATAGTTGGCCGACTGCACGTTTTGAAACGGATGCCCATCCGGCAAACAGAGTCCCCCGCCTACGCACAGGATCGAATTGATATCCATGAGACTCGATAGTTGTTCACGCATTGGCAGTGCCCAGCCTTTTCGTCCTCCCACCTCGCGGGTGGTGCAATGGCTGATGGCCCCGGCCCAGTTAAAGAAGGTCACGGCCGGGGAGGTTTCCCACACGACGCCCGTTTCCCGGTCACAATAGGCAACGCCATACAGGACAGGGACAAACCGGTCTGCACCGGAGAATGTCTGTCCCCCCATCTTTGAAACACCACACGGACCGATCGCGCCGGTGTCGGAGGTCGTAGACATGATGTCGTTCACCATCTCAAGGTGCGCGTGCATGTCAGTAATCGGTTGGTTGGGGGTGTTCTCTGGTTGTGGCTGTTTGGCCCAGGTCACCCCTGATAGCGCCAGACACATCGCCAGCATCGCCCCCACCCCTACACCCGCAATGATTGCTCGTCGAGCAGACATTCCGTACCTCCATGAATTCCGTATACCGGCAACCCTGCTCATGCGTCCCACTGGTAGCGAACGGGAACGCCATATAGGCTTCTATAATATACTGGAGGAGCCGTACGAATACTATCTGGTACAACCGGCACGCAATAACAATAACACTGAAATGTGGCGAGCAGCCAGACCGAGGAGAGAACCGGACAGTCTGAAACTTTTTGCTTTGGAATAAAGGGTCACAAGAAGGGAGTGTCGTACTCTGATGGGTAGAGAGGTTGGATGAGTGTGTGAGATGAGGAGTGACTTTCTTTGTTGACGTTGGTTGATATCGATCAATGGAGAGAATTTTTGTGATCCGGATTTTTCGCAAGTATCCATGACGGGTTTCGGCCCGGGAGCCGAGCGCTTGCGTGGAGCCTCTTTTCCTTTTTGAGGTCTTCCGGGGTTTCGGCCCCGGACGACGAGGTCCTTTTGTTTCGGCAAAAGGACCCAAAACCATTGACGCCCCGTCTGGCTTTATTGAAGAGGAGGGACGCGAACTCTTTGGAGAGCGGCCCAACTCGCCGGGCTCAAACAAGGGCCGCCAGATGCAAAGAGCGCCCCTCCTTAGGACCAGCCGGCAGGCGTCAGATCAAAAGGCTAACTGGTGTTTGTTGCGATGTCCCGATTGGCCGACCTGCAGCTGGTGCATGGCATGTCTGGTGAACATTGTCGGAAGATGGGAATGTTTAATAGATGCCGGGGTTCGGCCCGGCAGCCAAGGTTTTGCCTGATGCCTCTTTTTCTTTTCCGAGCCTCCGGGGTTTCGGCCCCGGACGACGAGGTCCTTTTGTTTCGGCAAAAGGACCCAAAACCATTGACGCCCCGTCTGGCTTTATTGAAGAGGAGGGACGCGAACTCTTTGGAGAGCGGCCCAACTCGCGGGGCTCAGACAAGGGCCGCTAAATGCAAAGAGCGTCCCTCCTTGGGCCAGCCGGCAGGCGTCGGACAAAGTAGGAGAGGAACCTTTATGCGATTCCCATGCAAGTGGGAGAAGTGCAGGAAGGACAGTGAGAGGAAGAACGATGCGGGGTTTCGGCCTGGCAGCCGAGGTCATGTTCTTTCGTTCTTTGGAGAAAAGAACCAAACACAACGGTTTCGCTCTTCGAGACGACCCAGGCCCACTTTTGGAGGTGGACCTGGGACCCTTTTTTAGGATTTGACCGAGGCCTCATCCGAGGTGGCAATATCCTCGGCACCCTCATTTTTGAAGATTGTTCTGGCGCGGTCCGTCGTATCGGTATTTTCTGAATGTACCGAGATCAGGATTTTGCCTTCTTTAATCTTTCCTTCATAAAGCTTGGCTTCATACTCCGGGATGCCCATGCCGACCAGTCCGCCGGTCAGGCCTCCCACCGTAGCTCCAACTGCCGCACCGCCCAGCGCGGCCATAATCGGGCCGGCAGCCACAAACGGACCAATGCCGGGAAGTGCCAAGGCCCCGATACCCACCAGCCAGCCAAGGGCTCCACCCAACACCCCACCCGCTCCGGCTCCGGTGACGGCTCCCTCCGGAGCCTTCGAGTGCTTTTCATGCGCTAAATCTTTGGCCCCATGGGTGTCCGGAAAGAGCACCGAGATATCGTTACTGGAGAAACCCGCAACCTTGAGATTGTCGACGATTTGCTCGGCCTGCAAAAAAGTTGTCGCAATACAAAAAACGGCTTTAGCCATCTGGCACTCCTTTTCCGGGGGATAACGAGGGTAGTTATTCTTTTACAACTTCTAGCAGGTTGATGACATTGTTCAGACCGACAACTAACGTGGCCATGTTCAAAATCCGCCTTCGCTCATCATGCGTCTCCACCGGTCCCCGTAACGTGGCTTTTCCATTCAGGGTCACGATCTTAATATTATGGGCGTTCAGGGATAGGGTCTTATCGGCCATCAGTGACTGTCGAATACGACGGGTCATTTCCACATCCTCCTCACTCCCCTTGGACTGGTCGAAGGGAGTCAGTGTGGTGCCCTCACTGTCCCGCAGGTTTTGTTGAGAATTTTCAACTTCGGCGGACGCGACTTCGAAAGCGGCCGGGAGTCTTTGACCAGAAACGGAGGAGGTTTCCAAAATCCCTGCCAGAGACAGACAGCCCAGCACTATCAGACAACCTGTTAGGTGCTTCAAAATCATTCCGTCATGAGGTGCAGAGAGTGGACATTAAAAGTTGGTCAACCGGGTCCGATCCCGTTGATGGACAAATTGCTCATTTTCCTCATTTGCCCTCTCACCATGGGCCTAGATTACCCGACCTCTTCCAAAATGTCACCATGTTGGCGGCAGGAAAATAGCCGGTTATAGAAGCACGAAAGATGATCCATGGGGGAAGAAAGCACCGACATTGAATGCTCTTTCCGGATGGGAAGTTCAGGAGTCAATATGCCCTTGGAAATTAGTATTATTCAGCCATCCCTATCTCGTTGCGGTCCCCTATATCTGTGTCTCTATCCACTGTGACCTGTAGAGCGGAATGGCTTTCTATCGCGGTTGGCCATTCATCGCGACGTCCTTGTAGGAGTCGATGAGTCCGGCTTTTTTGGGTCGGCTCACCGTGGTCATCACGCATATTGAAGATTTTCCATTCCTCGATTGCTATACTTCCAGCCATGCGACACCAGGTCATCCCGTCGATCCTCCGCCCTGTGCCTTTGGTTAGCCCTATCCTGATGTTTCTTCCGTTCTTCATTGCGCTCTGTCTCATCGTGCCGCCAGTATCTGCTCAATCAATGCAGACGGAGGCGGATCAGGGGGTATGGCAGACGGCCAAGCCTGCACCAACGATGCGGACTGAGGTGGCCGCCGCGACCTTGAACGGCAAAATTTACGTCGTAGGCGGGTTTGAGCAACCCGCCTTCGGCAATATCATGAATCTCGGGATTACGCCATCCCTCCAGGAATATAATCCCACCACCGACCGATGGACGTCCAGAGCGCCAATGCCGGTGGGCCTGCACCATGTGGGTATCGGAGTGGCAGACGGCAAACTGTTTGTCATTGGTGGCTACAGGCAATCGGGACTCAGCATCTGGCATCCCGTTGCCACCGTCTATGTCTACAATCCAGCCAACGACACCTGGGCCGAGCGCGCACCGATGCCGACCCCTCGCGGGGCCTTGTCGGTGGCACAGCACGACGGGAAGCTCTATGCCATCGGCGGCTACGACCGGGAGGCCAATAGCGCGGCAGTCGAAGCCTTCGATCCGGAGCGCAATGCCTGGACGGTGCGAGCGCCGCTGCCGACCCCTCGCGATCATCTTGCGACCGCAACCGTGTCGGGGAACATTTACGCCATCGGCGGACGCCTGAACGGCGACTATGAACAGAATCTCGCTGTCACGGAAGTCTACGATCCTCTCACCGACCGCTGGTCGCGAGTGGCAGATCTTCCGACTGCCCGCAGTGGTATCACCGCGTCCAGTGTGAGTAATCGGATGTATGTGTTCGGCGGCGAAAATGAAGAAGGAACATTCCGTGAAAACGAGGCGTATGATCCGGCGCGTGACGCCTGGCAGACCATGGCACCCATGCCGACGGGACGCCACGGCCTCGGGTCAGCGGTAGTGAATGACCGCATTTACGTCATTAGTGGCGGGCCGACGCCGGGAGGCTCTTTTAGTGATGTGAACGAGGTGTTTACTCCGCCGCAATCCGTCACCTCTCCGCTCCCCAAGCCATGAGGTGGATCCCAAACAGCTGTGGGCTGGCCGTCATGAAATTCGAGATGACATTTTTTCCCAGCGCATCATATAATTTGCCGATAAAACGCGAAGTGCCTCTGTTTAACGGATTGCGAAGAAGGGTTTGAAAGGAGAACGTATGGAGTGGAGAGCCAGTCATATACTCGTGAAGGAAAAGGGATTGGCCGATGACCTGAGGAAACGTCTGAAAACCGGAGCCAAGTTTGCCGATCTGGCGAAGGAGTTTTCAACCTGTCCCAGCGGTTCCAAAAGTGGTGATCTGGGGTGGTTTGGTCCCGGCAAAATGGTGAAAGCCTTTGAAGATGCGGTCAAACGCCTGGGACATGGCAGTCTGAGTCCGGTCGTCAAAACCCAATTCGGGTACCACATCATTAAAAAAACGGGTCAGAAGGAATAGCCTTTCTGACTGAGACCTTTTCTGCGATCCTCAACGATCATTTCGAACAGATGTCTTGAGAATTTCTTTGCCGTACATGTTCGCGGATCATTCCCAGCAAGGAGGCGAAATGAAACAGAGACTTTGTGCGCAAGTGATCATGGCGATTGTCGTTTCCGGCCTGGCACCGGTCCACGCATGGGCCGAGGCCATCGTCATTGGGCCGGTCAGTAAAAGTCCGTTGTCCGGCTCGGCTCCCGGCGGAACAAGCACACTCGATGTCAAAACTCTCGCACCCGATGCTTTTGCGACGACGTCCGCAAATCAGTGGGCACTCGGCGGCCTCGTCTTTTATGAGCGGAGCGACGAGGCGTGCTATATCGGCACACTGCGCACGAGTTTAAATGGACGCCATACCGCAGAAACCACGTCGAACAAATCCACCAGGCCGCCGTGCACGGGTAAAAATGTTCACGACAAACAGACGATTAAATTCAACAAGGCCGATCATGTTATTCAGTCCATCCAGGTCTGCACCACGGACAAGAAAAAGAAAGACGACAAGATTAAGGGGGCGGAGATCTGGGCTGTGCGTGTGGGCCAAAATGGAACCCTCTTCGAAGCCAGCCTCAGTGACAAGTTCAGGCGTCCAAACTGTGAACGCTGGCGCGAGAAGGTGTCCTGCCCGAGCAACCAAATTGCCATTGGCATCGAGGCCACCTGGGGCGATGGCGGTTTTGCCGGCGTGCGGCTTCGTTGTAAAGCCGTCGGGACGATGGAGTGACCAGCGGGGATGCGACGGTCAAGCCTGCGCCTTGCGAATGTCGATAAGGGTTTGACGTGTCTGCGTATCTGGTCGACGATGACATCCCCAATACATGCTTCTTGAATGTATACATACCGGATGAGATCACCCGGCGAATTGTGGAATGATCACCAACGTTCTTCCTATGAAAATGCAGAGAGTCCGTTCCTTCAACGAATGACAGGATCACGTGTCTGATTGGATACAGGGTCGTATCTGATTGGATACGTCATCGACCACTCAACACCTAGACCGTTTTCCATCGGCGTTCCTTTTGTTTCATTCTTTTTCTTTCATTCCGGGGGTTTATCATTCGTTCTCTCAGTAGCGAGAGAGTCATCCGCTGCGCTCGCATGAATCTTGAGTTTCCTTTAGGGGAGTGTTGAATAAAACCAATTTCCAAGGGCATATTGCCCCACAGGCACGTTGCATATTAGATGTCTCAGGGCGGTTCAAAAAAGTCCTTCCAGTCCTGCCCTGAGTCATGCCGAAGGGAAGGCCGCAAATTGCCTGCCGTGTCCAAAAGGGCACTACTTTTGTTTTGCGCGCAGAGCGTACTTCCAGTACGTGAGCACGGAAAAATGGCGAGAATGCGGCCGGCGGCTTTTTTCAACAGCCCCTGTAGGTGATGAATCGCACCGTGTCCGGCAGTTGGATCATGGTCCATCTTGAATTATTCACCCAAATATATTTCTTTCCCCATCAGCAATGAGATGAAGCTGAACAACCATATCCGGCAGGCATCCGGTTCCAGGGAACATTCGCGAGTGACGCATGGCCTCTGACAAAAGCGACGATTTTAAAATTCCTGTGACGGGGTTATTAATTCTGCTCACCGTGCTGGGTGGAATTTTGTTTTACCAACAACCCTTTAAAAGTGATCGGCCCGTTCATGAACAACAAAGCCAGGCGGTGATCGTTGGTGACAAGCGAGTACAAAGCCGTCTGTGGCAGGACCCTTTCGCATCGGTAAAAGCTCATAAACAGGCCGAACCCAACACCAATCAGTCTCAGACTGTGGCTCCGTCACCCCAAGGTGCTCTCAATGGTTCAGAGACCAAGGACCACCATAATTTACGCCTTCAGTTAGGTGAGATCACGAGAGCGATAGGGGCACACACACCTACATTCAAGGCCCTGATTGTCGTCACAGAAGGCACTCCCTTTGCTTCCGGAACGGAATACCGGTTACGACATCGTTATGCGGTGGTGTCCGCTCTTGGAGAGGCGGGGTATATCCCAGAGGAAGGAGAATTTTTCAGATATTTTTCGTGGAACCGCACAAAGCTTCAGGGAAAAGACACCTGCTGGGATGAAAGCTGTCCCGGCATGGATGTGCCTCTCGAATGGTTTAAACCGGACAACCCCGAAAAAGACCACGTGCTGGTCTTCTGGGTCAAGGATCAAGATCTTGAGAAAAATCCATTGGCGTCCCTGGAAGACCTCGTGGCCTTTGTGAACGAGTCGGTATCCGACTCTCCACAGGAACGACGTCGTCACGATTTTGTTGATGTCACAATGTCGTTTACAGTGTTAGGCCCGTTTCATTCCGGAACCTTACGCGCCATGATCAGTGAAATACTGGGAAGACATCGAATGGCGTCATCCTCACATACACCCATCCAGGATTCAACCGCTATTCAGTATCTTTCCTATTCGGCCACCGCCTCTGAGGCGGTCCTGTTTGAAGGCCTTACTATTGATGAGGAACAGTGTTCCAGCGAAGCTGAGTGCTGGAACTATATGAAGTCCCTGGGTTTTGATGTGCATCGCGTCATAGGGACGGACGAAGAACTGGCCAGGGAACTGGCAGAGGAATTACACAAACGAAACGTAGATTTTACCGACGAACCAGATCACATTGCTTTGATCGGGGAATGGGATACGCTTTACGGGCGAAAACTGCCACTGACCTTTCTTGAAGTGACTCATCGTTCTCGGGATCTTGATCTTGTCACCAAGATCAGGAATTTGGGAGACGTGGACTGGCCTGATTGGGCCCATCGCTTTAGTTACCTTCGTGGAATTGACGGTGAGCTTCCTCAGAGTATGAATGCCTCCGGCGGAAAATCCGAGAGTGTCGGAACCCTTTCCCAGAACCTTTTTAAAATCAATAAGGGTCTTGAACGACCGGAAGGCCCGGCCCAATTCGATTATTTGAGACGGTTGGCCTTGCAAATACAAGCTGAGGACCGGAGGATTCGAGAAGAGTGTCTGGACAATGTTGGAGAAGGATCATGGCCAACCTGCCCCGGCTTTAAGGCCATAGGCATTCTGGCTGGAGATGTTTACGACAAACTGCTCCTCCTCCAAGCCTTGCGAAAAGAATTTCCCGGAGTTCTTTTCTTTACCACCGATCTTGATGCCCGCCTCTTACATCCGGGCCAATACCAATGGACTCGAAACCTTCTCATTGCCTCTCATTTCGGCCTTCGTCTTGATGACAAGGTGCAAAAATCAATTCCCCCGTTTCGCGATGCCTATCAAACCTCATTGTTTCTGTCCACGTTGCTGGCCATTGACCCCGACGCCGTGTGTCACTCGGCTTCAGGATTGTTTGCCCATGGGATATGCGACAACTCACCAGACCAACCCTCCCTTCATCGAACGCCAAGAATCTTCGAGGTCGGACTCACGGGTGCATACGACCTGAGTGACGGCACCCGCTCCATCCATGTTTCACGACCGGATTTTGAACATGGAGAGCCGGCGCCCCCCATAGGTTTACGAACATTCATCCTGCTGGGATGTATTTTATTGAGTAGTTGGCTGATTTATGCGGCCATGAGCCGGAAAGCGGTGTTTCTTGCCGGAGCGGCGGCCAAGTCTCCCATGTTCTGGGCTTTCTTGTTGGCCGTCGTTGGTAGCTATTCCTGGCTGTTTGTGTCCATCACCAGCCAACTCGAGGATGGAGAACCCTTTGTCTGGCTGGAAGGTATCAGTGTCTGGCCAACGGAAATACTCAGATTGGCGGCGTTCTTTTTGAGTCTTTGCTTTCTGTGCCGGGGATACAGGACCCTGCAGGCCAAATTTCGTCAACTTGAGGCAGATTTCGATCTTTCTCCAGGAGAATGTTCCTTATGCTTCGAATGGAAAAAGTGGATGGAATTCGGTCCTGATTATTCAAAGGGCAGCACACCCCCCAAACATACGATGCGTGAAACATGGCGCATCTATACGTCATTAATGGGTCTACGGTGCGCAGGGTCCCGTGTTGTCGTCCAGACGGCTGTCTACCTGATTCTTTTTGCCTTCCCGATCTTCATGCTCATCGGATTTCCCACCACCCCCTGCCGGGGTGAGACGTGCTTCAATTTGGATAAGGTGATTCTTATTCTGAGTGTGGTCACCATGTGGCTCCTGGTATTTTTTGTGGTATATGTCACACGGCTTTGTGCCAGGATGGTGAAGTGGGTGTTACAACCCGGCGTGGTATGGCCACCTCGGGATAGGGCACGCGAACCCTGGTTCCATAGTCCAATGAAGGATGCGCTGGACAACATTCAACACGGTCTGTGGTTTTGTGGTCAGCTCACAGAAGTAGTCGGGACCCTAATCTATTATCCCTTTATCATTGTCTTGGTCATGATTGTGTCACGTTTCTCATTTTTTGATGACTGGGATCTCCCGATCAGTCTTCTTATCGTGATAGGAAGCAACATCGGGCTGGCCATTTTTTCAGCCTTTCATTTCCGACAAACGGCTGAACACGCCAGGGGACGTGTTCTCAATGAGCTGACGTCCATGTTGAGCACGAGTTCAGGCTCTACACGAAAAGCTCAAATACAGAAGGTCATCAGCGAGGTGCAGAACTTCAGAAAAGGGGCGTTTTGCCCGTTTGCCGAACAACCCATTTTCAAGGCCTTTGCTATTCCTTCCGGTGGCTATGTCCTCATGCTGTTCATTGAATATCTTGGCAGGTGATTGGACGGGAATTCGTTGAGAAGGGCAATTCAACGGGGAGCACCACGATTAATCTCCCCGTTGAATTGATGGAATGGCGTTAGGCCTCTACATTTTCCTGGGCGGTGAGGACGAACTTGCCGTCAATCAGATCGCCCACAATGCGTTGGCCATCCACCGCTTTGCCCTGGATGATCAGCCGGGAAAGCGGCGTTTCGATTTCCTGTTGAAGCAGGCGTTTCAACGGCCGTGCTCCATAGACCTGGTCGTAGCCCCGCGCGGCCAAATCGGCGACGGCCGCCGGGGAGAGCTCCAGGGACATCCGCCGGTCCGCCAATCTGACCCTGAGCCGTTCCAATTGTATTTCGACGATTTGCGCCAGTTCCTCCCGTTTCAAGGGATGGAAGACGACAATTTCATCAACCCGGTTTAAGAATTCGGGACGGAAATGCTGTTGGATTTCTTTGAGCACTAAGGCGCGAATGGCTTCATAGTCCATATTCCGTTGCTGGGCTTCCAAAATATCCTGACTGCCCAGATTCGAAGTCATGATGAGCACCGTGTTTTTGAAGTCCACCGTTCGGCCTTGTGAGTCGGTTAACCGCCCGTCATCTAAAACTTGAAGGAGGACGTTAAAGACATCATGATGCGCCTTTTCGATTTCATCGAAGAGGATGACCGAGAAGGGTCTGCGCCGCACCGCTTCGGTTAACTGCCCGCCTTCTTCATAGCCCACATACCCTGGAGGGGCGCCGATCAATCGGGCCACCGTATGTTTTTCCATATACTCCGACATATCGATACGCACCATATTGGCTTCGTTATCGAAGAGGGTATGCGCCAGGGCCCGTGCCAACTCGGTTTTGCCGACGCCGGTCGGTCCCAGGAAGAGAAACGACCCGATGGGGCGATTGGGATCTTTGATGCCGGACCGGGCACGCAACACGGCTTCGGCCACCGCTTTGACGGCTTCATCCTGACCGATCACGCGTTTGTGTAACCATTCATCGAGGTGCAGCAGTTTTTCCACTTCGCCTTGGAGTAACCGGCTCACAGGAATGCCCGTCCACCGGCTGACTACTTCGGCAATGTCATCTTCATCAACCTCTTCTTTGAGCAGACGACTGGTGCCTTGCTGATTGGCCAGCCGCTCTTCCTCCTCTTTCATGGATTTTTCCAGTTTAGGCAAAGTGCCATAGCGCAACTCCGCCACGCGATTCAGGTCATACTGCCGCTCGGCCTGTTCGATTTGCTGTTTGACGCCTTCGATCTCCTGCCGGATCGTTTGTAATTTCCCGACCGACGATTTCTCCGCATCCCATTGGGTTTTCAAGTCATTTAACCCTGCCTGTTTGGCTTTCAACTCTTCCTCAATATGGGTTAACCGGGTGCGGCTGGCAGCATCGGTTTCTTTCTTTAAGGCTTCCCGTTCAATTTCCAACTGCAGGACTTTTCGGGAGATCTCATCCATTTCGGCGGGCATGCTGTCGATTTCGGTTCGCAATCGCGCGCTGGCTTCGTCGATGAGGTCAATCGCTTTATCTGGCAGGAACCGGTCACCGATGTAGCGATTGGATAGACGTGAGGCTGCCACTAATGCCGAGTCTTTGATGCGCACCCCATGATGGACTTCATACCGCTCCTTTAATCCACGCAGAATGGAGATGGTATCTTCCACCGACGGCTGATCGACCACCACCGGCTGGAACCGCCGCTCCAGGGCCGCATCTTTTTCAATATGTTTCCGGTATTCATCCAGCGTGGTGGCACCGATCAGATGGAGTTCCCCTCTGGCCAACATCGGCTTCAGCAGGTTGGCGGCATCCATGGATCCCTCCGCCGCTCCGGCCCCCACGACCGTATGCAATTCATCGATAAACAAGAGGATCTGTCCCTGGGAGGATTGAATTTCTTTTAAGACGGCTTTTAACCGCTCTTCAAATTCCCCGCGAAATTTGGCACCCGCCACCAGGGCACCCATATCAAGCACGATCAAGCGTTTATTTTTCAGTCCCTCCGGCACATCCCCTTTGATGATCCGTTGTGCCAGGCCTTCGACAATGGCCGTTTTTCCCACACCCGGTTCTCCGATCAGGACCGGATTGTTCTTGGTGCGGCGGGACAGGATCTGTACCACACGACGAATTTCTTCATCCCGGCCGATCACGGGATCCAATTTTCCCTGGCTGGCCAACCGGGTCAAATCCCGACCATATTTTTCTAATGCCTGATACGTGCCCTCGGGATCCTGGCTGGTCACACGCTGATTGCCCCGCACTTCCTGAAGGCCGGCGAGGACCTTATCCCGCTTGAGTCCCATGGAGGTAAACACGCCCCCTTCCGCCACCATGGCCAGGATGACATGCTCGACACTCAAGAATTCGTCCCGGAGTTCCTTCATTTCCGCTTCCGCCTGATTGAGCACCTTTGCCAGTCGCGGAGAGAGATGCACCTGACCCGGAGGCGCCCCACTCCCCTGAACCTGTGGCACCTTCTGTAACGCTTGCTCTGCGGCATTTTTGACGGCGGTCGGAGAGACTCCCGTATGCTCTAAAATCGGGTGAGCCAATCCACCGGATTGCTCCAGCAACGCCAGCAGGAGATGTTCCACATCAATCCCTTGATGGCTTCGTCGCATCGCGATCCCCGAGGCAGCCTGCAAGGCTTCCTGTAATTTGATCGTCATTCGGTTAAGGTCCATTGGCTTCCCCCTCAATCAAAAATGTATACGTCCGGTATTTGTCTCGCACTATAAAGATAATAATCCTCAGGGGGAATTCAACCCCTTAGAACGATTCACATTCGACATTCGTCCCCTTCCCTACACGCGACTGTCAAACGGAAGGCGAAAAAAAGGGATATAGTGAGAAAAAAAGCGTGGAGCAGCTAGGACGATGACGAACACAGGATGCGTTCGTATAACTGATGCACGGTGGTGGTATGCCGGCGATAGTCCTTCAGGAACGTTTCCGTGGCCTGCCCCACGGTTCCCTGTTTGAAGTACCCCATTCTGACGGCACATTTGGCCATCTCGTCCGCCTTATTCGGAAGCAGATGCGTTTGAAATTCATGGACCATTTGAAGTTTGTGCTCAAGATTTCTCAAAAACACATAAGACTCTTTCAGCAGGCGCGCCTCCTGTGCCGTGAGTTTTTCAATGTGCCTCAACTTCACCAATGCTTTGAGTGTTTGCCGGTCACGGATTTTAGGAAATGCCTGTCCCCAACGCAGTTGAAGGGCTTGCACAATAAATTCAATTTCCCGAATCCCTCCGATGCCCAGTTTGACATGCCGGTCGACTTCCCCTCGTCGAATCATCTTGGCCAGTATTTGTGACCGGAGTGAATGAATAGCCGGAAAGACCTGTCCTTCGTCTCCTTCATGCCCATACACAAATGGTGTCAGCCCCTTGATTAAGGCCTGTCCCACACGGAGATTTCCGGCAATGGGCTTGGCTTTGAGAAAGGCCAGACGTTCCCATGTTCGTCCTCGGCCCGCATAATAATGCAGCGCATCTTCAAGGGACGAGGCCAGCGGCCCGACCATTCCTTCCGGACGGAGACGGAGATCGACTCGAAACAAAGCCCCTTCCGCTGTGGGCGTCGTTAAGACCGCCGTGAGTTCCCTCGCCAGAGTTTCACAATACAAGGTCCGCGCAATACTGGTTTGGCCCCTCCCCGCTTTAGTCTTTCCTTCGGGAGCATGGTACACATAAATCAGATCGACATCCGAGCTATAATTGAGCTCCCATCCTCCGAGTTTCCCCATGGCCAGTACGGAGAAACCGTCGTCCTTTTTCCCGGTCGATGTCCCCTCTCCAAAATCGCCAAACCTCTGCGTTAACTCCCGGTTCACCAGCTCATAGACCGCCTGAATCACGGCCGACGCCAGATCCGATAACACCGTATAGGTTTCAACGGGCGTGGCGATACCCAATAAGTCGCGAATCCCGATCCGGAGCATTTCGCGCCGCTTCAGCCGTCGCAAGGCTTCACATTTTGCCTCAAAACTCGTCACCGTACTGAGGGCAGCCTGCACGTTGGCCT
The DNA here is from genome assembly GCF_032051675.1 of Candidatus Nitrospira neomarina. Taxonomy (NCBI): domain Bacteria; kingdom Pseudomonadati; phylum Nitrospirota; class Nitrospiria; order Nitrospirales; family Nitrospiraceae; genus Nitrospira; species Candidatus Nitrospira neomarina. The sequence continues at coordinate 1,458,550 of NZ_CP116968.1, forward strand.
CAAGAGCCACCCGCGTCATCCGCCGTCGCAGGACCCCATCATCTTCAATCCAATACACGAGTAACGGATCACGGATAAAGGTTTGCGCCATGGCCGGACTATTTCCGAATGCCGCTCCCAACACTTCAACCACATGCGGGACTATCGCTAAATATTGAAACAGTTGGAGCCGTTGGATACCGGAATCGATATACCGTTCCCATTCATTCATGGCCTGATCCGGGTCGGCCGTTCGCCCTACGCTGCGCAAGACCGCGGGCAGAATGATTGCCAGAGCTTTTCGGGTGACCGGTTCCCCGGCCATGGCCTGCAGATTCTGGTCGGCCCGTTTCCAATCCTGCAGGCCATGGGCCTTCAGAATGCGGGCCACCTCCTGGGAGGGAAGTCCTGAAGCCAGCAGTAAGGGCGTCGGATCGGGAAGAGACGCAGCGGGAGGATCACCCTCAGAAGCTGCGTGTGGTATGAAAGCGCTCATCGTCAAAGGGAAAATTATACGGGAGCGCGGCAGACCTTACAATGCAACAATTTTTCAGTATACTCGGGCACCATGCACGAAGCCGAACGGATTCAATCGTATCAAACTCAATGTCCTGATCTTCGTCCGGCCTTGATTAGAGATTTTGTCCGGCAGATGGATCCGGATTATTTTGACTGCTTTCCTCCCGCCGCTATCCTGGAACATTTAGCTCTGGCAAACCAGCTCACGTTTGAACGACCCTGTGCTATCTCGATCCGGACTCTCCCCGCCCGGCAATATCAACTGACCCTGGTGGGGTACGATTATTTTTCAGAATTTGCCATGTTCTGTGGCGTGTTATCGTCCTTTGGGTTGGACATTCGCGAAGCCACGATTTTCACCTCGCTGGAGACCCCTTCCCCCACTTCCCTTTCCACGAAATCCACTCCGGGGCACCTACCCATGGGTGGGTCCTCACAAGGGACTCGAGGGTTGACCCGAAAAATTGTGGTGGATGTCTTTCACGTACAGGCGCTGGAAGACTTGAAATTTGAGGAACCCGAGCAACGTGAGCTTCAAGAGATGGTGACAGCCCTCCTCATCCTTCTTCAAAAGAATCAGATCCGGCAAGCCCGTCGCCAGGTGAATCGCCGGCTCATTGAAAATTTAGAAAACATGCGACAGAAACCGACGGAGATGGTCCATCCGGTGCACATCAGCTTTTCCAACCCGCGTGGCAGTCATGAAACCATCCTGGATATCAGCTCAACCGATACGCCGGCGTTTTTATACACCTTTGCCAATGCCCTGGCCATGCGCGGCATCTATATTGTGAAAGCCAAGATTGAAGTCGCGAAGCATCGCGTCCGCAACCGTCTCTACGTCCGCGGGCGGCAAGGCGAAAAAATTCAGGGGAAAGCCGAACAACAGGAACTGCGAACGGCGGCCACCTTACTGAAAGAATTCACCCATTACCTGAGGTGGGCGCCGGATCCCGGGAAGGCGCTCGACCATTTTGATCAATTCCTGGATCAATGGTTAGAGCAGGCCAATTCCCCATCGCATCTCACCAAACTGAGCCAGGCTTCCACTCTGGAACGACTGGCGCAACTCTTTGGGAGCAGTGATTACCTGTGGGAGGACCTCCTTCGCCGGCAGCATAACAATTTGTTGCCCATGATGAATCAGTACCAAAAAGGTCCATTGATCCGGTCGAAGGCTATACTCAGCAAGGCGATCGAGCCGATATTGCTCAAAGCCAAAACTTCCGACGACAAAAAGCAGCGCTTGAATCAATGGAAAGATGAAGAACTGTTTCGAATCGACATGCGTCATCTCCTGGAGAATAGTCCACTCCCGCAGTTTTCCCAGGCCCTGACCAATCTCGCTGACGTCATTCTCAATCAGGCCCTTTTGCATTCTCAACAGGCGATCAATCCAAAAGCCTCCCTCACCGCTCCGCCGTCGATGGCAATCTTTGGATTAGGGAAACTCGGGGGAGGCGAATTAGGGTATGCCTCCGATATCGAGATTCTGTTCGTCTATCACATGCCGGGCAAACCATCGCGCGGTCAGACCGCGCGGGTATCCTCGGATTATTTTGAACGTTGGGCGCAGGAATTTCTCCAATGGATTGAAGCCAAACAGGAAGGCATTTTCCATCTGGATACCCGCCTTCGGCCACATGGAGAAAAAGGGCTCCTCGCCAATTCCCTGGAAGAAATTCGGCGGTATTATACGTCAGAGGGCGGAGCCGCCCCCTTTGAACGACAAGCCCTTATCAAGCTCCGGTTTCTTGCCGGCAATCGTGCGGTCGGAAAAGCCGTTGAGCAACATCGTGACCATTTTGTCTATGCTCCCGACCCATGGGACTTGCAGACCGCCCTCCACCTTCGTGAACGGCAGACCAAGGAATTAGTCCGGCCGGGAACCACGCATGTCAAATACGGAGCGGGTGGCCTCCTTGATGTGGAGTATACCGTGCAATATCTTCAACTCATGCACGGCCACGACCATCCCTCCATTCGTTCTCCCAACACCCTCGAGGCCATCGATCACCTGAGCGGAGAAGGCCTGTTCAGTCTTGAGGAAGGGGCACAACTCAAAGACCACTATCTGTATTTCCGGCAACTCATTGATGGACTGAGAATTGTCCGTGGCCATGCCCAGGACCTTGTTCTGCCCCCATCCGGTTCTGATGAAATGGTGTTTCTCGCTCGCCGGCTCGGGATGCTCACCACCAACTGGCTTCAAGGGGCCGACGATCTGGAGCATGCTATCCACTCCAGGATGAAAAAAATTCACGAACAATTTCTTCGACGGTTTCCCAAACGCTAACGCCCGGGCATCCGAAGGCATGACGTCATCCCTTCATTGAATACCCGGGCGTTAGGAAACCCACTGACCTTTCCCGCAGACAGGCGAAAGGTTCACATTCAATGCTTACACATCATAGTACATGAAGTATTCATACGGGTGTGGCCTGACTCGAATGGCATCGATTTCATTAGACCGTTTATAGGCGATCCAGGCTTCAAGCAGGTCCTCGGAAAACACTCCGCCTTTCAAAAGAAATTCATGGTCATCCTCAAGCGCCTTTAAGGCCTGGTCCAGACTCGAAGGCAATGAAGGAATATTCCCTAACTCCTCCGGTTCTAAATCATAAAGATTTTTATCCATGGCTTCGCCTGGATGGATTTTATTTTGAATCCCGTCCAATCCGGCCATCAGCATGGCACTGAACGCCAAATACATGTTGCAGGAAGGATCAGGGAATCGAACCTCAATGCGCTTGGCCTTGGGACTCGGAGAATACATGGGAATCCGGATGCCGGCCGATCGGTTCCGGCTGGAATAGGCCAGCAACACCGGTGCTTCAAAGCCCGGTGTCAGGCGTTTGTACGAATTCGTAATCGGATTAGTGAGCGCGGCTAGGGCCGGACCATGTTTGAGTATCCCGCCGATATAATATAAGCACATCTGCGAGACACCCGCATATTCCTTCCCGGCAAACAGAGGCTTTCCGTCTTTCCAAATACTCTGATGCGTATGCATTCCGGTGCCATTATCCCCATAGAGCGGCTTGGGCATGAAGGTCACGGTTTTGTTATGCCGCCGCGCGACATTGCGCACAATATATTTGTACATCATCATCTGATCGGCCATCTTGACCAGAGTATCGAATCGAAGATCGATTTCGGCCTGGCCCGCTGTGGCTACTTCATGATGATGCTTTTCCACCCTGATTCCGGCTTTTTCCATTTCCCGGCACATCTCCGACCGGATATCCTGTTGCGAATCGACGGGGGCCACGGGGAAATAGCCCTCCTTGTGGCGCGGTCGTGACCCGAGGTTGACTCCATCTTTTCCGGAATTCCAGATGCCCTCTTCTGAATCAACAAAGTAGTAACCGGAGTGACTGTTTTGATCAAACGACACATGGTCAAAAATAAAAAATTCGGCTTCAGGGCCCCAGTAGGAAATATCTCCGATTTTCGTGCTCTTGAGATATTGTTCCGCTCGAAGTGCCACTCCACGGGGATCCCGCTCGTAGATGGTCCGGGTAATCGGATCTTGCACGTCGGCAATCAGGCTTAACGTCGGAATTTCCATAAATGGATCCATGCAGGCGGTATTCGGGTCAGGCACCACCAACATGTCGCTATTTTGGATCATGCGCCAGCCACGAATAGACGATCCATCAAATCCAGAGCCTTCTTTAAAGAGGTCTAACGTTAACTCTGATGTCGGAATCGAAAAATGCTGCCAGGTCCCCATGAGATCGACAAACTTCACGTCGACCATTTCCACCTTGTTCTTTTTCGCAAAATCCAACACTTCTTTCGCGGTCATTCAATACCTCCTTCGCCAGCACAACTGTTTATAAAAGTAACAACACCCTCATCTCCTCAACTGATAGCACGCATGCATCCGACGTGGATCGGAGGCCAGTCCCGTTCCACCCCATCGTGCCTGAACCCACACCTCCATGTTAGGAATAAGCCCGTTCGTTGTGTTGACTGAGGTCCAACCCCATTTCCTCGTCCTGGGCGGAGACTCTCAGCCCCACTGTCACATCCACGATTTTAAGAATGAGATAGGTCCCGATGACAGAAAACGCCAAGGTTACCAAAGCCAATACCACTTGTATACCAAACTGTCCTGGATTTCCAAAAAAGAAACCCTGGGCTCCGATGGAGGCAAACAACCCTGTCGCTAATATGCCCATAAATCCGCCCACGCCATGAATGCCCACGACATCAAGCGAATCATCATAGCCGAGCCGCATTTTCCACACGACCGCGATATAACACACGGTGCCGGCAACCAGACCAATCAGAAGGGCTGCCATCGGCCCGATAAATCCTGCAGCGGGCGTCACCGTGGCCAAACCCGCGACCACTCCACTGGCGACCCCTAACGTGGTTGGTTTTCCCCTATGGACCCATTCGGCTACCATCCAACTGAGTCCCCCGGCCGAGGCGGCCGTATGAGTGGCAAGAAACGCCGCCGCGGCCACGCCATTGGCTCCTAACGCACTCCCCGCGTTAAAGCCGAACCACCCGAACCAGAGGAGGCCGGCACCAAGGACGGTCATCGGCAAATCATGTGGAGGCATCGGCTCTGCACCAAATCCCTTGCGCTTCCCAAGCATCACGGCACAGACCAGGGCTCCGAATCCGGAAGAGATATGGACGACCGCCCCTCCGGCAAAATCCAAAGCGCCAAGCTTGGCCAACCACCCGCCCCCCCATACCCAATGGGCCAAGGGGGCATAGATCAGAAGGGACCATAAGACGGCAAACATAAGTAACGCTTTAAATTTCATCCGCTCGGCCACACTGCCGGTAATCAGAGCGACGGTGATGGCGGCAAACATGAGCTGGAAGAACATAAAGACTTGATGGGGCACCGTCGACGCATATACCGGACTGGGATCCAATCCCACACCATTCAGACCCACCCATGCCAGGCTGCCAATGACCCCTCCAACATCAGGACCGAAGGCTAAACTGTATCCGCACAGCACCCAAACCAGGCTAATGACACACAGAATCACCATCGTATGCATGATGGTTCCGAGCACATTTTTTTTGCGAACCAGTCCGCCGTAGAATAAGGCCAGACCGGGAAGCGTCATACACAACACCAGCGCCGAAGACATTAAGAGCCAGGCCGTATCCCCCGTATCAATTTTCGGCAAACCCTCTTCACCTGCCCAAACAGCAAAGGGTTGAGTGAAACTCAGGCCAACCACCAGTCCGGTCAATCTTCCCATCGTTGAGCGTGGAATCAACAGATTCATTTCCCCTCCTCGAGTAAACACGTGATGTGGTCTGGTGCCAATGGTCAGACTGCTCCTTCGCCCGATTCCCCCGTACGAATACGGATGACGCTATGTAATTCGGAAACAAAAATCTTTCCATCCCCAATACTGCCGGTTTTGGCTGCACGCATAATGGCTTCCAGAGCCTCTCCCACTCGATCATCGGCCAAGGCGATTTCCAGTTTAATTTTTGGAACGAATTCAATCTGATATTCAGTGCCACGATAGGTCTCTTTATGACCTTTTTGACGACCAAATCCCTTCACTTCGGTGACAGTCATGCCCTGAATACCCAACTCGATCAAAGCATCTTTCACTTCATCTAACTTAAAGGGTTTAATAATGGCTTGAATCAGCTTCATAGGAACCATCCTTCCATTGGATTAAGACACTCTGAATATCGCCTTCCGTCGTCCCAGGCAACGGACTCTCCCGACCGCTCTTGCTCTCGAAACCAACACATCTCTTGTGTATGAATTACCCATAGGCCCGTTCCCGGTGTTGGGTCAGATCACAGCCGAGCACCTCATCTTCTCGAGTGACACGTAACCCGATCGTGCCCTCAACCAGTTTGAGGATGAGATAGGTGCCGACAAATGAGAACGCCCATGTTGCGCCCACTCCAATGACTTGGATGATGACCTGGGAGGGGTTTCCGAAAAAGAGCCCGGTGCCTCCACCCATGCTCGCAAATAAGCCGGTGGCCACGGCCCCCCAGGTTCCTCCGATCCCATGGATGCCAAGCACGTCCAAGGCATCATCATAGCCCAGTCTATGTTTTAAAAATACTCCGAGATAACACACCACGCCTCCTCCAAACCCAATCACAAGCGCCCCGATGGGCCCCACATATCCGGCGGCTGGTGTGATAGACACCAGACCTGCAACGGCACCGCTGGCCGCGCCCAACACAGTCGCTCTTCCTCGATAGAGTCCCTCCACGCCAACCCAGGCTAACGCTCCGGCAGCCGTCGCCACATGAGTGGCCACAAAGGCACTCGCCGCAATTCCATTGGCCGCGAGGGCACTTCCTGCGTTAAATCCAAACCACCCGACCCACAACAAACTGGCCCCGATGACCGTAAACGGCAGGTTATGGGGGCTCATATTTTCGGTACCATATCCGTGGCGTTTTCCCAAGACAAGCGCGCAGGCTAACGCAGCCACCCCCGAACTGATGTGGACCACCGTCCCACCGGCAAAATCCAAATCACCCAATTCTGCGAGCCACCCACCTCCCCAAACCCAATGAGCCAGAGGCGCATAAATGAAGGTGACCCACAACACGGCAAACAAAGCAAAGGCACTAAATTTCATTCGCTCCGCAATGGCTCCACTGATGAGCGCCACGGTAATCGCCGCAAACATGAGCTGAAACACCATGAAGGCCAAATGAGGAATCGTGGAACCTTCAAGCGGTTCTGGTCCCACCCCTATCAATCCCAACCAGTCGAGTCCGCCAATGACGCCTCCCACATCCGGCGCAAACGCGAGGCTATACCCCCAAAACACCCACACCACACTGACGAGACAGACGGCAATAAAACTATGCATCATTGTGCTTAACACGTTTTTACTCCGGACCATCCCGCCATAAAACAACGCCAATCCGGGTATGATCATGGCCAACACCAGGGCCGAGGACATCAACACCCAAGCCGTGTCGCCGGCACTGAGATCTGACGTGCCTCCATCTTGAGCCCACACGGATGAGCCCAACCCGTTCAAGACCAAAACAGACAGGACTGCCGAAAATATGGTTCTCCTGGCTTTGTGAATATAGACCTTCATCGTCTTTTGCTCCTTGGACCTCTTCTTTAAAAGAGGAAAATGGCTTCAACCGCCAGTGTCTGTTGGTTATTAGTCAGAGTATTTCTTCCATCTAGAAAGACATTTTGATTTGATTTGTCATAGCGAAATTCCAATCGGGTGATCAGCGACGGAGTCGGCTTATATTGAAGGGTCACCGTGTTCTCCCAAAGGGTTTGTGCGATCGGAGCTGACACAGCACAGACATTCGCATTTCCACCGGATCCGGCCGTCCCCAAACAACTCAGATCGCCTCCGGCGTCCTCCCAAATTTCTCCACGAAAACGGAGACCCCATTGTTCATTGAAATCATAAATGACGTATCCCGCGACACCATCCCAACGAGCATTGCGACCCGAGCTGATGGCACTCCCATTTTCCTGATTGGCATAATACGCTTCCACCACAAAACCCAATTGATCAGTAGCCTGGAAGGTCGCATACCCACCGATAAGAACCCGTGTGCCAGAACCCGATCGCGTATTAGAACTTTCCTTTCCAACAATGCCATACACATTCAATCCAAGCGCTTCCGTGGGGCGATAGGACACTAACCCTTCCACAGATTTCGCCGTATTATTGTCTTCCGTCAAGCCGGTAAATGAACTGATCACGCCCGCAGCCACCGACAGCTTTTCGGTGAAAGGATAGAACAGCCGAATCCCGGTGGTGGTAAATGGCTGTCCCAATCCAAACAGCCACGATCGGGAATAATTAAGATTAAAGGGACTCTCAATGACTTCATACCCCACCAAGGTATTCATGCGGCCGAGCCGAATATCGAGCCCATTTCCGATCGGGGCGACATACTGGACATACAGTTCCTGGAAATCAACGTCATCACCAGTTCGCCCACCGATAAATTGAGCGTCTTCCCCAAAATCTAATTTTATTCGAAAGCCGGCACGTTCGACGACATTGCTGGCGTTGGTGCCTTCCTTTTCAAAGACCAATTGCGCCATATTGGGTCTGAAAGAATTGGCATCCCCGTCAAAGATGCGCAATTGATTCGCATTGGCCCCAGAATTTTTTGGATAATTGAAATTTTGTGTGTAGGAAGCCGCCACATACCCATAGAGTTTGAAATCCTCCTTGGTTAACACCGCCGCCTCACTCACGCTCGTGCCGCCGGCCACCACAAGCAGCGCAAAACCAAGGCCCAATAACCCTCCACGGCTATGGGCCTTCTGTGAATGGTGAAAGGTGATTCCAGGTATTAGGTCTCCAATCATGTAGCCCTCCGTGTTTTTGAGGTCGCACTCGCCATCCCACGACCAGAATTTTCCGACGCCACCTTCCCCGATAATGATCAGCCACGCTTCATTGACGAGACTCTATTAGGTTTCCCCAGGAACAACGAACGGGCATGAGGTCAAAAAGGCAAAAAAAAATCCCCAACCAATTTCCTTGGCTGAGGACTTCATTGTCCGCGTTCTATTGTATGGGAGGTCGCCCATGGGACTTCGTTGTCCTTGGCGACCTATTGGGGATTTTTTACCACCCAAGTTACCATGTGTCAAGGGAGAGACATCAAAATAAGCCCTAGGTTGATGAAAAAACGGCGCCTCGCAAAAATTCTTCAGCTGATTTCTTTCTCACCTACTTCAGCCGGGATATGAGAAACATGCCAACCTCTCCTTTCCGTGCTTGCCAATACTCCATTCCCTTGAAAGAATAGGCCTTCTACTCTGGCTCAGCTCCTTCATTGGCCTGGGTTGATCCAAGCCTTCAAGGAACCGGCTATTTTCTTTCTCTTTAAGGAGGTCATAAATGGATTCGTTTGCTTTTGAAAAGCTTACTCCTTTTCTCACAGCCAAGTCGCTGGTCATGATGGAAGCCACCTTACGGCTTCTTCTTATCGGAGTTGTCGCATACATCGGAATCCGCGCCGTTCGTTTCGGCCTCCACAAACTTGAACGCATTTTACTCACTGTGAGGGAAAACGATGAGAAGAATCTGTTAGCCGCTGAAAAACGGGTGAAAACGCTCATCGGCTTGCTTATGACCATTGGCCTCACGTTGGTCTGGGTCGTCGCCGTGGTGATGGGATTGGATCAGATAGGGTTGGATATTACACCCATTATCGCCAGTGCGGGCATCGTGGGACTGGCTGTCGGCTTTGGCGCACAAAATCTGGTCCGGGATATCATCAATGGATTTTTTATGATCTTAGAAAATCAGGTACGGGTTGGAGATGTGGCCGTGGTGAATGGAACCGGTGGCTTAGTCGAAGCCATCAGTTTCCGGACCATTACCCTACGCGACCTGTCAGGAACGGTTCATATTTTTCCGAATGGCACCGTCACGACCCTCGCCAACATGAGCAAAGACTGGTCATACTATGTCATGAATATCGGTGTAGCCTATAAAGAAGATACCGATCGGGTATCTTCCGTCATGAAGGAGGTAGGCCGGGATTTACAAGCCGACCCGGAGATAGGACCAAACATTCTCGAACCCATTGAAATATTGGGAGTAGACGACTTCGGCGAATCGGAAGTCGTCATTAAAGCCAGATTGAAAACGCTACCCATCAAGCAATGGATGGTCGGGAGAGAATATCGGCGACGCCTGAAAAAAGCCTTCGACCAAAATGGAATTGAAATTCCCTTTCCCCATCGCACGCTCTATATGGGAGAGGCCAGCCCCCCATTTTTAGTCAAAAACACTACGTCCCAGGTGGAGAGGCCAACGCCTTAACCGACAATTAGGGCATCGACTCTTTACTCTCTGGAGGAGAGGATGGTGTATTTGGGGAGGGAAAGGCTTTCCAATAACCTCTTGCCAACAGGCCCCACCCCACAAGAAAACACAACCCTCCAAAAGGAGTGATCATCCCTAATCCACGTACACCCGATAGGGACATGACATACAGGCTTCCTGAAAACAACACGATGCCCAGGGAAAAGGCCCAACCGGCCCACCTGAACTGGCGAAGGGGAACATAGACCAAACTCAAGCCGGCACTGAGCATGCCAAGGGCATGGATCAAATGATACCGCACACCGGTTTCAAAGACCCCCAACATCTGTTCAGAAAGAAACGGCTTGAGTCCATGTGCGCCAAATGCGCCAATCGCAACACCAAGGAACGCCATCAGCGCCCCACTCAGCAGTATTTGCCGTGCCATACTTTGTATCCTTTTATGGTGAACTGGTTGTGGGATAGATCCGTCCCCATTGAATTTTTTGCCAGACTCGCTCATGAAGCCAATATAAAAAAATTTTCGTGACCAATTCCGTTAATCCCACCGAAGCGGCAAGAAGGAGTTCTCCAGAAAAAATAAACACCAAAAGGGTGGTATCCAACGTCCCAACTGCCCGCCAACTCACACCCTTCACCACACTACGCCAATGAGTTTCCATAGGTTCCTCTTATCGTTGACCATGCCGCATGAGAACAGCAAAAAGATTGACTAAGATGATTTTCCCGACGACTTTTTTTTCTTCTGTGTTGCACCTGGTACCGGTTGTATTTTCATATTGGAAACTCCCCCTCCCTGCTGGGGGAATACAAAATCTTCAAGAGTATAATGATCAAGGACCGATGCAATGGCATTCCGCACATCCAGCATGATGCGCTGAATCGGACACGTCGTCGTAGCGGCATGAGGACAATCCTGGCATTTTTGATACGCCGTCTGACTCACACAGGCGATCGGTGCGAGAGGGCCATCCAGAAGGCGAATAATCTGACCCAAGGTGACTTCACGGGGCGACTTAATTAAATACACCCCGCCATGGGCGCCACGACGACTCCCAATCAATCCTGCGTTTTTTAAGGACAACAAAATCATTTCCAGAAAACCCAATGGAATATTCTGCCGCTCCGCCAGGGATTTCCGTTGCACAAGTCCCTTCCCGAACTCCTGAGTCAGTTCCATCATGGCCCGCAAGGCGTATTCGCTTTTTTTAGAAAATCGCATAATACTACATAAAGTTAACTAATATTATGCACAATTAACATAAATTGGGTTAGGTTTCTAGACCACACTCAGCGATTTTATGATGGAAAGTGGGAAGCGGGAAGAAATATTGGCCTCAATGGCATCCGCACAAGTCTACAGTTAGGAAAAGGATCTCTATCTCATCGAGATTCATGCAGCTCAGCTCCGCTTCCGGTGGATAGCATAATTCAAATCTCCTACTCTGAACCAGCGGTACCCGTACGATTCAAGTGCCATTTTATGGATGCCGGAAGGAGGACTGTGACTTTCTTCCTCTGCCAGAAGATTGACTAACCGATCTCCGCCTTCCACTCCAGGTCGAATCCGGACTTCTTGCGGTTTGTCATCGAAATTATGCAGCACCACCAGGGAATTGCCCCCCCAATCATATCGCATGCCAAGCACTTTCTTGGAACCTGTTTGAAGTATGTTCCACGTGCCCCAGCCGATTTCCGGACATTCTTTGCGTAAACGAATTATCCGTGCCATCCAATTCAGTAAAGAGCCGGGATCCCGTCGTTGCGCTTCAACATTAATCTGTTTGTAACTATACATACCGGATTCAATGACAGGAAGAATCGGGTGTTCCGCTGTGGAAAACCCAGCCTGGGCCTCATCAGACCATTGCATAGGGGTGCGCACAGCCGCACGTTCTTTTAAGGTCAAATCATCGCCCATGCCAATCTCATCTCCGTATCGGATCACGGGCGTGCCAGGCAGAGAGAAGAGCAGGCTATGAGCAAGCTCAATCTGCCGTCGGTCTCCCAGCATGGGCGCTAAACGTCGCCGGATACCACGATTGTACAGTTGCATGCGTTTTTCAGGTCCGAATCTCGCATATACTTTCGCTCTCTGCTCAGTAGTCAGCCGGCCTAGATCGAGTTCGTCATGATTACGGAGAAACTGGCCCCATTGTGCGGTGGGCGGAAGATCCTGCGTGGCTTTCAGCGCATGAACAAGAGGAGCAATATCCGATGTCGCCATAGCATAAAACAGATATTGGTTCACATAAAAATTGAACATCATGTGGATGCCCTCAGCATTCTTCCCGAAATATCGCTGATTTTGCTTGGGCAGGACATTAGCCTCACCCAAGAGGATGGCATCACCACAGCGCCACTGCAGAAAGTTCCGCATCTCACTGAGGTATTCGTACCGCATCACCGGTTTCTTTTTTCCGGGCGCCGGTGTTTCAATGATGAACGGCACCGCGTCGACACGAAATCCCGCCACGCCTAATTCCAACCAATATCCCATAATCCGCCTGATCTCCGTACGGACTTCTGGATTTCCCATATTCAAATCTGGTTGAAAATTATAAAAACGATGAAAGTAGTATTCCTGGACCTTCTTTTCATAGGTCCACGTTCCTTTTTGGACCCCGGGGAACACCATGCCTTGATTCCAGTCCGACGGACGCTTTTTCGACCAGACATACCAGTCGAAATAGGAGGAGTTTTTATCCTTGCAAGCCTGCTGAAACCATCGGTGTTGATTGGACGTATGATTCACCACGAGGTCCATGATGACCTTGATGCCGCGCTTTTTTGTTTGGTGCATGAACTCCACAAAGTCGCCGCTCGACCCATGACGAGGATCGACTCCATAGTAATCAGAAATGTCATACCCATTATCACGGTTTGGTGAAGGTTGAAACGGGGAGAGCCAAATCGTCCCGATTCCTAAGGCATGCAAATAGTCCAGTCTTCTCGTCAGACCCTCAAAGTCCCCTACCCCATCCCCGTCGGTGTCCATAAACGTTTCGAGGTCGAGACTATAGATCACATTATTTTTATACCAAAGATCTTCAATCACGGTACCGGATGTGTCCTTCTTGCCCATCTGATTCCCTCAACTTTCACCACCCTTCAGATACACATTCAAGGATGTGGAATTTTTATTGGACCAACAGAGAATAAAATATTAACGATTTAACCACTTCCAGCCTCGTTGAACAATGCCGGAGGAAGAAATGAAAAAAATCATTTTTGATGACGGAAAGTCAATGACATGAAATGCCATTCACTTAATTTGAAGGCTCTTAAAAATTCTGGCCAGAAATCTGAAGATGCATTCGCATTCCTATATAGCCAGTTTTCTCCATCAGTTATTTCAGATGGGGAATGCACACGAGATTTCTTTTTATTGAGTGCACCATCAGTAGCCTTCACCTGGGCAAACCTGTCTGATCTCAGTAGGACCGAAAGCAAGGCCCATAGAAGAAAACGCGCGGAGACTATTAAAGATCCCACCTAACAAACGGATTCACTTCCCCTCATTCACCATACCATTCTACAATTTTGGGAAATTATCAATAGCCTTGACAGAAATTCGAAATGAGTAGAATCTAACTACTCCGCGTTGGAAACTTGATAACAAGTTATACCTTTATCCGGAATTGGTGAAGGAAAACAGGATTCTATTTTGTAAAAGCGGAGAGAACTCCTCATGAACGGTGACCAGCAAACGCCGATGAAAGTGTTCTCCTCCTATGCCCATGAGGATGAATCCTTAAGAGACGAACTGGCAAAACACTTAGCAATTCTCAAACGACATGGCCTCATATCCTCCTGGCACGATCGAGAGGCATCACAGAATTGACCAATTTCACAACGATCTTTCTGCTGAGAATTCAACTCAGTACAAGAAAGAGGGCTTCATGAACAAAGCCTATTTTATTGTCGGAGTTACTTGTCTTTTTGTGGGATGTATTGGGGGCCATTGGGCCAAAGAAGGGACATCTCCCGAAACCGTCCAACAAGACTACCGCGAATGCCAAACGATGGGAATAGTTCAAGAACCGCAACCGGCTACACTGGGCGATAAAATTGGCGCCAATCCCGACATGAGCGGCCGGGCTATTGAACAATGCATGCGAGGGAAAGGGTATCGGTGGGTTACCGAAAAGACGACTAGCCCATAGGAAAGGGAAACAACCTAGGCCTCCCTCTTCTACGTTTTTATCTTATTGGCAAATTGTCCGGATGGAACTATTTTGATTGCGGAAGGGGCCGACAATTAGCCTAAAAGTGAAGACCTGAATTTTTTCAAGCGTTAAGACCCTAAGTGTAAGTAAATGGTGGAGGGCACGGGAGTTGAACCCGCGACCCCTACGTTGCGAACGTAGTGCTCTCCCAACTGAGCTAGCCCCCCACACTTGGGATTCGTACGATGTGAAGCGTTGGAAAAAGAAGTCCTTATGAATTGAAAAATATCACAGGATTATAACTGACTGTTCGTCGAGTTGCCATCGCTGACATATTTTTTTGTTTGCCCGCAATCCCCTCACCGCCTATAAATCGTTGAAATCCGACAATTCGTTCTAGGAAAGAATGTGGACCTTGCGTCCTTCAAGATGTACCCGTTTTTGTGCCATCAATTGAAGAGCCTGAGGATAGCATTCGTGCTCTTTTTCCAAAATGCGGGCGGATAAGGATTCAACCGTATCCCCCTCTAGGATAGGCACAGCGTCTTGCACAATGATAGGTCCTTCATCGACCCCTTCCGTCACCAGATGCACTGTGCAACCGCTGACTTTTACGCCCCACTCCAAGGCTTGACGTTGAGCATCGAGTCCTGGAAACGCCGGTAGAAGCGATGGATGGATATTCAAGATCTTCGATGGATACATTCGAATCAAGGCGGGGGTCACAATCCGCATATATCCCGCCAGGGCCACATATTCCACCCCATGTTGCTGGAGAAGGGCACCCATTGCCAGATCATAGGCTTCACGCGGGTTGGCTTCCTGGGCAAAAGGTTTTGGATCCAGATAGACCGTGGGAAGCCCGCGTTCCTTCGCGCGCTCTAAGCCCGCGGCATTGGGCTTGTTGCTGGCTACGACCTTGAGAGTCGCATCCAACGAGCCACGATCAATGGCATCCAGAATGGCCACCAGATTTGATCCGCGGCCTGAGATTAAGACCCCAAGGGCAAGCGACACAGTTTCAACCTCTTAATGCGAATAGAAAAGCTTTGGCTCAGAAGACGGACGATCTCGAACCTCTCCAATGACACAGCCCCTCATCCCTTGTTCCTGAATAATGTCTAATATCCGGCTGGTTTCTTCAGAGGGCCCCACCACGACCAGACCAATTCCCATATTAAACACGCGAAACATTTCGTCTTGATCAATGGCTCCTGCTTCTTGAAGAACTGTGAACAACGAGAGTGGCGCCCACGTGCTTCGATCGATAACCGCTTGGCAGGACTCCGGAATGACTCGTGGCACATTCCCGGTAATTCCACCACCGGTGATATGTGCCAGGCCGTGTACTCGGCTCTGGGACAACAACGCTTTGACCAGTTTCACATAAATAAGCGTCGGTATGAGTAATGCCTCCCCGACTGTGCCCGGCAAGCCGGGTACCCGGGTCTCAGGAGACCACTCTTTCAGCTCAAGAGCGACTTTTCGCGCCAGGGAGTATCCATTACTATGAAGTCCACTCGACCCGACTCCAATGAGCACATCTCCGTGTTTAATTTTTTCGGGGCCCAACATCTCCGACCGTTCCACCACCCCTACCGCAAAACCGGCCAGGTCGTATTCGCCCTGCGGGTAACATGAAGGCATTTCTGCGGTTTCTCCACCGATCAAGGCACATCCGGCTTGCCGACATCCCTCGGCAATTCCCTGAATAATCGCTTCTCCGACTTCGACTTCAAGATGACCCGTCGCGAGATAATCCAGAAAAAAGAGCGGCTCCGCCCCGCTGACAATAATATCGTTGACGCACATTGCGACCAAATCAATCCCGATCGAATCATGTCGATTCATTAAGGTGGCCATCTTGACCTTGGTCCCCACGCCATCCGTCCCGGACACCAGAATCGGCTCACGATAGCGGTCGGAAGGAAACCGAAAGAGGCCACCGAACCCTCCGATGTCTCCCATGACTTCAGGACGGAAGGTAGACCGAACCATGGGGCCGATTCGTTTGACAAAATCATCGCCTCGTTGAATATCAACTCCCGCTTCTCGATAGGTGGCCATGAGGGTATCCTTAATCTCCGTCGTTTGGTTCAAATGCTGAAAGCGTCAATTCGACCAATGTTTCAAGATGTGCCGTCTGAGGAAACATATCAAATGGTTGCATGCGCTGAACGGTATAGCCTTTTTCACATAACGCTTTGATATCCCGGGCCAATGACGGGGCGTCACAAGACAGATAGAACAGTTTCGGGACTTGTAAGATTCCCAAGCGGCCTATAATTTGTGGATTGAGCCCCGCACGTGGAGGATCCAGAAGGATAACATCGTAGGCGCCGGATTTGACAGTCATGAGATAGGATTCGACTGAACTGATCCGCACACGGCACCCTGTAATCACATTCATGCGTAACGACTCACGGGCATCGTGGATGGCAAACGGATTCCCTTCCACACAGGTTACCTGAGCACCATGGCTCGCGAGGCTGAGACCCAGGGGGCCGGTTCCGGCATACAACTCCAAAATCCGTTGCCCTCTCACATTTCCAAGCCATTCCTCAACCATCTTCCCCAACAATTGAAAGACGTCCCAGTTGGCCTGCATGAATGACCGAAACCCCATTTTCAAGCGCAACCCTCCAAAGGCTTCCCATACATGATCCGCTCCTCGCACAATCGGCTCATGCCGCACACGGCGCCTCGAATCATGTTCTGGTGCTTCAGCGCGCTCATAAATCAACCCCTTGATGTTGGCGATCTCAGAACAGGCATGCATCAAACGTT
This sequence comes from Candidatus Nitrospira neomarina, assembly GCF_032051675.1. NCBI lineage: Bacteria > Pseudomonadati > Nitrospirota > Nitrospiria > Nitrospirales > Nitrospiraceae > Nitrospira > Candidatus Nitrospira neomarina. The sequence goes on from NZ_CP116968.1 coordinate 1,475,801, forward strand.
CGACGTGTTCTTTAGTCAAAGCCCGACCGCGGAATACCAACAGACCGCCCTCCTCCAGTTGGGACCATCGGATTTCCACACTCTCCAAATTCATCCCCTCGATGACCAAGGAGCGAAGGCTGGAACGGACAGAGTCAATCACCGACCGCAACCTGTCGTCCACCAAAAAACATGTGTCAACCGGTAGCAGTTGTTGAGTTCCTGATTCGAAAAAACCCAAAAATAACCCGTCGGGCCCCTCTCCGATTCCCATTCGAAGAACTTGCCGATAGCCATAGGGCCTTGGAGACGGGATCACCGGAGAAATCAGCACATCGGAAATTTTTCCAATCCGACGAAGGGTATCTTCCAGAATCAATCGTTTTTGAGAAAGTTGGGCTTCGTATTGGATATGCTGAAGCTGGCATCCTCCACATCGCCCGACAACCGGGCAGAGGGGAACGACCCGGCTGTCAGCCGGATCCTGGACCTGGAGGATTTTCCCATGACTCACGCCTTTGCGCCGACTGAGAATCTCCACCTGAAGAGCTTCCCCGGGAATGCCGCCGCCACACAACACCACCTGACCATTCACTCGTCCGAGACCGAATCCGCCAGCCACCAATTTTTCAAGGTGGAGGGGATGTGAAGAGCCGGGAGATAACGTTTCAGTAGAAGAGGGTGAAGGAGTCCTGCGAGGCTTAATGTTCGGGCCGGAGTTCAACATGAAGTAACTTAATCTTTCTGTGTAAATGACTACGCTCGATTTTCAATTCATCAGCGGTTTTGGAAACATTCCAATTATTTTCCCTGAGTTTAAGAGATATGACTTCCCGCTCAAAGGCATTCCGGGCTTCCCGGAGCGAATCATAGTTGGTGCCCACGGCAAGGGAGGGCACCCCGCTTGGCGCCCGACCCTGAAGGAACATCTCAACATCTGCCGCCTCAATGATGGTCTTCGGCACCATGATTAATAAGCGTTCAATCAAATTCCGGAGTTCACGAATATTGCCCGGCCAATCATGCCGCTGCAAGGCCTCCATGCCTTGCGGACTAAACTCTTTAGGTTTCATGCCCTGTTCTTCAGAATGCAGTCGCAAAAAATGCTGCGCGAGTTCAGGGATATCGTCTCGACGCTCCTTGAGTGTCGGAACCACAATCGGCAACACATTTAACCGGTAATACAGATCTTCACGGAACGTCCCTTTCCCAATCTCCTCCCCCAAATCTTTATTGGATGCGGCAATGACCCGGACCTGGACATTGATGAGTTTTGTTCCCCCAACCCGGGTAAATTGTTGTTCTTGAAGGGCACGCAACACTTTGGCTTGCGTGGCCAGACTCATGTCCCCGATTTCATCCAAAAACAGGGTTCCTCCGTCCGCCAGCTCGAACTTGCCACGTTTCATAGAGCTGGCGCCACTGAAGGCCCCTTTTTCATGCCCAAATAACTCACTCTCGATCAACGTTTCCGGAATCGCCGCACAATTGATTTCCACAAAGGAACGATTATGCCGGGGACTCTGCAAATGTATCGCGCGGGCGACCAGTTCTTTTCCTGTCCCATTTGCCCCGGCAATTAACACACGACTATTGGCTGGAGCCGCCATCGCGATCAGTTCGCGAAGCCGCTCCATAGGAGGAGAAGAGCCCACCAATTCAAATCGTCGCTCCACCTGAATTCTAAGATTCAGGTTTTCCTCTTCCAGCTTGCGTTGATGCAACGCATTGCGCACTAATATGGTGACCTTTTCCAGGTCTAGGGGCTTTTCCAGATAATCATAGGCGCCCAATTTTGTGGATTTGACGGCGGTTTCAATGGATCCATGCCCCGACATCATCACGACCAGGATGTTGGGAAACTGGGTGCGCAATCGTTTCAATGTCTCCAGCCCATCCATCTCCGGCATCCAGATATCCAAAATGACTAAATCCGGCACCTCACTTCGGACAAGTTTGAGTGCCTCAAGGCCGCTCTTGGCCACCAGCACTTGATAGCCTTCATCCTCAAGAATGCTACTTAAGGTATTAAGAATGGCTGGTTCGTCATCAATCAGGCAAATGGTCTCGGCCACAATACTCCCTCCATCAGGTATGGAATGAATGGTCCCTCACGTGTGTCACGCGAGACAACCCTTCCGGAGAAAAGACAGTCCAGCCACTGACGCTCCCCTCCCCTACAACGGCAATTCGAATGTAAATAACGCACCTTTTGGATGATGATTCTCTGCATGAATGGTCCCATTGTGATCGGAGATTATACGATGCACAATGGCTAATCCCAAGCCTGTTCCCGTTCGCTTTTTTGAAAAATACGGCACGAACAACATTTTGTGATCATCCGGCTGAATACCCATCCCTTCATCCGCCACCCTGACCACGGCCCGATGCCGCCGCCAATCGCACTCCGTCGTCACCCAGAGACGGCCATGATCGTTCATGGCCTGGATCGCGTTATCAAACAAATTAACCAACACCCGGTGCATCTGCTCCGGATCACAATTCAATGCCGGAAGGTCTTCATCAAATTCGACAATAAATTCAATGTCACGATGCGCCCCCGTATAGAGGTAGATCACTTTCTCGATAATGTCATGCAGGGATGCTTTCCGCATCTGGGGAAGCGGCATTCTGGCATATTTCGAAAACTCATCGACCATCCCTTTTAACCGGGTGACTTCGCTAATAATGACGCCGGTAGCCTGATCGAATATTTCATCAAATCCTGTAGACTTTTCTGCGTATTTTTTTCGCAACCGTTGGGCCGACAATTGAATCGGGGTTAAGGGATTCTTTATTTCATGAGCAATGCGTTGCGCCACTTCCTGCCAGGCCGCCGTTTTTTGCGCCTTAATGAATTCCGTCCGATCTTCAAACACAAACACAAAACCCAGGTCCAACCCGGCATCGTTCTGCATTCTGGAAATATTGAGGCCTACGGTCAAGAGCCGGCCATTGGGTGTTTCCATCTGGCCATCCATGGACACACTTTCCGTCTGTTCCTGGAGCATCTGGTCATAGGCTTTCTGAAACAATTGCAGGTTGAAGGACTTGAACGCGTCATGAACCGGTCGTCCACGCAAGTCGTCACCCTTCACTCCGATAATCCGTTCAGCGGAGGGGTTAAATGTGGAAATCAGACCGGCCATATCGATCGATAGCACGCCGGCGGCAATGGTTTCCACCACCGCTTCGGTGTAGGCCCGACGTTGATCGATTTCCACATTGGATCGTACGAGCGACATATTCACTTCTTCCAAGCTGGATTTACTGGTGCGCAGATCGGCGGTCATGCGATTGAACGACTGGACCAAGGTTCCGATTTCATCCGTGGCCTTGACGTCAATATTCACATCTAAATTCCCTTTGGCGACCGCTTCGGTTCCTTCAGCCAGTCGTTGGATGGGGACCGTAATCCCTCGGGCCACATAAAACCCGAACCACGTGGCGCCAAATAAAATCAGCACCGTTACCACGGCCACAAACAAATAGGCTCCACCCTTGATCGGATTTTTCATGGAAATGATCTGCCGGTATTCCTCAAATTGTTTGGCAATCCCATCCATTTTCATCACCAAGACTTCCGGCACATAGGACGACACCACCACAACGCCAAACACGCGGTCAGTTTGACCATTTCCCCGGATCGGCGCCGCTGCCCGGATTAGTTTCCCCACCGGAGCTTCCTGGGCCGAAGACATGGGCTGACCCGTATCCAGGACATGGAGCACCAATTGTCCTACAGGAAGGCTCAACACCGCATCAGACAACTTGGGATCCATCATGCGGGCCAAGGTTTCCATTTTTGGCGAAAAGACCTCCACGCCCGCTAAATGATATTCCTGTTGCATGCGGGCCATAATGGCTTTCAATAATTCCCGATGTTCCGGGTTTAATATATCTTCTCGAAAAATTTCCTTGCTTATGGCGCGCGCCGTATCCGCTGTTAATGATTCGCGTTCCTCTTGATAGAGATGAGCGACTTCTTCCGAGTCCCGTAAGACCTGCATAATCTGATCATTAAACCACACGTCAATGACTTCACTGATGACTCCGCTGGCCACCAAGGCAAGCAGCACCGTGGGAATCAGGGCAAAGCCGATAAAGGCGGCGACCAACTTTGACCGGAACCCCTTCCCCAACAGCTTATGACGCTTTTCGAAAAAGGCCCGAATCAAATTTCGAGACAGCAGAAGGGTGAGCGCCACCAATCCGACGCTATCCAGGTACACCAGAAAAAGCACCAGGGCATAGCTGGGGCTTGGAAGTATCGAATCCGGTTGCAGGGGGCCTGATAAGCCATACCGGGCGTAATAGAGGGTAAGGGCCAGGCAGGGCAACAACAAAACCAAGACAATCCAGACAGGCCTATAATGATGCCGTTTCTGCTTCGAGGCGGAACTGTGGGAGGGAACACCCGGCTCGCTCGACGTGGACGGCAACCCCGTTCGAGGAAATTTCCGGGATTCAGTGGGCGATTCTGAGAGAAGGTTCACGGCGTGTCAGTGGGAGAATATCATCCAAGGGCCAGTCAACTATGATCATTATTGATCAAGAACAGGAACAGCGCAAGGCGCGACCATATCCCCACTATCGATTCGTCTGTCTGCCTATGGGCGAAATGAGAAGCCCTTGCCTGGAAGCTTGCGGGAAGGAAGAGGATTCGCCAGGTATCAGGGAGAAACCGTACTGCCCTTCCCTGACGTGACGCTGACATATTTCATCCGCAGGGTATAGAGCATATCTCCTAAGACGGACGCTTCCTCAGACGTAAGATTTCCTTTGGTCTTCTCTTCCAGCAAAGATAAGATATCAACAATTTCCTTGGCCTGGGGAAGATTCATGGGCGGTGCGGGCTGTTGAGGATCCAAAGACTCTCCCATCAGCATGAGAGATGAGGTTCCGAGGGAAAATACAAACGAGGAAAATGACAAGGGAGGATGAGGCGCATGAGATGATTCCGCCGAAGAATGGGGTTGCGCCATAGAGGGCTCTGGCGGTGGTGGAGTAGAGGCTTCTGGCTCCGATCGCCCTCGTTTATCCCGAATCACAAACCCTTGCTCTTCTTCGCTCATCGGACACCTCCTGTAGTGGGAAAACAGTAGCACTAACCGATGGTCTCTATCAAGAATCCAGGACTTACACTGAGGGAGAAAACGGGTATAATGCCCTCGCACCCAACTCAAAATTTTTGACAGTCTCATGAATCAACCATCTCCAGAATATTCCTCCTCCGCTTCTCCGACAACATGTTTGTCGGATTTACTGGCGATCATGTCCAAATTGCGTGGACCCGACGGCTGCCCTTGGGACCGTGAACAAACGAGTCAGTCCCTCAAACCTCATCTTCTTGAGGAAACATATGAGGTGCTGGAAGCCATAGATGCCGGTCAGCCTTCCGCCCTCAAGGAAGAATTGGGGGATCTCTTGCTACAGATTATGTTTCATACACAAATTGCCTCAGAACAGAATCAATTTTCATTCAATGACGTGGCCAACGGGTTAGCCGATAAACTGATTCGACGCCACCCCCATGTTTTTCAACAGACCACCGATGCTTCACCTGTCACAACAGCCCAAGATGTGAGCCGGCAATGGGATCGACTCAAACAACAAGAACAAGCCACGCAACCGGGACCTCAGTCACTGTTACAGGGGATTCCCAAAATCGCTCCAGCTCTCCAGCGTGCCTTTCAAGTCCAAAAACGGGCCTCGCGCGCAGGATTTGATTGGGAGACCATTGAGCCGGCCTTGGAAAAATTCAAAGAAGAATTGAATGAATTATATGCTGCCGCTGCGGAAAGTATTCCGTCGTCTTCGGAAGGGACTCCTCGACCAGAAAACCCGCCGGTTCAAAGCACCATTGAAGAAGAGTTGGGGGATGTGTTCTTTGCCTTAGTCAATGTCTCACGGTTCCTTCGAGTCAATCCTGAAGAGGCGTTACGCCGTGCCACCAATAAATTTATCTCCAGGTTTCATTTCGTTGAATCACAAGCTGCGTTGGAAGGGAAAGATCTTCGCGACTATACGCTTCCGCAACTCGATAAATGGTGGGATGCGGCCAAACATCTGGAGCGGCAACCACCACAAAATTCCAAAAGCATCGAAGGAGCCACAACGTGAGCCAGGAAGAAGAACCGACAGAGGGTCGACGGGTAGGCATCCACCCACTTATCGTGGTGTTTGGCGTCATTTTTGGTTTATGGCTGTTCATCACACTCATCATTCCTAAATCCAAAAATTTGCCTAACCAGGGACCGGGAACCACGCCCAAGACCCCCGTGGGTCTCCACAACATCGTATCGACTGACCTCATTCCGACATATGAGGCGACCGGAACCGTCGCGGATATGAAAGCCATCACCCTTCTGGTTCCTCCGGCCACCACAGATAGTCAGGTGGTCGCGCTGTTGCAATATTTCCAAAAAGCCCGACTGGATAATACGCTGGACACCCTTTTGCCACCCACCACACCGGGAGACAAACTCGGGGAATTCGCCATTGCCGACATCTATATTTTTTCAGAAGCCCAATACGGCGTGACCGAATCAGCCAAGGCCTTAGGCCGGGGAGCTCATGCTCCTGGGGAATTTTATCCCAGCTCCATTCCATACGAAGTGGCTATGGAAAATGTCCGCGGCCACTATGCGATTGACCTGTACAATAAAAACTCGCCGGAGCATGCATCCCTGGGATTTGGTGAGGACGAGACGGGGGTGTATTCCAAACGGTATCAACGCGTCTTCTAATACATTTGAGATGTGCGAAGGGGAGAAGGGTCTCATACCTCCCACTGAGATGCCCTCCCCAAAATTTCTGGGGCGCTCAGAGTCCCGTCTGATCGTGGATAGATTTCCGCAAAACAGCCTGTTCAGCCTTCATCCACTGATCCAATTCAGCAAACAGAGAAATGGAGTCGCCTGTAAAAGCCCCAATCATCACATCCAGACGATCAGCCAGCAATCCATCCGCGTCGGCAATCTCAAGTTTTTTATCTGCAATGGCTCGCGAAAGGATTTGATTAATCCGAAGCTGTTGCCCAACTGATCCGCCCACGATCCCCAGAATCGAGTTTTTCAAATAGTCCAGCTCCAGTTCAATCGAGACCTTCACTCTGACTCCCTGTGCGGTTGCCCAATCAGGTCGCTGAACGGAATAATCATAGGAAAAGGCCGGCTCGCGTGGTTCCCGATAAGGACCCATCACATTCAAGACAATTAAATCTGACTGCATAATTCCATTCCTTACACGATGAATACGTGGATCTATTCTACAGAAGGTGAAGACGCCCGGGATTTAGACGAGATTTGAATGAGGGCTCCGCTCGAATTCCCTTCGAGAGGGCCCGTCCACCCTTGTAATCCATTTTTCAGAAGATAAATATTGGGATAATTATGTCGGCTCAGAAAATCGCAGGCAAGACGACTCCGATCTCCACCCGCGCAATACACCAGGATTTTATCTGATTCAATCGGAAGTTCCGCCTGGTACCGTATTTCTAAATCCTCAACAGGAATTAATGTCGCTCCCGGAATTCGCTGTTTGGCAAATTCGGCTTTGGTGCGGACATCCAACACGAAAACATTCGATAAAGAGGAAGATGGCACGAGCCATTTGGCTGCATCCCCGCAGGAAATTTCATGATACAGCAGGCCATTTCTAATCAACGTATCGGAGACGCGCTGACCTCGAGCCAAGAGTGCCGTCTGGATGCGTAAAGGCTCTACGGTTGATTCAATTTTTCCAGAAAGTGCGCCCAACTTTAGCTCAAGGTTATATTGCTCACGTTTCAGGCGTATAAGGTCCTGATGGAGTCGCCGAGCAGACCAGAGCGCCACACTCGCGAGACACAAACCGAGGCCGACGAAAATTATTCCTAGGGTATCCATCTGACCAATTTGTCTCTTTTTCTCAGAGACGGCCCCTCTCCATTCACGATTCACACATCGGTCATTGTGTAGTCTTGCCGCCCTAAAGAGATTTGTGCCTTACAGAACGAATGTCTCCCAAATATTTTTGGCGTGAGACACTCTCGCTGTTGATAGAATATGTAAAAAACAGAAAACCACTGTAGGAGAAAAACATTCAGTGGAATATTGATAACTGGTCGGGGCGAGAGGATTTGAACCTCCGACCCCCGCGTCCCGAACGCGGTGCGCTACCGGTCTGCGCTACGCCCCGATCATTACGAGTCTACTGATCAAGAAGGAAAAGGCTCATACGGTAATCCATGAGCATCGGCAACGGCTTGGCATGTCACACGACTACTGAACACGTTCAATCCATTTCGTAAGCCAGGATGATTGCGCAGGGAACCTTCCAACCCTTCTTCGACCAGCTGGACTATAAAAGGTAGCGTGGCGTTGGTCAAGGCTAAAGTCGATGTATACGGCACAATTCCAGGAATATTTGCGACGGCATAATGCAGGACTCCATCAACAACGTAGACCGGATCGCTATGCGTGGTCGGGTGGGTCGTCTCCGCACACCCACCCTGATCAACTGAAACATCGACCACCACTGATCCCGGCTTCATGTCAGCAATCATGGATCTCGTGATCACCCGAGGCGTTCGTGCCGCAGGAAGATACACGGCTCCAATCACAAGATCCGCGCGCGAGAGAAAGTGGTGAATCATGGACTGGGTGGAAGCCACTGTGACGAGACGACCGGGATAGTGATCATCCAACATGCGTAACTGCCATAGATCCAGACTTAACACCGTGACGTTGGCCCCCATCCCCACCGCAATCTTCACGGCAGAGGTCCCCACGACACCCGAGCCCAATACCACGACCTCCCCTGGCGGAACTCCCGGCACCCCGCCTAACAAGACCCCAGAACCTCCACGTTGCTTTTCCAAATAATGTGCCCCAATTTGTACCGACATTCGTCCGGCAATTTCACTCATGGGACGCAAAAGAGGAAATTGTCCCTTTGCATCCTCAGTCGTCTCGTAGGCGATGGCTGCGCATCCGACACTCAGCAAAGCCTCTGTCAAGGCTTTGGAAGCCGCCAGGTGCAGGTAAGTAAAGACCACATGATCTTTCCTTAGAAAAATCCACTCTTCAGATTGCGGCTCCTTGACCTTCACAATGAGTTGAGCCTCTCCATACGTCGCTTCCATCGTTTGGGCCAGAACTGCACCGGCTTGCCGATAGAGGTCATCACTGAACCCACTCCCTTCTCCGGCTCCCTGTTGAATGACGACCCGATGCCCGCGACCACACAATTCCTTCACTCCATGAGGAGTCAGTGCCACACGAAATTCATGATCCTTAATTTCTTTTGGGATCCCAATCACCATATTCTTAACCCCTTTCACCTCTCTGTGGCCCTGATGTCGGCCCACATCCTATTCACCAACTATCTACGTTTTATCCAATAAATACGAGGACTTTCCAGCCGACCTGTTCCCGTGACCTGGACAGGTTCCTGAAAACTCAGGTAAGATCGGCTCTTTATTTTCCCTTTGCTTTTTCGGGTATTTTCATGGGAATTTAACGAGTATGAGTAAATTCACGCATCATATTTTTGTGTGCATCAATGAACGGCCCAAGGGAGATCCACGAGGATGTTGCTCAGCCTTAGGATCTATCGGATTACATGCTTTTTTTAAAAAAGAAGTCGAGCGGTTAGGGTTAAAAGGAATTGTCCGCGCAAACAAAGCCGGCTGTCTGGACCAATGTGAGTACGGACCAAGTGTCGTCATCTATCCCGAAGGCGTTTGGTATTGGGTTGGCCAGGAAGCTGATGTCACCGAAATCATGGAGCGACATATCGGTAAAGGGGAAATTGTGGAACGGCTCTTGATGCCAGGGAAAAATGGTTCGTTACCCACAGTCAACTCCTAATGCCTTGTCCTTTCACATACGGACCACTGGTCCCCTAAACCTGTCGCCACAACCTGGCGCATGGCCTTCATCTTATGGGCAATGAAGAAAAATGGAAAGCCAACTTACGAAAAGTGGCCTTTTTAAAGTCCTTTCCCGGCTGGCTCTCCTCCTGGGAACAGGGGCTAGGAGCCTCCATTGAACAAGTCCTCCCGATTCCCGGGCATGCTCCCCATACCGTCCTCCTCCTATCAGAGGGCCGCTTTGTGGTTACTCCACCCGTTCATGACGAACCGCAAATGGTGACAGCCGGACTCGTGGCCGCTCGTCCACATCTTGAATCCATTCATGCCAGCGCATTTACGGAATACGATCATCTGACACGCCTGGATCAGGAATTAGGACGCATGGCCAGGTTAGAAAATATTCTGAATGCCATTGATAACAACCTTGATCGAATTCCTGAACTCAAATCGCGCATTCAGGATTTAGTCAAACAATGGGACAGGGAGAATCATCATTCACAATGAATATGCTTGAAATGTTTTCCGGAGCCCTTTTTGAAGGAGTGAGCCCTATGATGGTGAGAAGAGACCACTTGGTCCGACATCCGGACCGTTGCACCCATAATGCGATCTGCATTCCAATTTGTCCGACAGGAGCCTGGCTTTCGACTCCTCCCTACAAATTCGATTCGTCACGGTGCATGGAATCGTGCCGTCTCTGTCTGGATGCCTGCCCATCTCAGGCTATTTACGGAGTCTTCCGCAAAGGCGAAAAACTTCTCGTAGCGAAGCAAGAGTAAATTAAATAATCCGCTTCCTCCAATATCCCCAATAGGCCGTACCCACGGTACCACAGCCACCGGTGAGTCCGGTTGATGCCACGATTTGATAGACATCGCTCCGTGCAATTTTGATGGGTGAATGCGGACTCAGCACAAGCGGAGACACCGACAACTGTTGTAAGGTACGAATCCCGATCAAAATCGGCCACATGCAAGCCAACCGCAGGCGAATCTCCATGCGGGGTATGGCCATTGTATAGCGCCATCCTTGATCTAAATGATCTCGCGCCTCCTGTATTAATTTTCTGAAGAGGGGGCGAAATGCGGGTGCAGAGTTCTCATCGAGCAGTTGCTGGGGAGTAAGAGATACCTGATCCAGCAATACTGTCGGGATATAACACCGCCCATTCCTCAAATCCCGTGGCAAATCCCTTAAAATATTGACCATTTGCAACCCCTTCCCATAGCGAATGGCAAGAGGAATCATACAGGCCTGATCCCACCCTCGAAATCCCGGAAGGTGGCTGCATACCATCTTCGTCCAAAACTCTCCCACGCATCCCGCAACCGCATAGGTGTAATATTCAAAATCATGAATCGCCTGTAAGGCGCGTACCGCCTGCCTTTCCGATTTTTGGGGAAACTGATGGAGGTCAAACTCCATTCCTCCAATCAGCACAGACAGAACCTGCGCAATCTGAGACCGGTCGGTCGGAGTAAATTTTTGGTAAATTTGGAAACACCCCTCCAATTCTTCCAACAAGCGACGCTCATCAGGATTATTTTGTTTCGTGAGGACTTGCGTCTGGATTTGTTTGATCTGTGCCAAATCGGTGGTACTTCCCCATAGCTGCCCTTTTAACAGACGCAAACATTCCAGGCGGACCCCATCCTCTACTTCTCCCGTATCGGCGATCGTATCCGCAGCTCTGGCCAACAAATAGGCCAGACCAATTTGTGCACGAACCGCGCGAGGCAGAATAGCCAGGGTTAAATAAAAGGAGCGGGAAACCCGCTTGAGCACTTCACTGAGGAGGTGTTGATCCGGGGAAGAAAGGCGCATAATCTAGCGAACGATGAGACGGCCTTCCATCCCTTGCTCACGATGCGTGGGAAAGAACAGAAGCTGTTTATCGCAATAAAAAGGATAGATGCCGGGCTCGGTCAACGTAAGGGTGACAGCTTTCGTATCGCCGCTGGAAATATCCAGGTCCACCAGACGAGTGCCGCTGGGGTCATCCAGCAAAAAATTATGAGGAACCAGAAAAGACTGATTACTCAGAGTCAGGGTCAGGGGTTTACCCGCTTTCACCACCATTTCCGATGGCGTATAGGCATAACTTTCCATACTGATCATGACCTGTTGTCCGAAAGGTTCCTCCACTGGAGGCAAGGAAGACTCAGACGGTTGGGCGTATAGACGGTCGGAAAAACTCCCATAGCCCATCACCACGACGAGACTCAATATCAATCGTGTATAATAATTTACAGAAAAAATGTCTAGAATAAATGATCTCCTCATCAGTCAAGATATCATAACGGTTTTCCAGACAAGGGTCACGCCTTTCCCTCTCTTGACTCTCAAGAAAAAGGTGTTATCTTCCAACATGTTGAAATCTAAAATCGCTTTTTAGGACACTGGTAAGGGGATCATTTAATCATTCATGAAGTCGAACATATTAGCGTGTTTCCACAAGCGGATGTGAAACAATTAAGGGAGATTGTCTATGAAAAAACTTAAAGGAATTGGTTTATTACTAATTGCCAATATCCTCATCTTTATCACCCTCTCAATCTCGTTCACCGTGTTGTCTGAGATGATTCTCCCGGCCTTCGGGATCGATCTCCGTGGATCAATCGCTCAAATGGATCTGTTATGGGCATTTGTCATCGGATTTGGTGGTGCATTTATCAGTTTGGCCTTTTCCAAACAAATGGCCAGGGCCTTTATAGACTGCACGCAAATCACAGAACCGCGAAACCAGGCGGAAAGAATCGTGTTTGACACAGTCCAAAAAATATCTGAAAAGTTAAGCATTTCCATGCCGGAAGTATGGATTTATGAATCGCCAGACCCCAATGCGTTTGCCACCGGACCCACAAGAAACAACTCGATGGTGGCCGTATCAACCGGCCTGCTCAACAACCTTAATGAAGGTGAAGTGCGAGCCGTCCTGGCTCATGAAATGGGCCATGTCTACAACGGCGATATGTTCACCACAACCGTGTTGGCAGGCCTGATGAATACTTTTGTCTACTTTATTAGCCGGTTTATTTACCGGCAGGTAGCGGAACGTAATGAAGCATTAGGATTTGGAGTCTATATCGTGTTGCAAATTGTTCTCTCCGTCCTGGCGATGATTCCCATTAGCTGGTGGTCCCGCCGTCGGGAATTTGCAGCCGACCGGTTCGCAGCCAACACCGTAGGCAAAGAACATATGATCTCTGCTCTGGAGGGCATTGATCGTTGGGTGCAACGCACCCAGTTTGAATATAGCACCCAAGATGCACTGGCTACGATGAAAATATCGGGGAAATCGCACAGTTTCATGCAGATATTTGCGACTCACCCGCCAATTGAAGCGAGGGTGACTGCGTTACGGCAACTCTGACTCGTAAAATAGGCGTAATTCAAAAAAGGGACTTGGCATGGCCAGGTCCCTTTTTTTTTATCGTCTTTCCGCCAATCCGAATTGTTTCAAAACAAAAGGAGCGATTTGTTTGTCCACGGCCGGAGAAAATGCGAGTTAATTCAGCGTTCTGACATCGTATTCATGGGAACGGACTACTGGGAACTCCTTCATTCCATGCCGGCAAAGAACAGGAAGGAGCGAGGCGGGAGGTTGAACCAGTGCGACAGGAATACGTAATTGCTGAAGATGATAGAGCCCATACCCACACAAAATCAGCCCCATCGGGCCCATGGATTCCACCTCAGAAAAATCAACGAGTACTTTTCGATAGTCCAGACCTATCGCTCGCGCTCCCGCCTTTTCAAACATCTCCCCGAGAGAATGATCCGGCAAACCCAATATTCGAATAACTATGGCATCCGGTAAAACCCGAAGTCCCCATTGCATTAGGAAATCCTCCTCAAGCCTGAATGATCGGTGTTGAGGCACCCACTCTCGTAGCGCCACCTATCCATACAGGATTGAGTGAACCCTTTGAGCCATACCCCTACAATTCCCTATTTGAACTAGCGTCGTCTTTTTGGACCGAGTCCTTCGCCAGGCCCACCTGCGATGACCGCGGGATTGCCCTGATCAGGCAGTTCTATTGTGAGAACAAGTGATTGAGCGCGTAGAAATGGTCGAGGGCATGAAATCAAAAAGTCTATCGTAGGGTGATTGGCAACATGGCCCAGACAGATGGCCTTGAAAGCATTGGATATCACAATGGGAGTGGAAAGCAGGATGAACTGTCTCGAGCGCAGAAATTAATTTCCCATGACAGCCTGGGCTGATTCTGGGCCGAATCCCAATCTCAACATTTTTCTGAATTCCTTCCCGAGACAAAAGCCGGAAACATTCAGAACTCTATGCCCGAAGAAGATAAGGGAAGTGGTGGATTGAATTGGAGCGGGCGAGGGGATTTGAACCCCCGACAACTTGCTTGGGAAGCAAGGACTCTACCACTGAGCTACGCCCGCTCACGAGATCAGGATTCGCATTCTAGGTGTGGGCTGAGTCTTAGTCAAGATACAAAAAATTGGCGAGCGGCTGAATTGGCTCTGCCGTCGAAGTCGGTCACTCCCGAATGTATCCGGATGAATCTATTCCCTGAATTCAATGATCGCAAATTTTCGCTTGCCAATTTTCATCGGATAGGATCGGCCAGGCTCGAAGGTCATCATCCCGTTGGGGTCCGCAAGCTTTTCTCCGTCCACCTGGACCCCGCCCTGGGAAACGAGCCGTCTGGCCTCAGATTTACTGGGCACTAAGCCCGTCCGCATCAGGAGGTCAACGACCGGCATGGAATAATCTTGCGAGTGGGGAAAATCCGTGGGAGTCAGTTTCACGCGAGCATCCGGTTCATCGGGAAAATCCCGCTTTTGAAATCGCTGTTGAAAATCAGCCTTGGCCTCTTCCACGGCATCCCTTCCGTGATATTGTCGAACAATCTGCTCGGCCAAAGCCATTTTGGCTTCCATCGGATGTTGATGCTTGACCTCATCCAAATTGCGGACCGTCAGCAGTTCGTAATAGCGCAGCATCAGGACATCGCTAATAGACATCAGCTTCCCGAACATGTCTGCCGGACGATCTTCCAAGGCGATATAATTCCCAAAGCTCTTACTCATTTTCCGGACCCCATCCGTGCCTTCTAACAACGGCATGGTGAGCACCACCTGCGGTTTTTGGCCGTAATCCCGCTGCAAGTCACGCCCGACAAGGAGGTTAAATTTCTGATCGGTTCCACCCAACTCCACATCGGCCTCCAACACCACGGAGTCGTACCCCTGCACCAAAGGATAAAGAAATTCATGCACGCTGATATGCTTTTGCTCCCGATATCGTTTTGAGAAATCGTCCCGCTCCAACATGCGCGCCACGCTATAATGTGAACACAACTCCACCATCTTTTCCACCCGCATGCCACTCATCCAATGACTATTGAATTCGATACGGGTTTTCTGTGGGTCCAGGGTTTTGAAAATCTGTTGTTCATAGGTTTTGGCATTGGCCAGCACCTGCTCTTTCGTCAGCGCCACCCGGGTTTCCGATACCCCGGTCGGATCGCCAATCATGCCGGTAAAATCCCCAATGAGAAAAATAACTTGATGCCCCAACTCCTGAAAGTGCTTGAGTTTTTGGATTAACACGGTATGACCCAAATGCAGGTCCGGCGCCGTAGGATCAAACCCGGCTTTAATCTTGAGAGGACGCTGTTCTTTTAAGGACTCCGCTAATTTGGCTTTTAATTCGTCGAGCTGAATAACCTCCACGGTTCCCCGAAGAATAAGGTCCAGCTGCCGGTTGATTTCTGAAGGTGTCATCTTGTAAGCCACGCTCTGTGAAAGTGAAAAATTAACTCCCGATCCCTATCGCCATGGTTGAGGCCCGGACACCAACAAGAGGGCGCAGTTGCTCCAACCGTTTTTTTCCAATACCCGGCACCAGAGCCAAATCTTCAACGCGTCGAAATGCTCCATGAGACGTTCGATGTGCCACGATTCGTCCTGCCAGGATTGGTCCAATACCAGGAAGATGCTCTAATTCAGCTAAGGTGCCGTCATTCAAGTCGACAGTAAACGCCGCGACTTCCCTGGATTGTCCACCTTCTCCCTTTACCCCCTCCTGAAGAGGCTGAACCACATTTCTTCCCACAAGGCGTGCCACGCTCACAACCTCGTCAGGACCACCCGCAGACCCGGAAGGAAGGGTGCGTAATGACTGAGCATCTGAGATTTCAAGCGGAACAACTGGAGAAAGGGACGGTTGCGGCCAACCAACCCAGTAAACGAAAAACACCCCCATTCCCAACAAGGCCATTTTCAACAGGAGCGAGCTTCCCCAGGAAATTTTGCCTGAATGCCTATCAGATGCTTGGAGCGAGCTGGCGGGAGACCTTGGCGGTTCAATGTCTTTCATCTTGAATCAATGAATTGGCTTCATTTTCGCTTCATAAGGATTATCAGCGCTTTCGCGCCTGGTGAATGGCCATGCCCTCCACATCCTCGGCTGCCTCCATCAACCCTTCCGAAAACGTCGGATGCGCATGGATCATGTTGGCGAGATCCTCAACCGTCAACCCACCCTGCATGGCCATGGCGGCTTCATGAATAAGGTCCGCCGCATGAGCACCGATAATATGAACGCCAAGAATTTTCTTGGTCTGTTCATCCGAAATCACTTTGAAATGTCCAAACGGTTCACCAACGGCCTGTGCTTTTCCGAGACCGGCATATTTAAATCGCCCGACCGCGACCGCCAACCCACGTTCCCGGGCCTGGGCCTCAGTCAGTCCGACACGCCCGATTTCCGGCAAGGTAAAAATTCCTGCCGGAATGACATCATAGTTAATGGCCTGCGGCCGGCCCATCGCGTTTGAGACGGCCACTTTTCCTTGGGCCGAGGCCACATGCGCCAACATGAATTTTCCCGTCACATCTCCAATCGCGTAAATACCGGGGACGGAGGTTTCCATTTTTTCATTGATCAGAATCTCACCCCTGGCTCCCACCTGCACGCCGACCTGTTCCAGCCCTAACCGGCCGGAATTCAGACGACGCCCGACCGAAACCAGCAGGTGGCCTGTCACCAGTTCTTCTCCCGAAGCCAGCGTTGCTCGCACTCCCTCATCAACAGCCGCCCAATTGGTAATCTGCGTATTGAGATAGAGTTGTATCTTGCGTTTTTTCAACTCACGAGTCATAGTGGAAATCGTATCTTCATCCTCAAGTGGCAGCACCGACGGCATCATTTCGACCATACTCACTTCCGTTCCCAACCCGCTCAACAAGCAGGCAAACTCACATCCTTCTATCCCACCGCCGACAATCACCATGCTCCTGGGAATCTCCGTGAGATCCAGCGCCTCCTTACTGGTCAACACGCGTTGGCCATCAATGGGAAACTGAGGCAGTTCAGGCCAGGAAGAACCTGTGGCAAGAATAATGGCGTCGGCATCAATGGTGGAAGAGGACCCATCAAGATGGGTAACCCGCACCTGCCGGTCATTAACCAGTTCGCCTCGCCCCGGCACGTGGGTAATTTTCCACTGCTTCAACAAGGTGCCGATTCCCTTTACGAGCCCACGAACCACTTCCTCCTTACGCGCAACCATGCGGGCAAGGTCATAGCTCACAGGCCCCTCAATGTTGAGGCCAAACGGCTGGGCATGCCGAACCCGCTCGCCAAGATCAATAAAGCCCAACAGGGTTTTACTGGGAATACAGCCCCAATTCAGGCACACCCCACCAAGCACCTGTTCCTCAAGGATCGTCACCATGGCCCCTAATTGGGCGGCGCGAATAGCCGCCACATACCCACCAGGACCTGATCCGATAATGACAATGTGGGGGGGGGAGGTGGTCATGATTCCTGTGAGGCTAAAAATGCCGTGTATTGCTCCGGCGTCATCAACCCATCCACCTCACCAGGATCGGCTAATTCCAGCACCGCGATCCACCCCTTGCCATAGGGATCCTGATTGAGTAGTTCGGGATGGTCCTGAAGTTCTGTATTTACTTGAAGAATTTTTCCGGTGACCGGCGTGTAAATCGTCGAAGTGGCTTTGGTCGACTCCACTTCTCCCAATTGATCTTCAGCTTGCAGCGAGGTTCCTACTTTAGGAACGTCCACAAACACTACATCCCCCAGGGCATCCTGAGCAAAATTGCTAATCCCTAAGGTCGCCTTTTTCCCTTCAACGCGAATCCATTCGTGTTCCTTGTGAAATCGTAAATCCTGTGGCTCCATTCTACCCCCTTTTGTTCGAAACGATGATGGCGTTCATAGTTGTCTGATGTCTCCCATGCACCTCATGAAGCGAGTGTCCCCAGCTGCATGAGGCAGGACAGTACCGGAGCATTCAAGAAAATGCGCGAAGATCGTGCACGACACCAATTCCCGAAGGAAACTCACCGAGCAGTGAGGTACTGCTCCCGCCGGTTCCCGGCACAATGCGCTTTCCTCTCTCCGCCGGCATACTCACCCATACCCGTCGCGGATCGTCAAGCACGGGTAGCAAGCGGGTTAATACCGCCTTCGTCGAAATGCGACGGAGCTTCTCAATGGCCGACACTTGATCGGACGAGGAGTGCCGGTCAATTTCCGGCCGCACAAAGAAAAATGAAAACGGGCGACGGATGGCTTCCATTGCGTCCTGGGCATAGTCCACCAGAGCCCGAACCGGATCGGTCAATCCATGTGGATGGAGCTCCAGACCACATTGAACCGTTAAGTGGCGTTTGCGAAGCTGGCCAATCAACTGCTCAACAACAGTCAATCGCTCACGAGCCTTCCATCCCGCCCAGCGCCAAAACACGGAATCTTCCTTAGAAGCGCCTGAAGGCCGGGTTGATCGACTCGCTAATTTCGATGCTTTGAGGGGATCAAACCCCGACTGAAAGGTCCGTACGGGATCAAAACTCACACCGAAGGCGGTTTGAAAACGGGTCAATCCCGACGGCGACACCCCGTCATACACCCCCATGGGGTAATCGTCGAGAAATACAAGACCATCCACGCTGTCCTCGGAAAGATGCGTGAGAAATTGATCGAGAAAACGTTGATACTCCGGATGAAAAATATCAAAAAACCTGGAATCCTGAACCTGGTGAGTGGTCGTATTATACCTGCCGTCCCGCCATTCCGGCAGAGGGGAATCATGCCAATTGCCAAGACAACGGAGATTCACTCCCACATACACCAACAGCTGCAACTGATGACTGCGTTCCACATATGAGCGTAGCAACGTCTGGAGATCAAGCAGATGGCGAGGGGACCGCGACGTCGTCCGCTGTTGATCGGTGTGGAATCCGGCTCCCTCACAACCCAAATCAATCAGCAGGGTGGTAATTCCATCAGCCTTCATCTTTTTTATTCCCTGGTCAAACCCTCCACTGGCCGGCAATTGTTCAAGAGTTAACCGGATGGCCTGAGTATCGAGAGGCGGCATCGTAAATTGTTCAAGTAATCGTTGAAGTTCATTGAACTGCACTTGAGCGCCGGCTTGATAAGGATTGGCGCTTCCCGCAACGGTGAGTATGCGGTACTGATCCCTGGCGGCTTCCCATTCTCCAACCTGACGATAGGCTTGAGCCAGCAACCATCGGCTTTGGACTTCAATGGGCTCTCCAGGAAGAAGCGCCAGCAAGCGCGTCAGTCCGCTAATAGCCTGCGGATAGGCTTTTCTCTCAAAATCATCCTTGGACCGTTGAAAGAGTTCTGCGTGAATCTGTTGAATATCCTGAGGAACGTCAGGTGGTGATGACTCAATGCCTTCATCGCGATCCTCCGGCACGGACTCGACGGCCGGGGGAGGAATGGCACCACTCACCGGTGGCCCCTGGGGAGGACGTGTTCGCCCGCATCCGGCCAAGAGCCCCAGGCACAACAGCAAACTACACATTTTCAACCATGTTGTCATATGGCAATACGTGCGTAGAGGGAAATTAATCCTAAACCTATACACTAGATTTATGAGGAGAAACATGCCCGCCGTTTTCGGCGGGCAGCGTACCGGAGTCAGTGGATTTTAGAAATACAGGCTCAGTTTGATCTTCCACTAGCCCAAATTGGATTCTGCGAAAAAGTACCGGATCTCAATTTGAGCATTCTCAGTGGAATCGGACCCATGCACCGCATTGGCCTCAATAGAAGCCCCATGCGCAGCCCGAATGGTACCCGGATCGGCTTTTTTCGGATCGGTCGCTCCCATCAAATCGCGGTGTGTTTTGACTGCGTCCTTTCCTTCCAACACCACAACCACCACCGGCCCCGAACTCATATAGGTCGTTAAGTCATTAAAGAAGGGGCGTTCTCGATGCACAGCATAAAACCCTTCCGCCACCCCTTTGGATAACCGCATCATTTTCATCGCAACCGGAAACAACTCGGCCTCTTCATAGCGGCGGATAATATCACCAATCGCATGTTTGGCCACCGCATCAGGCTTAATAATCGCTAACGTCCGCTCTGACATACTTCTCGTCCTTTCCAAAAAATCCCATAATAAAACCCTGTGAATAAGAAAGGAGCATTTTACGGCCCCTCCTAACCAGTTGCAATCTCAAGGCCACACTTAAACGGCTGTAATCACAATGACTTCGGCTGGCTGAAACACAACACACTCAGGGATGGAATGGGAATCAGGATGTTGATCCAGCGAACTGACACGCCACATTCCGGGAGAAGACGGGAGGGTGCCCAACTCATCGATGGCTACCTCAACCGTCTCTTGAGTATTGGTATTGAGACAGAGGAGTGCCCAACTGTGCGGATTTTCCAACGACCGCCGCTCCAAAACGCACAGATTGGGGTTGGCCATCGACCGTTGAACCAGATCCCCCTCCCCTTGCCAGAGCGGCACCTCCAACTTCAAGTGATTCACCGCACGGATAAAACTCTGCAAATCCCATCGGGGGGATTCCCAATCATCAGGAGTGGTCTCCACCACATGCAGGGATTGTTGAAATCCGAATTCATACCCCATCGGGATCATGAGGCCGGTTGAGAACAAGGCGGCAAAGGCATAGCGTTGGCGTTGAACCGCCTCATTCCCTCCCGACTCAGAAGCCAGACGCGGGGTATCATGCGACTCAGGAAACCCAATAGACGGCATAGCCTGAAATTCCCGATGCTGATTCAGACACCAGGCATCCTTGAAATTCCACCATTTGGAGCTGTTACAAAAAAAATGAAATCCCGCTTCTCCCAGCGCGCGCGTCTGCTCCAGGGTACAACCAAGATTCTCCGCCCAAAAGACGGCCTGCGGATTCACGCGTTGCGCCCGGTGAATAAGAAAGCGCCATAACTCACCGGGAACTTTATAGGCCGCGTCACACCGAAACCCCTGAAACCCCAATTCAAGGTACCGGTCAACCAATTGCCCCCAAAACTCCCAGAGATGTTCCCGGTCCGGAGAATGCCGATTATCAATTTCGGCTAAATCGCCCCACACCGTTTTCTTGCTGGGGTCATCCGGATCAACCGCATACGGATTTTCAACTTTTCCCTGACCATCCCGCATGTACCAGTCGGGGTGCTGGGTCACTAGGGAGGAATCGATGGCCGTGTGGTTTAATACGAGATCCACCATTGGTGCCAGGCCACATTGGGCAATACGTTGAAGCGTGGGACGTAACACATCAAGGCGCTGGTCCTGAGTCCCTTCCGGGAGAAATGCCGGATTCAGGAGATCATATTCTTTGATCGCATATAAACTTCCCGAGAATCCCGGCAGATGAATGGGATTCACAAAGAGCCAATTAAACCCCATGCCTGCCGCCCGTTCCGCGTGCGAGATCCAGCGATCACAAGGACCGGCCAGGCGAGGGAACAGATTATAAATAAGAGGAACGTGGTGCGAAGAGTGCATCAAGACAAACCTACGCTTTCTCCGGACAGACCTGAGGTGGACGGCTATCCGAAATCAGACCTTTTGAAAAGATGATTTTGCCAACCTGTTTCACATTGGCGCACAAGTCACCCAATCCGGGGGTGACCAACCGAAACGGCCCGCCTCGTTCGGAAGGAAACGGCGCGCCATTCTGTTCATACACAAGAATTCCGAAGTCTGCAGCTTGCTTGATGGTCAAACAAGCTGAGAATTTTCCGTCCTGCGATTCGAAGGTCACATGGTCGGCTCCCACATTAAGGGTTACAACATCAAGTATTGCTTGAAATTTGACGCCTCGGACACTCAGCCCTGGCATCACGGTGGGCAATTCAGACACCTGATGCGTGGCAGGAAGTTGTGCCAGCGTCGTTCGCGTAAAATTGAGAGTTTGCAAAATGGTCCCGTTCAACTCTATCGTGGCCTCGGTGGAAAGGCTGGATGCGGTCATGGCCTTAATGAATGCCGTCAACATGTCATTCATAGGGGTAGGCACCCCAAACGCCTTGCCTTGTTCGGTGATAAAACCATTCAGTTCATCAATCTCAGTGGGTCGTCCGGCCGACCAATCATCATACATCGACGTATGAATATCTCGAAGCTCTTGAGCCCATTTGACGACCTTCTCCGGCATATCCTCATCCAACGGCACACGGTGCACCGCCATGGCCACGGCCGAGACTTCCCGTACAATGGTCGCGATAACCGGTTGAAACTCCTGATGATCCAAGGCTTTTGCCACCCGATCATTCAGCAACACCGTCAGCGGGTTAAACACACAATTCCAACACATTTTCTCCCACTTGGCGCGCCGGATATCAGGATTAATGAAACAGGGAATCCCCGCCCCTTTCAATAAGGCCAGGATGGCTTGGAGTCTGGGAGTTTCCATCCCCAATGGTTCGCCAATAGTCAGCATGCCTTTCTTATAATGGTCGATCACCCCCGGCTCGGCGATCTTGCTATAGATAAATGCCACTCCGCCCACAATCCGCTCCCGGCCAAATCGGACCATTAGGGTATCCTCAATCGTCACCCCGTTTTGCAAGGTCAGAATAATGGTATCCGGTTTCAGCACCGGCTCAATCTGGTTCATTGCCTCATCCAGGTCATAGGCTTTGATCCCCAGCACAATCAGGTCCGGTGGGGGCAGCTCCTCGGGATCTGAAGCTACGGGGGGATGCACGGTAAAACTCTCACCAATCGCGCTCCGGATGGTCAGCCCGTTTTTAGCCACGGCCTCCCTGGTACGCGGTCGCAGGAGGAACGACACATTCGGATTGTGGCGAGCCAGGTGCGCCCCAAAATATCCCCCAACTGAGCCCGCCCCCACAAACAAAATCTCCTTCATCCGATTACCTTTGATTACCTTTCCATTTTTACTGAAATTTCGCGTGATGGTTTACTTATCAACAAGCCAAATCAGGATGAGACCTGACCATTGCTGTCATCCTGAGCTTTTGCGAAGAATCTGTGCCCAAAGCAACAGGCTCGGGCTCCGATGTATGACGCCAAAACAGAATCCCTCACTCTATCAGAATTGCCCCCGCTCTCCTACGGACATTTGTCTTACTTGGCACCATGAAACTGCAGCTGCCGCCAGGCCTCATAGACAACGACGGCAACAGCATTGCTCAAGTTTAAACTACGAGAATCGGGCCGCATGGGGATGCGCAAACGATGCGTGGGAGGAAGCGCTTCTAAAATATGGGCAGGCAAGCCCCGCGTCTCGGGACCAAAATACAAGGCATCGCCAGGCTGAAACGCCACGTCGTGATAGGGTCGCTGCCCTTTTGTGGTGATCGCAAAAATACGCGAGGGCTTTTGAGCATTAAGATAGTCTTGGAGGGTGGGATAATCCTTCATCCGGGCCAATTCATGATAATCCAACCCGGCCCGACGGGCCCGCTTGTCATCCAACTCAAATCCTAACGGATGAATCAAATGCAAACCGAATCCGGTATTCGCACATAACCGAATAATATTCCCGGTGTTCGGGGGAATCTCCGGTTCATAGAGGACAACATCTAACATTACTAGTGCTTCAGCAAGTTCATTATTCGAGAAGTCATTGATCTCCTGCATGCTTTCCAGGCGTTTCTCTAATTGCCCAAGCCAACAAAAGCAGAAGACCAAGCAGCACAAGTGGAACCGGCACAGCACCCATTTCTCCAGCTCTCAGGTGTGTCAGCGTTGCACCGACCATGGTGATGCTCAAGACCCCAATGCCATACCATTGGGTCCTGGGAATAAACAAACAGAGTCCGCCGCCGACTTCAATGATCCCGGTCAAATACAGAAACCAGAAGGGATATCCCCATTGCGCAAAATGTTCGACTTGGGATGGGCTGCCCATGAGCTTGGCTCCCCCTGCCGCAATAAAAAAAATCCCTAATAGCACACACAGGAAAATTTTCATCACGCGCTTCATGGCATCGCCAACCCATTTAAAAAAGAAAGATCTGAGCCCAACCAAGCTCTTACTCTTAAACCTTTTTCAATACGACAGAACAACAGACGACTCGTAGTATATGCAAGACTCTCGTTTTTCCCATTTCTGCACCTCCTTGTCATCTTAACGATTACACCGGTTAGAGCCAGTTTCGATTCCGTCCTTGCGCAAAAGCCGAGTGACCATAGGTGCAGCATGCTGAAGAAGAGAGTTGATAAGCCAGGTTCATTCAGCAAATCGGAATGGTTGTCCTTGGGACAAAAAGCATCGAGTCGGGCGGAGAATCCCTTTACGCCTCCAGCGAATCACGCCCATGGCCGAGCATCCCGCGCAGGCCAGGGGGAGATTTCTGCTGGATGGGGACATGGATCGCAAGGCCCGTATTCATTAGCTCCTGATGAGCGGGCGCATTTCTGTGTTGACGCCGAGCGATAGGGCTGAGAGGCACCGCCTTTTTGCGGCGCCCTTCTCAGACCATTGATTGAGTAAATGTTTTTCGTGGTCCAAGGTCAAATTCAGCTTAATTTGTCAGGAGCACCTCTATGTTTCTTCTTCTCCAATTTGCTCAGTCGAGGTTGTTAGCCACTTTTTGCCGGTACTACTTTCAACGTAATAGACCGGCTTCTCATTTCGTAACATATCGGAAAGATAGACGGCATTCTCCTTTGGGGGAAACCAATTCACATTTTTCCAAACTCCAGACACTTTATAGTGAAAAATAAACCAAGGACGCTGTTGTTCCAAGTCATACCGGAGAACATAGTTTTCGACCATATGAACAGCCATGATGAACTCCTTCCTCCTGAAATTTTGCATGACGGTTAACACAAATCTCGTAATGCTATTCCTGAGCTATCACCCCCTTTTCAATCCTGCTTAGGAATGATTGAATGGATTGGCATAGTATGCGAGATCATTCTATGCTGTCGGTGTAACACGACTGCGATTCTTTCGAAAAATACACAATAGTCTCTTTAAACCATACTGCCAAAGCTGCGAAGCGGAATCCGCTCACGTCATTTACTTCTCAGCTCCACGGTCTTGCTTCGATGCGTAACGTTCCAACCAGGCCAGGACGAGCGTTCTGCTCGATGGGAATATCGAAGGCAATGCCGGAATTCGGTTTTCCCTTGATGAGAGGACGCGAGTCGACCTCTTTGCCGGGTTTGCCGGGATTCATGTCCTGGTAGCCATATTTGATGCGCCATCCACTCGGACTTTCTTTATCGGGAAAGGCCTCGACCAGAATCAGCTCACGATAGATAAACCCACCCTCGTAGTGCCGCTTCATGAAGAGCAAGCCATCCACGACGTAATCGGGTACCAGCACCTTGATGTCGAAGGCAAAGCTGACAGACTTGGACGATTTAACGCTTTTACTCGGGTCCAGAAAAATGGAGAAGAGGTGTGGACTCTTCGTGCGGTCGGGCTTGCGTTTGGTACCAGCCTTTCCGGGAAAGAGTTCATCGTAGCTCCGGAAGATCGCCGAACTCTCACGCACCTCGCGCCGCGTCATCTGCCACTGACAGCCGCGCACGCTGGCGGCAATTTCGAACTGATACGACGCCCGCACTGTCTTACCGTCGTCAAGTGCCTTTTGCACCTCCACCGGTAACGTGATGTCGTCGATGTTCAGAATGCCATCCACGCGTAATTTACCGAACAGGAACCGCGTGAGGTTCTGGTAGCCTTCCTCGGAGTTCACAATACCGTAATGGCCCGAATGGCTCCTGTGCACAAACGCGCGGGGCGAACTCACATCCTTGCCGTTGGGACCCGCGCCATGCGTGGTGGCATTCTCGATGCGCACCAGCCCGTCGCTGGCATCGCCCGCCGCCCACGCCGAGATGCCGCCGGCCACGGTATAATCGCGTGAATCGGTGCCGACCAGATTAAAGATGCGCTCGGGCGGAAAGTTTTTCACCACCGAGACGTCATTACCCTTGGGCACCGCAAGGTAGGAGGCCATCTTGTCGCGATTGAAATTATTGATATCGCCGAACGAGAGCCAGCCCGGAACATTGCGTACGATCCGCATGTCAATGCCATTGTGAGGCGTGGCATAGGTAAAGACTTTATCAACCGCACCTCGCGCCTCCGCTGAGCCGAGTTTCGTATTCTGCAGAAAGGCCCGGCAGATCAGCCCTCCCATGGAGTGCGCCACGAGATACACACGATAGTCGTTGGGCGTGACTTTATTGGCCTTATTCGCACAGACCTTTTCGCGCAGGCGCAGAATGAGAGTGCCCAGGCCTTTGGCGAAGTGCTCGATGGGCGGCGTCTTGCCATCCCCAAAGTCTTTCGAGGCTTCATCGTAATAGCGGTAGATGATAATCGAGCGATATGGGACGGGATACTCGGTACGCTCAGCTAACACGAGGTCGTCTCCATCCACAAAAACATCCTCATATTCGTGGTCGCTCATTAACCGCACGAGGGGCGACTCAAAATAAAAACGCTTCACGTCGCCGGTCCAGGCCGTGCGCGATTTGGTCGAACCGATATTAAATCCCATATAAGGGTCGGCCACCGTTTCCTCAATCTCGCTCTGTGTCGCTGCGAAGCCACGGACATAGATAATCGGGTGGTAGGGATGCTGCGCGGATGTCGTCATGAAGGTACCTCCGAATTACGGTTGGGCGAATGTCAGTGTGAACTAGCCTTCTTCTGTTCCAGTTTATTTTCCATCGCAGATGCGAGAATCGGCTGAGAGGAGATTTTTGGTCAATTCAGGAAATTAGTCAAGGTGTGAAGAGGAAAAAGAAGAACTAGAAGGGTCAGCAAGACAGCAGGAAGATTTGGAATTTCGCATTCACTCTTGATAGGGTATATCTACTACGTTCTTGATGGCCGGAGAGACCAGATTCGTCCAACCCAATGGAGCGTTCTATGCTTCACAGTCTCAGCCGATGCAATCCGAGCAGACTTCTTTTCTTTTTCTCCCCACGATACGAACATGAACGAAATGCCGAGCGGCCACGGCAGCGATTAGGGATCCGATACCTGAGGCCTGCTCGGAGCGCGTCTGTCCTGCTGATCAGTCTGACCCTGACGATTTCTCTCACGGATAGACTGTGGGCACATGAGGAGCCGCTGACCAAGTCCTCATGGTCGCAGGAGGATCAAAAAATCCTACAGAACATTCAGACCATACTCGTCGCCGGCACTGTCCAAACGTGGTTGAATGTGCCGAGTCCACCCTACAATGTGGGGGTGACCTTGAAACTCAAACTGGAAGATGCGGGGTTTCAGGTGGTCTTTGATCCCAAGCAACCACATGATGCGATGCTATACATTCAATATGAGGAAATACCCAGCGGACAGTTTCAGGTATTGGAACAAGCGACGGCTATCCGCTACGACATGAAGCTGGTGCATGACCGTTTAGGCAAAATCTTTTCACATCACTTTGAAGCAGAACCCAATGCGGTTCCCCTCGGAAGTCTGTATTGGGACGCGATTGGTAATCTGGAGGAAGATCCGTATTACTGTTTTGTTGGAGATCTGATTCGGGGACATATTGATCGGGACCAGAATGCACAGGAGATGTTAATGGAGGTGTTGGTAAGGCCCTTTACCCAAAAAGAGTTGGTGAATGCGGCCGGAGCCCGGGGAGCGACTCAGGCTATTGTCCAACAACGCGCCAGGTTGAATATCATTCAGGAACTCGGACAGGGGGCATTTCATACCCCTGAAGCGCAAGCAGTCTTATGGACGGTTGCCAAAAAAGCGCAACCCACTGAACGGGGGGCCGCCATGACCCAACTTGGCGAGATTGGCGACACCACGTTTCTCTCTCCACTCTCAACATTGTTGGAAAAAGAAACCGATCCCGAAGTGCGGTCGGCTGCGGAGCATGCGATCCAACTCATTGAATCCCGGTAACGTACACGAGAAAAAATTTCACGTGGGTATAGCAGTCCTGTAGCGGTAGCCCTCGCAAATAATCTTCCTGAAGCATTTCCAGCCTCTGGTTTGATCATTTTTGCAACTTCCCGCACGGCACATTCCTACTGCACAATCCACAGTCTTCTATTGAGAAAATCACCCTGCCCGCCGCAGCAGATAGTATCCCGAAATCCCACCTATCAACGAGGCCAGTAGGATGCCTAACTTGGCTTGGAGGATCAATACGTCATCGTTGAAAGCCAGTCCGGTGATAAACAGCGACATCGTGAACCCCACCGAAGCAAGCATCGCAGCACCAAAGAGATGCCGCCAGCCGGTCTGTTCCGGAAAAGAGGCCCACCGCAAATGAATCAGGAGGAAGCACATGCCCATGATGCCCAACACCTTTCCTCCGAGCAGTCCCGATGCCACTCCTAATGTGACCGGACTGGCCAACTGATTCATGAAGTCAGCCGGAAAGCTGATGCCGGCATTCGCCAACGCAAAGACCGGCATCACCACAAACGCCACGAAGGGGTGCATGCCATGTTCCAGCCGTTGGAGCGGAGTCAGTGCCTCCCTGGCCACCGCGCGAATGTCTTCAAGCACATGGAGTTGCTCATCTGTCACCAGAGTCAGGTCATTGCTTTTGGCTGTCTCGAATCTGTCCCCCAATGTTTTGATGCGTGAAACGAATCCCTTGTCCGAGATTTTCACATTGGCAGGAATCGTGAACGCGGCCAGCACCGCGGCAATGGTGGCATGCACTCCTGATAAGAGAAACGCCAGCCACAGGCCGCCGATTCCCAGCAGTCCATACCACAGAATGTTGCGGACACCCAGCAGGTTGGACGTCACCAGCAGGATCATGAATCCCGCACCGGCCGCCAGATTGATGAGATCGATGTGTGATGTATAAAAAACTGCAATGACCAGCACCGCGCCCAGGTCATCCGCGATCGCAAGAGCGGTCAGAAATACTTTAAGTGATAAGGGGACCCTGTTGCCCAACAGGGAGATGATGCCGAGCGCGAAGGCGATATCGGTCGCCATGGGAATGCCCCATCCGTCACTGGCGTCGCCCGACGAATTGAACGCCAGATAGATCAACGCCGGCACAACCATGCCGCCTACCCCCGCTGCGATAGGGAGCAGCGCATCACGGGGATTGCTTAGTTCACCCGCCATGATCTCGCGCTTCAGTTCCAACCCGATCACAAAGAAGAAGACAGCCATCAACCCATCATTGATCCAATGGTGCAGGGTCTTGGTGATCACGAAATCGTTAAATCCGACTGAGATTTCGTTGTCCCAAAGATGGTGGTAGGCGTCCGCAAAGGGAGAATTGGCCACGATCAATGCCAGCAGGGCGGCAACGAATAGCACCATGCCACTGGTGGTCTGCCTGCCAAGAAAGCTGTTAAGGGGATCTGTCAGCCAAGTATCAACTGGAGTTTTCTTCATGCTTCGAAACTACCATGAAGGACGGGCATGTGAAACCGGATGCCGGAACGATTTCTTATGGCACGGAATCTGCGTTCCTCAACTTCCTAATATCCTTGTGCAGTATGCCCAATACCATCTGGGACAATGCCATCACCTATCATGCCGCCGAACATTGGGGCAGGCGCCACCACACGTACCACCGCACAGTGGGGGGCATTCACATCAAGATGAGGGTCATGAAGGATCAACGAGGGAGATAATGGAATTCTCTTGTATAGAAAATTCGATCGGACCACGCAGACAGTGACCGGCGACCATATGCTTCTGGCAGGCCTCATCCACCTCTATCCACCGGGGATCCTGAACCGGATGCGGGCCAGGGAGAGAAACCTGAGACTCAGCAAGGCTCTTCTCTCCTATTGCCCCATGGGAGTAGAAAGATTTTTCGGCAAGAAATCTTTTTTGACATAACCGTTGGGAGGGTCAAATTCCTTCGCGGCGACCGACTTCTCCTCTACTCCGGTCAACCGGCTTTCTGTGACAATGGTCCCATTGGAGAAAATTCTCGTGAACACCGGGTAGCCTTCAATCTTCCCTAGGGATTCAAAAAACGACGCTGGACCTCCACCACCTTTGAATGCTCCTTGCCAGACCTCCTGAGAAAAGGCAGCCATATCTTGAAACACGCCTCGGGCTTCCTGGCTGCCGGGAACCTGCTTCCAATCACTCACGCAATGTTCTGCAACTTTTTCGTTTCCCCGCCAGGTTTCATATTTCACACACGGATAGCCATTGATGGTCTGCCTTTCGCCCGTTTTTTTGACCTGCATCTCGACCTTCCCGCCCAACATGGCAGGATTAATCCCCTGCCCGGCAAACATCTTTTCCATCATGGCTCGTCGTTCCGGTGGCATATTCTTCAACATTTCCTGCATCTTTTCCATGGCCGGGTTGATCTGTTGGCCAAGACTGACCATCGTGGCCTTGTCCATCGCACGCCAGGTGTGATCTCCATGATTGATCAGCAGAATTTCCTCCAGATCGCCTCGATAAATAACTGTAGATTGCGTGGTTCCCGCCTCATTGATCGTCATTTTCAGTTTCTTCCCGTCAACCGTCATCGCGTCGATTCTGGAAGGGACCGCTGTCCGATTGGGAAAGGTGGTCTCGACATGAAAAACCACGCCTGCACAGACCGTGGTCTGAATACCCAGCACCAACCCGCCCACAAGACCCAGAACCTTCACCATATCAACCTCCTGACGCGTGATAGATGGCACAACCTGCTACTTTGACAAATGGAAACACTAAGACCCGTCAATTTCTCAAAATTCTACCCGATTCACAAGGCATTTTATTGTGGAAAAGCTTTAACGCACGCTTCTCCCACCTGCCATTTTGATCCCACCAAGAATCATTTTTCATACAGAGAGCTAGGAATTGGTTTCCCCTTCCTGGTAAAAGAAGTATAGACAGGTAAGGCTCGTTAGACGACCACCCCACATAACCGACAGGCAGACATCCCTTAAAAGAGGTCACGAGTTGTCGTGACCTTTCACGGTTTCGTCATCATGGTCAGGGACCATATGCTGCCCGGCGCGACACGACCATCGGGTCGCGGGGTAGGACAACGGTAAGAAGGCCCAGTCTCTTAAAGGTGAGGCCAACCAGCCCAAGGAAGACGGTTTCCACCGTCCCTTCTTTTCGTCTTTAACGAACATCACATATCGACAGACCGGCACAAAGTCGGCCTGCACACAATATCAGGACCTCATCCAGAAAGGTTGCAAAACCGTCATGAAACACGATGCCTCCAACTCACCCACGGCTCCAACGATGAAGGGCTTTTCACCCGGCTTTGCCGCTCTTGGCCTTGAAGCGGCGCTGCTGACCACGCTCGAGGCATTAGGATATGAAGAGCCCACCCCCATCCAACGCGAAGCCATTCCACCGCTATTGGCCGGAAACGACCTTCTGGGGCGTGCCGCAACCGGAACTGGAAAAACCGCTGCCTTCACGCTTCCCTTGCTCCAGCGTCTTGCCCATTCGCCCAAGCAGCCACATCCTTCCGCCCTTATTCTCGTGCCCACCCGCGAATTGGCCATACAAGTTTGTGAGGCTGTCCAGCGTTATGGGAAGCAACAGGCCATCGCCATCCTCGCGGTTTATGGAGGTCAAGCCATCCGACCACAGCTCATCGCGTTGAAACGCGGGGTTGATATCGTTGTGGCGACGCCAGGCCGGGCACTGGACCATATCCGGCGCAAAACCCTTCATCTCAAAGACCTTCAGATCGTGGTCCTGGATGAAGCTGATGAGATGCTGAATATGGGGTTCGCGGAAGATCTGGATGCCATTCTGAAACAAACGCCGACGACCAGGCAGACCGCACTATTTTCAGCAACCATGCCTCCACGCATTGCATCCATCGCACGACATCATCTACGCAACCCCATCGAGATTCAGATCATCAAGGAACCCGTAAAGGCCGGGATGACTCCTCGGGTGCACCAGACGGCCTATCTTGTGGCCAGGCCACATAAAGTGGCAGCCCTTGCCAGAATCCTGGATATGTCCAGTCCAAAGTCCGCCCTGGTATTTTGCCGAACACGCTTGGAAGTCGATGAGCTGACCTCCATGCTCAACGGCCGCGGATACCGGGGAGAAGGCCTGCATGGCGGGATGAACCAGGCTCAACGGGATCGGGTGATGCAATCGTTTCGTGCCGGGAAAACCGAGCTGCTTGTTGCAACGGACGTGGCGGCCCGCGGTCTGGATATTCCTCACGTATCACACGTCGTGAATTATGATGTCCCGTCCTCTCCCGAAGCCTACGTCCATCGTATCGGACGAACCGGACGCGCCGGACGGGCTGGTGAAGCTATCACCCTTGTGGAATCCCGAGAACGCTGGCTGCTGCAAAATATCGAGCGCGTGACCAAATGCAAAGTCGAGATGGGCACCCTCCCGACGGGGGCCGACCTTCAAGCCAAGCGCCTTGGACAGATTGGCGTTTCTATTCAAGAAATTCTCAAGGCCAACGACTTTGAGCAGTTCCGAGCCGTCGTCAACACCCTCACCGAAAAATTTGACCCTGCGGATGTCGCCGCAGCCGCCCTTCAATTGGCCTATGGGTCAAAAACAGGTAATCGGGTGGAAGAGGATATTCCTACAATACGGGACCGGGCACCTGACACATCCCAGACGTCCAGACGGCCAAGGCGAGGGCCATCGGATCTCCCAGACTCTGGGAGGGTTCTCAGAGGAGGTGGAGGGGGTAGGCCCGCGGGCAGGCGGGAACGTCACCGTCAATCCACAAGCATGGCAACCTTACATGTGAACGCCGGTCGAATGGCAGGGGTCCGCACAGGAGATCTGGTCGGTGCCATCGCCAACGAGGCCGGAATTAATTCCAATGTCATTGGCCCCATTAAAGTTTCCGATCAATTCTCTCTGGTCAAAGTGCCGGAAGAGCATGTCCATGGCATTATCAAGGCTCTGGGCCGGACACGAATTAAAGGGCAAAAAGTCACCATCCGCCTCTATAAGGAATAAGAGATTTCCTGACACCGGCAGTGACGGAATGTTCTCAATAGTGTGCTTAGGCCATACATGATAACTTTAACTAAAAAATAGACATGAAAACCTAACATGGCGTCTGGCTATCTCACTCTGAAATTGAATTTATGCTATGCCTAGTGGTCTGACGATTCTTGATGTGCGTGACCGTATTACCAAAGCCCGGTCGGTCACGGTCCTTACCGGTGCGGGAATTTCCGCGGATAGCGGCGTGCCGACGTTTCGCGGACCTGAAGGCTTGTGGAAAAATTACCGGCCGGAAGAACTGGCATCGCCCGAAGCCTTTGCCCGTGACCCGAAACTTGTTTGGGAGTGGTATAACTGGCGCCGTGAATTGGTCGCAACCAAACACCCAAACGCGGCACACGAAACCATCGTTGAACTGGAACGAAGGATTGAACACTTTTGGCTCATCACGCAGAACGTCGATGGACTTCATGCCCTGGCCGGCTCGCAACGTCTTTCCGAAATCCATGGCAACATCTGGAAAGTGCGTTGTACGCAATGCAACCGGATTTCGCCGAACCGCGATTTGCCTTTGGTCTATCCACCCATCTGCACGGACTGTTCGGGGTTATTACGCCCTCATATCGTGTGGTTTGGAGAATCATTGGATCAGGAAGATATGAGCCGCAGTTATCAGGCATTGCAAACTTGTGATATTCTTCTCATTATTGGGACGTCAGGCGTGGTTTACCCGGCTGCATCTTTTGCTTCGATTGCCAAAGACGGTGGCGCATTAGTGGTCGAGCTGAATTTGGACCCGACGCCAAATTCCTCCGTTGTGGACGTGGCCTTTCAAGGCCGTGCGAAAGACCTGGTGCCGCTGTTGCACGGAGTCACCTAATCGCGGCATTTCTTGACTCCCTTCATGGGGGTTTGTTACGTTTTTTTGTTTAGGGATTCTCAGTACTTACGTTTGGAGCACGGTATGCAATTGACGATCAATGGGAAACCTGAAACCCTGGAGGTTTCGACGGTGCTGGACGTTTTGAAAACCAAAGATATTGACCCGCAACTCGTTGCGGTAGAACTGAATACGCAGATGGTTGATCAGGAGCAACTAGGAACCACCTCCATTAAAGATGGCGATAAACTGGAGTTTTTGTTTTTCATGGGCGGTGGCGTGTGAGTGCCGCATTTCTTCGGAATATTACGGATGGCATCGGGCATACTCCGTTAGTACGATTAAACCGGCTTTCCCCTCCAGGCGGGGCCATCATTTATGGGAAGGCGGAGTTTTACAATCCGGGCGGCAGCGTGAAAGACCGCATCTGCCTGAATATGATTGATGAGGCAGAGCAGAAGGGACTACTCAAGCCGGGCGGCACCATCGTGGAACCCACCAGCGGCAATACCGGCATCGGGTTAGCTTTGGTGTCTGCGGTTCGGGGGTATAAACTTATTCTCGTCATGCCGGAAGGGATGAGCCTGGAACGGGCCAGTCTGCTCTCCTCGTATGGTGCGCAATTGGTGTTGACTCCCGCTCGGGAAGGAATGCGCGGATCAATTAAAGAAGCAGAGAGTATTTTGGACCAAAATCCCGAATACTTCATGCCGAACCAGTTTTCTAATCCGGCCAATCCAGCCATGCATCGAAAGACCACGGCGTTGGAAATCTGGGAAGCCTTGGATGGAAAGGTGGATGCATTCGTGGCGGCAGTGGGCACCGGCGGAACGATTACCGGCTGTGGAGAACTGTTTAAAGAAAAAAATCCCTCGGTCAAGGTGATTGCGCTAGAACCAGCCGGCTCTCCCGTTTTATCCGGAGGAGAACCCGGGCCACACCGAATCCAAGGGATCGGCGCAGGCTTCGTCCCCAAGGTGCTGAATCGCTCACTCATTGATGAAATTATGACTGTGACTGATGAAGAGGCCTACCAAACTACGAAGCAACTTGCCAGGAAGGAAGGGCTCCTGGTGGGAATTTCTGCTGGAGCCAATGTATTTGCCGCTCAAAAAGTCGCGGAATCCTTAGGGCCGAATAAAAATGTGGTGACCATTCTCTGCGATACAGGTGAACGATATCTGAGTATCGAGAAATATTTCAATATTTAGGGGATTTCCACTGAACCCTTTCCATGAAGGAAGAGCCAAGATGAGGAGGAGCACATAACGCCCCTCTCTCAAACAAGATAAAGAAGTTTACGATATGCCAGGGCATATCGGCTTTTTGAAAAAAATTTTCATGGCCAAGAATTATTTTTGAATATCAACACGCCTCATTCTCCTCTAATGTGGGGATGACCCCATACACCGTCAAAGGTCAGAGATCATATGAGTTTCACAGAAGATCAGATTACCCGTTATAGCCGACACATTTTACTACCCGAAATGGGCGGCAAGGGTCAGAAAAAGTTATCGCAGGCCAAAGTCTTTATCGTTGGAGCTGGAGGTCTAGGAAGCCCTGTCGCCTATTACCTTGCCGCAGCCGGCATTGGCACTATTGGATTGATTGATAGTGATGTGGTGGATCTTTCCAACCTTCAACGACAAATTCTTCATCATACTCCGGATGTAGGACGGTCCAAGGTGCTTTCGGCCAAAGAAAAAATTCTGGCGTTAAACCCTGATGTCCAGGTCAACATGCATGAAGAACGATTGACGTCTCGCAATGCTCGAGACCTGATCAGCCAATACGATATCGTTATCGATGGCGTCGACAACTTCCCGGCAAAATTTTTGATCAATGACGCCTGTTATATGGAGAATAAGCCCCTCGTCCATGGCGGAATCCTCCGGTTTGAAGGACGGGTCTTCACTATTATTCCCAATCAATCCGCCTGCTACCGTTGTATTTTCAAAAATCCTCCGCCCGCCGGCGTGGTTCCTACCTGCCAGGAGGCCGGAATCATTGGAGTCGTTGCGGGAATTATCGGGACCATTCAGGCCACAGAGGCCATGAAACTCATCCTCAACATTGGAACGCCATTGACGAACCGCATCCTGGATTTTGACGCACGCACCACCGCGTTTCGAGAAATTCGCGTCAAACGGAATCCTTCCTGTGCACTTTGCGGCCCAAATCCTTCGTTGACGGAGCTCATCGACTATGAACAAGAGGCGTGCCAACTTCAACCATCGGCTACAACGCTAACCAACGGATAAACCCCACCGGTTAAGAGGGGAGGATGATGCTATGAAAAAAATGCAAGCTCTGGTGTGTCGGGAGTGCGGGAAAGAATATCCTACCCAGGATATTCATGTATGCGAATTATGCTTTGGACCACTGGAAGTCAAATACGATTATGCCGCCATCAAACAGGTCATGACGCGTGACAAGATTGCATCCGGTCCTCACAGCCTTTGGCGATATGTGGATCTCCTCCCCGTGGAAGGCACGAATTTCATCGGTCTTCATGCCGGATTTACTCCGCTGGTTCACGCCAAAAACCTTGGAGCATTCCTCGGACTGG
Source organism: Candidatus Nitrospira neomarina (assembly GCF_032051675.1). NCBI lineage: Bacteria > Pseudomonadati > Nitrospirota > Nitrospiria > Nitrospirales > Nitrospiraceae > Nitrospira > Candidatus Nitrospira neomarina. Next base: position 1,512,245 of record NZ_CP116968.1, read on the forward strand.
ACAACCTGTACATTAAAAATGATTGCGTCAATCATCCAACGCTGTCGTTTAAAGATCGCGTGGTGGCCATTGCCTTAACTCGAGCCAGAGAACTGGGATTTGAAACAGTCGCCTGTGCCTCAACCGGCAATCTGGCAAATTCCGTGTCGGCCCATGCAGCCTCCGCAGGGATGAAATGCTATGTGTTTATTCCCGGTGACCTGGAAGCCGCGAAGGTGCTGGGGAATTTGATTTATCGTCCCAATGTCGTGGAAATTGAAGGAAACTATGATGATGTCAATCGACTTTGCAGCGAAATCGCGGGAGAACGTCACTGGGCATTCGTCAACATCAACATCCGCCCCTATTATGCTGAAGGCTCAAAAACCTTGGCTTTTGAAACAGTCGAGCAATTAGGGTGGCGGGCTCCGGATCAGGTCGTGGTGCCCATGGCTTCGGGCTCCTTGCTCACGAAAATTTGGAAAGGGCTCAAAGAATTTGAGAAGTTGGGCCTCGTGGATTCGGTGAAGACCAAGGTAAACGGGGCGCAAGCAGAGGGCTGCTCCCCCATTGCCACGGCATTTCGTGAGAATCGGGATTTTTTTAAACCGGTGAAGCCACACACTATTGCCAAATCACTGGCCATCGGCAATCCGGCGGATGGATATTATGCCTTAAAAACCGCCGCGGAAAGTCAGGGGGCCATGGAGGCCGTCACCGATGATGAAATAGTGGAGAGCATTAAACTTCTGGCTCAAACCGAAGGGATTTTTGCTGAAACCGCCGGGGGGGTCACCATCGGCGTCCTTCGCAAATTGGTAAAACAAGGGCGCATTCAAAAAAATGATGTGACTGTGGCCTACATTACCGGTAACGGACTGAAAACCCAGGAAGCGGTCGTCGATTCCGTTGGACGCCCATTTCGCATCCCACCCAGTCTCAGTCACTTTATTAAGACTTTTGCCATAGAGGAGTCAGCATGATTAAGGTCAGAATTCCCACTCCCTTGCGCCCCATGACCGGAGGAAAAAGCGAGGTGGAAATAGCAGGGAACACGGTGTCGGAAATTATTGACAACCTGGGGTCTGCCCATCCCGGCATTAAGGAACGAGTCTATGATGAACAGGGAGAGGTACGACGGTTCATCAATATCTACGTCAACGAGGAAGATATTCGGTTTTTGACCGGCAAGGACACCCCACTGAAAGACGGAGATGAAGTCTCCATCATCCCCGCAATCGCAGGAGGTTCATGATGGCCAAACTACGCTTTCACATTCGCTATCCCGAAGATAAAATTCCTTCTCCCATCCTGTATGAAATCGGACAGGAATACCAGGTGGTGCCCAGTATTCGACGTGCCGATGTCCGTGAGACGACCGGATGGATGGATGTGGAATTTTCTGGAGAAACGGATGAAATTGACCGGGCTATTCAGGGTCTTCGTCAAAAAGGCTGCATGGTAGATCCAATTGAACTGAACGTCGTTGAATAAGGATTTCGCTTCTCATGGAATTTACTGAATCTCAAATCCAGCGTTACAGCCGTCAGATCATTCTGTCGGAAGTGGGTGGCAAAGGACAGAAAAAGTTACAGGATGCCAAAATCCTGGTGATTGGAGCAGGAGGGCTTGGTTCTCCGGCAGCTCTGTATCTGGCTGCGGCCGGAATAGGAACCTTAGGTCTGACTGATGGCGATGTCGTAGACTTATCCAATCTGCAACGGCAAATTTTGCATACAACCGACCGGATAGGTGTTTCAAAGGTTGAATCCGGCAGAACATTATTGTCAGCCCTCAATCCTGAAACCACACTCAAGCTGTATCCCGAACACGTAAGCGCCACCAATATCCTCTCCTTAATTGAAGCCTATGACATCATATTGGACGGATCAGACAATTTTTCCACACGTTTTCTCGTCAATGATGCCTGTTTTTTTGCGAAAAGGACACTGATTTCAGGAAGCATTTTTCGCTTTGAAGGACAATTAGCCACCATCAAGCCTCATGAAGGATTTCCCTGTTATCGCTGTTTATATCCAGAGCCTCCCCCCGCCGGCCTTGTGCCAAATTGTCAAGAAGCCGGGGTGTTAGGCGTGTTAGCCGGGACCATTGGAGTTTTGCAGGCCAATGAAGCTATTAAAGAAGTCCTTGGTCTTGGAGAAAGTTTGGCCAAACATCTTCTTCTCTACGATGCCCTGGATATGACATTCAGAAAGGTTGGTCGCCCAAAATCTCCAGACTGTCCTCTTTGTGGACCTCATCCCACAATCACCAAACTTGTGGAACAGGAAGTCTCCTGTAGCATATAGGTCCATGCTTGCCATTCCGTCCAGCATCATCAACAATATGATTCTTCATGCCCGGGAGCTAGCTCCCCATGAATGTTGCGGCATTCTCTCAGGAACAGAAAATACCATCGCCGAGGACTATCGCATTACCAATATTCTGGCTGAGTTATCAGAACAGGATCTGACACGCTTTGACGGAGCCAAATTGTCCGACCTGCAACGCTTATCGCCGGAGGAGCGAGCGGATATCGCCTTTCAGATGGATGCCAGGGAAATGGCCATGGCTCAGCGGGACATTCGTTCAAAAAATCTTAATCTGTTAGGTTTTTACCATTCCCACACCTTTAGTCCGGCTAGGCCATCTCAAACGGATATTACTATTGCCATGGAATTTGAAAGCTACCGAGCCAAACTCCACCTCCCGGAACCGTTTCACTTGATTATTTCCCTAGAGCATACGGATCAACCCGTAGTCCGGGCCTATAAAATCCAGGAATCCAAAGCCACAGAAGTTCCCATCCATACCTTGCCCTAAGTGGTGTCCTCCCAATCATGCCTGCAATTTTTATTGGAAAGAGCATAGACTTACACCCGAGATCTTGAGATAATGAGAAAGGCTTCTCAAAGCAACAAGAGGAGAAAATTATGCCAATCCCCCATCACCTGTTAGGTTTTCTGCTAGGGTTGATTGTATTTTTTCAGCCGGGTTCACAGGTGTTTGCGGAAGCTTCCACCTCGCTGCAGAAGTTCAACAGCCCCATTATGAAAATTGAATCTGACAAAGGGGTATTTTTAATTACCACCGATTCTGGCATTCAATGGGTTCAAGTTGATGAAGTGGCAAAGATTCAACTGAAGACATTGGATGTAGGAGATATCATCGACGTGATCGTCGAAATGCGATCAGATAACACCCCACCATTGGTTAAATCCTGGAAATTAGCCAGAAGTGGTTCCTCCTGTAAAGTGTTCAATGGTAAGACCTGCAGTCCTTAAGACTTTCTTAATAGGACAATTCTACCCGCACCTCCAACGACCTCAGCTGATGTCCATTGCCTCAAAGCGGCTTAACGCAGCCGAAACGTTCCTGGCAGCTTTACGCAAGTAAAACATATGGCCCTGGGCCGTATCTCCGGACATACCAGGGATATCGGGAGAGAGCCAGCTTTACCAATGAAGAATTTTTCCGATTTCCGTCACCGTATATCCCCCCAGTGATTCGATTTCCCGCCTGAATGGTTGACTGACCATCGCATCAAGAAATTGAGACATGATAGGGTGGGATTTTAGAAATTCTCTGCGCATAATTAAGTCATACTGTTCTTCGCGAAGCGGAATGAAACCAAGACCATAATGACGAGCTGCGGCTTCCACTCCAATGCCCACGTCAGCCATGCCATCTCGAATCAGGCGAGCGACTTCGAGATGAGACGGTACTTCGTGCGCATATCCCAGTACCTGGTCTCCAGTGAATCCTGATTTCTGAAGCAGGGAATCCAAAAGAAATCTCGCTCCGGCTCCCAATTCCCGATTGACGAGACGAAGTCCCGACTGGCCAAAGTCATCCACACCACCGATGTGTTTGGGGTTTCCCGGGTAAACCAACAGGCCTTGCACCCAAGAAGCAAAGCGCACTCCGACAAAATCATGACCAGGAATATGGCGTTTCAGATACGGAACGTTACTTTGCCCGGATTTCACATCCACAAGATGCAATCCCGCCATATGCACTTCATCCCGTTGCAGAGCACGGAGTGCATTCGCGCTTCCCATCGTCCAATTCGTAATTCCCGCCAGGGTATTTATCTTGCGGACATGCTCGCCGGCGAGAAATAACGCCGGGTCACACCCGGCAATAAGAATCCCTTTTTTGATCACGTCCAAAGAATTCAGTAATTGAACCTGCACAGAGGGCCTTTTTCCGCTGGAAGATTTCTTCCCCTGTTCCTGAATTATTCCATCAGCCGGCATCACAAAATTCAACACATCGCCCAGTTCGGCCATCGGTCTGGCCAGTATCCGGGATCCAACGAATGACAGCTTCACCCTTGTTGGCTGACCCAGTGGCGTTGTCCCACCAATGAACTCAGCTTCAACAGTTTCTTCATGATCGGCAAGGATAAAAAGATCCTCAACTCGGCACTTCAACGCACGAGCGAACCGTAGGGCAATGTGGGTGCTTGGCAAATATTGATTGGCCTCTATGGCGTAGACTGCTTGTCGTGTCAGGCCAACAAGGACTGCTAATTCTGCCTGTGAGATTCCCTGTTTTTTTCTTCTATCCCGTAAGCGATTACACACGGATTCTTGAGGCGAGACCTTCGCCTGCCGTGAAATTTTGGGACTTTTAGAAACCATGTTTTTCATGATCGTACGGCTCTATCAAGGAGAATGCCTGCTGTCTTTATGACCTGCTCAAAATCCCTTAAGCATCCTTGCGCCTCTCTCAACCCAACACCATTGCTATAGGACCCGTAGATGGCAGTCCCGCCCCCTATCACATCCCCTACCGGTCACCTTAGGACCCATCCTTACATTTTCATCATCGACAATCGGGAAAGATCGAGAACTATTTCGCCGCTATGTTCGTCTCCAAAAATAGCGTCCCATAAACTTTTCTTTTTCGGCAGTACCGTCTCTTCTGTCTCATAGAGTAAATCCACGTCAAGTGGAGCAAGAGAAAACAGTGGATACCGCCGATCATAGATCAGTCCTGCAGGGGGAATCTCATAGTTAGTACGGTGATTACTGATGATGACGTGGAGATGCCCATCTCTGACATACATCCCTCCGGAAGTCACTTCCCGTTTCGTAGCATTCACCGGGTGACTGATGTAAAACGTGACCAGTTCCTGGGGAACAGCTAATCCTAGTCCCTCCAGCAATCGTGGCACCAATAATTCAATTTCCTCCTTATTGAAAGCCGGCTCGGGATCCGCGAGGCCACGAATCCAGCGAATGGGGCCGGAACGATACTCACGCACCCGTAATCCGCTCAGGGCCTCGATCATTTGGCGGCGAGACAGGGTAGCGGGATGCTCATTCAATGTCTGAGGAATATTAGGATCGACCCATGGGGAGACCTCAAGGCGAACAAAAGAAGTGGGATTTTCATAGACCAGGTAGGAATAGAATGGAGGGGCAACACATCCCGCGAATAGCCATCCAATAAATAGGCAACACAACCAGACGCCGCGCCAAGGCTTAGGCATTCGCTTCAGTGACACTCATCGTCATTTCAATTCGTTCAAAAGGATTATCATTGGCATCCCGCTTGGCACTGACGATTCGATCCACGGTCTCCATACCACTCACCACCTCACCAAAGACCGTATATTGACCATCTAAAAAACTCGAATCCGCCACACAAATAAAAAACTGGGAGCCCGCGCTATTGGGATCTTGTGATCTCGCCATCGATAGCGTTCCGCGTTTGTGAGGCTTGGAGCTAAATTCCGCATTGACGCGATGGCCTGGACCACCCATTCCATGGCGTGACCGATCGTGATCCTTACTATTGGGATCTCCCCCTTGAATCATAAAGTTGGGAATCACCCGATGAAATGTCGTGCCGTCATAAAACTTCTCCTTGGCTAATTTCAACATATTCTGGACATGGTTAGGCGCGACATCCGGAAAAAGCTTTAAGTGGATATCCCCCCAGGCCTCGCCGTTCACCTGGATGTGAATAGTGATTGCCTGACTTTCAAGTGTTGCGTCGCTCATCATCCCGTCCTTTCCGTTCCACCGATTTATTCATAAGGGCCTTTGGGAACCAACTGGATACCCAACCCCTGGCTAATATTCGTCCAATGCGCACCCCCGTCTTGACTCCGAAATGCTCCGCTACTGGTTCCGGCATATAACTCGCCGGCATTCGATCTCGTGAGACTTTGAATAGCCAGGTTAGTCAACCCGGTATTCATGTCCATCCATTTTTGCTGATCATTTTTCCAACGAAAAATTCCGTTTCCCGTCGCCACAATGACATCTTTATGATCGGGGACAATGCTTCTGATTGAATCATTGGGAAGATTCCGACTGAGGGAGGACCAGGAATGCCCTCGATCCGTACTCGTGAAAATCCCCCCATCCTGTGTCCCTAAAAAAATGTGTTGCGCCTCATTGACGGCAATGACCCGAAGATAGCGATGCGGCAACCGCTCCCGTGGATCGACAAATACTGATTGGGAGTCCACCCATGTAGAAGGAGGAGAGTGTTGTGTCTCCAGATGAAAGAGACCTTTGCCTGAAGTCGCCGCTAACAGCTTGCCATCATCCATAATGGCAAGGCCCGGAACCAGAATCCGATCCAATCCGGCTCCGACAGTGACCCACTGTTTCTCAGCTTCAACCCACCGATACACCCCGGTTCCTGTTCCCGCATACACGACATCCTGGTGAACCAAAAATGATTTGACTTCCGACTCATGTAATCCGGTTCCAATAGACTCCCACGTCGTCCCCTTGAGTTCAAGCCGATAAATTCCACCACGCATTGTCCCGGCATAGATATGCTTCCCGGGAATCACGGCCAGACACAGCAAGAAAGGGTCGGTTAAGCCTCGATTCAACGGCTCCCAGGATTTCCCCTTATCCTGGCTCCGAAAAAGCCCCATTCCAAAGGATCCTGCATAGACAACTCCGTCCGGGGTCACCACGAGGGTTTGAATACTGGGGGAAAATCCTTTTTGGGAGTTTTGGGAATCATCCGGATGAAGAGACGGAATATTCGAGACGGAAAACCACGGCGGTATTAGAGAATGACTTTCTCCAATTCCGGAAAATCCCATAAGCCAGAACGAGGCAACTGTGCCCACAAGACAATTCCATAGAGGTCTTGGCATTCGGGTCGATTGGTGAACGGGTCTAATCCATTTAATCTTTTGCTGCATGGTCGGGTGCCTCTCCCTCCTCAGTCGCTTCACACTTCTCCCCCGCCGGCAGAGGAGCACGCCCAAAGACCTTTGCCCCCCAAATACCTATTTCATATAGAATGATCAACGGGACCGCCATTAATAGCATGGTGAACATTGTCGCGTCCGGGGTGATCACCGCAGAAAGAATCAACGCCACCAGCGCCGCATGCTTGCGGAACCGAACAAGGACAGATGCTTGAATGACACCCACGCGGGCCAAAAGAGAAAGCACCAGTGGAATTTCAAACGCAAAGCCAAACGCCAGAAGAAATTTGACGTTAAAATCGACATAGGTGCCGACAGCTAATTCTGGAGTAATGGCTCGATCCATGCCGAACGTGACAAAAAAGTTGATGACCAACGGCAGGATCACCATATTGCAAAAGCCCAACCCTAGAAGGAAAAACCCCAACCCGAGGAAGAAAAGCGGCACGGCCCATCGTTGCTCCTTCTGGAGCAACGCCGGCTCAATAAATTTCCAAAATTGGTACAGAATGATAGGGACACTGGCAATCACCGCCGCCATAAAAGAGATTTTTATGGAGGCAAATAATGCCTCTGCCGGAGCGTAAAAAATCAGATCATCTTCAAATGGCCGTTTGAACCAGTCGATGAGAATGGATGAGTAGGAAAATGCTATAACAAAAAACACCATGATCGTGGCTCCCACGATCAGTAACCGGCGTTTAATATCACGAATGTGGCGCTGTAGGGGATGCACCACCGCATTCATGGCCATGGAAGGGGAAAAAGCAGCCATTAGAAAGTGGGACTTAAAGTGCGAAGTAGCCGTTCGGATTAACCAGGTGTTTTGGCATTATCACGTGAGGCACGATGTTCACGAATCAGAGCGGCCATTCGATCTTTCTTGCCAAGCTTTTCCTTCTGTAAATGTTTTTTAAGAATTTCTTCCTGAGGAGTCAACACATGGTGTTTTAATAACTGCTGAAGCTCCAGATCCAACCGGTGATGGGATTCCTCCAACTCCTGATACTCCACATTGGATGCCCGCAAATTTTCGGCGATTTGTTCGTCCGTCACCATCGGTGCCCTCCTGTGTTAGTAGTGAATGTTGAACTGGTGACCGTTGCTTATTTACATTCGGCCGGGATTCCCAGGAGATCGTTTTTGTCAGATTTAGGCTTGAACAGAGGCTCCAGAATCATAAGGATAGCATCCTCATTTGGATTCGTATAGTAGGAACTTCTTCTGCCATATTCCTTAAATTCAAAGCTCTCATAGAGACGTTTCGCCCCCTGATTGGAGTTCCGAACCTCTAACATTCCCCGACAACATCCCTGAGCACTCCCGATGCATAAAGCTTGTAAAATTAACTGCTTAGCCAATCCCTGCCCACGGAAATGAGGGTGAACCGCCAGATTTAAAAAGCGGATTTCTTCAAAAATCACCCACACGCAGCAATAGGCCAGCAAGGGAATTTCCTGTTGTTCCTTTGAACCTGGGATGACAAGAATTCGGCTAAAGGCATTCCCTTGCAATTCGGCTTCAAAACTTTTTTCCGACCAGGGAACAGAAAAGCAGGCCTCTTCCAGACTCACCAATGCGTCCAAATCAGCCAATGTGGCCAATCGGATACCCTCATTGTGTGAAAGTTCACTCCCCACGACAGGGTCATGTGCGCCCATGCTTCCACTCCTCTGATGTCACAGGACCAGGTACCCGAAAAGTCTCACCCGATGGGATCCAAGCTTTTCGTTTTCGATATTTCTGCATACGATGGCTGAATATAATGTGGGGTGCAGCCTAACGGAAGGAGAGCCCGTCGTTCCAGCAGGACCCGTCCTGCCAACCCAATCCCTTTGGCTGATGGCCATTGCTCATCGGGAGGAGCTTCGATAAGAGAGAACCCTTTTGAAAGGAGAGTCGTCCGATTTTGCATCCACCCATCTCCGAGCACAACGGTCGGCTCGGTCAGACCGCCACAGACCTCCATGATGTCCCCAATGCGTGACTCTTTCACGCACACCATCCGGTGATTCTCCCAACGAAACAGTGCCCAATACACGATTTCCTGCCGAATACCGATAGTGCTGAGCAGAGGGAGCTCGGTAACAGGATGATTCCAGGCAAGCCCTTCGAGTGTAGAAACTCCCACCAAAGGAATCTGTAAAGCCAGCCGGAAGGCCGTCATGGTCGCCAAGCCCACCCGTAATCCGGTGAACGTCCCCGGTCCTATGGACACTACCAAGCCTTCAAGATTTGATAACTGCAAAGAGACCGAGGATAACAGCCGATCTATGGTGGGGATGAGTTGCGGGGTCAAAGGTTGCCCCGACTCACAGGCCAGACTGGCTAACAGCTGTTGGTCCCGGAACACGGCCACACTCTGATGGGAGGTGGCAGATTCTAGAGCTAAAAACAACATAGTGATGGATCCTGACTTACCGATTAGTGGTCCCTTGATGCATTAGGGCAACTATGAGGCCGCATTGACGATAAACTCCTTGAAGTGCAGGGTAATGGATCCTCCGCTGGGCCGATAGTCTGTCGCCCGAACCAGAAACGGCAATCGAACCGGAGCGCTCTCTTCGCCCGTGGCGACTTTCACCTCTCGATAATCTTCACATTCTACAAACACGACAATGTCATCGAACGAGCGTCGGTATTCAATCGACGTCAGATCCAGGGTCTGGACATCCACCCACGTCCGTACGGTGAACTCATCCTGAGATGAGATAGATGAGGATGGGTTTGCAGCCAGATCAATGCGATAGTGTTCGTTATTCTTCCACACGCGAGCCTCCTCATCGCCTACCCCCGAGACTTTACCCAACATGGCATCCAACGCACGAAGGCTCAGCATCACGGTGTGATCCCAGGGTGAACGCTCCTGAGGTTCATCTACTCTTCCGGTGATCACCTTGTCTTCACCGGATAAATACAATTCATACTCGTTGCCCCTGCGATGAAAAGTCATCACGGGAACACCCATACGGATAAAGGTTTTCAGATCCAAGATATCGGGATGCACATACGAAACCGTGCCAAGAACATTTTGGGAAAGCGGCACTCCGGAACCAGAGATGGACGCCTGAAATAATCCTCGAAGGGTGCGAATGGTCGACTCTTTTTGACGTAAGGCTTGGAATACCTTCCGTCGGTCCGGCTCGTCTTCAACCAGTTGTAATGATCCTTGAAAGATTCCGGCGCATCCGACAAGGAACACCAGCGGCAACAAGAACCAGCGACTGACAGCATTCATAATAACTAATCCGATTGACCACGCCATTTATGAGGCAGGACTCACAACCGTTTCCCAAATATCCCCAATGTCACGAATGCCAACGACTTCCATGCCAGCCACAGGTTTCCATTGGTTACGATTCGGCTCAGGAACCACGCAGCGTTGAAACCCCAATTTCATCGCCTCGCGAATGCGTAAGTCCGCATGTTGCACCGGCCGGACCTCTCCACCCAACCCGACCTCGCCCATCACGACCAATCTGGGATCCAACGCTAACTCCCGAAAGCTGGAAAGCACCGCACAGACGATGCCCACGTCAACGGTCGGCTCATCAATCCGAAGCCCTCCTACCACGTTCACGTACACATCGTACCCGCTAAAGTGCAACCCCAATCGTTTTTCAAGAACGGCCAACAGCAAGGACACCCGATTCACTTCCACACCTTTGGCCATACGTTTCGGCATGGGGTAGGTGGTCTCCGCGACCAGAGCCTGCAGCTCAACCAATAAGGGCCGAGACCCTTCCACGCTCGACACGACAATAGATCCGGCCCCATGTCCGATGCGTCCCGTTAAAAACAGTTCGGAGGGATTCCCAACCTCGGTCAACCCCTCATCCTTCATTTCAAAAACCCCGATTTCATTGGTCGGCCCGAAGCGGTTTTTCACGGCTCGAAGAATTCGGTAGCTCTGGCCTTTGTCTCCTTCAAAATACAACACCGTATCGACAATATGTTCCAGAAGCCTTGGCCCGGCAATCACGCCTTCCTTCGTCACATGCCCGATAATAAAGATAGGAACATGCGTCCGCTTGGCATACCACATCAGGCGGCAGCCAACCTCCTGAACCTGGCTGACACTCCCTGGGGCCGATGTGAGTTCCTGCGTAAAAACTGTTTGAATGGAATCCACGACGATAACACCGGGATTCATCTGCTCAGCCACTTTGAAAATTTCTTCCAGGGAGGTGGCAGCAGCCACATACAGGTTGGGGGATTGAATGCCTATACGATCCGCCCGCATCTTAATTTGCTGAGGTGATTCTTCTCCCGATACATACAACCCGACCTGTTTGGCCGTTCCCAGGGAGGCAAGGGTTTGGAGCAAAAGCGTCGTTTTACCAATTCCAGGGTCGCCTCCAATCAAGATAACCGATCCTGGAACCACTCCCCCACCGAGCACTCGATTCAGTTCTTGGATACCAGCCTGAAGACGAAACTCCTGAGTCTGTTCAATAGAGCTGATTGGAACAGCCTCCGGTGTTCCTGCGGCGACACTTCGCTCTTGAAGGGTTGAAAGATCTCGATCAACCTCCTCCCGCAAAGAATTCCATTGCGCACATTCCGGACACCGACCGCTCCAGCGGACGCCTTGATATCCACATTCCTGACACACAAAACGGGTTTTGGGTCGTGCTGCCTTCACGAAGACTTCTTCCCTACAATCGGTTTCATGAATAGAAAATTATATAGAATTTATAATATCCACATCCGGTCGTTGGACCGATCGTCGACCGCCTATTTGCTAATTGGCTCCATCAAAGATGCCGTCGAATACGTGACCAATCATCGAGGACAATGGCCCGGCGTGGAAACCGACCCTTTGTCTGTGGTAGCGGTAAAATCACGGTTTGCAAACGATTTTGAACGAGTACTTCCGCAAACTCTGCCGTGCGCCCGATACCTCCACTCACTTTTTCCCACCCCTCTGTTTTCAGATCGTGTATGAGCTCGATCAATGCCGTTGGCGTCTTCGGAAGGATTCTAATCATTCCTGGAGGGAATTGGTGCTCGCGCAACCAATCCTGAATATGTTCAAGATGCCCTCGCCCGGTCAAGTCCAGATACACAAGGTTGTAATAAAATTGCGCAAGCTTGCCCAATTCTGCCGCTGCTGCCGGATGGGCATCTCCTAATATGAGGCCCGGATCCTCATAGGGTTCAGGCGGGGGCGGATCCATGATCAGTTCCCCTTCCACTAACACCGCCAAGTCAATCAGCAATATAGGACGACGACGTTCCCAGGATAGGAGGACCCCTTTTCCTTCGATGGCCTCGGTTTTAGATGGTGTCACCACCTTCACAATGATTGACAAATTCCCCCGCATACTGGGAGTAAAGTCGAGCCGAGCCCACCCGTGCGCGTCGGTATTCGCCTGGCCCACCGTCCGGCCATGCACAATAAATTCCAAGGGGCGGTCCGGCAAACCAATTTCCCCTTCGGCCTCGGGATTGGTTAAACGTGCTTGTAACTGAATGGGCTTCCCGGGAGAGGTGAGCAAATCAGTCACCGACAAATTAGCCGCCTGAGCCAGTGAGGCATTTAACCCTATTAAGGTCACCAAAATTCTCAAACCCCAATCTAGCAACACTAACCTCGGCATGGGACGATCGCCTTGCTTCATTCTACGGTCTCCATGTGGCTGGCAGATGGTTAAAATAATCCTCTTCCGCGCTTACCAAATGCAAACGCATCGAAGCCAGCCAGAATGGCAAATTGCATATAAATTAGCCACCCTGTCGGCCAGAAAAACTTGGAAATAATCAATAAAAAAATCCCACAGACCAGGTAAATATTCCCGCGTTTGACACCTAAGTACAGATGACCGATCCCCGGTAAAATGGAGAGGGTGGCGGCTCCAAGAGCATGCATGGTCTTTTCACGATCATTCATGAGAGTACCCGTCCCAAACCATACCATTGGCCCTCAAGTGAGTTCCAGGGATAGGCATCTGCACGATAAAAGAGTTGGCGGCCCACTCGCTGAAAAGCAGAAATCTGGAGGGATGGAAGGAGGAGTTCTTCAGGTAAGGTTCCGCTTGCGTAATTCTTCCTGGTAGGTTTTTTGATAAAGGACATCCCATTCTTGGGAACCTTCTGGAATCGGCCGTGCATATGATTGCAATCGACTCCGCACTTTTTGAACCAATTCCTCCTCTGCTTTCATGTGCTCGGCCAGCACGCGCTTCACTTCACGAAGAGCATGAGCAGAATCGCCAATCATCTTTGCCTCGGGCATGTCGGTGACACTAGTCAGAATTACATGGGCAAGATGAGTTTGTTTTTCGTCGCTGAGAATGGGTGTATTCATTAGCAATTCAGTCCTATGGCATTCAACGTCCTTTCTGCCCTATACCCTATAAAATGACCCCGCGTTCCTTGATGAGCTTTTGTTTCACCATCGTAAACATTTTCTGATAATCCGCCCGACCTTCTGCAAACTCTCGTTCAAACTGTTTCAACATCTCCCGGACATCCGCGTTCAAACGATCTTCCACCTGCAACTCGGATAGAATGGCTGCTTCCAATTTCTGAATCACCACTTCCGGTTTCCCTTGAATCTGTAACAATCCACTCGACTGTAATCGTTCAATGACTGAGACGGCCATATGATGTACGCGAACCTTATTGAGTCGCATCAGGTTCCTTCAGGAAGCTGTTCCACTCTCATAAGGGACGCCCCTGTGGCCTCCCTCAACACTTTCGGATCCCCTATTACTTTTCCAATGACGTTCACTCGATCAGCAGGAACCGGATCATCTCCGAGACTCATAGGAGTGCGTCCAAAAAAGACCGCCAACATTCCCCCCATGCCCCAAAAAGCGACATCGCCAACTTTTACCTGAGTGGTGGCAACTTCTCGATAGTCTTTGACCCCCGGCATGTTGCAATAAAACTCTTCTCCCCACTGATTCACTGGGGCCTCAATAGGAAGAGCTTCGACCACAGCCTGTGCGGTTCGATTCGGTTTGAGTTGTGCAATGACCTGGATCCCACCGATGGTCATTTTGATTTTCTGAGGACGGAATTCCATATATTCTCGCTTATGCTAGGAATGAACGAAGATCTCAAGATTGCATCGAATGTAGCTTGTCCTCTTGGTGAAATCAAGGTTAGAATTAACCTCTCTTCGCGTTAAGACTCATGTTACAATCCACATTTCTTTTTTTACCCGGCATTGGAGAATCCACTGAACGCCTCTGGTGGGAGGATGGCATTGGCACATGGGATACTTTCCTCGAAAAACCTATCGCACCCCGCATATCCCCGTTTCGAAAAGCCCAATATGATGAAGACATTCTGGAAGCACAAAAACAGTGGAAGGCACAGAATTCCCGTTTTTTTACCCGCATCCTGAAAGCGCGTGACCACTGGCGTCTTTATCCTAATTTTCGATCTCAGGCAGCGTTTCTCGATATTGAGACAAACGGAATTCCGTTCCCCGATGGCGAGATTACGGTGGTGGGTATTTACGGAAAAGGTCGCATGACCACGTTGATTCAAGGAGAAAACTTATCCGGTGAACGCTTGCAGGCGGAATTTGCCTCATACGATCTTCTTGTGACCTTCTTTGGCTCAGGCTTTGACTTGCCATTTTTAAAGGCCAAATATCCAGACTTGAGGATGGATCATCCCCATATCGACTTGTGTTTTGCGGCCAGACGTCTCGGATTAAAAGGTGGGCTGAAGGCAATTGAGACCGAAATAGGCTGTTATCGCCCGACTTTGGTGGAAGGACTGACGGGGTGGGATGCGGTCCGCCTGTGGGGAGAATGGCAACTCGGACAATCGAACTCTAGAGATGTACTCATCCAATACAATGAGGCAGATTGCAAAAACCTGGAGCCTTTGGCCGACCTTATTTACAACCGTTTGGTCCAACGTCATGGACTCCCTGAATTTATTGATTTCCTATGACATCCGCGCAACGCTCTGACAAATGGACCGGCGTCGGATTGACGGACCTCGGTCTAGTTAGAAAACTGAACCAGGATGCCTTTTCACTCGATAACTCCCTACAATTGTGGGTGTTGGCAGATGGGATGGGCGGACATGCCGGGGGGGAGGTAGCCAGCCAGATTGCGGTCAAAGCCATTCCCGATGTCGTCCGAACCCAGCTCTCTACTGAAATTTCTCCCTCCGTTCAACCTGACAAATTAGAATCGCTGCTGGATCAAGCTCTTGAATCCGCCAATCAACGTATTCGAAACGCCGCAGCAAAAGACGAATCCCTGAAAGGGATGGGAACAACCATCATCGTGGTCGCCATCACGCATTCTCCTAAAGGATACCAGGCAAGCGTGGCGCATGCCGGCGACAGCCGCGCCTATCTCTTTAGGCAGGGCACACTTTCGCTCTGGACAAAAGATCATACCCTTATGGAGGAACGGTTAGCCCTGAATCTCATTACAGCCAAACAGGTTCGCACTCACCCCCTTCGACATGTGTTAACCAAAGCCCTTGGAATTGATCCTGAGACACGTCCTACCATTCAGACCTATCCGCTTGAGCCATCGGATCTCATTCTGATGTGTTCAGACGGACTCACAAAAATGCTGACTGATCAGGAAATTCAAACGATTATCCGCAAGGAAGCTCCACAGGCCGAAGCGATATGCGGAACACTTGTGGATACTGCCAACCGATTAGGTGGAGAAGACAATACAACTGTCGTGTTAATCGGGTTGCACTGAGGAGGGATAAGGAGGAAGGTTCTAACGATGGGGTTTTCGAAACATGGCCGACCATCCAAAATATCCCACGGCATCTTTCATGTTTGAAAACCACCGTTGGGCCAGACCCATGGACGGATTGGTGACGTATTGTAGCGTGAGCACAACCCGCTCTTCTCCAGCCCCCAGCGGCGTAACGGCATGATGCAATTTATCGCCATTAAAGAAAATAAATGTACCTGGATCAGTCGGAAGGGATAACTCTTTAACCTCTCGACCCTGTTCTTTGGTATGTAAACGGCAGACCAAGCGGCTGCTTGATTGATCCTGCAATCCCAATAAAACCGTAAATCGTTTACCCTTATAATACGAGGTATCATAATGATACCCGATATGATCTCCAGCCTCGGTGTAAAAATACAGTGCACAGGAATGGGGATCCTCCTCAGGGCACAGCATTAACGGAACTCCGGCAATCCGGCTCAAAAGGTCGATCCATCCCTGGTGGTGATAGAACGCAAGAATGGCCGGAGCCGATTGCTGCAGAAGATAAAAACTGACACTTCCCCCCTTTTTATGCCCTGGTATAAAGTTTCGATTGATTTGGGGCCGCACCCGCTCTACTTCCCGCATAAATTCCTGAACAATCTGAGTGGGGATCAAATGCTCTAAAGCCAAGAACTCACCCTGTTCCCAATAGTAACGCGTGACCTCCTCAACCTTGATGATCTGAAGGGTCTCAGTCAACAGTTGATCAATGTCGGACACCGCTGGATTGAGCATAGGCACTCTCCTTCATCCCTTCAGATTCAAAACTTTCAGTCTATTCTTTTTTCAATGTGGTCATTGCCACCATTGATCGTAGCTTATCATGACAACCATCACATTCTCACCAGGCTATCAAATAATCTATCCGCTTGACCTCACCCTGACTGACGTTTTATGGTGCCCATTTTCGTCCACGAATTTTCATGTCGTCTCACAATTTTCTCCGCTGATCACACACTCCGTCTGGCTTGTATTCATGAACAGACTCCCCTATCGCGAATTAATTCATGGCCAGGATTATTGGATTCAGGATCAGGCCCTTCCCAACGCATTAGAGATTGCCCAACGATGTATGGCCATTCCAACCTGGACATTGGGATCCCCCTGGCGCCCGGAACCCTGGCCCGGCATGCGGGCTCCTGGAGCTCTGACTCCCGATGAACTGCACACCGTGGAAAGCTATGTGACCACACATTTAGGTATTCCCAACCTCTCTCCCCAATCGCATAACGAGGCAGGAATTTCCGGGCACAATCACATTCAGATATGCGGAGGAGCTGAAGGGGTCGCTCGTCCACATGTCGACTCTGCCAGAATTTGCAACTACGCCGCCGTCCTCTACCTCCATCCAAGCCCACCCACATCACATTGCGGCACATCCTTTTACCGACTGAATCTTCCCGGTGAACCACCAGACGGCAACTATTGCCCAAAAGGTTATGAAAGTCTTAGCGAAGTGCCTGGGGTATCACAGGAAATGGATCCCACCATGTTCAAAGAAATCCTGGAGGTCCCGTATGTCTTTAACCGCCTAGTTGCCTATAAATCGGATCTCATCCACTCTGCAACAGCGTATTTTGGCTGGGACCATGCGTTAGCTTCAAAACGAATGGCTGTCGTATTTTTTTGGAAAGCCGGATCTTGACAATTCTCGAACACAGAGAAAAAGCTATCCACTCATTTATGAATGGCTATCCTGCATGTATCAAGCTCATTCGAATTTAGATTAGGTTTTGGCAGGTTTTTTGGGGGGCTTATTGTGACCGGGGGCTACGTGAGGACGGTTTCCCCGATCCAGCATTTCACCGGCGGTTTTTCTGATAGTGGGAGTTAGCGTGCCTCCTCCCAACATGCGAGCGATTTCGGTTTCCCGATGAACTCCTGTGACTTCGTGGACCCTCGTGAGGGTTCGGTCTTCTAGCGTTGTTTTCTCAACCACAAACTGTGCATGAGCCTGAGAGGCAATCTGCGGAAGATGGGTGATACAACACACTTGATGAAATTGAGCCAACTGACGCAATCGACTTCCCATGACGTTGCCGGCTTCCCCACCAATCCCACTGTCAATTTCATCAAAAATGACGACAGGCGTCTGATCATTTTCCGCAAACACGGTTTTTAAGGCCAACATAATTCGGGACAATTCTCCACCCGATGCAATCCGGCCCAATGGCATCAGCGGTTCTCCAGGATTGGGAGCCAGTAACATCTCAACACGATCCATTCCTGCCGTCCCAAATCGGTTGTCTCCGTTGGCCATTTCAATATTAACCTGCACCTCCATTGTCGACATTTTAAGAGCCGCTAATTCCTGCTTGATTTCTTTGACCAAATGCTTCGCAACTGCTTTCCTCCTGGCCGACAAGTCTTCCGCCAAGGCCTTCATCGATTCATATCGACTGGTCACTTCTGCTTGCAGATACCGCACCTGCTCTTCTCCATTTTGGAGTTGCGCTAAATCTTGCTCAAGGGTCTTGGTAAGTTCTACTAAATCTTCGACCGGCTTTCCATATTTCTTTTTCAGCCGCTGAAGACCGGCCAACCGACTATCAATCAGATCCATTCTCTCAGGATCATACTCGATCCGAGTCCGGTAATCCCGAAGGTTATCTGTCACTTCCCGCAACGACATGTTCGCTGCCTCCAACAATGGGACCCACGATTCACCGTGCGCATCAATTTTTGCAAGCTCTTGTACCCACTCAGTCACCTTACCCAGATAATCCAGAATCGATCGTTCGCCTTCATGTAATGCCGTAAAGGCTTGATTCGATAATTCTCCTAATCGACCGCTATGTTTCAACCGATGGTATTCCTGGCTGAGAGTCTCTTCTTCTCCGGACTGCAACTGCATTTTGACTAGCTCGTCATATTGATATTGAAGAATATCTTGCCTATTGGTTTGATCCCGTAACCGGACCACATATTCATCCAAAGCTGCCTTTTTCTCGACCCATTCTCGGTGCATCACCTGATAGGATCCGACGACATCCTCAAGGTTCCCAAACGCATCCAACAATTTGAGCTGGGTCTTAGGGGAGAGCAATGATTGCTGATCATGTTGGCCATGGATATCTACCAACTGAGGGCCGATGTCTTGAATCGTTTGAAGAGGGGCAAGTTGCCCGTTGAGGAAATTCCGATTCCTTCCCGACCGCGATAAGATCCGACGAACGATAATGTCCTGTTGATCGGGAAGGAGGTATCCGTCCCCTTGCAATCTGCTCGCTAGAGGATGAGTCAGTGGGATGAGGAAACAGGCTTCCAGCAGAGCTTCCTCGGCACCAAACCGAATATGCTCGGCGGAGGCTCGTCCCCCGGTGATTAACACCAATGCATCAATAAGAAGAGATTTTCCAGCGCCGGTCTCCCCCGTCAAGACGAGAAACCCAGGAGGAAATTCCAAATGGAGTTGATCGATGAGGGCAAAGTTGGAGATACGCAGCTCGGTCAGCATAACACCGAGTCATCGGTCTCGCTGATCAGGCAGGAGACGTGGATTGAGCCAGGAGCGAGTCAATAACTTGTTTGAATTGTTGCTTCGGTCTTGCACCAACAATTTTTTCGACAACTTGGCCATCCTTGAAGAAGAGAATACTTGGGATACTCATGATTTGATATTTCCCCGCAACTTCGGGAGCATCATCGGTATTGAGCTTCATGACTTTAAGTTTTCCCTGATATTCCTGTGCAAGCTCATCGACGATTGGGGCCACCATTTGACAGGGTCCACACCAAACTGCCCAGAAATCCACCATCACGACCTCTGAAGATTTCAGTACTTCCCCATCCCAATTCGCTGCATCGGCTTTGGCCACTAAATCAGACACTGACTGCCTCCTTGGATAAATACGACAAAATGTCCAGACTGTCTTGCCATCCTAAAACCGCTCTTATCGGACTGTCAACTCACTCAAATACGATTAACCTATCTCCAGAGAGGGGCACCCTGTGTGCTCTGCTTGACCACTTCACTCACAGGCAGAGATAGAATTCACCATTGCCATTCATCCGGGGTTCCAGTCCACCATGAATCAGGCTTCAATGCACGCCAACGAGTTTGTTGCGCCCACAATTCATCCGTCCGTGTCCGACTCAACCGATTGGCCATTGCTGCGGTCACATCAAATTGTTGCCGAATGCCTTCATGAATGAGTTCTTGCGCCATACGAGGCATGACATTCGGCGGATCAATGAGATCGAGAACATCCCGTGCGGTCAAATTCAGGGCTAATTGCTCCACTTTCACATAATCTTCCTGCTTGGCTAATGCTCCTAAATAACCATCAATTGCCTCATAGACATAGGCCAAATAAACGTATGCTTCAACCGAGGGATTGCGGTCAATATTTTCCTGGCAAGCCTCTACTGCTCGACGGTAATCTCCGGCCATCAAAAACACTTTAGCGTGTGCAAGAGATTGCATAGGCAAGACAGGCGTCTGATCTGACTGAGCCCAACCATTGGAAAGCGGTAACGTACCAAGAAGAATTACTCCCACCCCGAGACACATCATCATTTCCCTTCCTCTTTCGCTCAACGACGAAATAGTCATGTTCTCCTCCATCACTAAAATCGCGCAACAAACATCATTCTCGATAGATTCTCTGTTCGTTCTGAAAATTTACGATGATTCACTAGACCCATTTTCAAGATTGTCAGATTTTTAATCAGTACGAGAATCTCGAAATCCCTCTGTTTCCAATCACTATTGCATGATATACGGCTGACCTAATCTTTGATGTCCCGAAACCACGACACAATGCTGGATAAAGGCCCCTTGTTATTTAGAAAAACACAAAAAGTCTACCACCAGACTCATCCCTACAACTCAAGACTCCCATAAACGCCTTCCATTGAACAATCTAAAACGTCAATGGCATGCACTTTGCGAAAGACCGTGTCCAAAAAGCATTTAATTAAACCTGGCTTCTCAATATCTAAACAAAAAATAATGAGGGAAAAATTCTAAACCCATTAAGCATTAAAGGAATAAAATGAAACGAAACCAAACACTGTTATCTTGTGTCCTCATCATTGGTATAGAAACCTTCTCCATATGCTTACTCCCCGTTTCACCAACTCCTGCAAATTCGGCCGATATCGCATTAGTTCTTTCGTCTTCTTCGCCTGTATCACCATTGCCTCCGGAAATGGTCCATTGGCCGGAATCTAGCCACAGCGACGACACCTTAGCGGCCCTCACCATCTATCTGGAAGCCGGCGGTGAAAGTTTTGCTGGAAAGTTAGCTGTCGCGGCCGTCATTCGGAACCGAATGGCTCTCAAATACCATAGCGATGGCACGGTCAAGGGCACGGTTCTTCGGGCCAAACAGTTTGAACCATGGATGGGACGAAATCCAGAAGAAATGGAATTTGATCAAACCAATCGAAACATGAAAGATAGTTTATTAGCCTGGAAGGTTGTACAAGACGGGCGAAAGATGGTGAATGGGGCTGTACTGTTTTATAATCCCCAACTGGTCAAAACTCCCCGGTGGGCTCAGATCAACCGTAAAGTGGCAAAAATTGGCGGACACGAATTTTTTAATAAGCACACCATTTAATCTAGTTTAATTAGTCACGGACCACGGGTGTTTTTCGCAAATTCCTGGGTCGGGGCGCACTGGGTCCCCCATCCTCTATACGTTTCAACTCTATGCGTAGATGTCGAATGGCACCGGAATGCACCCGGCAGACCCCAGATTCGGTCAGACCCATTTGCCGACCAATTTCTTTCATCGTCAATCCCGCATGATAATACGATTGAAGCACCTCTTGCTGGCGTGCCGATAATGTCTGGAGCGCCGCTGACAGGGCCGCTTTCATTTCTGCATCCGCACAGGCCACAAAAGGGTCCAGATGGTTAACGTCCGGCAAAACATCACGAAGGGTGCATTCATCTTCCCCCTGCCCAACCGGCTCATCCAGACTAATTAACCGGGGATCACACCCGCCCACTCCTTCTATCTCCTCAATGGGGACGCCCAACAGTGTGGCCAATTCCTGTGTGGTCGGTGGCACCCCATTTTTCTGAAGATGCTCTTCAACTATTTGTCGCACTTGATCTCGACGAAATCGAACAGACCGAGGAACCCAATCCATAGACCGAATTTCATCTAACATCATGCCACGAATACGATATTCGGCAAATGTGCGAAATTTAATATCACGTGTCGGATCATAGCGCTTCAACGCCGACAACAGCCCCATAGCCCCTGCGCTGGTCAAATCCTCGACATCCAGGGAAAAGGGATTTCTGAATGCCATAATTCCGGCCATCCGACGAATGATCGGGAGAAACTCTAATAAAATCCGGGTAACATATTCCTGATCGAGCTGGCCCTGTGCCTCCGTATGTTCTACTTTTTTCGGACTAACCGAACAGAGGTGAGATGTGTCGGGTTCTTTGATACCAACTGTTGTCTCCGTGGAATGTTGTGCGTCTTCGTCCATATTTTGGCCTTTCCAGGGTGACCAAAAAAAAGCGCCCCTTCCAGGAAAGGGGCGCATGAACGAACGCATGGATCTACCAACACAGTTCGGTAACCAGACGAACCCTGCAACGACAACGTTCTCAGGGTTTCTTGGCTTTGCGCCCTACCCTCACGGATAGTTTGCCCTTGTCACCTGTTGAATTCGTTAGTCGATAATTACAACCTCATGTAAGTGATGGTTTTTTGAAATTTTCCGATTAACTGTCTGTCTTGGATCTTCGGATTCTCCCCTACTCTTCGACCTCTATCTCTTTGGAAATGTTATCGGATCCGAGTCAAGGGGAATTAAGAAAATCCCTTGCGTGTTTATGAAAAAACTACGCAAATTCATATATTGCACAGTATCAAAAACCAATACGAATGGTGATCAGGAACAGATGGTCAAAATCTCATTCACACAATCCCTCCAGTGCCCTTCATGACAATCGCGGATCCTTCATTTCAGCCTCAAAAACAGATTTATTCCTATGATCAAAAACATGACTGTGGCAATCCAACCGCCAATGATCGGTAATACCGCTCCATTTCGTCCTAAGACAATGCCTACTGAATGCGCCGCCCAGAAAAAAAATCCAATTGCCAGAGTTTGCCCAAGCCCTTTAGCTATTCCAACCTCACGCACACCACTTCCGCGCAGACTCACCGAGATCCCTAACAGTATCATCACCAGAGGAACCAGAGAGTACGCAATTCGAGACCAATAATCAGTTAAAAAACGATGAGGACTATGGCCATCTTCTATTAACCTTTGAATATAGTCATGCAATTGATACAAGGACATATGCTCTGGAGACTGAGCCAGCCAATTCTGAAAATCATCAGGCGTGAGAGAGAGAGGCAACGTCTGCCGTGGGATAACATTCACTTGCAGGCGTTCTTTAGCCTGAAATGTTCGCTCAATCGCATGCTCCATTATCCATTCTTCATCGACAAACGTTGCCCATTCTCCTTTAAGAATCCTTTTGAGACTGAAGCGATCATCGAGGGTGTATTGGTGGATACCATTCAAACGAAACCCATCTTCTGTCACGGAATCAATTCGCATAAGGTGATTGCGTCCCACCCGAAGCCATAAACGTTCCGGAGTTAGTAAGAGGGGCTCTGGTTTATTTTGGATTAAAACCGATTGAACAAATTCAGCTTTAATATTGGCCAAAGGAATCAACACGGACGTCAAACTCAGACCCACCACACTCACAAACCCGCCAAAGACAAAAAAAGGAATGGCAATTTGATAAAAACTTAATCCACAACTTCGCATCGCCGTGATTTCACGAGTCCGATTAAGCCCACAAATTGTCAAAATTGATGCCATTAGAGCCGCTAGCGGGGCTAAGAGAAAAGCAATTTCGGGAATTCGATAGACAAAAAAGCTTAAAATAACGCTTAGGTCTGCATCATATTTCAAAAATTTTCTCAATTTTTCAAAAAAATCCACGACCAGATAAATCGTCAGCACGGTTACAAGACACATTAAGAAGACGCGACTAAATTTCCCAAATACATACCAAGAAATTTTTTTCATGATCTAACTTGCTTGAGAGAATGCTGGGTCATTGTTTTCCAGCTTGAAATAGAAGGAACCCTGTGAAGAAGGCCAGGATAATGTTGGGCATCCACGCACCGAAAAACGGAGAAATCACCAAAGTCGTCACGAGAAACTCTCCCAATACATTTAATAAATAAAATCCGATAACCACGAGAACCCCAATCGCAAACCCTCCAGCTTTCCCGGACCGCTTCGACACAATCCCCACCGGGACGCCCAATAACCCCAGCACAAAGGTGGCGACCGGAAAGGCGGTGTCTTTATGAAACTCTACTAATCGACGAAGGGCTCCTGCGTCCGTTCCACCTGATTCCTCCAATTGCTGAGTGAGGTTGTGGTAGGTTTTCCGTTTTGTCTTATCTTTCACGGAGGAAAAAGGCGAAGAAAGCCAAAAATCATAGGTATCAAAGATAACCCGATGAAAATTATTGGCATCTTTGGGGATTTGATGAATTGCCCCCTTAAACAATCGAATGCCAAACTGCTGACGTTCGCTTTGTTTCAACATGTGAAAATTCTCCGCCACAATTATTAAGGGTTGCTCCGGATTGCGTTGGTCCGAAATGAAGATCCCCTTATCGCCAGAAGCATTCTCCGAGTGTGGCACATACACCATGAGTCCGGGGATTGGTTCATTAAACACTCCCGAATCAACCGCAAGAGTCAACTCATCTTCGATGACGCTCAAAGCCAAAGTCTTCAAAGACACATTGGCCCAGGGCTGGCCCCATTGAGAAAGATATACCGTCAAGAGGAATACAATGCCGGAAAAAACCACCACAGGAAGGTTGATTCGCCAGAAACTGACCCCCGCAGCTCGAATAGCAATGACCTCATTGTCAAACGATAGACGATTAAAGGCCGAAATTGAGGCAATTAAGCAGGCAATTGGTAAGGTTAGGACTAAAAAAGAAGGAAGCAAATGCAGCACAATTGACCCCAAGGCCGCCAAACTGATTCCCCGGGATACCACTAAATCCACCAACCGTAGCATTTCCTTGGTAAAAATGATGAAACACAACCCGGTCAGGCTGGTCAAAAATGGGGGAAGCAACTCAAAAAAAATGTACCGATCGAAAAGTCTGATCAAGGTCTTGGACAATTCAAATAAGTGGAAAGTGATGATATATGTTGGCTGATTAGCAGGGCCGCTTTACTCATTTTCAATCAAATATCCGAAATAATTAGCTTATAGGCGGTTATAGGAGAATAGTAGGGAATGAATTTCCTCCTGTCATTTATTGACAGATTCTGTAAACTGTGCTACATCCTCTTCGTTTTTGTAATGGGTAAAGAAGTGAGAAGAATATTACGCCGTGAAGCCGAGAGAGGAATGGACTCCTTTTTCGGCTTTTCTTTTTAAATACGCACAACTTTTTTGAAATATATATCCACAAGTACTCTAATGGGGAGGGCCATCATGAGAAGTAAGGGAACCGTAAAATGGTTTAATGATCGAAAAGGTTTTGGCTTCATTCAAGTTGAAGGTGGACAGGATGTGTTTGTCCATTATTCCGCACTTCAAGAAGACGGCTTTAAATCTTTAAAAGAGGGGGAATCGGTAGAATTTGACTTGGTAGAAGGAGCAAAGGGTCCACAGGCTGCCAACGTCACAAAATCAGGAATTGGCCAACCATCTTAAAGTGGTAAATCTCTGTCGCATTCTCGCCATTATTTGCTGATGACGAAAGGGTGAATTTTTTGGGACATTAGATCTCAACTTTTCTTCAACGGAATAATCTGGAATTCCTCGTCTTTGACTTGTTGTCAAAGAAGTCTAAGAGGTAAATAGCCTGCTGGGACTTTCCTTGACTTCCCTCTTTTTCTCCTGGTAGACTTTGCCGTAAGTAGTTGAATTTATTGCATAAATTACAAATTTTACACAACTGCCTCATCAGTTTCAGGGGAACAGCATGACAAAACTTTTCGATGTTTTATTTTATGGAAATCCGCTCTATCGAAAGATTGTGACCGTAGAAAGTGGAGTGGAGGACTGGGGAGCAGGGCAAAACGAGGATGCCAATATTCCACAGGCACCAGCAAACCTACGCGCTAACCCTGATCACACGCGAATTACCCTGACTTGGGATCCTGTCCCGGAAGCCCTCTATTACAATGTTTACTTCATGACCACCAAAGGCGTTCAAATTAAGCCCAACGAACTAACCAGGCCAGTCGCAGGCCAAGAGGATTTCATCCCAAAAGTTGGGATAACCAAAGAAAAAGCCAATTGCATTGAAGGAGCGATCTCTCCTTACGAACATAACGACCTAGCCAATAACTTTTGTTATCACTATGCAATTTCTGTGGTCACGGAAGAGGGTGAAAGTCTCTTATCCGAAGAGATAATGTCCATTCCTTCGCCCTACCTCCCCGTGATGCAAATCGGGTGTGAAGGCGTCGACGATGGAGAATTCAAATCACCAACCGGCATTGCTATAGATAAAGACGGAAATATCTATGTCGGCGATACGGACAATCATTCAATTCAGAAGTTTGACCGATCGGGAAAATTTCTTGCACGTTGGGGTGACGAACCTGATTCAACCGAAGGAAAATTTTACTACCCGCGGGGCATTGCCACATCCCCCGAAGGGGATGTGTATGTGGCAGATAGTGGGAATAATCGGATCCAAAAGTTTGATTCTGAAGGAAATATTATCAACGCATGGGGAAAATTCGGTTTTGCCTGGAGAGGGGCGGAAGCGGGGAAATTTGATGTCCCCTGGGGAGTTACCACCGATTCCCAAGGCAATCTGTTTGTCTCGGATACCAGCAATGCCAGAATTCAAAAATTCCTTTCAGACGGCTCTCCTGTGCTTAAGTGGGGGCGTGACGGGGGATATGACGGCGCCTTCTTTTATCCCCGCGGGCTCGCAGTTGACTTTGTCGGGAATATTTATATTGCCGATGAGGGGAACCATCGAATTCAAAAATTTGATGCACGAGGTAACTTTCTCCTGAAGTGGGGAAAGGAAGGGAATGCCCCTGGCCAATTTAAAGCACCATGGGGGGTCGCCTGCGACCCTTTAGGATATGTGTATGTGGTCGACAGCGGAAATCACCGTGTCCAAAAATTTGATTCTAGCGGGACCTATCTCACTTCGTGGGGAAATCGGGGATTAACCGAAGGACAACTGAATTTCCCGTCAGGGATTGCGGTGGACAAAGAGGGATATGTGTATGTCATAGACAGCGGCAATCACCGTTTAACCAAGTTTGCCCCAACTGAGGATGAACTCAATCGAGGCAAACAAGAAAAACGGGTTGCCAGCGATCTTACAGCCCCCATCAATCTTGCCGTCAAACCCGGAGATACAGAAAACATCCTAAGTTGGCTCGAAGTGCCCAATGCTGTCAGTTACAACCTCTATTTTAGTACTGAACCCAACCTCTCAACAGATACCTCCACAAAGATCGAAGGTGTGACCACTCCATACATTCATAGTGGCCTCACAAATAACACGGCATATTTTTATGCTATGACGTCGGTGACCGAAGATGGAGCTGAAAGCCGGCTATCTGAAGAGCAGACCGCTATTCCGGTTTTGATCGACATCTCGGCACCTCAAAATCCTGACATCGTCATTAATCATGGGGCTTACATGACCAATAGTCCTGATATGGTCGCCACCATCTCAGCCAAAGACGTGGATAGCGGAGTGGCTGCCTATTTCATCTCTGAAAACCCCATGACTCCAAGCGGGACCATGCCTGGATGGGTTGAAGTGGAACCGGAACAAAAGTTTGGAGCCACTATTCCTTTTACCACCTCGCCAACCGATGGCACAAAAACCGTCTACGTTTGGTTTAAAGACGCCAACAACAACGTTTCTGTTCCCGCCAGCACCAACATCCTTCTCAACACGTCTGGGTATATTTGTGCCGCCAAGTGGGGAAAACCAGGCCGGGGAGCTTCCCTTCTCCATGGTGGAGAATTTATTAGCCCTCTATACGGCCTAACGATTGATCGCCAAGGGTCATTGTTTGTGGTTGATAACGGGAACAACCGCATCCAGAAATTCGACAGAAATGGCAATTTCATCCTATTATGGGGAAATTTCGGATCCGCTAATGGAGGCTTTAATAATCCCACAGGCATCGCATGCGATGGAAATGGGAATGTGTATGTGGCTGACACCAATAACCATCGGATTCAAAAGTTTGATGGCAAATTAGGCCATTATATGATGAAACTGGGATCCCGCGGGAATGGGGAAGGGCAATTTAATGCTCCATGGGGAGTGGCGGTCGACCGGGTACGCGGGTACCTGTACGTCGTAGATAGTGCCAACTTCCGGGTTCAAAAATTTGATGAAACCGGAGAATTCATTATGCAGTGGGGAAGCTTTGGGAATGGGGACGGGCAGTTTTATTTTGCGCGAGGCATTGCTGTAGATCAAACGGATGGAACCGTCTATGTGGTCGATATGGGTAATCATCGGATTCAAAAATTTGATACAAGCTCAAACGTCCTCCCACAATTACTTACCAAGTGGGGCGGAGGCATTGGGCCTGGCCATGCCAGCAGCGCTCAGGCACAAGAACCTGGACAATTTCGATCACCCTGGGGTGTGGCAGTAGATGAATCAGGAGACGTATTTGTCAGTGATACCGGCAATCAACGCATTCAAAAGTTTGATCGAGACGGTAACTTTATCACCCAATGGGGCGGTTTTGGCTCTCAGGATGGCCAATTCAACTTCCCCTATGGAATTGGAGCTGACTCCAGAGGACACGTCTATTCGGTTGATAGCGGAAATATGCGAGTTCAAGAATTCATGCCGGCAGAGGAAGCCGAAGATCATTTCCAGGAAGAGGAAACGATGGCCTTTATTCCTGAGGCAGCAGAATAGCCACATCGCTCTGGCAGAACCCAGGAAACAACCACACACTTTAACAACAAATGCCAGAGGGTACAGGGATTACCCTTTGGCATTTTTCATAGTGCCGAACCGGATTCCCCGGTATGGGAATACATTTACCTGCTGATTCTGAGCAGTCTTGTGTGTTTTTCGATAAGCCCATTAAGTATAACAAAAGGCACATTGACTGCCTTTCAAAAGAAAATTAAGATGAAAGGCTTTTTCACATCCACAATTCTGCAGGAGACGAAATACAAGGCCTAACCCATGTTGGAAAAACAATTACGAATGGGACTCACTTTTGATGACGTGGTCCTGGTGCCGCGCCATTCAAATATTATCCCATCTGAGGTAGACCCCTCCACCCAACTCACTCGAAATATTCGGATTAATATCCCAATTCTGAGCGCGGCCATGGACACTGTAACTGAAGGACGATTAGCCATTGCGATAGCACGCGAAGGGGGAATTGGAATAATTCACCGCGCCCTCTCCCCTGACATCCAAGCCTCAGAAGTCGATAAGGTCAAAAAATCAGAAAGTGGAATGATCCTTTCTCCAATCACCATCTCCCCAGATCATACCATTCGCGATGCACACCATCTTATGGCCACTTACCGCATATCTGGAATCCCTGTAACTAAAGATGGCAAATTGGTCGGCATCTTAACGAACCGAGATCTTCGTTTTGAAAATCGTTTGGATCTCAAAGTTTCTCAGGTTATGACTAAAAACAACCTCGTGACCGCCCCTGAGGGCACGGGATTAGACCAGGCCCAAGCAATTCTTCATGAGCATCGCATTGAAAAACTTCCTGTGGTAAATGATCAATTCGAGTTAAAAGGGCTGATCACCATCAAAGACATTCAGAAGAAAATCAAATATCCCTATGCCTGCAAAGATGCGCACGGACGGTTACGCGTCGGCGCCGCCGTCGGAGTCGGGCCCGACGTAGAAGAACGCCTGGAGCGGCTCACTAAAGCTGGAATCGATCTAATCGTTGTCGATACCGCCCATGGGCACTCCCAAAGTGTCCTGGAAAAAGTCAAAGATATTAAATCTCGCTATCCAGACCTGGAACTAATGGCAGGAAATGTCGCAACTTCTGCCGCCACGCTGGATCTCATTAAAGCCGGAGCAGATGCTATTAAAGTTGGAGTCGGGCCAGGCTCAATCTGCACCACCAGAATCGTATCAGGAGCCGGTGTCCCACAATTGACCGCAGTGGCGGATTGCGCCACCATCGCCAAAGAACACCAAATACCCTTGATTGCTGATGGAGGCATTAAATATTCGGGAGATCTCACCAAAGCCCTCGCGGCCGGCGCCTCTTGCGTGATGATCGGATCACTCTTTGCGGGAACCGAAGAATCTCCAGGGGAAACGGTATTGTATCAAGGCCGAACCTACAAAGAATATCGGGGAATGGGATCACTGGGGGCCATGGAACGCGGAGGAAAGGATCGTTACTTTCAAGAGGGGCGCGAATCTTCAAAATTAGTCCCTGAAGGCATTGAAGCCCGCGTTCCCTACAAAGGAAACCTCGCAGTCATGGTCTATCAATTAGTGGGAGGGCTGAAGGCAGGAATGGGGTACTGCGGATGTCGAACAATCGAAGAACTTCAACAGAATGCTCAATTCATTCAACTGACCTCTGCAGGGCTGCGAGAAGCCCACGTTCATGATGTAGTGATTACTAAGGAGGCCCCCAATTATCGGGCTGACTAAGATCTGATTCCGCCCCCAAGTCAGTCAGGTCCCCCGTTGACAAATTCCGGCACGCCATGCACTCGCACCACGATACCATTGTCATTCTGGATTTTGGATCGCAGTATACGCAACTCATTGCACGGCGGATACGCGAATTCCACATTTTTTCCGTGATTCTCCCCTCGCAGGCGACGGTTCAGGATATCCTTACCTATCACCCCAAAGGGATTATTTTCTCAGGAGGACCCGCAAGCGTCACTCAGGCCCATTCTCCGAAAATTGATAGCCAAATCTTTGATCTGGCCATACCCATTCTGGGGATCTGCTATGGTATGCAATTGCTTGCGCATCAATGTGGCGGAACCGTCAACCCCACACCTCATCGTGAATTCGGGCGAGCCGACTTAACCGTTGACGACAACACGAATTTATTTCTTGGTCTCGATCCCACAATGGCATTTCCTGTCTGGATGTCCCATGGGGATTCGGTACAACAGCTTCCACCTGGATTTCATGTGATCGCCCACACGGCCCATGCCCCGATCGCCGCGATGAAATCCTCCAATGACACGCAACAGCTCTTTGGTATCCAGTTTCATCCTGAAGTCATGCACACCCTTCATGGGTCAACCATTCTTCAAAACTTTGCACGTCATATCTGCCACTGCGAGCCAACCTGGACAATGGGTTCATTCATTGAAAAGGCCGTGACCGACATCCGGCAAACTGTGGGAAACGGCAAGGTCATTTGCGCACTCAGCGGAGGAGTGGATTCCACTGTGGCCGCTGTTCTGGCCCACCGGGCAATCGGCGACCAATTGACCTGCCTCTTCATCGACAATGGCCTCATGCGAAAAAATGAAGTGGCACAATTACAAACAACATTCGATTCCGCCTATCATCTGAAAGTCCGCATTGCCGACCATGCAGACACATTTCTGGCAGCACTGGGGCGCACAACAGACCCTGAACGCAAACGAAAAATCATTGGTCGTCAATTCATTAAAGTTTTTGAACAGGAAGCGGTCTCTTTAGGTAAGGTCGGGTTTCTGGTTCAGGGAACACTGTATCCGGACGTGATCGAAAGTCTGAGCGTCAAAGGACCATCGGCAACGATAAAAACACATCATAATGTCGGTGGCTTGCCGAAGCGCATGAAATTCAAACTGATTGAACCTTTTCGAGAATTGTTTAAAGATGAAGTTCGTCAATTGGGATTGGAGTTAGGTCTACCGGAGGATATTGTCTGGAGACAACCCTTTCCCGGTCCAGGCTTAGCGATTCGCATCATCGGTTCCGTGACCACCCAGCGCCTAGCCATTCTTCGTGAGGCGGATGCTATTGTTCGAGACGAAATTGAACGAGCCGGGCTGTCAAGAATCATCTGGCAATCGTTTGCGGTCTTGCTGCCGATCCAAACCGTGGGAGTCATGGGCGACCAACGGACCTACGAATCAGTGATTGCCATTCGTGCCGTCACCAGTACGGACGGCATGACTGCGGACTGGGGCGTGATTCCAGCAGAGGTGTTGGGCAAAATGTCCAATCGGATTATCAATGAAGTACAAGGGATCAACCGTGTGGTGTATGACATTAGCTCAAAACCGCCAGCAACGATCGAATGGGAATAGATATGGCTCAACCAGAGAAAACAGTCCGTTTACAAAAAATCATCGCCCG
This sequence comes from Candidatus Nitrospira neomarina, assembly GCF_032051675.1. Taxonomy (NCBI): domain Bacteria; kingdom Pseudomonadati; phylum Nitrospirota; class Nitrospiria; order Nitrospirales; family Nitrospiraceae; genus Nitrospira; species Candidatus Nitrospira neomarina. The sequence goes on from NZ_CP116968.1 coordinate 1,544,437, forward strand.
TTCCGGAGTCGCTTCCAGACGCAAGGCGGAGGAACTGATCCAACATGGGCTGGTCACCGTTAATGGGGAAACCGTCATGACGCTAGGGACCAAAGTTGATCCTGCTGTCGACCACATCAAGGTCGAAGGGCGCCATCTGAAGTCCCGACCTCCTGATATGTTTCTCATGCTTAATAAGCCAGTGGGATACATCTCCACCTTGCATGATCCTGCGGGTCGTCCCACAATTAAAGCCTTGGTCCCGAAACCTTCCATACGGCTATTTCCGGTCGGACGGTTAGATTATGATAGTGAAGGCTTACTTCTGCTCACCAATAACGGTGATATTGCACAAGCCTGCCTTCATCCCGCACACCATGTCCATAAAACATACCTGGTGAAAATTAAGGGTATCCTAGAAGAATCTGAAATCCAAAAACTCCGACATGGGCTGATATTGGAAGATGGGCCCACCGCTCCGGCCAAAGTAAAAAAAGCCGGAAAAGCGGCGGCTAATTCCTGGGTGGAAATCACCATCCATGAAGGACGTAAACACCAGGTCAAACGAATGTTTGAGCAAATCGGCCATCCCGTGATCCGGTTAAAACGCGTTCAGTTTGGGCCTCTGAACCTTGGAACTCTTCCCCCAGGCCAGACGCGATATTTAACAGATAAGGAAGCGAACGACTTACGCCATTTACTCATCGCACCTGAATCGCCAGGTCCGACTGTCCGCCAGCCGAAAACTGAACTGATGCGCCTATCGAGACCTGCAGGTCAATTACGACCACGTCCCGCAATCCCCAATTCCATCAGAAGTAAGAATATGGCGTCACCTGCCGAAAAGGCCGGTCAAACACGACCATGGACACCAACCCGTCCGCAAATTAAGAAAACGGAAAAATCTGCTCCCTCCAGACCTGCGGCTCCTTCGCGACCACGCTCACCAAACCCGAATTCCATCAAAAGGAAGAGCACCCCAACGTCTGCGGGAACGATCGGCCAAGCAGGGCTACACCGATCCAAAGATCAACCGACCCAAAGAATGGAAAATTTTCCTAAATCGGGACCCGCTGGTCAGTTTTGGCCACGCCAGGGAAACCCCAAACCCATCAGGAGCAAGAAGACGATCTCAACTCCTGGCACAACCGGCAACGCACGGCCCCGCCGACCCGGCGTCACATCAAACAGCCGGTTCAAGTTTAAAACTTAAGTATTCCGAATTCTCGGTTTTATGTTCTGCCATCAAAGCTGTTAGGCGTTGGAAAGGATTTTTTCGTTGAAACGATCACATCATTGCGGTGAACTCTCCATAGACCATGTAGGCCAAATCGTGACCTTAGCCGGCTGGGTTGCCAGTCGCCGCGACCATGGCGGAGTGAGGTTCATTGATCTTCGTGATCGCTACGGCCTCACACAAATCGTGTTTGATTCAGAGCAGCAACCCACCGTCCATCAACTAGCCGATCGGCTCCGCAATGAATACGTCGTGGCAATCACCGGTGAGGTGGCCTTACGTCCCGAAGGCTCAGCCAACCCTCATATTCCGACTGGCGCCATAGAAATTCGAAGCACATCCCTCGTGATTCTCAATGAAGCCAAACCCCTCCCCTTTGCCCTCGACGACACCATCACCACCACTGAAACACTTCGGTTAAAACACCGGTATCTGGACCTTCGCCGGCCAAAGATGCAAGAACTCCTTCAACTCCGCAGTCAGGTGTCCCATCTTGTACGGCAATACCTTCATGGCAATCAGTTCATAGAGGTGGAAACACCGATTTTAACAAAAAGCACTCCCGAGGGCGCACGAGATTATCTCGTCCCGAGTCGAGTCAACCCTGGTGAATTTTTTGCTCTTCCCCAATCGCCGCAACTCTTTAAGCAGATTCTTATGATCGGGGGAACTGATCGTTATTATCAAATAGCCAGATGCTTTCGTGATGAAGACCTCCGGTTGGACCGCCAGCCAGAATTCACGCAAATCGATCTGGAAATGTCTTTCGTCGATCAGGAAGATATCATGCAGTTGATCGAACATATGGTCAGACTGGTTTTTAAAGAGACGAAAAATATTGACCTTCCCTCCCCATTGCCCCGGCTGTCCTTTGAGGAGGCCATGGGACGCTATGGGACCGACAAACCGGATCTTCGCTTTGATCTGCAGTTACAGGACCTGAGTCAATTCGCTGCAACCTGTGACTTTAAAGTTTTTAAGAGCGCAGCGGAAAACGGCGGAATCGTGAAAGCCCTCGTCATTCCCGGTGGCAACGCCTTTACCCGCAACCGGATTGACAATCTAATCGGTACCGCAAAAGAATTTGGTGCCAAGGGACTCGCCTGGGTCAAAATTAACGAAGAGGGCAATCTGGATTCCTCTATCGCCAAATTCTTTAATTCCCAAACCCTACGTGACGCCCTACCCTCGGCCAAAACCGGGGACCTGCTCATCTTTGTCGCAGATCAAGCGCCTATCGTCCATCAAGTCTTAGGCCGCCTTCGCCTGCTGCTGGGGGAGGAGCTAGGATTAATTGATCGAAACCGGTGGGAACCGCTATGGGTCATAGACTTTCCCATGTTTGAATTTGACGATACGGCCAAACGATATATCGCTCTGCACCATCCCTTTACGGCCCCTCACTCAGAAGATATGCCGCTTCTGGAAACCGATCCTCTCCAGATTCGAACGCAAGCCTATGACCTGGTTTTGAATGGCTTTGAGTTAGGTGGAGGAAGCATTCGAATTCATGCGCCACAAGTTCAGTCAAAAGTCTTTGACTTACTCAACATCTCCAAAACGGAGGCTCGTGAAAAATTTGGATTTCTCTTAGATGCCTTGGAATCCGGGGCACCGCCTCATGGAGGCATCGCGTTGGGACTTGATCGGTTGGTGATGTTACTCGGCAAGACGGAATCGATTCGAGAAGTGATCCCGTTTCCCAAAACCCAGAAGGCTCAATGCCTGATGACCGAAGCCCCCTCCCCCGTCACAACAGAACAACTACAGGAGCTCTCTATTCGCACGACGGCTAAAAAGCCTGACAACCCGGTTTAAGCATTCAGCACATTTAGAACAATGGAATGCAATCCCGTCGCCCCAGCCGGTTGTGGTCTCGTGATTTCCGAGGTTTGGATCTTTCCCTTCGTATCGATAGCCCTCACAGACACCATGTGCTTGCCAGGTCTTGGCGGGCTCCAATGATAATTCCAAATCACCCATGTTAAAGGAGACAACGGTGGTTCGATTTCGGCGGACACCCAGGTTTTCTCCTGATCAAAACTCAGTTGAACCTCACTGATGCTCTCCGGTCCTCCATAGGCAATCCCACGTAATCGTTGTTGAGACGCTTGTAAAGACTGGTAATGACCCGGGCTATCAATGCGGGAAAAAATATGAATGGTCCCATCATCCGTCCAACCTTTCTGTTGCCAGTAGCCAAGATAATCGCCGTTATAGACCTCGATTTCCGTAATCCACTTCACATTTTTAATCCCGTAGAGACCTGGAACAATCAGGCGGACCGGAAAGCCGTGATCCTTAGGAAGCTTTTCCCCATTCATCAGATATGCCAACATGACATCATCTTCCATGGCTCTGGCAAAAGGAATACTGTCGGAATATCCGTCAGATGCTCGAAAAATCACATCCCGGGCTGTGTCTTCATCGGCTCCGATGTCTTGCAAAAGTTTTTTAAGGGAAATCCCTCTCCACATAGCGGTCCCCAAACTACTCCCGCCTGGAAGGGTATCTATACACATCAGCGTCACAGCCTGATCAAAGGATTCCCGATTGAGGAGGTCGCGCCATTTCATCACCAGAGGGCGTTCCACAGCGCCCTTAACCACCATTTTCCATTGCTCCACATCCAAGTCACGGGTAAAATTATAAGAAGCATCCATGAAATTTACAGTGTAAAATTTATCGTTTGATGTAAAATAGGTGGTTTCCCGTGGAGGAACTGCAAACATCGACCCCAGATCGCATCCAGGAAATCCCATGCTGATGGTAGCCAGTCCCCCAAGCTTGAAAAGGGCCCGACGGCTCAGTTGAAAAGAAAAGGGAGAATTATTTAAGAATGACATAGACATCTTCTCTATTATCTAATACCTTAACGACTTTGGACAAGATCCATCCGACATTTGAAGTTATCATGGATTTTTTGCGGATAGAAGGAGAAACGGCATGCGGATATTTTTGACCGGAGGAGCCGGTTTTTTAGGAAGTCATTTATGCGAAACGCTTATCCATCAAGGACATACAGTCATATGCCTGGACAATCTCCTTACCGGACGTACAGAAAATATCGGTGCCCTCATGGGGCATCCGAAATTCTCGTTTATTCACTACAATGTCTGCGATTATCTTCATGTCGACGGACCAGTCGATGCCGTCATGCATTTCGCCTCACCGGCGAGCCCGCAGGACTATCTGGAATTTCCCATCGCCACCATGAAAGTCGGCGCGTTAGGCACACACAAAGCGCTGGGCCTAGCCAAGGCGAAACAGGCGCGATTTCTCCTGGCCAGCACATCGGAAGTCTATGGAGATCCCCTGGTCAACCCACAGCCGGAATCCTATTGGGGCAACGTCAACCCCATTAGCCCCAGAGGCGTCTACGACGAAGCGAAACGATTTGCCGAAGCCTTAACCACCGCCTACCATCGCTTTCATGGCCTTGATACAAGAATCGTCAGAATCTTCAACACCTATGGCCCACGGATGCGCCCAAAAGATGGGCGGGTGGTGTCCAACTTTATCGTGCAAGCCTTACAAGGGCATCCGTTAACGGTCTATGGCGATGGGTCACAGACTCGCAGCTTTTGTTACGTCGATGATCTGGTCGCGGGAATCCTATCGCTTCTCCAGGCCCCGCCAGACGAATTTCGAAAAAATCAAGATGTTCAAGATTCGGTTCGATTCGGGAAAACTCAGGCCAACCTCGGCTCCATACATGACCCGGTTAACATCGGCAATCCACAAGAACTCACCGTCATGGACATAGCTAAAACGGTCATTAAACTCACCAACTCATCGAGCACAATCACGCAACATCCCCTTCCAATCGATGACCCTAAAGTACGCCGACCAAATATTGAAAAGGCTACCACTCTGCTCAAGTGGGAACCTCGGATTACTTTGGAACAAGGCCTGGAAAAAGCCATCGACTATTTCCGGTCTCATTTAGACCATGTAAAGTGAATCACGGATCATGAGGTTCATCGATTCCGCGCAATCTGTGACCCTTGACATGCCCTGTCCCGATCGTAATCGGATACAACACCATTGGCGCAACACATCCGAGTTTGGCCAAAGCACCGAACACAATTAATCCGCGCCAGTAGACAGAGATCCCTTGCCCCCATAAAATAAAAACATGCAGAACATTCGGCAGGACCACATTCTTGAAGGCATTTTAGTCACCCTTCGTGGCTCTCTGGCGGCTTGCCCGGAAGTGGCCGGGTCGGAGGTCATGACATCAACACTCATCACAAATTTTTTACATTCCTATCCACCGGACAGACTGTTGACCCATCTCGGTGGGTATGGAATTGCAGCGGTCTATGATGGCCAACATCCCGGGCCAACGGTGATGATACGCTGTGAACTGGATGGACTGCCTGTGGAAGAAGCAGACAAAACCCAGTGGCTCGTGCCAGGAGCGAACATCGCCCACCGCTGCGGACATGACGGACATATGGCCATCGTGGCGGGTTTGGCTCCCTTACTTCATCGCACCCCACCAACCTGTGGACGAGTGGTGCTCTTGTTTCAGCCCGCAGAGGAAACAGGGGCAGGCGCACGGGCAATTATCGATGACCCGAATTTTGAGAAGTTCCGTCCTGACTGCGCGATCACCCTGCATAATCTACCAGGATTTCCCAGGGGGCATATCGTGTATCGACGGGGGACGTTTGCCAGTGCGTCTGTCGGGATGAGAGTTCGTCTCCTTGGCCAAGCGTCTCACGCGGCCGAGCCGGAACAGGCTCGTTCTCCTGCGAATGCCGTCGGAAGGCTTCTGGCTGAGCTGCCCCAACTGAGCAGGGTCACGGACAATCCCTATTGTATGCTCACGCTGACCCATGCGCAGCTGGGACTCATGTCATTTGGGCTCACACCGGGAGAAGCAACCGTGTGTGCTACGCTTCGTGCAGCTTCCGCGGCAGGCCTTCAAAATTTACGTCGCGACGCGGAGCAGTGCGTTCGCCTTTGTGCCGAGGCGGAACGGCTTTTTGCAGAAGTCGAGTGGGTGCAGGATTTTCCGGCGACCATCAACGATGATGCCCTGGTGGATACCCTGGAGCGCGTGTGCCTGGAAACGGGAATTGAGGCCATGGAAATTTCCAAACCGTTTCGGTGGTCGGAGGACTTTGGGCATTTTGGCGATGTTTGCCCCATCCTCCATTTTGGACTCGGTATTGGTGAGCATGCACCAGGCCTTCATCAGCCGGATTATGAGTTCTGCGACGATACCATCCTGATTGCGGTGAGTGGCTTTTATGAAATGGTCAAATCGCTGTTGATCGGATATGGAAGTCAAGGAGAGAAAGCCGCAACCGGTACCTGAGCAGCTCGAAAAAATTGCCGAAGGTACTGCGACAAAGACAGTCATTAAAAAAAACTCTAAACAAAGCCAAAAGCCGGTAGAGAGATCTCCGGAGTATTCAGGGGTTCGACTGGACCCTCCTTCCAATTCGTTTGTCATTCCGCCATCCGGTTGAGGACCCATCCCGAAGTATGGACTGAACCAATGGACCTCTACCCGATGGAAATTATCCACAGCAAAAGGAGAAAAACGTCCCCTATCATTTCCATTCGTCTTCTTTATGTATCTTGTTATGGGAGAGTGGTTGAAGAAAAAGACAAGAAACCCATTCTCACCGCATCTTCAGGGACTTGGGTGGTGTTGGAGGGGTTGGGGGTGTTGGGAGTGTGGCATCAGCAATACCTGTCGATGGGGAAAGAGTTTCTCTTTCGAATTTTTTTGATAGGACTGGCGAGTCAGTCTTCCTTAATGTTTGAGCAAGACAGATTTGTAATTGCGCGATGGCTTGTACTGTAAGGGAGTTGGGATCGTTCGCATAATCCGTGGCTATTTTTTTGCAAATGGCCTCTTCCACGATTTTCTTGACTTCGAAAAGATCGCCCCAGGCCGATCCCGTGAAGACCACAACACCACACAAAGCTCCCAATATGCCCGCTTGCACTTTCATGCATTATTTTCCGGGTTCAAGGCTATTTACTAGCGGTCCCATAATTGTATTTTCAAAATAAAATGGAGCGCGAGAGTCATGATACAAGAAAAACCTAGAGTACATTGGATCCAAATTAATAGCGAGCTCTAGGTAAAGGAAAGAGTAATAGCCTGCTCATCATATCGGTTGAAGTTTTCAACCATATTGGATATTTGGGGCTATTGAAGCTTAAACTGCTACAGGAAGATCACCCCCCGTTCTTATCAAACACGATTATCTCCCATCTAGGAGAAATCCTGCCCAATCGATCCAATCCCAGCCTCTTAGTCACCGCTCCACAATCCAATGTTAATTCCGGAAGTAACCATTCTTATTTCCATCCTCCTCCTAATGCCTTGTATACTTTGACGACCGCTATTCGTAATTGCTTGGCAAAATTGATTAATTCGAGGTTGGATTGCAAAGCATTCCGTTGTGCAATGAGGACCTCCAGGTAGCTTGCCCTGCCATATCTATAGAGTAAGTGTGACGTTTCGACAGATTGTCGCAACACTTTGTTTTGTTGCTGTTTCAGAGCATTGATTTTTCGCAAGTTATGAATGTTAGAGAGTTCATTGGCCACTTCAACATAGGCGTTCAAAATTGTTTTCTGATAATGATACATGGCCGTCAGCTGATGAGCTTCGGCAAAATGGAACTGGGCTTGTAAGGCATTTCTATTAATAAGTGGGGCGACCAACGTGCCCACCGCGGTATACGCGATTGAGGCGGGCGCCACAAATAAAAAATCGGGATTGAAGGCTTGAAACCCAAAACTTGCCGTAATATTAAAAGTTGGGAAAAACGCAGCTTTAGCCACTTTCAAATCGAACTTACTGGCCTTGATCTGAAATTCGGCTTCACGAACGTCAGGGCGGTTTGCTAATAATTGTGAAGGCACACCCGATGAAATCTCCTGTGGAATATCTGTGAAATATTCGCCTTTGGTCCGTTCAATGGGTTGTGGAAAGCGCCCTAACAAGAAGTTTATATGATTTTCGGTGATCGTAATTTGTTGCAGCACCTCTTTTTCCAAGATACTGGTATTGAGCACTTGAGCCTTGAATAATTCCACGGCTAATTCGGTTGCCCTGCCGGTTTCCTTCTGTAATTCAATCACCTCCAACGATTCGTACTGTGTGTGGAGGGTTTGCCTGATGATTTCCAATTCATTGTCCAATGCCCGCAATTCGTTATAATAAATTGCGACATCGGCTACCAGATTAGACACGACAAAGCTCGTCCCTTCGATACTTCCCAAAAATTTCGCCATGGCGGAACTGCGCTGGTTTTGCAGCTTCCCCCAAATATCGACCTCCCACGATGACTGTAAGCCCACAAACAAATCAGGCAAATTGGTGGGAACGGTTTGTCCGGGAGTAATGTCGGTCGTCGAGTTCCCTGCCCCGTCCATGGTGTACAGTCCGAATCGGCGAATGGCGGTTCCGACGCCCAAACCCATCGTCGGCATCAGTGCTCCGGTTGCTGCTCTGACACTTGAACGCGCAATTTCAATTCGCTGCAATGCCATTTGTAAATCAATGTTATTCTTGATGGCGGTTTCTATTAATTCATGGAGGAGGGGGTCGACAAAGTAATCTTTCCACTGGATGTCAGCAATATTGGTGGTATCTGTTTTATCCTTAAAGCTTGTGGGCATTTCGTTTTCCGGAATGGCCAAGTCGGTTTTAAGTCCTGTGCACCCATTGAAAAATACAATTATGGACAGAATGATAAGACTGGTATACATATAACGTTTCATGGTTTATGAGCGAAAAGATCCTAATATTCGTTGAAATTCGGTGGAATTCCCTGAGGAATCAGGAACTATTGAAGTTTGGCCAACCTGCGGGCAAATTTAAACCGGGACTTGAAACTCAATCGCGGAGCCTTCCCTGTTTTTGATTCTTCCTCAAGATTTTTTGTCGTTCCCATCGTTGCAAATACCACAAATAAACCCGGGATAAGAATCACGCCGAAAATGGTCCCGAACAACATACCTCCAGCCGCCGCCGAGCCAATGGTATTGTTCCCAATCTCCCCTGCACCCGAGGCAAACATTAACGGAAGAAGCCCGGCAATAAATGCAAATGATGTCATCAAAATAGGACGCAAACGAATGGCCGCCCCTTCAATGGCTGCTTCAAGCGGGGTTTTCCCTCCCTTTTGTTGCAACGTGGCGAATTCGATGATCAGAATGGCATTTTTACCGAGGATGCCGATTAACATGATCATCGCAATTTGAGCGTAGATATTATTTTCCAATCCCATCAGCAAGAGGAAAAATAAGGCTCCAAACACCCCAATGGGTAGCGAAAGAATCACCGGCATGGGCAGCAGAAAACTCTCATATTGTGCGGCGAGGAGTAGATACACGAATATTAAACAAATGAGAAAAATGTAAATGGCCTGATTGCCCATCTGGGCTTCATCTCGCGAAGACCCTGCCCAATCGTACCCAAACCCTTTCGGTAATTTACTGGCAGCCACCTCTTTGATCGCCGTAATAGCTTGACCGCTGCTATACCCGGTTGCAGGCTGCCCATTGATCATGGCGGATGGGTACATATTGTAACGGGTCACCTGTTCAGGACCATAAATTTTTTCAACACGGAGAAAAGAAGAAAAGTGGACCATTTCACCCGCGTCATTTTTAATATATAACTTCATCAGGTCTTCAGGTTCTGCACGAAATTCGGGTAGCGCCTGTACCATGACTTTATACATCTGACCGAAACGGATAAAGTTGGTCGCATACACACTGCCAATCAGGGCCTGAAGGGTATTCATCGCGTTTTCCGCCGTGACACCCTTTTGCGCCGCCTTCTCGCCATCAATATGTAACAAATATTGTGGAAAACGGGCATTGAACGTGGTAAAGGCATTAGCGATTTCCGGCCGTAGGTTGAGGTCATCGACAAAGTCATCGGCCGTTTTTTGCAATTCCGCAAGGGAATCCGAACCGGTTTTGTCTAATAACCGCATTTCAAAACCACTGGAATTCCCATAACCCGGTACGGGGGGAGGGGTAAAAAATTCAATACTGGCATCTTTAATATGTTTGGTTTTTTCCTCCAGAACGCCAATAATATCCCTATCAGAGGCCGTTCGGTCATTCCAATTTTTCAAACTGATGAGATTCATCCCATAAACGGAACCCGTACCTTCAGACAGGATGCTAAATCCCGCAAGGCTTGAGACGGATGTCACATCCTCTAATCCGGATGCAATCTGTTGCACTTCATCCACAACTTTTTCCGTGCGTTCAAGAGTCGCGCCTGTTGGAGCAGTAACATTGGCATAAATTGTCCCCTGATCTTCATTAGGAATAAAGCCCGAGGGAACAAACGCCCCGACCAAACCAGCGCCTACGGAAAAACCAAGCAGGATCCCAAAAGTCACTACTCTTCTGTTCGCTATCGCGCTGACAAGTTTTTTATAATTATCGGACAGATTGTCATACCAATGATTAAACCCATGAAATAATCTCTGCAGCCGCCCATCTTGAGGCTGTTGGCTGTGGTGAGTATTTTTAAGAAAAACGGTACAGAGGGCAGGAGTCAGTGTGAGGGCGGTGACCCCTGAAAGAATAATTGAACAGGCCATAGTCAAGGAAAACTGCCTATAAAAAATTCCCGTCGGGCCATCCATAAACGCGACAGGCAAAAACACAGCCGACATGACGAGAGTAATGGCAATTATGGCCCCGCTAATTTCATGCATGGCTTGTTCCGTAGCCAGCTGGGCTCCAATTCCTGAATTCTCCATTTTGGCATGAACGGCTTCAATCACCACGATCGCGTTGTCGACAACAATACCTATGGCAAGCACCAACGCAAATAGTGTGATGAGATTCAGGGAAAAACCCATTATGTGCATAAAGAAAAATGTGCCGACCAGGGATACCGGTACGGCCAAAATAGGAATGAGGGTGAGTCGAACATTCTGCAAAAAGACAAACACCACCAGGGATACCAAAAGAAATGCTTCAATTAACGTTGTCAGAACTTGGTCAATGGAGGCATCCAAAAACTCAGAAACATCATAACTGATACTGTAATCCATTCCCGGGGGAAAAGCCGTTGATTTTATTTCCTGCATTTTTTCCTTGATCGATTGAATCACTTCCTTGGCATTGCTGCCAGGCCGCTGTTTTAACAGAATCGCAGCAGAGGCTTGCCCGTTTTCTTTGGAAAGAACATCATAATCTTGTGAATCGAATTCAACGTCTGCGACATCTTTTAGCCGCAAAATTTCCCCTTCATCCGTACTGCTTAACACAATGTCTTCATAGGCTTCTTTGGTGTTGTGCTTGCCGGTATATTTTAATACGTACTGAAGGGCCTGGGCGTTCTTATCCCTACCTGAGCTTTCACCAATTTTACCCGGCGCGGCCTCTACATTCTGGGCCTGTAGTTTTTCAATAACCTCGAGGGCTGAAATGTTGTACATGACCAGTTTATTGGGCCTTAACCACACACGCATGGCATATTCCCTTGAACCCATAATTTCAGCAAACCCTACCCCATCTATTCTTTTCAGCTCCTTCAGGATATTGATATCGGTAAAATTGTAAAGAAATTTTTCGTCTATGGTGGGATCCAGGCTGAGAATGTTGATATACAACAACATACTGTTTTGCACCTTCTCGACGATTACCCCGGATTTTATTGCTTCTGGGGGCAACTCTTCCAAGGCGGAAGCCACTCTGTTCTGGACATTCACAGCGGCAATTTCCGGGTCGGTCCCGGCGTTAAAAATAATCTGGATAATGCTCGTGCCATCATTGCCGGAAACGGACGCCATGTAGGCCATTCCGGCGACACCATTAATGGCTCGTTCAAGCGGGGTCACAACCGCCTTGACCACCGCTTCGGCATTTGCCCCGATAAATTTGGACGTCACATTGACCTCGGGAGGCGTAATCTCTGGAAACTGAGTGACAGGGAGCTGGGTAAAGGACAACAAGCCCAGTAAGGTAATTAACAGAGAAATGACAATGGAAAGGACCGGACGATGAATAAATATAGCTGTCATGTGTATCTAATTCTTTTCCGGTCGGTAGGGATTCACATCATCGCCCTGGCAATTTTCACGTGAACAGGATGCACTTGGTCTCCATTCATGACATTCTCCACACCCTCGAAAAGTATCTGTTCGTCATTGGATAAACCGGACTCCACAACATAAAATTTTGGCAACCGCATTTTTGAAACAATATTCCTTTGCTCAAGGACATTATCCTTATTGACGACGTACACATACAATTTGTCTTGAATTTCAAAGGTGGATTTTTGCGGAATCACCAACGCATCTTGAAGGGTTTCATTGACGATGACCTTACCATTCGCCCCTTGTTTTAACAGTCCGTCAGGATTAGGAAACCTTGCCCGTAACGCAATATTCCCTGTTGAGCTATCGAATTCACTTTCAATCATTTCTATAGTCCCTTCATACTCATAAAGGACTTGATTGGCGAGTTCAAAGCTCACAGCTTTGGCCCCTTGTTCGCCAGAAGCAATGTAGTTAAGATAATCCACTTCTGAAAGGTTGAAATAGGCGAATACCTCATGATTATCAGACAGTGAGGTCAAGATGTCTCCTTCGGCTATCAAACTTCCCACCTTATTTGGAATACGATTAATAAAACCGTCAAAAGGAGCTCTTATTCTTGAAAACGAAAGATTTAAGGCTTGCTGCTCTTTATTTGCCAGAGCTTCTTCCACGTCCGCTTTCAACGCATCGACCTTGGCTTGAATGACATACAGTTCGGTTTTGGACACAATGGTTTTTTCTACCAGCACTCTCACGTTTGCTAATTCAACTTCCGCGACCTTTAGATCTGCCACGGCACTTCGGAATGCCGCATTTGCTTTTTGTAATTCTTTTTCAAATACGTTATGGGTCAGAGCAAACAATAACTGCCCTTTCTTGACCGGTTGCCCTTCATCCACATAGATTTTCCCAATATACCCTCTAATTTTACTTCGTATCTCTACATAGTTTACCGACTGAATTTGGGCGACATATTTTTTGCTATAGGTGACGTCTTCTAAAATGGGATAAATCACCTTATGGGTATCAACGCTTTCTGCCTCTTTTTTATAGGTGCAGGATACCGTGAGTAAGCAGACGGCAAAACACAGGACTACGTGAGTTTTCATGTTGAGTGCTTTATTCGAAGTAAAATTTTGAACAATGGAACGGATTGTGTTCCCATGCTTCATAAATACGGATGGGGATATCCCAATCACATAAAGTCTTGAGTATAAAAATCTTTAAACCTACTCCGAACATTCATCTATCAGAAAGAAAAACCGAGCCCAACCCAGGTAGATGAAATTAGGGTAAGGAAGCGGCTATCCCATAAAAGGAACTCAAGCGTTATATGCTTGAGGTACACGGCCTGATACGGAAAGCCCAGTAAGACACCAAGAAGTTTCCTCAAATCAAGACAATAACGATTTGAGTGCAGGGAGGGACATCCACTCCTACCAGGGAGTTTCCCCAAGGGCCAAAAGGTGAACGTTAGGATTTTTCCGCACCGAGGCTAGCTTTACTGAATGTTGATTACAAAGTGTCTGTCATGACAGACAACAGGTTATCTTGGAATTTGACACCAAGATTATTTTCCAAACGTGGTCTATAAAAGTTTAATCCTGATTAATGACTACATAATAACCTTGAACATTCCGCCAACTTTTTTTTGACAGAACAACATTAAGTTTTCAGCAATCAAGATCTAGGGCATACTCGTTTCACTCTCGATTTTGCGAAAAAGCGCACTCGATTAATTGGCACGGCATTGACTCATCCTTATGCAAGACTAGCTTAGTTTGGGTGAATCTAAAGTTTTGACCGCATTGACAATGAAAAAATTCATTCATCTCTTATTTTAATAAAGAGCAAGTGATGAGCCAAATTCTCATCGGCTCGACTAGTTAAAAACATCTAATAAAATGCCCATAATTCTAGGATTCCCTTGTCAAGAAATATTCCCATGCGCCGGAGCCCCACGATTAACCACAGCCAACCACCACGAAACCACGAAAGCCTGAGACTCCAGGCGTGTCATTTCACCTGCACTTCCCACAGGAAAAGTTCAAAAAAGTCGAGAGCTGAGGTTGCTTGAAAACAGTTTTAGTAACGCTCCAGACAATCACCTGTCTGGCTTCCCCTCTCAAAGATTAAATTACCACTCAAAAAAAATGGGAGTAAAGGAGCAAAAAGATCAAAACGGCTCAGTCGCAGGGTCTTTTCCCTCGACCTTACTTAGGCATTTCCTTCTTCGAGAGGGATTCATGGGAAGGACGAGAAGACCAGTCTGCGCAATAATCCCGACTTTCCTGCACATAACTGCGAAAGGGATCGGCCATGACAAAAGCCGGACTCCCCTGAAGTTGCAAAACCGACCAATTGATGACATAGGGCGGACGACGCGGATCGTGATGGCCTGTCGCCTTTTCTAAAAAATCCGCCCACCCTTCCTTGACGACATGGCGAATGATTTCTGCTCGCCCAAACGCACGAGTGTTTCGTGGCGGTTGCCCTTTCGCCAATTCGACCAAATCATTCGTCGTGAAGCGCGGTGCATCGCCTTCTTCTGTCATGCCATGATAAAGCCCTGCCTGCGGATCCACATTGTGATATTCCAAATCCAGACTTTTCAACCAGGGATCGTCCCATTCCAACTTCTCCGCTTTCCGAAAGTTCTCCAACAACCAGAGCTTGGAGGCCCAATCAACCCGGCCGACCACCGCTTGAAAGCCCTCTCGTAAATCCTTCACGACCGATTCCCAATGGCCCAGGACCCAGTCGGTTTCCTCATCCTGCCCGGCATACTGTTTGGCGGCGGCTTCCCAAAACTGCTCTTGAATATCCAAAGCAGAAAGATGCCGGCCGGTTGAGAGCGTGACCATCCATTTTTGCTGAGGGTCGTGAGAGATAGCTCGCAGGGTCTGGACAGGATCATCGAAATCCAATCCTTGCGGGGCATGCCCTTCTTCGATTAATTGCAGAACCAAGCCGGTCGTCCCCATTTTTAAAAGAGTCGCTTCTTCTGCCATATTCGAATCGCCCATGAGCAAGTGCAACCGCCGGAATCGTTCTGGATCGGCCAGGGGTTCATCCCGAGTATTCACAATTGCCCGGTTATGCTGAACCCATTCAAAAAAGTCGTTGACGATATAATCCGGACGCTGGGAAATCTGATAGATCACCCCCTCTTCGGTTGATTTCCGTGACTGGGGCCCTCCACGTCCCTCAATATCATCCAAGCCAATCCAGCCGTCCACGGAACGCGCCTTCCCGATTCGCCCCGCGCCCGTAAAGACCTGGCGGGTGACCAGAAACGGCATGAGCATCCCCAACCCTTGATAGGTAAACGGAAAGTCCCGCGTGACCAGATAGTTTTCATGGCAACCAAAGGTCGCGTCTGTCTCATGATCAATATTGTTTTTAATGATCGACACCAGTTCGGAAAGCCCAAGCTCTTCCAGACAGTCCTGCAACAGCCAATCTCCGGCGCGGTCTACTGCCACTAAATCCCACAGCGAATGACATTCCGGTGAGGCATATTCAAGATGTCCCATATCGACATACATCCGGCCTGCATTTAACAGAAAGCCTCCATTGCCTGGAGGTTCATCATGCCCACGATAATGCCAGTCAATGACGCCGTGTTTTTTCCGGCCAAATAAATGTTCAATGATCCGGTGGGCAATCCAAGGAGAAGACACGTCCGGTTGATCGGCCTTGATGAGCAGGCCATATTCGGTTTCAATACCGAAAATTCGATTATGCATAGGGACCTCGCTCTGCCAGAATTTAGATGGCAGGTTGAAACACGGTAGGAATGAAGGACTGTAGTTCCGACTGACTCAGAGTACGATAGGTTTCCATCTTCGTGCTCTCCCGATCCAGGAAGACACATTCCAGTGTTTCTTTGGACAGCGTTTCACGAATTCTGGAGGCAATTGCCTCCTCCTCTGGAATGGTGGAGATGGAACTGCCTACCGAAGAGGTGGTTCCTTCCTCTTCTGTATCCGAAGAGGGATGTACAGATTGGAGAAGACTTGCGATCCCCCACAAACGGAGACTCCGCTCCACAGCCGACTGAAGAGAAGACAGCAGACTCTGGCCTTTCCATTCCTGAGTGAGCAGACCACGAATGGAGGCGGAGGCTGCCAGCAAACCGAATTCGCGTTGTTCCTCAAACATGCCATCATAATTGATGCTGAACAGGCGATCCCGTTCCTGAGAAGCCCCGACTTCTGCCAGTAGAATTTTGGCGATGTACGGTGCCTTGAAAATTTCCTCAAACGCTTGTTTGATGACAGGAGCCAGACCATTTTTCATCAGGCGGGAAGCGGTCACATCGGCCGGAGACCGTTGGAACCCTTCAACGTGGGCCATATCCAATAGGGTATACCGTAATTTCTCCAAATCTGCAGGGTGGCCCATGCCTCCGAGCGCAATGCGATCGTATATTTCATAGATTTTGTCCGTACCCCGATTAAAGGTCAGCAACAAAATCCCCTGGGTAAAGGAGACGGCAACTAACGGATTGCCTTGTGTGAATTGATCGTCCAAATATTGCCGACGATTGGCGACAGCTTCAATCCATCGATAGGGTTCTTCATACATGATTCAGCACCTTTTCAGAAAACAGTGATTTCAACCGCTCCGCCGGAATGGTTCTCACTCCTTCCGCAGATATGCGTTTCACGATGGGATAGAGTTGCGCCTGCGCATCCACTCCACCAGTAGCGGAATCAAACTCTGCAGCACTGGTCATCAGCCGTAGCACGAAGGTCAAAGCTTCCTCTTCATTCATTCCGGCAACGGGACCATTCCCCCACCGATTCATGTAAAATAAAATCCCCCGGATCGTGGAAGACCCGGACCCAGAGACAGCATATTCCACCGCCTCGAATTCTGCTCCTAAGATGTCATAGAAAAAGATTTTTCCGCTCCCTTCAAGTTGGTCATACCCCGCAAAAATTGGCGCCACGGTTCCGGTTCCTGCCAACGCCGCAGGGGCATTATTTTTCAACAATGTTGATAAGGCTCTCAACTTTCCCTCGAAACTCAAATCCTGTAATTGGCTTCTCCGGTAATACTTAAAAGAATGCTCTAATATTCTGGCCATTTCAAACGCGGTGGCAGGAACACCTGCAATGGCTAAGACAGAAAACCGATCCAATTCCAAGACCTTATCGGTGCGATCATACATCACGACATTTCCGGCCGTTGCCCGCCGATCACCAGCCACGAGGACCCCGTCAGCATACTTGATGGCAAAGACCGTCGTCCCGGCTGTAATCTCAGGATGGCCTGATAGCGTCCCGCCATTGAACGCCTGCCGAAGGTCTTCGACCGCATAGCCACGTTCTCGCAGAACCTGAAGGAAGTCACCCTGTTGTCCCATCATCCTTATTCCCCGGTCCGTTGGCGATATTTTTCCGCCTGCTTGGGATCCACCTTGCGCATGCGCTTCATGAGATTATCACGGGATGGTGAATCAGTTTCCGGGCGTTTAGGACCTGATTCCTGATCGCCGGGCCCCGATGGTCTAGAGAGTGGATCGATTGGCCGTTCTTTGCGTTCAAGACCGCCAACGGCTTGGGCATATTCATATTCGTTTGTCATAAATCTCATCCTCCACATGAACTATTTTTTTAAAACCATGGATTCCATCATATCAAAGGGGGTCTCGGCATGCTCAATCACAGACCGACATTGAGCGACTGCCACCGGCTCAAGGTGATCCAGCAGGTCAAGATGCAGTCCCCCATTTTGACCCTCAAAATGTACTCCTTCCCATTGTATCGATGTAATGTCTTGACCAAATCGTTGAACACACAACCCCCGGAGACCTCCACGGGTATCACGAGGCCCATGCTTCATTGCTTCCTGAATATCTTGCTCCTGTGATATCCGGGTTGTTCGCCCTTCGGCTTCCAACCCGAAAAACAGGCCACGATCGGGATCCAGATTATGATATTCCAGATCCAAGCTGGCAAGCCAAGGATCATCCCAACCGATATCCTCGGTCTGCCTAAAGGTTTCAAGCAACCACCATTTAGTCACCCAATCGATTTTTCCCACAAGCTGCCATCGATCCCGTTCGAGAAGGCCTAATACCTGCTCCCATTCGCGCAGAATCCAGGTGGTTTCTTCATCCATTTCAACAAAATATTTCCTAGCCAAATTCAAGTACTCCCGTTGAATATCCACCCCGGAAATCATGCCGCCCGACTGCCGTTTCACAAGGGCGCTCAAATCAGGGTCACGAGAGAGCGTCTGAATGGCCTGCACCGGGGAGTCAAGCTCACAGGGCGGCAAGAGCCCGCCGGCAATCATATCCAACACCACCCGAGTCGTGCCGATTTTCAGGGCCGTGGCATATTCACACATATTGGCATCACCCACGATAAGATGTAGTCGCCGGTAGCGCTCACGATTCGCATGCGGTTCGTCTCGCGTATTGAGAATCGGTCGGTTGTGCATGGTATCCACCCCCAACTCGGCCTCCATAAAATCTGCGCGTTGGGACAATTGAAACCCGCCAGGCTCAAACCCGCGCTCTTGCGCTTCCCGACCGACCTTGCCTGCACCGGCGATCAATTGCCTGCTGACCAGAAAAGGCATGAGTCCACGAGCCAAATTCTCGAAATTGAGCTCGCGCGAGACCAGGTAATTATCATGGCAGCCATAACTATGCCCATGAAAATCCGTGTTGTTTTTATACAGCTGAACCATTGGGCCACCAAGGGCCTGATTTCGGCGTTGCGCCGCCATCCACAGGATACGCTCGCCGGCCCGATCATGCGCGACCATATCCTTGAGAGACCGGCATTCCGGCGTGGAATACTCAGGATGCGTATGGTCATTATAAAATCGCGCCCCATTGGGAAGGACAAGGTCACTTTTCATTTCATGGAAGGAAAAAGGCCGATGGGCATCCTGCTCCGCGAACAGGTCCTCTTCTTTATCCTGTGCTAACTCCGTCACCCGAAAACCCCGTTGATCTTCATGGGGATGCTCACCACGATAATCCCAGCGGCGGGTAAAATGTCCGTCAAGATAAGCTCGCACCAGTTCCATGGATTCCACGACAGGATCGGCGGTCTCGATATCTTCCCGCGCAATCCCATATTCAGTTTCAATACCAAAGAGGCGAATAGGATTCATTTGTTCCAATCTTTCAGCTGAGAAGGTCGCATTTGACACAGCGTGATGGAAAAGGAGATTTACACAATCTGAGATGTCCGATGCTCTTCTTCAGCCTTTCCAGGTCGAAGGGAGGATACTCCAACAACCTGGTCGGGATGATAATCCAGGAGCTTCAACCATTCCTCAGCTGAATCATCCGGGGGGAAAATTTCACTTTCCTTGAACTCTTCATTGCTGGCGATGAGTAAATCATTGAGACTCAGACCCGAGGCTACCTGATCGCCCGCTTGAATCGCCCTCTCAATAGCTCGTTCCTTTGCACGCCGGACGATTCCCGCCAACACCGCTCCACTCAATAAATCCCGCCGGTAGAGAATTTCACGCCGTCCATTACGCAACCGAATGGCCAACACTCGATTCTCCTGGCTTCGTTGAAAGAGATCCTCTAACAGTCCGTCGATGATCTGCGACACCGGTGCCTCATCCTCCTGTTCACTGCCGGCAGCCTTTTTCGTGTCGTAAGGCAGATCAGCTGTCAAATAGACACGCAATATTTCCGCCACATCGTTTCGCCCAGGTCGGCCCACCTTTATTTTTCGATCAATTCTTCCAGGTCGCAGCACAGCCGGATCAATCATATCCGGACGATTTGAAGCCAGAATCACCACTACTTGGGAAAGGCTTTCAATCCCGTCGAGTTCGGCGCAAAACATCGGAACCAGGGTATTGGAGACATTGTAAGACCGCACCGCCCGTCTCGTCCCTAAAATGGATTCGGCTTCATCGATAAAGATAAATGGCAACTTCCCGGCTTGCCTTTGTTGCCTGGCTTGAAGAAATAAATCGCGGATGATTCGTTCCGATTCCCCGACCCACATATTCAGAACTTCAGGACCTTTCACATGGAGAAACACGCCACCCTCAATCGGCGGAAGTTGAGAGGCAGAGCCTTGCTCTTGCGTTCCACCATGAGGCGTAAGCGTTTCACGTTCTTTCGCGAAGAGTTGCCCAAGACTTGCCGCCGTGGCTTGGCCAATCAGGGTCTTTCCACACCCAGGAGGGCCATACAGGAGAAAGCCCTTGGGTTGCTGAAATTGATACCGTGAGAACAACTCTTCATGCAGGAGAGGATATTCTATCGACCGGCGGATGGCTTGAATAGCCTCCTGCTGTCCACCGATATGTTCCCAACGGACAGTTGGCAATTCCGCTAAAAGATGCGATTGCCCTTGTGGGTTCTCTAATCGTTCGATGGCAATCCTGTGAGATGGGTCCAGCCGAACCTCATCGCCGACCTTCAATTCCGTATCGGTAAGATCATCCGCCCGTTGAATAAGAATGCCTTGCCTGCCCGCCTCTTGATCAATACGAAGACGCCCATCACCTAAAATCTCTCGAACTTTCACAATCGGGCCATTCCGATCATATCCGAGAGACCGAATGACCACATACGCCTCATTCACTAAAATCTGATGTCCAACCTTTAAACCCTCTTCCTCAAGCCTGGGATCGACATTGGCATAATATTCCGCCCCACCAACCATGATCCTCGCCACACCCTTATCAGGCTGACCAAGCAACGTCCCGACTCGATTTGCCGGGGCCGTCAGTTTTTCAAGCACTCCTTGAAGTTTTTTCATATCGGCTTCCTGTTGTTGTGAAGCCGTCGTTTGTTCAACCAGCCCGTGTCGAAGTTGATAGAGCAGCGGAATCCGGTGATCCCCTTCAGGCAAAGACGCCAAACATTGGTCAATGACCGCTAACGGGGAATTCCCAGATTTCCTGGAGGATTTCGGGAATGAAGATCCAGCAGACGGAGAAGAATCCTTGGAGGAAGAAAATTCTGAAGAATCACTCATTGTGTATGGTATTCCATTCTATTTCAATTTGGACATGAAAGCCGCGATGGCCTTCAACACTCCGACAAGGCATCTTGGCCGACGGTCAATATCTCATTCTACAATGTTTCCGGACCATTACCCAAGGTATAAAAAAAGCAGGGGATCCCTCACCGGATCCCCTGCTTCTATTGATGAGTAGCCTGTTAGTGACTTAGCGACTTACCAACGGTCTCCACCGCCGCCACGGTTTCCACCACCGCCACGGTTTCCGCCACCACCGCCACCAAATCCGGTTCGCGGTGCTTGGGGCTTCGCTTCATTGACCGTCAGGGTACGCCCTCCCATTTCGGTTCCATTGAGCGCCTCAATCGCCGCCTTGGCTTCAGCATCCGAAGCCATTTCCACAAAACCAAATCCTCGAGATTGCCCCGTGTACTTGTCCGTAATAATTTTAGCCGACGTCACGGCGCCGTGCTGGCCAAATAGGTCAGCCAATTCTTGCTCTGCCGTGGAATACGGCAGGCCACCCACATAGATCTTTGAACCCATCGGGGTCCCTCCTTCTAAATGCGATATTGTTTTGCATGGTTCGAAGAGAAGAGAAGGGAAGGAACGGCCCGAGAACGCAAACCAGGTGGCGACTTAGGACTAACTTCCAATCAGACTCCTTGCGGATTCCTTGGCAAAACAACATCAGTGATGGGCCCGTCACTTAAACATTCACCACGTGGCCCGAATGTCGTGATGAATTTCTTTTAATTAGCATAAGTCAGAATGGAAAAGAATGCAACAATCTCCGGCAAGGAAACTACGCCTCCGAGCATTATTTTCAGGAAATTAATTGTGGAGCCCCTCTGCCGTCAATAGCTTCCTCGGAGATAATCACTCGCTTGATGTTTTTCAAGGCTGGCACATCATACATCAAATCCAGCATGACTTCCTCCAGAATTGAACGCAATCCCCTGGCTCCGGTTTTCATAGACGAAGCCCTGGTGGCAATGGCTTGAACCGCCTCCGGAGTGAAGTCCAACTGCACGCCATCTAATTGAAACAAGGCTTGATATTGTTTCAGGAGAGCATTTTTCGGTTCCTGTAGAACCCGAACCATATCCTCCACGCGCAAATCATTCAGGGAGGCCAGAATGGGAAACCGGCCGACAAATTCAGGGATGAGTCCATACTTTAAAAGATCCTCCGGCTTAAGTTTTTCCATCAATTGATCAGGTCTCAAAGTCTCACCATTGGAGGAAACCGCCCCAAAACCCATTCGTTTCTGATTGGTCCGCTGAGCAATAATATCCTCCACCCCGACAAACGCACCGCCACAAATAAAGAGGATATTCGTCGTGTCCACCCTGAGAAATTCCTGCTCAGGATGTTTTCTTCCCCCCTTGGGAGGCACATTGCATAACGTCCCTTCCACCAATTTTAACAACGCCTGTTGGACACCTTCCCCGGACACATCCCGCGTAATAGAGGCGCTTTCAGATTTCCGGCTGATCTTATCAATTTCATCGATATAAATGATGCCCACTTGCGCTCTGGCCATATTAAAATCACACGACTGCAATAACTTCAAGACCACATTTTCCACATCCTCGCCAACATATCCCGCTTCCGTTACCGTGGTGGCATCCGCGATGGCAAAGGGGACATGCAAAATTTTCGCTAAGGTTCTGGCGAGTAAGGTCTTGCCGGTTCCCGTCGGCCCGATCAGCATCACATTCCCTTTTTCTAATTCCACATCAGGCAGATCTTTACCGCTAAATACACGTTTATAATGATTATGGACGGCGACCGACAGAACCTTTTTGGCACGGTCTTGTCCTATCACATACTGGTCAAGCACCTCTTTGATTTCAGGAGGGGTCGGCAGGGGACCCGCTGGCGGCTCGATGGCGGACTGGCCTTCCGTGTGGCCTGATAAAAATTTTGAACATTGTTGAATGCAATCCGCACAAATCAAGACCGACCCCGGTGCCTGACATTGCGTGCAGGCCTGTTTCGTCGGGGCCTGGATCAAATTGGTTGCTCCAGGTTTTGCCCGACCACAGAAGGAGCAGACCGCATCCGCTCGATTTCGTCCTTGCTTCGAATCCCAAAAAGCCACGGCAGTTACCTTTCTTACTCGTCACCAGAAATCAGTCTAAAAGACTCTATCACATACCCATGAAGGGAGATCTTAATCTTCAAGAAGAAGGATATCAAATCATCTCCCATTCAGGATAATCCTCAAAGGGATTCAGCCACAACCAGGGGCACAGCCTCCCATGACATTCCACGGTCACCCGTCCGAAAAAGGCCTTTTCCGTTCGTCCCCACATACAGCACATCGGAATCAACCGCGCTCATGGCTAGAGCCCGAATATTAACATTCGTCAAGCCCGCACTTCGAGCTTCCCAGGTTATTCCTCCATCTTCACTTCTAAAAACACCGTCACGATTGGTCACATACACGACATGGGGGTGGGTGTGATCGAGAATGAGGTCACTCAACATCTGATCGGAGAGTGTCTCCCCAATGCGAGTCCAGACTTGGCCTCCATCCTTGGTGACGTACAGTCCACTCAGAGTCGCAGTATACACCGTATCGGAATCATGAGGGTCAACCTTAATTCGAGTCACGCCCAATGCCCGCGAGGACTTCAGCACCTCAGAGGCTACCAACCCATTATTGACCATTTGCCAAGTGCTTGCCCCGTCAATAGATTTATAGACTCCCCCGCTTGTCCCGGCATAGAGGGTTTGAGGCTGACGGGGATCGCAGTCAAGCGTCACCACCATGAGCACTTCTTTCATGCCCTCCATCCGCTTACTCCAGGTTTCTCCCCCATCATCTGATTCAAACACCCCCAATGAGGTGGCGGCAAAAATATGGGCACTGGATCCCGGAGCAAACACTAATTGATGGACCACCGAGGAAATCGTCACATCATCCAATCCCGTCCGTCGTGACACCCATCGTTGCCCGCCATCATAACTTTTATATACCGCATCTCCTTTGGTCCCGGCGACAATATTGGCGGGAAACAGGGGATCAATGGCCAGAGCAATGACGCGAGAATGGGTCATACCCGCAGACATGTTCTGCCAGGTCATGCCTCCGTCCCGGGATTTATAAATATAATCGTTCGTGGCGAGGTAAAGAATGTTGGGGTTTGTGGGATGAAGGACAATTTCCACCACCGCCTCACTTTTCCCACAGCCAGCTAACATCATGCAGGCAACCACTGGCAGCCAAAAAAGACGGAGACGGACGATCATAGCCTGCCTTGAATATAGATCAATTCCGTTCCCAAAAAGCGAGAGAACGTGTTAAACACCATGCGAGCTCCTTTTATCATAGCTACTGACGGAAACGAGCCGCGTTTGGTTGTTGTGGCGGGCGTTGAGGAGGAGATGGTGTAATGAGGGGCAAATTGGCCACAGGAGCTTTTGGAGCCTTTTCATAGAGCTCCATGGCTTCCGGCATCCATTTCGTGAGATCGGCAATCCGGGTTTCATGCGCTGGATGGGTAGATAAAAATTCCGGTGGAGCGCCATCAGAAGCCGCGGCCATCCGTTCCCAAATATGAATCGCTTCCCGAGGATCGTATCCCGCATCGCCCGCAAGCAAAAGGCCGATATAGTCAGCTTCCGATTCGTGTTTTCGGCTAAACGGTAACAGAACTCCCGTCTGCACACCAAGCCCCATCGCCTGCATGGCTAATGCATTTAATGCCGGATTTTGGCCTTGGGTCGAAAGTACGATCGCGGCGGCGGTCATTCCAAATTGAGCCACCAGTCCCTGGCTCATCCGCTCTCCTCCATGTTCCGCCAACGCATGAACGACTTCATGCCCCATGATAGCCGCCAATCCGGCCTCATTTTTCGCCATAGGGAAAATCCCGGTATAAACCGCAATTTTCCCACCCGGCAAAGCCCACGCATTCTTCGTATTGTCGTCCTTAATGACCGTTACTTCCCAATCAAACTCTTTCGCCACCTCCCCATATTTTGAACGCTTGGCCGCCTCAATAATACGAGCCGCGACACGTTTAACCGGCTCAATCTCTTGAGGATCTTTGGAAATCACAACATTGGGGTCCTGCAAAACTTCACTATACTGGGCGGCCCCCATCTGGTTCATTTGCCCGGACGGCATTAATAACAGCTGATAACGTTGCGTATAGGGATTGGTTTGGCATCCCGCGATCAGGATGTTCAGGAGCAGGACACAGAAAAAGAACCGACGATCTGTGGCGACCCACCGGAGTATTGGCATCTCACATTCTCAAGAATTCAGTGTCGCGCAGCAAGAGGTCGCCATGACCATCCTCCCGTCATTCAGACGACCATTACATTCCGGCAGTGGGCTCCGGAATACGAATGTCCAATTCCTGGATTTGTTCGTAGCGAGCCAATGCCGGTTTGGTGCCGGCACGAGGTCCCACCACAAGAATCGCAAACTCCTCCGGACGCAAATGTTTGTGTGCAGCCCTTCGGACTTCAGCCGTGGTGACTTTTTCAATTCCCTGGCGAAACTCTCTTAGCCAGCTCGAAGGATATCCATAATATTCATATGTCAGGTATTTACCAAGCACTTTCGTGGGAGAATCCACAGAAAAGACAAAGGAATTTAAAATACTGGCTTTCGCGCTCGCCACTTCTTCATCCGTAGGAGGCAGAGCCACCATGTTTCGAGCCTCTGCGATTAAGGCATCAATCCCCTTCCCCGTCGTTTCCGTTTTGGTCGACATCGAGAGAATGGCCATGCCGGGATAGTCCCATTGCAATCCAACGCCACCGTGCACATCATAAGCCAGCCCTTGCTTGGAGCGGATGTTATAAAATAATCTCGCGCCAAATGACCCGGAAAGAATTTGATTGACGATCACCAAGGGATAATAATCAGGATCGTCCCGACGAATTCCCAAATGCCCCATGGCAATTTTGGCTTGCGTCATATCGTTTTTTTCAACATAAAAGACCCCAGCCGGAACCGTTGACTGAATGAAGACGGAAGCATCCTGTACCTCCGGACCCTTGGGCCAGTCACCAAAAATGGATTGAATGAGCGCGAGTGTTTTTTCACGTTCAAAATCACCACTCACCCCTAAAATAATGCGATTGGGATGAAAGTACGTCGCATGCCACCCAATCACATTCTCTCGGGTGATAGACCCCACGGAGGCATAAGTCGGCTCCCAGGTATATGGAGAATTCTTCCCATAAATTAACTTCTTATATTCTCGTGACGTAATCTCATCCGGATCATCGTTCTGACGGGAAATGCCGGCCATTATCTGATTTTTGGCAATCTTTAACTTCTCAGGATCAAACACCGGAAACCGCAATACGTCTCCAAAGACCTTCAATACCTCGGGAAAATCCTCAGTAAGAGAACCCATCGACGCGGTGCCAGACGAGTCCCCAATGTGCGTTTCAATGGCGGCGGCCTTCCCTTCTAAAAACTCATCCAGGGCATCTCCGCTCAGATTTTCCGTCCCTCCCGTGCGAAGCACGGTTCCCGTCAAGGAAGCCAACCCGATGGTTTCCTGAGCGTCCAATCGGGAACCCGTCTTGATCATGGCTGACACACCCACCAACGGTAATTCATGGTCTTCCATCAGCAAAACCACCATTCCATTATCCAGAACGACGCGTTCAGGTTCGGGAATGACCAGTTCCGGCAATGGCGGGAACTCCAACTCCTCGACTTTTGTCACTTGCGCTTGCACCCAAACGGGTACACAGAAGATGAGGAGAACGACCAATCCTGCGCTCAGGCTTGACCATCGACCTACCCTACACCAGGTATGCTGATGAGCTATGCTGTGATTCATGATTGACCCTCCCCGGAAGTGACTGGTTGAGGACCACCGGCAGGAGAAACCGTCTCAATCATGCCCACAATCCGATTCGTTGGTTGAAACATCGTGTTGGCGACCCGACGAATATCGGCCTTGGTCACCTGATCCAATCGATCAATGGACCGGAATAACTCGCGCCAATCTCCAAACAACATCTGGTAATCAGTCAAATGCATGGCCAGACCAAGGTTATTATTCAAAGCCCGAACCAACCCCGCTTTGGCACGGGTACGAAATCGTTCCAGTTCCTCATCGGAGACATCCTGAGTTTTCAGCCGGTCAAATTCTTCCCGTAATGCCTGCTGTACCGTGTCATTCGTCACACCCCGCCCCGGAACTGCATAGGCCATCCACACGTGCGGGTATTTGTCCCCCGGATATTCCCCATACGCTCCCACCGACACCGCGATGCGTTTGTCCCGAATCATCGATCGATACAATCGAGAGGTCCGCCCATTCGTTAATATATCATCGATCGCATCGTACACCGGTTGATCAGCATGGGTCACGGGTGGCTTATGATAACCCTCCACGTATAAGGGTTGTGAAGGATCCTGCAGCCTCACAATTTTTTCTGCGATGGACGGAGGCTCCACGATTCGAAGCGGAGGAGGCGCGGGAGCAGGGGGGATGCGATTGAAATATTTTTCAAGAATCGGGATGACCGCCTCCGCTTTCACATCTCCGACGATCGCCGTCACCAAATTCGTCGGCACGTACTGCTCTTCATAAAACTTTTTTGCGTCGGTCATTGTGTAGGATTGAATATCACTGGCAAAACCAATCACCGGATGATGATACGGGTGAGCCATATAAGCCGTCGCAACAAACTGTTCGAGCAACCGGCCGAAGGGTTGGCTTTCCGTACGCATTCGACGCTCTTCCATGACCACGTCCCGTTCTTCGTAAAACTCCCGAAACACCGGATGCAAAAACCGCTCCGACTCTAAGTACGCAAACAATTCGACTTTATTGGCCGGAAGAGCATAAAAATATCCAGTGACATCGGCACCGGTAAACGCATTTAACGCCACCCCACCCTCCCGTTCAATAATATCGCCGAACTCATTTTTCACTACATACGAAGAAGCCTCTTGTTGTCGCTCCTTAAAAACCGCATAGAGGCGATCCACTTTCTCCGGGTCAGGATCGGAAGCAAACTTCTCCGTTTGATAAGCCTGGTAAGCTTCTTCCAATGCCTCTAACGCAATCTTCTCTGCGTCGTAATCAGTCGTCCCGATGTGAGGAGTTCCTTTAAAGGCCATATGTTCAAACATATGAGCCAGTCCCGTTTGCCCCATAATTTCCTGAGCCGATCCCACATTGACTCGCGTCATAAAGGCAAAGACCGGCGCCACAGGACGTTCCACAATTATGAAGGTCCACCCGTTCTTTAGCGTATGCCGGGTCACACGTTGCTCAAAGGAGGCCAGATCCTGACCAAATCCCGTCCCCGCGCAGACGCACCAGATCAGCCCCATAAGTCCGAGGCTCTTGCTCCATCCCATCAATCGATTACCCGTTCCCATTCATCACCATCCTGGTTAAGCCAACATCTTCAAACCGGCCACTAAATGATCCTACCCAGTAAATGAGAATTCTGGCAAGCAAGACATTATTGCATACAGGAAACGCATTCTTACTAGCCTTGTCCATATTATTGGGGAATGCAAAAATTATCCTGAGACAGGACGTAGGGAAAGCTTTCCCTGAGCTACTGATAAGAAAAGCTGTTGACCATCAAACGGTCGCCTGTGCGCTGCAGATATCTGTTTACAACCAAACGGTGAAAATGCCGATCGTACCCCAAGGTTCCCTATTCAACGAGGATCACCGAGGAGGGCTCTTGGCTCATCTCCATCCCAAGGCCCGATTCCTCCCATGGCTGTAAGACCGGTCCCTTATAGGCATACCCCCCCCGTACTGGATCTATTGCCAAGAGAAGCGGCATATCAAGATCCAAAAATCCAAACCCTCCCAGCCCCATGGCCATACTAAAAGAACACCCCATGGCCACCCGACTTTCGACCATCCCGCCAACCATCAATTGGAGACCGCACGATTTAGCCAAACGAGCAATCTCCCCTGATTCCACCACCCCGCATTTGGTGATCTTGATATTCATCACATCCGCAGCCTTTTCACGAATCAACAATTCCGCATCATGAAGGGATCGAACCGATTCATCCGCCGCAATGGGAAAAGGACTGTCCCGTCGGACAGAGGCCAGACCTTCCCGGTTATCTCGATGAACGGGCTGCTCTAGCAACAAAACAGGAATGGCCATTCGACTTATCGATTCAATAAACTGCAGAGCCTCGGAGACGGTAAACCCCTGATTGGCATCAACCACAAATGAGGCTTCAGGTAACGCTCTAAACACGGCCTCAATCCTTCGAATATCGGCATCAACATCTTGTCCCACCTTTACTTTAAATACCCTGAATCCTTGAATAAACCATTCTTTGGCCTTGCACACAACTTGCTCGGTTTCTCCAATCGGCAAAGTAATGTCGGTTTCGCGAGGCCGAACATCCGCTCCACCCCACAGAGCCCACATGGGAACGGCCATCTCGCGACACAGGGCATCAAGAAAAGCGGTTTCCAGACCGCATCTGACCGAAGGCATCTCTCGGGCCACCTCCGCCAGTTGATGTGCCAGCTTCCGCCAATTCCAAACCGATTGTCCAAGGATACACCGGGCGGCGGCAGGAAATGCGGCCAGGCAGGCAGCCTGGTCTTCGCCAGATATGTCCGGGAACGGCGCCATCTCCCCATACCCGCATGTCCCGCTCTTGAGGGTCAGTCTGATGAAAATATTGTGGGCGACCGACATGGAACCTGAAGCCACCACGAAAGGTGCATGGAGAGGTAATTGAACCGGCCAGGCTTCAATGGCCGCAATACCGAGTGCTTCCGAATGCATCATGGGTGAAAGAATAGACCCCCAATCAATTGTATGTATAACAATAGGGTTAGGGAAATTCTGCAATCTCGGGGGTCAATAACCAAACACACAAAACATCCCATTCCGGATAAATGCAGAAAACCCAACCTGGGTGAAAAATTATAAATACATTCCTGTCATGGTACAGGGCAACCAATCTGACAACACAATGCCGAGAATCTGCGGCGGGGTAGGCAATAAAGTTGGCTAATATGGCGAATGATGATGTTGATTTTTTACTGATTACCAAACAATCCTTTAAACATCTCCAGGGCTTTTTGGGTTTCAGGTGGAAGATTTTCTAAATTCTGCCCTGGCACAGAAGAAACGCCGCTTGAATTTACCGGATCGGCATTGCCGGAACAGACAATTTCTCCATTCACTTTTTGGCAGACGTTGTCGTCTTTTTCAGAAGATTTTTGAATCCTCTCAGGAGAACCACTAAATGATGCCCCTGACATGCCGGACTCAAGAACATAACCCTCCGGTGGGCCATAAGCCACCGTCATTTTTTTTGTTCCGAGATATCGCTGTTCACTGAAGAGCCTGCTTCCATCCTGGCTCTTCGTAATGGTAATGATGGGGAATCCTTCAATTTTTTTGTGTTGTTCATGCAACCCATTCCCAAAGGGAAGTCCCTTCGCCCATTCCTCCATGTAATCCATCCAGGCATGATAGAGCTCCTTGCTCCGCTCGCCGCCTGGAATGTCGTCCCATGCCGCGGCACAAATGTGCCGAACATCAAAAACCTCTAACGTATACCATTCACAAGAGATGCCCCCTTGTCGACCGGTTTCTCCCGTTTTCGTGACTTTCAGGGAGATCCCCGGAGAACTCTCGGAAGTTTGCGTATTCAATGCTTGTTCCAATCGAGAGCGTTCTTCAGGAGAAAGCTCTTTATTTTCCATTGCCTTTTCTAGACTAATCCGTTGTTGATCCCGGATGGAATTCATGACATCCCCCAAGACATTGTTCATTCCCTGATCTTGGGCGGAACCCGGCTTAACTCCCAATTTCTGCATCATCTTTTGGCTGGATTGCTTCAGAGCCTCCATCTGTTGCTTG
This sequence comes from Candidatus Nitrospira neomarina, assembly GCF_032051675.1. Classification (NCBI taxonomy): domain Bacteria; kingdom Pseudomonadati; phylum Nitrospirota; class Nitrospiria; order Nitrospirales; family Nitrospiraceae; genus Nitrospira; species Candidatus Nitrospira neomarina. The sequence goes on from NZ_CP116968.1 coordinate 1,575,531, forward strand.
GTGATGATAGTATAAGTTTTGGCCTGATGCCTGACGTACATCATCTCCTGGCGATCCAGAAATATCTGCATATCATTTTGGCTGTCTATCGGTGAGGAAGACGTCCGTTTGTCCTCTAACTTGTCCGGAGCAACATTAAGGCGCATCCAATCTTTCGGTATGGCAACATTGACGGATCCCTCTTCCGAGGAACCATCGGGATACGTGGTTTGAAAAAGGTGGACGTGGGAAGTAGTCGATTCTTCAGCCCACACCATAGCGGGAAAAACCCCAGCCAGCAAACAGAAGAAAATGGTGAGTTTCATTGTTGGTATTTCCTCTTGAAGCATCCAGAATGACACAGGTGACAGCGTCCATTTTATGAATGAAAGCAAAAAAAATTTTCGATTAATCGATTGCTTGCCAACTTCGTGGGTTGAGATTGTCAAAATTCCTATTCCGTTGTTTTAATATCTGACAGTTGGTCTTTCTCAAAAAATTGGGGAAGGTAGAAACTCCACCCTCCCCCTGTGATGATGAGGCTAACGGCACACGGTCTTTGGACTACAGGAGGCCACCCAACGATTTGGCCAACCCGTGCACCAGTGGATCCTTGGTTTCTTCCCATTCTAAATTAACCTGTTCGGCGGTCGAAGCCACACGGGCTTGATGAATCTTCTTCCCCTTGCTAGTTTTCTCAGTTAATTGTAAATCGGTCATCACGGCAAATGTCACATCTTTAGTTAATGAACCCGTGACCAATTCCGTAGCCCCCACCAAAAAACCGCCAATGCCAGCACCAAGAGCCGCGGAACGACCCGTTCCACCCAACCCATAGCCTACAGCCCCTCCGACGGCTCCTCCGCCCCAGGCGGAACCATAGCCAGCATGGACCGCTGTTCTCAAGGCGGCAGGATCGGCTTCGCCCACATACAAGACATTCACCTGATAAATATAGGCGGCTTCCTTAGCATTATCCACAATTTTGTATCCCCGGTTTTCAATGGCCTTTCGCACCGGGGTATCAAAATCAATTTCTTTGTCTGAGGTGTTTTTGATTTCCAAAAATGCACTTTTTTCTATTTGATTATCCAAATCCAAAAAAATAGATTGCGACATCTTGGTCTGGACTTTCAAATCTTTTTTCTCCAGAGCAACCTGAGTCGCCGAACAGCCTAATCCTACAAGCATCACACTTCCCGCCGCCATGAGCACAATTTTTTGAATGCCAGAGACCCGTCTCATCATGAATTTCTCCTTTTTAACTTGTAGGATTTCTTGAGGAAACGAGCGGGATTATGCCACATCCTTAGGTCTTATTGAACCCCTCAAAAGCCTATTTTTAAGACTGAACACCATGGGCGGCCGCGTACGGTTGACCTCTCATTTCTGTTCGTTAAAAAAGGAAGGGAGTTTCTCCTTCGTCACCCATACCGGTCATTGTCCCATGGAAGCGCGGTATTGGAATATCCGCGCACTTCCCAAAACCCCTTTTGGTCGCGATCGGAAAACGTAATTTTTTTGACCCACTTTGCCCCTTTCCAACCGTAGCGTTTGGGAATAATGACGCGTACCGGTCCACCATGGTCTCTGGTCAATGGCCTTCCATTCCAATGGGTGGCCAGAAGCACATCCTCATCGTCGCAAACCTTGAGAGTGACATTGGTCGTGTACTCATCAAACGCTTCAAATAACACAAACTTCGCCTCGGGCAAGGGACGAACCAATTCCAAGAGATGCTGAAACCTCACACCTCTCCATTCATTATCCAACATGGTCCAGGAGGTGACACAGTGAAAGTCAGCAGTGATCTGCACCTGAGGCTGCCGTTCAAAGGTTTCCCAATCCCATGTCAGCGGATTGGCCACGCACCCATCAATACTTAAGGCCCATTCAGCCAGCACGATCTCCGGCTTACAGCCCAAATCCAGGACCGGAAAATTATTCACCACATGTTGGCCGGGCGGAACCCGTTCATCCTGAGGTTCATCCACCTCTCGACAGGAAAATTCTCGCCGATGTTGAGCTACCTGTTGCTTCGCTTTCACCATCCGTTCGTTGGGTTCCATTGCAAGCCTTTCCTCCTCCAGTCAAGGAGAGATATCTTAAGACCACTAAACAGACTTCTCATGATCAAAACCTTAGAGGTGAACGCCGATGGACGCATTATATCGGGGTTGCCGGCTCAGCAATAGTCAAAGAACCCAAAACACACTCCCCTACACCATCCAGCTCTCATTTCTTCATGATATCCTTCCTTAAGGCTTTTTGGGGACAGGTCCAGCGTCATGCGGAATACAGCAATAGGATATTTCCTGATCTCATAGCCAAGCTATTTATTTTTCTGATAAATTACAATATTCGTTCACAACAGCCTGGAAGCGTCCGGTTATTACCCCCTCATTTTCAACCGCCCTCTTTTCCAGCCAACTGTTATATCAGCCATAATTTTTGCGGAGGATCAGTCTCATGGCACTGCATGTATTAGCCCGGGTTGTATGTTGCTCCTTGCTGGTGGCCTCAGCGATGACCACGTCTGCGCAGGCAGATTCTCAAGAGGGAGGCTCACCCATGACCGTTTCTGAAGGAAAGTCCATCTCAATGGAGTACACGTTGACCTTGGAAAACAAAGAGGTCCTCGACTCCAACGTAGGAGGAGAACCTCTGACATTTACTCAGGGATCTCACCAAATTATTCCTGGACTGGAAACGGCCCTGGATGGAATGAAGGCGGGAGAACGCAAACAAGTCACCGTCTCCCCTGAACAGGGGTATGGCAAGGTCGACCCTCAGGCCATTCAGGAAGTTCCCATTGACCAAATTCCACCTGATGCACGGAAGGTCGGGGTGCAATTACAAGGGAAGGACGGACAAGGCCGTGTCGTACACCCGACAGTAACGGAAGTAAAAGAACAGGTGGTCGTCTTAGACTTCAATCACCCTTTAGCGGGGAAAACGCTCTATTTTGACGTGAAAATTTTGGACGTCAAAACTGCCACTGCTCCTTAAAGTTGGGCGAATATTGCATCCAAGTGCCCCGCCGGAATTGGCGGGGTCCTTGGATCCCCGTCCTATCATCACTTCTGGCAGAAACATGAAACAGAGAGCCCCCTCAATAATACCCTCCCCTGGGGGGTGTCATTCCATTAATTTCTTTTAAATGCATCACCGCAGATTTGGCATGATCGGTTGCCACATCCGCATGCCCGGCTTGGCCATGCGTGATAGCCTCCCCTAATTCGGCAATGGCCGCATCAAGGTGAGGATTCGTCATGTCCTTTTTCGCGGCCTGCGCATGTTGGAGGGAGGCTTCCGAATGGGTCACGACCGCATCGGCATGCCCCATGCCGCCATGATCGACGGCTTCCTTTGCATGCGCGACGGCTTCCGCCACATGTGGATTAGTATTTCCAGTTGAATGAGAAGCGCAAGCCGCAACGAGTCCCAGACACAATAGGCCGACACTCAGTCGAGTGATCCAAGATAGGACACGCATCGTCAACACCTCCTTCTAAAAGTAAAAAGACGTCCCCATTATCGAATTCTAGTGCAAAACTCATAGTAAAATCTTCCATACCTCGACGACGGTCGGTAAGGAACCATCTCCTCTCTTCCATCAGTCTTTCCAGCACCTGCACTAAGACACACATAGGCTACATCAATTTTCATCAACTCGTTGAGACAAAACATCTGCATGCCATGTTCCACAGGAACTTACGCGACTGTATCAGGATCAAGGCCTAAAACCGCCCCTGGGTCTTTTTGACGCCCACGACACGAAAACGATATTTCCCCACAAGAACCATGACTGGCCCTAAAAAATGCGATCCCCAAACCAAACCCGTTTTTCGTTTGGGTCCCCGACCACCATAGGCACAGTACGAGGCACAAGCGCTGTACTTTTTCAGACGAGAAACCTGTAACACAGGCTTTCTACAGTCACATGACCACGAACGATGTGGAGGCATGACTTGGAATAAAAAGACCAGGCAAGGGAAGAGGAGAGACCGAGACATTTCAAAAACGATGAAGCCCGGACCAGAATGATCCGGGCTTCAGGAAAACTCGCAAGGACTCTTTTACAAATCAACAAAGAGCATGCGTGTGGGGTGTTAGGAAGCTAAGGTAGACGGACGCGGTCGACGAACAGCCGGTCGATCATGCCTGCCAGGGCTCCCCGATCGAGGAGTACCAAATCCTCTACCCGCGGAATTAGGCCGAGGCCCACGTCTCTCCGGTGCAATGGCCGGCATTGGCGGACGGCTTCCAGGTGCGCAGGGAACCGCCTTCCCCAGCAATTTTTCAATCATTCGTAACGAACGATTGTCTTCACCGGTGACAAAACTTGTGGCCCAACCTTTGGTATTCTTCCGCGCCGTCCGACCAATACGATGGATATAATCTTCCGGTACATGAGGCAAATCATAATTGATCACATGTTGAATATTGTCCACGTCCAACCCACGGGCGGCAATATCGGTCGCAACTAAAATTTCAAACCGTCCCCGGCGAAACCCTTCCAACGCCGCACGGCGTTGGGGAAGTCGTCGTCCCGCATGTAACACTGCCACGCGACAACCGACCTTTTCCAGGGTTTCCCCGATCCGGTCGGCACGATGTTTGGTCCGGGTAAAGACAAGGACTGACCCCTCTGTCTCCTTTAAAATAGATAGCAGGAGTGAGGTTTTATCGGAATTGGCAGTGTGATGCACCGTATGGGTGACGCCTTCAGCCGGTGTGGCCGATTTCGCTACCAGAGCTTTAAACGGATCGTTGAGTGACATCCGAGCCAAATCAGCCAAATTATTCGGCATGGTTGCCGAGAAGAGTAAGGTTTGCCGGGTTTCCGGTAATGCCTCAATGATTTGATTGAGCTGAGGCGCAAACCCCATATCAAGCATTCGATCGGCCTCGTCGAGGACCACCATCCGAAGCTTGGTAAACGAAACCGTCCCCTGCCACATATGGTCGAGAAGGCGACCCGGCGTCGCGACGATGATATCGGGACGTTGCCGTAATCCACGAACTTGCGCATGCATATCAGCACCACCCACCAGCGTGGTCGCAAAGATCCCGCGCACACGCCCGAACTTATCAACGGTTTCTTGAATTTGAAATGCCAACTCCCGGGTTGGCGCTAAAATCATCGCACGAGGGTGGCCCTTAGGACCATCTACCAAACGTTCAATGATAGGAATGACAAAGGCGGCGGTTTTTCCGGTTCCGGTCTGGGCACACCCCAACACATCCCGACCTTCCAAAGCCGGAGGGATGGCCTGTACTTGAATCGGGGTCGGTTCCGTTAAACCGAGCTTATTCAACACCCCAACCAAAGTAGCAGACACACCAAGCGCACCAAACTGTGACAACGCAGTTGAAGACATAAAACTATTCCTTTTGTTACAAGGATCGTATGTAAGCGGGTTCAGAAAACCGAGTGAAGCAGAATCAGGTGGGAAGTCCGCTCCGAGCAGGATCTGGTCGCGATACGATCGCGGGGCCCGAAGATTAATTGAATGTTCCCGTCGTCGGACCGAATCGACAAGAACAGACCTTAGGTTACAGGACAATCCATATTCTGTCAAATTTTCCTGGTCTTTCGCGTGCCCAGCCTGCCATTCAAATGTTACGATTGAAAGTTGAATATCCAGTCATATGTTACACCCCACCCATTCATCCACTTAAGCACTGTAAAGGCATACAACCAATGAGTACTATTTACGACATCACCTGCCGGAACATTCAGGGAGAGAATGAAACCCTCGCCACCAGAAAGGGTAAGGTCTTACTGATCGTCAATACGGCCTCCAAATGCGGATTCACCCCTCAGTTTCAGGGGCTGGAAGATCTCTATAAAAAATATCATCCACAAGGACTGGAGATCCTCGGATTTCCCTGCAATCAATTTGGAAGCCAAGACCCGGGTGAGAACGAAGAAATCCTCACGTTCTGCCAAACCAACTATGGAGTGACCTTTCCGATGTTTGCCAAAGTGGACGTCAATGGGCCCGATGCTCATCCCCTCTTCAAATACCTCAAAGCCGAGGCACCGGGAGTACTCGGATCAGAGGCCATCAAGTGGAACTTCACGAAATTTCTGGTAGACCAAACCGGGGCGGTCAAGGAACGCTATGCCCCCGCAACCAAACCCTCAGACCTTGAGTCAGACCTCACAGCACTCCTCAACGCCAAGGCGAAGCAAGCTTAAATCAGACAAAACCTCTCCAAGTACCAACATGTATTGACTGCCCAGGGCTTGCCGGCCAAACAACAGCCCGTACCGTCCCCAACCCATTCCTTCCATCCCGGTCATTTGATATCATGGTTTCCCCCATGATTGATGTCTATACCATGATCCTTGCCGGTGGCCGTGGCGAACGGCTCCTCCCGCTCACCCAACACCGGGCCAAACCTGCGGTGCCCTTTGGAGGCAAATACCGAATTATCGACGTGACCTTGAGCAATTGCCTCAATTCGGGGCTTCGCAAAATTGCCGTGCTTATCCAATATAAATCCCACTCGTTGGACCGCCACATCCGAAGAGGTTGGTCGATTTTCAACCCGGAGCTGGGCGAATTCATCTTTTCCATCCCGCCGCAACAACGTATCAACGCCGAGTGGTACCGGGGCACAGCCGACGCGGTCCATCAAAACCTATTTTTGCTGGAACAGGAACACCCGAATTTCTTATTGGTGCTGGCCGGAGATCATCTTTACAAAATGAACTATGCCGACATGTTCAGGTTCATGCAAGACACGGAGGCGGATGCCATCGTGGGCGCCCTTGAATGGCCGGTCGAAAAAGCTCGACAGTTCGGGGTCCTCGGGGTAGATTCATCAAATCGCGTCACCCGGTTTGAAGAAAAACCGGCCAACCCGTTTCACCTACCTGATGACCCAACGCATGCGTTTGTTTCCATGGGCATTTATCTTTTTCGCACAAACCACCTCTATGAGGAACTGCGAAAAGATTCCGAAATGCCCACGGCCCATGACTTCGGGAAAAATATTATTCCCAACATGATTCAGAACAATAAAAAAGTGTTTGCCTATAATTTTGAAGATGAAAACAAAAAAGAGGTCAAGTACTGGCGGGACATCGGTACCCTGGACGCCTACTACGAAGCCAACATGGATCTCGTCGGAGTTGATCCCCACCTCAACCTCTATGATGAGGCCTGGCCCATCCGCACGTACCAAGGCCAATACCCGCCCGCAAAATTTGTCTTTGCCGATGAGTTCAAGGGGGGGCGCAGAGGCATGGCACTGGATTCCATCGTCTCAGGAGGCTGCATTATCTCCGGAAGCCTGGTGCAAAATTGTGTGCTCTCACCCAACGTCCACATCGAGCATCATGCCGAAGTCTACGATTCCGTCATCATGGAAAATGTCAAAATCGGCGACCGGTCCCGTATCCGACGGGCCATCATCGATAAGGGCGTCGTCATTCCCCCCGATACCGTCATCGGGCACGATCTCCAGCACGATCGCCAACGCTTTCCTGTCACCGAAGACGGCGTGGTCGTCGTGACACCCGATTCATCCACAAAAGAATGAAGCAGTCGTGAAACGGGCACATCCCCGAAACTGACAACTCATTACGCCAGAACCAATACGCCTACCCCACTCATAATGAGGCCGATACCGGCCACCCATCCCAATCCTCCGCTCCAGGCGCCGACCGGCAAGATCTTTTCTAAAAGCACAAAGACCGTAATCGCCGCGATCCAGAGCACATTCATCACCCCACCCACAAACAACAGCCCCATCAAGGCCCAGCAGCAGCCGAGACAAAATGCACCATGATGCAGCCCCAATCGAAACGCGCCGGAAGTGCCCGGTCGCCAATGCTCGGCAATAAAGTGAGCGGGAGCCCGACAATGTTCTAAGCACACAGTCTTCCACGGGGTGAGTTGATACATCCCAGCGACAATTAAAAGCCCGGCACCGACCACATGACTTTTGGCCACCATCATGGGCGAAAGCATGGCCGCTGCATGCAATCCCCACTGCACGACAGTCGCGCCTATACTAAAGACACTCCATAGAGCCAGATACCCGGCCACAAATGCCCCCGTCGGAGCCATGAGTGAACCCTGCCGTTCGGCCTTGCGAACCATGCCTGCATACAACAACGTCATCGGGACAGCACCGGGCAACATCATCCCGACCATCATGACAGCCCACATCAGATACACAAGCACAAAATCCACCGGCGTCCATGAATGTAACTGCATGATCGCCCCGGGCACATCAGCATTCATCATGGGCATCTTCGCCCAGAGATACAAGACATACATCCAGGACAAAAAAATTATCCCAATCAGAGCTGAGAGAATCGTGATTCGATCACGCTTGGGTAACATAGGAAAAGAAGGAGGAGAAGAGGGGTTCATGGAAATGGACTATAAGAACCCCTGGAACAATCAGCAACTGACAGGCAGGTCGAATAACCGGGAACCGGACACTTTTCTGATAGAACGTTCTCTACTTCACCAGGAAATGGGACTCGGCATCGAAATCCCTCCAAGCCTCGGCCTTGGCATAGCCTAGAAAAAGAGAACCGAAGAGAAACAGCCATCCTTGTGACAATGAAACGTATTCCTTTACCCAAAAATATCGGCGACTTCAATGAGAACCCCGATGCGTAGTCCGTGGCAGAAAAAGTGTTTCGCTCACACGGGGCTTTCGGCACCACTCCAAATATAACACTCGCCATCCAGCCGAAACCGGCCTGGATCTCAAATACTCCTAGCTTTATAGATTTCGGTTTGCTTTGATTATTCTGTCTATGTTTTTACTTATTCCAAAAAGATCTGATTCCCAGTGAGCTCTTTGAGAGTTGTTTGCCAACAATGCGTTGAGTAATAGTTCGCCATGTGTACCGGACAGTTGAAGAATTCGGTGAAGACCTTGGAACCGAATCTCTACTGGAATCTCTGTGCGAACCCTTGCAACGAGAAGGTCAGCGCTAGTCAGCCCGTCGTCCATGGCCTTGCGCGTTTGTTTCAATGGCCTATCTTGATAACGCCATTGCTGTAAAATGTTTAAGTCCGATATTGCATTTTTGACCTCAGGTACATCGAGACATTTTTTTTGATTCTTTACATCACTGTGGAGGGCACATAGATTATGACTGCCTTGCTTTTCAGGAATATCAGGCGATAACACCTTCCTAAGTGTCTTGAGATACTTCTCTACAGCCTGGTGAAGAAGGTAACCCACCGGGGAACGGAAGAAAACATTCTCGGCAAATAAAAGATGTCGAGCGGCACAATAGGTTAAATCTGCATCGCGCAGCCACTGTTGTTTGTTATCAAAATTGAACATAGTGCACATTTGCTCGGAAAAACTTGGCAACTGCCCCTCTTTTTCGTTATCGAGGGATTGTGACATACCTCTCCTTTCACCTACATTTATCATCACGAAAATAGTAGTACAGCGGCTATATCCAATTGTATAGATCTAGCGAGCACAGAGTTGACATATTTCAACCATTTAGGATAGGGCAGGATTCAGAGCAAGTTCGACGAAGAAAAGAGGGAACAATCATCGACCTTAAATCACCTTCCTTACTAAGGATAGACACATCGCTCAACAATCAGGCTCTGATCACTCCATCCTGATTCATGTGAAGAATATTAAATTGCCCATAGCTATTAGACAGGTTCAATGTAATTCCGGCTTGAGCTTTGGTCGATCCGTTGCCCACTTCGGCCACGGTATATTCAAATCCTTCCGGCAAATTAATTCTGGCGCGATGATCTCTTCCGGTATGAGGATTGGAGATGGGTGTCCCCTTCGATTCCACCAAGCCCGGCACGTGGACCGTGGCCTGTCTTGCCTCCACATCTATGGAGAGATCAATCGGAACAAACCGGGGTTCCAACACGTTAGACATCGTACTATTGAACACAAAAAAGTGGGTAGCTCCCGTGGCGGTCGCCTCGCCATGTAGAATTTTCCGAAGTGCTTCGCGTTGCAAGGCATCCGCTCGCGCATCGATTAAAATCTGCTGAGTTCCATTTCCTTGGGCAATTTCCCCTGGCCATTGCAAGAGCATGACGTAGTTCAATCCATCCAAACGCGTGTCATTGAAATACCCCTCTTCAATATATCCCGAGCCCATTGCCTCGCAAAATCCGTTCGTCGAGGGGGCATTGAACTGACATCCACATCCATAGCTACAGTTGCAATTGGCGAACTCGACACCACGCAGCATCCATTGATCAGCCATTGTGCGCTCCTTTCGTAAGCAATGTCAGACACCCTCTCAATTATGCCCAGCTTTTACCATGCCACTCCCATGAGACCGAATGGGCATGATCGTCGTCACCCAACGCAGCAAAAGCCCTCCGGCAAGCCGATTATAATTTGCACGATGCACCGCATTGATGTGAGACAATAGACATGCTTAATCAACCCGTTAGACCTATCATTGTAGTGTCTCGCAAATTGCGTTACACCCTGTTCGTGGGGAGATTGTCAAGTCATCAACGCAATTCAATTGATGAATTTAGTTCCTCAACATACCCAGGGCGAAAGAAGTATATCAATAAATTTACGAGGCACTACTTTAGCAATCTATCTCCTGACATTCCTTTACAGGTTTCATAGGTTTCGATTCGCTTCCAGCCCCTAACCCTGAGCGCCCTTGAGTTTGGGTGGTTGAAATGTGCCGGACGATGCCATTTTCATCAAAGACCACAGTGAATGTGCTCATATTTGAAGTGGCACCACCAGCAAAGAAACCCACAATGGGAATAAAAGTGGCCGCATCTACGTCAACATTCATGTGTGAATAACTCCATACTTCTATGTTGGACTGAGATATGGAGAGCGGCAATCCTGCAATGGCAGAATAGCTTCCAGAATGACGAGAGACTCCATTAGGTTGTCCGAGAATCTGCCTTACATCTTCTTTCGTGGAAGTGTTGAGTTGGATTTGCGCAGTGAGTTCTTGATCCATAACAGAAGGATTTCCACCACTCACACAACCTGAAACTATTAATGAAAGCACTACCCATATTCTCAAAAGAATTTGTTGGCTCCTCATTAGAGGATCTTCTTTAAAACCTACACAATTCACTAGATCCAGACCGAAGGTGAACGGCTAAAAACCTCTAGCAATGGCTATTTTAGGAGAGAGTGTCTCTGGGTACAAGTACGGAAAGTCAGTTCTTCATTAAAAAATCTCCCACGATTTTTCCTTAATACTCTTTCCACACAATGAAGTGCCACACCATCTATACTTTTTCCCACAGGTTCGCTACCATTCGCCTCCGAACGACACCATAGAAAAGCCGCACCATTAACAACACAAGGAGCACACCCATGGGCAAAAGCCAGGACGCACGCAAAGAAACCAAAAAAAAGCCAGCGAAAACCATGAAGGAAAAGCGGGCCGAGAAAAAAGGTAAAAAATAGCATAGGGCATTCGTGCCCAATAGGCGAAGATCCGCGAGTTGACGAGGCGGAAGGAAACACCCCCTCGTCAACGCTCAGAAGATTCCCCCCTCAGCATCCGCCAACCTGACTAATCCACCCACCGCGAAATCCATTACTCTCCCATTTATTATGCGGGACGGGGTCCCCAAAGAATCACCGCCGCTCCGACAAGACACAGCCCGGCCCCAAGCCAATCCCAACGATCCGGTTGGATCTGTTCAACACCCCAGAGCCATAAGAGAGAGGCCGCCATATAGACTCCGCCATATGCGGCGTACGCCCGACCCGCAAAGGCAGCTTCCGTTCGCGCCAATAAGAGAGCGAACACAAGCAGACTCACCATGCCGGGAACCGTCCACCAACCCGATCGCCCCAGTCGTAACCAGGCCCAAAAGGCAAAACACCCGCTAATTTCTGCCAGCGCGGCGCCTGCGTACCAATAGAGGGTATTCATATCTTCTCCTTATTCCTTGAAACCACAAGGCACCATTACCCTCGCTTCGGATGTAGGGTTTCCGGATTATGTTGAACAAACCCGAGCAGTGCGACAGCCGTCAATACCGCTCCCCTCAGAAAGGTGGCGGAAGGACCGAATTGGTCTCAGAGGAATCCAACCGGCACCGCGGGAAGGACGGAGAGAAGATACAGGATCAACCATAGCAGGGCTTAGAGTGGTTTATTGCACACGAGAAGGGAAGATCTTGATTGATCATCCGGCAGGGGGGACCTCAGGTCATCGCCCTGATAATTGCGCAACACACTCCTCATGCAAGGCCCTCACTTCATGTCTTGTGGGTCCCAGGAATACTATATTACAGCACATTTGTCGTTGGCAGAATCCATAGGGGATCATCCCGCGGCCAGTGCGAGGATTGAACAGCCCTGCGTCAAACACATGGCGAAACTCTGAAAAAGACACGGTCTGAATTCTGGCAAGCATAGAAAAAAAAGCGCCAATCACCGGGAAACCGCTGTCCCTTTGACGCACGTTGAGATGCGCCATCAAAAAAGTTGGATAGACGGAACCATTCGACCTGGCGTTAATCTCTGCAAAAAACCACCGTCTTCTTCCGTTCCGGATATCCGCATGTTCCACAAAATCAAACCCGGCCAACCCTGTGAAGCCATCCTCCTGCAGCCATCGTCCCAATGCTTCAGCAGCCCGACTCATGTCATTCAGCATCTGTGCTCCGGAGGGAAAGACATTTCCGATATGTCCCAGATGAAGGTTCAAGCGCTGATCGGATATTCCGACCACGGTCACCGCCCCCCCATCAGGCTGGACATTGACAAGAATATTAGGGGAGAACGCGACCTCATACAATACCTGCACGAGATAGCCCGGTGATAAGGGCCTTTGAGAGATGAGCTCCATTGCCTGTCGCTCGCTTTCGGTATTATCCTCGATAAGAAAGATACCGGACCCGCTCCGTCCTTCGGCGGATCGAATAATCACCCGGCCGGTCTCAGAAATGTAACGACGAATTGCCGATCGAAGCATCGTCACATTCTTGGCTTGGCCATCAGACGGCTCAATGATTTCGCCCCGAGCAACCGGAATACCAAGTTCCTGAGCCTTTCGATACGCCACGTGTTTGAGATTCGCCGCCTCCGTCACCTCAGGATTGCCACCCATGAACTTCACGGTCCTGCCAAGGATGGTCTCCAACGCTTGGGCCATCACATACCCCTTCTGCGACACGGCATCCGGATTCAGAACGACCTGATTTTGGGGTGAGATTCGCTCACAAATTCTGTGTAAGGAGTCGACAGAGGGGCAGAAGAGATCATTGTCGAGGCATTCGCCAAAGACAGGGCCTGATTCAAGTTCAATGATATTACCCAGTTCCGGCCCGACACCCAACTCGTGCAGAAATCCCAAATAGGACAGGTCAACCTTTCCTGTCAAACAGACCACATCGTGCGGCCTGGCCATGACGAGCGCGCGCTGGTCGTAGCCACGGACATTGGGAGGACGCATCTCTAGGGGAATATTCTTTGAAAGTGCGACCGGATCATGCACAAAAATGTGCGTCACATCAGACCCGCCGAGGGTGGAAATAATGGGTGTCATTCCGCCTGTATGTCTTTCGCCGAAACTGTCGATTCCACCATCCGGCAGATCCTTTCGGACATCAGCTTCCCTGCAAGCCGGTGACCGGCGGCGTTCCAGTGGCCCTTCCCCAATTCACTGTTCTGAAATCCATGCAGGAACACATTATGCTGTTCAGCATAAGTGGCGAGAGGTTCTGCCAGGCTCAATAACTCGGTATCTTCCCGTTTCGCCAAAGCCTGGATGCGACGATCAGGATACAAAAGATCCGGTACGCCAAGTTGACGGGCCAATGCCTGTCGATGTTGCACGTCGGGATGAACCTGGTCGGGATTCGAAAGGCTCACAAGAAGGAACCGGCGTCCCCCCTCTTCTACCTCACGCTTCATTTGCACGATCAATCGTTCGGTAATCTTCCAGGCATGTTCCCAGGATGGGTCCGGCTGGTCGAGATAGACCAGTAGATCGAGGCGAAGAGCGGGATCTTCCCAGTCCTTCATCTGCTGTTGCTGGGCCATTTCCTCCAGAAAGGATTTGAGTTTGTATTTGGCGTGGCGAAACACCTGTAGGACGCGGGAGACTTCAAAGGCTTCGGCACTCAGCGGAAATTGTTGAAGCCGAAACTCCATCGTGTGATGGAAGGAATTGTCGAGGACCAGGCGCCCGCCGCTCATGATGAAATAGGGGATATTGTTTTTCCCGTATAGTGCTCTCAGGTTCCCACGAATATCGTTCTCTGTATACAAGGCCAGCAGGACGAGATCCGGATCATAGAGAGAAGCTTTATGACGCAGCACCAGTAATTCCTGGGCTGTACTGAAGCCGGACACACCGAAATTTATGGCTTCTACCTGACGCCCGGCGAGGGAGGGACAATCTGACAACTCGTGTTCAAGCCTGGCCGCATAGATCTGCTCGGCCGGAACCTGCATCGCCTCCGTGAAGGAATCGCCCAGAAGCGCAATCCGGAAGGTCCCCAGAGGCTTCTCCAGAGTGTGCTCACGGTCGCGCAGCCCCATACTATTGATCCGAATGTAGGCTTCACCTTCATTAGAATAAAGACCTTCAGCCCCCGGTTTATGAGCATAGCCGGTCAGGTCGTCAGCTATAAAGAAAGAGGGGTAGGAAATTCCGAAAAGGAAAAGACCGATTTCAACGAGGACAAAGGCAATTCCACATCCCATGAAGACTAATGCGAGGTTTGCTGCCCACTTCCTTACCACCCGCTCTCATCCCCCTCATTTTTCCCTATCATCATACAAAACCGACCTTCTAAAACAAGGGCAACATTCCCCATAACTGCACTCTACCCGTACCGGAGTTTCAGGACAAAAATCCAACCAGCCAGAAACAGGGTCACCATATTGGCGATGACTAACGGCCAATCATGATTGATCAAGCCATAGACGCTCCAGAGCATCAAGCCCGAAGTTAAGATCGAATACATACTCAGGGAAAGATCTTTGGCATGTTTAGTTTTCACAATTTGAATCGCCTGGGGAAGAAACGACGAGGTCGTGCAGGCTCCCGCGACAGATCCCATAACCGTCACTCAATCCATGTGGCCTCCTCTGTGATGTTTCCCATTAGCCGATGCGGGTTGTTCAGTGAAGCACTCGGGTTAAATTACCCAAACGTGCCATATACCGACCGGCTTCCCGCAAAAATCCTCTACAGATTATTGACATAGAAAACCCTTCTTTCAGCTGCCCCTCAGTTTCGTTGCGGTTCATGGGGAACGTTGAATCGCCGGAAGAAAATGCCGTATGGTGTGTAGCGATCTTTTACAAATCTCCAAACGAAGGGATTCTCAATCCAATGACCTTGCAAGCCCATGCGGAAGCATTGTATGCAGGCATTCGATCATTATTGGGACAGCATGACGCAAACCAGGTTCAAGCGAAACTGGAACATGACCTGTGCCATGTGGTTCCAACCTGGAACCACACCACACCTGCCTGTCCCGGATGGTATTGGTTTAAAGCGCCGGGCGTCAGTGAACCACAACTGTTGCATGTGACACATGGCCGGATTGATACCAAACTCATGGCCGATCTTGGTCCGCCGAATAATCTGGTGGATGTTCAGCGCATTAAAGGCCAATGGGCGGGGCCCCTTCTTCCCCCAACCCAAGTGGGAATAGGGGCTTGTTGAACGCGATCCGGTGTGCTCCGGATTGCTCCGTAAGGAAATGCTGAGGGGTGAAACTGGTGGAACTCGAGAACGATGCAACAGTCTCTCAGCGTGTCTTCTTTCTTCAGCCAATCCCGACTGTCACGTCCTTTCACTGACATCCACTGTTCAAAGCTGATTGAAATCCTGATATTTGTGGACGACACTGACCACATCCCGTAATTTCTTCATCTCCGGTGAGTTATCGTAAATCAGCCACAGTCGGTCTTGGAGGTTGTTAATGAGTGCGACCGTCGGTCTATGGTGAATGGACCCAACTCCCCACACGACTTCAGTGAGCACAGGAAATTCAATATCAGAAGAAGACCGAATTTTCGACGTGGCGTTGGTCAGATACGTCAACAGAATCGTCATCACCTCAAGATCCCCTTCGGCTCGTAAAATCCGTCCCAATCCCTTGGCTGCCGCCGCTCGAATCGAGACCGGTCTGTCCTGGCTTTCGAACAGCTCTTGCAGGTGCGGAACGACCTCGAGTCCAAGACCGGAAATGGCCGCAATCGCTTGCTCCGGAGCCTGCCCCTGTTCAACTTCTTTCAGGAGATACGGAAGGGCTTCGGGGTCCGGGAACTGACGGAGCAAATCAAGAATAATCAATTGACGGGTTGGGGACGTCTCGGGATTGGTCAGCACGGACACCAGTCGATGGGTTTGCCCCCATTCACTGAGGAGCATAACCGGAAAATCAAACCGTTCAAGTTCCCTGGTGAGTTGCTCAAAAACAGCCACTCCGGAGTCTACGTCCTGCGCCTCTCGCAGAATATGAGAATCCTGCTCGATTGAGGGATGTACTTCTTTGTGCCAACTCAGATCCCTCCCCTCAAGAAGATACGATAATTGGCAGGCCGGGCCATGCCAGAGTCGGTCGGGCGTATTGGTCAACTCATTATCTCCGCCAAAGCGAGCGACGCTTTGTTGGTGTTTACGCTCTTCGCAAATGATGTGGAATTCCACATCATGGGGTTGAGTGGCATCCGTGACCACATGAAATCCCAGCTCTTCGAATCGCCGCTGAACCACCTGGAGGATAAGCTCGTGCGAGGTGAAACCCTTTTCGGTCAGCGCCAGGGCGGAAACCCGGATGGTTTGAATGCGGGAGAGCTGTGCTTTTTGTTCAGGTGTGAAAGAGGCGCGGCGGGCCACACTGTCCGTCGGAAAAATAAGCACCAGAAGGATAACGAGATGCACCACTATTCCCATCATGGCAATCTCCCTTTTGAGCAAGAGTACCAGAGATTAATGGAACCGCAACCCTCTTTTTTGGAGAAAGAGGAATTTTATGAAAAAAGATTAGTTGTTCTTAAGGGGAATGTGAACCGACATCTCCTCCTCTTACCGCAACCGGGCTGGCGAGCCAAAGATATCCTTCCCGAAGTTGCCGGCCATACACACATAAGCTCTCGTTACTAGGGGCTGTCTGTTAAGGTTGCCATATCGATGACAAAACGAAAACGGACGTCCCCACTAAGGACCCGTTCATAGGCTTCGTTAATCTGTTGAATGGGAATGACCTCCACATCGGAAGTGATCCCATGCTCCCCGCAAAAATTCAGCATTTCCTGCGTCTCACGAATTCCGCCAATCAGGGAACCCACCAGACGCCGCCGCCGCATAATAAGCGCAAACGCCTCAACGGAGAGCGGTTCGCTCGGCGCGCCGACCAAAATGTACGTTCCATCAGTTTTAAGCAACCCCAGAAAGGCATTGAAATCATGGGTACCAGAGACCGTATCCATCACGAAATCAAACTGACGGGCCAAACGCGTCAAGGCCCCTTCCTGCGAAGTCGCGGCAAACCCTGTCGCCCCAAGACGCTCCGCATCCCCTCGCTTCATGTCCGTGCGGCTCAAGACGGTGACCTCCGCCCCAAATGCCTTACCAAATTTGACGGCCATGTGACCGAGCCCCCCGAGCCCGACCACACAAAGTTTATGGCCTTTCCCCACACCCCACTGCCGCAAGGGAGAGTACGTGGTAATTCCGGCACATAACAGCGGGGCGACACCTGTCGGCGGAAGGGAGTGAGGAATCTTGAGCACATATGATTCATGCACCACGATTTCGCTGGAGTAGCCGCCATAAGTCGGCCGGCCGTCTTTGTCGAGACCGTTGTAGGTCAGGATCATGCCCGCTTCACAATATTGCTCTACGCCACGGGTACATGAGGAACAGGTGCGACATGAATCGACAAAACATCCGACTCCGACCGTCTCTCCTTCACGAAACTTCTTAACACCTGCCCCCACCCTGGTCACCGTCCCGACCACCTCATGCCCCGGGACCAGAGGAAAGATGGATCCACCCCATTCGTCTCGCGCCTGATGAATGTCGGAGTGGCAGACTCCGCAATAAAGGATTTTGATCAGAACGTCATTCGACCCGACCGGTCGCCGGTTAACGCTGAACGGTTCGAGTAAGGCTCCGGCTTGCAACGCGGCATAGGCTTGGGTTGCCCCCATCGGTGCGCTCCTTAAATTGAAGAATTCAATCCGGCCATGGGTGAGAAGTCTTATGATGGCTTGTTGAGAAATCTGGGGCGATCCCTGACGGAAATCATTCGCATCAGATCCCTCACAGACAAAATACCCACAATCGCATGATTTTCCGTAATCGGCAGATGCCGGATATTTTTTTCGGCCATGAGATCGCTGGCATCATGCACCGTCCGGTTGATATCAATATCGATCAGCGTTTGCGTCATCACCGAACCCACTTTGGTCTGCGCAAGATCCTGGTTCTGCGCCATACCTTTGTGGACCAGATCACGCTCCGTGACTATTCCCACCACCTCACCACCCTGCGTCACCATGAGGGCGCCGATCCGCTTGTCGGTCATACGCTTGGCGACGGTGATGAGGGTCGCTTCCCGATCGATCGATTCAATATCCCGCCGCATCAGCACACTGAGAGGCCGATACACATCATCAAGATCCCGAATCGGCCCCTTCTCCGCATACACAAAATGTTTCACCAGATCTCGAACGGATATCAGGCCGACAATGGTTTCCCCTTCCGTCACACAAAGATGTCGAATGCCATGCTTCTCCATGAAATGGCTGGCATCCAGCATCAGGCGATCGGAGGGAAGAGAGAGTACCGGGCTTGCCATAATCTGCCCCACGTTCGTTCCTGCCGCGGTCAGGTCTTGGGCGATCACCCGGCGAAGGAGATCGGTCTCTGAAATAAGCCCGATAATTTTTGAAGGGTGAGACTCCTGCCCTGCCGGGTAGACCACGAGACTGCCAATCCGTCGTGCCGCCATGAGACTGGCCGCATTCACGACAGAGGTGTCTTCGCTCACCCCTTCAAGATCGCGCTGCATATAATGTCCAAGGGTTTCCTTGAAATCGACGCTCATAACCTTCCCTTCTTCATCAAGGGGTGAATATCGTCCATCCCGCTTATTCCCATTCGAGCCTGGTCTCTGGCCTGAACATCCCGATTACGTACGTTCCTGTTCCTGAATAAATTGTCGCGCATTGGTGAGTTCCTCATACAGGCACAGTTGATTTTTCACTAAGAGATGCTCAATTGCGGCAATCCGGAACATGACTTCAGGGAGCATGATATCGAGGCGTTCGGTGAGAGACTCAACGGTTTTGGCCATCCCTCCCGGTGCACGAGAGACACCCACGCGTTGAGGCCGCGTGGCTTTTCTGGAGGCAGTCCCCTTTTTTCGAGATGCAGTCCCTTTCTTGGAGGAAGCGGTCCCTTTCTTCTTGGAGGAGACTGGTCCTTTCTTGGAGGTGGCTGGTCCTTTTTTGCGAGAAGGCGCCTGTTTCTTTGGGGAAGAAGGAGTGCGTTTGTTAGCTGCTTGACGAATCGACTTCTTTGTTACGGCCATACTACCCTCCAATTGACCAATAATAAATCTCCCAACGAACAACCGGTCACAGAGATTTGCGTCCTTTTGTCCACGAATACACTGAACGACTATACACCACCATGTCAGATTTTTTCGAGCACACGGCTTTCATCGCCAGGTAGAACAGGGCCATGGACTGTTCTACCTGGTCACTTCAGGATTTTCAACTCTTTCTCGATATTGCCCTTACATTTCTGACAAATCCCATGCGTCAGGGATGGCACAACCTCCCTGCCAAGAAGATTGAGATAGTTCACCACCTCCTCCAACTCGACCCATCCCTGGTTCGGGAGATGGACTTTCATACACCAACTACAGATCGTCAGAAAGGGCTCCCCTCTCTGGACATCGGGATCGAGGAACAAAACAGGGTCTCGTGGAACCACACGAATGGGGTGAGTCGAAAACATCAGTTCGTCCTCCTGAAGAGGAGACACCATGAGTTGAAAATACCGGCGACATACCGGGGAATCGCAACGAAACTTGAAAACCGCTGCTTGTTGATACTTCCTCACGGCTTTAAATATGTGGCGGTATATCTGCCGGAGTTCCTCCCCTTCGATGAAATCCCAGAGGGACTTTCCAATGACATACGCACGATTCAGATGGCCTCCGGCATTTTGACAGGCAAACTGTAACCACCCCTCATTGATAAATCGAATGCAATCGGCTTTATCGATGCTATATTGAATCGACGTGTGCATGGTGGACCTCCGGGTTGGATGGGGCCTCCCACTACAATCGTGAAGGACGGGTCATAATACGCCAAATGGGAAAGCAGTTCAAAATAATCATTAAGGATGAGGCCGGGGCGATTCAGGGCACTCCACACCAGACCCATTCCGCCGATTGTGTTCCTTATCTCCTGGAAGAGATTTATTCATTCTTGCTAGAGTGCTGCAATGCTCGGCTGTGGGCGTTATCTATGATGAGGAGGGGCTGAATGAAATATGTCCATCTGGGTCGATCCGGCTTGAAAGTCAGCCGGTTGTGTCTGGGCACGATGAATTTCGGACCGGAAACCACAGAAGCCGACAGTGGAACCATCATGGATACCGCACTGGAGCTCGGCATTAATTTTTTCGATACCGCAAATGTGTATGGCTGGGAAGTGGGGGAAGGCATTACCGAACAGATCATCGGTCGTTGGTTTGCGCAGGGGGGCCAACGCCGGGAAAAAGTCGTCCTGGCCACCAAAGTGTTCGGGCGGATGGGAGACTGGCCCAACCAATCCCGTTTGTCCGCACTCCATATCAAGCGGGCCTGTGAAGCCAGTTTGCGCCGGCTCCAAACCGATTATATCGACCTGTATCAGATGCACCATGTTGACCGGCACTCTCCATGGGAGGAAATCTGGCAGGCCATGGAACAGCTCATGCGCGAGGGGAAAATCTTATACGTGGGGAGTAGTAACTTTGCGGGATGGCATCTGGCGCAAGCGCAGGAAATGGCCAGGCACCGGAATTTCCTGGGACTGGTGGCGGAGCAGAGTTTGTACAACTTAAATGACCGCATGATTGAGCTGGAGGTCATTCCGGCCTGTGAAGCGTACGGCATTGGCCTCATTCCCTGGAGTCCGGTCGCGCGCGGCCTCCTGGCCGGGGCGCTTGAACCCGCGACCAGCGGACGGCGGGCCGATGAGGATCTGCGCAAGAACGTGGAAAAATTCCGGCCACGGTTGGAAGCCTACGAATCGCTGTGCCGGGAAGTCGGCGAGGCGCCTGCACATATCGCCATGGCATGGCTTCTTCAGCAACCAGCCGTCACGGCACCCATCATTGGCCCCCGAACGCTGGACCAGTTACAGGGCGCCATGCGCACTTTCGACATCACACTGTCCAAAGAAGTATTGAAAAAATTGGATACTATCTTCCCCGGACCGGGAGGTCCCGCACCCGAAGCTTACGCCTGGTGAGACCCCTCACCGGGTGTCAAATATTTGCAACTTGTGCATAAAGGGATAAATCATCGACAAAATATTGACGGGTGCGTTGTCCCCACATCGAGCTCACCACCATTCGAATTCCTTTCAACTCAACAGGTTCACCTCCCCTGAATCACCACCAACCGTTCACGTCATCTTTGGCATACCAGTTGCTCTAAGGAACAGAGAGGAAGTCCACTCACAACCAGGTGGAGTCGGGCTCAGGGCCTCAAGCCAAGGAGGATGTCATGCGAACGACCATCCCCATTCACGCATTCGCCATCGTTTTAGCCCTTATTCTCATTGGAGGGGAAATCGTCACAGCAGAAATGCCGCCACCCGAACCGGATGAAGCCTACCTGGTCGACGAAGATATCAATATTGTCACCGGCCTCTACATTCGAGAATATTCCCTCCGCAAAGACGGCATCGTCGATTACAAAACCGCCCGCCAAATTCTCATCTCGGAATATAATGAACATTGGAATTCGGTCGTCGAAACTCAAGAATGGCCGTTATTCTACTGGCATGATGTGAACCGGGACGGACATTGGATCATGTATGTGGACCGAAAGGTCAAAGGCTGCACCTGCGATATCGTTCCCTACGAAGTGAAGACGGAGGACGCGATCGCACAAAAAGATCCTTTTTAACTAGCAGGGTGTTGAAAAAGCATGCCCTGAGTCTGGCCAGGGTCCGCCAGTGGCGTTCTCGCCCCTTGGCCGTGCTCACGTACTTCTCTGTACGCTCCGCCCGCCCAAGCGGCTGCGGCCTTGCTAGACGGGCCTTTTTGAACATCCTGCTTCGCTCAGGGAAGATCGTAAAATTCTGGATCCCGATAAGCTCTCAGAAGAACTTTGAGGTTTTCAACACCTGCTAGATACTCACACTCGTCAACCATTACTCGACCCGACAAAAACCTCGGCTCCACCGGACCAGGTTCCAAGCTCCCTGGCCTAGTCCTGGAAATCGACACGGTTCCTGCCTCCCTGCACCGCAAAGGCATCGCCGGGTGACTGATGAATGGATTCGCCATTGTGGCGAAGTACACTCCCGGTCCGGTTTCTTGCTAATCTATTACAAGATTCATCAACCGGTTCTGCAGGGTTTCAAGATAAGGAGACATTCATGGGGCATTCATTAGAACAGCTGCAAAAGATTGCCGATGATCTGAAACGCCAACGTGACGAGCTTCAGGTAAAATTACACCTGGCCAAAGCGGATGCGCGTGATGAATGGGCGAAACTTGAAACACGGTGGGAGGACGTCAAGACCAAGATGGAAGCGGTCAAAAAGGAAGCGAGTCACACAACCGAATCCGTATCCTCCGGATTGGGACTGGTGCTGACCGAACTAAAACAAGGATACGACAACATTCGCAAGACATTGTAATCCATGCCCTGTCAGCGCATGTTTATTGTCTGATCCGGGTACCCAAACGACACGGTCAGATCATACGAATTGCCTGAGGGGACATCGCCACCTCTCGAAACCCTCATCGGAGCCTGCAGGATGACCCGCGACGAATTCACAAAAATTATTGACCATACCGCGTTAAAACCGGAAACCACCAAAGACCAGATACGACAGCTCTGCGAAGAGGCGGTGACGTTCGGGTTCGGAACGGTCTGCGTCGCTCCGCTCTGGGTTCCGTTTGCCACGCGTTGTCTGACGGGATCTCCCGTCCGGATTGCCACGGTTATCGGCTTTCCTCACGGCAACACGCTTCCGGATGTGAAAGCCTACGAGGCCAAACTGGCGATCGAAGCCGGAGCGCATGAATTGGATATGGTGATCCAGATTGGCTTGCTCCGAGCGGGCAATCATGGAGCGGTCCTGGACGATATCCAGGGCGTCGTGAACGTGGCGCGTCGTGCCTCCCGATCAAAAATCCTGGTCAAGGTCATTCTCGAAACATCGCTCTTAAATAAGGAAGAACAACAAACAGGTTGCCAACTCGTGGAAAAGGCCGGAGCCGATTATGTGAAAACATCGGCCGGATTTACCGGTCGCCACGTCACCATTGAAGAGGTGGGGTTTCTGCGGAGTATTGTCGGTACACGGGTGGGCGTCAAGGCGGCCGGGGGCATCCGCGACCTGATCACTGCCGTGGCGTTGGTCAATGCCGGAGCGTCCCGCCTGGGGAGTTCGTCATCCGTGTCCATCATGCACATGTGGCCCGGATAAAGCCCGTCGGCATTGAACCTTCTAACCCGCGCACGATATTGAATGACCAGCCATCCTTTTTATTCCTTTTCCTTTCGAGTCATCATTCCCGCAGGGCGTAAGCGGGAAGCTATTGTTCCAGGTCGTCTCTTCCGTTAGACGTACCCGATCTTCCCGAATGCCGGTCGGGCGTGCTATCGTCTCGCCCTCCTGAACGTGTTGACGACAACCTTGAGTCGAACATGAAAACCGAAGCCAAATCCGAAATGGGGAGAGAGGCCCAACACCCTCCTCTCTTAGATGAGGTGATGAAGCAGTTAACCGATCATCGCCAGGCCTTTCACGCCTTCCTGACCCGCCGTCTGGGTAATTCGGCCTTTGCCGAAGACCTCCTGCAACAATGCTTCATGAAAGCCCTGGCCCATTTCCATTCCATCAAAAAGATGGACCGGATAGTCCCCTGGTTCTACCAAATCCTTCGACATGCGCTGATTGATTATTATCGAAGCAAAGAAACGGACACCAAGCGGTTTCAAGCCTTTCTTGTCGAGACCGAGACACTGGGCACCCATCAGGTCCCTTCGCTGGATGAACTGCAACCGACGATTTGTGCCTGTCTGGATCGCCTCGTGTTCACCCTCAAACCCGAATATGCCGACATCATTCGCCGGATAGATTTGTCCGGAGAATCGCTGAAATCCGTCGCCAAGGATTTACACATCACCACCAATAATCTCACGGTCCGTTTACATCGAGCGCGCCAGGCCTTGCGCAAGTCCCTGGAAGATTCCTGCGGGATTTGCAGTAAGCATGGGTGCTTG
This sequence comes from Candidatus Nitrospira neomarina, assembly GCF_032051675.1. Classification (NCBI taxonomy): domain Bacteria; kingdom Pseudomonadati; phylum Nitrospirota; class Nitrospiria; order Nitrospirales; family Nitrospiraceae; genus Nitrospira; species Candidatus Nitrospira neomarina. The sequence goes on from NZ_CP116968.1 coordinate 1,599,977, forward strand.
AATTGCACCTGCGAATAAGCCTCAACACCCCTTCTCCCTACATCTCCCACTTCCCCCTTCATCTTTATTTTTTTCTAAGTTTCTTCCCGTTTCAGCTTTAAACATTCCCTCACTGTAAGAATTCGATCCGGGCTCCGTCTATATAAGCAAACGGGGCATGTCGGACACCGAACAGGACATGCACCACACACAGACCAATTTCAACAGACGGAGGTTCCCATGGAAGATCTCACACTCACGATTGAAGGCATGAGTTGCGGACATTGTGTGCAAGGTATCACCAACATCCTTTCCAATTTGAAGGGCGTGAAGGTGGATCAGGTGAAAATCGGGGAGGCGACCCTTGGCTTTTATCCTCAGACCATCACACCCAACCAAATTATTCACGCGATCGAGGAGGAAGGCTACAAAGCCCGGCTCAGCATGGAGGCCGTATGAACACCATCGAATGGATCGTCATCCTCGGTGGACTGACGGCAATTGCCTGGGTCAATTGGTATTTCTTCATGGCCCAAGCTTTTGCAGCCAAGCGGGTGCAGAGGAAGGCGGAACTCAGGACATCCGCCCCACGAAGAACGATCAATGAAACCTTAACGTCCTAGCTTCCTTGCCATCCTGAGCCCTGGCGAAGGATCTGTGCCCAGGTGCAGATATCTAGGCTGAGCCAGATCCTTCGCTTCACTCAGGATGACAGAGTTCCTCAGGATGACAGCAGGTGAGACCCGAACCGAGGCAGCCTATTTTTTAATATCTGAAAATGAAATCACATGGTACCCAATTCACATCGTGCAACAAGAATAAGGAAACAGACATGAACACCGTCATCGCAAAACCAGAGAGCATACGATCACATCCCACCGGGAGGAAACGGGAGGAATCCCCTGACATGAGCCCTCCCCGACGGGTAAGTCTTTCGGTCGGCGGGATGACCTGCGCGGCCTGCCAAATCCGCGTGCAACGTGCCCTGGACAAGGAACCCGGCGTCATTCAGGCCTCAGTCAATCTGATGTTGAAATCGGCTGAGGTGATTTACGATCCCGGCACCACGACACCGGATACGGTCAGACTGGCCATTACACAGACCGGGTATGAAGCGGAGATCAATTCGTCGGATCACAACGACCAGGATGAGCAGGCGCAACAGGAACACAAGCAGGCGGAGGAATTTCGATCATTTCGCAACAAGGCGGTGGTCAGCGGAATACTCGGGGTAGTTGCCATGGTGCTCTCCATGCCGCTCATGAGTGCCGCACCCACACACCCGCACGGTGGGGTAACCGATCCGTTCATGCACTGGATCATGGGATGGATGACACCCGCCCTCACATCATTCGCCCCCAACCTCTATGCCATAAATCCAAACATCCTGGCATTCACCCTGCTCGTCATGACCGTCTTCGTCATGACCTGGGCAGGCAGACATTTTTATACGCGGGCCTGGGCCGCCTTCCGCCACCATTCCGCCGACATGAATACCCTGGTGGCCGTCGGCACCGGCGCAGCCTTTCTCTTTTCCCTCCTGGCTACTCTCGCACCCGAGATCTTTCTGGGCCGGGGCATGGCGCCGGAACTCTATTACGAAGCCGTCATCATGATCATCGCGTTGATCCTGACAGGCAATGCACTTGAATGCAGGGCCAAGCGCCAAACATCGGCGGCCTTGCGAAAACTCATGACGCTTCAACCCCGAACCGCCCGGATCATCCGGGATGGCCTGGAACGGGAGATTCCGGTCGAAGACATGCGAACCGGAGACACCGTGCTGGTCCGTCCCGGAGAACGCATCCCGGTGGATGGCACCTTGCTCGCCGGAACCAGCTCAGTCGACGAATCGATGCTGACGGGAGAATCCATGCCCGTCGACAAACGGCCCGGCGATCGCCTGATCGGGGGCACCATGAATACCACCGGGGCGTTTCAGTATCACGCCACAACCTTGGGCACAGACAGTGTGCTCTCTCGCATTGTGCAACTCATGCGCGAGGCCCAGGGGTCGCGCGCACCCATTCAAAAACTTGCCGACCGTGTCAGCGGAATATTTGTTCCCGTGGTCCTCTCCCTGGCGATTGCCACTTTTATGGTCTGGTTTGTGATGGCGGATACCGCCCCTGCCATACGCGCCCTGGTCGCCGCGGTGTCGGTGTTGATCATCGCCTGCCCCTGTGCGATGGGATTAGCCGTGCCCACGGCCGTCATGGTGGCCACCGGAAAAGGTGCCGAACTGGGCATACTCATCAAAGGTGGAGAAGCGCTCCAACGGGCAAGTAAGGTCACGACCATCGTGATGGACAAAACCGGCACGCTCACCGAAGGACAACCGGCCGTCACCGAAATTCTGTCGGCCCCCGGCACCACCCACACCGCACAAGAGATCCTTCGTCTCGTCGCCTCGGTGGAAAGTTCGTCGGAGCATCCGCTCGGCCAGGCTATCGTGCGGCATGCCACAACCCGGAAAGACTCATTGGCTCCGGTGCACGCGTTTCAAGCGATGACAGGACGGGGTGCCGTGGGGATCGTCGAAGGTTACAAGGTCGCCGTGGGAAACCAGGCCCTGATGTCTGAGTTAAAAATCCAGACCGGCGCAATCCAGGAGGATGTCGAGCGATTCGCCAGGGAAGGGAAAACCCCCGTGTATGTGGCCATCGACGGAACCGTGGCGGCTTTAGTGGCTATTGCCGACCCGCTGAAAGCCTCTTCCCGCGACGTCGTCGACCGCTTGCACCGGCTCGGGTATCAGGTGGCGATGCTCACAGGGGATCATCAACAAACCGCAGAAGCGGTAGCACGAATGGCCGGAATCACACGGGTCGTGGCGGGTACCTTACCGGAAGGAAAGGTGGCGGAAATCACGCGGCTCCAGGAAAAAGGAGAAGTTGTCGCCATGGTCGGTGACGGGATGAACGATGCACCCGCCCTCGCCCAGGCGGATATCGGCATCGCCATGGGAGCAGGCTCCGATATTGCCATCGAGGCCGGCGATATCACCCTCATGCGCAATGATCTGCGGGCAGTCGGGTCCGCCATCGAATTGGCCCGGCAGACCATGAAAACCATGAAGCAAAATTTGTTCTGGGCCTTTATCTATAATGTCGTAGGCATTCCGGTTGCGGCCGGCATCCTCTATCCCATCTGGGGCATGATGCTTAGCCCCATCCTGGCCAGTGCGGCCATGGCCTTCAGCTCCGTCAGTGTCGTCACCAACAGCCTCCGGCTCCGCATGTGGTCGCCGGAGAACTGAGCATCGTAAGCCAACTTGATGGCCCAGGCAGCCGGGAAGAAGCGGACCCGTTTCCTCCCGGCTTCTGCGGCGACAGGACCGTTATATTCTTGTCATCCTGAATGAAATGGAGGATATCGCTTAGCCGGGAGATCTCCCGAGAAATAGATCATTGTTCCGGTATCTGGCTTCAGGAATTGGAGCCAACGTTTTTATTGGCTCTCATAACAGCGTCACACCTGAACCGTTGTCTCAACATATCTCGAATTCTTTTCAACGCTGTCGACAGGCGATGCCACACAAAGGGCTTACGCATCTCCCCTCCTCACAAGGCCCGCCATAAGTCGCCCGTCTAACCTTTTCGTCTTTTTCTCCTTCCCAAACCATATATATCCTTTTCTGAAGGAAGCGGAAGACCTCCGCCAACCTTGGAAGGTACGCCCATTTGATACAATCATGAATTACCTCTAGACAAAGCCAATATGACTTCTTTTGCACCTGAAACCGCATTGATCAAAATGACTTCTCACGGGCTGTATTGCCCACAGGGAAAGTTTTACATCGATCCGGCCCGGGGACCGGTCGAACGGGCCGTCATCACCCACGGACATGCCGATCATGCCAGAAATGTCGCCGAGACTTACTTCACCACCATTGGATCATCACCGATTTTGCAAAAACGGTTATCGAACGACATTTCTTTGCGCACGTTTTCGTATGGTGAACCGTTTACTCTTGGTGACACCACAGTCAGTTTGCACTCGGCCGGGCATATTCTTGGCTCTGCTCAGGTCCGCGTGGAGCATCAAGGAGAGGTCTGGGTGGTCACCGGAGATTTTAAACGGGACCACGATCCAACCTGTCAGCCGTTTGAGGTCGTTCCCTGCGATACGTTGATCAGCGAAGCCACATTTGCCCTTCCTATTTATCGTTGGCCCCCCGCCGAGCAGGTGGCCCGGGACATCCTGGCGTGGTGGGACGAAAACATCGAACTCCATCAGGTCTCGGTCTTGTTCTGTTACGCGTTGGGCAAGGCTCAGCGTGTACTGGCTGAGCTCAACAAACTTACCGACCGGAGGGTCTTTCTGCATGGTGCCGTGGCTCCCATCGTGGATATCTATCGAGAGGCGGACATTCTCATGTTGCCAACGGAGAAAATCGATCTGCAAAACAAACGCGATTACTCCGGTGAACTGATCCTGGCTCCTCCCGGCGCGCTGGGATCACCCTGGATGCGACGGTTTAAAGGTGCTCAGACGGGATTTTGTTCCGGCTGGATGCGGGTTCGCGGCAATCGCCGTCGCTGCGGATATGATCGGGGCTTTGTTCTGTCCGATCACGCAGACTGGCCCTCTCTGTTACAAACGTTTGGCGACAGCGGAGCGAGCCATATCCAATTGCATCATGGACATTCCGATATTCTGGTCCGGTACCTCAACGAACAGGGCGTGGATGCGATCAGCCTGGGATCACCGTTTGCGGACCTGGAGTCGATATGAAACGGTTTGCCAATCTTTACCGGGCGTTGGATCAAACGACCTCGACGAACGGCAAACTCGCGGCCCTGCAGAAATATTTCGAGTCGGTCCCACCGGACGATGCGGCCTGGGCGCTGTACTTTCTATCTGGCCGCCGATTCAAGCGCCTTGTGGGACCAGCCAATTTGAGACAGTGGATGATCGAAGTCTCAAATCTTCCGGCCTGGTTGGTAGAAGAAACATACGCCACTGTCGGCGATCTGGCTGAGACCGCGGCGCTGTTGACCCATTCCCGACACGCTACGTTACTCGAGCACTCCCTATCGGAATGGATCCAGGAAGAAATGCTGGTATTAGGCAGGGAACTTCCGGACCAACAGCGCAGGCGGGTTCAAGGCTGGTGGCAACGTCTGGATTACGATACGTGCTATTTGGTGAATAAACTCCTGACCGGCTCACTCCGGGTTGGCGTCTCTCATCTTCTGGTCGCTCGCGCCTTAGCCGACAACGCTAAGTTACCGAGGTCGGTCATACTGCACCGGCTGATGGGCCATTGGGAACCGACTCCGGAATTTTATGAACAACTGATTGCGCCGGATGACGGCTCCACTGATCATTCCCGCCCCTACCCGTTTTGCCTGGCCAGCCCCTTTGAGCACCAGAAAACTCCTCAGGAGCTGAAAGCGCAATTGGGAGAGCCCCGCGAATGGATGGTGGAATGGAAATGGGATGGTATTCGAGCCCAACTCCTGCGACGGCCCGGGGCATGTTACATCTGGACCCGCGGGGAAGAACTGGTCACCGATCGCTATCCTGAAGTGAGGGACGCCGCGTATAACTTACCGGATGGGACTGTGCTTGATGGAGAAATTTTGGCCTGGTCGGAGGAGACAGGCGTGATGCCTTTTACGATCCTGCAACGCCGGCTCGGCCGCAAGACGGTGGGCAAAAAACTGCTGCAGGACATTCCCATTTGTTTTATGGCCTATGATCTCATCGAGCATGAAGGTCAGGACATGCGTCAGCATACGACCACGGAACGACGCGTCCTATTGGAGTCGCTCCTCGTTCAAGCCGGACCGGTTGTAAAAATTTCACCACTGCTGCCCGTGACCACCTGGGAGGAGGCCGCCCAATGGCAAACGGAATCGCGGGGGCGACTCGTGGAAGGGTTGATGTTGAAACACCGGCACGCCATGTATGAAGTCGGGCGCCGGCGCGGGCATTGGTGGAAATGGAAAATCACTCCTCACACCCTCGATACGGTCATGATGTATGCCCAACCGGGCCATGGGCGCCGCGCCAATTTATACACCGACTATACATTCGGCGTGTGGCAGGATCAGGAATTGGTGCCCATTGCCAAGGCCTATTCCGGGCTGAACAATGACGAAATTTCTGAATTGGATACATGGATACGACAAAATACGCTTCAACGATTCGGACCCGTGCGCTCCGTGAAACCCGAACAAGTCTTCGAATTGGCCTTCGAGGCGATCAACCGGTCATCCCGGCACAAATCGGGTGTGGCGGTCCGGTTTCCCCGAATTGCCCGATGGCGACGGGATCTTCATCCCAAAGATGCCGACTCGCTTGCCGATGTTCATTCCCTTTCTGAGACCGGAAACGCATGAGGACAAGCGCACGAATCAACGCGTATTTCACGGCGAAAGGGTGGACCCGATTCCGCTTTCAACGGGAGGCCTGGCGGGCCTATCGCGAAGGGCGGTCGGGATTGATCTACTCTCCGACCGGTAGCGGAAAAACTTTGGCCGCCTGGCTAGGCCCGGTTCGTCGCGCGCTCGAGACCCCCGCCGAGAACAAAGGGTTGCAGGTGTTGTGGATTACTCCTCTGCGCGCGTTGGCCAACGACCTGGTCACGAACCTACGGGATTCGGTCGAGGCTCTGGATCTGCCCTGGCGAGTGGAGATCCGGACGGGCGATACCGGCTCATCCGTCCGTTCCCGACAACGGCAAAAGCCTCCTGACGCCCTCATCACCACCCCCGAAAGTTTATCATTGCTGTTGAGCTACGCTGAAGGAGAGCAATTGTTTTCCCGACTGCATACCGTGATCGTCGACGAATGGCATGAACTCATCGGCACCAAACGCGGGGTTCAGCTTGAGTTGTGTCTGGCCCGACTTCGCCGCTGGCGGCCGGACCTGCAGACCTGGGGTCTCTCGGCCACCTTGGGGAATGTCGATGAGGCCATGCAGGCCTTGCTGGGTCCGCAAGGGAAGGGAATACTGATCCGGGATTCGCAACCCAAAACCACGCACATCGAAGCGGTCCTTCCGGTCTCAGCCGGAAAGTTCCCCTGGAGTGGCCACTTAGGGCTTCAGCTTCTACCTCAAGTCGTGGAGTTGTTGGAAAACAGGAAAACAACCTTGCTGTTTACCAATACGCGGGCGCAGGCCGAACAGTGGGCAGAAGCCCTTGTGAAAGCCCGGCCCGATTGGCAGCCGGTGATCGATCTTCACCATGGATCGATCGACCAATCGCTGCGTCTTCGAATCGAGCAAAATTTGCGGGCCGGGGCCTTGCGCTGCGTGGTGTGCACTTCCTCTCTGGATCTTGGAGTGGATTTCAGCCCGGTGGACCAAGTCATTCAGGTGGGAAGTCCCAAAGGCGTCGCCAGGCTTTTACAACGTGCCGGCCGGAGCGGTCATCAACCGGGCGCCGAATCCCGGGTGATGTGCGTCCCCACCCATGCCTTTGAACTCGTCGAAATTGCCGCAGCCCGGCATGCGGCGGAAGCCGGCCTGTTGGAATCCAGGCCCCCTCTCCGGTTGTGTCTGGATGTGCTTGCGCAGCATCTCATTACGATCGGCCTGGGCAGCGGGTTTGAAGCCAAGGCCATGCGGGAGGAAATCGAATCCACGATGGCCTTCGCCGGCCTTCAAGACGCGCAATGGCAATGGGTGTTGGACTTTATTACCCGGGGAGGCCAAACACTCCAGGGCTATCCCCAGTTCCATAAAGTTATCGAGCGCGATGGGGTGTATCGGGTGGAGGATCGACGTCTTGCCGCCCACCATCGAATGAGCATAGGAACGATCACCAGCAACACCGCCATGCGGGTCCAGTGGCTGCGTGGAGGCATCCTCGGGCATGTGGAAGAGGATTTTATCGCCAAGCTCAGGAAACACGATCATTTTCTGTTTGCCGGCCGACTGGTCAAATTGGTGATGGTCCAAGACATGACGGCCTACGTGCAACAGGCAAAGAATGGAGCACGAACGGTGCCCCGATGGCAGGGCGGGCGCATGCCGCTTAGTAGTGAATTGGCCGACAGCGTGTTGGCTCTGCTCGGACGTTCCCGATCGGAGGATGTCCCCGATCCCGAAATGCAGGCCGTCCGGGATCTGCTGACCCTCCAACACCGCTGGTCCCGCATCCCCGATCCCTCTATCCTCTTATGTGAGATGGTGAGAGGACGGGAGGGCGTGAGCCTGTTTTGCTACCCCTTCGGCGGGCGCCTGGTGCATGAAGGTCTGGCGACCCTTCTGGCCTACAGGTTGACCCGCCTTCGTCCGATGACGTTCAAACTTTCCGTCAATGACTACGGTTTCGAATTATTATCGAAAGAAGATCCCGACCTGGACGAACCCCTTCTTTCGAACATGATGACGACGCAGAATTTATTGGAGGATCTTCACGGATGTGTGAACACCACGGAACTCGCCCGCCGCCAGTTTCGGGATATCGCGCGCATCGCCGGACTGGTCTTTCAGGGATTCCCGGGGAAGAATAAAACCACCAAACAAATACAAGCCTCAAGCAGTCTTATTTACGATGTGTTCACCGCCTATGACCCTCACAACCTGCTTCTGGATCAAGCGTGGCGGGAGGTGTTGGAGAACCAACTTCAATCGACACGACTGACCACGATCTTAACGCGCATAGGCACCCAAACACTGGTTCTCACGCATCCGAAACGCCTGACGCCCCTGGCCTTTCCGCTCTGGGCCGAGCGGATACAAAGTCAAACGATCTCCAGCGAAACCTGGCGGGAACGGGTGTTGAACATGATCGCCACGCTGGAGAAGGAATCCCACGAGCGCCGGAGTGTCAGGATGCCACGCGTGCCGACCGGACATCGCCGATGAACGCGACGCGAACCGGTGATCATCACGAAGTGGTCATTGAGTGTGCGGGAGAAACTCTCATTCTCCATAGTCAACGTGCGCTCTATCGTCCGGCCACACGGACCTTGCTGGTGGCCGATATCCATTTGGGGAAAGAATCGGTTTTCGGACGGGCGGGCCTGGCCATGCCGTACGGGATTCATCCCTCAAATCTTTTGCGTCTTTCCCGGCTCATCTCCTGGTATCGTCCGGATCAACTGATGGTACTCGGTGATTTAATGCACACAGCTCCGGACCCGAACGAAACGTGGCCGGATGAATTTTTACGATGGTTGAATGTGCATGCGTCGTTGGATATTGCCGTGGTCGCCGGCAACCATGATCGCGTCAGGGCTCGGGGGGTGTTCGGTTCGCAGGTCACGTGGCTCGATGAACCCCATGTCGCAGCCCCCTTTGTCTATGCCCACCAACCCGTCACTTCTGAAGGACTCTTTACGCTCGCCGGGCATCTTCATCCCACCTTTTTACTTGCCGGCCATGGAGACCGTCTCCGAAGTCCGGTCTTCTGGTTCCGAGCAAACTCGGCAGTCCTCCCGGCGTTCGGCACATTCACCGGGGGATACAACATTTCACGCATTCCCGGCGACCGGATTTTTTTTATCGGCCCGGAGGAAGTCATTGAAATTCCACCACCCTGAACTCCACATCAGTCCGGTGTTCGATCTCAACCGTTCCATCAGGACCCAATGGCGTGATCCCCTTCAGTCTTTGACCGGCATCGAGTCAATTTTCTTTATGGCGATCCCCTTCACGCGCAGAGTAGACAGGAATTACCCGGTTGGAACGGATTGCCCATCTATGCCAAAATGCAAAACGGAGGCGAATCTATGGCAACGATGAACGTGTCGGTCCCCGATCCCATGAAAGACTGGGTGCAGGGCCAGATTGAAACGGGAAAATACGCAAACGCCAGCGAGTACGTGCGTCATCTGATCCGGCGGGATCAGGAAAAAATCGAAGTGTTACGACGGGCACTCCTTGAAGGAGACCGCAGCGGTGTGAGCCGCCGGAAAGTTGAGGATATTATGAACGATGTGAAAAAACGATGTGTGGACAATGAGTGAGTATCAACTCTCAAAAAAGGCAGACCAGGACCTCCAGCGAACCTATGAATTTTCCATCCAGCAATTCGGGCAAAATGTGGCGGATGAATATTTCCTCTCGCTCAGGGATTGCCTGCTGCAGGTGGCCGACAGTCCAACATTGGGAAGAGATTGCAGTGAAATTCTGCCCGGGTATTTCCGGTTCGAATGTGGCCCCCACTCAATTTTTTACAAAATGGGAAAGAAGCGGATTGTGATCGCCAGAGTCATCCACCAAAGTATGAATCCGGACATCCACATGTAAATCGTCTGGATGACTGCGCGCCTCTGCCAGGAATCTCCCCTCCCCCATCTTCCTACTGAGATCATTTCCAAAGAAATCCGTCAATACACAGATGAAGTATTGCCTGCAATTACACAATCAGCAATGGCAATTGATCGATCAGGATGCGCCGGACATGACGCCGGTGGTCATTGACTTTGTGTCCGGCAAAACCGCGTATCGGAGAAAATATGGCCACGCCGGTGGGGAGGCCATCAGCAAAGCCGTCGGCATCAAAAAAGGTAAACGCCCGACAATTGTGGATGCCACCGCCGGATTGGGGCGTGACGCCTTTGTGCTGGCCACCATGGGCTGCCGCGTGCATATGATCGAGCGATCGGCAATAATCGGCACACTTCTGGAAGACGGCTTACGTCGTGCCGCAGCCGATGAGAAAATTGGCGCGCTCATCAAAGACAAACTGACCTTCACCTGTGGCGATAGTCGTCAGGCGCTGCTCCAGGTGCCGTTTGCACCCGAGGTCATCTATGTCGATCCCATGTTTCCCGTAAAAGACAAAACAGCCTTAGTCAAAAAAGCCATGCGAATGGTCCAGGATGTCGTCGGCCAGGACACCGATGCCGATGAATTACTGAAGGTCGCGCTCACGATTGCCACAAACCGTGTCGTCGTCAAACGCCCCGCCTCTGCAGAGTATCTCGCCGGGATCAAACCCCAGGCCTCCATCAAAACCAAAAAACACCGCTTCGACATCTATCTCATACCCCAGCAGCAGTAGCCGCCCCAGGCATCCTTGACCCCTTCGCCTCCTGCGACCTTTTCCTCTTGCGCCCCTTCGTCATCCGGTGCCACTCCATTATCCTGCACCTCTCTGTCTCCTCTGCCCCTCCGTTATCCTGCCTCCCTCTGTCTCCTGTGTCACTCCGTTATCCTGCCCCCCTTTGTCTCTGTGCCACTCCATTATCCTGCTCCCCGTTGTCATCCTGAGGGCACCGAAGGATCTAGCAAAGCAGTAGCAGCGACAACACAAGCACCGACCTTTCGCGAGTTGGTCCGCCCTCCGTGGGTTTGCCTCGGTACGGTTTAATTTTAATCCGACGCCTGCCGGCTGGCCCCAGGGAGGGACGCTCTGAGCATTTGGCGGACCTTGTCTGAGCAGAGCGAGTTGGTCCGCTCTTCACAATGTTGGCGTCCCTCCCATCCCATGAGGCCGGACGGGGCGTCCATGGTTTTGGCCACTTTTGCCGAAACAAAAGTGGCTCGGTTCCCATTCTCAACTCATCCTTCAGTTGAACCATTTATGAGAACTGTTCATAAGCAATGAAAAGAGTCGAATAATGCTCAACAGGCCTGAACTGGCAGCCGTCACATAGTGAGGAGTCGCTTGAGTAGGATATCTTCGATATTTTGGCGTGCGTCAAGAACGGAAAGAACAAAAACTTTTTGCCCTGCAATTCGATAGATAATTCTCCAGGGAGACACAATCAATTCACGGTATTGCAACACCCCTTGGGCTTAGAGTTCAGGGATAATTCGGCCTCGCATTGGAGCCTGATAGAGTTTTGAAGCGGATTTCGTAATTTTGCGCAGAATCTGTAAGGCCCGGGAAACGCTATCCTCGGCGATGTAGGAAACAATCGTCTGCAGGTCATTTTCCGCAATTTCCGCCCAAATGACCTTATAAACCTGTTTCATCGTCGCTGCAATCGAGACGCTAAATTCTTGAATACCTCAGCTTGGGTTCGCGTCTTGCCGTCCTGGGCATTTCTCATATCCGCATAACTTTGGGGATCCTGAAGGACGGCTTTGGGTTCACCATTTTGTGTTATGACGACGGGGCGATGGGTATTATTTATTTGGTCTAACAATGCGGCCGCATTCGCTTTGAGATAGGAAATCGGTTTGATGTCTGACGTAATTTTCATACAGAGCCTCCTCGATCCTTAAGTCGAACCATATTCAGTCTGATACTGACAGATAAAATCTATCCCAATACCACAAAATTTTCCACCGAGTGAATGTTCAATAAAGTGGGAGCACGCATTTTTCTTGACTTGATCCAATGTCTTCCTCCTGATCTCAGGCTTTCACCTTGCTTCTTACCTCATTACTACCACCGTCGCTCCGATCACCAGACGGACCGTTATTTCGACGCCTGCCGGCTGGCCCCAGGAAGGGACGCTCTTCGCATGTAGCGGACCTTGTCTGAGCAGAGCGAGTTGGTCCGCTCTTCTAAAGGTTGGCGTCCCTCCCCTTCAATAATGCCAGACGGGGCGTCCATGGTTTTGGGTCCTTTTGCCGAAACAAAAGGACCTCGGCTGCCGGGCCGAAACACCGTCATAATTTAAACCCTCAAATTCTCACACCGCCCTCGACATAGTTCAACAAGCACCAATTGCCGTCTCCTCAACAACCAAAATGCTGTTGACGTATATACATAAATAGAGCATGTTCATACATATGAGAACGACGCTAAATATTGATGATGCCCTTCTGGAAAAAGCCGCAACATTGACCGGTGTGAAAGAAAAAGCCTCCTTAGTCCGGCTCGGGCTTGAGGCTCTCATTTCCAAAGAAGCTGGACGGCGCCTGGCTCAACTTGGGGGATCAGAAAAGCAACTACGGTTGCCTCCGCGACGGCGATCGATCCCCAAATCATGATGGTCGTTGACATATCCGTTTGGGTCAACCATCTCAGAGCAGGAAGTCTACGTCTCGCAACCTTCCTCAAAGAAAGTTTGGTCCTCACCCATTCGTATGTCTTTGGTAAACTCGCGTGTGGAATGAAAAAAAATCCTCAGAAATCTTAGCCCTGCTCCAAGCACTTCCCAAGGCACAAATAGCCGACGACCACGAAGTCTTACACCTGCTTGAGTCTCAAAAATTATATGGATCAGGATTGGTATGGGTAGATATCAATCTCCTGGCCTCCGCTCAACTAACAGGTTGTGGTTTATGGACCGCTGATAGTCCACTTCAAAAAGGCGCAATCAAACTACATCTTCAAGTCTACGAATAATCATTGCCTTGATTCCTCTCTTCCTCCCACTTCCCCGAAATCCCGCATCGGGAACAGAAAAAATAGGAAAAAATCTCCCCTATTTCCCACCTTCAGGTCGCTGACGCCAAAATCACCAGACGGACCGTAATTCCGACGCCTGCCGGCTGGCCCCAGGGAGGGACGCTCTGAGCATTTCGCGGACCTTGTCTGAGCAGAGCGAGTTGGTCCGCTCTTCACAAGGTTGGCGTCCCTCCCCTCCCATGAGGCCAGACGGGGCGGCAATGGTTTTGGCCACTTTTGCCGAAACAAAAGTGGCTCGGCTACCGGGCCGAGACCCGGTATCAATCGACCGCCAAACATTCATAAAGAATAATTCTGTACTTTTTTTAAACGGGTTGGGTAGCATGGTCGCGGGTTCGTTGATCAACCAGATTCGCGCCTGATCAAGACACAGCATGCGAATGGAACAGGGGAAAAATATCCATCGAAAGTCTCGACAAATAGCATGATGAATGGTCGTCGAATCCGTTGCGTCTCATCCTACATAGCCTGGGTCCTGCCGATGCTCCTCCTGCTCGCGCTTCCGGTAGAAGCCGAAACCAGCGTCCCCGCTTCTGCCGCGGTCGAGAAGGAGGTGGTCTACGACCCTTATCGAGGAATGGACCAGAATGGCCGGATTCCCAGCATCGACAAAGCCGCGCTTGTCACCAAGCCCGAACGCTGGCGTTATATCCCCGAGGGCCGACTCAAGCCCGGCGGGTTCTTCGAGCGCTTCCTGGTCTCGAGCTTCCTGCTTCCGTTCTTCTTCGCCAACTCCGCTGTCGGCGCCGGATTGGGCGTGGCCATCACCGACATCGATTTTCGTGCGCAACGTCGTCGTGAATTCCTGGGGGCCTTTCTCTCCCACACGACCGAGGGCCAACAGAGTTATGTGTTGCGGTGGCGACGGTGGCTCAAGCATCTCGAAGTCCCCACGGGTGGCGTGCTCCAGGAAGAACGCAGTTTCGTCAGCGCGGGCGGGGGATATCGCAAGACGCTAACCAGCCGCTTCTTCGGGATCGGGCCATCGACCAAGGAAAGTCAGGAGACCAGCTATACCGACCAGATCGCCTTTCTCGAACTGGGTCTCTCGGAGTCGCTTCAGGGATCGTTTGAAGACGTCGTCCTCGAGTTGGATGTGCGAGTGGAACACCACTGGCTCAGCCGGGGCCGCGTTGGGGGCGCCGGGCAAACCGACAGGGAGTTTCCGGGGCTCTTCGCCGAGGCGGATCCCTATGCTCTCGGGTGGGTGGGCGGCGGCATTCGCTGGGACACGCGTGACAGCCAGCGCAATCCCTACCGCGGGACGGTCCTGGGCGGGAGAGTCGATGCCGCGCTTCTCCAGAGTGATTGGAACCGGGGTGTAATCTACCAACTCTTCGGCGACCAGCTGATCCCCGTTCCAGGGCTCTTCCACGATGGAGGAGACGTGGGCGAAGAGCATCCGCCGACCGACACCATCGCGCTCCACCTCGAGAGCCAACTAAGCTCCGGCAACCTGCCGTTTTTTGCGCGGCCGACCCTCGGCGGCAGCCGGGTGCTACGCGGGTACATCGCCGGTCGCTGGCGGGATGATGCGGCCTGGGCTGCGGCCACAGAATATCGCGTCTGGGTCCTCCCACGCGGTTTCCCCATCTGGCGATATCTCCGGATCGAGCGCCTTGGGCTGGCGCTCTTCTACGAAGTCGGCAGTGTCGCAGAGAACGGATTAAAATTCTTCCAGGAACGCGTGCGCCAGAGCTACGGGGTCAGCGCCCGATTCACGTTGGAGCGTGCAGCCATCTTTCGCGCCGATTTCGGATTCTCGGAAGACGGGATGAACTTCACAGCAGGCTTCGGCCTCCCCTTTTAACCTGTACGCCATGAAAGAAAACCAGCCGGACCATCTGTGCATGATGTGTCTCGAAGAGCACGTCCGTTGTTGAGTCCTATTCTTTCCTCATGAATGCATCTATCTTCGCAGTCTTCCTATCGACTTCAGGTCGGCAAACCAGGCTAACGCGCAATTAACAGGCAACCTGTTAACTCGACGCCTGCCGGCTGGCCAAAGGGAGGGACGCTCTTATCCGTTGCGGACCTTGTCTGAGCGGAGCGAGTTGGTCCGCTCTTCAAAAGATTAGTGTCCCTCCCCTTCCATGAGGCCAGACGGGGCGTCAATGGTTTTGGCTACTTTTGCCGAAACAAAAGTAGCTCGTCGTTCGGGGACGAAACCCCGAATTCCCTGCCTTCGCCTGCCGGGCCGACCCTCGGCCCTACAAAATTCTGTACTTTAAGCAATAGGTTGGGTACATTCTTCTAAGGAATCCCTTAGAACGAAAAAAAGAGGACCACACCATCTCAACGGCAGAACAAATCATGCGAGAAATTCAAATACTTCCCGAACCTTTAGCCAAGGAAGTCTTAGATTTCATCGGGTACATTGAGTTGAAACATGGGCTCAAAGACAGACTAGCTGAGGAACTCAAGCTCGCCCAGACTCCGGCCATGAAACATATCTGGGACAATTCTGAGGATGAGGTGTGGAATGACGTGTAGCGTCTCTGACCTGCATAATAAAGACAGGAAAACCAATATGGAAAAAATCAAAGTCATTCATGACACCGTGGGCCATACCTTAACAGTATGGTTGGATGATCCTTCCCTTGAGCATGTCTGCGAAGAAACAAATGAAGAAGTCATTCTCATGAAGGATAAAGCCGGTCACGTGATCGGGTTTGAAAAACTCCATTACACACCTGCCAACTCACAGAAAACACTTGCTGTCGAAACCGTGGTTCAAACCGGGCATTAAGCAACCCGGAAGGTAGGACTTTCCAACACCATGTACCCTTCTCCACCTTCTCTTAATTAAAAGGGTTTTCCGGAATCCTGCTTTTCGTGCCTCATCAGCCCAAGCTCCACCTTCAAAAGCTTTTCTCTTGATGAGACACCTGAAGACTAGCCATTCATTGGAAAACCAAGTATGTTAGCATCGTGGAGAGTTACACATTCACAGAATATTTTGAGAAAGAAGTATTACGTAAACGCCCATATCTCAAAAAAGACTGGTGCATTCAAGTTGTAGAAAATCCATCTAAGAGCGAACCTCAAGAAGAAAATCGTTTTCGATTTTGGGGACCGATAGCTGAACTTGATGGTCGGATATTACGTGTCATCACACTTGCCGATAAAAAGACAATTCACAATGCCTTTCCTGATCGAGGATTCAGACCATGAAATTGAACTATTACCCAGACACCGATTCACTCTACATCGATCTGACCGAACACCCCAGCGTAGAAAGCCGGGAGGTATCGGAGGGAATTGTCCTGGATTATGACGCTGCAGGCAATCTGGTAGGCATTGATATTGATAATGCGAGCTCCAAGGTGCATCTCAAGGAATTAACCTTAAACAAACTGCCAGCTTCCGTTCATTCCGTAGCCGAATAACAGACCCCTCCGCTCCCGCACCTCTGCCGGAATCTACCTTTCCGCAACTCGGCCCTTCACCCATTCTCTCTATCATGCCTGTGCTCCTCCTTCTTTCATAGGCATTTCTGAAAAAATCTCCGCCTATGTTCCGACGCCTGCCGGCTGGCCCCAGGGAGGGACGCTCTTATCCGTTGCGGACCTTGTGTGAGCCCTGCGAGTTGGTCCGCTCTTCTCAGGTTAGCGTCCCTCCCCTCCCATGAGGCCAGACGGGGCGTCAATGGTTTTGGGTCCTTTTGCCGAAACAAAAGGACCTCGGCTGCCGGGCCGAGACCCGGCAATCCCGCTCTTGAAATCTCAAGGCCACCTCGCGAATCCAAACTAGAGCCATCATAAAATCATCATAACTTCAAAAGAATTTTCCCAATTCTAGTTATCAGAATATAGGACAATCACCCTCGAAGTTTCGCGGAAAAAATGTGGAATCAAACCGGGTCTATATTTCCGAAAGGAAACGTGTGCAAATATATCACTCTGAATTTCATCAGAGGTAATTCCTCTTCGTTCCGTTCATACCGTTGCGAGTATTCGGCTACCCATCTTCCTATGAATCATTCCTTCTCCCCTGCATTGTCATCCTGAGTTCCGGCGAAGGATCTGTGCCCAGCCCAACCCCGCAAATCAACATGCAACGACAAAATTTTATGCACAAATTTTCTGTACATTTTTCAACGAGTTGGGTAGCATAGCCACCAGATTGTGTGAAACCGGTGCGGTCTAGAGTTTCGCCGCAAAACAATCGTACTTCCTAGATTTTCAAAACGCTCGAAACCTCTATGAACTCCCCCGACAAGAAGACGCTGTCTGAACGTGACATCTGCACCAAGTTCATCACTCCCGCCATCCAGCAGGCCGGGTGGGACATCTTGGCACAGATTCGTGAGGAGGTTAAGCTGACCGATGGTCGCGTTATGGTCCGTGGCAAGCTAGCTGCGAGAATTAAGAATCCAGACGCCAAGGGTGGCCCTAAAAGGGCCGATTACGTTTTGTATGCACGCCCCAGCATCCCAATTGCCGTCATCGAAGCAAAACAAAATAAATTTTCAGTCGGCCACGGCATGCAACAAGCCCTAGCCTATGCAGAAATGCTCGATATTCCTTTTGCAATCAGCTCCAATGGTAATGGCTTTCTTTTCCATGATCGAACCGGTTTGTCGCAACCTGTGGAAAGGGAATTGAACATGGATCAGTTCCCACCCTGTGACGAACTGTGGCCGTTGTATCAACAATGGAAAGGATTAACGGAAGCGGGCGCACTCAAGCTCGTCGAGCAACCTTATTTCACTGACGCCAGCAGCAAAGAACCTCGATACTATCAGCGGGTCGCGATCAACCGCGCAATTGAAGGGGTTGCCAAAGGACAGCAACGCATCCTCCTAGTGATGGCAACCGGAACTGGCAAAACCTACACCGCTTTTCAGATCATCTGGCGCCTTTGGAAGGCCAAAAAGAAAAAACGCATCCTGTTCCTCGCCGATCGCAATATTCTGGTCGATCAGACCATGCAGCAAGACTTCGCACCTTTCAGTGAGGTTATGCATAAAATCACCAACCGCGAGGTAAAAAAGAACTACGAGATTTACCTTGCACTTTACCAGGCGGTAACGGGAAAGGAAGAGTGGAAGCAGATCTACCGACAATTCCCGGCGGATTTCTTCGATCTCATCGTGGTTGACGAATGTCATCGTGGCAGCGCCGCAGACGATTCAGCTTGGCATGAAGTGCTCGACTACTTCAGCAACGCAACCCATCTCGGCCTCACAGCCACACCAACGGAAACCAAAGAGATCAGCAATAAAACCTATTTTGGTGCGCCTATCTACACTTACTCGCTCAAGCAAGGAATTGAAGATGGCTTCCTCGCTCCATATAAGGTCATCCGTATCGTTACCGATGCGGACGCCCTGGGGTACGCACCAGAAAAGGGCAAGCGTGACAAACATGGCCAAGCAGTCGAGCAACGCCAATACAACACCAAAGACTTCGACCGAAACCTCGTGCTGGAGAAACGCACCAAACTGGTGGCGCGGCGCATCTGGGAATATTTGGAGGCCATTGACCCTATGGCCAAAACCATTGTCTTCTGCGACGACCAGGATCACGCCGAACGTATGCGACAGGCGTTGGTGGAAATTATTCCAGCCGCAGCAAGCAACCGCCGTTACGTCATGCGCATCACCGGTGACGATAACGAAGGCAAAGCGCAGCTTTCATACTTTATCGACAATGATGAGCCTTACCCCGTTATAGCAACCACCTCTAAATTACTGACAACCGGCGTTGATTCCAAAACCTGCAAGCTCATCGTGCTCGATCAAAACATCAACTCAATGACCGAATTCAAGCAAATCATCGGGAGAGGCACCCGCATTCGGGAGGATTACGACAAACTATACTTCACAATCATGGACTTTAAAGGTGCCACAAGATTGTTTGCCGACAAAAACTTTGATGGCGAGCCCGTAGTAATTTACGAGCCGAAGCCCGAGGAATCTGTCGTTCCGCCGGAAGACACCACAAAGCCACCTCTAGAGGGAACAGCAGAACTTCCCTTTCCCCCGTACACGCCAGAACCGTCTAGTGTTAGTGACACTAGCGAAATCGGAGAAGGTCGAACCAAATACTACGTGGACGATGTTGAAGTGCGCACGGCCATCGAGCGCTCGCAATACCTCGACACCGACGGGAAACTTGTCTCCGAAGATTATCGCGTTTTTCTCAAAAACGAGATTAAAAAGTCCCTCCTTGCCCAGTTCGGCTCCCTCACCGATTTTTTGCGTCGTTGGAGCCAAGCCGAACGCAAGCAAGCAATCGTGAAAGAACTCAAAGATCAAGGTATTCCTATGGAAGTCTTACAGCAGGCTATTCCAAATAGCGCGGACCTCGACATATTCGACCTCATTGCGCACATTGCCTTTGACCAGCGCCCCCTCACTCGCCAGGAGCGTGCAAATGCGGTAAAGAAGCGCAACTACTTTGGCAAATACGGTGACCAAGCACGAGAAGTGCTCGAAGCGCTATTAGATAAATATGCTGATCACGGCATTACCGACATCGAAGATTCAAATGTTTTGGAATTGCCACCGTTTGACAAATACGGAACAAAAACACAAATCCGGCGCGGCATCTTCGGTGGATCGGAAAATTATTCCCAAGCCATTACCGAACTGGAACACGCACTCTATGATAAAAGCGCCTAACAAAGTGAGAGTTTCATGAATCTAAGCAGTACCATTAAGTCCATCCAAGACATCATGCGCAAGGACGACGGCGTCGACGGTGATGCTCAACGAATCGGGCAGTTGTCCTGGATGCTGTTCCTCAAGGTCTTTGATCAACGTGAAGAGGAATGGGAAGACGACAACCCCGCTTACGAGTCCCCGCTTCCCCAGCAATTCCGCTGGCGAAATTGGGCTGCTTACAAGGCCGACGCCGAGGGGAAAAAGCAGCCGCAAATCCAGGGCAGCGAACTGCTCGGCTTCGTCAACAACCAACTGTTCCCCACACTCAAGGAACAGATCGAACCATCGAAGAGCCCGATGCACCAGGTCATCAAACGAGTGTTCGAAGATGCCAACAATTACATGAAGTCCGGTCCATTGATGTTGGCCGTGATTGAAAAACTGGAAGAAGCTATCAACTTCCATGATCTAAAAACCCGGGTCAGCCTGGGTGACGTCTACGAGCAAATACTCAATGACCTGAGAAGCGCCGGGAATGCGGGCGAGTTTTACACGCCACGGGCGATCACGCAGTTCATGGTGGACCGCGTCAATCCTCGACTGGAGAAACGGCAGAAGGTCATGGACCCAGCCTGCGGCACGGGCGGGTTCTTAACTGCCGTCATCGATCACTTCCGCAAGCAGCTCACGGCCAAATCGAGCGCCGACGACACGCGTGCGATTGAGAAACTCATTCGTGGCATCGAAAAGAAGCAGCTCCCACATCTCCTCTGCACCACCAATGTGCTGCTGCACGGGATCGACGTGCCCAGTCAAATCGAACACCGGAACACCCTTGGCATCGGTTGGAACGAATGGAGCGCCCACGACAAGGTGGAGTGTCTCATCACGAACCCTCCATTCGGTGGGTACGAGGATGACTCGGTAGGGGGCGACTACCCGGCCGATTTCCGCACCCGCGAGACAGCGGATATGTTCATTGCGCTTATCATTAAAAAGCTTCTCAAGGAGAACGGCCGCGCCGCCGTGGTGCTGCCCGATGGGTTTTTGTTCGGGGACGGCATCAAAGGTACGTTAAAGCGGCTGCTATTGCGCGATTGCAATCTGCACACCATCATCCGCCTGCCCAAGGGCGTGTTTGCCCCTTACACCACCATTAAGACCAATCTGCTGTTCTTCACCAAAGGCACAGTGGTTGATGACGGCACAGAACATTTCCACACCGATATTATCTGGTTCTACGAGCACCCCTATCCACCCGGCTACAAGAGCTACTCTAAGACCAAGCCCATCCGCTTCGAGGAATTCAAACCCGAGCAGGAGTGGTGGGGGAGCGAGGACAATGATTTTACCGACCGAGTGGAAAACGAATTCGCCTGGAAGGTGGATTTCAAAACCAAGCGCGAACAAGCAGAGGCCGCTGCCCGACCGCATTGGCAACGCGCCGAAGAACTAAACAACCAAGCCTCCGCACTGGAAGGCCAGGCCCGCAAATTGCGCAATGGCCTCGTGGGCAGTACCGACGCAACGCACCGCGAAAAGGTCGAAGGCCAGATCGTGTCTCTGCGCGAGCAGGCCGAACCGCTACGCCTGCAGGCCCGCGACGCTAAGGCATCCGGAGACCGACTCTACTGGCCTATCTACAACCTCGACCTCAAAAACCCCACCGCACCGGAAGAAGAAACTCACGACCCCGACGTACTGTTAGAAAAGTACAAAATCCTGCTCGGCCAGATTGAGGAGACGGAAGCCCAGCTGAAGAGCGAACTGGCCGCTGCAATGGCGCATCACTTCGCAGACGAGGACGCCTGATGGATGCACAGCAGTTCATAGGCGAGTTTAGACATATTGCAAATGCGCCGGGGGGGGTGGGGCGGCTTCGGGGGCTAGTTCTTCAGTTGGCGATAAGCGGTCGACTTACAGAGGAAAAAGCTGGCGATGTATCCGCAGGGGAACTAATTAAACGCAATCAAAGTCTTCAGCGTGAGCTAATTTCGCGTCGAGAGTTAAAACGCCAGCCTGCGCCTCGCCCTGTAGCAGAGGCGAAAATACCTTGGAAGCTGCCAACCAGCTGGAGGTGGACACGCCTTGGTGCCGTAACGAACTACGGAGATGCGCTGAAAGTCGGATATTCAGATGTCGGGGAACACACCTGGGTTCTTGAGCTAGAGGATGTTGAAAAAGGAACGTCCAAGCTACTCACTAGAGTCCTCGCCAAAGATAGAAAATTCAAGAGCACAAAGAACGGTTTCCCGGCTGGCGCAGTGCTATACGGAAAACTGCGACCTTATCTCGACAAGGTCCTGATCGCAGACTCCCCCGGTGTCTGTACAACAGAAATAAACCCCATTTCGTTCTTTGATGGCATAGCCGCCGCCTACCTCCGCTGGTACCTCAAGTCACCATACTTTATAGCTTATGCCAGCGGTTCCACCCATGGAATGAACCTTCCGCGCCTGGGAACAGACTCTGTGCGCGAGGCCTTGTTTCCATTCCCGCCAAAGGAAGACCAAGGCCGCATCGTTGCAAAAGTCGATGAACTCATGGCCCTATGTGACAAGTTGGAAACGCAGCAGCAAGAGCGTCGCAAATTGCAAAACGCCGTTCGCCAATCCTCGCTGCATGCCGTTGCCAACGCCCAAAGCCCCCACGAACTGCGACTTGCCTGGGCGAGACTGGAAACCAACTTCTGGCAGTTGTTTACCCAGCCAGAGGATGTAGATCAATTTAAGGGCATGGTGCTTGATCTGGCGGTGACTGGACAGTTGCTTCCCCCGGAACAACATGCGGCCTCTAGCGGGGCAGAATTATTAGCAGCCATTGAGGCTAAACGAGTCAAATGGGCAAGCAATGCCACGGACCAAGAGAAAAAAGAAGCGCATACAATGCTGAAGAAGCTGCGCACCCATACTGTGACCCAGCCTATAGACCAGTTACCTCGACACTGGAGTTGGGCATCTTTGCTCCAAATATCACAAGCCTTGGTGGATTGCCACAATAAGACGGCGCCTTATGTTTCCGACGGCGTCCATCTTGTCCGTACAACCGACATCCGCAATGGACGGATGGATCTGACAAACACGAAGAAAATTTCCCAAGAGACCTATGAATACTGGGCAAGGCGCATGCCTCCTCGTCCTGGGGACATCTTCTTCACACGCGAGGCACCGATGGGTGAGGCCGCAATCGTCCCGGAGGGGGAAAAGGTCTGCCTTGGACAAAGAACGATGTTGATACGCCTTTTCCCGGCACTTTTCAGCAATCGCTTCCTCCTGTACGTCATTCTCAGTCCTAGTTTCCAAGCTCGGATGATTGAGGCTGCGATAGGTATGACCGTGAAGCATCTCCGCGTTGGCGGAGTAGAAAACTTGATGGTTCCTGTGCCACCTAAGTTTGAACAAGACCTGATTGCCGAACAAGTGGAGCATTTATTCCAGGGATGCGATAGCTACGCAGTGCAGCTGGGAAAAAGGCAAAAATTAGCGGCAAATTTTGCGATATCCTCAGTAGCAAACTTAGCTGGCTTCTCTGGTGAACAAGAGGAGGAAGATTTTGTGAAAGCCCCCGAAACTGAACTTATTGCCCCATTACGTCTGGGCCAGAGCCCAGACGTCAAAGCCCAGGCTCCCCTGGCCACGCTACTTATCCGGCATAACGGCGAAATGAGCGCCACCGATCTGTGGCAACGATTCGGTGGCGAGATTGATGCCTTCTACGCCCAACTGAAAACCGAAGTTGCCCATGGTTGGATTCAGGAGCCGGTCGTTGCTGAGGTGCGCGAAAAGGCTGATGATACGGCGAGAGTCTGAGATGCAATTGCGCCACCTCTCCATCCCACACTTTCGCAACTTGCGCGACTTCGCGATAAACTTTTCCACCCATTTTCCCTTGGGTGATGGGGAATCAATGGGTTCAACTGGCAAGCTTATCCGCAGCCACGCGCTGATCGGCCAGAATGGAACCGGCAAGTCAAACCTGATCGAGGCGCTGATTACGATCTTCCGCGACATCGACCTCAACCGTGATGCTGCCTTTGATTATACGTTGGAATATGAAATTCGTGGTCACACCGTGCGCATCCAGGCCGACAGGACCAGGCAGAAGCATCCCTTCGTATGGGTGGATGGCGATCGGGTCCCTCAGGATTACCTAACGAAAAATGATTCTCCAAACAAGGTTGAACAGGATACGCGACGCGGCCCACGCCTCCTTCCCACGCACATCTTTACCTACTACTCCGGCCGTAACGAACGGATTGAGTTATTGTTCCAAGAGCACCAGCGCCGCTTCAACCGCCGACAGGAAATCGTGGCAGAGGAGGTGTTACCCCCAGAACTGCTGCGTGGCTTTACCGGCAGCGAGGCCGACATCCGCGCCATCGAGGGCGCCAAGAAGCGAGGGCAAAGCCGGATGCAGCAACTGGGCGCTGACCGGTTGCGACGCCTATTCTATTGCCGTGGGGGGCACAGCCAATTGGTCCTCCTAGCTTGCCTGCTCTCTGATGACCCGGTGTTTCAGAAGGTGCTGAGGAACCTGCATATTGAGGCCCTGGAATCCGCACTGTTCGTTTTGAAGGAGCCGCACCGTCTGCGTGAGAAACGCCGCGGGGGTAAATTCGACCAGAACGAACTCAACGAAGGCGATCCGCGCTTCTGGTACGCGCGGGGGAATGTAGTGAGCGAGTTTCTCGATAAGCTCTGGCAGGTCGCTTGGGCACCCATCGAGCAGGAAGCAACTAAGCAAATCGACTTCCGTGGCCGCACTGAAAAGCAGAAGCAACTCTACCTGTTCGTGCCCAGCCACGACAAACTCAAGCAACTCGGTGAATTAGTCGGTGGCACCGACAGCTTCTTCCGCTATGCGGAGGGCGCCTACATCGGTGATCTGATCGACGAAGTGCGCATCACGGTTAAGAAGCGAGACGAACATGGGGGTAAGGTGAGCTTCATTCAACTCTCAGAAGGCGAGTTGCAAATCCTCACAGTGCTCGGGCTCATGCGCATCACCCGCGAAGACCACTGCTTGTTTCTGCTCGACGAGCCGGACACGCACCTCAACCCAATATGGAAGCTGCGGTACTTCGATGATATCGAAGGCATTTTAAGTGCCAACGCCGGTGCGCTAGTACAGGGGGAATCGCAGATCCTTATCACCACGCACGACCCAATGATGGTGGGTAGCCTCAAACGCGAGCAGGTGCACATTCTGAGGCGGGAAGACAACCGCACGGTGGTGGACACACCCGACGAGGACCCGCAGGGTATGGGGGTATCCGGATTGCTCAAAAGCGATTTATTTGGCCTACGCTCCACAGTGGACTCCGAAACTCTCCGCCGTTTGGACCGCCGTAATTACTTGTTCGCTAAGGGCAACGAACGTACCAGTGAAGAAAATAATGAGCTTGCACGCCTGAGCGATGAGCTTTCCGACCTCGGGTTTGCGAAGGACTTCAAAGATCCGTATTACGCATTGTTTGTGAGCAAAATGGCGCGCCACACCAAATTTCACAAGGAGACCCTCACGCCCGCCGAACAGCAGGAACAAGATGCAATTGCCGATGCCATTATCGATGAGATCCTACGGGAGGAAAAAACCGTATGATCTTTATTGAGTTTGAAGGTAAAACACCATGCAATACCCCAGCTAACCCCGATTTTGCAGGTTGGTCGCCCTGGTCCCAGGAAGCGTGGAACACATGGCTACAAAAATCACAGGACTATGCCATACACATACAGAAGCTGCATCAAGAAGGAAAAACCCAGGAACGCAATCAATTTATAGATGAGCATGCTTCTCATTGGGGCTCGCTCAAACCTTGGCTACAAGTTCTTTCAAATGGGAAGTGTTGGTTTTCGGAAGTGCGCGAACTGTATTCGCACTACGACGTAGAACATTTTCGCCCAAAAAAAGAAGCCAAAGCACTGGATGGTACCTTGCGAGACGGGTATTGGTATCTAGCTTTTGATTACACCAATTTTCGCCTTTGCGGAAATGTTGGGAACCGCAAGAAGGGCGGTTGGTTTCCACTTAAAACAGGCTCTATCTGTTCGTCGTTCGATAATCAATGTGAAGAATCAGAAGCCCCGTATCTGCTGGACCCAACTGACCCCGCTGACGTGAATCTGCTTGCCTTTGATGAGGAAGGCAATGCCATCCCAGCGCCAGGAATTTCCGAGTGGGAAAGGCAACGCGTAGAAGTAAGCATCCTGCGGCTAAAACTCAACGAACATGAACCGTTAACTAACGAACGCCGAAAGATTTGGCAAAAGGTCTCTCGAGAAATCGAACAATATCTTTACGCAAAATCCCGCAGTGCTAGCGGTGATAATCCAGCTGCCAAGGAAAAGGTTCGGAGTCATCTCCTGAAAATACGTTCTATGACTATGAAGCATGTCGAACTCTCATCGGTTGCCAAATGGTGTCTTCTATTTCGAAATGATCCGCAATTGTTGAAGCTGGCAGCGTGAAACATGGGAAGGGGCACATCTCCGCCCGCGACAAAGCCAGCCTCGACCTCTTCTGGCTGAAAGACGACTCCCTCGAAAACTCCGCCAATCTTCCCGATCCCGATGTAATAGCCCAGGAAATCGTCAACGACTTCGAGGCGGCTTTCGAACAATTCCGCCTGATCACGAATAATTTAGGTAATAAAAAATCTGCGGAGGTAATCCAATGACGTGGATTCATGCCAAGGAAAAGATTCTCAAAAAAATTATCCAAGGTACGGACATCAACTCTCCCAACACAAATTATCGAATCGTCCTCGAAGTTCGAGAGGACATATCGAGTGCACGCTATGGGTACAATAATGAAACTGGGTTTGTAGTGCAGATTGGAGAGAATAGCTCCATTTGTATCCCGCTGAAAATGCTAAAACATTGTTATGGTGCGTTAGGCCTGGACGGAAACTATGATGGAAAATTCTTTAGGAAACACTACCCCCTTCAGGCAAAAGACCATCCTTGCCATGTCCATACAGTTGGACAGATATTTGTTGTAGCTGGTCTAGCCAAACGAACTGGAAACAGTTATAGCTTGCAACCTTCACGTGCACATTAGTTCCATTGAATCGCTCATACCCTGAAGATTTACCCTTAAAAGGAGATTTCTTAATGGCTAATAACCCAATGTGGATGGTCCGAGCTGGCGAAAAAGGCTATCGGTTTGGGGACTGCAAGGAAAACTCGGTGGTCGCAATTGGCTGGGGAGATATCGGAGATTTAAATGAATTTCGGTCCAGGGAAGAGCTGTCAAGTAGAATCCAAAGCCAGTGGCCAGATTGGAGTAAAGGAAACGTTGCTATGTCTGCTGGGCAGGTTTGGAGATTTTTTCAAGATATTAAGCCTGGTGATAAAGTTCTTACTTATGATCCAGCACGTCGGGTCTATCTTGTAGGTACGGTGTTAGGTAAATACGAACATATGGTTGGCGTAGTGGAAGATTTACCCAATATTCGACGAGTAAAGTGGGATGGGGAGGTTTCCCGTGATGCCATTTCTGTATCTACCAAAAATTCGCTTGGAGCTATTTCAACCCTTTTCCGCATTTCTGAAGAAGGTGCAAAAGAGATCGAATCCTTGGTGGCTGGGAAGACGGTTGCCGCACATACTACGGTTCAGGATGAAATTGCTGAGGAAAAAGACGTCCTTAGGGATATCCAGGCACGATCCCATGAATTCATTAAAGATGAACTCTCCAGATTGGATTGGGAACAAATGCAAAGACTGATCGCCGGGCTTCTTCGTGCCATGGGATACAAAACCCGTATTTCTCCGCAGGGGCCAGACCGGGGCAAGGATATCATAGCTTCTCCGGATGGCTTTGGTTTCGAAGCACCCCGCATTGTGGTTGAAGTGAAACATCGACGCGGCGCTATGGGTTCGCAGCAAATTCGGAGTTTTGTAGGCGGTCGCCATAAAGACGACAAAGGTTTGTACGTTAGTACTGGTGGGTTTACCAAAGATGCCCACTATGAGGCAGAACGTTCTTCCATACCCCTCACCTTAATGGATCTTGATGAAATTGCTGATGCGATCACCGACCACTATGAAACGATGGACTCCGAAACTCGTGCACTCCTCCCTCTTACTCGGATTTATTGGCCAACCTAATAAATTGATTATATGAACGAAATGGAGATGCTCATGCCACGTATGCGTGATCAGGAATGAGTATGGACTTTTGAGAGATGAGCCGCCCACCCAACATGCAACCAGGCCCCTCGCAGAAAGACGATCTTCAATATGTCTCGGGCATGCCGGAGACGAAGATGGATTCCCACTTACTCCTGGCGGGAATGACGGAAGGGCATCGCGTTTCTATGCGCGGGTGCGTCTGGGCACAGATCCTTCGCTGCTGCTCAGGATGACAATGAGGAAGGAGGCTGAGGATAACGCCGGACTACAGAAGAAACACCGTTCGCGCTGCTGGGTCAGGGCTTCCATTCAAATCTCACTCCCACCTTGCTCCTAACCTACAAGGGCGAGGGAGTTTCTGGCATTTTATTGGGTTGGTGGCCGGGTCGTGACTGCATACGTTAAACTGCTTCTGGCCTGGGCAGGTCCTGCTCAATGGGACAGTCCACACGCAAACGCGAAAGACCATAATGGCCAGTGCTACGATCGCATTTGCTAATGAAAAATTCGAATTCAACTCTCACCAATTCGTGGTACAGAGCACCATGAAGTCACGGGAACACCGACATGAATAATAATTATTGCCTGCGTCGAATTCGCTACATCCTGGATTTGGGCGATTCCCAAATGATTGAGGTCTTTGCTCAGGCCAACCAGACCGTGACCCGAGCAGAGGTGAGTGCGTGGTTAAAAAAAGATGATGATCCGGATTTTGTGGAATGTCCTGACACCATGTTCGCCACGTTTCTCAATGGTTTGATTAACGCTAAGCGGGGCAAGAAAGATGGCGCGCAGCCTGAACCAGAACAACGGCTCAATAATAATATTATTTTCGTCAAACTGAAAATCGCCTTCAATTTACAAGCCGATGACATCTTGTCGATATTGGCTTTGGCTGATTTTCGTATAAGCAAACATGAGCTGAGTGCATTTTTTCGCAGACCTGATCATAAACACTATCGCAAATGCCAAGACCAAATTTTGCGGAACTTCTTGAAAGGCCTTCAACTTCAGTATCGTCCCGAGACGGAACCCGACGAACTCTTTCAATAGCCACCCCTTAAAGTCGTGGGGAAAAATCTTTGGTTAACTCATACTCCCCCTCTCACACTGGCCCTGTTCAGCCTCGATTCGTCAATTCATTAGTTGTTCAATTTTTCTCCTGTTTTTGGGGCAAGTCTTGAAATACGATATCTTGACTGCCCTGCCTTGGTAGCTCCAGGGGGCTTTTTCTCTCCCCCTGTTTCTGTGGAAACAAATTCGTGTTGGCGTGGGACGAATTTTTTCTTTTCTGTTTTCTCTGGTCTCGGTTGGGTGAAGGATTGAAGATGGATGCCCGATGACCACCTGCAGGGATGACGGAGGGGCGTAATGTTTCGATGCGCGGGTGCGGCTGGGCACAGATCCTTCGCTGCTGCTCAGGATGACCATAGGGGAAGTAAGATAGATGCCCGATAGTTATTGCAGGTCTGAATGAAAATGGGAAAATGGATTTCCGATGACTACTGGCAGGAGATGGAGGGGAAGATGGATATAACTTGTCTTTTAGATTAGATGCCGGGTTTCGGCCCGACAGCCGAGCCACTTTTGTTTCGGCAAAAGTGGCCAAAACCATTGACGCCCCGTCTGGCCTCATTGAAGAGGAGGGACGCCAACTCTGAAAAGAGCGGCCCAACTCGCAGGGCTCAAACAAGGGCCGCCAGATGCGAAGAGCGTCCCTCCTTGGGGCCAGCCGGCAGGCGTCGGACTACAGAAGAAACACCGTTCGCGCTACAGCGTCAGGGCTTCCATTCACAGATCACTCCCACCTTGCCCCAACCTCCCTCCCCCCACTCTATGGACCGAAATCGTGTTGGAGTGAGAGGGACTTCTTCTTTTCGGTTCTCCCCTGACTCAATTTGACCCAAGAAAGAGATGGATTCCCGCTTAATACTGGCGGGAATGAAGACCGGCGGGAGGGATTCGCTAACCCTCCCCCGTTTCTCTTGGGGCACAGATTCTTCGTGGAGCCCTGGTCCTAAGAGTTGTCGAATGGATCAGGATGACCGTAAAACAAAAAAGGTCCAACCAAGGGGAGAAACCCCGATGGGTGGCCTGTCGCCCCTACAAAGACATGAAAGCTCCAAGGTCCCAAAGGAGTTAGCGTTCAATGCCGCGATCCTATTGGCAGCAGTATGCCGAATAACCATGTGCCTCATCCTTCCCTTCCTTGTTAGCCGGCAATGATAGCGTTATTCGATCCGACTCATTTCCAAAACCGAGTTTGTCTTAAACCGGGTACCCTTTGAATATTAGACTTCACCCTCATTCCCGGATATAGTTCTCAGGAAGACCCTAAAGAAAGGGATAACTATGTCGCTTGTCATAGAAGAACAAGAACTTCAAAAATTACCTATTACGATTGATCCAGGCATCCTGAGCGGGGCACCGGTGTTTGAGGGTACCCGTGTTCCGGTAGACGCGCTCATCACAAATTTGGAAGCCGGACTGACCTTGGACGGATTTCTTGAGAATTTCCCTACCGTCACTCGTGATCAAGCCGTCCAAGTGCTTGAGTTTTCCAAATCAACCCTTCTGAAACTTGCTCACCGATCTTGACCATTCTTCTAGACGAATCCGTTCCACGGGTTGTTAAAATTCGTCTTCACGAGTTTTCAATTGCCACAGTCCAGGAGATGGGATGGACGGGGATGAAAAATGTTGAGTTGCTCGCGGCTGCCAGCCAACAATTCACCGTTTTGATTTACTGCAGACAAGAACCTTCGTTATCAACAGAACCTGACAGGTCACCGGCTTTCCATTATCGTTCTTCCCACCAACCAGGTTTCCTTGGTGGTGACGTTACTCCCGGTTATCCAGGACACCCTTAAGACCATTCAACCCGGCGACCTCATCCAAATTTCTCTGCCGTGAGTTCTTGGGGTCAAGTCTTGTAATCCGATACCTTGACTGCCTTGCCTTGTTTGCTCTCCCTGCAGATAATCCATACAGTTCGTGATTGAGCGACCCCATACGCTAGTGCTCCCTCCCTTCGAGATAGCACTTCGCTCGAGAAGCTGGCTCAGTGGATGGTGGCCGCGGAATCGGGTGTCGTTTGTTGTTGTTGCTGTTGTTGTTGATACAGAGCTTCAAAATTCACCGGGTTGAGCATGACGGTCGGGAACCCTCCCCGTGTCACCGCATCAGACACCGTCTCCCGAACATAGGGAAAGAGAATATTCGCACATCCGATCCCTAACACCGCACCCATTTCCGTTTCCGGGACATGCCGAATCCGAAAAATGCCGGCTTGCTCCACTTCCACAATAAACATGATTTTTTCGTTGACCTTGGCCGTCACGGTCACCGTCAGGGACGCATCATACATGTCCTCTTCCACACGTTTATGTTGTGTCTTCAATTCGACATGAACCTGTGGGACTCCACCCTCCCGAAAAATGCCGGGAGCATGAGGGACTTCCACGGACAAATCCCTGACGTAAATTTTCTCTATGGTAAACACGGGCTTCTGTTCTTCAGTCATGTGTCATCCTCTTGTGCGTAATAAAGATAGTCATCAAGCCACAAGGAGGCCTGACCAACCTGATCTTCCGGCGTTCAAAAAAAAGAAACCCATATTGTCATCGATTCCTCATGAGACGCAACCCGGCTCCCCTTCCTTTTGCATGGAGAAGGGGGGGTTACTTGCAGATGAGGAAAGTTCGTCGCCGGTGTTGATGTCGAAGGCCAGAGATTGGCATCATGTCCTATGCTAGAGAGGAAGAGACCACGGTAGCGTCGAATATGATCCGGAGCTCTAAGCATGCGATTCTATATTTTACGTAATCAGGTCGTCGTTCCCGCTTCGGGTGCCAAGGAATTTGGCGAATGGGTGGAAACGGCCGATCGGGTTGTGAGCCGCACACAGGTCGCAGACATTGAGGTCTCGACCGTGTTCCTCGGGATTGATCATCAATTCTTCGCCGGCCCCCCTCTCCTGTTTGAAACGATGGTGTTTGGAGGCGATCTTGATCAAACGTGTCGCCGCTGTTCCACCTGGGAGGAAGCGGAGGCGCTACATGAAGAGATTTTGTCAGAAGTGTTAAACCGGCTGTATGGCTATCATAAACCGGGTTGAATCTGTCCCGTTCGTTTGGTCTGCAATCTGCGTGGGGTCGGGCTTTCCATTCACACATACTCTCAATTCATTTTCACCTTCCCGATTGTTTAGATGGGATTTGCCTTTTTGATGCCGGGTTTCGGCCCGGCAGCCGAGCCACTTTTGTTTCGGCAAAAGTGGCCAAAACCAGTGACGCCCCGTTTGGCCTCATTGAAGAGGATGGACGCCAATCCTGAGAAGAGCGGACCAACTCGCATGGCTCAAACAAGGCCCGCCAACGGATAAGAGCGTCCCTCCTTTGGGCCAACCGGCAGGCGTCGGATCAACGGTTCGCCTGTTGATTAGCGCGTCAGCCGGGGTGGCCGACCTGAAGGTGATAGGTTCGGTCAATTTTCCTTCAATTTCCCCTACCAGGGCTTGGGATCGGAACATTCTATTCACACAGACTCCCGGCCCATTTTCCACTTTCCTGCTTATTGAGACTGATGTACTTTTGCCTGCGGGTTATTGGGAGGCATTCCGGGGCAAATGCCCAATGATCAACGTCGGAAATGATGCCAGGGAAATCTCTCTGCTGTCCTTATGTGGTTTCGCCGGGAACACACCTCTTTCGCCTCCGGCCCAGGATGACCACCAGCGCACGTTACCCCGCAGGGAAGAACCCGCCGAGTTCTCGGAAAAGTCTTCGCCTGACGGTGCTTCTCCCCATCTGTTGATGATGCCGGTTTTCATGGGGTGATGTTCCCCGCCAGACCCAAACGACAATTCCGTCAAAAAATGATTGGCATAATGCTAAGCTGAATCGTATTTGGTAAGGTTTCGCCGGAAGGAGGACAATGAACCGACATAAGACAGAAGATGTTGAGGACGATAGAATGAAGTCACATTGCATCATCAATGACGGCATCAAATACTGGATAGAGCGAAACTCTGAAAAAAGTGTGAGGGAATGATGACAATCCCCAGGATCTATGCTGATACGTCCGTATTTGGCGGGTTTTATGATGAGGAATTTCGCGACACCAGCGGAAGGTTTTTTGATCAGATCCGGGAAGGAAGATTTTCATTAGTAACTTCGGCACTCGTTCAGGAAGAGATCCGTCCTGCTCCCCCTGATGTTCAACGGTTGTTTTCCGACATGCTCCGATTTATGGAAGTGGCCGAAATCACCCAATCTGCTCTTGACCTCAGAGACGCCTATTTGGAGGCAGGTATCGTTTCAGCGAAATGGGCTGAGGATGCGCTTCATGTTGCAGTCGCCACCGTGGCACGCAGTACCATGATTGTCAGTTGGAACTTCAAGCACATTGTGCATTATGATAAGATTTCCTTATATAATGCCGTCAATATTTTAAAAAGACATGAAACAATCTCAATATTCTCTCCTCTGGAGGTGATCGTGTATGAAGACGAAAACTTTTGACTGTGTTGAAATGAAGCACCAGGGCGCAGAGCAATTGAAGAAAACAATCGACCAATTGACGGATCAGGAGAAGTTGGCATTTTGGTCCGAACGCACACATGAGCTGAAGCAGCGAATGGCGACCGCCAAAACCCGGAAAGAATCTTCAGGGAACACCTCCTCTACTGACTCCAGCACAATGCACAAATGATCGCGAAATTCCAGACGATAAGCTCCCTCCCGGTTGATTCTTACTGGGCTTTATCTGCAAGAACGCCCCCTATCCTCTCCAGATATCCTATGCCGATACTCCTTTGGTAAAGATCATTATCCTCGCGTTACATCGGGATGGAATTCTGCTTTTCGGTTTTCTTTAGTCTCTATCGGTTAAGAGAATGAAGTTGGATGCCCGATGGGAAATGTGGGGCATGACAAAGGGAGGATGGCTCTTAGTTTGCCCTGCGGGGTGTATAGCTTGGGGCACAGATCCTTCGCCGAAGCCCTTGTCCTTAGCCTTGTCGAATGGATCAGGATGACCATGCGGAAAATAAGATTGGTATCCGATGGCACGCGTCGGGCATACAGAAAGAAAGAAGATGGTGATGGCGGATGAAGAACAAAGGAATGAGGGTACGCGACCGTTTTATCCTGTGCCGATTAAGCCCAGTTTTGCTTTTCGCTTCATGGATTTAATCGCCGCTTCTCTCTTTAGTGCCTGGCCTCTCGTCTCCTGCAGTTCGGTGAACACCACGGTAAACGGTCCACGGTGTTTCGTATATTTGGCCCCTTTCCCTTTTGCGTGCTCGTCTAGACGACGCTCCAGATCCAGGGTAATTCCGGTGTACAAACTGGTATCGGCGCATTCCAACATATAGACCGTCCACGCCATACAAAGCCCTTTCCTCATGATTCATGCAGCCAGGTCACGCTGCGAGTGACATGGCCCCTACCCATTCAAGGCCACAGGAATCTCCCCTGGAAAAATTCCGTGATGGTCCCCCTCAACGACTAATCGTCGAGCAGCAAATGTCCAAATACCGAGAAAATGCCGATCATGATGCCGGTCACGAATTGCGCATGTACAAAATACGAAAACGTTTTCAAATCCTGCGGAGAATATCGCCATGTCAGGAAAAACCCAAACAGGCCCTGCCACAGCACCAGCGCCAGGACGGCCGGAAAAAATAAGATGTCGGCGTTCAGGCCGACCATCGCGATGTGCAACAGGATGACCGCGATGGCCACAATCCCCACATAGATGTGTGTGCGATTCAACACATTGAGAAGAGTGCTGAATGGCGGGATCGCAGACACGTCGTATTCGTCCGGGACAAGTCGCTGAAGGAGGCCACCCTGACCACACGCCAACTTCACCAACGTTCTTCCATAAATAATGCCCAGTGCCCAGAGGCCGAGCGTCCCGAAGCCCTCCCCGATTTCGCGCAGAAATGTTTCGTGCTCGGGATCATCAGGCCGATTCGGATAGAGAGAGAGGAAGTATCCAAAGGAGAGAAGAAACACACTGACCGTAAAGATGAGAATACGTTTAAAATTGTTCATGCGGAGGTTCCCGCGTGGATATTGGTGATGTTCGGATGTCTTGTCAATGGTATCGGATGGGAACGCAATTAGGAATGGGACGGCAGGTATACCTCGTGTCGGAATGATCGATGCGGGTGTGAAGCCTGTAAGGGGTAAGGAGTCGGAAGTCGTGTATCGATGTGTTTCCTGGTGACACGCTCCGGGTTCATCCCGAGCCTTTCTCATTCGCCTGCCACTGCTTCCACAGCCACTTCCCGATTACCCGATGTGCGCCGGGACATGCCGACTGCGAGGGCGAGCGCGATGACGATGAGCATCGCGGCGACGGCGAATGTGTTCCGCATACCCCTGGCCACGGCCTCTGGAGGCGCCGTAGTGATGTCGATCGTGGCCGAGGCGAATGCGAACACCGCACCCATCACGGATGCCCCGGTGATACGTCCGAGATTGCGCGAGAGGTTGAGCATGCCGGACATGACCCCCCGCTGGTCCGGACTGATACCGGTCATGACGGCGGTGTTGTTGGCCGTCTGGAACAACCCATAGCCGGCGGTGATGACGACGATGGGAGCGAGGTAACCGGAAATCCCGAATGTCGCCGGTATCATGGCCAGGATGAAGGAACCGGCCCCCATGCCGATGAGCCCGACGATCGCCACGCGTGGTGCGCCAAAATGGTCCGCCATGCGCCCGGCGGGCACCCCCGTCAGGGCGGCGACCAGCGGCCCGGCCGATAAGACGAGACCCACCATTGCCGCATCGAGCCCGAGCGCTCGAGAGAGATAGAACGGCCCGACGACCAGCGTCGCCGTCACCACGGTTGTGACGAGTGCGCTCATGGCGAGGCTGGCACTCAGGATGGAATCGTGGAACACCGCCAATCGGATCAACGGCGAGACGGTTCGCGCCTCGACGTGCACAAAGAGGCCGACGCCCATGGCCGCAGCCAGGAGCAGTGCCAGATTGAGTGCACCGAAACTGCCTCGACCGATCGTCACGGCGAGGGCATAGGCCGCGAGCGTCAGCGCCAGCAGGAGCGTGCCCGCATGGTCGAATCCGGCCCGATGCGTCTCCGGCTCCCGGCGATCAACAGGGAGGTAGTGGTGCGCGAGAAGAAAAGTCAGCATCCCCAGCGGCAGGTTCATGAGAAAGATGGCCCGCCAACCGAATCCGGCGATCAGCACGCCGCCGAGCGATGGACCAAGAGCCGTGCCGATTGCGGACATCGTGCCGAGCAGGCCCATGGCGCTCCCGGTCCTGGCCTTCGATACCGTCTCGCCGACAAACGCCATGGAAAGTGCCATCATGATAGCCCCACCGAGGCCCTGCGCTGCCCGCCCGGCAATCAACAACCAGAACGTGGGCGCGACAGCGCACAGAACCGAGGCCACCGTGTAGAGGAAAATTCCGGCTAACAGCAGCCGGCGCCGGCCGATGATGTCACCGAGCCGTCCGACGCTGACGATGAGGGTCGTGGCGGCGAGAAGATACGCGAGGATCACCCATTGGACTTCCTGGAAGGAGGCGGTGAACGCCAGGGCCAGGGTCGGTAAGGCCACATTGGCGATACTGGTGTCGAGCGAAGAGAGCAACATGGAGAGCGAAAGGCTGACGAGCGCCCATCGTACCGTCGGTTCTCGTTCCGCATTTTCATGGTCGACCGTGTGTTGGTTCGCAATAATTGTCTTCACCATACCCTCCGCTTTTTTGGCCACTCTCGACCTGTCATGTTCCAAAATATACGCTCTGCGGTGACCTGGCGGAAGACGCACCACTTGCACTGTATTCGTGCATGTGACGCTACATCAGAAAAAAACTGTGCTACAATCCCTGCATGTCGACTCCTGATTTCAACCTGTTGGTCACGCTCGATGCGGTGCTCGCGGAAGGGAGTGTGGCGCGGGCAGCCCGACGGTTACGGCTGAGTCCGTCGGCGATGAGCCGCGCGCTGGCGCGCTTGCGTGAGACGATTGGCGATCCACTGTTGGTGAGGGCCGGACGCGGTCTCGTTCCCACCCCCCGGGCGCTCGAACTCCGGGAGCGGGTCAGTCAGCTCGTGCAGGAGGGAGAGGCGGTGCTACGCCCGGCCGGGAAGCTCAACCTCACACAGCTCGTCCGGACGTTTACGCTCCGGACCGGCGAAGGCTTTGTGGAGAACTTCGGACCAAATCTCATTGCCCGCATCGGCAAGGAAGCGCCCGGCGTGCGGCTGCGCTTCGTACAGAAGCCCGACAAAGACAGCACGCCCCTTCGCGACGGGACCGTCGATCTGGAAACCGGCGTGGTGAGTGACACGACTGCCCCGGAGTTGCGCGTGCAGGCATTGTTCCGCGACCGGTTTATCGGCGTCGTGCGAAAAGGACACGTGCTGAGCAAGGGGAAGATCACGCCCTCCCGGTATGCGGCCGGAAAGCACGTCGTGGTCTCGCGGAGGGGTCTCGACAAGGGACCGATTGATGAGGCCTTGGAAATGTTGGATCTGACAAGGGAGATCGTCACGATCGTCGGCGGCTTTTCGGCGGCGCTGGCGCTCGCCAGGGGTTCGGACCTGATCGCCAGTGTTCCCGAACGACACACCGGAAATCTGCGCACCGGCATGCAGAGCTTTCCCCTTCCGTTCTCCACACCGGAGGTGACCGTTTCCTTACTCTGGCACCCCCGGCTGGATGCCGATCTGGCGCATCGCTGGCTTCGCGGCCACATCCGGGATATCTGCGCGACGATCCGCTGATGCGGGACATCTCCCCCGGTCCACCAGGGGGTCTGTTGAAAAAAGCCGCCAGCGACGTTCTCGCCATTTTCCCGTGCTCACGTACTAAACGTACGCTCCGCGCGTAAAAACGGCTGCGGCCTTTCCTTCGAGGGGCCTCAGGACAGGACTGGACGGACCCTTCGGGAAGACTCAGGGCATGCTTTTTTGAACCGACCCGTAGCCTTTGATGAGTAATCTCATCCTGCGCAAATTTGCCCTTGAACCTCCTTATTATTATTCAACACTCCCCCAGGACACGCTTGCCGATTGCCTGCCGGATCCAGTGCTACCCATCAAGGTAAAGGATCAGTCCTGAAGATCGCGGCTGATCACACGACGGCTTGTTCTCCCTCTAGGTGCGCACCCACTGATTCGGTCCGGATGGGAGGGAACCCGAAAGTCGGCTTAATTCGCCGGACTCCGACACGGGCTGCCTGTTGATGTGCGCGTCGGCCCGGTTGCCCGATCTGCAGATGGTGTGTAGAACGAGACCGGGTTGTGGTGAAATTCGCGGGGATGCGGCGGGCTCGGATCGAAGGGTCTCGGATTCCCACAAGGACACGGAGACATGACCACCGTGACTCAGGACTTCCCGTTTGCCGCTGCTTTCATGGACAGCGAAATACGCTTGCGGGGAACGTCGACTTCCAGGACGGTGACTTTGACCTGTTGATTGACCTGCACCACCGTGTTGGGATCGCTGACAAATTTGTTGGCGAGTTGACTGATATGCACCAGACCATCCTGATGCACGCCGATATCGACGAACGCGCCAAAGGCCGTGACATTGGTCACCACCCCGGACAGAATCATGCCGGGGGTGACCTGCTCGATGGATTGCACCCCTTCATCAAACTTTACGGCTTCAAATTGTTGGCGCGGATCACGGCCGGGTTTGGCCAATTCGGTGAGGATATCCATTAAGGTCGGTTTGCCCACGTCCTCCGTGATGTATCGATTGAGATCGATCGTGCGTTGCCGGGCAGGATCCTTCATGAGATCCTTCACCGTGCAGCCTAAGTCTTTGGCCATCGCGTTGACCACGGGATACCGTTCGGGATGCACGGCGCTGGCATCCAGCGGATGCTCGCCATTGGTGATGCGTAAAAATCCTGCCGCTTGCTCAAACGCTTTGGCTCCCAGGCGCGGGACTTTCTTTAATGCGGTTCGGCTGGCAAACGGGCCATGCTCCTGTCGATAGGCCACAATATTCGTGGCAAGTTGCGGACCCACACCGGAGACGGCCGTGAGTAGTTGCGGGCTCGCCATATTTACGTCCACCCCTACCCGATTGACACAGCTGATAACCACATCCTGCAACCGTTGTTTCAAGATGCCCTGATCGACATCATGTTGATATTGCCCGACGCCGATGGCCTTGGGATCGATCTTTACCAGTTCGGCTAAGGGATCCATGAGCCGTCGCCCGATCGAGACGGCGCCACGCACCGTCACATCGTGATCGGGAAATTCCTCACGTGCGACCGGGGACGCGGAATACACGGACGCGCCGCTTTCGTTGACCATCACGATGGGGATGGCGGATGGCAATTTCAATGCGCGGAGAAACGTTTCAGTCTCCCTCCCGGCGGTCCCGTTGCCCACCGCGATCGCCTCAACCGGAAAACGCTGACACAATTCCACCACCGTGTCTCCCGCTTTGGCGGCCCCGCTTGCTCCCAGATGCGGGAAGATGGTCTCCGTATGACGCAAGGTGCCCTGGCGGTCCAGACACACCATTTTACATCCGGTGCGAAATCCCGGATCGATGGCCAGCACGGTCCTCTGGCCCAGCGGTGGCGCCATGAGCAGTTGCTGCACATTCTGCGCAAACACTTCTATCGCCGTTTGATCGGCTCGGGTTTTGGTGACCAGGCGGGCTTCGGTTTCCATGGAGAGTGACAGGAGCCTGGTAAAACTGTCCTTGATCGCCAGGGTGACCTGTTCCGATGCCGGCCCTTTTCCTTTCAGAAAAAGGCGATGCAGAAGCGACAGCGCGTCAGGTTCAGGCACCAGCACCCGAAAGGTCAGAAACCCTTCTGTTTCCCCACGCCGCATGGCCAGCACGCGATGTGAAGGCGCCTTGGCGACCGGTTCTTCCCATTCGACATAATCCCGATACTTGCTGCCTTGAACATCTTTCCCCCGCACGGCAGTGGTTTTGAAGATTCCCTGCTCCAGATACAACGCCCGCATGGAAGCGCGAGCCTGCAGATCTTCGCTGATCCATTCGGCCATGATATCGCGCGCACCGGCCAACGCATCATCCACGGTCTCTACACTGCGTTCCGCATTGAGATATTTTTGAGCCTCGGCTTCGACATGCAACTGGGCCTCTTGCGCCCAGAGGCTCAACGCCAACGGTTCCAATCCCCGTTCTTTCGCGATCATGGCTCTCGTGCGGCGTTTGGGGCGAAAGGGTAAATAGATGTCTTCCAATTCGGTCATGGTCGCGGCCGCGTGCACCTGCCCTTGAAGCGCGTCGGTGAGTTTGCCTTGTTCCTCGAGCGAGGCCAGGATGACGTCCCGCCGCTTATCCAATTCCCGAAGCTGCGCGATACGATCCCGAATGGAGGTAATCATGACCTCATCCAACCCGCCCGTCACTTCTTTGCGATATCGTGAAAGAAACGGCACCGTGGCGCCATCATCCAGCAAGCTTACCGTGGCTGCCACCTGCTTGTCGGAGATCTTCAGTTCCTTCGCAATGGTCTGATCATGCAATGCTGAATTCATATGCTGTTTCCATCCTTACGTATTCATGAGTGAAATGGTCATTACGAGCCGTTCGTCACACCCCAGGCCTGATTGCAGATACATGCTCCCGGCAGATCACTTGGGCCATGTTGTCGGGACCCAACCGTCTTCTCAACCCGGCTCAACGTCACCCGGTCCCTCCGTGTGTGACAGACCGCACGACCGTGCCTCCAGACAGGAGCAGACTTCCCCTACCAACCACAAGCCATGCCCTCAAGATGGACACCCTCATGTTCTCGATGGAGCTGATTTGGAGTGCGGCCGCGATATGGCCTTTATGGAGTAGACGGGATATACTCGTCAACTTTCGATCTCGAAAAAATTGAGGATACCGTGATTCACACCTTTCCGCAAATACACCGGCTGAGCATGCTCTTGTGCGTGATCGTCAGTCTCTCCGGATGTACTCCCAAAATCGAGCCGTTGAATTTTTCCGGATTTTTAACCGATTACACCAGCCTTCGTCCTTCGCCGGATGACAGCGGTGCGTGGAGTTATCGGAAGCCGGGGGTTAATTTCAAGGGATACGACCACATTATTCTCGATCCCCTGGTGATCTGGCCCAGCCAACATTCTGAGTATGGCGGTCTTGATGCCCTAACGGCCTGGAAACTGGCGCTGGGATTCCAGGACAGTATGAGCCGGGCGCTGGCAGGAGGGTATGTGATTGTGAAAGATCCCGGTCCGGGAGTCCTGCGGCTTCGAGCGGCCCTGACGGACGTGTTGTTGGAACGCCCGGTAGTGTCCACGCCGGATCATATCCTTCCGCTGGCCAATGATCTCCTGATCCAGGCTTCCGAAAAGATTTCCGGCATGAATGCCTTAGAGGGCGAGGCGGCCATTGAGGTCGAAATATTGGATACCCAGAGCCAGGAACGACTGGTGGCGTACGTGGAAAAGCGGATGAGCTCAGAGGTTCTCCTGACCCGCGATAAAGATTCTTTGGGACCGGTGCTGGAGATCTTTGACTATTGGGGCAAGAAACTTCGACAACGGTTAGACGAGGAACGCGGCCTACGGGAGTATCGGAAAGATATTCAGTAATCCGTGGTGGTGTGCTCAAGATAGCAGTGCATCCGCATCCGGAATTCGAACCGGCGACCATGCGTGCTTCACGCCATCCAGAATTCATAGGAATGGGTCTGGCCGTTTATTCCTGCATGACGATTGTCTGCTGACGCACTCTCCCATGACTCCCCGCTCCTGATCGAACGCAGCAAATTCCGAGTCTCTCTCCGTCCTCCCGTTCTCACGTTGGTCCGACACCGCGGGCGGGGGTTGAAAATTTCAGACGGAAATTTTAACCACGTGACGATGGAGATTGCCGGTTCACACGATCGTTCACGTCATCAATTGTCGTGACCTTGTCACCGATGCATTCCCGACGGACGGTGGCCTCAGGCCCCTCCTGGCCCAATATTCACCCCCTCGCCCCAGGTGACGGTCAATGCAAAAAAGTGGAGGGTGGTGTTCTTAAAATCACCGGATACCCGGCCGGCCAGTGGTCCACGATTTTGATCAACCGGCAGATCTCCCCCCCAGACAAGTTCATAGGAAAAACCCAGATTAAGGGCGGGTGTCTTTTGCCAAAGGGCTCCAAATCCGAACTTGTAGGTTTCGCCAACGGGGACGCTGAGGGTGCGATTTTTATCCTTCACCATGGAACTATCGTAGGCAAAACCCGTTGAGAGCACCCATGCGGAATTCATACGATATTGGGTCCCAAACGCCACATGCCAGGTATCCTGATAGTTCAGGTTGGTGACGACGCTCGTGGGATTCGCCGTATTCACGCCGACATCCACCTTCCCGAATTCAGACCAGTCCTGCCATCCTAAGTTACCCATGATCGCCCATTGCCTGGTGAGGTCGTGGTAGGCGCTGAACATCAGCGATTGGGGGACGGTGATGCCGACATCGAGTTTCTTGTTCAGTAGGCCGTTATTCTGCAGGGCGGTACCGATGGGTCCAAGATTCGTAAATTTCGGTTTATCGGAAAAATTCAAATCAATGGGCGATTGATACGTGAGGCCGAAGCGTGTCCCTCGTGTCGGGGTAAACATGACGCCGATATTGCCTCCCACCCCGACTGCCTGATCTTTGATTTGCATTTGCCCGTCGTTGGTACTCCCGAGATTGTTGATACCAACGGTTTGTTTGACCGCGCCAAGCATCACGTTGACGCCTCCACCGACAGACAGGTATTCATTCACCCGATAGCTTGCGGTGGGCATGAAGCTGACACCGGCCAGCAGCGCGTCTTTCACGTAATAGCGACCGACCCATTCCCCCGTGTATTTCAATCCAAGCCCGAAATTGGAAAAGATGCCAAAGCCCACTCTCCAATCATCTCCCAGGGGATGCACGTAAAATCCGCTGGCTCCGGGAATCACGTCGATGGGATTCCCGCCGCCGCCGCCGGACGGGGTGGATTTGCCGTCGGAGGTGAATCCAATATCTCCATATAACAGTTGGGCGCCACCCTGAAATTGCGCGCCCTCCAGGAGGGACATGCCGGCGGGATTTTTAAATAAGGTTGACGCGTCCTGCGCGCGCGCCGCCCATCCCGCTCCAGCGAGTCCCACATCCGGAGTCCCGATCTCGGTCAGAAAGAGTCCTCCGGCTTGAGCCCATGAAGGGAAAAGGAATGGTCCCACCAGGAGTAGACTCAGAATATGCCATCGGAATGTCACCGCAACCCACGCATTCATAATTCTTCCTTATGTGAAGGATGTCTTGCCGGAATGTCCAGGGCCATGCTTTAAGCATGGCCCTGAAATCGCTTATTCAAATTGGACGTCGAGAATTTTTCGAGCCGCATCCTGGCCGGACGGCAGGAAGGCGCACCCGAGATAGACCGTTTGATTGGCTTTCACAGGTATTTGGGAAGTCGTAATGACCTTCTCTCCTGTGATCTCGGCAACGGTCACCATGACCGTCGCCTCCGGATGTTTATTGACAACACCTTGTTCAATCTTGGAATGCGGACACTCCCCGTTAGGACGCTCGATCATTTCAGCATATGGTGTCGCATCCATATGCTGAAGATTTCCTCCACCACAGGACGCCAAGGTAAGGAGTACGCAACCGGACCACCAGGGCACAACTTTCATAGTCATCTCCTTGTCAGTGAATCACGCGATGATTTGACCGGATTTGGTTGGGAATGACTGGCCCTTACGCCTCCGGCTCCACACAATTTTCTCCACCTCGAAGCAGACATGCCCGCCAGCGTGTTTTTTCCGCCCAATACCGGTAGGCTTCCTCGACATCGTGCCACGAATTGGTGACTCCGCTCAGATTTTTCGTCCCTCCCCGGCGATCCACCGCAGCGGCCAGCAGGGTCTTATCCAAGGAATCCGTGACTTTCAACTCTACACTCGCCGAACCTGTAAAACCGGAAACGCCTGTCGCGACCCCTTTGACTCCGGTTAAGACTCTCAACTGAGGAACGATGCTTGAAACCGTATCTAACACGGGATTGGAGGATTCGGCTTCCGTAATGGCGGCCTGGAGACGCATGACATCCGGACCGGGTGTGGTCACGATTTCATAATCGTTTTTTAAGGCATCATGCAATTTGACCCAGAAGAGATCCGCCATCCGTTGACGATCTTCCGCGGACACGTCTTTCAATTGGGAATCCTTGCCGATCCAGAGGTTGACGGGATCAAGAATGATTTTCTCGTATTTCTTCCAATCGGCTTGAGGATTTTTATAGATCAAAAGGGTTTCGTCACTTTTCCCTTTTTTTAACATGGAATAGTCCCCAAGAAATCCTGATTGTTCCACGCTCCGGGTTTGCTGAGTGCTGGCACAACCCGATACACCTACCAACAGGATGAGCACTACATGTAAAGGTAAACGGATCATTACGCTTCTCCCTGGCTTAAGATTGATAAGATGCTCGTACAAGGCAGTTGTCTTTTTCGGGATTATAGCGATATCA
This sequence comes from Candidatus Nitrospira neomarina, assembly GCF_032051675.1. Taxonomy (NCBI): domain Bacteria; kingdom Pseudomonadati; phylum Nitrospirota; class Nitrospiria; order Nitrospirales; family Nitrospiraceae; genus Nitrospira; species Candidatus Nitrospira neomarina. Next base: position 1,644,476 of record NZ_CP116968.1, read on the forward strand.
GCATTCAAAACATACGAAGAACAACAGGTACGGTGAACGTGGTGCCCATACCATCACCTGAAAAACTCCGCATGCATCAGTACACTCGAACAGTGGTGGTTCAGGAAGCTACCAGGATTTAGGCCCATCATAGAGACAATCTTTCCAATCCCTTCCGGCGCAACATAATAGGCGCATCATCAAAGTAGGCATCAGTCAGGTCGGTGACCCGAAGCACGTTATTGGTAAATGGGCTGGTTTCCCCTGAGGAGATCACGTTTTTTTGGTTAATTGGTGCCTAACGGTCTCAGAATCGACCCGGGCCACACCCACCGGGGTTTTGACAGCCAGCCAGAATAGCGGCAGTGAGGATTACGAAAAACCATCGGCAGTTAGCATGCACACTCGCCATCGTCCATAGCCATTCTTTTCAGAAAATTGGGTAAAGACTGCCCCCGACTTATCTTGAACCAAGGATTTTCGTGGATTGGTTCACACATGACTATACTTGGATCACCGACTCGCCCCATCGATCCGAGAGAAGCGAGCCGGTTAGGTCGGCACCAAACCCACGAATCCAACCTATACGATCCCGCCGAGGGAAAAATCAGAAACCATGGCTGAATCCTCGACTAATCCATCAAGGGAATATTCGCAGCTAGGTCAAACTTGATCGCAGCCCGGATTTTATTTTCCATTTGGAGGTACCGCGCGACTTTATGAGCGGGCAGGACTTTGCTGAGTTTTTCGGCATACTCCCTCCGCATTTTGACTTCCGCCCCTTCGGTTTTGATTGATTCGTTGATGAGATCTTTGGCCACTTTATCCGGCACGGACCCTTTATTGTAGGCCTCCGCATATTCGTTGATGAGTCCGCCCAAATGTTGATTTAAATGTTCGAGTTCTTTTTGATACCCTTCATACAGGGGCCAGAAATCTTTTGATTCTTGGTCCGTCAAATCCATATTGCTGGCGATGAGCAGCTTCTTATCCGCTTTGACCTTATCGATCAGAATTTGCATATTGGTGATTTGTGCATTCTCTGCAAATGCTGGAGTCACGCACGTGATGGCTGCGGCAACGACAAACATGATGAACTGATTCATAGGAAAACTCCCCCTAAGTTGTAGGTAGATATGGAATGCGAAGGGAACGGTACGCCCTCAAATCTTCGCCTGAACGTGCGGCGTTGAGCCTAGCAAAGGCACTAATTAAAGTAAACGCTGAAGACAAGGCGATTCAACCTGACCTTCGATTCGGTTAAAACCGACAGGGCACAATGGCCGCAGCCCGAGAACCGGCTAGATTCCTCAATCCGAAGATCAGGGAGAGAGAAGATGGGAACGAATGCGCCTGGAAAAATCAGGAGCCTGATCGGCTTGTAATGCCACCTCATTGAGGTGTGAACGACGCTGCAATTCTTCAAAAGAAAAACCTGTGCCCAGTTTTCCCTGCTCATGCAGGTAGGCAGGCGTGTACCCGCTTAACAAAATCTTCCAGGAAAATGGCACATGGCCGGGATTCAAACGGGTGTGCATCCAAATGACATTCGTGCAGTTGGCGGTGAGCGTATTATAGAACGTTGGCCGCTCGCGCAGTTGGTTGATGGTGGTCAGGTAATCCAGAAATACCCGTCTGGCGTTTTCAGGTGATCCCGCCAATGGATACAGATACACGTCTTCGGGCGGATCTTTTCGATAATTCGTCCGGACCCTGATGAGATCCCGTTCGTCACCCACAATATAGATCAGCTCGTACTGTTTAAAAAAACCTTTGATTGACGAATAGCCTTCCGTGGCTTCCTTTCTGGCTTCGATGGAAATGGCCAAGTAATCATCACCGAACCCGAACGTGAGAAAAATATGCGCGATCTCCGGTCCCATCCAATAGGCAGCCACAAGGTCTGCGGAATCCAGTTTCTTAAGATCATACGGGCGATCGTAATAGACGGGGGTAAAGTCGGTTTCGGTATGGTAATCAAAGTTTCGAATGTTGTGGACCGTGATCAAATTTTTATCAAAGGTGGCATAGGGAAGTAACGCCACTTCCGGTTGCCACTGGCGATCATTGGAGGGTTCGATCATGCTCCACCACATCACAAGCACGACAAACAGGCTGAGATAGGACCCGGTGGCCAACCATCGAAATCGTGGTGTGCCATACCCCACCAACGACACCAGGCCGGCCCCTGCAAAGCCTGAAGCCAGGAACGTCCGGAGCGTGTCATGTTCCGGCCCGTCAAAATATAAGGCGAAGGTGCCCCAAGCTCCGGTGGCAACAATCAGGAACGCTCCCAGAAAAAGACCAACGTACTTTGTTATCCGGCGAAAGGAAATTTCCTGATTCATGTGCGTCAGAGTTGAGGTGTGTTGTTCTCCTGGTTCCTTGCGAACCGACCGTAAAAGACGCGTCACATTGGCGAATGCCACAGAAGACTCAGAAAAACAGACATCCGCGCAACATCCCGATCATCGATCCGGATATTTTTAAACGTATTCGAGTTTGGAAGTGGGAAATTCTTGCGCCGGCTTCGAGAGGGGTGCTGGTGCAATCGGCGGTATGTTTAAGCGGTGATGACAGATCTCCCCAATTTTCTTTAGTAGGTTCAGGGAGGAGTGCTGCCGCCGTCAAACTGCAGTATCACCGCAAGGGTACGTCATTTGTCGAAACCCATGGGGATGTCACCATCCCGTTTGATGAAAGGGAAAAAGTAGAACTTTAATTCGAACCGGCGGCCGAAGAGTATAAATTAATTTCGGAATTTACCAGGTGAACCGGAGAAATCCTCCGTTATAGTCAGCACCATTGACGGAGGGAGGAAGAACCAGCGGCAGCCGGTCACGATTCACGGGTATTTCTTTCGGAAGGCTTCCTTCGGGAATGACCGTTTCCAAAGCCTGAATACTGTGCATTTCGACACCAAATTGGATTCCCGGTAACATTCCTGGATCTTTGAGAGAAAAATTTGGACCGTGTTTCCACTTAAAATCGTATTTGGGAGGAGTCTCCTGAAGAAGCGGGACATCGAACAATTGTTTTTCCGTTTGGTGGCTTTCGGGTAATCTAGCGGTGCTCTTTTCCGTGAGATCAGGCATGGGACCGAATTCCTTTCCGCCCACAACATTCTTCGCGACTAACATCGCTGCTGCATTCGAAGAAATTCCCAAGCACGACCACGATAGCAACAAAAGAATAAGTGCCGGTAGGATTGTATTTGAAATGTGAGTTCTGGCTACTGGATTCATCATGCCACTCCTTCCTTTTATTCTACCCCTTCACCATCTTGTCTTCCAAGGGGAGCCCTCTTTTGTCCAAAAACGTGAGAGCCAGGCCTTCGGTGTCTGAGTAATAGGTTTCAATCACCGGGGTCCACAAGTTCGCGTTCAATTTCCTTGATTGCCACCCTCCAAGCCTCCTCCACGGGGGGACACCAGGCATCCTCCACACATTCCGCAACGGCGTTCAAAAAGGTCTCTGCCAGTCTGTTAAACCGCCTTCTTTCTATAGCTGGCGTGAGCTCCACAACCGGAAAATTCCAATATTCCTCCAATACCGTTCGAAGATCCGGGCCTGTCCGGTAGGCGGAAACAATTGCAGCAAAACCTTTTAGAAAGGCCTTGTGGAATTCCTGAAATCCTGTAGTCAGCAGAGGCTTCCTGAGGACCGGATGTTCCTCCAAGAGGCGGTCATACAATTTCCTGGAAAATGGAGATGTGTCTTCACTTAACCAAACAAGGCCTTTTTCGATGGATATAAGTTGGGTCTCAGTGAGGGCATTACAATATTTGGTTTGATAATTTTGAGTCATGGTTTCGTCCAAATTTGCTCATGAGTCAATTTTTGACTTTTAGTCATTATATTCCAAAAAAATAGTCCCGATTAGGCGATGGCTGCTTGATGAACCTCTTGTGGAAAAATTTCCTTCAAGATGCGGTTCCTGGTTTCTTCCCAATCCAGCTCGTGAAAAAACGGATGCCAGCCGAACCCATCCAATAAGGCATGGATGTTTTCCCACACCGCCTTTCTCGGATCTGAAATTCCTAGGGCTTCTAAGTTCACTTCGGAGAACATCAGCACAAAGGCCCCATAGGCACCGGTCCACAAGCCAAAGGTGACCTCCTCAATGGTCACCCCCTTCCGAAGTTGCACGTGGCCTTCCTGGACCGCGTCCCGTAAAACTCCGGAGACAATCCCGATATTATCCTGCTCGGCCTTTTCCAGGTTTTTTTGGAAAACCAGAGAAGCCTTTCCTCTAATGGATTCATTCTGGAGCAATAATTTTGATTTAAAATGATCAGGATTAAGCTGAATAAACAAATCGTATCCCAAAGCCATCGCAGCCACTCGTTCCCGTGGAGTGCCCTGAAACTGAGAACCCCTCAGGAGAAACGTGCCGCATTTTTGCGCGGATTGAATGAGCATCGCGACCAGAATTTCTTCTTTACAGGAAAAATGCTGATAAATTGTTCCCTTTGAATATTCAGTAATTTCCGCAATCCGATCCATATTGAGTTCGATATAGCCAACTTCCAACAACAGATTTCTGGCGGTGTCGATGATCAGCGTTTCCCGCTGTGCATACTCTCGTTTTTTTCTTTCTGATGTAGCCATTGAGACTTTTTAGCACAATAAATGACTTTACGTCAAATTTTGACATTTTGCACGCAAACATAATGTTTTCAAAAAACCCACCATTAATAAACCATTAATAATACATGGAGTGAATAATGCTTGATGAGTAACCAGTCACTGCAACACTCACTTGTGAGTTTCCTCTGATGTCTGAAACGCCAAGATTGGCGTGGCCGGTGATTCGGTTGTCACGTCACATCATATAACTCCTCTTGTAAATTCCAACCCGGATCCGTTCTTCCGGGCAAATACAGACGGACTACACGATTGGTTTTTTCATTCGTCCCTCGTTACCGCGAGAAGCCTCAACCGGGACGGCCCATCGGTACTCGCACCCTTGGCGCGTCCCCCGCACGATGCAAATGAATGTATAGTGCACCGCCCTCAGGCACCAAACCTTAATGAAGGGTTCGCCATTTTCGTTCGAGGTGGATGTTTAACTGCCCCAATTCTTTTTGATAGCCTTCTCACCCAGGGGCCAACCCCTTAGACTTCTGATTCGTCAAATCTATATCTACCCGGCGATTAAGAGCTTCTGATTCCTTTTCACTTTTTCGATCAGGATTTGCATAGTGTTGGATTCATCCTCAGCCAGGCTTGACGTCACCATTGCAACAAAAGGTCCGCTTGTTGATGGAAAATGATTACAAGTCAGGAATTTCAAACCAAAATTTTAGCACCTTCGATTCGACCCATAACTTGAAAAAGGAAAATGAGCAAAAGGAGGAAAATGTATGAACGTGAGAAAAAGAAAACAACGGGTGACGACGTGTATGTGTCAGGTATTGGCACTGGTGATCGGCCTGTGCTCGGCTGGCCTCATGTTGGGAGGATCTGCCTTCGGACAGCCCACATTGAAGGAAATTGTGGCAGGAAAGGAACCCTCGCCAAATGAGGAACCGGTAAAAGACAAGAGCGAAGATACGGAAGATTCGAAACTCCCAATTCCTGATGATCCATTCGGTCGTGGGACTCCTCGTGGCACCGTGGAAGGCTTTCTAGCCGCCGGCAAAGAGGGTCAGTACGAACGCGCCGCGGAATACCTGGATTTTCGGTATCTGCCAGGAGGGATTTCCCAAATCCGGCAGCCATATCTCGCCAGGCAATTCCAAGTTGTACTGGATCGGGCTCTTTGGATCGATCCTACCGATTTGAGCATCGATCCGACCGGGCAGCAAGAAGACGGCTTACCCTCCTATCGAGACTCAGTGGGACACATCGAGGTGGGAGGACAAACCATCGATATTCTTCTCCAACGGATACCCCGTGAAGACGGAGTATTTATCTGGAAATTTTCCAATGCGACCGTCGCTCAAATACCCGGGTTGTACCGAGAATTCGGGTACGGTTACTTAGAAAATTTCTTTCCGGACGCCTTTTTTGATCTAAAAATACTCGGGATAGAAATCTGGCTGTGGGTCGGCCTGGGGACCATCGTCATCGTGGCGTATGGAGTGGCTTATGCCGTCACTTCTTTGATTGCCCTTGTTGTTCGTTCTCGCCCATCTGCTTCCCGTGATCAAATTTCACGCCTGTTAGTAGGTCCCGGACGATTTCTTCTATTTCTCCTGATAGGGAGAGTCATGATTGGATATATTAATCCTCCCATATGGTTTCAAGCCGTTCTTCAGGCACGAACGGTGATGACCATTGCCCTCGTCTGGACGATATTTTGTATGGTGGATTTTATGCTGGACCGGTTAACCCAGCGATTTGAACGGCAGGGTAAAAGTTCTGCTGTGGTCATTTTATCCCCGTTGGGAACAGGTCTCAAAACGCTTTTTGTCATTATCGCCCTATTAGCCTGGCTCGATAATATGGGGTTTGAAGTGACCACCATTCTCGCAGGACTCGGCATCGGAGGGTTGGCGGTGGCCTTGGCCCTGCAAAAACCCATTGAAAACCTGATTTCGGCCATCACCTTATACGCCTCGCAACCGGTAACCGTGGGAGACTTTTGCCGGTTCGGCGATCACACCGGGACGGTTGAAGAGATCGGGTTACGTGCGACGAAGGTTCGAACCCTCGACAATACGATCATCACTGTTCCTAACGTCGACTTCGCACAAACACAACTGGAAAACTATTCGAAGCGAAAAAAGATTTGGTATCATCCGCAAGTTCGATTGCGACATGAAACCACTCCGGACCAGATACGTTTCATTCTCGTTGAAATTCGAAAGCTTTTGTACGCCCACCCCAAAGTCCTTTCCGACCCCGCCAGAATTCGTTTCCAGGAATTTGGCGCATTTTCCTTTAACCTTGAAATCTTTGCCTATGTCGACGTCACGGATTATGGAGAGTTTCTCGAGGTGGCTGAAGATCTGAACCTGCGCATCATGGACATTGTGCAGAAAGCGGGTGCAAGTTTCGCACTGCCTTCACAAACGCTTCACATGGAAAAGGGAAGAAGCCCGGACACCCATCTAGGGGAGGTAGCCGAAGCTCAAGTCCAGGAATGGCGGGAACAGCAGGCGCTGTATCTTCCGAATTTCCCGTTGGACAAGATCGCCGAACTCCGAGGGACGTTAGAATATCCTCCCCCGGGTTCACCGGTTTCAGCTACCTCTTCTTAGGGTAGAATGAGGAATAGGGTCCGTGTAGTAAAAGTTTTAGCAAAAGGAATCAACGGAAGTTTCGTGCCACGTAAGAGCACTCCCCGCTTGAACCGACAGACGCAGTATGGCATCTTTCCGGACTTTAACCACTCAAGGGGATAGGAAATTCGTCCTGAACGGTAAATCTGGTGAAGTTATCGATGTTACGATTGTTAAAAAAAGAAGGAAACCCCATGCATGCAGGCTATAAAAATACTGAAAATCAAAGAGTTTGTCAGCATTCTTCTTCTCTTGGCGGTGACGGGCTGCATTTCCAAAGTATATATCGATTACGATAAAGGCGCAGATTTCACGCAGTACCAGACCTATGCGTGGAAAAAAGGAACACCGACTACAAACCCACTGATGGATCGCCGAATCATCACAGCTATCGATAAACAACTGATGGGAAAAGGATTCCAAAAAGTGGACACCAATCCGGACATGATTGTCTCTTATCACGCGGCCACGACGAAGGAGGTGAGCTATACCACATCTTCAATGGGGTACGGCTATGGTCCTGCCGGGGGAACGACCTATGGTCGGTATGGTGGAGGACTCGGAATGTGGGGAGTGGGTCTTTCATCCGGAACCGCAACCCCGGTCACGGTAGTCAAAGGCACGCTGGTCGTGGACATTTTCGATGCTGAGAGGAAATCATTGCTTTGGCGAGGCACCGCGAATGATACGGTTCATGCCGACCCCGAAAAAGTGGAAGACCAGATTCATACCGCCATTACCGATATGTTCGACAAGTTCCCTCCGCCAGCCAAGTGATAGAGCATCCAACGTGAATCACCTCAGAATGGAATGACGTCGAAAAATCATTTCCATACTGGGCAAATAGGCTCCGCTAGCGCTCAGTCTCGCTGACTGCTTAATGTTGCATCGCTGATTTCATGGCCTCCTTTTCCAAAATCAGGCGATACGCGATAAAGTATTTGTAAATATTACTCACGTATTGCACGGTCTCGCGACCAATGTGCTTCGCAGCCACTATCTCCACATTTTTAAACCACTTATTCGCGTCCAAGCCCATCGACGGCGCCTTAGCCCGGAGTTTCGCGATCCTGGCAGGGCCCGCATTATAGGAAGCTATCGCAAAGAGCCACTGGTTTAACAAGCTTATATTCGGATCCCTAAAATACCGGTCATGCAGGAAATGCAAGTATTTGACTCCGGCATGAATATTGGGTTCAAGCTTAGTAATATTGGGAATATTCACGTTTGGATCCCGAGCGGTACTCGGCAAGAGCTGCATCACACCGATTGCACCGGCAGAACTTCTTTTCCGTTGGTCCAACGTGGACTCCTGGTAGCCAAGGGCCATAGCGAGCACCCAATTAAAACCATATGGCTTGGCGGTTTTTTCAAACACGTGCATGAGACTTTGAAATTTCTTGCGTTCCTCCTTTGCCAGGGCACGTTTGACGTACGTGGTATTTTTCAAATACCGGGTGAATAACATATTTCCGACTAAGGTGCCCTTCTTATTGTTCCTGACAAACCGGTTGACCACCTTTTTCAGCTTTGGACTGTTTTTGCGAAAGGCCCAAGCAATCTCCCCGCCTGTATGAATGGCAATGTCGGGATGCAGACGGATATTTTTAAAAATTTTTGCCCAAAATTCCGCCTTTGGGCTATCCATGACGAGCATCGGCAGTAAACCCGCGTTCACCATTTCGAGAAGATCTTCGTCTTCAAGGTTCTCCTCCTCAGGGATGAGTGTAATCTCAGGTTTCCCGGCACTGAGAAATGAGGCATTCAAGCGAACAAGATGTTCATAAAAACTACTGGACTTCCGCACATGGATGGCCTTGCCGGCCAGATCGTCGAGACTGGAGAGAGGGGGGCTACTAGGCCCGGTGACAATGATCTCACGTACATTGGTGAGAACCGGTTGGGAAAAATCAATGAGTGCCTTCCGTTCGGGTGTAATGGTGAGGCCACCGGCGGCAATATCACCAAACCCATTAATCAAATCCGGAATGAGTTCATCACGGTTCACAGGAATGAAGACCAACTGAACCTGCACGATCTTCCGCTTCAAATCTTCGTTAATCTGTTTTGCAAAAATTTTCATCAGATCGTATGTGAGCCCACGCTGTCTACCGCCGTCCAGAAAGTAAAAGGTTTTGCTAAAGGGGACAAGCACTCGAATTTGGTTACGGTTGACCATCCCGTCCCAATCACCTGTCCACGGCTTCAGTGCTTGCTGGAACTGCGGGCCGAATTGCTCATCCTCGGGTTTCTGAGAAGCGCCTGATTCAGAGCCAAGGATGAGAAACAGGACAGAGGTCAACAGCACAAGACAAGAGAGGCACCTGGTCTTTTGTCGCATTGCAATCATCATGGTCATATAGGGTAAGCCTATCATGGGCAATTTCCTATATGCCATTCTGAATAGGTTCGATAGATGACATCCAAGACATTATTGAGTCGATATTAAGAAAAAACCTCCGAAAGCCCTTGGTTCTTACATCTTTGTGAATATATTTCCCGCAATGCTTAATGAATAGCTCATTCGTTGAATGCTCACAGGAAGCCTCCCATTCATAATTCCCGTGGTATCGATTTTTTTCTTCCCCCTTATTCCATCATGTTTTCCGGTCTTCCTTTTATACGCAAGGTAAGCAAATCGGGAAAATGGAGACTCCTCCGTTCGTATTGAGATGCTTGATGAGAGATATTTTTTCGCACCAGTCCTGCTAAACTACACAAAAAATCATTTGCCTCTCCATTGATGTTTATTTCGACTAATCCTCAACCGAGGGTTAGTTGCGCAAAAAAAATGTTGTTGGCATTTCACAAAATAATATTCCAAGGCTGTGTCCTTGCAGCGGTTATCCTGGTAGTTCTCGGAACTCAACCGGCCCAGGCCGAGGATATTAAAAAACTTGCAGAAGAAGTGCAGAACCCGGTGTCCGATCTTGTGCGATTGGGGTTTTTGAATGGGACATTTTTCGGGGCTGGGCTCAATAACCATCTTTCAAATGTCTTCAATCTGCAGCTCGATACCGCCAGAAAATGGGGGGATTGGGCGCTCCTCAACCGGCTCACAATTCCCCTCCCCTATTTTCCAGCCACGGCCTTTGAAGATAAAACAGGAAGTCTCACCGGGCTGGGGGACATTCAGTATACGGGATTTCTGGCCCGTGATGAATCCAAGCGACGGTTCAAATTGATTGGTGGACTGGGCCCAACCTTTATCCTTGACACCGCCACGAACGATCGTTTGGGCACTGGCAAATGGAGCGTCGGCCCTACACTCGCAATCGTGAGCATACCGGATCCGTGGGTGATAGGGGCCGTCATCGGTAATATCTGGTCGTTTGCAGGTGATAATCAACGCCTCAAGGTAAATCTACTTTCAATCCAACCCTTTCTCAACTACAACTTTCCCAATGGCTGGTATCTGACCTCTACTCCGATAATCACCGCAAATTGGGAGGCTGAGGACAGAAGGAACAGATGGACGGTACCCATTGGAGGCGGATTCGGGAAAGTGGTGTTCCGCGGAGAAAAACGTCCGGTCAACATCAAACTCCAGGGATTTTATTTTTTGGAAAAACGGGATCTGGCACCTGACTGGACCCTCCAACTCCAGTTTCAAATCCTGTTTCCAGATAAATCCGCCTAAACAGGGGCCGCCTTATGTACATCTCCCTCTCTCATCAACCCGCTCTTTTAGAACTTGGTTGAAATTTGAGCCAGGGCCCTTTCTGTGTGGGTTGGAGGAATGGAATTAATTGGGAGGAGTTGATGTGTGGAAAAAAAAATTGCATGCTGCTGGCAAATATGACATTCCGAATCACATCTTCAACTACTCATGTGGGGTAAGATAATGAAAGTATCATCATGTGTGGGTTTATGTTTTTTACTCTTGTCCGCTTGTGGTCCTACGCAACAGTGGGTTAAACCTGGCGCGACAAAGGAAGACTTGAAATCGGCGATTATCCTCTGTGATCGGGAGAACGTGCATTTTGGCCAGGATCGCTTCGCACATTTCGGTCCGGAAGACGAAAACACCCGTCCCAGAAGCTATCCAAGAGGTGGAGGGGAAATGATGCGGGAGAAATGTCTTGAAAGTCACGGTTGGACACGTGAGTATGTCGAGTGAACCGTCTGCATTCGAATAGTACGCCACGATGGCGTAAAACCGGCTTGGTACAGTTGGTGCTTCCTTGCGCGCAACCTTCAGTCGCCAATTGAAGAGTAGTGACGATGGCCCGTCAGGGCAGGGCCCTGCATGCCGGGCCCCTGAAGCAAAGATGACAACGGGAGTAATCCCCTATAAGAGGGGACACCCATTGCCGTCTATTCATTGCATGGATCAATGAAACAATTCACAAACCGGGAGTTTTCTTAGGTTGATCCGCACAGAGTGTTCTATTTCTCGTTGGAGGATATTGATTGTCCAACTGGCTGGAGCGGGAATCGTCCTGCCCGGTTTCCCAGATACGGACACATCTCGCATTGACATACAGCAGATCCTTTCGAGGACCGAATATATTCACCAATGCCTTTTGGGTTCCTTCCACTGTGCCTTCTAAAAGAAAGATATTCCCCCGGGTGGTATAAAATTCCTTTTCGCGTTTCCCGATAAACCGAATGAGAAAATGTCTACTCCTATCGGTTTGACCTATTTGGGGCCCTTCCTCGATCTGCGTTTTGGGATAGGGCAACCATTCCGCCAATATTAAATATCCTTCGTCCGTTTGATCAATACTGACGACTGCTCCTGCGAGTTTCTTTTCCTCACCCAGGTAACTTGAGGGATTGTCCGCTATTTCATCAAACTGCGACTTGGAGGTCACGGTCTTTATCCCATTCGAATTGGAAGACAATAAATCGTAGCCTGGTAATGCCGTGCATCCTATCTGCAGACCTACCAGTCCCAATATGCCAAGTACGATAATCCCTTTTTTCATGAAGATCCTCCTTTGTGTGAAACAAAAAGCCCTGACAATGCAGACGAAAACAGAATGCGATTGCTTCCGGGTGCATGGGGAAATTTTTCTCATATGAGAGTCCAAGCCTAGCTCGAACTTATTGCAGTCGGGTCAAGGGCCTGTTACGGCATTGTTAACTTTCAAGGATCAATTCCATGAATACCATTTTTAACCGACCAAATGGGATCCACCGGATTCAATGGCCGTCCGATTCATCCCTGTCTTTGGCCAATACTCACGGGTCGTGAAACACTTCGCGCAGGACTACTGTAGGCTCCAGACGTCTATCGCGGCTCATGCGATCGACATACGCAAGATCCGGTTCACGTATAGACCGGTCAGCTTGGATTCCACCATAATCGATCTGTATCTCTCCCACTATGCCTGAGTGACATTTCGCCGCAGCAAGGGCAGGATAGGATTGCCCTTGGTGCTGGACCATGCCGGCTATCTGCCCGCTTAGAATATGATACCGAAAGGGAAGGTGCACGATATAACGGTGCGTGCCAACCGGTTTGTATTCCTGACACCATGATCCTCAATGACATGGAGTAAGGGACGACCGGCTCGTCAAAGAATGAAGCGGGCCCAAACCGTGATTCCCCATGCGGCCGAGAGGGAGTGCATATGTTGAGATGATGAAGTGGGGTGCGCCATAGCCGCACCGCTCCATTTTTAACGTGTAACGCATCTGGCGGTGCGAATGAATTTGGACTTCCACCACGTATAATTTGACCGCCTCATTCCAAAACGGATGCCGCACCAGGCATGAATATTCTTGCGGGAGAATCCTGGTCGGGTATCAGCGACCTTCCGCGTTAGCCGACCTTATAATCTTTTGCCTCCATGCAGGTACGATGGGCACAATCAGACTTGTCACGCGTGCACTGATTTCGGGCTCCGGCCGGTTGAACGCCCTGCTGATAGTCCTGCACAGCCACCCGCTGGCCCATCAAGCCCAACACGCCGCCGGCAGCGGCATGTTCACATCTCCGCTTGTAATGAATGCTGGCCAATATATCAAAATACCTCACACTGGGAAATCCTCCTTCCCACCTTAATCACAATATGCCGCTTCCCAGTCTGCACAATCGAGTAGCCATGCATCTCAAGAAGAGTTCAAGACAATACCCCCATCCCTACAGTAAGCTTCGCCTGCTGATCGCCCAACAAGGATTGCCCAGTCCTCATGTGCCGCCTCGAGCCTTTCTTACGAATATGGATTGACTCATTTTGTCATTCCTCAATCTCCGACTTGGTCTCGGGAAAAAATGTTCAACAAACAAGCATGGGGTGTGTCCTCGATTTTTCCTGCTGGTTTACCTACAATGCCTGATCCAGAACCATGAGGGGTTTGCCCCTGATACGATTGAACCGTCAATACCACCGATTGAAAATCATTCGTACTGACCGAATAGCCCACGGTGAAATCCGCAGGAACAAAAAATTGGAAATATCTAAAATCCACCCAATCACATGGAGGTCTGTCATGAAGTCCCTCACAGGTATTGTCCTAGGAGTCTTTGCCATTGCTGTGGCAGCAGGATGCTCCTCTACCAAGATCACCGAAACACATCCATTGTATGGCAAAGAGAAACTTCCCAAGCCGGACCGCATCTATGTGTATCCCTTTGCTGCCACCCATTCGGATCTCCCCCCCTGGTCCTCGGCAGCCAAACAGCATGACCCACCCGGCGAACCGCCATCGCCCGAACACCTCGAGACCGGGCGAAAACTGGGTGCTGCCGTCGCGGAAGAATTAGTCTCGAAAATTCAACAAATGGGACTGATATCCTTGGTGGCCGACGCACAAACCGTTCCGCGGGTCAATGACCTGTTGATTGTGGGATATTTTGGCACGTTCGAAGAAGGCAGCGCTCTCAAACGGATGGGCTTGGGTTTCGGATCCGGTGCAGCTGAAATCACGACAGCTGCGGAAGGGTACCAGTGGACCGCCACTGGCCCCCGTCAACTCGGATCCGGGAAGGTTGATTCCGCGGGAAATAAAATGCCCGGAGTGGCCCTACCTATTGTCGTCCTGGCTGCCACCGCAAATCCAATCGGATTGATTGTCGGCGGAGGCGCAAAGGTGTATGGACAAATGTCGGGAAAAGATACGATCGAGGGCGCAGGGAAACGAACAGCAGATGCGATCGCCGAACACCTCGAGGGGAAATTCAAGGAACAGGGGTGGATCCCGTAATTGTGTTCGGCAAGATCCAAATAGCACGAATAGAAGCCGAATGAAAAAATACCGGTCATAGTGCGTGAGAACGGCAGGCATTCCGCAGACGGTCAGATTGGGACAATGGCCCTTGAACATATTGAAGCGCACCTCCTCACGAATCAGACCATACGCATCCCGACCTCACCTGTAAGCGTATTTTTGACCCGCATAACTTATCCGGGGGCTGTTGAAATTATTCGCCCAACCCCACAGAGGAGAGAAAACACATGCGGTTAAAGACGAACCACTGCCACATTTCCAAAGTTCTGGTATGCCTCTGCGTCACCATGCTCTTCAACAGCCCTATCCCTGAGGCTGGAGCTTTGCCGACAGTCGATGAAGTACTCCAGGAATTGCACCTCTCGGAAAGCGACGGGGAAGACATCCGGCAGGGAAAGATTGTCGATTGGTCCCCCAGTGAAGGATCAGATCGGGAATTGGCCCTCGGCATGGCCTTCCTGGTGAACACCAAACCGGAGGAACTGGGAAAACTCTTTCAAGAGGCCATCATTCTCAAAGAAGTCTCGGTCATCACGGCACATGGCCGGCTGACGGGCGAAGGCACCATGGCGGATTTGGCAGGGGTAAAGTTGCAGCCAAATGCAGAAAAAGAAGCCGGGCGTTATTTGAACGTAAAACCGGGCGACAAACTGAACCTTGATGCTAACGAGATGGCCGCGTTTCAAGCTCTCAAATCAACCCACAAGGGAGACGAAGTGCCGGTGAAGGAAGTCGAAGACCTTGTGCGACAGCAGTTACTCGCCCGCTATCAGGCCTATCGGACAAAAGGGCTGTCAGGCATTGCCCCTTACGAACGTGGTGACGAAAACCAACGGAATGCCGGTGATGAATTGCTCCTCTCCACGAAGGAACTGGCAGGCGTGGCCAAGTATTTGCCGGCCTTCCATCAATTCTTGCTCACTTATCCACAGGGACTTGATAAGGATGAGGCTAAAAACCTGGAGGAATTCTTCTATTGGTTGAATATTGACGTGTTTGGTCGACCGACCTACGTTCTGGTTCACCGCATGTTACACCATGTGGGTGAGGCGGCATTTGCCGTGGAGCGTCAATACTATGCGAGCCACGATTACAACAGCATGTTGCAAGGTATCGCGGCTCTTCCGACCAAGGACGGCACATTCCTGTTCTATGTCGGCAGGGTTTCGACCGACCAAGTCGGAGGATTCGGAAGTTCCGCTAAACATCCCATCTCACGAGCGATCACTGCACCGTATATCAAGGACATGTTTCGAGAGCTTCAAACCAAAGTAGGAAAACCGTAGACTCTTTCGGCTGAGTGTTGTTTCGGATCTGAACGGCGGCGTTTGGAACTGCGGCAATCCTTTACCAAAAATTTCCGTGTATCTCTTAATCAGGGAGTCTGCCCCCCGGAGCAGGTGACCGCGGTGTTCGGCACCACGTTTGCCGAAACATTGCTCCTGCTGACGCCGGGATTCTGGGAAGGCCCGATTGAGTCCGGATTGGGCTGGAACATAGTCTGGGTGGAATCGATTACACCAGGCCACCCCCCCGCCTTCGAGGAAATCGAGCCGGACATCAAAACTCAATGGAGGGAAAAGCAACGCATCAAATCCATCCGCCGGACCTTTGAGGCGATAATCCCGCTACGAGGTGGTCCTGCCTCACGGGCCTGCGATCAATAACATGATGGCGGACACCACGGAGACGAAGGGAACGCCATGAGCCAAAGGGAAGTTCATGGGTAGATGTTCCCGCTTGTCGCCGGAATCTCCCTCATGCGGTGAGAATCGCTCACCACCTGATGCCCCGAAAAAAGCGGTCCCGTTCAGCATGGTGGACTGACGGATCCCTTTGATGCCCTTCCGTCGCCAAAAAACGTTACACATCGTTTCATACCGAAAACCATCCTCGTCATTAGAGTTCTATTATGCAGGTGTTTCCTGGTGTTCTCGTCTCGGTGTGAGTCCTCATGTCGGCCATCCGATCCGCTTCAACCAACGTCACCGATCGTCATCTCCATATTAGGCAGGAAAAAATTTATCGCGAAGCCCGAACAGATCTCTGTGTATCCTTTTGCGCCAACCCATGCAGCTATTCCATCCTGGTCTACGGCAGCAGAAAAATTATGCAAACCCCGCCACCGCCAACCTGATCGGTCTGATTGTGAGGGGAACGACAAAAGTGGAAGGTGAAATGTCAGGCAGGACCAAAATCGAAGCGGCGGCCAAACGAACGGCTGAGGCCATCGGTTGAGAGCTACGGATCAGATTCAAGGCAGAAGGTTTGATCAAAAAGGTCCATATCAAGGTCGAGCCACAATATGGGCACGAAAACCCTGCGACACGCCGATCGTGCGGTCGGCGTGAAACAGGTAGAAAAGATCTACAAGTCCTGGTAGATTCGGGTGAGTCACTATTGACGTCAACAAGAGTACAATTCTTTTTCTCCAATAGTGTGAAGCCATCATGAAAGCCGGTCGCCGATTGAAAGATCAAGGGAAGCCTTCGCTATATAATGCGCTCAAACCAATGGGCGCAGTGGCTTTCGTCTTGCTCTTGGTCATCGGAGCCTGGTGGTATAGCACGACACCAGACCAGTCCTCTGTGCCGGATCCACAGATCGGCGTGACCTGCGATATGGGTATTTCTGCTGCGAAGTCCGGTCGGGCTCTGTCAGTGACGAATGCGCCACCAACCCTGCCTGCGGGCCAGCCGATCTCATCCCCACATGCTTCATCAGAAACTGAATACTCGTCCCCGCCCTCCGAACCTGCTCCGGATGGCATGGTCTGGATTCCCGGTGGTGAGTTTTCCATGGGGGCAGCCGATTTATCCGATGAGGAGATAAACGATGTCGGCATGCACGCGACGCGAGATTCACGGCCGATTCATCGTGTGTACGTCGATGGATTCTGGATGGATAAAACAGAAGTCACCAATGCGCAGTTCAAACGGTTCGTGGACGTCACCGGCTATGTCACGGTCGCAGAGCGCACACCACGCGCGGAGGATTTTCCAGGTGCCCCTCCGGAGAACCTGGTGGCCGGGTCTGTCGTGTTTTCTCCACCGGACCATTCTGTGCCCCTCAATAACCATTTTCAATGGTGGAGTTACATTAAAGGCGCAAACTGGCGTCATCCGCTTGGTCCAGGTAGTGATCTCAAAGAACGCGACCAATTTCCTGTTGTGCACATCGCCTATGAGGACGCGGAAGCCTATGCGAAGTGGGCCGGCAAGCGACTCCCGACTGAAGCGGAATGGGAATTTGCCGCGCGCGGAGGATTAGCAGGGAAGGTCTATCCTTGGGGCGATGAGTTTCGAAAAGACGGCCAATGGATGGCCAATAGCTTTCAGGGTCATTTCCCACAACAGGACACGGGAAAGGATCAGTATACGGGCATCGGGCCCGTGGCAAAATTTCCCCCGAACGGATACGGACTGTATGACGTAGCCGGGAACGTGTGGGAATGGACGAGTGACTGGTATCGGCCAGATTATTACGCACGACTTGCAATAGCAGGCGGAGTCGCACACAATCCCCAAGGGCCGGACTCCCCGTTCGATCCCAGCGAACCCGGTGAAAAAAAACGCGTGCACCGTGGCGGATCGTTTTTGTGCACCGATCAATACTGCTCCCGCTACATGGTCGGCACACGCGGGAAAGGTGAGATCAGCACTGGCACGAATCATCTGGGGTTCCGGTGTGTCATGTCTCCAAAATAGAAATCTTTAGAGCATGATGAGCGATCATGTGCCGACACGACAGGCCGTCAGACGGAAACCGTAAGCAAGAAGATTATGAAAATGAAGATTCCAACCTATGACATGAATGAGAAAAGGAGAAAATAATGAAGGGTGTACTTCGTGTTTCCCTCGCCATTTTGGCGGTGTTATCCCTTCCGCTGGGTGCAGCGGGTGAATTTCAGCTTGATCGGACAGTGCTACCGATTCATGAGCCGGAATACCCTTCGATCACAGAGTTGGACGCTCGAAATGCCACTCCTCCCCCAAGATTCGAAGTGAAAGCACCGGCGGACGCACCCAATGTGCTCCTCATCATGATCGACGATATGGGCTTCGGAATGCCCAGCGCCTTCGGCGGGCCCATTCATATGCCGACCGTCGAACGATTGGCTAACCAGGGACTTCGCTATAACCATTTCCATACGACTGCCCTCTGCTCGCCGACCCGGGCCGCCTTGTTGAGCGGCCGCAACCATCACATGAACAACATGGGCGCCATCACGGAGGCCGCGACCGCATTCCCGGGCAATACGGGACAGCGTCCGAACAATGTGGCCCCCCTGGCGGAAATGCTGCGGCTGAACGGTTACAGCACCGCGTTCTTCGGCAAGAACCACGAAACGGCGGCCTGGGAAGTGAGCCCTTCCGGTCCGACCGACCGCTGGCCAACCCGTTCCGGCTTCGACAAATTCTACGGTTTCATCGGGGGTGAAACGAATCAATGGGCTCCCCTGGTCTACGACGGACTGACGCAAGTGGAACTGCCAAAAGATCCGAACTACCATTTCATGAACGACATGACAAACCAAGCCATTCACTGGATGCGGTACCAAAAGTCGCTCACGCCGGATAAGCCCTATTTTATTTATTTTGCGCCGGGGGCGACCCACGCGCCCCATCATGTGCCAAAGGAATGGATTAAAAAGTATAAGGGGAAGTTTGACGGAGGTTGGGATCAGTTTCGGGAAGAGACCCTGGCCCGCCAGATCAAACTTGGGGTGGTGCCTGCAGGCACGAAGCTCGCGCCGAAACCCGAAGCCATCAAGGACTGGGACCAATTGACAGCGGATGAGAAAAAGTTGTTTGCACGACAAATGGAAGTATTCGCGGGGTTCGGCGAATATACCGACAGGGAAATCGGACGACTGGTGCAAGCGGTCGAGCAGACCGGCCACATGGACAACACCCTGATCCTCTATATCATCGGGGACAATGGCACAAGTGCGGAAGGCGGCATGAGCGGCCTGTTCAACGAGATGACGTATTTTAACCGGGTTCCCGAAACTGTCCAGGACATCCTGACGCATTACGATGATCTCGGAGGACCGTTGTCGTATCCTCACATGGCAGCGGGATGGGCAGTGGCCGGTGATACACCCTTTATGTGGACCAAGCAGGTGCCTTCCAACTTCGGCGGCACCCGGAACGGAATGGTCATTCACTGGCCAAAAAGAATCAAGGCCAAAGGGGAGGTTCGCCAACAATTCCACCACGTGATCGATGTGGCACCGACTGTGCTGGAGGCTGCCGGTCTACCGGAGCCGACAATGGTTAACGGCACGAAACAGTCTCCAATTGAAGGCGTAAGCATGGTCTATACGTTCGATGATGCCCAGGCGAAGGGTCGGCACCAGGTCCAGTATTTTGAAATTCTCGGTAACCGCGGCATCTACGCCGACGGCTGGTTCGCTGGAACCATCCACCGGGCACCGTGGGAATTCGAGCCACGAAGGGCACTTCTTGATGATATATGGGAGCTATACGACACTCGCGACGATTTCAGCCTAACGAACGATCTGGCTGCCAAGAATCCAGATAAGCTGAAGGAACTGCAGGCTCTGTTCATGGAGGAAGCCGTCAAATATCGCGTGTTGCCCATAGATGACCGTCTTCTGGAGCGCATTAACGCCGCCACGGCGGGCCGGCCGGATTTGATGGCAGGACGCACATCCCTGACCCTTTATGAGGGCATGGAGGGAATGTCGGAAAATGTCTTCATCAACACCAAAAATCGCTCTCACACCATTACGGCTGAGCTGGAAATTCCTGATGAAGGCGCTAACGGCGTGATCCTTGCGCAAGCGGGACGGTTCGGCGGCTGGAGTCTGTATGTGAAAGACGGGAAGCCGACCTATACCTATAACTTCCTCGGCTTACAGCGGTTCACCGTGGCGGCTCCACATACTCTTGAACCCGGCAAAGTCACGATACGGTACGAATTCGTCTATGAGGGACCCGGTATGGGCAAAGGGGGCGTCGGGACAATTTTTGTCAATGATCAGAAAGTGGCCGAGGGAAACATCAAGCACACGCAATGCTGCGTGTTTTCCGCGGACGAGGGTGCCGATGTCGGGTTGGATGAAGGGACGCCTGTCATTGAGAACTATGGAATTCCGGCGCCCTATCGATTCAACGGAACGATCAAGCAGGTCACAATTGATCTTCAGGATATGAAAGCTGCCGACCGGCACAAAGCCAATCAAGCTCGCGTTGAATATGCTCACAAAAAAGCTTTGTCCGACTAACAATGCTGCATGGAACGGGCAGGGAAAGGCTTGCCACTTTTCCTACTCGGTTTCCTCTTCCGTAAAAATGGATGGGTGTAGGAGTCATGCCTAGAATTTGCAGGGATGATGTTAGAAAAGATGAAGAGACCAGCGATGGTTGAGGATTACGGAATCACCCTGCCCTGTCGATTCACGAAGAAGATCAAAAGAATTATCATCGAATTGAAGGACATGAAATTGTCTGCTCAAGCGGACATGCAGAAGGATTCGCGGTCTTCAGATCTGGGGATTGAACCGACTCCTCTGTCAGAAAGGTACGACTGAAATCCCGCAAATGGGAAAAGACCTTTTCTGAAATCTGACCCAACGAGTTGCCGTGGATCATTCTGAAAGAACACATCGAGGTCTCTGTACGGCAAGTCCAGATGTTTGTCCGCACTTTCACTCCAAACGCCCGCCCAACTCTCAAGAGTTGTTTATAAAAATCATTCCTTCCTGCATTTGACTCTTCACAGTATTCCATCTTATTTGATTGTCACCCTGTTCCTCCATGGCTATTCCACCGCGTTTTGAAAGTGGACGGCAAATGGGCAAACGGCCGGAGTAGCACTCCCAGTCTTCTATGAGGTAATATTTTTCCAACATTGCATTGAAAGGTTTCATAGGTTGTCATGCCGGGCAATCACTTCAACCTCGCACGATACATCACTCACACTCCTGAATCCTCGAGACAAAAGAGGTGTGAGCGTCTACTCATTTTCAAAGACAATACAAACTTATGAGGAATTGGAGTCGAGGCATATTTTTAGGCCATCTCACCTCACTGGAACGGCTTAATGGCCTCACTGATGGTGTGTACGCCATTGTGATCACCCTTCTGGTGCTGGATCTGAAGGTGCCTGAAACTCCGGGAATGACCACAGGGCAGCTTCTTTCCGACCTACAGAAACAGATTCCAAATTTTGCTGCCTGGATACTCAGCTTTTACATGGCGGCCTTTCTGTGGATGAGAAATTTTTGGATTCTCAACCATCTCAAGAAATGCGATGAAAAGACATTCTGGTTGAACTTTGTTCATCTGATGTTTGTCTCTCTCATCCCCTATGCAGCCTCGCTGCTCGGACATTACGAAGAAGATGCCATTGCGGTCATGCTTTTCTCCGCAATTCTTGGTCTGGCCAGCTTTTCCTTACTTATCCTCCACCGGTATGTGGCCCCCAAACGCGAATGGCATTCGGATGGTGTCCCCAAGCTCTGGACAAATCCGAACTTGTGGGCCATGTACCCCGCACCTCTTTTCGCGATAGGTTCTATTCTCATCTCTTTCAACAACGTCAATGGCGCGATTGCCTTCTGGTTCCTCGCCCCGGTCTGGGCACGTTTTTTTTCACAGAGATAAATGAACTTCAAAGCAAGAACGTGCATTCACTTAGAGAATGAATGATGAACCCCTATCGGCGAAGACAGGTGTTCTTGGGCCGGCTCTGGTTGACGTTCACCCTTTGCTGCACGGTCGGGAATTTTGCCTGTGCCTCGCAAGACCTTCTATTGACCGGCTCGTGGAGAAGCACTGAGATCACCCATCCTTCTCCTTTTTTTTCCGATGCGCTAGACTCCAACACAGGCAGGAATGTCAGGTTGGTCCTGGACCAGTATGGGACATTCAGATGGTTCGAACCTGAAGGCATTTGCCATTCGGGAACCTATCTTATCCAAGGGGATGCTCTCCTTTTGAATGCATCGCCAGGAGAGGAACGTATTCGCCTTGACTATACCTTCCGTGGAGATGAACTCCGACTGAAATCCCCGGATGGTTTCATGTTCGAGTTTCGAAAGACACCGCACCAGGCCAATGCCGAAGCCAATTCCTGTAATCGATAGAAAGGAGATGCAGTGGGAGCCGAAGAGGAAGAATTGACAAAAAAAATTCGTCTGCTGGTTAAGGAGAAATTTGACGGTGATTTCCGTAAAGGCTTTGACCACTACGATTCCATCGATGGCCAGGATTTAAAGATCGGTTCATCCGCGTTGGAGCAACTCCTCACAGATGCCAAGATAGGAAATTTCCTGACCCGAACCCTATGGGTGGAAGGCGTCTTAAAGGCACTCGACAAGGATCGGGACGGCGCCATTTCCTGGAATGAGTTTGCATCGATACTTGAGAACGGCCCACAATCCAAAGAAGAAACAGCTAAGGAACCGGGCGAGGACTCATCCCCTGCCAACAAATGAAGTCGGAAATCTTTGCTTGGCCAAACTGTGGGGCCTCAATAGAAAGCCCCAAAATCGTTGCCGCTCGCGCATTCGTGCGCATCAAACATGTCTTCGGCCATCAGGTCACTGCGATGGGCGACAAATTGATTCGAACCCTCAGCCCCGTGTGGACTCGGCTCCAGATTGGGTGAGGAATCTCAGGTATCACTTCAAACGATTTCCGCTCCTCTCTGCTCCATCGAAGAGACAGGTGCCCTGAGGTAGGGGCAAACAGTGAAGCAATCTATAAAACCCTATTGGAACCGCTGCATACGCTCTGCTTCCAGGACCCTCAAAAATTTTCGAACCGAGGACTTCGGGAATTCAAACCCACTTGGTGGTTTTTAGAGATTCCCTTTTCCTACTCGGTAGGTGTTCGATTGAGGGCATGCTCCTGATGAGTGGCCTGATCAGTCTTCCGTCTTTCTTTGATTCTCAATCGTGGAATCAAAACTGAAACTGAGTGTCGGTTTTCTCGCAATCGGATTCGGTACGTATTTTATGTGTATTCATTTTTCCTAAGACACTTGCGTGCATTCATTTTAGCTATGCCCAGATATGATTGACTCAGGATGTCGGATATCTGCCATTCGTTTTCCCTTCCCCTGTTACCCACGCCATTTCTCGAAAACCCATGGACTGAAAAACCTTCCAAAAGAATACCGCCTGTGGAAATCTTCATTGCGAGGACAAAAGAGTTTATGTTGAAATGGCCCCTGGCTTGAAACGTTGGTTTCGTGAAATGAAGGAGAAGACTAACTCATAACCCTCGTTTTGCAGAACCCTCACTGCTAACTCCCAAGTCAGAAAAACAAACCAGCTTCCGGATTTTCATTATTTTCCCAACCCACTTGGATGACAAAGAAAGGCAGATGTTATGACCATGTCACGCATGACGAACATTTTCGCAGTGGTGCTGACCTTGACCATGGGAATCATAGGAACCGCATTGGCCGCAAATGAGGAAAAGCATCCCTTGCCATTCATCATCATGGATATCGAACGCCACATTGCCGAATTGACCATCAACATTGAGAAGATTTCGGATCGGATGAAGTTTTTACGCGAGGTTCCGAATTCTAAGGATCCTCTCATTCAGGAAGTCAGGAATCTTGATCTGAGAGGGTGGGAGCTGCATCAGGAACAGTGGAAGCTGCAACTCGACGGATTGCGATTCACGGAGGGGCTCTTGCGAAAAATCCAGGATCATCCCGAAGAAAAACCCGAAGCCTTACAAACCTGGCTTGGCCGCCTTGAAGAATTTAAAAAAGCCATGAACGATTATCAGCAACAGCGGGCCGAGATCGAAGTGTTGCGCATAGAAACAGAAGGTAAATTGATCGAACAATATTTGCGATAAGGCAAGGAGATTCTAATGGATTGCGTAAAACGACCGACCGCATTTTCTGCCTTATGCTTGACGGGGATATGGGTCCTCATGACCGGGTGTACCTCAGTCGATACCATTCGATTTACCAACCAAACCTTTCCTCCCAAAAAATCAGTTCTAGATGTGGAAGTGATGGCCCTGGAACCAAAATGTCCCCATATCGCCATTGCCCAATTGAGTGTCCAGGATTCAGCCGTAAGTTATGAAGACGAGGAAGGCGCCATTCTCAAAAAAGCCGCTGATTTGGGGGCCGACGCCGTGGTGCTCCATCGGGGGACAAAACGGACAGTGGCGACTCCCGCCTACGGAGGCTATGCATACAACTACGGCTACCCCGGATGGGGTTATGCTTCTTACGGTATGGTTGGTTACGGAGGGTATGGTACGACCGGATACACGATAGGGGGATTCGGGTATTCTCCTTACGGCATGGGAACACCCATGATGTATGACACAACCTTGAGATCGCTCTCGGGAATTGCCATCCGCTACCAGGATGGCCGTTGTGTAACAGGTAAGCCGGAATCCAGACAGATCCACACGTCCTTCCCCCTCCAATCATAAGTTTTCAATGAAATCTCTAAAGGACATCTTTAGCATCTTGCTCAACCTGACCGATGCATCTGGCCTTCCATGAACTTAATATTCCGTAAAGTTGAGAAAGAATTAAATCACAGAAAAAGAGAAAGGTCACGCTTCCCCTTTAGCCGGGACCAGCAATGAGTTCAGAACATTTCTGAAGCCGCTGAGTAAATTGATCAAATAGGACGTGAACGAAAAAATACTGGGAGAGCTCTCTTGAGTGGGCTTTCCGTAGGAGCTATTTGAAGGTGAACGATGAATTGAGAAGAACGGTTTGCCGTCGACTCTATCTCTTGATAGTAGAACCTTTCATAAAGGACCCGCTTTCCTATGGAGGTGATTGATCCCATGGAAAAATGCTCCGAGGAGTAAATTCTTCGGAATCATCCTGGTCTAATTGAGGTAAACATGAACGCCTTACCAATGCAGCTCTTCTTTCCAAACGAATCTTTTTGGTCCGACCTGACCAGTGCGAGTTATGATGAAGGAGAGTCCCGAGAGTTCCCTCGGGCCATCAAACTCCGCACAAGCTGAATGCGACTCATCAGGAACGTTTTGGAGGGAATTGTGCCAAAACTTTCTGGACTGCCTCATTGATCAGCCCGGTTTGCCCTCCTGTCGTTCCCTTCCAATCCACCACGCCTTTCGCAACTCCACGCCAGATAATATGCTGAGCCGGCTTCGCATCAAGGAGATCGATGATAAGCGTCCCTTCCTCGTATTGGTACACTTCGGTGTAGCCCATACCCATCCCCCAGTATGGCCTCATGAGCGGACCTTGCATATTTTCGACACGCATTCGCTCCTCCCTACCAACATAATAGGTCACATAGAAATCTGAATTTCCAGCGATGATTTCGATGTATCCCTTGTTTGCAAGTTCGGCTGCGACCGCGTCCTGAATCCTTTGCCGGGCTATGTGATTGGCCCCACCCAGATCGATGTCTCCTTCTGGCGTTTTCAGCATCCAGGAAAATGTCTTCAGCTCACTAAAATCCGTCGACTCTCTATAATCAGAACTGACAGAAATAGTGGAGCACCCCCAAAAACCGGGTAACGCCAACAAAACAACAAGCCTCAGGAAACATCGCATTGGTCCCACCCTTTCTTTTACCATATAATTCGCATTTTCGAATTTAGGATTCAGTCCTATCATCACAAAAGGCACTTCCCAGGCACACGCCTACCGATTTCGATCTGCCTGCTCAAGAGAGCTGTGATCGTTCTCAATAGAAACCCTCGGAAGATTATTTAGCTCAGAGAAACCGGGAGCACGGCCGGTTATCCCCCACAATCATGAGGGTAAATTGGTGGTCGTCCATCAGCTTTCTGCCTGCCGGTTTCTTGGCCCAAAACTATAGCAGACACTTCTCACTCGTTTCGACTCGCGACTTTCACGTCCGATATTCCTTCTCAGGGAAGCTCTGTGGATAAGCGGTGGGATGGTGATTGCTTCGGTATGAATAGATACGGTAAAAACCCTGGCGTCCTTTTCAGAATTCTCGGGCCAATGGGATGTTTGTCCTGAACGGTAAAACCGTCGAGTTGGCGGCTCAAACAATGTCTGATGAAGGATGAGCAGGGGGGTATGGCTTGGAACATGAAACGCGGCGTTCAATTTTTTCTGCCAAAAGGATCCCTCAACCTCGTCATTTCTGAAATGTTTAATCAGGAATCTTTCGACCCTGGGCATTCCCGACATGTTCAATCGGCAATTATCTGTGTGTGCGTTTGGATAAATACCTGCCCCTGACTCGCAGGAATGACGCAAGGAGGATGGAGGTCCGTCGACAATTGCGGACCCGACAACTGATGTTCTTGAGACGTACCGGCACTGGGGATCCTGCTCTCACGCCGTTTGTTGTATCTCTTCTTATTGGAGTTCTCTTTCTTGCCTCTCCTTCGTTTGCCGGGTGGAAGGTCACCGGCGCGAATAACGTTTATTATACCGACGATGCCGCCCTGTTCTCCGCGACACGGCGGCTGAGTCGAAACCAGGACCCCACCCAACCGGTTATTGATAGCCTTCTCGCCAACCAGGGAGACGATGTGGTGTTTGAACCCATGGCCCACCTTATGAAATCTTTCTCGTTGATGGGTCGACCTACCGAATTGGGTGTCCGTGGACAAGGGTTTGTGTTTACCAACAATACCCGATTCAATCACGGATCATTGAGCGTGGAAGCTTCCCATAATCTGACCTCCACCACTGCACTCCTCATTCGCTATTTTTTCGGGCCCGATTTATTTTTAGGAAAAAATGAGGTGCGGCCGATTGAGGAGTCTGAGGGAAATTCCCCACAAGTAAAAAATGAAGAGCTCACCACCAATTATTGGGCTGGAGGGCTTGCTCAACAAATCCCCGGTGTCGACGATCTGCGGCTTATTCTCTTTGGCCGCTATGGATTGCGTGACTACGATCAACCCTTTCGACAACGGGATACTCGGTTTTGGACGATCGGGACGCACGTGGAATGGGCGCCCACGCAGAAGATCGAGTTGGCGCTGGGCTACCACTATGAACGAGGATTGGCTGATGGGCGAAAGCAGCCGGAGCTACAAGATGATATCTCTTACTTCAATCATTTCGTGACCGGAGAATTCGAATATGCGATCACAGAACGTCTTCGCTTAGAGATGGGACTTCATTATGAATTTAACGGTTGGACCACCGGTATCCAGGGGGATGAACGCAAGGGACAACATGAAAATGTGATCCAGGGCGACATGGCCTTTCGGTATCGGGTGAACGAGGTCCTTCAAGTAACGGCGGGGTTTCAGAGGTCACATCGAAAAGAGAGTTTTGAGAAAGGGTTAAAAAACCTGAACACGTGGCTGGGCGCCAGGTTGGCATTTTAATGTTTAACGATAGGAAGAATGATCCTCTCACCAACCCAGAAGATGGGTCCTTCAAAAACTTTGGTCCGTTTTTGTGTTCCGTGAGTGCACCCTGTCTAAATGAGTTTTATGCAAGAGGGTGCTATCTTGTGACGCACCCACTTCGTCAGGGCTGTCATTCCACAAAAGATGTCGGGCTGAAGAGACTTAAAGGTAGGGGCGGGTCACTGAGCATTGATATACCCACTTGCCGATTTCAAACGAAAAGACCACACCCCTCCCAACAGGAGAGGGAACTTTAGAACGATCAGCGACGGCAGATACCCAGGCTAATGTCGAACGAACCAAAAATTTAGAGTAGCCTCAAGCAGGGCTTCATACATCGTTTAGCTTCATGCGGATATGGTTCACCCACATCAGGAATGCCGGAACAGTCATGGCTCTATCTTTGTGTTGGATCCTGCTGACTGCATCCTTTTCGCAGAGCGAAGAACCCCACAAACAACCAACTCCTCCCATAGATGATCCTTTCTTGCTATGGCGATTGGATGCAGTCAGAAAAAAAACCAGAGAAATTCCTCAAAATATATGGGAGCGGATTCGAAACGGTCAGAAGTGGACCTGGAATGAATATCCTGATCAAGTGCTTATTCAGGAAGAAAACCTTATCAAATGGCCTCGGTATTTGTCCGCTGCCCTCAATACGCCCGAGTGGTTGGACCTGGGTTTTACCAATCGAGTTCGTCGAGAAGGATTTGATTACCCTTTTAAGGCCGACCAGAAAGGCAATACCTGGGCTTGGGATCAGCGAACCCGCTTTCGGGCCACCACAAAATGGAAGGTTTTCCGGGCGCAGCTAGAGTTTCAAGGAGCGAATTCCGGTGAAAAGGCCGATACAGACATCGTGGGTTCTTCCACGTTTAATGCGGCCAATATCCAACAATTGTTTGCGTCTATGACTCTCCAAAATTTCCTGGGGACCGGCCTTCGAACGGATCTTCACGTCGGGCGCATCAATATGGATATCGGGTCAAGACGTCTCGTCGCTCGTTCTCGTTTTCCAAATAACGCCCAATCCTTTGATGGTATTCATTGGAGAGTAGCTGAGACCAATCAGTGGTTTGTCCGCGCCTTTTTTTCGGAAGTTGTTTCCGATAACAACAACACGAATCGCTTTGGCTTGTTTACGAATGAGGGTGATTATTTCTGGGGACTTTCGTATGAAAACTCGCACTTTTCCTGGGCCAGGACCCAACTCTACTATTTTGGCAGAGATGAAGAGGAGAAGGACGGAGGAACCGAACGAAGGCATTCAACCTTAGGAATCCGGGTCTACCAACCACCGGAAATTGGAGAATATGATTATGAAGCGGAATCTGCCTGGCAATTCGGCACATTGGACAACATGGATCATTTTGCCTATTTTCAACATATCTCACTTGGTTATACCTTTGCCTTTCCATGGTCACCCAGGATTTTGGCCATGTACGATTACGCCAGTGGCACAGAAAATCCTAATGGGAACCAAAGCCATACATTCGATACCCTCTTTGGTGCGCGCAATTTTGAATATACTTCAACCAGTCTCTTCGGCCCTTTCTTTCGTTCCAATATCAGCTCGCCGGGCATCCGGCTGATCACTCACCCACTCCCAACCTTGGATATCAATGTGAAATACCGGGCCTGGTATTTGGCCCAATCCCGAGATCAGTGGGTCAACTCCGGCATGCAAGACCCAACGGGAGCCGCAGGAAATTTTCTGGGGCAGAATGTGCAAGTCAGAATTCAATGGCGTCCTTCCCCAAGCTTTACCCTAGATGCCGGCTATGAACACTTCTTTAAGGGCTCTTATATTACAAATCAGACTGATGTGCCAGGAAATCCTCCAGCCAATGATACCAATTATTTCTATGTTCAAACCGAAGTCAGATTTTAGGATCCTGGTAAGGACAATCGGAAAAAAAGCCATTTTGGGGAAGTCGAATTTTTTCCATTCCGGATCTTAATCCGGAACATTTACTTCATTGTCTGTAACCGGTCCTTGCCTTTCATTCCTACTCCTCACCCTCATCTCACAACCCCATTCACCAGTCAGGGCCCATCAGGCCATGGATAAATCGTTGGCATTTTCCCTTGAGTTCTGAGCTTGGACAATGGAAAATACCGTTCCTCTCGATTTCTCCTATCCGGGTACAACCCGGAAAATGGATAGAACATAAAACATAAATTGATGGATTTTTTTGTCATTTCTCTGTATAAACCCAGGAACGTTCGTCGTGAAAATGCGAGTACAACCCCCACATACCTCTTTCAGGAGAGGGTCAGAGCTGCTGCTATGCCTGATGTTGGCGATGATCTTTGGGTGCGATCGCCCCGAGGCGGAATCCACCGCAATGCCCCCAGAAGTGTTGGTTGCGGAGGTGATACAAAAGGACGTTCCGATTTATGGGGAGTGGGTCGGGACGACAGTTGGCTATGTGGATGCGCAGATTCGCGCCAGAATTCAGGGATATCTCCTGTCCCGGCATTACACGGAAGGATCAGTGGTCAAAGCCAACGATCTCCTGTTTAAAATCGATCCACGACCCTACAAGGCAACCCTGGATCAGTTGAAGGCCGAACTCATCAGGGCGGACGCGGCCTATCAAAAGAGCCTGCTTGACATCAAGCGGAACACCCCTCTTGCGGCGGAAGGGGCCATCAGCCAGAAGGAACTGGATGATGCCATACAAGCCGGCACGGCAAACCGGGCCTCGGTCGCCTCCGCGCGCGCCAAATTGGACAACGCGCAACTCAATCTTGATTGGACCAGTGTGACCTCTCCGATCAGCGGGATAGCGGGTATCGCTACCGCGCAAATCGGTGATCTCATCGTCGAAAATACGGTGATGACGACGGTCTCTCAAGTGGACCCGATTAAGGTCAATTTCCCCATTAGCGAGAGGGAATATTTACAATTTGCGGACCGGATCGCGAAAGCCGGGAGTAAGGCCGAAGCACAACGATCCAACAAACACCATCTTGAGCTGGTCCTTGCCGACGGAAGCGTCTACCCGCACAAGGGGAGAGCCGTACTCGCTGATCGCCAGGTTGATGGCAAAACCGGAACGATCACCATCGTCAGTTATTTCCCAAACCCTACCCATCTTCTACGCCCCGGCCTTTTTGCCAAAGTGCGTGCTTCTATCGAAACCCGGATAGGAGGACTCTTAGTTCCACAGCGGGCCGTCAAGGAACTTCAGGGTACATATCAGGTCGGAGTAATCGGAGCCGAGAACAAGGTGGCTTTTCGAAAAGTGATTCCCAGTCACAGGATCGGATCACTCTGGCTGATTGACGAAGGCCTGAAACCCGGCGAGATGGTCATCGTTGAAGGACTGCTCAAGGTTCGTGATGGAATGGAGGTCACACCCAAATTGATTCAGGCCGAAACACAACCCGGCTCCGAGAGTTCCCCCGAACAACACGGCACAACCCAATAAGTCTCATGGCCAAATTCTTTATCGACCGCCCGATTGTGGCCATCGTCATTTCGATCATCATGGTGGTGCTTGGCCTCGTCTCCATGGTGCAACTTCCCATCGCGCTGTTTCCCAACATTGCCCCTCCTGAAATCATGTTACAGGCCACGTATGTCGGCGCGGATGCCGTCACCCTGGAGCAGTCCGTGGCCACTCCCATCGAACAGCAGATGGCCGGAGTAGACAATTCCATTTATATGTATTCCATGAACGCCAACAACGGCCAGATGACGTTGCGCGTGGATTTTGACGTCGACACGATACCCAACGATGACCAGATCCTGACGCAGATGCGTTACATGCAGGCCGAATCGCAATTGCCTGCAGACGTGAGAAACTATGGGGTCACGATCAAAAAGGCCACCACCAGCCCTCTGGCGATTTTCAGCCTCTATTCTCCTGGCGGCACGTATGACGAAATCTTCCTGGCCAATTACGCCTACGTCAACATCAACGATTCCCTTGCGAGGGTTCCCGGTGTGGCGCAGGTCTTGATCTTCGGGGCGGGTCAATATGCCATGCGCTTCTGGGTAGACCCCGACCATCTGGCTAAACTGGAAATCACGGTAGCCGAGATTCTGGATGCCATCAAGAAACAGAACACAGTCAACCCTGCCGGTCAGATCGGTGGGCAGCCCGTTCCCCAGGGACAGGAATTCACCTATACGGTCCTCGCCCAGGGTCGTCTGGCCAACGAGGAGGAGTTCGGGCAGATCATCGTGCGTGCCAACCCGGACGGCTCCATCATCCGGTTAAAGGATGTGGCGCGTATCGAACTCGGTGCGCAAACCTACAGCCAGATCGGCCGTCTGGACGGACAGCCCAGTGCGGCCATTGCGATTTATCAACTTCCTGGCTCAAATGCCATCACCACTATGGATCAAGCCGAGAAACTGATGGCAGAGATGAAGCTGCGGTTTCCTGATGATCTGGAGTACAAGATCGCGCTCGACACAACCCTGGCGGTGCGAGAGGGCATTAAGGAAATCGTACATACCCTCTTCGAAGCGGTGATCCTCGTGATTATTGTGGTCTTCCTCTTCCTTCAGGGATGGCGGGCCACCCTCATTCCGCTCATTGCGGTTCCTGTTTCTCTTATCGGGACATTCACGGTATTCCCTCTATTGGACTTCTCGATCAACACGCTGTCATTGCTGGGGCTGGTCCTGGCCATCGGACTTGTCGTTGATGATGCCATCGTCGTGGTCGAGGCAGTCGAACACCATATCGAGAAGGGACTGTCCCCGAAGGATGCCACCCGGAAAGCCATGGATGAGGTCTCCGGACCGGTCATTGCGATCGCTCTAATCCTCTCGGCGGTTTTCATCCCGACGGCCTTCATTCCGGGGATTACCGGAAGCTTCTATCAGCAGTTTGCACTCACGATTGCTCTATCAGTCATTCTTTCCGCCTTTAATGCGTTAACACTCAGCCCGGCGCTCTCTGCCATGCTCCTGCGTCCCAAAACCCCTGCACGAGGACCATTGGGAGCCTTTTTTGAGTGGTTTAATAACCGGTTTGAACGGGCCACCACCGGATATGTTGGGTATTGCCACCATCTCATTCGCAAGGCCGGACGGTCCATGGTCATACTGCTTGTGTTCATTATTGCCGCAGGGTTTTTGGGAACACGCCTTCCCACCGGCTTCCTTCCGACGGAGGATCAGGGATATGTTTTCCTGAACCTCCAACTGCCGTTAGCGTCCTCCCTGCAACGGACAAATGAAGTCGCCAAGAAGGTCGAAGCTATTCTGCTCGAGACTCCCGGCATTCAACACGTAACCACCGTCGTGGGGTACAGTTTGTTGAGCAGTGTGACGACCACCTATAACGGATTCTTTTTTGTCACCCTCGCTCCATGGGAGGAACGCACCAAACCGGAGGAAAAACTTGCGGCTATTTTCAAGGATGTGAACCAGAAACTTGCGGCATTACCTGAAGCGATGGCCTTTCTTTTCCCTCCGCCGGCCATCCCTGGCGTGGGGACCTCGGGAGGCGTTTCCTTTGTCCTGGAGGATCGTTCCGGACAGGATGTGGCCTTTCTTGCCCACAACCTCGAAAATTTTATGGAGGCTGCCCGTCAACGACCGGAAGTCGCTTCCGTGAATACCACCTTTATCCCTGCCGTGCCTCAAGTGTTTGCCAAAGTTGATCGGGACAAAGCGCTCAAACAAGGGGTGCAACTGGAGGATGTCTATAAAACCCTCCAGGCCTTCATGGGGGGGGTGATGGTGAACTATTTCAATCGGTTCGGCCGGGTCTGGCAAGTGTATGTGCAGGCGGAAGGAGACTTTCGGACCAATGCCGAAAACGTCGGTCAATTTTACGTACGAAATACGTCCGGTGAAATGGTCCCACTCTCGACCCTTGTCACCATGGAAAAAGTTTCCGGGCCCGAATTCACCATGCGCTTCAACGGCTACCGGTCCGCACAAATTTTCGCGTCCGGGAAACCGGGGTATACCTCCGGTCAGGTCATGGAGGCCTTGGAGGAAGTCTTTACCGAAACCATGCCACGTGAAATGGGCTTCGATTACATGGGCATGTCATTCCAGGAAAAGGCCGCGGCTGAGGGAGTACCGGCCAGTGTGATTTTCGGCTTTTCCCTCCTCTTTGTCTTTCTTATTCTGGCAGCCCAGTATGAGAGTTGGGGTCTCCCCTTCAGTGTGCTTCTCTGCACGCCGATTGCCGTGTTCGGAGCGTTTGGAGCTCTGTGGGCACTTGGAATGGAAAACAACGTGTTCACGCAGATCGGCCTCATCATGCTCATCGGCCTGTCTGCAAAAAACGCGATCCTGATCGTGGAATTCGCAAAAATGGAATATGAAAAAGGTCGTTCTCTTGTGGAGGCCGCACTTACGGGAGCCCGGCTACGGCTACGGCCGATCCTGATGACCTCGCTGGCTTTTATCCTGGGAGTGGTTCCTCTGGTGCTCTCATCCGGATCAGGAGCACACGGGAGAATTCTTCTCGGGGTGGCCGTGATCGGGGGTATGATCGCCGCCAGCTTTATTGCCATTTTTCTTATCCCCGTTGCGTTTTATGTCGTGGAACGGCTCATGCACCGTCATGACGGGGAACTCCCGCCTGGACCTGAGGGACCGGAATCCGATGACTTCCGGTTCTTGGAAGATGAAAGTTCACTTTCAATAACTTCACCACACAAAACCGGACAGGCTCCAATTCATCTTCATGGAGAGCACTGATATGCAAAAATGCAGAGCGATGCTCCTGAGCCTCCTGGTCGCCTTCGGCTGCACCATGGGGCCGGATTACAAGCGGCCCGATGTTCCGACCTCCGATTCCTGGCGGCTCGCACCGGACACATCTGAATCCATCGCCAATATACCCTGGTGGGATTTGTTCAAGGATGAAGAACTTCAGAAACTCATCCATACCGCTTTAGAGGAGAACCTTGACCTGCGAGTTGCGGCCGCTGCGGTTGAGGAGTTTCACAATCAACTCGTCATCGCTCAATTCGACCTTGTCCCTTCCTTGGATTATTCCGGCGATGGCTTGTTCTATCACAACACCAATAATGGACTCTCCACTGGAGGCGGATCGATTCTCCCCGGGCAAGCCGCTGGAAGAAGCGGACGCGGGAACCTTGACTATTCGAGGGAATCCTTCATGGGAGGCATCAAATGGGAAGTCGATCTTTGGGGAAGGATCCGCCGGAACGTCGAAGCCACCAGAGCGGAATTACTGGCACGAGTAGAAAACCAGCGCGGGGTTGTCATTGCGCTGGTCAGTGACGTGGCCCAATCCTACTTCACCCTCCGTGCTCTCGATCTTCAGGTGCACATTGCCAAACGCACCCTCAAAGTCTGGGACGAAGCCGTGAGACTCAGTCGGTCGCAATATGAACACGGGTATGCTTCGAAGTTGGATCTGGATCGCTTCGAGGCCGAACAGGCCGGCACGAGAGCACAATTGGCTAATCTGGAGCAGCAGGGGGTTCAAGCAGAGAACCGGATCAGCGTCCTGTTAGGACACCGGCCGATGGCTATCCCCCGCGGGTTTGCGCTCACGGAACAACCTCTGCCACCTGACATACCGGTCGGATTGCCTTCCAGTCTCCTGAGTCAGCGCCCCGACATTCTGGAGGCGGAACAGAAACTCATCGCGTCCAACGCCAATATCGGTGTGGCCCAGGCTCTACGCTTTCCTCAATTCAGTATCAACGGCGGTGGTGGGGTGGCTGGTTTTCAAATAAACTCCATGGGAACCGGACCGTTCGCCACGGTTGGAGTGGCAGGCACCTTGACCGGTCCTCTTTTCAATGCGACAGCACTCGGCTACGGGGTGGGAATTGCGACCGCTCAAGAACAACAGGCCCTTGCCCGGTATGAGTTGGCCATTCTCAATGCGTTTAGAGAAGTTGAGGATTCATTGATCACGATCACGAAAACCCGCGAACAACGTGAGGCGCAGGAATCCCAGGTTGCATCCCTTAAGTCCGCGTTGAATTTCGCGGACAAACGATACCGTGGAGGGTTTGCCTCCTACCTGGATGTCTTATCGGCACAACGGGACCTCTTTCAGGCCGAACTAAGCCTGGTTTCAACCAGGCAGCAACACTTAAGTTCCATCGTCCGGCTTTACAAAGCCCTCGGTGGCGGTTGGACCCCTTCCGAAGGAGAACAACAAGGAAGAGAGCTCTCTCGTTCTGAAATGCCCAGTGCCCGTCCCCTCCAAACCGGCATAAACTAAACCTTGGACTGCTCCAGGAATCGGCACATGGTCAGAGAGGGTCCAGGGGAAAGAAAGGACTAAGGATAAGAACACGCAGTTTTTCCGCAAGGATCATTCTCCTGTTTTGTAAACAGGAAGCCACATTCAAGAGTTATTGAGATTCTCCACCTGCAACAACAGGATATAGCTTCTTCATTGCCTGAATAGGTGGAAGAGGTGACAGACCGTTCATACCGTTCCTTCGAAAAATTCTTGGGTTCTCAGCATCACCCACATACTGGTGTCGCCAGGTGCAGCGTGACGGCCACATATCGCGCATCGGCAATGGCTTTTTCTTGGGGAGAATTTTTACCATCCCGGGAAAATGCATTACGGACTGACTTCTATCATGTCGTATGGCTGTTCATTCCTGGCCTGGAACATAACTCATTGAAAGGGAGGTGAATGTTCAAACGGGTCTTCTTGTTTTTCATGCTGTCGATGGTAGGCTGGCTTTCCTCTGTCAGCCAGGCTCAGGAGGCCGGCTATGATTATCCTGATGTGAGTCCCTATGCCGCGACAGTGATTGGAACTCCGGTGGCGCTGAAAGCCGACCTTCCCAAACATATCCCCATTGAAGATCGGGAACTGACCGTCTTTCCAGATCGTGCTCTCCCCGATATTCTCTGGTATGGGGAGAATATGCGTTATTCATTGGTGTCCCAAGACAAACCCTCGCCGTTGATATTTGTCATCGCCGGGACCGGCGCAGGGTATAATTCTGAAAAAATGCAGGTTCTGCAGCGAGCATTTTTTCAGGCCGGCTTCCATGTTCTCTCCTTATCCTCGCCTACCCATCCCGACTTTATCGTCTCGGCCTCCAGAACCGGAATCCCCGGTCACCTCCTGGAGGATTCACAAGATCTGTACCGAGTCATGCGATTGGCCTGGCTGGACATTGAACACGAAATGGAGGTCACAGAGTTTTATCTTACGGGTTACAGTTTGGGCGCAGCCCAGGCGGCCTTTGTGTCCCGGCTTGACGGCGAACAGAAAGATTTCGATTTCACAAAAATTCTGCTGATCAATCCGCCGGTGAGCTTATACACCTCGACTACCATCCTTGATGACCTGTTGGCGAACAATATACCCGGCGGAATAGATAAATTACCGGATTTTTTCGACAACGTGTTTCATACCTTTTCGGAAGAATACCAGCATGGGGAATTCGTGAGCCTTAGCGGTGATTTTTTATATTCAGCCTATAAAAACCGGCATCTTCCTGATGGGCTCCTGGCTGCACTCATTGGCACCTCGTTTCGCCTCTCATCCGCCAATATGATTTTTACATCTGACGTCCTGACCAATTCGGGATATATCAAACCGAAAAATCTGGTGTTGTCGACGACCGACTCGGTGACGGACTATTTTAAAGTGTCCAATCATGTGACATTTTTGGATTATTTTCGTGAAATGTTTTACCCGTTTTTTCAAGCCAGATACCCCGGGATGACGGAACAGGGGCTCATCGCTAACCTGAGTTTGGCCACACTGGAGGAATATCTAAGACACACCCCGAAAATCGGACTGCTGCATAATGCGGATGACATCATCCTCGCGCCCGGGGAATTACATTATCTCAAGACAATATTCGGACCGCGGGCCAAAATTTATCCCCGCGGAGGACATTGCGGCAATCTGGATCACAGGACCACCCTGAATTATATCGTGGATTTCTTTCGGAACCCTCTCCCCCTACACATGGTCCAGCAACCTGAAACCATGCTCCCGACGCCAGGATCGATGGCTGGTGGCTACCCGGCCCATCAGGCAAGGGGACAGAACGATCTTTCTGTCCCTCGCATCCCACAGAGAATTTCGTACCCATCCTCTCTCGACTTCCAATCTCAACTCGATCAACAAATACAGGACTTAGAAAGCAGGCTTCAAGAATCTCATGCCTACCTTCAGGCCGCACAAGCCCAAGCGACAGCTTCAGAAAATAATCCTGACGCTGCGCTAATAATGGTTAATACCCGCAGCGCGCAGGTCGCTGAAGGTGGAAGGATTGAACCGGCGAAACGGCCAATAGAGGACGTCGTGCATCCTGATGCCAGATATCTCGTGGATATCTATGATCCCATTGAAGAGTTTAACCGGGGAACGTATAAGTTTAATGCACAGTTTGATGAATATATTTTTCTGCCTGTGGTGCATGGGTATGAAGCCGTCATGCCGGATTTTTTCGAGGATCGAATCTCCAATTTTTTCTCGAATATTGCCGACATCCGTAATTTGATCAACGCGATGCTTCAGCTCAAGGGGGAAGCCACACTCAACACCTTGGGACGCTTCCTCATCAATTGCACGTTCGGGTTAGGAGGATTTTTCGACCATGCCACTCCGTTAGGATTGCTTCAACAAACGGAGGATTTTGGCCAAACGCTCGGGCATTACGGACTGAACCCTGGCGCCTATGTCGTGCTTCCCATTTTTGGACCTTCATCCTTAAGAGATACGACCGGTCTGCTAACAGATTCCGCGGCCAGCATCTTCTATTTGTACACTCCCTTGCATTTAAATTATCATTATGAACGTAGTGTTCCCTTCAGTCTGACATGGGGAGTGGATATGAGGCATCAGTTGAGTTTTCGGTATTACCAAACCGGCTCTCCGTTCGAATATGATCTGATTCGGTTTCTCTACACCAAATATCGGGAGTTGGAAATTGCCAAATAGCCCGGTATGCGTCCCTTTGCAGGTTCATCACGTTCTTTGTAAGATGACGGCATGCTGATTCACTCGCTGCAAAGGAAGACCCTCACGAATCTTGGTCGAGCATGCCTGCTGCTGTTTCTTTTGGGTTATGAAGGAGGCAGTGAAAGAGCTTATGGAGATTCTTTGAATGATGATCTCGTCGATCTTACGGGAGGAGTCATTCCCTTGCTCTCCTATGATCCCGGAGGAAGTTTTTCTGGCGGCGGCGAATTGTTTTCGGGAGGAAGGCTCTCCTCTCGTGGCGATGTCCGGTATCTGGTCAAATTAAAAAATCAGACCGGCGATCCTATTGAGGCCGACTCCCTGATCCTCGTCGTGGACAAAATTCAAGAAATGGCACGGCTCCGTGATGTGACCACCAGCCTCGATATTCAAGGAACCGATGGGAATACTGCAGATGGGAAACCATATTTTCGGGTTCCTGTTGATGGCCAGGCAGAACTCTCCCCATACGGTGAAAGTGAATCCTTCCCCATCGAAATCAAGAATCCTGATCTTCTTCGCTTATACCCTCCGGTTTTACGGGTCCGGGGAATCCGGAAGACCGCCTCTCATGCGTATCAAGGTGCGTTACAGAACCTGGTTCAGGAAGGTGTCGTGACCCCCGAAGAAGCCAAACAATCGATAGATCAATCGCAATAGACGCAACGTGTAAAATCAGGCCCGTTGAAAATCCGCAGGACTCACGAGGGGATGAGAATAGTGGACCAACATATTCAAGTCTTGAGAATCAGCCTATTCGGTGTGGCGCTTTTCTTCCTGGTCAGCATCGGAACTGTGCCGGCCTCATACGGAGGAAGCCTGAATGAACCCAACCCCGTAAGCGGACATTCCATTTCTCTGGACGAAATCACGTCTGCGGATGTCCTGGCCCGGGTTCAGCTGCTTCGTGATACCCTGGAATTGATCCGGTTTGAAATGGGAAAACCGTTGGCAATCCAATCCGAAGCCATCGTCACCAATGTCCACCCCCATGAAGCCTATTTCCAGGCCCTTACGCTCTTTCATAAAGCCGACCGTCTCGCGCTGGAACTCACCGGGAGTACAGGAATTTCCCCGGAACCCACCTCCCTCTCCACTCTTGCACCCTTGCATATCTGGAAATTGGTGAACGCGAGCTACCTTCGTATTCTGGCCATCAAGGAGGAACTCGGTCTGAAGGAAATGATTTCAGAACGCCCCGAAGATCCCTCGACCAGTCTGACAGAAACCGGACGGGCCATTGTGCAAGCCAACCGCCAAATCAACTTACTGCAGGAGCGACACTTCTCACCCAGTGATGTGTCACAACAAGTGCTTCTGGCCAGTCAGTATGCAAAACGGTTGCTGGCC
Source organism: Candidatus Nitrospira neomarina (assembly GCF_032051675.1). Classification (NCBI taxonomy): domain Bacteria; kingdom Pseudomonadati; phylum Nitrospirota; class Nitrospiria; order Nitrospirales; family Nitrospiraceae; genus Nitrospira; species Candidatus Nitrospira neomarina. Next base: position 1,684,466 of record NZ_CP116968.1, read on the forward strand.
CGGTTTCCCCAATCAAAGGAGGCTTCGGAAACTCCCCCGCTCGAAAGGGGCAAGCAGCCGGTCGATGTCTTCCTCCGCCTGGTTGAATGCTATGCCATTCTGGAAACAATTGCGCATCAGTCCGGCATACCTGTTCTTCATCTTGATCTGCCGGCCGCAAAAAATGTCAGCCATTCCCGGCAATTGGAACCAAGCGACGTCTATGATATGGCTACCCTTCTGGTCTCGGATTTGGCCTATCTCCACGCGCAACTCAAACAAATTGATGTTCCAAGATCTATTCCATATCCAGGGCGCATGTTCCCTTCACATGTCTACCAACAAGCTACCGTGCTTCTGCATCAGTTGAAGACACTGGAACAATTAGTCGCAACCGATCCGGAATGGCTCTCCCGATAGAAAATTGATCGTTTCTTTCAATCATTACTTCCATCACCCGCTTGGGACCAAGGCGCACCAAACTCCAGAACTTCTTGCCAAAGGCGGTTGCCCGACAGACGGCACCAAGGTAGAAGAGTGCGGTCCCTTTAACAGGGGCCACGTTTTTTCCCGGAGAAAAACGGGCAGAGCCCCAACCGAAACCACTTCAGGGATCAAACGGTGACAGGCTCGGCACTACACCAAGTCGCTGTCCTCAAGGATTGCTCTCACAATGGCCGGGAGGTGAGTAGCATGGTCGTGCCCTTCCTATGCCTCTGACCCCGGATATTCAATTTCCGCAGAAAATGTTTCCTGCCCCTCAGCCCCGGCAGCCCCGGTTGACCACCACGTGGATGAAAACCGGACCGTACCCTTGGCAGCGTCACGTACCCGAACAAGAAAGCGATGGAACAAGCATAAAAGCTTGCGCAGGCCACCTCAAAAATCATCGCCCCTTATCAATCTCGAAACGAAAACAGAATTTCAACTAAATTTCGACATTCCCAACATCTCATAATGATAGATCATGTCGTTATAGGTGATCGGTTGGTTCGATCCTTATTCAGGCAAACAGTCTATTTAAGCCATTCGGGGTGAGATTGAACCTGCATTTGTAATACCTTCAATTGAGCCAGGAGCCCACCTACCTGTTGATACACATGGGAAGGCAAGATAGGACCATGAAGTCTGACCGGGGGCGGTGGAGGAATATGAGGAAGGTGGGCATGGAGATACGCAAGTTCGGATATGACCAGGGTTGCTAAATCGTAGACATCATTCGACTGAATATCGGGGCGATCCAGGTTCTGGGGGGCCAACGTTAACATTTTAATATTGGAGTCCTGAGCGATGTTTCCTAACACCATATAGCAATCAATGAGATGGTCATAGCTATTCCATGACTTACGCCCTCGCTCAAGGGAAGGGAGAGGAGCCGGGGCGGGAGCGGAAGGAAATTGACGCAACAGTTGTGTAGTGTATTCGATGCCCAGACCGACCAATTCTGCAGCATCTTTCGGAGAAAACTGATGCATCAGTAAAAGGTTGAGTTGGGTATTCGCCAATCCAATAATAAAAAAGACTTGATTGGGGGTAGTTTCACCATCGGCCAGAGCCTCACTGTTCGTCAGGGAAAGCCCTAATTGCTGTTTAAGAGACAGGATTCGACGCAAAGAGGTATCGATCATTTTCCAGACATGATAGGGACGGATATCGCCCGGATCCTCTTCTGTTCCCTCGACCACCGATTTCTCAGTGAGTTCTGTGACCAACCTGGCCACTTTTTGATTAAGAGTTTTGGCTTGAAAGAACACCTCGTGCGGAGTTGCATTTTCAACCAGGAGACCTATTTCACGACTTTTGGGTTTTCCCATTTCGAAACGAATGTCGTCCAGTTCTTTCCGCACCAATTGCACCCGTGCGAACACATCAGCCGGGGTGATGGATTCAATAGAAAGTTCATGACCACTCACGGGAGGAGGAGTGGTGATGTCCTTGGTCATTGCAAGGCTTATCATGGGAAAACTGTTTAAAACCGCTATAATCACTCCAACTTTGAGAATGGGTACTGGCTGAATTGTGAAATGCATGAGTTGTCGCCTTTTGTGAAAGCCCCGACCTCTTCCATTGAGTTTTCCCAAGGGATTCGGTAGGGGGCCGTGGTCCATGTTGCTTGCCTTAATTGATGATTCTTCTTTGAACACGCTCACCCCGGCATTGACGGCAATCCCTTTCAGCTTCAAGCCGCATCTGGGGATCACCCCGAGTATTTCAGCCCGGCCGTTGGCAGCCCCATCCATCCCAACACCGGTGGTCCCCTGTTACATTTTCGATGTTGCGTTGTTTCCTCTTTACCTCCATAGGACGATACCAAAAATCCAATTCTCTCCACATCATTTTTATTCGCCGGGGTTCAATGTGTGGTCACCAAATAGTCGACCCCATAGTTCTGTCCGCACTATTTTTGTCATACGGCTGCATTCCTTTATCGTGGTTTGTCGGAAGAGGATTTAGAAGATCCACTAAGATTGGTAAAGGCCTTCTTAATTTTTCCCCACCAACCCCCTTTGATATCTTCGAGAGCCTGAGCGGTTTCCTGTCGCCCCTTCAAGGCCTCAACGCAAGGGTTTTGTTTCATCGTCCCCATGGTGGTTCCGGCAATTTGCGGAATCGCAATCACCCATCCCACCGGAGTGACCAACCCCAACAGTCCCCATCCGCCGCTTTCGGCTATGCGGAATTTATCACTTGACACATCCGGATCTGAAAGCGGGCCGGTGATGCGAACCGTGTGAGCCAGACTGAATAAACTCGGGTCTTTGGGTCGTGGAGTCAGGAGGACGTCCAGGATTTCGTCCGCCAGATTCAATTTTCCAATCCCCGCGATCGTCAGGCGATGAGAGTCGATGAGGATATCATCACTTTTTACCACTCCCTCTTCAATATCAAAATACCCGACAGTACAATTTAATTTGGTGACCGATTCACTTTCCCATGCGGTGGTTAAGGCTGTCGTGATCAAATCGGCCGCCCACAAATCAATGTATTTTGTGGCCAGTTCAAGTGGACCATCGACCAGCTCAAATCGTCCACTGGCTTGTTCCAATACTTCATGTAACGTATCTCCACGACCCTGTAGTGCCAGCATGATGGATTGGGATTGTCCCTTCACCAGATCGGCGCCCTCGAATGATCTGGCGACACGTTCATAATCCAGGCCATGGATTTGCAGATTTATCTCAAGGGTCGGAACGTATTGGGTTCCGTCGAGGACCAGTTTCCCTTCAACTTCCCCTCCCCAAAGATTTCCGGTTACCGGTTGCAGGGCAAGCAAGCCCTCTTCAAGGGCAATCTGAAATGAGGCATGGCCCAGATCCTCTGTGCCCTTTCGAATGTGTTTGATTTCGACATCAAGTCCGAGATCAATGGCCCTGAGATCCTCAACCGGAAAAACCAAATCCGGAATCGACTTGAGCGTGGAAGCCTTTGGTTTTTTTCTCATGCCTATGGTATCGCGCAGGACATCAACCGCCGAGGATCCGATGCCTTTCACCGAATCCCCAATGGCTTTGAGCGTCGATCTTTTATTTGGTACAGAGGCCTCAACCGAAGGTGTTAATACGGCATCCAGGACAACATTCTCTGCGGTGAGTTTTCCCCTCACACGCGGGCGAGTACTATTCGTTAAGAGTGTCACATGGCCACTCACATCGCTTCCGGCTAGAGATCCTTCCAAATCGGTGACGTGGTATCCCACAGTAGACCTCGTGACCAGACCGGTTAGGTCCAAGGGACCGATATCGGGTAAGCTGGCTGCCGTCAGAAAGTCCAAATCCCTGAGATTATTTCCTTTCATGAGAATCTGCAGCGTAAATTCTTCGGTTGGATGAGGAAGAGTAAGGTGTCCGCTCAATTCAATTAAAGTCTCTGGGACATCCAACCGGACATTCAGGGGCCACACTCCCCTGTCTTTCAGAAGGTCCATCATCGAACCGGTTGACGATCGAAGGCGAAATGCTGTGCTGTCAAATACCCCCTCGGCATACAGGCGTAACGGTCCACCATCCCTCGTTTCAACTTTCAAATTTGAAATCACCTGCACCGGGGTGGGATGATCATCCTCTCGATGAAACCTGACCGAGAGTTTTTCCCCGTCTACTCGAACAGTAGAATGGTTCAGCATGTCCGAAACCGTGTGACCCACACTGGAAAATTCGGCATCCAAGTTCACGACATTCTCGGTGGGATCTACGAATCCCACCTCGGGGAAAAGATGTTCGTACCGCACATGGTCAAGGGCCACGTTGCCTGAAAGGGTCGGAATCGTCCGAGTGGTATCCAATTGAAATCCGCCATGAAATTTTCCGTATGCGGATTGCTGATCCAGGATCGTTCCTTGAACGGATTCCACCTTCAGCCGACCCGCCTGTAGTCCGGCCGTAAAGGTCAGACCGGCCACATTCAGTTTTCCAATTCGAACTTGGTTGATCACCATGTTCAGATCAACATCGATCGCGCGCATCCCCTCAGATGGAATGGCACTCTCACTCTCATCCTCCGGCCGGGAAAGTTCAGTCCAATCGATTTGCTTCGATGTGAAAATCCCCGTGAGATAAGGCCTGGACTTTTGAAAATTCATTTCCAGAATTCCCGACAAATCGCTGTTTCCAAACCGACTGCGGAAATCACTCACTTCGTACCGGTCACCTTTCTTAGTCAGCTGAGCCATGAGAGCAAACGGACCAACAGGAGGAAGATCGGGATCAAGCTCACTGAGCCGACGTCCTTTGAGGGAGACAGCCAATGCCCCGGTCAGATCAGGCCCGACAGTCTGCAAAAAGCCTTTGGCTTCCAGAAAAGCCCCGCCCGCTTGAGCGGATATCGACAGGGGCCAAGTCGTTCCCGGTGTAGCCAGGTCAATCAAAGAAGTAGCAGCCAGCTTCAGATTCACAGCCCTTTCCCGATACGCACCGTGAGCAACCATGGTGACCGGTCCGCCTTTCTTCACACGCAGGGATCCCTCTTGCAAGACAAGAGGCGTTCCGGCTTCAGGCGTTGGATCGGAAAACCCGAAGGTGGTGCGACGGTTTTGAAGATTCACCGTCAGCGACTTGAAGAGTTCCGGCAACTGGACACCACTCCCGCTAGCGGTGAGATCAAAGTCGGTAGAGCCTTCGATATTCATCGCTCCCCCAAGAGCCCGAAGAGCAGATCCATAGTTCAAGGATCTCACCTTCGCTTGAAGCGTGGATTGAGCCTGAGGCGGCTTGAGGTCGACCGTTAACCGGGCTTCCCCCATCCCTCCAAAACTTTTAATTTGAATAGGATCAAGCAGAATCTGATCTTCCCTCATACCGGCAGTAAGAGACAGCGAACCAAGATCCGTCTCGCCGAGTCTGAGCTTTGCGACAGTGACATCCAGATCGATATCCACAGACGGAGACGTGGGAGGAGCGGACACCGGTTCTTCCGGGTAAGGGGCCTGTTTGGATGAGTGTTGAGGTGTAAGAGAGGTCAAGTCATGTATCTGTAAGGCATTAGAGGTCAATCGACCGCTTATTTTCTGACCTTCATCTCCATTTTGTATCCGCAATTGTCCGGCAAGATCCGAGGCCCCCAACGTTCCACGGAGATCATTCAAGTTGATGACATCGGGATTCTTCTCGACATGAGCGGCGAGCATGACCGGGGGAGAATCGGGAAGGTCAATCTGCAGAAGTTCATTCAGCACACTCAAACGGTCCCCTTTAATCTGGACCTGAAGTTCAAACGCCTGGTCGGAGTTCGCTTCTCCAATACTTCCTTTTATCGATGCAGATGCTCCGGTTGTAGACAGAAGGCCTTCGACCGGCCAGGCGTCGGTCCAGGTAAACACATCCATGATCGGGCCGCCCATAAGCTCAATCCTGACAGGGCTGTCGTGGTAGGCTCCTTCAAAGGCAAATGTACTATGCTGATCGTCGGGAGCCATGATCAGCCCCCGCTGAATCCACACGTCAGTCGTTTCCTCAGCAGGGTATGGCCGGTACAAAATCCGGGAGCGTTCGATGATTATTTTCCCTCTTTCCGCGAAAGTCATGATGACGGAGGGAACGGCCCGTGAAAACGTGCCCGGTTGGGTGTCTTCCTGGAAGGTCCAGTTGTCCCGATCTTCGGCGCCTTCTTCCAAAAGAAGTTCCGCTCCTTCTAACGCGATATTCTCAACTTCCAAATGGCGCCGGAGAAGGGGTCCCAAGGACAGCCCAATTTCAAGTCGGTCGGCTCGAAATAGATGTGGTTGAGAAGACCAGGGAGGGTTAGCAACATGGACATCTTCGAGAGTTAAGATGGGTTGCAGCGAGAAGGTGAGTGAGATCGGTCCTTCAAGTTTTACGGGTCGCCCCATGGCTGCGGAAAAACCCGCTTCCAAAGACCCCCGATAGACGTCTTCTTCATAGAAGGGAAAAAGGATATAGGCGACGGCAATGAACACCCCAATCACCACAATACTCCCAAGCCCAAACCACAGAAAGCGACGACGCATGGGTTCCTTTAATGATTGCCTGTTTGACGTGCGCTCATTTTTCAGATCACAACAGCCTGCAACTCGAAAAGCATGGATCTCAACATGTTAAACAATTAAACTTCTTGGCATGAGTTTTTTCGGCTCATTTTGCTCCCATACCGTCACACATCTTCAAGAATTCCAGACAGGTCACAGGCAAAGAGACCCACAAGTGCGAAAGCGAACAAAGCCAGGGAGTTGGGTTGTCAGAGAAACAACGTCATACACGCAGCCCGCGAGAATAAGATGCCAGCAACCTCTTTTGGAAGGCAATCAGGGAGCACTGAACACGATGCGCCTCAAGGCCCCCTCTCCTAACCGCCGATCAATACCCCGATAAAGAAAAAATCCCATAAAGGCCAGCCCCACACATAAGACCTTAGCGAAAATGAGAGAAAGATCCTTATGTTCCCACACGTCCATGAAAGCCGCACCCAACGTACCACTCTCCCGAAACGCATGAAACAATTTTTCAGCAAATAAAACCAAAAAGGTGCATCCACTATACACCATGGTCCGATACAGAGCTGCCGCACCAAGGGAATACCGGGCATCAAACCTGCTGCCGGCCCGGGTTTTACCCAATAGCACCACAATCTTTGCCACGATGAGTGCACCGACCAGCGCGCTTGAAAAGGCATAAAACTCAATATGATAGCCTTCCAGCATCAGTTTCTTGAGGGTCAGGATGACACCGAAACAGAAGAAAAAATACAGGGTCACTAAACCGACTTCTTTCATTTCATGTTTGACCGTTGAAAGCATCCCCATGAATTATTCTCCGTGAAAGTACGCGTCTATGCCATCAAGTTGAATCGGACTCCCTACGATCATTCGAATGGCCATCAGAAAACTCGGATGAACAATGCCATTGAGTGGAGTGTTTTTGGCGGCCCATGACCACCACAGCTATTTTGAAGTGTGTCTCTGCACACAGCGAAAAATTACCCCTGCGAATGGCAACTTATGAAATTGAGCCAGGTGAGATTGTGGGGAGAAGCAACTTCATGGCCTCGGCTATCTCGCGACTGAGATCCTCAAGGTTCTGACTCATGGCCTCAACCAGCGCTTCATAATCCTGGCTTGTCGGATGATGGGTCACCCGCGTTTTCCTTGTGGTGAAGACTGTGGCTTCATCCCCACCCAAAAGGCTCCACCGTGCCGACAAGACGGCCTCCCCTCCCCTGGTACCATCGAACTGCAAGATATCCACGACAATTTGGAAATCCACGGGAGTTGTTCTTCTCCACGGAAACTGTTCGATTCGATCCGTCGAAAGAATGACTGAGAGATTTTCCGCCAGGACGTGAGACACATTTTCGCTCAACGGTTCAGCCCATTTATGGAATTCGGCCAACTCAACCTCATGCCCCCCGGATTGAGTCACAATTTGCGGCCGGTCCAAATATTTTGGAAGTGTGACCGGTCCCAACCCAAAGGACAGGCTTGAGCCTTTCGTGTCTGCTAGGATTGAATTGGAGGATGGCGACAGGGCTCGCAACAAATAAAAATGCGAAGGTTGACTGGTCCCACACCCGAGCACAGTCAGAAGGATTACGCAGGCCACGATGATACGGAAACCATGTATGATGCTGTTCATGTCCACCTCATTCAATGTTTCCCTTTGACTAATGCCTCAGGATGTTGTTCAAGATAATCGGCCAAAACCCGGATAGAGCGGGCGGCCGCAGACAGCTCCTTCAGGGCACTGTTCATATTCACTGCAGCAGGTGAATTGGGATCAGCGACCTGCAACGCTTTCCGAACGGTTACCAGCGTCTCATCTAAACTGGTTGCCAGAGTGTCAACTTGCCGATCAAGTCCCTCCGTAAGTCGTTCCACATTGCCCAATGCGGTATTGAGGTTGCGGACGGCATTTTGGGTCTCAGAGGAATTGACCAGACGGTTGCCGCCTTCGACGGTTTCCAGGATTTCCTGGGCAATTTTATCAAGAGGCAACCGTCGGACTTCTGCCATCACATCGGTAACCGTTCGTCGCAATTCATCCATCGCTGCGGGTATGGCCGGAATCTCCGGATATTTTCCGGACATAATCAGCTCTTTCTCGGGAAGATTCTTGTGAAAATCGAGCCCGACGAACAACTGCCCGGTCAAGAGGCTCCCGGTCACCAGTTGAGCTCTTAAGCCGCGTTTCACCATATGCTTCATGATCGCGTAGTTATCCTCTAATACGTGTGCCTGCACGAGCTGTGGGGCGGTAATGCGTTCCGGCTGGATATCGATGAGCACGGGAATTTTAATGTCAAGCGTCTTGGGGTCCAGCTTAACCGCGATATCGGAGACGACCCCGATTTTAATTCCCCGGAATTCCACAGGAGCCCCGACGCTCAAGCCTCTCACTGATCCATCGAAATTGATCACAAACGGACGCGTCATGACATACTTCTCGTCCTGGATACTGGAATAATTCTTGAAAAGTTTAAAGGCCGTTCCGGGTCGACTGGGTTCACCCGACCCACCTGCGGTGGCCGGAGTATCGAACGCGATTCCACCCGTGAGAAGGGAGGAGAGCGACTCCACTTTCACATCAAGACCTTCTGCCCCCAGTGATACCTCAAATCCGCTTAACTGCCAGAATCGGCTGGTATCCCGTACCCGCAGATGATGCGGGGCTTGAATGAAAATATCGATCAAGACACCCTCGCCTTCGGTGTCCAAGACATAGTCAAGAACACGGCCAACCTCTATATCGTGATAAAAGACCGGGGCGCCAGGTGCACTCGATCCCAGATTTTCCGCCTGCAATTGGAATTGGGCCCCTTTGTCTTCTCGTGTCACTCCAGGTGGTTTCTCCAGTCCCGTGAAAGTCCGAGCCGAAGGTCCTGGCCTGGGATCCATGGCAATATAGGCTCCGGACACTAATGTCTCAAGCCCCGAAATACCTCCCAATCCCAGGCGGGGACGGACCACCCAGAACTGGGCATTTTCCGTGAGGTGGGGCTCAGCCTGTTTGCTGAGTTCTGCGGTCACAACCACGTGAGAGAGGTCATGACTGATTTGCACGGTTTTAACGGTTCCGACCTCAATGGACTTGTATTTAATTTTGGTTTTTCCGGCTTCCAACCCGGCCCCATCTTGAAAGGTGATAGTGACCGTGGGACCCTTTTCGGAGATCGTTTTGTAAGTCAGCCACCCTCCGATAAGAGCCGCAACGATAGGAATAATCCACACAATGGAAATCCCACGCTTTTTTTGTACTGTGGCTTTGGGCAAATCCTCGAAATCGCCAGGATTGGATTCCTTGTCCTTCATGATTTCTCCTCTATGTTGTCCCAGATCAATCGGGGATCGAAGCTCATGGCGGCAAACATGGTCAGAATCACGACTGCGGCGAATGAGATCGCTCCCGGCCCGGGTTCTATTGTCGCCAAGGCATCAAGTTTTACCAGGGCAATTAAAATCGAAATCATAAAAATATCAATCATGGACCAGCGGCCGACCACCTCGGTCATCCGGTATAACTTGGTCCGTTCCCTTGGACGCCATTGAGATTTATATTGGACAGACAGCAACAGATACGTCAGCGCCAGGAGCTTTAAAACCGGCACGGTGATGCTGGCGAAAAATACCAGCAAGGCAATCGGCATCATTCCGGCATGAATGAGTTCCTTGACCCCGCTCAGGATTGTATCCGCTTCGCCTTTCCCGAACGAAATCACCGTCATCACGGGAAGCAGGTTGGCCGGGATATAGAGAATGTAGGCCGCAATCAAGAGTGCCCACGTGCGCGAAATACTATTGGGTTTCCTCAGATGCAGATGGGCCCCACATCGAGGGCAGATGGCCTCACCCTCACTCAACAGCGGGGATATTCGACTGAGTTCATGGCAGGCATGACAACTCATAAGCCCGGACCGGGCTGCGGTAGGGTAAGAGCCGCTCATGAAACCTTCTCCATTTTTTCCCAAACCGTATGAGTATCCAGTGCAGAGTCGGCGGCAGCCAAGGTCAGGATTAAGGCGACGAATGAATAAATCGCCACACCGGGAACCAGATTGGCCAAATCCGACAACTTCACCACGGCAACAATCACTCCCAGCAAATATACGTCCATCATGGCCCAGGTCCGGCAGTGCTCAACCATCCGAAAGACCAGAGCGGCGTGCCACGGTCGCTTGTTGAATTCCAACGGTCCAAGAACGTACAACATGCCAAGAATTTTCAGGGCAGGGAAAATGATACTCGCACACAACACCAGAACCCCTAACGCCCACATTTCCCGTTCAAAGAACTCCCTCACCCCTGTCGAGAGAAGACTCTCCTGAACACGGCCATTAAGCTCGAATGTCATAAACGGGAAAACATTCGCCAGGGTAAAGAAAATGAGGCTGGCCAGGGTCAGTACAATGGTATGTTCGAAACTATCCCGTTTTTTCGCATACAACGATGCTCCACATCTCGAACACTTGGCCCGCTCACCATAATGGAGCGGGTGAATACGATGAAGGAGATCGCATTCATGGCAGGCGATTAAGGTATGGGGGGCGGCCATGTCATTCCCGTTCGATCCGACTGGAAACACATCATCTCCACGGTGTGTCCTCGATGGAATGTTCCACCGTGTCGCTGGTGTTCTTAACACATTCGAGAAATTTTTTCACCAACAACGAGCCAAAACATGCGACACCAGACATGGATTGGGCCCGTTGCGGATGAAGAAATCGCCTGATTTGAGGGCATCGAGGATCTTCCATGAGCGAAGCAGGTTGTTCAAAAAGGCCCGTCCAGTCCTGTCCTGTTGTTTCTCGAATACAAGGCCGCCATCGCCTTGACGCGCAGAGCGGACAGAGAACTAGGTGAGCACGGCCAAGGGGCGAACGGTCTTCCCGCTTATGCGTCGAAACGCCTCAGCGCATACACGAAAAGCCGCCTGTAAGATCGCTCCGGAAAGTTGCCATCCACTAAAAAGATGGCCCATGAGGTTTAACAGGCTGGACAGAAACCCGCCAGATCAACGGATCAATTTTCTTAAATTTTAGTAATTGAAAAATACGGTTGGAGATACAATTGAACGGCCGCGTCAGGAACAAAGGATCCACCTTCTAACATAGTTTTCCAATCCTTCGTTAAAGCGGGCCTCTGGTGACACTTTGGACCACAAAGGTTTTATCATCAAAGGTGATAGTCAGCGATTCCCCCTTGTCCCCTGAGGTGCTCTGAAGATCCATATACGAATAGGTCCAGATGTGAATATGTCCCTCATGTGTCTTGGTTTTGAGGCGGGCGACGGGCTCTCCAAGAAGAGTTAACACCTCATCCTGAGTGGTGCTATGCGGAATGATTTCATTTTCGATTCCTATGGGTATCGGCCTCTCACCCATCTCATAAAGATAGGCAGGGTTTTGCGCACAGGCGGCGAGGAGAATCGTGAGAACGAATGGCCATGTTTTTTGTAGCCCATACCTTTGTCTGTTCTTACAATCAGGTTTTTCTCCTAGCGTCATGAAATGCCTCCCACAAGTATAAAAATCTCATCAATCCTTTCCTACCAGGGCAATGCGGCTCTCTCAACAGGATTCGGCCCGGGGCTCAACCCTTCTCAACAAATTCGCCCTCATCCTGTCATAGGGCACCAGGAAGAGGAACCCCACAAACAGCCGACTTCTCAGTGGACGCTCTTGAATCCTCTCTCCATTATTCAGCGGGCTGTATTATGGAGCATCCCTTTGAGTTTTGCATCCTAAATCGGGGACCCTATCCTTTTCCTATGATAGACTCTGCAAAATGTCTCAGATTCGGAAGAAAGGGTTTTGCGCACCGTCCGCATCATTTACCCCGCGCAACAATTGGGGAGAAAGTTTTTCATAAATGCCCATACCGCAAATCTTTGCAGATCGGACGAAGAACTCTTGAGACCGCCACCTCCCTTAAATTCCGGACTGTTGCCCTTGGACCAATGGCGTCGATTTTGTGGCCATGCCTGCCACAGTGGAAAGGCTCCTTTGCGGGACCAATCTCTTTATCAAAAAAAACTGAACTGAAGGAGCGCTATTCTTACCTTGCCGACCATTGGAGCGCCAGAAGAAACAGGGCTGGCAATACTAATGAAGCCAGCCTGTTTCGCCATTCGGAGAAGACACCGATGCCTATCAAAAGGATGAACTTTGGGTATTTGCTAGGAGGTCTGTTGTTCCTGTTGCTCTCGGTTGCCATCGCACGAGAAGTAGGGGTCACGAGTGAGACCCGGCGTTTGTTCCTTGAGCCTGCTCTTTGCCTCATGCTCCTGATGGGGATATGGAGCCATGTGAGTGAAAAAACATGGTGAATGGTGGGAGGAGGAATTCTCACCGTAAGTGGAATCGCAACTGCCACCATCGACTACTTCCTGGACATTCCTGAGCTTCAGTTTGTCAACATGGCCATACTATTTGTGTTCTCCCTGGTCAGTACCTGGATTGCTTCCCGGCATTTGCTCCTTTCAGGCCCAATCACCCTGAATAAAATCATTGGCGCCATCTGCATTTATCTCCTGATTGGTCTCAACTGGTCGGTGTGTTATCTCATCATCAACATCGCCAACCCGAATTCGTTTCACGGCCTGACATCCACCGCGGTAGGAGTCCAGTTTGCAGAATTGCTGTATTACAGCTATGTCACCATTACGACCTTAGGCTACGGCGACGTGACCCCCATTAAGCCGATCGCCCGCACTCTCTCCTATCTCGAGGCGATCGTCGGACAATTTTATGTTGCCGTCTTGGTGGCATGGCTCGTGGGCATGTATCTTTCCGAGAAAAACCAGACCGGCACAAAGCCCTAGAGCCGATTTCGATACGGAACGGCCTTTTCGTCGTATCCTCTCCTGAGTACTTGTCAGACTGGGGCTTAGGTAATCACACATCCGATGGCCGTGACGACATAGCCACGACTCCACGTTTTATCACTCCTTTATCAAATACAAAACCGGTCTATGCGCGTCCGATCTGCTCTCGAACCCATTCGTGTACGACCTTGATCATGTCCGGCATGTGCTCGGAGAACACATGGTCTGCACCTTCAATCTGGACGAGCTGCTTGGGTGTATTGGCTCTTTCGAAAATGTCGAGCGAGTCCTGGAGAGGAACAACGTCATCCTCAGTTCCGTGAACGAGCAGCCAGGGGATCCGGATCGAGGGAGCACGGGTGACGACGGTGCCGATGGCCACGGTGTCGTCGATGAAAGTCTGCGACAGCGGGCACGCCGGCTCATCCCACATGAAGCCCACACCCGCGGTGACGTTGCCGAACTCGCGCTGCGCGAACGCTTCCGTATGAACCATGCCGGCTAATGAAACGAGTCCGACAAGACGTGTGTCTTTGCCAGCCAGCAGCACGCCGACAGCTCCACCCATGCTGTGGCCGACATACAGGATGTTCCATCCGTCGAGCGCGTCGAGCACGCAGCGAAGGTCTTCTACTTCCTTGGAAATTGTGGAGTCCTCGAAGCGACCTTCCGAATCACCGTTACCGGAAAACGACAGCCTGATCGTCGGAATTCCGTCGTGTGACAGGGCTTCTGCCAGCGCGACGGCAAACGGACGATCCTTATTGCCCGTGACCCCGTGCCCGAGGACAACGATGACCTTCCGACTGTTATCTCCCGGATGGAAGGTGTAGTCGATCTTTTCACCTTCGAGGTTGCGAATGGTTCCGAACATGATTCCTCCTGTAATGCGTGAACATTGTGATGATCACCTCCGGCGTCAGCTCGAGCCCCGCCTGCTCAGAGCAGCAGGGCTCGGGAACCGCCGATAGGTCGAGCAAAATGACGTATGGGCCTTGTTATCGACAAGACGGGACGCTCGACGTCAACCTCCCTTGAGATGGTTGGATCCCGGTGACGCTCATCCCCTATCCCGTCGCCGTGCAGATCGACGACGATCCACTTTGTGGACCGTCCATTCTCTCACTGACCTTTGCCGCGATACAGCTTGTAACCTCTGTAGAGAAGCGCGCCGGCGATCCAGGTGAAGACTAGGACGAGCGGATAGGCTAACAGGCGCGGGAAGAACGCGAAGAGAATCCCCGACATCAGGAGCATCACCCCCGCCGTTACCGTGATACGCGCTTCGAGGGGTTCGAGGATACGCCGGTTGGTGAACGCCGCGCCCACCGTGTTGGCGAGGCGGAGAGCGCCTGCAGCGGCACGCCCGCCGCTCCCGCCGCCGCTGGAGAGTTTTGGATGCGGATGGCGAGGTTGATTCGGCGCGCGCAATTTCCGCTGAGCATCTAAGACCACCTCGGTCGCGTTCTCCAAGTCCTGCAGATACGTCTGCTCCATAAGGCGCGCGAAAGGTTCGTCTTCAACGACGACGTCCATCTCGCAATTGCCTAACCAACTGGCGAGGTTGAGATTCGTCGAACCGACGCGCGCCCAATGTCCATCAGCAACGGCCGTCTTCGCGTGCAGCATCGTCCCGTTCCACTCGAAGATTCGCACACCGGCTTCCAACAAAGGACGATATCCCGCTCTGGATAAGAGCCTAAGAAGCGGAATGTCGGTTGCGTCCGGCACGAGCAGGCGCACATCAACACCGTCGCTTGCGGCTGCACGCAACGCTTGCACATAGGAGGTCGTCCCAGCGTAATACGCATCGACCAACCAGAGGCGTTTCCTCACAAGGGCCGCCATCAGGAGATCGACGCGAAACATCCCCGCCGTCGCCGGCACACTCGCCACAACGCGAAGGGCCGTTTCGCCTTTCTGCGCCTGCCCGTCTGGTTTGAACAGGTCGTGCTCAGGAATCGGCTCTCCCATCATCGCCCAGACATCTGCGAACGCCTGCTCAATGACAGCCACCGACGGTCCGCGCACTTCCACGCCGGTATCGCGCCACGGTTCAACCTTCTTTTCAGGCACACCGACCCACATCTGACCAACGCACAAGCCGGTGACAAAACCCACCTCGCCATCCACCGAGATCGTCTTTCGATGGTCACGACTGAGCCAGCCAAAAGGTGAGTCCCACCGCGGCGGGTTGTAGCAACGCACTTCCACACCGCCCGCGCGCAAACGGTTCCAAAAAGCCCGCGACGCTCTACCGAATCCGCCCATCCAGTCGTAAATGAGACGCACGCGCATGCCCTCCTGCGCTTTACCAACAAGCACGTCGGCAAACATTCGACCCACATCATCTTCGCGAATGATGTAGTTTTCGAAGTGAATGTACCGTTTCGCCCCGCGGATGGCATCGAGCCACGCCGGGTAGTTCTCGGACGCGTCTTGGAGCAGTCGGATAGTGTTGCCTTCGATCAGGGGTGCGCCTGCGGCGCGCGAAAAAGCCTGGTTTCCAAGTGAGCGGATGGGTAATATCGCGGCCCGCTCACGGTTTTGGAGTTGGACAGTGGCGCTCAAGGTTATTGTCCCTTCACGTCATCGCCATTGACGGCGGAGTACGCAATATAGGTGGAAGCTTCTTCCCAATATTCCTCGATGGTCCCGTTGAATTAGTCACCCAAAGCAAAGTTCTGACGGCCACAACGCATTAACTGCGCCGACATATATCCATCCTGCGTGTACATGATGATGCTCATCGGAGGCTCTCCCATGTGGAATACCGGCACAGATCCGGCCACAGGATTTCCCAAACGGGATTCGAGCTTCCATGTCCCAATCAGTTGCTCACCCAATGTGTCTTTCATAGAATTGCTCCCTGTGATGTCTAAAAAAAATCCAGGGAGGATCAGGTTTTAATTCCCAAGTTGAGTCAACTTCTCTTCAGACCCCTATCAGGGACGGAAGGATGTCCTTAGGGCATCGGCCATAGACAGCTCACCATAGGAGAGTGTGAGGAGGACACTCAGATCAATCCCATTACGAAATGACTCAACCGTGCCTTCCCTCATGGTGACCGAGGAAAGACCTCTTTCGTTGCCCGCCAATCACGAAACCGTTGGGACAATCTGGTGGCCCAGTACTGAAAGGCCTGCTGAACATCATCCCATGAATCCATTGAGCCATCCAGCGTTCGACCTCCCATTCGACGATCGACGGCTGCCGCCAGCAGGGTGCCGGTATCTCCATCGGTTAATTTTCCTTCAACAGTGGCCCGCCCCACAAAAGCCTGTGTGCCCGTGGCAAGTTCCGTGGCGGCCGATATCACACCAGCCGGTGGGACAAGAGTGGTGAAAATATCCATGCCGACATCGGCTGGTACGGCTTCGGTCAAGGCCAGCTCTAAACGTAATGCTCCGGGTACTAATTTAGGAACGACAAGAAAATCTTCTTTGAGTGCCCAGATCATCTTTGAACGAAGATCTCCACCCAGTTTGTGTAATTGTTCTTGGGGAACCGAAGATTGCTTTGACAATAAGACGGTCACCGGGTCCACGTATAACGTGCGATAGGTGGAAAAATCAGCCTGAGGATTCTTGTACACGAGAAGCGCTTCCCCCTCTTCTCCCTTTTGGAGAAGGGAATAATCTCTGATAAATCCTGAAGTCTGCACGTTTCCAGCCTGTTCGGTCTGCGCGCATCCTGCAACAACGAGTACGATCGTGAGGACGATTGGAAATCCGAGTCTTTTAAGCCGGACAACCTGCCTGAATCCCGGCTTTCCGCTGCGGCAATCGGAGGCTTTTATGTCGTCACCCATTCATGAATTCCTTTCATTCCTCTATCTATAGGTCTTAAGAAAAACGGATCGGGGATGCAAAGGGAAATCCGCGAAGCATTGTGATCACGCTTCCAGACCCTAGCCTGGCAAGTCATGGTATTTCTTGCAAACTCAGCTTTTTCTCAAAATACGTTAACTGTTTCCTTTAGTCGCCTTCTTGACCACTTCGAGCAAAGGATTGGCCTGGGGATTACTCACACTACGCCGCACCAGGATATCGATCGTTTTGGTTGGTGTTGTGTAATAATTGGTATTTAACGCGTCCCGTGCGGCGACAACGGCCCCTTCGAGTGAAATGCCGGCAAACAATCCCTTTGCCTTGGAAAAGGATAAGAGATCCGCACTCAAATTCGGCGCCGTCGATCCCTCAACCCCTCTCCCGATTGGACCAACCGCTACGGAAGCATCGGCACCCAATTTTAGGGTCGTACTCATCAGGGAATCGATGCCCTTTTGCGTCATGACCAACAACACGACTTCCGAAGCCTGTCCGCCGAATTGGAATCCGAAACTGGCACCACCCAGGGTAAAAAAGGCAGGATAGCTCCATTCGTTGGTTTTTTCATCACGAGCGATCAACACACCGGTTCCCCCCGACCCGCCGATAAAAAAGGCCCCTTTGATAAATTGGGGAACAATTAAAATGCCCCGGGCGTCCTTCATATAATCCCGGAACCACTGCATGTCGGGATCCGCAAGAAAATTCTCCAGGGTAAAACGAGCTTTATCCACCAGGAACTCTTCTTCAGAAGCATTCTGTGCCCAACCCGAAGTCGGAATGACTAATGCCAGACATAACATGCCCCAGACAAGAATTATCGGGAACAGCCGCGAAGAATGACTCATGGATCTTACGTGGGTAAACATAATAGACGCCTCTCTCATGCTAGAAGGGTTTCCGGAAATGTCCCGTGAAAACTTTTGCGAGGAAAGTTATATATCGAGGTTAGCAATTTTCACCCTATCCTCGATATAGTGGTCTCGATCAAACAAGGAAAAATGGTTTTTAGTCATAAAAGATCACCTCTATGGAGATCCGATGAACACTCGACCGTATGCCCAAATAATGTCCACCCTGCTTCTCACGATCATCGGCGGCGGGTGTACCCTCCTGGTCGGGCTACATCTCGATCAACAATTCGGGGAGTCCTCACCTCAAAACCGGTTGAACACCACACCAGGGGTCGAAATACGAACAGTGCAATATGTGGAGGATGTGAAACCCATTCTTGAGGCCCGGTGTATCGTGTGTCATGGCTGTTACGATGCTCCTTGCCAACTCGATCTCAGTGCACCGGAAGGAATCGAACGCGGTGCCAATAAGAATCTGGTGTATCATGCCGGAAGATTATTGGCCATGGAACCGACGCGGCTTTTTGTCGATGCCCAATCACCCGCTGAATGGCGGGAGAAACAATTTTATCCGGTATTAAACGAACGTGTGCAGACAAAAGAAGCCAACCTCAATGGGGGTTTGATGGCCAAAATGTTAGAACTGAAGCGTCAGCACCCCCTTCCCACGGTCAGTCCCCTACCAGCCGGTTTTGATTTTTCTCTTGAGCGTGCCCAATATTGCCCGACGGTTGAAGAGTTCGATGACTTCGCCGAGACTCATCCCTTATGGGGTATGCCCTATGGTTTACCGGATTTATCAGATCGGGAATACGGGACATTGAGGACGTGGTTGGAAGAAGGCGCAACCTATGAGGCTCCACCTCCAATAGGAGCAAGCCTTCTGGAATACATCTCGAAGTGGGAAACGTTTTTCAATGGGAATAGTCGTAAAGAACAGTTAATGAGTCGTTACCTCTATGAGCATTTATTCCTGGCCCATCTGTATTTTGAAAATGACAGCTCCGGATTATTTTTTCGTCTCGTTCGATCGACCACCCCACCAGGGAGACCCATCGACAGCATTGCCACGCGTCGTCCCTACGATGATCCGGAAGTTGCGCGCATTTATTATCGTTTTGAGCCGGTTCGGACGACCATTTTGGCCAAAACCCATATGCCCTATGTGCTCAACACGCAACGCATGGAGCGTTATCACACGCTCTTCTTAGCACCGGAATACGACGTTCCCACTCTCCCGTCTTATGACCCGGAGGCTTCGGCCAATCCCTTCGAAACGTTTGTACGCCTCCCGGTCAAATCCCGGTATCAGTTTCTGCTTGATGAAGCCGAGTTTACCATTATGAGTTTCATCAAAGGGCCCGTGTGTCGAGGACAAATCGCTCTCAACGTGATAAACGAGCACTTCTGGATTGTCTTCGGCAATCCTGAGAGTCCGGCTCTAGCCCAAAATTCCAAATTTCTCGAGAAGGAACAGCGGAATCTTCGGATGCCGACAGAACAGCAGAGTAATGCCGGAGCCCTGAAAAACTGGTTGGAGTATTCTCAATTAGAAAAGAATTATTTCGCAGGAAAAGTGGAGTATCTGCGACAACATCTCTCCACACCGGAAGAAATTTCTCTCGACCTCATTTGGGATGGCGACGGCCGGAATGCCAATGCAGCCCTCACGGTGTTTCGGCATTTAGATAATGCGACCGTCGTCAAGGGCTTTGTCGGCGATGAACCCAAAACACTGGTAGTCCTCGACTATGCGTTGCTTGAGCGCATTCACTACCTGCTGGTCGCGGGGTATGACATTTATGGCAATATCGGTCACCAGTTAAACTCCCGGCTTTATATGGATTTTTTGCGGATGGAAGGTGAACTGGGTTTTCTCACCTTCCTTCCCGAGCGCACGCGGGCAGACGAATGGAAATTCTGGTATCGAGACGCCAGTGCTGAAATAGAAAAATTTGGTGAAATGTACAACCAACGAGTGAATCGCCAAACAGGCATTCACTTTACCACCGCCCACCCCAAATCCGAATTGGTCGGGATGTTACGCCAACACCTCAAGCCCGTCTTATTCCCCTCTTATGCCATCGAGAAAATCAACAATTCGCACGTCCGTCAACAATTGACAAGACTCTCGCGCATCCAGGGTGTCGCCGTTTCCTGGTTACCACAAAACATCATTGTCTCAATCAGTGACAGCGGATCAACAGATCCCGGCGATTCGAGTCATCAGGTGGTGACCCTCATCCATAACAATGGCTTAAGCAATGTCTCCCATCTGCTCTTTGAACAGGAAAGGCGGATTCCCGCAGAAGATACCTTAACCGTGGTGCCGGGATTTTTGGGTGCCTATCCCAACGCCCTCTACCATGTCGAAGCATCACAATTACAAGATTTTGTCAGCGCCGTGGAAACCCTCAGCAGTGAGGAGGATTATCAAGCCCTGGTGCGTCATTTTGGTGTCAGCCGAAGCCATCCCGATTTCTGGAAACATAGTGATGCCTTACGGATTGCCTATCAAAAGGAGTCTTCGATTGAGGCAGGATTGTTGGACTATAATCGTCTGGAAAACCGGTAAGACGACGCGCGACACAACCTCACCCACATTGATTACAGTTGTTTTGGTTCTTCCGGGTTTAGTCGGGGTTTAGTCGGGGTTGTACGGACCACACGGATCTGCGAAGAGAGCTCCCTCCTTTGTAAGCCACGGTCGCGCCCTGCGGGACACACCAGGCAATAGCGAGGGGAGATAGAAACGCCAGATGGCAACTTGCTGCGAGAACTGTGGGCGCAATCCCAAGTGCACACAGCTGAATCTCTACCCCGCCTTACCTCCCCTTACAAAGGGGAGGAATGTGTGGCACTTGAATTTCTAGGTTTATGGTCTCAAACATTGGCAGATAGATGTACCCACGCTAAACTTTGTAAAGCCACTTTTTTGAATAGATAGCAATTGGACATCCAATCACTGATACCTTTGGGTCCTACTGGAAAAGTCCTTATCCCCATTTTGATCCCCTATCCCGACTTGACGAAGGAAAGGTAAACCGGTTGGCAAAAATATCGAACAGGTTGACCACCAATTGAATCACGTCACCGGCGAGCGTGGTGTGTCACCCATAAATTGCCACGTCCTTTAAGGATCACGACTCCATACTCAAGTATCAGGAGAAGGATGAGACCAATATGGCGAATCAAACGACTCCCCCAAGAAATGAAGAGTTTACGAAAAACGCGGTGGAGGCTGCGATCCGGATCGGCCTGGTCGTCATTTGGGTTGGATGGTGTTTTCTCATCCTGCGCCCTTTTGTCATCCCCATTGTCTGGGGTCTCATCATCGCCGTGGCCATCTATCCGGTGTATGGGTCTCTACGAAATCTGTTACATGATTCTCCTCGTGTGTCAGCCATATTGGTAACGGCCGGTATGTTGGTGATCCTGGTTTGGCCTGCAGTCCTGCTAGGAGGACTTCTCGTTAAAAATGGGGAAATGATTGTGAATCATTTGAGGGATGGGACACTCACAGTCCCCCCACCACCGCAGGGCCTTGAGACTTGGCCGTTGATTGGAAAACCTTTAGCCAATATCTGGAATCTGGCTTCCGTGAATATTGAGGGAGCCTTTGTCCAACTTGAACCCCAGATCAGGATGTTGGCAAGCTGGCTTCTGTCTATGGTCACAGGGACAGGTCTGGCAATCTTGCAATTTTTTGTGGCGGTATTGATTGCCGGGGTGCTCCTGGCTTACTCCAGGTCCGGCCATCAGCTCGCACATAGTATAGGTAGACGCCTGGCTGGAGACCGGGGAACCGAGCTTGCGACCCTTGCAGAAGCGACCGTGCGAAGCGTGGCGCGAGGCGTATTGGGGGTGGCCCTGATTCAGTCACTATTTGCAGGGTTGGGATTCTTCATTGCGGGAATCCCTGCAGCAGGATTCTGGGCATTTTTGTGTCTCATTCTTGGCATCGTGCAAATCGGCGTCTGGCCTATCATGATTCCGGTGGTCATTTACGTGTTTTTAACACAGGATACCCTGACATCTGTCCTATTTCTGATATGGTCAATTTTTGTCAGTCTGCTTGATAATATCCTCAAACCTATCTTTTTGGGACGCGGACTGGATGTCCCAATGGTGGTGATTTTCATGGGTGCCATCGGGGGATTACTCTTGTCAGGTATTATTGGCTTATTCATTGGAGCCGTGGTTTTAACGTTGGGGTATAAATTGTTCCTGGCATGGCTGGAAGTAGACGCGCCTACCCACGAGGACAAGGCGGGCAAATTATAAAACGGTAACATTCCACACCCATACCGGAGTGTAATCAAATTAGTAAAAATGAGATGCTAGGAGACGGAATGTATTCTATGTATGAAGATCGATCAGGGCGACAAAGCTGTGTTTGTAGTTTTGCCGGCACTGTCCCCTGTCCTCTCATGAAGATTGAGATATTTGGAGGATAAAGCCGAGCAACCATTGATCGCGCCCGAAAGAGAAGTGGCCATGAATCAAGAGAGAAAAACACATTGGGAAGACGTGTACCAGGCCACGGCTGCAGAAGAGTTAGGCTGGTATCAGGCCCATCCGACCATGTCGTTGAACCTGATCGAGTCGACAGGCGTTCAGAAGACCGACAGCCTCATCGATGTGGGAGGAGGCGATTCGACATTGGTAGACCATCTCCTCGACCACGGCTTCATGGACGTCACCGTCCTCGATATTTCTCCCACCGCCTTGGAAAGAGCCAAAGCCAGGCTGGGTGATCGCGCGGATCTCGTGACTTGGATCGAAACCGATATCACTGATTTTCGTTCATCCAAGACGTATTATGTCTGGCACGATCGAGCCGTGTTTCATTTTCTGACGGAAGCGGAGGATCGAGGAAAATACTGCGAGACCATGAACCAGTCCGTGAGCGCACTAGGCCACGTAATCATGGCAACGTTTGGTTATGAGGCTCCACCAACATGCAGCGAATTACCGGTCGTTCGGTACTCCCCTGAATTTTTGACCTTAGCCATCGGAAGTAACTTTACCTTTATTGAGTCGTTCGAAGAGCTTCACATGACACCAGGGGGCAATAAGCAACCCTTTATCTATTGCCGCTTTACGAGACAGAAGCCTTGATATCTCTGGGTCTAAAGGAGAATTTTGTAATGGCTATTTTTAGGGAGGACAACAGACCCCATCATGGACCATCCAACTATCGAGGGCAATCCTTTCCGGCATCTTGCTAGTGCTCGTGTCGATGGTGCAGGTCCGACATATGTCCATGATCATGTTGCAACGGCAGATGCCGATGCCAATGGGCGTGCGGCCCGACGACGTCCTCCTGGTGATCATGTTGATGATGCGGGTCGGTGTGGGTGTGGACATGGTCGTGTTCCATGCCTGGATGGACGTGAAGGTGGCTGTGATGTTCTCGCAGAAGAAACCCGACCCCTATAGCCATAGCGGCACCTGCCAGATACTCCGCAAGTCCCCACTGTTCTCCGAGTATAGGCACGGCAGCCAAGGCCCCGACAAACGGCGCCGTGGCGAAGAACGCGGCTTCCCGGGCGGCGCCGAGAATGCGGAGAGCATAGATGTCCAGCACGACACTGACTCCATATCCCACAAATCCTACAACCATGATCAGGGCGATTGCCGTCATATCCTGAAGTTCATAGCCCAGTATCCATGACAGTCCCAGGGAAAATCCTCCTGCACTCAACCCCTTGATCCTCGCCACAGCCAGCGGGCTTCGAAGTGACAGCCGCTGGGTAAGATTATTATCCACGGCCCAACACAGACAGGCCCCACTGATGCTAATGACGCCTAACCAGTCATAATAGACCGCTCCAGGGCCATAACTGAGAAGTCCTGCACCGACAAAAATACACATGGCTGCACCAACCTCTCGTTTCCCCATATGTTCCCGAAAAAGAGTGACGGCCAGAAGAATGGTGAGAGGAGCTTCCAGGTTGAGCAGGAGCGATCCGACCACGGCAGGAATCCTTTCCAGCCCATAGAGCATGAGAAGGGGGCCCACAATTCCGCCTGTCAGAATGATACCCAGTAACAGCCCGGTATCGCCTTTTTGAATGGGAGTTTCGGCCTGGGACGGGGCCGAAAACCCCGTAGACGACAAAATTATTTCAAAAAGACCAAGTCCGAGGCCCGCTCCTACATATAACAGGCCAGCTACAGGGAGCAGGTCATACACGGGAAGGAACAGCTTGAGAAGAGGGGTCGTCACTCCAAAGAGCACCGCGGCGCTCAACCCATACACCGCACCCAAACCCTTTGGACTATGCAATACGACCCTCCTATTTATAATAGGCGTTTTTCTGCAAACAGCGATTCAATAATCGGACAGTCCGAAACCAAACCACCTTCGCATTGGGAGGAAATCGAACGAAGTATTTTTTGAAGCCTTCGCAGATCTGCGATTTTCTTACTGACTTCCCTGAGATGTTGCTCCGTCACCCCCTTCACTTCCTGACATGTATACCGCTCACCGTCAACCAGCCTGAACAGTGTGCGAATCTCCTCAAGCGAAAAACCCAGTTCCCGGCTGCGACGGATAAAGACCAACCGTTTGAGTTGGTCCTTGCCATAGAGACGGTGTCCGCCTTCGGTTCTCGGTGGTTTCGACAGCAAACCAATACGCTCGTAATAGCGGATGGTCTCGATGTGGCATCCGGACTTTTTGGACAGGACTCCAATGGTATCCATGCTCCCTCACTCCGTGAGACACCTTCTTGCATCTGTAGTTGCTACAGGTTGTACCATGAGAATCAGGAAGGAGGAAACTGGTCTTATCAAGTATGAAAACTTTCATGAGTTCCACCAACATGGAGAATGGGATGGTACGAACTGTCATACAGAAAAATTTGGAGATTAATCAATGGGAGTACACGCACAACGACAATCCGTCATACGCTGCCCGCAATGCGGTTTTCAAAAGGCCGAAACCATGTCATCTGATTCCTGCCAAGTGAGGTATGAGTGCCGGAAGTGCGCGACAATTCTCAAACCCAAGGCAGGAGATTGTTGCGTCTTTTGTTCCTATGGAACGGTGCCTTGCCCGCCTCAGCAGACCCAGCATTTGGACATGTAAACCCACGCCTTGAAACGATCACTCAGGAGGTTGTGTATGACAAATATGAAATTTGGACTGGGTCTATGCATCGTCTTCTTGACCCTTCTTACCGGAAATAGGGCCGTTGAGGCAGAGCAAATTCAGCCTCAACATTTCCTCATTCATATGAAAACGTCTCTGGCCGAGGATGACGCCCAGATTTGTGCCGTTCCCAACGTGGCGTGGGCTCTGGTGAAAGCCGGACACCAGGTTACGATTCTAGTGGATGCCAGTGCCGTCACCTCCGTCACCAAGGGATTTGGTTGGTTCGGGCGTCTGGTGCATTCGGACACCACCGCTCTCGATCGGGCCAGGCTACCGGAACGCGAGCGGGTCAGCCTGTCCGAACAAATGGGGGTGTCGCTGGAAAAGATTCCTCATCAGTATGGAGAATACTTGGGGTTCTTGAAGGAGATGGGTGTGACCATCTATGGCAATCAAACCATGATGCTCCTGTATAATATTGACCTTGATGACGTCGCCCCTGAAGTCACTCCCATCGCCTTGAATCGGATGGTCGAACTTTTTCAATCTGCAGACCGCATCATTGTATATTAAAAAGAAGTTGAAAGAGGGAGGGGGAAACACATTGGGAAGACGTGTATCGGACCACCGCTGCCGATTGTTTGGGCTGGCACCAAGGTCATCCGACCATGTCGTTTTATCTTATCGAATCGACAGGGGGTTCACAAAACCGCAAACATCATCGACGTGGGAGGAGGCGATTCGACACCGGTTGATAACCTTCTCGATCAGGGATTCGAGTACCTCACTGTGCTTGATATTTCTTCCACCGCCCTGGAAAGAGCAAAAGCCAGGCTTGGCGCTCACGCGCTCCAGGTCACCTGGATTGAAGGCGATATCACCGTCTTTCCTTCTTCTATGACATATGATGTGTAGCATGACCGGGCGGTGTTTCATTTTCTGACCAATGAGGAGGATCGTGAACAATACCGGGAGACCATGAACACCGTCGTCAGTCCACAAGGCCACTGGCCGTGGGAAATGACTTCGAACTTATTGAGTCGTTTGAAGAGCTTCACCTCACTCCGGGAGGCCACAAACAACCGTTTATCTATTGCCGCTTTACGAGACGCAAACTGTGAGACCCTGGTGGGGCATAACTTTCTTGAGAGATCGAGCACCCGGTGTGTGGATGGTATAAGAATTCGGGAAGGAGGTTACTTCACTACCGATAGTCGGAGATCATCAAAAAATGTGACCGCATCTGCTTTCGTCCACAACCCGATGTGACCGGATTGAAACGTCTCGTCCCGAACATCGAACACCGTCTGCCCGTCGAAGATGATCTGAAGACGATCACCTCGGGCCTTCACCTGCAGAGTGTGCCAGGTTTCGACTGAAATGATGTGGTCAAAGTTCGACAGCTTGTAGCGAACCCCCTTCACCACCCGGTACAACCGAATATTCTGCTCCAGCGGATTGGCTCGGGTTATGTAGTAGTTCTGAGCATCCTGGGCTCGCCAAATTAACCCTCCTCCCATATCCCCTTTTCCCGCAACAGGGAGAAGCGACACGCTGAGGTCTGAATCGGTGACTGTGGTTCCCTCAACCAAGATCACATGATAATCCTGCTCGAAGCCACGATTCTTGAGTTGGGCCAGCACATGGGGAGGACTTGCTGCCTCAAGCGTTTGAAGAACCTTTTCGATTCGTTTGTGTTCCCTTCGATCAAGATCATCCAGCCAGCTCATGGCATCGTTCATGTCGATGACTTTCCACTCCCCGGCTGTTCGACCATCCAATGTGGTTCCAACCACAAAGTTCCGAGGAAGGGTTCCTGCCTGATCGGTGTCGAAGCTCCAAGTCTGATGAGAGTTCATTTCATCCCCAATCGTTGGGAAAGCCCATAAGGAGCCTGGACCGTACAACAGCAGGACAAGCAAGGCCATCACCAACTCAAACAGCAAAAAGCGCCCGAATAGCATCACAACTGGTTCCTTACCATTGAGAACACCCATCGTTCACCTCCTCGGCTTACCGGCTTACTTCCAAATGACTTCTTCCCAAAACAGATGAATAAATGTTTCAAATGGTGGGAAATTTTTGGTATTGGCCTCTGCGGACCGCACCCAGAGATCGATTTCCATTCCAGCCGGATCCGTTTCTCCTCCGGGAAGGGTGCGCTTCGTGGGATATGGCACCTCATGGGTGTGAGGATCCCGGGAACGTTCCATCACCATAAAGTGGGCGGCATAGTCCTTAAAGAGAAGTTGATCGTTTTTGAAGACATCGGCCTTTCCCCAGCCTGCGAGATAGAGCCATGTCTTGGGATAGAGGGAATCCCCGTTTCCCGAATCGCCATGTTCATACACCCTCGTGGCCAGGCCTCCATCCTGATAGGGAGCTTTTCCCGCAAAATGGGTAAAGACCAACCGGTAGCGGTCATCGCCTTCAACAAACGTTCCTTGTACCTGACCCGTGTTGGCTCGCTCATCGACCTCAATTTCAATCGTCCCCATGACCGGGTTCAGATGTATGCCAGCGTAATCCATATGGTCCCACGGGGATTTCTCTCCCATGGTGCCTACCAATGTGCCTTTCCGGCCGGTCACGCGGAAATGCCCGCTATAATTGGGGTGTTCGGTGCCGTTGAATATTCGTGTTCCTTCGTCACCCTTAGGAGTCCCAAACTGACCGGCGGTAGCTTTGCCCAAAAAGATTATGACCAGAAGAAACCAGGTGAGGTTTGCGAATGTGGGTTTATGAAGAACTGAACGTTTGTTCATGGATCCCCTCCCTCTCTGTCGGTAATCGGCTTTTCACTTACTGTACGGAACGACTAGCGAGGATCAGGTCTGAGAACGTTCTCGGGTAATTCACCTCAGACCTCACCTCACAGGATGAAGGTTTTCAGGATCAGACCGATCAACGCGCAGGCGGCGATAACCTCGATGACATTCCGCCGGTACCGGAAGAGGGCCACTGCAGCGGCCAGCGCGATCAATGCCGATACCCAGTCGAAGACGCCGGCGAAACCTTGGGGCCATAGAACGTGGTAGCCGAAGAACAGCGCCAGATTGAGGATGACCCCGACAACGGCGGCCGTGATGGCGGTGAGCGGTGCGGTAAACGTGATGTCGCCGTGGGTTGATTCGACCAGGGGTCCTCCCGCCAGAATGAACAGGAATGAGGGCAGAAAGGTGAACCACGTCACCAGTGTGGCAGCCACCGCCCCGGCGAGGAACATGGACTCGGGACCGAAGAGGGCTTTCATGTACCCGCCGACGAACCCGACAAAGGCTACGACCATGATGAGTGGCCCCGGAGTGGTTTCACCGAGCGCCAAACCGTCGATCATTTGTGTGGGCGTGAGCCAACCGTAATGTCCGACCGCGCCCTGGTAGACATAGGGCAACACGGCGTAGGCCCCGCCGAAAGTTACCATGGCCGCTTTGGTGAAGAACCAGCCCATTTGTGTCAGCGTGTGCTGCCAGCCAAAAGTGGCCATCAGCAACGCCATCGGGACAGCCCACAGGAAACTTCCGACGACGGCCACCTTGAGCAATTTCGTCCAACGAAAGCAGGCATGCTCGGGTGTCGGAGTGTGGTCATCGACAAGTGTCGGGCCAAGCGACATGTCGGCTTTAGCGTGGCTGCCACCGGCCCTGAACGTGTCAGGTGCGATCCGACCGCCGAAGTGTCCGATAAGGGCAGCAACGATAATGATCGCGGGAAACGGCACATTGAGCGCGAAGATTGCAATAAAGGAAGCGGCGGCAATGACCCACAGCACGTTGTTCTTGAGCGCCCGGGAACCGATCCTCTGAGCGGCTTGCCCCACAATGGCCGTCACGGCTGGCTTGATGCCGTAAAACAGACCCGCGACCAGCGGCACGTCACCGAACGCGATATAGATCCACGACAAGGCAATCAGAATCAGAAGTGACGGCAGGACGAATAGCGCACCGGCCACGATTCCGCCCCATGTTCGATGCATCAGCCATCCGATATAAGTGGCCAGTTGCTGGGCTTCCGGGCCTGGTAAGACCATGCAATAGTTCAGCGCGTGGAGGAACCGCCGCTCGGAAATCCAGCGCCTGCGCTCGACCAGTTCCTGGTGCATGATAGCAATCTGCCCGGCAGGCCCGCCAAAGCTGATGAACCCGAGTTTGAGCCAGAAGGCCACGGCCTGCCGGAAGCTCACCGGCAATGGTGGGGATGCGGTACGTGCGACAGGAGGTGCTTCAGGCTTATTCATCGGATGGGGAATACGTGTTCGGCGGCCACGGGCAGGCCGTCTACAATGGCGCAAGCCTTCGCCACAAGGAGAGTGTGGTGGGTGCCAGGGGAAGGTTTACCATATTCGTATTTGCAGCACCCGTTTGTCAGATTCCAATGATTCGAATTCTAGCAGAACCTCTATGGCCCTGCGAATAAATTGCAATAGGCGTCCGGAAGATTTCCTGAGTCAAATGCCCACTTCCTTGCGATCGACCCACTCAGCACGGATTACAATAAGAAATATCAGTTCATTCCTCCTCCGTCGGGTTATGCCATCCACCAATATGTGCCACGGCCGCCTGAGCTTCATTAGGACCCCAGGTCCCCGGCGCATATTCAAAGACAGGGGTGGGCATCTTCACAATCGGGTCCACAATGCGCCAAGCCTCCTCGACGCCGTCTTCCCTCGCAAACAAGGACGTGTCCCCTTCCATGGCATCGCTCATGAGGCGTTCATACGCCCCCTGTTCATCCCCTTTTTGGCGACACACGTACAGCTCGATATCCTCACCGGTCATACCTTCACCGGGTTGCTTCGCCTGAGCTCCCAACGCAATCGCCACTCGATCAGGGCCCAGCCGGAAACGGACATGATTCGGTGACTCAGACCGTGAGCTGTCGAAGAGCCGTTGCGGCGGTTGTTTCAGCCTGACCAACACTTCCGTTGCGGTCACCGGCAGGCATTTCCCTGTGCGAATAAAAAAGGGCACCCCTTCCCAACGCCACGAATCAATGTGAATCTGCATCGAGGCAAAGGTTTCGGTCTTTGAGTCCGGCCTCACCCCGGCCTCCTCGCGATACCCTCGAAACTGTCCGCGTACCAAAGATGTTCCGGTGAGTGGCCGAATGCCCTTGAATGCCTTAACCCGTTCATCGCGGACAGCTTCTCCGCCCGCACTGACGGGTGGCTCCATAGCCAGATTGGCTACGACCTGCAGCAGGTGATTCTGAACGACATCACGGATCGCACCGGTTTCCTCATAAAACTTTCCCCGGCCCTCAACCCCGAACTTTTCGGCCATCGTGATCTGCACACTTTCCACGTAGTTACGATTCCAGATGGGTTCAAGAAATGAATTGGCAAATCGAAAAAAGAGTAGATTTCGAATGGATTCCTTTCCGAGATAATGATCGATACGGAAAATAGCCGACTCCTCAAAGACGCCACGCAGGGTGTGATTGAGATCTTGAGCGGAAGCCAGATCACGTCCGAATGGTTTTTCCACGACGACCCGTCCGCCAGAAGCACAACCTGACTTTCCTAAACTTTCCACCACGGCGGGAAACAGGGTCGGAGGAATGGCCAAATAAAAGAGGGGGCGCTTCGCGGTGTCCAGGACCTGACGGAGGCGAGTGAATGTGTTTTCCTCCTGATAATCCCCATCAACATTTCTGAGCAAATGAGAAAGCTTTGCAAAGGCGGTCTCATCGACCCCATCGCCGAAATTCTCCAGACTGTCCCGGATTCGTTCCCGGAGATATTCCACGTCCTTGCCACTTCGAGTGACACCGATAATCGGCACATCGATTTTCCCATGTTGAATCATGGCTTGAAGCGCCGGGTAAATTTTTTTATACGCGAGATCGCCTGTGGCTCCGAACAACACAAGCGCATCTGAACGAGCATTCTCCATCATGTTCTCCCAAAACGATTTATGAAAATAATTTAATGGGCATGCGTAGACAACGATTTATCTCACACATCCTGCTGCACACCTGTATTGGCGATGTATACAGCTGGTGTCCAGGATGTCAAGCACCTCCCTATCCCACCGTTAGGAGTTCGAGGATGTGCCCATTCGGGTCACAAAAGTACACGCCCCGTCCCCCACCCCGGTGGTTGATGGTCATATCCTCCCGCGCAGTCGGCCCGCTCCCATATGGTATGTCTTCAGCCTGAATACGACTAAAGATTCGGTCGAAATCATGTTCACCGACCTTGAATGCATAGTGATGGATATCGAACTTGTCACCATAATCATCATCGAAATCAAACGTGAGTGTCTCATTGATCCGCAGCGGCGCGAAATAGCCGACTTCTCCTTCATCGAACACGAGACCGAACATTTTTGCATAAAATTTTGCCGAGGCCACTTTGTCATACGCCGGGACGATGGTGTGATTAAGTTCAATCGACATGGCACTCCTCCTTACCGTCGCGATGATCGTGAATCGCCGGCTTTAGCAGGAGCAGAACCGGATGACGAGGAACCGCGCTAAAGACAATGTCCGGTCTCTCACACTTTATCGCAACACTCACTTGTCCGTGTCTCATAAATACGGTCATCATTAGGAAAATCTAGCTGTTTCGGCGAAGGCCGGGCAAGCGAAGATCCAATCCCCTTCGGGAACGGATATAGGGGGATGGTGACCAGGGTCCTACACGCCAAAGCCAGGGAATCTCCTAGTTCTCTTAAAGGAGAATTGAGTGTAAAAGCATGATAAACTCGGGAGTATTTTGGTCGAAGTACAGCAAGCAATCAATGATAATGATAAGGATGCTGAGGTTCATCATACGGCTGTAATTCTTACTTCTGATCGAAGCGGAAAAAGATCATAAGCGGTATGAACACGAAGTGGGAAGTCGTAATTCTTGGTGGAGGATTTGCGGGCCTGGCCTGCGCCAAGCGGTTCGAGAAACTCTGGGGTCGGGAAACCGTCAAGCGGGTCCTTCTGATCAGCGCTGAAAATTATTTTGTGTATCAACCGTTTCTTTCCGAGGTGATCGGGGCGGGAATCGAGCCACGCCACGTCATGAACCCTATCCGGTTGGCCTTGCGCCATTGCATGGTCCAACGGGCCGAAGTGGCAAAAATTGACCTGCAACACCGGCGTGTCCATTTCAGCGCCGATGAGGGAATGAGGCTTGAACCGGTCGAAGCCGATCATCTGATCCTCGCGTTGGGCAGCACGACCAATCTGCGGGCGGTGCCCGGCATGATGGAGCACGGCTTATTCTTAAAGACGCTGGCCGATGCCCTGGGTATACGGGAACATATCATCAAACGGCTCGAAGACGCGGACCTTGAATCAGATCCTGATCTCAGACGAGCTCTCCTGCACTTCGTGGTGGTGGGCGGAGGATACAGCGGAGTCGAAACGGCCGGTGAAATTCTCGACCTGCTGCATGACGCCAGGCGGTTTTACCCCTCGTTTGATCCATCCGAGTTGCGCGTCACCCTCGTCCATTCCGGACCGTATTTGCTCCCGGAACTAGGAGAGGATTTGGGGAGTTTCGCACAGCAGTCTCTCGAATCGCGAGGCATGACGATCATGTTGAACAGGCGGGCCTCCTCGGTGAGTCCTTCCTATATTCGCCTGAGCGATGGAACCCGGCTCGATTCTCTTAATCCGATTTGTACGATTGGCAACGCCCCGAATCCGGTACTCGCTGATCTCGCGGCGGAGTACGATAAAGGATGGCTGGTCACTGACGAATATTTACGTCTCAAAGGCTATACCCATGTTTGGGGCATCGGAGATGGCGCGTCCAACCCCGACGGATACGGACATCAGGCCCCGCCGACCGCTCAATTCGCCATACAACTCGGCCGGCATGCGTCGGAAAACATCGCTTCCTCAATTTCAGGGAACAGCCTCCGTCCGTTCCGATATAAAATGATGGGGCAGATGGCGACCATCGGCCACCATAAAGGCGTCTGCTCGATTTTCGGGTTCCGGTTCAGCGGTTTTTTTGCATGGTGGTTGACCCGGACCATTCATTTGCTGAAATTGCCGGGACTCGACCGCAAACTGCGGGTCATGATGGACTGGACCTTTGAACTTTTTTTCCCACCCGACCTCAATTATCTGGATCTGAAAAAAACGCAAAAAATCGCACGCATGCATGTGGAGCCCGGCGATGTGATCTTTCGCCAGGGGGAACAAGGCTCCGCCTTCTATGTGGTGGAAGAAGGATCACTGGAAGCCGTCAGGCGTAATAAGGAGGGTGATGTCTTATGGCGTGACGAGTTGATTCCGGGGGATCATTTTGGAGAGGGATCCTTTCTCTATGGTGTCGTCCGGCAGGTGACCATTACCGCCAAGACCCCCGCCACGCTCATGGTGTTTAATTCGAAGGAGTTTAAGTCGTTTGTGGGAAGTTTCCAAAGTCTCAGTCAGATGCTCCGCTACACCGCTCAACGGGGACCTCAGGAGGAAGTCTTGGGAGAGTCACGATGGTCGACAGATTTGCTCTCGTCTCCGGTCGAATCCGTGATGAAAATACCCGCGCCGTGTCTTCCCTCCTCCGCCTGTATCAATGATGCCATCATCGCATTTGGAAAATGTGCACATACCCTGCTCTGCATCATAGACGGTGAAAGAAAGCTTCTGAGCATCGTGACCAAAACGGATGTCTATCGGGCCATGACGCATGGTCAGGATTTTCGCGGACCCATCCACACGATTGCGAAACGCGAGGTGGCCGCGGTTCATGAGGGGCAGAACGTCCGCGAAGCCTTAGGGGTGCTCTACATGAAAGATGTAAAACAGGCCCCGGTGCTGGATGATCAATCCAGGCCGGTTGGGATATTGAGTCACATGGACATTGCCAAGGCGAGAATTCATCTCGAAAACCGGGCATCAGATAGACGGCATGCTTCCTCTGTAGACCAACCTGAATAGTGAGAATTCTTCAATTAATAATTGCCAAAATGAAGCCGATTCCTCTTTGATAGACATAATATTCAACGCTAAAATTCTTCGGAACGTTGCTTCCTGTATGAAAAGGAGACGAATCATGAATCAAGCATATACGGCTGTGATAAAAAAAGACGCTGAATGGTGGATCGGGTGGATCGAAGAAATTCCTGGCGTCAACTGCCAAGAGAGCACCCGTGAGGAATTACTTGCAACCCTCAAGATCACTCTAAAGGAAGCGCTAGAGTTTAATCGACAAGAAGCCCTGGGAGCGGCTGGCTCCAATTTCGAAGAAGAGCCTATTGGAGTATGAAACGGGAGGAACTGGTTCGTCACCTTCGAGCACACACATGTGAGCTGTTGAGGGAAGGTGGTCGGCATTCCCGGTGGCATAATCCTCAACTCAATAAACGGTTGGCTGTCCAAAGACATAAAGAAATTCGTGACCAACTCGCAAAGAAAATCTGCAAAGATCTCGGAGTGCCTTCCATAAAATAATTCTTTTCAGCCCTACTCCAGGTTCCCATCGCCCGCCTAAGGTCCTTCATTCCGTGACAAATCTAAACCATTGACTCTTAAGCAACGGACTGTAGGCGCGACCGCTACCCTACCTACCAATAAAATTAATGCCTTCGGTCCTCCGGGCCGGAATCCCATTCGGGGTAAATTCCTTCAACCTGTTTCTGGAATTCTGGCTGGACTCTTTTCTTCGTTTATCCTACTGTAACCGAATACGATATTCTGCTGTATAGCGTGAGTAAAGACGGGGTTGAGGAATGCCAAGCCATTTTGGGGAAGTCTAGTGATTCATTTAGTTGGGCGTCATCGTAGAACTTTCAGTTAACCGTCCGCTTACGACGGTGAGTTCAACTGGTCGCTGCAACACAGGCCTGAAATCTCTCCGCTGGTGTTTCATAGTGTAAAGTTTTTCTCGGACGTTCGTTCAACTGCCGTGCCACTTTGTTGAGCTGGACTTGCGTATACCTGGATAAGTCAGTTCCCTTTGGAAGATACTGCCTGAGCAGCCGATTCGTATTCTCATTAGAGCCCCGCTGTAGATTGGTTCCTGGCGACCCCACGGGAAATCTCTTCGCGTTCCGACAGACTCAGGGCGAATTGAGATCGTGTTCGCTTAGGAGGACGAATACCCCCACTGGGCGAAAGAATCGGATAAATTGAGGAGGACTCTCGCTCAAAAAGGCGGCCAATGGAACTCATGGACTCGCCACGCTGCCAGCGATCCCAAATGTCGGCTCCTTGTTCAGTGATAAAGTGCATGCGGGTTCGGTGTTTCATCGTCACACTCCAGCTCTAGAAGATAAGGTAAAGTGTTGCGTTGATCAATTGAACTCACCACCCCAAGCGGACATTTGGGGTAGGACGCAAATTGGCCGAATCCGGACATAATTTGCAGTAATCAAGATGCACCTAACCTGTCGATGCAGCGAACCCCAGTAAGTGGCCGTTTAGGTAAAACGTTGGAAGGCTACCGGCGTATTGATACTCCGGAGAATCAGGGGGATCATGTGATTGGCAGGATGATCTAAACACTTGAACTGATAAGACGATTCTGTTGAATGAAAGCCTGACTCCTTTGCGGGTTTGGGCTTTGGTGTTTTTGGGGGGTGAACGGAAGGTTGCTTTATTTCAGCGAAAGACGTAGGGTTGGGCCACGTAAAAGATAGAGACGGAGAGCATGGTGGTTTACGGATGAACCTTCTTGGCCGGTAAAGGGTTGAGGAGGTTTTTTGTTTTGGAATGTCGATTCGCAAAACGGGTGTTTAAATTCCCTATACCCTATACGTCGAAAGGAGAAATACCATGATGAAGCAGACAAAACACATGATTGGGATTGTTTCGGCTGCGGCCGTCGTCACCTTGGTCCTCGGCGTGGGGACAACTGTTGTCACAGCCACTGAGCCGTGCGGCGACTTCGGTGAATGCAAAGCGCTGATCGAGATCAACGCAACGGACGGGGACATCGGTTTTCACTTCTTAATGGACGGCGACGACTTAAACTCAGCGCAAATCAACGACCCCAACGGCGCGAAGGTCTTCGAGGATCAGGCCAAGGGCCCTCTGCGGGAGCAGAAGTTGACGGAGACGTTTGCCGAGAGCGCTGAACCGCTCTGCTGGGACGCTCCTGATGCGGAGCCCGACGACGAGATCGTCACCCTCGAGGAGTTCCTGGAGCGCTGGACGGCAGGCACCTATGTCTTCACCGGAATGGGAGACCAAGGCGAGAAGTCGAGGGGTCAAACGGAACTCACGTACGAGCTGCCGGCGGCTCCTGGGGCCGTGATGTTTGACGGCAGCGTGATCACATGGATGGCCGGAGATGACTTAGGGAATTGCGCGTCGAACGCTGACCTCGACGACCTGGTCACAGCCGGCGTTCTTCCAAAACACCCGGAGGACGTGGATGTCGACGCCTTTGAGATCGTTCTTGAGCCCGACGTCGAGGATGGTGACCCGACGGGCTCGCTCAAGTTCAGCGTCCGAGTGCCCGGGGATATCGCCATAAAGGCCGTCACTGTACCCGCCGATTACCTCGCGTCCCTTCCTGACGATACACCGGTGAAGATCGAGGTCGGCGCGATCGGCGGCGACGACAACGCGACCTTCAGCGAGGCGGACGGCTTCTGCGTCAACGATACGGGGCCAGGGGGGTGCGATTAGACCCCCTTGCTGTCCAGATACTCGGCCGATCGGCGGTTGGGGTGAACGAGCGTCCCGTGAGCCGCTCTCGGCCCCTCGACGATATAGAGTTATTCAACCATTGAGCCTCACACCGTCGGGTGTGGGGCTTTTTGTTTTAGGAATCTTCCCATAATTTCGCATTCCCCTTATTCTCCAAATTTTGTATGGTTAATAATCCGAGGGCCGAGAGCGCGGAATGTGAAAAGGACCGATCTGAAACTGCCTTTAAGATCATCGGATGACGACTATTTCAGTTAAACTCTTCCAACTACCAATCCGAAACAAAAAAGTGAGTGGGGAAGGGTTAAGGTTATTCGATGAAAATTTCATTCATCGTCTTCTGGAAAGAGATCATCAGGAATGGCCTTTACGATCATTCGCCCCCATGAATTCATGAAGGGCCGACCAACATAGCCAACGGCTCCTTGATGCAAACGCTATTTACTGAGAAGACATTGAAGAGTTAAGATAACTTTGATGAGATCCTTCCCGAAATTGTTAGCCCTCTTCCTCATTGGTCTGTTCCTTGCGTTCAGCTTTAACGCCTATGCCTGCGTGGTGCCGGTCTTTGACAAAATCCCGGTAACTCAAGTGAGTGATTGCACCATGCCGGGGGAAGAGCCTGTTACTCAGTTCTGTGACGGGTTTAAAACTCTTGCGGTCCAATCGAGTATCGATACCCCTTCAAACAGCCAGGCGCATGCCCCCTTCATTGGCGAAATGGCCCTGCTTCTCCCTGACCTTGTCCCCTCCTCCAGAACATTTATCTTTCCACCCGGTACCGGCCATGTGGCCGTACCAGAAGATCTTCTCCTCCTCATCTCGGTTTTTCGTATTTGATCCCCTCCCCGTTTCTCCGTTCATCACCAATTCCCTGAATTCACGACCTTACTGATCCCGGTCTGACGCCTTCAGGCCTGATCGACAGGACTTTTTCTCCTTCCTGCTTCTTTGGATTTTAGGCAGAACCGGTGAGGAGTCCATGGTCACCACATAACAAGCGGAGTTAACCATGCACCAGATAATTTTCAGATACATGGTGATAGTGGCATTCGGAATGGTATGGCTTGGGCCGCCAGGTTCACTCGCGGCTCAACCACCCGGCACGACTGAACCGGTCTTGGAGCTCGTGCCCCTGATCCAGGAAGCCATTCAAAAGAATCCTGAGATCGCCTCAACACAAGAGCAGGTCTTGGCCATGAAGGAGCGCGCCCCTCAAGTGGGAGCTCTGGCCGACCCCGAATTAAAGGTTCAGTTGTGGAATACGCCTGATTCGCTGAATGTCACCAAAACGCAAACGGTTATCTACGGGGTTGCGCAACAATTCCCCTTCCCGGGATTGCTCTCGAAGAAAGCCGAGGTGGCGACACGGGAAGCCGACCAGGCGGAACAACGCGTGGCCGCCAAAGTCCGCGAAATCACCGCCGCGGTCAAGATGGCCTTTTTTGAGCTGTTGTTCGCGCACAAAGCCATTGAGGTTCATCATGAACAGCAAAAATTGCTCCGGCAGTTCTTTGATATTGCCAATGCCAAATACGGAGTGGGAACCCGAACACAGGTAGATGTCCTGCGAGCTCAGGTAGAGCTGTCAAAGATTTCCCAACAATTACCCGTCCTCAATCAACGACGGGAAACCGCTCAAGCTCATCTCAATACCATTCTGGATCGTGATCCCCATGCTCCGCTTGGTATCCCGCGAGCACCACGTCCTCAACCGCTGACTCGCTCGCTTGAAGAACTCCAGGAGCATGCGCTTCGACTCCGCCCGGAACTTCAAGAAGCTGATCTGGCGGTGACGCGATTTCAGTCGGCCACACAACTGGCCAAATTGCGGTACTACCCACACCTTCGGGTGGAACTCCAGCGCTGGCAAAATTACCACACCGACGACGGATTCGGGGGGAATCTGATGGTGAACATTCCCTTCGCGTTCTGGACTAAACCGAAGTATGACGCAGGTGTCAGGGAAGCTGCAGCGCAGGTCAGATCCGCACAAGCCAAGCAACAGACCCTTGTCACCCTCACGCGCTTTCAGGTCAAAGATCTGGTGGTGCAAATTGAGGCCACGCAAGAGGTTCTGGAACTCTATCGCACCACCATCCTTCCTCAGGCACAGCAGGTTCTCCAAGCCGCCCATGCGGGCTATCGGACGGATCGCACGGATTTTTTGGATCTGATCGAGGCGGAACGCGCGCTCATCGCCTTTCGGCTTGAATATATCCGGGCGCTCGTGAACCGGGAACAGCAAGTCGCCCAACTTGAACGCGTGCTGGGCGGAGACTTGTAAGAAGGAGACGCACGATGCTCACGCACAAATCACCACCACGCTGGATCATCTTCGGAGTTGTGCTCTGTATCCTGATGGCAGGCCTGTTCTTTTTCAAAGAATCCTGGTGGCATGTCTTTCAATCAGCGGGAAAGACCACGAACGATGCCACGCCTACCGACCAACCCATGCCGGACATGGATACCATGAGCGACCGTTCTTCCATGGAAATGGAAACTCGCCAGGCCTATGCCATGGTGACTCCGGCACGGCAACAATTGATTGGCGTCACCACAGAGCGGGTCAGCATGCAATCGCTCCAGACGGTGATCCGTGCCGTGGGGAAGGTGGCCTATGACGAGGAACGTCTCACCCATATCAATCTTCGCATTTCGGGTTGGATTGAGGATCTCTTTGTGGATACCACAGGCCAGCTTGTTCGAAAAGGGCAGCCCTTGTTCACCCTCTACAGCCAGGAACTTGTGTCGGCGCAGGAGGAATATCTGCTTGCGATGAAAGCCAACCAGCAGATTCAGGATAGCCCTCTTCTCGAAACCCGGCATCAGACGGCACAAATGGTCCAGTCTGCACGCGACCGTCTCCGGCATTGGACATTGACGGATGGGCAGGTTGATGACTTAGCGCGTCGTGGCAAACCGCAGACCTATGTCACAATCTATTCCCCTGTCGCCGGGTACGTGATTGACAAGCAGGTCTTTAAAGGCACGTTGGTGAAACCCGAGATGACCCTCTATGCCATTGCCGACCTGTCTACCGTGTGGGTGGAGGCGGAAGTCTTTGAGTATGAAATGCCTTTCGTCCACGTGGGGCAAGAGGGAATCCTGACCCTGGCGGCCTATCCTGGAGAAACCTTTCGAGGAGAAATTACCTTTATCTATCCCTACCTCAACCAGGAGGCCCGAACCAACACCGTTCGGCTGGTGTTCAAGAATCCGAAGCTGCGGCTGAAACCGGACATGTATGGGACTGTTCAGATTCAGGTGAATCGCGGAAGCAAGCTTGCTGTTCCTGAGGAAGCGGTGCTCGACTCCGGGATACGACAGATCGTCTATGTAGTCCGGGGAGAGGGCATGTTTGAACCACGGCAAGTCACCCTTGGTCCGAAAGTCGGCGGCTACTATGAAGTCGTCGAGGGTCTGGCTCTGGACGAACGGATCGCCACGTCCGGCACGTTTCTCCTCGATTCGGAAAGCAAGCTCATGGCGAGCTCGAACATGATGGGCGCGCTTGGGATGGGAGGAATACAAATGGAGCAGGCGCACATGGGCAAGATGGATATGGGAATGGATAAGGCCATGACAGGATCAGGAATGACGCCGGAGAATAAAACACCGGCAGGAAAGAGTCAGAAGCAGGCCGCTGATCTCACGCTGGGCTTTACAACCCATCCCTCGCCCGTACACATAGGGCAAAACCGGATACAGGTGACGGTCTCCAATCAACAAGGCACACCGGTCTCCCCTGCGCAGGTTCAACTCACCTTCACCATGCCGATGCCCGGCATGCTACCGGCTACGGTTCCGATGACAGCAAAAGCGGAAGGCACCTATGAAGCCACGGTCAATCTTGGAATGGCGGGCCAATGGGATCTGACGATCCTGATCCAACGTGCAGGGCAGCCCGATATTCAGGAAACATTTTCGGTGATTGCCGGAGGCGGAGGAATGTCCGGGATGCCGGGCATGTCCGGAATGTGAGTGATCCAACATGATTGAACGAATCATTGACTGGAGTGCGCGTCACGGCTTTTTGGTAGGAATCCTGACCCTGTTTCTGATGGGTTGGGGAATCTGGGCCGTTTATCACACCTCCCTGGATGCCCTGCCCGATCTATCCGATGTGCAAGTGATCGTCTTGACGGAGTGGCCTGGCCGAAGTCCGGATTTGATTGAGGATCAAATCACCTATCCCATTGTCACCTCGATGTTAGGCGCCCCACGCACCAAATATGTTCGAGGCCAATCGCTTCTGGGTTTGTCGTTTGTCTATATTGTGTTTCAGGACGGAACCGACATGTATTGGGCCCGAAGCCGGGTGGTGGAATACCTGCAGGGGCTTGTAGGAAAACTGCCGGAAGGGATCTCTCCAACCTTAGGACCGGATGCGACAGGGGTCGGGTGGGTCTATCAATATGCGCTGGTGGACGAAAGCGGAAACCATAGTTTGGCCGATCTTCGCTCGTTTCAAGATTGGTATTTGCGCTATTGGTTGCAAAGTGTGCCCGGCGTGGCGGAAGTGGCGACCATCGGCGGGTTCGTGAAACAGTATCAGGTCCAGGTGGACCCCGTGAAATTACAAGGATATGGTATCGCCCTTCCCCAGGTCATACAGGCTATCCGACGCAGTAACAATGAAGTAGGAGGGCGGGTTATTGAGGCCAGTGAACGGGAATATATGGTACGGGGCCGCGGCTACATCCAATCGCTTGACGACTTTCGAACCATTCCAATCGGAACGGACGGAAAGGGGACGCCCATTACCGTTCACGATATCGCGACCGTGACGTTCGGGCCGGATCTCAGACGTGGCATTGCTGAATTAAATGGACAAGGAGAAACCGTCGGTGGCATCGTGGTCATGCGTTATGGCGAAAATGCGCTTGACGTCATTCAACAGGTCAAAGAACGCATAGCCACCATCACGCCCTCCATTCCCGAAGGCATTCGAATCGTTCCGGTGTATGATCGCTCAGAATTAATTCTTCGGGCCATCGCCACGCTCAAAGAAAAAGTATTGGAAATCACCATCGTCGTCAGCGTGATTAGCCTCCTTTTTTTATTTCACGTTCGCTCCGCACTGGTTCCCGTCCTCTTACTACCCGTCGCGATTCTTCTATCATTTATTGCGATGTATTATCTGGGCGTCTCCTCGAACATCATGGCACTCTCCGGCATCGCCATCGCCATCGGAACCATGGTCGATGCGGTCATTGTCATGGTGGAAAACGCGCACCGTCGTTTGGAGGAATGGGAACAAGGAGGACGTTCAGGCCCACGAGATGACGTCATTATTCAAGCCGCCCGGGAAGTCGGCAAGCCCCTCTTCTTTTCTTTGCTCATCATCACCGTCTCGTTTCTGCCTATCTTTACATTAGAAGCGCAGGAAGGCCGTCTGTTCAAGCCGCTGGCCTACACCAAAACCTTCGCCATGTTCTTTGCGGCATTGTTGTCCATCGGGTTGGCCCCCCTTTTGATGAAATGGTTCATTCGCGGCCGGATGATGACTGAACGACGAAATCCGCTGAACCGGTTTCTTGTATGGATCTATGCCCCTCTCCTGAAAGTTGTTCTGAAAGCCCGATGGCTGGTCGTCGGTTTAGCCATACTCGGCATGATCGTCGTCATTCCCGTCTACCAACAGTTAGGCTCTGAATTTATGCCTCCCCTGAACGAAGGCACGATTCTGTTTATGCCCACCAGCATACCGGGCATGTCCATCAAACAAGCCTCCACCATTCTCCAAACACAAGACCGGCTATTAAAAGAATTCCCGGAAGTGGATCAAGTGATGGGCAAAATGGGGCGGGCGCGCACCGCAACCGATCCGGCACCCTTGCATATGGGCGAGACCATCGTGACCCTGAAGCCTCAAGAAGATTGGCGGCCCGGCATGACGTGGGACACGCTCATTACCGAAATGGACAAAAAAGTGAAATTGCCGGGCATGCCGAATATTTGGTGGATGCCGATTCAAACACGAACCGAAATGCTCGCCACCGGCATTCGCAGCAGTGTAGGCATAAGAATCCTGGGGCCCGAATTAGAAGAACTGGAACGAATCGGGCTACACATTGAAAGCCTGCTTCACACACTTCAGGGCACCCGGAATGCCTACGCCGAACGGGTCACGGGAGGGTACTATGTCGATATCGACGTGAACCGCACCGCCGCTGCCCGTTATGGCCTCACCGTTGGAGACGTGCAGGATGTCATTGAATCCGCTATTGGCGGGAAGAATATTGCATGGACCGTGGAAGGCCGTGAACGCTATCCGATTAATGTTCGATACCCACGTGATCTGCGACAGGATGTGGAAGCGCTCAAGCGCGTGCTCGTCAGCACGCCACACGGCGAACAGATCCCTCTCGCCCAACTTTCTCACATTTCCACTACCACGGGTCCGCCTTCTGTGCGAGATGAAAATGGATCATTA
Source organism: Candidatus Nitrospira neomarina (assembly GCF_032051675.1). Classification (NCBI taxonomy): domain Bacteria; kingdom Pseudomonadati; phylum Nitrospirota; class Nitrospiria; order Nitrospirales; family Nitrospiraceae; genus Nitrospira; species Candidatus Nitrospira neomarina. The sequence continues at coordinate 1,727,539 of NZ_CP116968.1, forward strand.
GCGAGTATGGTGTTTGTCGATATTGCAGGCGAGGATCTCGGCACCTATGTTCACAAGGCCAAAGACCTGGTTCAGAAGCACATAACCCTTCCATCCGGGTATACCTTACAATGGGCAGGTCAATATCAGTATCTGGAACGGGCACAAGAAAAACTCAAAATGGTGATTCCCCTCACGTTGTTTCTCATATTCCTCCTTCTGTATCTCAATTTTCAGTCCATCCCCCGATGTCTGCTTGTATTGCTCTCGGTTCCATTCTCCTTGGTCGGGGCTATCTGGTATGTGGATGTCCTGAACTATCCTCTCAGCATTGCCGTGTGGGTCGGACTGATCGCCTTGGCAGGAGTGGCCGCAGAAACGGGGGTGATCATGGTGATGTTTTTGGACGAGGCTTGCTCCCGCCGGCAACGGGAGAATCGACTGCACTCGTTGGCGGACCTTCGTGATGCCATCATCGAAGGTGCCGTCTTACGAGTCCGTCCGAAAATCATGACCGCCTCGGCCATCATCCTGGGTTTGCTCCCCATCATGTGGTCCCAAGGAACGGGTGCCGATGTGATGAAACGCATCGCGGCGCCGATGATCGGCGGAATGGTCACGGCAACCGTGCTCACGCTGTTGGTCATTCCTGCCATCTATTTCATCTGGCGTCAGCGGCAATTACAATGAGGTCATTGAAATTTTCTGATACGGGACATGTCAACAATACACCAAATCGTAAAAGCTCCGTCCTATGGCCGGAATATAATGGAAGTTCAACCATGAGCAATAACAAGGATCGTCATGACGCTCGAATGACGCGTCGCTCGTTACTAAAAGGGGTCGGTGCGCTGGGAATCATGACGGCTGTGGGTCGCCTCCTTCCTTCCTATGTTCTGGCCGGCACAACCATGGCAAAAGCGGGATCTCCTTCAGACCTACAGGGAAAGACCATTGATTTACGTATTGCCGAATCTCCGTTTCAAATCGGAGAATTGACCGGAATAGCCAAGACCATTAACGGCACGTTACCCGGTCCTTTAATTCGTTTGAAGGAAGGGGACAATGTGACACTCAATGTCACGAACCGGTTAATGGAAGATACGTCCATTCACTGGCATGGCTTGCTTCTTCCGCCGGACATGGATGGTGTGCCCGGCGTCAGCTTTGCCGGCATCAAGCCGGCCTCAACCTTCAGCTACCGCTACCCCATCCGGCAAAGCGGAACCTATTGGTACCACAGTCATTCCGGCTTCCAGGAACAATCGGGTGTGTACGGACCGCTCATCATCGTTCCGATTGAGCCGGAACCGTTTCACTACGATCGGGAGTATGTTGTGGTGCTTTCGGATTGGACCTTCGAGTCGCCGGAATCGGTTTTTGCCAACCTCAAAAAGCAAAGTGATTACTATAATTTCCAGAAGCGCGCCGCTCCCGAGTTCTTTTCCGATGTGTCACGAATGGGATTGGGGCCGGCATTGCAGAACTATCTGATGTGGGACCGGATGCGGATGGACCCCACGGACTTCGCGGACGTTACCGGGTATACCTATACCTATTTAATGAATGGATTGGCACCTGACCAAAATTGGACGGGATTGTTTAAACCCGGCGAACGGGTGCGATTGCGCTTCATCGCCGCCACCGCCATGACCTTTTACGACGTACGCCTCTCTGGACTTACCATGACCGTCGTTCAGGCGGACGGACAAAATGTGCAGCCTGTGGCGGTGGATGAATTTCGTATCGGACCGGCAGAAACCTACGATGTGATCGTCCAACCCACCGAGGAGCGGGCCTACACCATCTTTGCCGAAACGATGGATCGCAGCGGGTACGCGCGCGGCACACTGGCCCCGCGCATAGGAATGACCGCCCCACTCCCCAACCGTCGTCCGCGGCCGCTCCGGACCATGGCTGCCATGGGCATGGGCATGCACATGAACGGCATGGACATGACCGACATGAACAAACATGATCAGCACGGCATCCTTCATTCCGAACACTCGGAAATGGACGAACCCCGAAACCATGCCACGTTAAACAATCATGACAGCCACGAAATGTCAGGGCATGCGGCGGATGCATCGCGCCATTCGATGATTCCCGGCAGCACGCCAGTCAAACATGCTCCCGGTCATCATGGTACCGGCAATCAATCCGTCGCCGAATTTTCACGTCAACAGCTGGATGAGCCCGGCATTGGGCTGGAGAATACCGGCACACGGGTGCTGGTTTACACCGACTTAAAAAGTCTTACGCCCTACCCGGACCAGCGGGAGCCTGGGCGCGAAATTGAGCTTCACCTCACGGGTCACATGGAACGTTACATGTGGTCATTCGACGGCAAAAAATATTCAGAAGCCAAGGAGCCCATTTTCTTTCGTCACGGCGAACGGCTGCGCCTCACCTTCGTCAACGATACGATGATGGAGCACCCCCTTCACTTGCACGGAATGTGGATGCAACTTGAGAACGGAGCAGGGGCATTCCTGCCCCGCAAACACACTGTCATCGTGAAACCGGCCGAGCGGGTCTCCGTCGCCATCACGGCGGACGCTCCCGGACGTTGGGCCTTTCATTGCCATCTCCTCTTCCATATGGAAGCGGGCATGTTCCGCGTCGTCGAGGTTTCCGCCGAGGGCCCTACGGTGCATTCATGAGGAAATGGTTTCGATGTATCCTCTCACTCACAACCATCAGTTTCCTCATTGGAGATTTCAATACATTCGTTCTCTTGGCCCAATCCATCCCCGACGAATCAACGTCCACTCATAAACACAAATCCCACCCCCAAACGATACAGCCGGAAGTCCAGACTGACATCCGATCCGGAAAATTCACAGAAATGTCGGACACGGGGTCACCTGTATCCCAAAAACAGGACTGGCCCAGTCCTGTCATGGATAATGAGAACCACGGTTTTTTCCTCGCCGACGTCCTTGAATACCGGCCGAACTTTGGCGGGGACGGAAGTCATGACGATTACCGGTGGGACATCGAGGGCTGGTACGGCGGTGACTACAATCGAATCTGGTTCAAAAGCGAGGGCCAGCGGGACACGGCATTTAAGGCCGATTACGACATTGATTCACAACTTCTCTTCGGACGTTTCATTCAGCAGTATTACGATTTCCAAGTAGGAGGGCGCGTCGAAACACAATCTTATCGGGGACGGAACGTTACGCGAGGACTGGCGGTGATCGGGCTACAAGGTCTCGTCCCGTATAACTATGAACTTCAGCCCGCCATCTTCATCAGTCAACATGGGGACCTGTCCGCACGATTGACCGCGACCAAAGACCTCTCCCTCACGCAACGGCTGATCCTTCAGCCCCGCTTTGAGACGAATGCCGCGATTCAACGTGTACGAAAGTTCACAACGGGTTCAGGACTGAATAACCTTGAGTTGGGGTTTCGGCTGCGTTATGAAATCCGACGGGAATTTGCCCCCTACATAGGAATCTCCCTGGACAAAAGTTTTGGAGATACCGCCTCACTCGTACGGGAGGAGGGGGGAAATCCAAGTCAGATTCGATTCGTGGTGGGCGTAAGGCTCTGGTTTTAAGAAAATTTATATCGCGAAATCCGCCTGCAACTGATTGTACCTGGTGATTCCCTTCTCCAAAAGTACACAACATCTACAGCCTCGCCATAACTTTATCCAAGGGTTGGAATTCAGTTGGCATCAGGCTATTGGAAAGAGCTAGTCGGTCCGGGCCGGTGCAGGGGTGGGGCTCTGGTGGGCAAGCCCAAATGATCGAGGCTTTTAACGATCACGGGGGGATCTTCGATGGCGGCGATGAGTGTGAAAGAGGCCCCATAGGATGAACAGGTTGTCATGTCGATCTGGAACACGCGTATGAGCAACTGCGCCCAGCTCAGGCGGGCTCGCGTGGAAGAAGAAGGGGTCTCACCGTCCGCCTCAGTGGGCGCCGACAGTTGATCGGGCGCGCTGGGACAATCTGACCCGGGAGGGCCGCGTTGGGCGCGAGCACACCATGGAAGCGAATGAGATGGAGTCGGGGTCGCGAAACAAGCGGTGGCAGACGTGGCATGAACTCCAGCGGCGCCATCACGAGATGAGTGGTTCCATCCCGGTATGGGGTTTTGAGTTACAGGACGACCCTGCCAGCACGGGTGCGGGGCAGCCGTTTGTGGCCAAGGGCGGCGCCCGCGATGTAGCGACAGAGGCGTTCGAGGGGGGAGCGCTGCTGGGGACCTCAACTACATTAAGGAATATCATCAGGGGCAACTAACCTGAAAAAAAATGCCCTCCAAGGCCAAGAAGGCTCGGAGGGCATTTAATTATAGAAACTTCGAAACTTACTTTATTTGATTGACACGTACCGTGATGTTGCTTGGATGTCCACGCGTCAGTACAGGAAAACTTTCCATGGTGACGAGATCGCCAACGTCAACTGAATCATTCCCATTGAGATCGATATGAACACGCACGATGTAATGAGATTCAGGATTAGGAACTTTGCCTTTGAATGCAAAAGCGATGGACTGCCCTTCTCCCTCAAGATGCTCGACGTTTCGAATGACTTGTTTTTGAACAACCTGACTTGAGTCATCCTGACGACTGACATCCTCCAGAAAAACATTGACGGTGGCTCCTGAAAAAGCAGAAGCCTGTTCATCAATTAGAATATTCCCTGTCAATAAAGTCGGTCCATTCTCAGTCATAAAAAATCTCTTTTGAAAAATTAACCTTCATCTTCTGGTGGTGGCTCTGAGTCATCGTCATCCAGACTGACAATTTCACCCTGGGCATCGTCCAATGGAGGACCCGGAGGGCCTTCATCAAACTCATCCGACTCGTCATCTTCCCCCATAAGAGAAGGTGGAGCTGGTCCGGAATCGCTCGCAGAAATCACCATATCATCCTCGTTATCCAAAGACCCGGGAGGTGGCGGCGAGGCACCACCCGTATCAGATGTCACAAACTCCATTGTATCACCTGAGCTTCCCTGTGAATATATATTGAAAGTGATGCCTTGGCTCATTTTTGTTCTCCTAAGTTAGATGAAAACTTTTTGTGTGGCAAGCAACGAGCCTACATTTTAAATACCTGTCTGAACAAAATCAGCGCATGACGACCCGCTCTATTTGATTACTGACAATGTAGACATCCACCTTTCGTCCGTTCCCTTTCGCCGCGTTGAGAGTCAGAAAAACATTTGTGACGCCACTGGCAGCGCCAGTCTTGATTTTTTTCCATCCACTAATGCCACTGATGATGGCGTATGCATTCTCCTTGTCACTAGTACAATATGTTCTGGAAACCGTTTTATTATTATTCCACATGGTAAACTCCCTTTTCTTTAATTTTAAAGTTATTGTTGATTGAAATTTATACAAGCTGCATTCGGTATATAGACCCGCCGTCCATATAAACATGAACCTTGCGGTTATTGGCCAACGCTTCACAAAAACCAGAGAGCATATTGGTGACACCGCTGTTTGATTTCGGATCTATTTTTTTATAACCGACTCCACTCAGGTAAACGTGCGCGTTTTTTGCATGTTGCGTCGTGTACACTCGAGACACCGTTTTGTTGTAATGCCAGGTACGGTAGATGGAGTGAATGGCCGCAATGTCTTTTTTGCTCAGTTTACTTCTTTGGCCCAGAATCACTCCTGACTGTTTGGGAACTATGGTTGCTTGACCGTTCTTCGAAAAAGCTTTCCCACCGTAATGCATGATCGAACCGTAGTCATAGGCTCCAATGTCATCACCATCGGTGATATGCTGGTTAAAATTATGCTCTTTCCCAGCCGTGATATTTGCCCATTTAATCGTGACGAAACTGTCTCTGTCTTCACGACTGTGTGCATGCCAGAGTCCTAAAGCATGGCCGATCTCATGAATGGTGCTTCCAGTTGAACAACCGTTAGCCAGGCCAATATCCTGCTTGCCGCCTTGCATCCCAACCTGGGACCAACAGCCCGTCGCGACACGAAAATTCACATAATTAGGATACTGACTCGCATTGCTCGAGGTTCTTTCGACAAAGCGAATGTTTGTGTTGTCTGTCCAATGTTTGATGGCATTCGTCACACGGGCTTTATTCGGCAACGCAGTATGAATGGTGTAGGGGACCAAAGCGTTAGGCCAACGGTACTGGTCACCAGAAATCACGACACTGTGCGCGATGCCGGTGCTTTCACCTTCCTCGACGGCCTGCGTTTTTGCTGCCATCTCTTCCGCTGTACCTAGAACGATGCACCCTTCAAACATTGCCAGACCATCGACAACAGTGTACTGAACAGGTTTATTCGTAAAAGTATTTCCCGACACATAACCTGTCAGCACCTCCTCTCCCGCCAACAAACCGACATCGGCTTCTTCTAAAACCTCATTTTTAGCCATTTTTCCTCCAACCATTTAAAATGTTTCTAAAAATTAAGAATAGGAGAAAAACTTTTGTTCAGGGTTTAGCCTTGAATTGCCAACACTGCTTCAGCCAACCAACCTCGAGTCTAGATGCCCAGCGGGAATATCGTCGCGGTAAGAAAAAGTGTAGCGTACTGGTTAGAATTCTCAACTGTGGACAAGTCAAACGAGTGTAAAACTCCTTTCCTTTGTGTAGTTATCTTCATGAAAAGGATAACCACTGTGGTTAAGGGTTGATAAAAAGGCCACGACCATGTTCGTGAACATCACGATTAGGTTGACAAATTGGATATCTAGCAAGCCTAATGCCGTAGAGCTTTTTAAAGGAACATTAAGAAGGAACATTAAGAAAATTCCCAATAAAAGACCAAATTCTTGAGAAACATCGCTAAAAGCCGAGTTGCGAATCGGAATTGGGAGAGAAGGGAGTGGTATCTAAACAGATACGATATTTATCTATTTAGATACAAAAACGGGGTAATAAGTTAAAAGGCCTCGATGATGGATCTGGGAATAGGAACTTTAAACGCTATTTTGGGGTAATCGGAAACGTGAAAAAAAAACAGCAGCAGAGGGGCAATCACGCGCTCAACTGTTAACCGAACCCGCCGCATCATGGGCGGAAGACGACGGCATGCTTTCAAGAATTGGATCGATCGATGAACTGAGAATAGAAAAGCTGTAGGTAGAATGCTCAAGATCATGCGGAGGATGAGAGGGGGAGTCCGAAGTTCCAAACGGCATGCCTGGAGAAAAAGTATCATGATGGTGTCGATGATTTTCGTAAGCACAAACGGGAGGGTCGGTTAAGTCTGTGTGGTACGTGCCTCCATGGACATGGCCAGGCATTCCATGTGCATGATCGACTTCCGGATGAATGTGAATGAGGGGTAAAGAAATAACCATGAGAATTAACCAGACTTTTAACACTCTGTTTGAAATTTCATTCACCGAATTAGTGCTTCTTCATCTGGGCGGTGGATCATACGAGTGAACACTTAAACTTAGCATAAATCAGGTGGAGAATAACACGTTTACCTCAGCTACAATCTCCGCTCTTCTGTTGCTCCCCGGACTATATGACCCTGCGCATCAATATGTTGTCTTCATGAACGTAAAGGCCTGAATCATTTTTTCACCCAGCCACGTCCGTCCCTTCTGCCTGGGTGCGCATTTAAATATCAAAATTTATCTGGCCTCATTTCCACTCAAGGGTTTTCGACAGTTTTCTCACATAGTTTCCGCCTTTAAGATGTTTTGAGATTTGCTGGTTCTTTTTCATTTTCAAGCTGCATGGAACTTGTGCAGCCCTCAAGATGGAGGATTTTCCAATGGCTCATCAACATCAATCTTGTATCGATGCTTGCGTGCGCTGTGCCCAGGAGTGCGAGTGGTGCGCAAATCAATGCCTGGGCGAGATGCCTGAATGTGCCCGCCTGTGTGTCGATTGCGCGGATGCCTGCTGGTCCTGTACGGCCTTTATGAGTAGAGATTCAGAATTTAGCCCAGAACTGTGCGACATCTGTGCCACCATTTGTGATGCCTGCGCCGCAGAATGCGAAAAACATGACAACGAACATTGTCGACGGTGTGCGGAAGCCTGTCGTCGATGCGCGGAGGAATGCCGCAAAATGAGCAAAACCGCATCCACCCGTCAGCAACCTGCTGGGGCCACACGCTAAGCGTGCGGTCTTTACGCCTCGGGCAAGGGGGATTCCTTGCCCGAGGCGCGCCGTTGAAATACTTCCCAACTTTTGACTCGCATCCTAAAGACAGCTTCCGGAATTCGTCAAAGTGTTTTTGGATTTTTTATTGCTTGGATTTAGGATTTTATCCTTTTATGTGGCTAAGGCGATTGCATACGATGATCGTCATAAATGTTTTTCGTGGCATTTAACTTTATCCATCAGGAATGAAAAATTTTTCTGCTATCTTGTGGTCTTTGATCCTCTGCATAGTCATGGGTTTATCAGGCTGTTCAATCCCCTTCTACGATAATGAAATGGATGAACTGCCCGAACCGGCCATTTCCCCTCAGGCGGGCATTCCGTCTCCCTTTCCTGATCTGCAGAAGGGAGAGCAACAGGACAAGAAAGTCCCGGAGGTGCACACACACGAGGACGACACTCTCCCAGAGGTCGGACCGCTTTCTCTTGCACATCTGAAGGAACTCGCACGGAAACATAATCCTACATTGATCCAAGCCTGGTCGTTGGTTGAAGTTGAGCGGGCCAAAGCGCTTCAGGCGGGTCTCTATCCAAATCCTATCGGCGGGTATATAGGTGATCAGGTGAATGTGAGAAAAACCATTGGCGAGTTTCAAGGGGGATTCATTCAGCAGGAATTTGTCACGGCGGGAAAATTGGAATTGAGCCGGCAAAAATATCTGGCGCGCGCGTCCGCCTCGGAATATCAGGCCCTGGCCCAGGAATACCGGGTAATAAATGCGATTGTCATTCAATATTATCGCCTTCTGGGATCTCAGGAACGCGTGGCGATTCACAAGGAACTTCTGAAAAGCTGGCAGGATGAATTGGTCACAATGGAAGAACGATTAAATGTCGGCCAAGCCAATAAAGCTGATATCCATCGAGCCAGGGTCCAAGTTCAACGGCAGCAGTTGAGTCTGATGATGGCCAACAACGATCTGCAGTTGGAACGGGAACGACTGCTCGCTCTTGTGGGAACGTCGCTTCCCTCCAAACCGGTCGCAGGTAAATTGGCAGAAGAGTTGCCCCCCCTGACATTTGATGCATCGCTTCGGCGATTGATCCAGGAGAGTCCGGAGTTGGGTTTGGCCCGGGCCAATGTGCGATCGGCAAATCATGGTCCAACGGGAAAAAATGGAACCGATACCGAATATCAAGATTCGGGGTTCAGCCGGGCGAAACTATGTGGAAACCCAGACCGTTTATGGCGTGATGGCCTTTATTGAAGTTCCGATCTTCGACTGGAATCAAGGCACGATTCAGCAGGCTCGGGCCGACCTTCGTCGGCAGGAGTCCCAAGTCACCCTCATCGAACTCCGGCTTCGTCGGAGCCTGGCCGAACAATTTCAGCGCTATCTGACAGCCCTCCAGCACATCATCGGGTATCGGGATGAAATCCTCCCGGAATCAGAGGCGCGGTATCGCACCCAATTACTCAGCTATCAAGCGGACCGCGAAGCCTGGCCGGCGGTCTTGGAAGCGCAACGGGATTTCTTCATGTTCCGACTGGAATACATTGATCAATTAATTGCCTGGCGAACCGCCAGAGTGGCCATTGAAGGACTTTTACTCGTGGACGGCCTCCAGGCTCCGCAGGGTGTGACGCCGCCAGGCCATATCGATGCGAATCCTAAACCCCGATAGAAGGATGCCCGGCAAGTCTAATTTTTGCCAGACATGAAAGTTATGGCAGATGGAGGATAGAGGATGAATGAGGGTATAACACGACGGCAGGTTTTACTCACCGGTGCGGCCGCCGCGGCGGGTTCTCTCTCGACCCGAGCGAGTCGTAGCGAACAAACACAGGCATCGGAATCATCGGACCGTCCACCCCAGGATGCAGAAAAATCCTCGAATAATCCCAATGCCAAATTTTCTCGGTATTCACGCTATCATCCCAGCTTCGGCGGACCTCCGGATTCCGATGAGTATTTAGGAAAACTCGTCCCCGGTTTTCGGCCTTCAGGCCGGGAACCTGTCCCTTTTGTCGCTCCGGATCTGGAAAAATTGTCCTGGAAGATGGTCAATGGCGTGAAAGAATTTGAATTGCGTTGTACACCGGTCAAACAGGAATTTCTTCCCGGAAAGTATATGAACGTCTGGGGGTATAACGACAGTATGCCCGGTCCGACCATGGAGGCCGTTCAAGGGGATCGAGTCCGAATCATTGTTCATAACGAACTACCGGAACCGACGTCAGTACATTGGCACGGACTGGAACTTCCGGTGGAATTTGACGGGGTCCCGGGTGTCACCCAACATTTGATCCCTCCCGGCGGAACGTATGTCTATGAATACGACCTGCATCAGACGGGAACATTTTTTTATCACAGCCATGTGGCCATGCAGGAAGCGTTCGGCATGGTCGGATTTTTTATCATTCATCCTCACGTGGCCTATGATCCCCCCGTGGATCGGGACTTTGGCCTCATCTTTCAGAATTTTTTCATTTCTCCCAATACCAGCACCCCGGATTCGATGAGAGAATTTGGATGGAACTGGCAGACGATCAACGGGCGTAGCGGCCCCTTTACCACTCCCCTGGTGTGCAAACACGGCGAACGCGTCCGTATACGGATTATGGACTTCAGCCCCATGCAACATCATCCGATTCATATCCACGGCCATACGTTCTGGTTGACTGGTACCGAAGGCGGACGTATTCCGTCCAGTGCCTGGATTCCCCGGAACACGACGCTGATCGGCGTGGCTATGGCGCACGATTTTGAATTTGTGGCGTTTAATCCCGGCGATTGGACCTTTCATTGCCACATGGTGCACCACATGATGAACCATATGGTGCGGCAGGTGGGTCCGCGCATACGCGAGGAAGAGAACGTGTCAACATATCTGAATGCTCTGCCCAACCGTCCTCCGGCTGATCCCGCCTTCGCGAATCCGGCGTTCGGCGTGCCCGGCTACCCGCAGAAAATGCAAAGTCAGGAAATGAGCGATGAGGCCATGCAGAAAATCAACGGCAGGCGGGAAACTCGCGGTATGCGAAAAAAATGGCACGAAGGGATTAAAGGATTAATGACGGTTATGCGGGTCCTTCCGGAAGAATTCTATGATCTGGTGATGCATAGTGATGAACACATTCCTCCTGGGGCCATCTTTGAAGCCATCGCCAAAGGCAAATATCGCACCCATCGTTCCTAAATTTTTGTACCTTCGCATGATGTTCTCATCCCTCTGTAGATCAAAATCCTTTTACTTTAAATCCACCTCAACGTAGTGATCCCGGCGGTCGTCCACCAGGTGGATCCTGCCTTGCGGTCGCCCTGTCTCATCTACGCCGACTCCATTGATCTCGACACCGTCCATCATTAAACGGCTCACATGTTCCGGCTTTTCACCAACACGCTTGAGGGTGATGTGATAGACGGTCTCGCGAAAGCGATAGTGGATGTTGTATGACTCCCAATGGGCCGGGATACACGGGGCAATGCACAGATGGTCCACCTCCAGGTGCAGGCCCAGGAGTGTTTCCACGGTGAGCCGGTACATCCAGCCTGCCGCTCCGGTGTACCATGTCCACCCGCCCCGGCTGGTGTGTGGCGGCGCACCGTAAATATCCGCGCACATGACGTAGGGCTCGACCTTATAGCGTTCAATTTCATCCGGGAGACTCCCGTGATTGATGGGATTGAGCAGAGCGAACAATTCCCACGCTCGTTCCCTGTCACCCAACATGGCAAAGGCCATCGTCGTCCAAATGGCGGCGTGAGTGTATTGGCCACCATTTTCGCGAACGCCGGGCACATAGCCTTTAATATAACCGGGTTCAAGGTCTGAGGTGTCGAATGGCGGAGTGAGCAGTTGAATGAGCTGAGCCTCGCGTCGCACCAGACGTGTGTCCACCGCCGCCATCGCCTGGCGGGCTCGATTGCGATCGCCGCCGCCCGAAATGACCGCCCAACTCTGGCTGATCGAATCAATCCGGCATTCGGCATTCTCGGACGAACCCAAGGGTGTGCCATCATCGAAATACGCCCGCCGATACCATTCGCCATCCCAGGCGTGGGCTTCAATATTGTCGCGCAGCAACGAAGCTTGCCCAGTGCACACGTCTGCAAACGGCTCGTCGCCTCGACGACGGGCCAGGCCGGCAAACAGCTGAAGGTTTTCATACAGAAACCAGGCCAGCCACACACTCTCACCCTTGCCATCACGACCGACGAGATTCATCCCGTCGTTCCAATCGCCGCACCCCATGAGGGGTAATTGATGTTCACCGAAACGTAATCCGTGTGTGATTGACCGCACGCAATGTTCATAGAGACTGGCCACTTCAGTCGAACGTTGCGGCTGGTCGTAGTATGCCTCCTCTTCCGGATTCAACTCACGGCCCTCGAGGAAATGGACGGACTCGTCGAGGACTCCCGTATCGCCGGTGGCCAGAACATACCGACAGGCGGCATACGGAAGCCACAGATAATCATCGGAGAAATGCGTGCGTACGCCTTGTCCATTGGGCGGATGCCACCAATGTTGTACGTCCCCCTTACGGAACTGACGCTCGGCACAACGAAGCAACTGCTCACGGGCGAGCCATGGGGTGGCATGAATGAGCGCCATGGTGTCTTGCAATTGATCGCGAAACCCGTAAGCCCCACCGGACTGATAATACCCGCTACGGCCCCAGAGCCTGCAGGACAACGTCTGGTAGACCAACCAACCGTTGGCCAACACGTCCAACGCTTGATCCGGCGTCTCCACATGCACCGCGCCCAACGTCCGGTTCCAGTGGTTCCACACCGCTTCCAACGCCCAACGTGCCCCAGCCGGCCCACCGAATCGTTCGATAAAATAGTGCGCCTCATCGGTGTTGCGGGCTGCGCCGAAGATGAACACGATCTCACGTTCCTGCCCCTCGACCAGTTCGATCGGGGTCTGTATGGCCGCGCATGGATCCAGGCCCGCACCGGTTTTGCCGGATAAACGCTTGAGGCGCATCGCAGCCGGGCTGGCCAGGGAGCCATTGCGGCCAATGAACTCTGTACGGTTTCCGGTCACCGTGCGCTCGCGCTCGCTAACCTGCACAAAAACCGTTCGATTGGCACATTCACGGCCATACGGATTGCGCGCAAACAGGGCCCCGCTGTGCGGATCGGTTTCGGTCACAATGTGCATCATATTGGTGTGGCGCCATTCACCGAGCACCAACTCCCAATACCCGGTCAGCGACAATCGGCGCGGCCCCTTCGAGTGGTTCCGCAGCTTGATCACCACAAACTTTACCGGCGCGTCCATGGCGACATAGGTGAACAGTTCCGAGGCGATGCCGGCTTCGTGATGCTCAAACACGCTGTACCCGAACCCGTGCCGACACACATAGCCGGACCGACCGGATGCGGGCAATGGCGTCGGGGACCAGAACGCACCGGTTTCCTCGTCCCGAATGTAGAGCGCCTCGCCGCTACTGTCGCTCAGCGAATCATTATGCCAGGTGGTCAGGCGGAACTCGTGCGCGTTTTCCACCCAGGTATACGCGCTCCCGCTCTCGCTGAGGACCGTGCCAATGTGCGGGCTGGCGATGACATTCGCCCAGGGCGCCGGCGTGTGTTGACCAGGTTCGAGGGTGACGACATATTCGCGCCCATCGGGCGTGAAGCCACCCAGACCGTTACAGAAAATTCGATCACGGGCCGCCAAGGGTTGGGCCGGTAACACTGCCGGTAGCCGCAATGACTCCAATCGGTCCGGCACACGCACGACCGGGACGAGGCGCTCCACCTGCTCAAGTAAGGTTTCGGCGGTATCGGTCAGCACGACCCGGGCGACCGTCTGGAACAAGACCCGATCCTCCTCCGACAGTTCTTCGGCACGTCGCACGAAGACCCCACCCGGTCTGTCAAGAATTTGCGCTTCGGGACCCGCATTGATCAGCCCCATGATCTGGTCTTGCAGAACCGCGCGATAGCCCGAGAAATCCTCGTTCACGATGACTAAATCAACAGTCAACCCCTTCATGCGCCAATAGGCATGGGCTTGCAGCACTTGCTTGACCAGGTCAATGCGGTTCCGGTCGCCAATACGGAGCAGCACGATCGGAAGATCGCCCGAGACGACAAAGCGCCAAAGCCCTGACTGGCCCAGCTGGTTGCGGGCAATAACACTCGACGCGGCACGGCGCAAGCCATTGGCGAAAATGACCGAGGTGGCCAGGCGGCCATAAACCTGAGCCTCCGCTTCAGTGGCGTTGAGATGACGCAGCACCTCCTGACTTTGGAACCAGGCCATTTCAAAGGCACGCTCAACGAAGTGCCGGTCACAATACTTCTCAAGCAGTACCAATGCGGCCTCGCGGGTTTCTGCGACACCGGAGATGATCTGCACGGTGGCCGATTCATCGGATGATAAGGAGAGGGTGCGGCGGATGGCCACGATAGGATCGAGCACCGAACCATCCGTATTCGACAATGGCGACGAACGATCATCGCTTTCCAATATCTCAGGGTTGGCTGCCGTTCGGCCCCGCCCGATGAATTTTGAGCGATCCGTCTCGTATGACGGCTCGTCGGCCACCGCCCCTGGCGCGGCCAACAGGTGAAACATCCACGGCGTTGCCTCCCCCGGTGTGCGGGCACGCCGCCGGCAGAGGATCGCCTGACGGTCCGGCAGGATTTCAGTTTGTACGAACAGGTTACTGAACGATCGATGGGCCAGGTCGGCATTCAGGGGGGCTAACACGACCTCCGCGTAACTGGTGACCTCGATATGACGGATACGAGTCGACAAGTTGGTGAGCGTGACGCGTCGGATTTCAACATCGTCTTCAGGTGATACGCTGACTTCGGTGTGCACTTCAATCCCCTGGTCCCGCCGCCGGTATTCGGCGCGCCCCTGCACAAAAATTGCTTCATAGTGATCGGCCTGGCGTAATGTCGGTTGATACGCGGTGGACCAATATCGTCCCGAGTCGCGATCGCGCAAGTAGATGAATGTGCCCCAAGAATCGCACGTGACGTCCTCGCGCCAACGGGTGACAGCCAGGTCACGCCAGCGACTATATCCGCCACCGGCATTGGTCGCCATGACGTGATACCTTCCGTTGGATAACAGATGCACTTCAGGTATCGGTGTGTTCGGGTCGATAAATACACGCATGATGGCGCCGCCTTCCGTAGCGGCAGGTCGCGCGGCGGCACTTACTTCAGCCGCGTGCGGATGCAACGTCGCTCCCTTCTTCGGCACACGCTCCTGCAGCAACAATTCCGTCGCCCGTACGTGAGGGGCAGACATGAAACGGCGCTGCATCGGCCGATTGAGCAGAACATGCGCAAAGGCCAACAGGCTCATACCTTGATGATGCGCCATGAATGTGCGCACGATGGCGTGATTCTTCCCTCGAGGCACGCGTGAGGGCGTGTAATCCACCGCTTCGTAGAATCCGTAGATGCCACAGAATCCATTGGTAGCCATAGTCTGTAAGTTATGACAGGCTTCTTGCGGCATCACGGTAAGCGCCAGCGCGCTGGCGTAAGGCGCGATGACCAGGTCGTCTCCCAGCCCACGCTTAAAGCCCAGCCCGGGGACGCCAAACGCCCGGTATTGATAGACGTGGTGCATATCGGTGGCGTTATAGCAGGACTCGGAAATACCCCAGGGCACCGCACGCTGTCGTCCGTATTCAATCTGGCGCGACACGACAGCCTTGCAGGTCTGTTCCAACAAGGTATTCTGGTAACTCGGCATGATCAGTTGCGGCATGAGATACTCGAACATCGAGCCGCTCCACGAAATCAAACTTACGGCGCCGCCATAACTGGTCAACTGGCGACCGAGTGAAAACCAATGCTTTTGCGGGAGCTGTCCCTGCGCGATAAGGAGAAAACTTGCCAGGCGTGCTTCTGATGCCAGCAGATCGTAACAGGACGGATCACGGCGCCGTTCCCCCACATCGTATCCGATGGTCAGCAAACCACAGGACGCATCATAGAGAAATTCAAAATCCATCACCGCCAACTCGCGACAACGATTCACCAAATCGTCGATGATTCTGATCCGCTCCACCGCACCCGTATGCGGGGATACGCCCATACCGGCGGACGATAGCCCTTCCGTGCCCACAGTTCTCTCTCTGGCCAAGACCGCCAATGTCGGAGTGTTGGTAAAATGCCGTGGCTCGGGCACCAACCATCTCAGGTCATCCCGCAGTGCGCAGGATTGCTGATCGAATGCCTGCGCCCACTGATACAGTTCGCCATCGATATCGCTATCCGCCGGGAGCCAGGCCACCAGTTCCTCCGCGGTGCGGTGAATTTCTCCCAGCAGATGATCGGCAGCCGCTAATGTCTGTGGCTCCCCGTTCAGAGTGAGTGTGTCCAGTTTGTCTTGAAGAACCTTGATTTTTTTCGCAAGGTCCGGGGCTGGTATCGAAGGCACATGTTCGGCAAGCACCTGCAGGGTGTCCTGCAGCCCCCGAAATAGGCACGAGGACAGCACCGGCTGATCTTTCAACTCGGCCAATCCCGCTTGCAAGGTGAGCAAGCTGCCAGCCAGGTTTCCGCTGTCCACCGACGAGACGTAGAGGGGACGAAGCGGTTTCAGCGTGCGTGTGTCGTACCAGTTATAGAAATGGCCGCGGTAGCGTTCCAGCTTTTCCATCGTCGCCAAGGTGTGATCCGTACGCCGCAGAAATTCTCCGGCGGAAATGTATCCGAAATCATACGCAGACAAGTTCGCCAGGAGCGCCATGCCGATGTTTGTCGGCGAGGTGCGGGAGGCGATGCCCGAAGCAGGATGTTCCTGAAAATTATCGGGTGGCAGCCAATTGTCCTCAGGACTGACAAACTTCGCGAAGAAACGCCAGGTTCGCCGAGCCGAGCCACGAAGGAAGGCCCGTTGCTCAATGGTCAAGTCCGGTACGGGGCCCATAAGGGGCAGACTGATCCACCAGCCGACGATTGGCGATCCCAGCCAAAGCAACAAAACGGGAACACAGAAAAGCCACTCCTCCGGCCGGCTGATCCCTAATGCGAAGGTCAGCATGACCGCAAGAGCAGGCCCGATCCACATCTCCATAAAAAAATCAACCAGTGTCCGGCGCGCATTGCGACTGACATAGGATCGCATATGCCAGAGTAACAATCCGCGTCTCGTGAACAGCATCCGCACACCCGAGCGCAGAATCGCATTCAGGCTAATCAACGTCTCGTAGGGCAACAAGACTACCGTGAGCACCGCGAGCATAAACGGGTGGCCTGTAGATTTGCTTTTGAGGATGAGGTGCACCAGCCAATCCCGTTCTTCAGGTTTTCGGATGAGATCGATCACGGCTCCGAGCACGATGGGCAAAAACACCACTCCTCCGACCAGCAGGGTCCAGACCCATGCCGATCCCGGACCAAAAAACCATCCACCTATCAGCAAGGCCAGCAGTGACGGGGACACGAGGCTGCGTCGAAGGTTGTCAAATATTTTCCACACCGACAAGGCTGTAAGCGGATTGGGTGGCCGCTGCGCCTTCGATCCATTTGATCCTGGCGGTCCGAGGACATGCGGGAGAAGCCAGCCGGCAAGCTGCCAGTCCCCGCGTATCCACCGATGTCGCCGGCTCGCCTCTATGGCATAACTGGCCGGATGCTCTTCAATGATATCAACATCGGTGACCAGTGCTGAACGTGCATACCCGCTTTCCAGCAAGTCGTGACTGAGAATGAGGTTCTCAGGAAAGCGTCCATCGACAGCCTGACGAAACGCATCCACATCGTAAATGCCTTTGCCGATGAACGACCCCTCCCCGAAAATATCCTGATACACATCCGAGACCTCACGCGTATAGGGATCGACTCCTGATTCACCTGCGAACAGTTTCGTAAACCGTGACTGCCCGGCACTGATCAGGCTGATTGACGTGCGTGGTTGAAGAATGGCGTAACCCTCCACGATACGCCCCTTGTCCGGATCGTATACCGGCCGATTGAGAGGATGAGCCATGTTGCCGATCAACGTGCGTGCCGTGTCACGGGGTAGTTGCGTATCGGTATCCAAGGTGATGACATACTTGATTGAACTGAGGAGGGATGGATCACCGACAATATCCGAGAATGCCGTTTGCGCCTCTCCCCGCAGCACGGCATTGAACTGCTCCAGCTTGCCACGTTTGCGCTCATATCCCATCCACACCTGTTCGTATGAATTCCACATCCGAGGCCGGTGAAACAGATAGAAGATGCAGGGGCGGTCCTCGCGGTAGGTCTCATTGAGCGCCTGGACACCTGCGCGGGCGCGGGCGAGCAACGCGTCATCATCCGGCAGCGTGCGCTCAGGCGCGTCACGAAAATCCGTCAACAAGGCAAAGAACAGATGGGGATCGCGATTCCCCAGATACCGGATTTCTAGGGCTTCGAGAAGCTCATCAATCTCTTGCGACCGGCTCAGCAAGGTGGGAACCACGACCATCGTGCGGTGAGCGTGTGGAATACCCCTTGAGAAATCCAAGCGTGGTAACGCCCGAGGCGCCAAGGTCAGCGTGACCACCAGATTCACCACCGAGACGGCCAGCGCCGAGACACCCATCATTCCGGTTATGCCCAAAAACCAGAACCGCCAATCACCCGGCCCGAACCCCTCGAAAGAGAACAGCACCGCCGATGTCGCAAGGGCCGTGAGCAACAGGATGGGTCCGAGATACAGGATCAGGCGGAAAGGCCGACTGGCCCGGCTGACACGCAACTTCCACGACACCCGGCAATTCACCCCACGCTCCAGTAGGTCGCGTCCGTGATCGATCAGATAGTATCCGATATGGGAAGCACGGTCGTTAGAACCCATCCGCGCTGCAGCCGTTTGCGCAAGCACAATGGCTTGGCGTGCGACACCCCATTCACTGCACGAACTGCCTCTCGCCACATCTTCGATAACATGCCGATACCGGTCGCGGGTGGCGAAATCCTGGTTGGTGTACATTCCCGTCGGGTCTTCACACAAGGTCTGTTCGACAACACTGAGCGACTCGACGTAATTCTTCCAATCCGTTGCGCCGATGAAACGCAGACTACCGATACTGTTGGCAATGGAGATCTGATTGGTCGCGGCCGTTCGACCTGCCGCCTCCGACAACTGCGTGGCCGTCACTCCTTGTTCAAGGAGTTTGTGTTCGACCCAGGTTTGAATGAACGCCATCGCTGGCCCCTGAGCCTGAAGTCTTGCGTAAAATTCCTCTACAAAGGGTGCGGTCAACGGCACATCGGCATTGGCGAACTCGGCGAGCAACTGAACAAGCTGTTTCGGTTTTTCTTCGGCCGTCACGTGCATGCGGTCTGCCCAACTGATAGCCGCGTCGCGCTCCTCGCGCCGACGGGCAATACGCAACCCCACGCGACGAAGGTTTTCCAATAGCGCCAACTGCAGCATAATCGGGAATGCCCACAATTCGCCCAGTCTTAACGGTTCAATGGTCTGGTAGGCGGCGACAAAATGGGTGGCATTGTCGCTGTCGACACGACCGTCCATATGAGAGATCAACTCCAGCGCCAGGTCATAGATTCTGGGAAAACCGGCTGACGGGCCATCAGCCAGTCGCGGCAACTGCCGGCTGTATCCTCGCGGCAGATGCCGACGTGCCAGAACGATCTGCTGCTCAATGAGATAAAAATTATCAAGCAACCATGCCTCTGCCGGGACGATCCGTTGTCCGGGCGTCACGGCGGCGGTCACCAGATCATACGCCGCCAGCAGCACACGCTCATTGTCCCCCAGCCGTGGTAATAACCTGTCCGGCCCAGGGTGCGGATCGAGTGTATGCTGTCCAGCGAGCGTGACCGCATGACGTTTTAATTGCTCGATGCTGAACAGCTCCGAGCGCAGCAACTCTGTATCCCCTGCGTCACGCAACACATTCCGTGCAGGTAATAACAATCCGAATTTTTTGCCGAAAATGGTAATGATGATGACATTCTCCTCGCTCGAATTGGGTCGTCCGAGCAGTACTGGTCTTAGACCTGGGTTTGGCAAAATGTCATGCTACGTGCTTTCCGCACGTCAGCCAGTGACCTGTCGATGGCTAATTTTTACATTGTCTTGGCTGGGATTGAGATTAACAGGGTTATAACGGACAGTGCGTAAGTACAGCTTTTTGCTGGTAAGGCCAAAGGTTTGGAGCTTGCTCAAAGTTGATTAAGCCCCGCACAGGCCTCAAGCCGTTCGACTGCGGATTGCTAAAGCTTTCGACTCACGCGCCTGTCAGCCTAAGCCATGGTAACACTATACTCATGTATGGATATAGGTACCGTGATGGCACTGGAGCGAGTGGAATAAATGTGGCCTCTTTCTGTGACGCGGAATTCGGGCTCACTTCCCCAGGACAAAGGTATTTACTATACTGAATCGACAGGTTCCTTTTTGAGCGCCGACTGAACCGAAGGGCCTGATCTTATGCCACTGAGAATTTTCAACTCGAACCCGGATGACCTTCTTACTTTCTTCTGTTGATTACAAGGACAATAACGATGGAACAAGAATCTTCTACCCCCAAAAATAAGCCCCGGCGACGGGAACTGAGCATGGCCAAGGTTGAACAGGTCAAAGACCCGGTCTGTGGGATGATGGTGGATCCGCTCACCGCTGCAGGGAAATTTGAGCATGCCGGCACCATGTACTACTTCTGCAATCCCCGCTGTCTGGACCGGTTTAGCCATGATCCGGAAGGCTATCTGACCGGGAAACATGAGCAGTCGATGGAAGCGGAGCCCGCCAAACCCGGGACGAAATACATCTGCCCGATGTGTCCGGGTGTGGAATCGTCCACACCGGCGGCTTGCCCGAAATGTGGCATGGCGCTGGAGCCGGATATCGCAGCCGCCCCGGCCACTAAAACAGAATATGTCTGTCCCATGCATCCTGAAGTAGTACAGGACCAGCCGGGCTCCTGTCCCAAATGCGGGATGGCTCTCGAACCGCGGGAAATCACACTTGAGGAAGAAGCGAATCCCGAACTCAAAGACATGACGCGTCGGTTCTGGATCGGTCTCGTGTTGGCCTTTCCGGTCTTTTTCCTGGCCATGTCCGAAATGATTCCCGGCAATCCCATTCAGGAAATCCTGCCACCTTCGGTGATGTCATGGGTACAGTGGGCATTAGCCACGCCCGTGGTCTTATGGTGTGGATGGCCGTTCTTTCAGCGCGCGTGGGCTTCCCTCGTGAACCGCAGCCTCAACATGTTTACGTTGATTGCGTTGGGAACCGGCACAGCCTATGTCTATAGCACCGTGGCCACGCTTGCGCCTCAATTATTTCCTGCCTCCTTCAGAGGAGAGGGCGGTGAGGTCGCCGTGTATTTTGAGGCTGCCGCCGTGATCACCGTCCTCGTGCTATTGGGCCAGGTCCTGGAATTGCGGGCTCGCAGCCAGACAGGCAGCGCCATTAAAGCCTTGCTGGGCCTGGCCCCAAAAACTGCCCGCCGAATTCGCGAGAATGGCGAGGAAGAAGACGTCCCCGTAGATTCCGTGCATCCAGGAGACAAGCTTCGGATCCGGCCGGGAGAAAAAATTCCAATCGACGGAGTCATCCTTGAGGGTCAAAGTGCCGTGGATGAATCGATGATTACCGGAGAATCGATCCCGGTGGAAAAAGAGGCAGAGGCTCAGGTCACCGGGGGAACCGTCAATGGCACGGGGACGTTGGTGATGCGAGTTGAACGAGTGGGTCGGGATACCGTCCTGGCGCAAATAGTTCGCATGGTCAGCGAAGCCCAACGCAGTCGTGCGCCCATTCAACGGATGGCCGATCTGGTAGCCGCCTATTTTGTCCCGATTGTCGTCGGGGTGGCATTTCTGACCTTCTTGATCTGGGCGATGTTCGGCCCAGAGCCTCGTATGGCTCACGCGCTCGTCAACGCGGTGGCGGTCCTCATTATCGCCTGTCCATGCGCGTTGGGTTTGGCCACTCCTATGTCGATTATGGTGGGGACCGGACGAGGAGCCACAGCCGGCGTTCTAATGAAACATGCGGAAGCCCTGGAGCAATTGGAGAAAGTGGATACTCTCGTCGTTGATAAAACGGGAACTCTCACAGAAGGCAAACCCAAGCTGATGTCAGTCGTGTCCCTTTCCGATATGCCGGAAGAGGACCTGCTGCGATTGGTCGCCAGCCTGGAACGCAACAGCGAACATCCTCTGGCCTCCGCCATTGTGAACGGGGCGAAAGACAAAGGGCTGGAGTTAGGGAAGGCTCAGGACTTTCAGTCGAAAACCGGCAAAGGCGTGACCGGAACCGTCAAGGGACACAGCATGGCACTCGGCACACGGAAGTTTTTGGAGGAAGAGCATAACGTAAAGCCCGAGTCCTTCGGGCCATTGACGGACAAGGCAGAGGACCTGCGCCGGGACGGCCAAACCGTCATGTTTGTGGCCATCGCAAATCAAATCGCCGGACTCATCGGCGTCGCCGACCCGATTAAACCATCAACGTCGGAAGCCATTCGCCTGTTGCATGAAGAAGGGATTCACGTAGTCATGGTGTCCGGCGATCATCAACAGACTGCACAGGCGGTCGGACAGAAGCTCGGCATCGATGAGGTGAAAGCGGAAGTGTTGCCCGAGGAGAAAAGCCGGATCATCCAACAACTTCAGGCACAAGGAAAAATCGTGGCCATGGCCGGAGACGGCATCAATGACGCACCCGCCCTCGCTCAAGCCCAGGTCGGCATTGCCATGGGGACCGGTACGGATGTGGCCATGGAAAGTGCGGGGATCACGTTGGTCAAAGGGGATCTTCGAGGCATTGCCCGTGCCCGCCGGCTCAGCCAGGCGACCATGCGCAACATTCGTCAAAATCTCTTCTTTGCTTTTTTCTACAACGCCATTGGAGTGCCGATTGCGGCCGGTATTCTCTATCCGGCATTCGGCATACTTTTAAGTCCGATGATTGCGGCAGCCGCCATGACGTTCAGCTCGGTTTCGGTCATTACCAATGCCCTCCGATTACGAACCATCAAGCTCTAACAGAATGTTGAAAACGTATGCCCTGAGTCCGGCCGAAGGGGAAACCGTGCCGGCGCCTGAATTCCCGGCCTTTGGAGCCGAAGCGACATCGGCGAATAGGCTTGGCAGGCAAGGCGACGGTTATTTGAGCCAATGAAAAGGAGGAGAGATGGATCCCCGTTACCAACTTGTGGGGATGACGACTGGTATAGTTTCCGCCTTTACCCGACCCGTTCTATATCCTCAATGGCATGCCATGTCGTTCCGGTGGGATATCTCAATTGGCTGACGGTTCTGTATGTCTACTCCCCGTCGCTCATCCTAAGAGAAAACTAAAATCCCTTTGCGTGAGGGTGCCCCCGCCATGCTGGGTGGCCCCTTCAAGAACGGATCCCGGTTTCCTGTTATCAACGGCGGCCGTTTGAGTCGGGCTGTTGCGGGTGAGAACACAGCCTTGGGCGTAAGGGCCGCGTGCAAGCACACCAAGGCGAGGATCTAGGTTACTGCGGCATAACCTGATGCCGCTGATCTGACTTGGACATTCTGGTACAATGCTCTTATGTCCCCATTCGGAGCTTAAACATTCATGAGATCCATGAGCAGATACCTTCTCTCTATTGTGGCGGTTATTGGGCTGGGGGGCGCCCTCACAGCGGGTCAACTACTGGCCCAGCCTGGCGAAATTGACATTTTCAATCAACAGGACACCAGAGTATTCAAGGCGGCGGCCTGTACAAAAGATCGCCGGCCGGTTGAAGCGCTGTACTACATCGTGGCCAGCCAGTCCGATCTGGCTAATGGAAAATCGTCTCCATCATCGCACCTGATGAAAGAAGCAGTGGATGGTAACTGGCGACAGATTGCCTCCCGGTTGACGATGGAGCAAGTGACGGAAGAACGCTTTGCCGATACCTATAACGCTCTCTTGAGCGAAATGATCCCACTTTTGCAGCAGGCAGTTGAGGAGAAGAGTGGCGTGTCCATCTCCGTCTCTGAAGTCAACAGCAGATCGATGGACCAGACCAAGGATCAGGACGTTCCAGCTTGCGGTTAGGGACACAGTGCCTTCCATCTAACTCCACGGAAATTCGGTGCGGCCATGAGGAGCTGGGAAAAAGGGTCATCGTAAACAGCTAACACAGCGTGACCAGGAACGTGTGGTTAAGCCCCACGTCTGATATCACTTTGGTTCACCTAGGAAAGACCATATCAGCAGCATAAATGGGTCCCCAGTGGTGGAACTTCAAGCATTTCACCCTGACTGAGAATTCTTGCGGTGAAGGGTTTCCATTTGGAGGTAGATGCAGGACGCCGTCCAGGTAATCAGAACCAACCCGGTCAGTGATTCTATTCCAGTGAGAAAGCGAAGCGGGCCGGTTGGAATAAGATCGCCAAAACCTAAAGTCGTATAGGTGACAAAAGAGTAATAGACACAATCTTCAAACCCAGGGGCCAACGCCCCCACGAACGTCCCATATTCTTTGGCGGAAATTAGCCCATAGTATCCCGCCGCAAAAATCAAAATTTCTGTTATATGCGCGATCAACGCCAATAAGATGCCCCAGATGACGCCTAATCTTGGTCGTTTGGATCGAGCGGGCATGAAAATGAAAATTCGGTAGACGACTTCATAATGAACCATGACAGACAAGGCGACGAGTAGCATGGTGACAAATAAGGTCAAAAACATGTAGGCCCCTGGTCAACGACGGTTCATTCCAAAAGAAAATCAAAATCTTTTTGTGAGAGAGACGCTCCGCCGCCATGAGGGGTGGCCCCTTCCAGGACGGCGTGATAAAGATCCAATTTCTTCTGCTTCAATTCCATCATTTTCTCTTCGATGGTATGTCGCATGAGTAACCGCATGATAGACACCTTCTGGGTTTGTCCGATGCGATGCGCGCGGTCAGACGCTTGGTTTTCCACAGCGGGATTCCACCAGGGGTCGAGGTGAAAGACATAAGACGCTTTGGTGAGATTCAGCCCTTGCCCGCCGGCTTTAAGACTCAATAAAAAGATAGACGGGCTCGCGCCCTCCTGGAATTTCTGAACCAGTTTTTTTCGGGTGGGCGTCGGTGTGGAGCCATCCAATCGAACATGAGGAATCTCATGCGCATCGAAGGCCTGTTCGACGATATCCAGAAACGACGTAAATTGGGAGAAGACCAGCGCACTATGCCCTTCATCCAGAAGTTCCTTGAGGCGATCAAGGAGACATTCAAGTTTCGGGGAAAGTTCCGTATGCCCGGGACCGAGCAATTGCGGTGACAAGCAGATCTGTCGGAGTTTGAGAATCGCCGTCAGCGCGATGATCCGGGCCTGCGCGGGTGTTTGACTTCGATAGGCGGCCGCAATGGTCGAACGAATTTTGGTGACCGTCTGCTGATATAAATTCTTTTGGCGATCTGTCAATTCCAGATACAGATCCGTTTCAATTTTCGGTGGCAGTTCTTTGAGGATTTGACTTTTGGTCCGGCGCAACACAAACGGTCTGCTCCGCTGCATGATGGTCTCTAACAACGCCGGTGAAGGGGCTTTCATTTTCCCCCTGATCTCTTCATAGTCTCCTAGCAGACCCGGCACGCACAAATCCATCAGGGCGTAATATTCCCCCACATGATTTTCCAAAGGTGTTCCGGTCATCACGCATTTAAAATATCCCTTGAGACGCCTTGCGGCACCGGTGGTTCTGGCGACAATGTTTTTGACCGCCTGGGCTTCATCGAACAGAATGACATTGAATGGGATCTTTTCGAGGATGGCAATGTCCCGTCGGATCAGGCCGTAGGTCGTGAGGACCACATCGGCTCCCGCAAATGAAGACGTGCGTTCCTTCCCGGTATACGACTGTATAGTCAGTGAGGGATAAAATCTGGAAATTTCATGCTCCCAATTAAATAAGAGGCTGGGAGGAAGCACCACGAGGTGTGGGCCTTGAATCGGTTCCGGTGCTGTGATGAGGCCTTCTTTAATCCCGGCGAATAAACAAATGGCTTGCAGCGTCTTCCCCAATCCCATGTCATCGGCCAGGCACGCACCCAGGCGATGTTGATAGAGAAACCCCAGCCATCGATACCCCTCTTGTTGATACGGACGGACCGTCGCATCCACGACTTGAGGAAGGGGAATAGGCTCAATCTGCTCAAAATGCAGCAACCGGTTGATCAAGGCTTCATCCGCCGGAGGGAGAATGACGGTCACTCCCCGTTTTCTCAAGGCCACCCAATCCAGAATTTGCAGTTTCGGGACACGCACGACAGCTTTTTGTTCCCGGTGTTCCATATTGGGCTTATTGGAGAGGAAGGCAAACGCGCGCAAAATGGCCTGGGTGTTCTGGTCCACAATCCGGATGATGCCGTCCTCCTCCATCATTCCACCACGTTCAAGAATTTTTTCGATATCTTTCGCTTCGATTCGCACCCCGTCACACAACAATTCCGGTCGAAGTTCAAACCAATCAATGCTTGACGCCCGTCGCGCATCGATCGAGCAATCCCACTGCGACGTGGTAATGGGTTGGTCTTGATAGAAGAACCCGATGCCGACTTCATGCAATTTTGCATGAAGCTCGGGAAGCAGGGGATAGAGGTTGGAAAGCGGCAGACTCATTTCATCATGCTCCACCATTCCCTCAAAAAGCGAAGGTCCCCACAGCGTATACGGAATGGCATAGAGCAAGGCTTCTTTCGCCCAATCGTTCATCACCACACACCAGTGCCCGTCGTGGACCACCAGCCGCACACTGGGCTCTAGTGCGGGGGAGGAAAATCGCTGAAGGATCTGTTCGGCCTCAGCCTTCAGTTTGAATGGACGGAATTCATCCTGGGCAATGCAGGCCTTTATCAGTTTCCTGGCATCCGTTGGCTTCTGATGACCGATCAATTGGAAAAAGGTGTTATAGAGGAGTGCACGGCGTTTTTTCGCCTTCAATCCGTTCGAGACGGTTTTGGCTCGTTCAAGAAATGGGAATATCCGGAAAATAGGCACACTGGGTCTCCCCTGACTGTCCCCGACCCAACATTCCGCGCGGAGGACCCCTGTCCTCAAATCCAATACCGAGGCATCTAATGGAATGGCCTCCGGGATGAACGTGAGGCGGTACTGGTAGGTCGGTGCCTTTCCGGAATGGCCATGATCAGTGAGTGCAACCTCCTGCCCGGCACACTTGAGCAACACCGACCGCAGGATCCGGTCTTGTTCATGAAGGGGGATATCCAGTTGTAAGGTGATAAATTGTTCGACCGGAATGGAAAACGTGGGTCTTGCCATTCCAGTGGGACGTTCCGACGAAAGCCGACCCTCGCGATGTTGGGGTGTCGCTGGCAGGGCCAACGGTCGGCTAAGCGGGTCCGCGGGTTCAATGACCTGTTCCCGTTGACTGTTCTCATATAGCAGATCGTAGACGGCCCATCCACCTTCATGTTCGAGTGGCCCAAGCTTTTTGGCATTCAAATCCGCCGCAAATCCCAGACAGGCGTATGAGTTCGGTTGCACCTCTCCGTAGCGTAAACAACACGCGGCAATCGAAACATGTGACCCGAGAATGTCCAGTTCGGTCTTGGTGGTATACAGCGCATCCGGTGCCCATTCCAATGGAAATCGTCCGTCCGCATCCTCGTAAAACAAGGCATGATGCTGGCCGTGATGTTTCAGGAAATCCCGTAACCCTTCCTGGACGGACCATGCGGGATCCTGTGTGGCCCGCAGCAGCACGGCTAACTCGGTTGGCATCCCTGCAAAGGATTGGCAAATGTTTCCATGGTTGGTAATGCGAATGGATGACACGCCATGGTGGTTGCAGAGAGTAATCTCAAACCGTGGAGGAGTGGCTGGCGTGGAGGGTTTCGAGGCCAAAGGGCTCCCGGCGCGTTCCATAAGTTGTCGCAGGAGGAGGGCCCGTTGAGTGGAATTGGATGAGGGCATCCGGAAGGTATCGGGAAGCAGGAGATTGACTGTGGTCAGGAGAGCACAAATGACATGCTTACAATGCGACTCCGGCGTCCACACCGGACAGGTACAGGAAAAGGTCAGCTGCCCGTTGTGCACCATGAACCGAACCAGATATTGGGTCGCCCCTCGCACCGTAGCCGACAAGATAGACTGCGTCCGGTCCCAGCTATAAGACTCGAGCCTTCCTTGGGCATAATACTCATATCCGCGAAGAACAAAGGCCTTGGAAGCCAGGAAGTAGACATGATTCGGAGAGAGGACTTTCAGGTGTTCCAGGACACCAAAGGGTTCTACAGACATCGTTCTCCTATCATGGTATCGGACCCTGAGCGCTCAACAAACAGGTACGATCTCTGGTACCAGGGCATATCCGGTCGTGATGAACTAGGCATCACTCGATGAACTTGGTAGCGGTACTGATGAGACATATGGGTGTTCTGCAAAGCCAAAATACGTATCGACCAGACATCGCGGGTTGAACACCTTTACGGGTTTTTCCATTCCAGGTGCCGATCGGCAAAGCTTCAATTATACACCACTCATCTTCTGATGTATGCCGTCTGAACCGAGCCAATATCAAATATCGCCAGACCGGCTCAAAACGCGTGATGAGAAGGCCATGACCCGCTCATTATAAAGGTTTCACGTCTCTGTTAGCCCGGAACCTCAATACGTTGAAGAAAAACCATCGCTCAGCGCAAAATGCCGAAAAATCAACGCTGACCTCTAACGTAATTTTATGCACCCGTGCCATGAGTCATCTGTGACATCATCGGCCCGTAGAAAAAACTTTTTTTTCATCGAACGGGATGAAGGGCCGGCTTTCTTTCATGCAGGCATGTAGGCAGGAGGGTTGGTTAAGGGATCGGTAGAGAGTTTTTAACAATGACGGTGCCCTGCATCGATCCTAAATGAAGGTCGCAATGGTAGGGAAATGTACCGGGATGCTTGAACACATGCTCGAACCGCTGTCCGGGTTTATTCAGGTTTAATCCACTGTTGAACTGCTGTCCACCACCAGAGCAATCGTTTATCCGACAACCACCACTTGTCACACTGTGGGGTTCTTGCGCGCCATCGGCATAAATCCAGATGACCTTGTGGCCCGGCATCACGGTCGCATCGTGAGGCAAATAAAATGTTGTGGCCCGGAACAGCACCACCACTGCGCCAATGGGGGCGTTGGCCCAACCCTTTTCGGAAGGGACAGGAGCCCGGGGAGCCCTGGCTATCACCAAAAACTCATCGTGGGACGGGAGAATTTCACACCGATGGCCTTTCTGAGCGGTGACCACCACTTCGTCTACCTGTTGAAAGACTGCATGGGAAACAACTCCGTTAAATAAGCCGTCATCCACGACGAGTGTGGTGGAAGGTGGGCCATCCCCCTCAGAGGTTTGTACATGCAAACGACAATGTTGCAAATTAAGTTTCCAGGTCAGTTCAACAAAAAAGGGTTCTCCGACTTCAACTTTATCGACCAAGACCGTACGGTCTCCGGATTCCAGATTCAGCCCGAAATCCAGCACCATATCCCCCGTTTCCCAGCCGACCGTGGGAAATGCAGGCAGCGGAAGGCCCAACAACCACACGCCATTCACCAACCCCACAAGCATGCCATACATCCAGAATTTGTTCATCATTGCATTTCCGCCTGGGTTGAATATGCTCTGGCTGAAATCGTTTCGACCACTCCAAACCCTCTGTCCCATCACCAATCTTTGGTAGTTATTGATGGCATCTTCCCTTCGCCCGTCAAATTTTTGAAAGAATGCTCTGACCGACCTACCCTCCTACTCCCAAAGATTTTTCTATCATGCCAAAGTATAGGAGCCTGTCCCTCTGCGAGTAAATGAATAATTT
The DNA here is from genome assembly GCF_032051675.1 of Candidatus Nitrospira neomarina. Taxonomy (NCBI): domain Bacteria; kingdom Pseudomonadati; phylum Nitrospirota; class Nitrospiria; order Nitrospirales; family Nitrospiraceae; genus Nitrospira; species Candidatus Nitrospira neomarina. Next base: position 1,757,370 of record NZ_CP116968.1, read on the forward strand.
TCACTCAGTTGAAGGGGGGATTTCTGGGAAATTCCTTCATTTCAAACCATGAAATGCCGAAAAAATGATTGGCAACCTTTCGCAACGCCCAGGCATGCCCTTTTTATATCAGTCAAACTCCCCCGGCACACCGGGAGCATCTTTAAATGGGATATCTCACATGTGCGCATTCCTTCGGTCAGGAATTTGAGGGTTGTCCTGCACGGTTTATATGAAACCATACCAACCCTCCTGCACGACTTTTTTCACCATCGTCACCGGATTGTCCTCATAAGGGGTTAGCCAACCATATGTCTGGCAATGCTTCAAACATTGATGTTTTATGGCTGCTGATCTGTGCAGCCCTTGTCATGCTCATGCAAGGGGGATTTACCTGTTTGGAAACAGGTCGTGTGCGAGCCAAAAATAGCATCAACGTCGCCATCAAAAACCTGGTTGACTTTTGTACCTCTTCACTCGCCTTTTGGGTGGCCGGATTTGCCTTCATGCATGGACCAACGGCAGCAGGCCTTATCGGCACAGAGGGGTTTCTTTTTGATGCCCACGAGCAGGGATGGTTGTGGGCGTTTTTTTTCTTTCAGATGGTATTTTGTGGGACCGCCACAACCCTCGTCTCAGGTGCGGTTGCCGAGCGGATGCGATTTACAGGGTATTTGGTCACCAGCCTCATTGTGTCTCTTCTTATCTATCCCATTGTTGGCCATTGGATGTGGGGAGGATTAGCCGAAGGGCAGAACACCGGATGGTTGAACCACCTCGGATTTATAGACTTTGCCGGCTCAACCGTCGTCCATTCGACGGGAGGGTGGGTGGCGTTGGCGGCCGTTATGGTCATCGGCCCCCGCCATGGTCGCTTTTCCGACAAGACCGTGCCTATCCAGGGACAGAATCTGCCATTAGCCACGCTTGGAGTCCTGCTGCTGTGGTTCGGATGGTACGGTTTTAATGGAGGGAGTAGTCTCGAATTTACCCAGAAAGCCTCACAGATTCTGGTGAATACAACCCTTGCCGGAGCCACCGGTGCGCTGGCGGCTCTTGCATTAAGCTGGTATCACTTGAAACGGCCGGATGTCGGTCATGCCCTTAACGGTGTTCTGGCCGGTCTGGTCAGTATTTCCGCTTCCGCCAATATCATGTCGCCTGGAGGCACGGTTCTCATCGGCGTCGGAGCCGGAATTATCTGTGTCGGCGCAACCATCCTTCTTGAACGTTTGCACATTGACGACGCAATCGGCGTCGTACCCGTTCATGCCTGCGTAGGGGTGTGGGGCACCGTTGTCTTTCCTTTCTTGAGTACTCCGGACTCCTGGGGCACAGGGCTCACCATCTGGGAACAAGTGGGCATTCAAATCCTAGGAAGTACCGTTTGTTTCTTTTGGGCATTTGGCGTGGGCTTCGCCACTCTCTGGCTGATCAATCAATGGGTTCCCCTGCGTGTCACAGCCGAGGAGGAACGAATCGGGCTCAACATGGCAGAACATGGCGCCGGCACCGCCATTCTGGATCTCCTTGTCCAAATGGAAGAACAACGAAACAATCATGACTTTACCCGTCAGGTCCTCTCCGAGCCTCATACGGAGGTTGGCCAGATCGCGGAAGAATATAACCGGGTATTAGACACGATCAATACGGAGCAACGACGACGCCAAGAAATGGATGCCGCCCTGGCCTATGGGGCCAGACTTGATACTCTCTTTCAGGAGATCGCAAAGGTCACAAACGAATCCTCGACAATTGAAGACGCGATGCAACTCACTATGGATTTGATCTGTCAGAATACCGGGTGGCCTGTCGGACACTTGTATCTCCTCTCTGAAGAGAAAGACCACTCACTCATTCCTACCGCCATCTGGTATTTGGAACACCCCGAACGCTTTGAGACCTTTCGTTCCATTACCGAACACACCGATTTTCAACCAGGGGAAAGTCTGCCCGGTCGGGTATTGGCCAGTGGAAGGCCCAGTTGGATTCGGGATGTGAGTCAAGATCCCAATTTTCTCAGACTCCAACAGGCAAAAGATATTGGCGTAAAGGCTGGATTTGGATTTCCAATTATCATCGGGGAACAGGTGGTAGGCGTGTTGGAGTTTTTTTCGACGGAAACGATGGAGCCGGATGCCAAATTATTACAAGTTATGGGGTATGTCGGAGCACAGCTTGGCCGCGTGGTGGAACGCAAACGAGGAGAAGCCATCTTGATTCATGCCAAAGCTGAAGCCGAGGCCGCGACAAAAACGAAAGCCGATTTCCTGGCCATGATGAGTCATGAAATCCGGACGCCGTTGAATGGCATCATCGGCATATCGGATATTTTACTCGGCACGCCTCTCAGCGAGGACCAGCAAGACTGTCTGCTCACGATCAAGGATTCGGGTGATGCGCTTCTCACGATCATCAATGACATTCTCGATTTCTCAAAAATTGAAGCGGGCAAACTGACACTTGAGACGATAGATTTTGACTTTCGAGAGACGGTGGATGCCGTGGTTGATCTGTTAGGCCTTAAGGCTCAGGAAAAGGGGATAGAATTGATTAGCGTGATCAATCCGGACATTTCCACCACCGTCCAAGGTGATCCCGTACGACTTGGCCAGATCTTGATGAACCTCATTGGCAATGCCATTAAATTTACCGCTCAGGGTGAAATTGTGGTGCAGGTTGTACCCGAAGAGGAAATTTCCGGAACAGGCCTTTTACGATTCATGATTACCGACACGGGCATTGGGATAACCCCTAAAGGCCAGGCTCGACTGTTTCAGGCCTTTAGCCAGGAAGACAGCTCCACAACCCGGAAATACGGGGGAACAGGGTTAGGCCTCTCCATATCCAAAATGCTGGCTGAACTCATGGGAGGAACGATCGGAGTCCACAGCGAATTGGGCCAAGGGAGCTGCTTCTGGTTCACCATCCGATTAGGCAGCCCACAGTCTCAACAGATACTCGATAAGGTTTTGCCTCGCGAACTTGAGGGTGTGCATATTGATCTCATCGATGATAACGCCACAAATCGAATGCTGCTTCAACAATATACAAGCTATTGGGGCATGCAAAGTATCCAAGCGGAAAATGGCGAAAAGGCCCTGGCCTCACTCCGGGAACGCGCCTTGAAGGGAGAACCCTGTCATCTTGCTCTCATCGATAGGAACATGCCTGGTATGGATGGTCTGGAACTGGCAAAAGCGATTAAAGCTGATCCGCAGTTGGCGTCCATGCGTTTAATCCTGCTCAATCCTTTGGTTAACCGGGTCGAAAATACCCACAGCCTCACGCAAAGGCACTTTGCCGCCTTTGTCAACAAACCGGTTCGCTACAAGCAATTGCATCAATGTGTATTAAATGTCATGAGAAGGTCTGACGTGGCCCTTTCGCCTCCCACGATTCACTTGCCCGCGAGAGACATGAGCAAAGGTTCAGAGCAACGACTCCTCCTGGTCGATGATAATCTCGTCAACCAAAAAGTCGGCGTTCGCATGCTGAACACACTCGGATATCAGGTGGATGTTGCCGCAAATGGACGTGAAGCGGTTGAAGCCATCACACGGACCGCCTATGCCGGTGTGCTCATGGACTGTCAAATGCCGGAGATGGACGGATTTGAGGCTACGAGGGAAATACGAAAACGAGAACGTACCATTCCACAACTGCCTATCATTGCCATGACGGCCACCGCCATAGCCGGTGATCGGGAAAAATGTTTGGAAGCCGGCATGAATGATTTTTTATCCAAACCGGTGAAATTAGAAGATCTGAGGAGTGTCTTGGAGAAATGGCTCTTCCAGGCTTCTTCAACGAGAAACCATGAGGGTGAAACAGAATCTCATCAACTAGACAATCAGGAGGCTTCACCCCGACCCGGAGCATCCGCACCGGACCTTTCGCCACCCCTGGATCCGGCGACCCTCGCAGACCTCCGCCGATTGGGAGGAGATGAGGATCCTGCATTTTTCATTTCCGTTATCGAGCAATATTGTCAAGATTCGGTTCCACACATGAATGGAATCAATCTGGCAATTCAGGAAAACAAGGGTGATTCCCTCAGTAAGGTGGCGCATGCGTTCAAGGGTTGCTCACGAACCATTGGCGCCAAGCCACTTGCCGAATTAGCCTTCCAACTTGAACAAATAGGACAGACCCAAAATCTTGAAAAAGCTCAAGCCATCTTCATGGCACTGCAATCTGAATTCGAGCGGGTGCAAGACGCTCTGCAAGATGAATTAAAGCAGTCCTCTGCGACACTTCCATAATGGAAATATGGGAAAAGCAATCCCTCTGAGTCCTGCCGAAAAATGAGTCCATCCAGACGGGACTTTAAGAACAAGTACTGGTCCCAAGCCTGATCTACCATGATCAAACAACATCCTTCTCGCCTGATTATTTTTCAAGTGGGCTTCCGCGTCTTTTGCTTCACGGTCCAACAGGTTCATATGCCTTCTTGAAGTGAGCCTTACACCCTCTCCATCCAGACAGACTTTTTCTATTCTTCAGATGAAATGGCATCTGATTGGTTGGATTGAACCTGAAAAAAATCTCCGCCTTTATGCCATTCGTCGTCCGTTCCCCAATGCAGTTCCTTCTCAACTTTTTTCATCAGAGGAACATGCTTGGAACAGTGAATATAGGCTTCATCGACTTCTACCATCACCCAACATTCGGGATGTTGTCCCCCTTTCATGTGCGAAGCGTCAACCAGGGCCTGGGGAATTTCCGGCATGGCAACCACTTCTTCATTAGTCATCACACGTGCCTGTCCATTCACATGCAGACCGACGGTACTTTGTAAAAAATCGATGAACAGCAGGCCGATCTTGGGATTTTCAAGAATGTTGCCCACACTCGCCATGACCCCGTTCCCGCGATATTCGGGATAAGCCAACATTTTAGCATTGAGCACTTTGACGAACCCGGCAGTCCCTGCTCGATACGAGCAATCACATTCGCCGTGAGCATTGGCGGTCGAAAGAAAAACCATCTCTTGTCTGGCAATAAACGACTGCATTTTGTCGTTTAATTCGTTCGTCATCTGATTCCGATAAAAAGCCGTGGCTCGTCTGGCTGTTCCAAACATGCCTTGTGCTCGACCCTCACCCTCGGAATTTACATACGGTGTCAATTCTTCCTGTTCGTTGTTCATCTCACGCCTTCGTTTTTTGGCAAATGCCAAGCCTGCCTTGCCGCCGTAAATTATTGAAACCCTCCGGATGGAGATTCAGTCGATATCTTAGACGCACAGACGTGCCTAAGGAAAGAACCACATACCCCATCACACCTCAGGATGTGAAGGAAGTGACACCTTTAATTATTGTATGGGAAAGCGAAAGATGGTGCGGAGAAGTGGGAGAGAAACCCTGAATAACTTGGAGTCCTCGTATGAGGATTCATCCCCAAACGCCCAGCCGAATGCGTGATGAGAAACCAAAGCGATGACGGAAAGAGCGAATCGACATTAAAAGCCGATATCCACCCCTACCCCGCCACCGACCCGGCCTCCGGTGCTGCCACCACCAAAGATGCTGTACCAGGGACCAGATCTGCTTTCCTGAATCACAGCCGGATCTTTCCACACATATAAGTACCTGATCACCACGGCGGGAAACTGATAGTCCATTTCATCAAGCTTGGCGGAAACAGTCTCCGTCACCTCCCCCACGAGAGTGACCTGAGTATTCGCCGGGAACATGGCCGGGTCAAGAAAGGCTTTCTCTATGGCAATAAACCGGCCTTGTGAGTCGGTGCGAGTTGCCACGGGTCGTTGGTATTCATCCAAGGGTAATTGCAACACCTCAAGCCGGGTACCTTCCGCAAGACGCCTGGCCGACAGAACCTCCCCTCCAAGCACGAGTATCTTTCCTTGATAGGCCCCAGGATGTTGAATCACATCCGAAAACGTGAGCGTGGGATCAATCTGACTCTGAAGAATTTCGGGTATCTTCACGGGCGAGGACGCGCATCCCGCCGCACTCCCTAGAGCTAACACCAAAGACCATATGAGATGTTTCAGTTTCATCATCCTATTCTATCATAAGCCGATTGATCAATTTGGGTGCGGGAACTGACCGGCGCCCCATCATGCCCGATGAACCTGATCAAGAAACCTTTCGAATCATGGCAGCCCGGGAATCATGGCAGTCCGGCAGAAGAATCCGGCGCACCTGAGACCTCTTTTTTATTTCTACCCTCAAGAAGGATTCCCGATAAACTTCATAAAGCTGTATGGCCGGAACCACGGTTCGACTTGATCCGGCTTAACTCTCTTTTCCATTTCTAAGAGACAAGAGCGGTTACATTGCCTATGGAATGCGATATCATATTCCGGCTGTCTTGTTCTCATTTATCCAGGAGCGCGACACCCCATGGTTCATATCAAACGCATTGTCCTTGATGTCCTCAAACCCCATAACCCTAATGCCCTTGACTTTACCACGGCTATCGCAGAAAAAGTGCCTGGATGTCGAATCAAATTAACAGTCTCGGCGATGGATGAAAAAACAGAAACAGTCTTACTGATAATTGAGGGAAAAAATGTGCCTTTCAGTGCCATCACTGAAGCCATTAGTTCTCTGGGAGGATCGATCCACAGTATCGACGAAGTCGATGTGGAGAATGGACCGGTCGATACCTAACCCGCTTAACCATGGCGTCCCTGATTGCAGAGCTTACCTGGCTTCTCACACTCACACGTTCCCATCTCATCGCACGCCGGTACTTTGTCGTCAATGGATTCGACGGCGCACTCACAATGCTGGGTTTGTTAGTGGGATTCTATGTGAGCGACGAAGTCCAATTGCCTGTGGTCATCAGTGCCTGTCTCGGGGTAGCCATCGCCCTGGGTATGAGCGGCATCAGCAGCGCCTATATTAGCGAGGCTGCGGAAAAGCGCAGGGAACTCAGGGAGCTTGAAAAAGCCATGGTGACCGATTTGAGGCAATCGGCCCATGGACGAGCCGCTCGGCTCCTGCCGGTCGTCATTGCCCTGGTAAATGGGATCGCTCCCCTGGCCATTTCACTGGTGATTCTGCTGCCCTTGTGGGCGGCTCCACTGTTAAAGCCACACGCTCTTCCTCCGCTGGAATCGGCGTTTGTCCTGGCCTTGATGATCATTTTTCTGCTTGGCGTATACCTGGGACGAATCAGTCACACGTTCTGGCTTTGGGCTGGTCTTCGAACCCTCTTGATAGCCGCGGCCACCACCGCATTCATTTTCGCCTTAAGTCCGGAATAATCGTCATTGAATCCCCCATGTTCTCCAGGCTTTCACTTCATCTGAATCCAACCTTTTGTTCTTTCTATGATCAATGAAGCTGATCCTCTACTTCACCGTGAGTTTGCTACCGGCCGGTGGACCCGATGTTTTCCACTTCACATTCCTGAAAATTTTCCCCTTCTATTTTTGGTCATCCGCGTAGAGCGAAACGACCCTTATGCTGACATATGAAAATAGCCACCGGTCCTAACGGGAATACTGACGTTAGGAAGCCGTTCTTGCCTTCAAGGGTCAGAATCTGAAATGGCCTGACGAACGATAACGAGCAGATCTTGTAAATCGTAGGGTTTTTGGAGAACCGCATAGACCCCTAAGGCACGGACCTGTTGTTCTAATTCCGTAGTCAGCTGACCAGAGTATAGGATCAAGGGATGGGTGGAGATATAAGATTGCTGTGCCAGTCGTTGGACGAATTCCAGCCCCGTCATCACGGGCATTTGATTATCGGAAATCACAAGATCGAAAGATCTCCCTTGCTGGATCAGGGCCAACCCGACCGCCCCGTTTTCCGCTTCTTCAATGCTATACCCCTGAGCCTCAAGGACTTGTTTTAAGGCTTCTCGGGCCATCTGATGGTCATCGACCAGGAGAATACGTTTCATCACTTCCAGCGTCCCTGCCCTCTTATGTCCTGAGGGGGTAAAGGTTATCGTTGTGTATCACATGAAACCCTGCCAAATCTTGGGGATCAATGATTTTTCCGTGTTATGTTAATCATATCAGCTACGTCAAGGATTCGATGCTGATGAGAATCACGCCACATCATGTGCAATACCGGAGACCATCCGGTCAGTGGCCACCAGCCCGGCTCTCCCGCTCATCCGTCGCCACGGGTGCCACCACAGAAGGCTATTGTTATTCACTGGACCGGAAGGTCATCGCTTTCAGGACTCGTTCCCGGGACAGATCCATGGCTGCCCTGCGCGGTTCCATTTTTTTCTTCAGACTGCGCATGAGCACTTGTTCCGTATTGCGTCGGATTTTTTCTGAAATGGCCTGAAACGCTTGAGCCTCATTCCCACCCTGGTATTCCACAGAGGCACAGATCACACCTCCGGCATTGGCGATAAAATCAGGAATATTAAGGATACCCCGTTGCTGCAGTCGGGTCTCGGCCTCAGGCGTGGCCGGAATATTGGCTCCCTGCAAAATCAACTTGGCTTGAATGAAATCGACATTGTTGAGGTGAATGCAATCCGGACGGGCGGCAGGAATAAGAATATCGCAGGGCAAACCAAAAATTTCCTCTTGACCCAGCTTCCTGCCTCCCGCATACCCCAGAACGCTACCCGATTCCGCTTTGGCTTGGAGCAGGTCGGCAACAGAGATACCTCTGGGATCATACATCGTTCCACGACTATCACTGGCGGCGACGAGTGTGGCGCCTTTGTCTTGCAAGAAGGTGGCGGCATGCTTCCCGACGTTGCCAAAACCTTCGATGGCCACAGTTGCGCCTTTAAGCGTGAGGCCACATGAGGCTGCCGCCACCTCGGCGCATTCGGCAAGCCCGAACCCCGTAGCCCCGATCTCATCAAGTGGAATGCCGCCGAGCACCCGCGGAAGACCCACGGCCCGTTTAATTTTGTCATGAATCCAGCCCATGCAGGTCTCGTCTGTTCCCATATCCGGCCCGGGAATATACTCCACAAGATCGCGAATCGCGTGCGCAAAGGCGCGAATCAAGCGGGCCTTTTCGGAAGTGCGAGGATCGGCCAGGATTCCGGCCTTGCCCCCGCCATGAGGTAGCCCGGCGGCGGCATTTTTAAACGTCATCGCTCTCGCCAGACGAAAGACTTCCCGCGTGGACACATCCGCAGCCATACGCACCCCGCCGATCGCAGGACCACAGGCGATATTGTCGATCGCCACGATTCCCCGCAAACCACTGGCTGGATCATAGAGATGCACGATTTTCGCCGGTCCCAGGTCGTCACAGTATTCTTCAAAACTCCAACAGGCTTCTTTCATGCGGGCACTCCTTTTCTACGCATCATCATCATTTCCACATATGGGACATAGTCGGACGTTCAGGTCATGGAATCCATGCCCTCCGTCCTTTTGATCTGGTCCCCATAATGAGGGCCTTGGCCGTTTGGAGAAACACCCATTCAAGATTATTGGTGGACCGGATGCCGATACGGTCTCCACGCCCGACGTTCAGCGCCATCAATCCTTTTGCCGGTTTCGTGGCCTCCTGATGAAACCCGGCATAGGTGAACCGCCGGTCCTGTGGAATGGAAACGAGGGCTTCCGCTTGCGGACAGGTCTTGACGGTGTGTTCGAAAAAACTCCAGATTGTCGACCCAAGCAGAGGCGTTTCTCCTCCCCGATGAACATAGGAACATTGTCGATAGTTGGCAGTCATACCGTCATGGGTTATGGAATGACATTCAGTTCCCGTCCTACGGTCTCAAAGGCCAGAAGAGCCCGTTCTAACTGTTCCCGGGTGTGGGCGGCTGACATTTGCACCCGAATGCGGGCTTGCCCCTTGGGCACTACCGGAAAACTGAATCCGATGACATAGATACCCTCTTCAAGCAACCGCTCGGCCATACGTGTGGCTAATTCCGCGTCTCCTAACATGACAGGAATAATGGGATGGTGCCCCGGAACCAGACGAAAGCCCAAAGCCTCCAGATGGCTTCGGAACCCCTTCGCATGCTTGTTTAGCGTGGTCCGCAAGCTCTCTCCTTCCCTCACGATGTCCAATGCCTTGAGGGCCGCAGCCGTAATAACGGGAGGCAAGGCATTGGAGAACAGATAAGGCCGCGAACGTTGCCGCAGAAGTGCGATGATCTCACGCCGACCGGAGGTGAAGCCCCCGGCGCCTCCACCCAGGGCCTTTCCCAGCGTGCTGGTAAGAATGTCCACACGATCAGCCACACCAAAATGTTCCGGAGTGCCTTTCCCATTTCTACCCAAGACTCCTGTGGCATGGCTGTCATCAACCAGCACAACGGCATCATACCGCTCAGCCAGTTCAGTAATGCGATCGAGCTTCGCCAAATCCCCATCCATGGAGAAGACCCCATCGGTGGCAATCAGACGAACCCGTGAGCCGACAGCCTTCTGCAGGGCTATTTCCAATTCCTGCATGTCGGAATGGGTATACCGGAACCGCTTGGCCTTACAGAGACGAATGCCATCGATCAGGCTCGCATGATTTAATGCATCACTGATAATGGCATCCTCCTCATTCAAAATCGTTTCAAATAGGCCGGTATTGGCATCGAAGCAGGAGGTGTACAGGATGGTGTCATCAGTACCCAAAAACCGACTGATACCTTCTTCCAATTGTTTGTGCTGATCCTGTGTCCCGCAAATAAACCGCACGGAGGCCATGCCAAAACCATAATGGCGAAGCCCTTCTCCCGCCGCCTGAATGACCTGAGGATGGTTGGCCAACCCGAGATAGTTGTTGGCACACAGGTTGATAACCTCACCCTGCGCTACACGGATATTGGCTCCCTGTGGTCCAAGGATTTCCCTTTCGCCTTTGAACAAACCGGCGGAGCGTATTTCTTCCAGTTGGGCTTGGAGGAGTTGTTGGAAGGAATGGTAGGCCATACGTATTTGTGACCTTTGAACATGTGGGGAAACTCATCATGTGATGAATTTCCTTTTTGGCGTTAAGGCACCATCACAACCTTGCCGCATTGGCCTGCATTGACGAGATCAAACCCTTTGGCAAAGTCAGCCATCGGAATGGTATGGGTCACGACGGGTCGAATGTTCAGCCCGGCCTTAAACAACCCGGCCAACCGATACCACGTCCCGAACAACCGGCGGCCCGTCACACCATAGACCCGTATGCCTTTGAAAATAATTTCATTGGGCAAATCAAAGCACACTTGTCCCCTGGGGATGCCAAACAAGGTCACGCGCCCCCCGTTTTTCACGGTCTGAAACGCTAGATGCAAGGCTACCGGATCACCCGACATTTCCAACGCGGCATCCACTCCCTCCCCTCCTAAGAGATCGGACAAGGAGACACTCAAGGCCTCGGAAGATCCCGTGTTGGCATTGAGCACATGGTCGGCACCAAGCTGCTTCGCTAATTGCAGCCGGTAGTCACTGATATCGGTCGCGATGATACGTGCGGCTCCCGCAAGGCGGGAGACGGCAATCGCAAACAATCCGGTTGGGCCACAACCAGTCACAAGAACCGTGTGCCCGGTTAGATCTTCCGCCAAGGCGGCATCGACCGCATTGCCTAATGGTTCATGCAGACAACCCAACTCCGGTGGGATATCACGTGCTGTTTTCCATAAGACCCGTTCGGGAAGAGAGACGAATTCAGAATAGGAACCATCGAAATCAATGCCTAAAATGCGATAATTTTGACAAACATGCGCCTGGCAGGTTCGGCATTGAAAGCACACACCACAAGTCAGATGAGATTCCGCAGCCACCCGATCCCCGACTTTGACCGAGGACACCTCACGCCCCACCTCCACCACTTCCCCGAACATTTCATGCCCGATAATCCTGGGAAGATGAATACGGTGGCTCGCCCATTCATCCCAGTTATAAATATGTGCATCCGTTCCACACAAGGAAGTTGCCTGCACACGCACCAGAACTTCAGAAGGACCTGGTCGGGGATCCGGGCAGTCCATGAGAGTGAACCCTTTTTCCGGTTTTGTTTTCAGAAGGGCCATCATACGAATTTTGAGAATCTTTCTCGTTAAGGAAAGTCGCGGTTTGCTCCAAGGAAATTTTTTTAACTAACGATTGAAATGCATTCTATGTAGAGGACAGAGAGACCTCCTCGTTCTCCACAGTCCGTGCTTTTCTTTTGACTTTGGCCACAGTCTCAAATTCGTTCTTTATGGCACGTCATTACTACCTGCACGGCCTGTTGGGGGTAGAGCAAGCGCTTCTTCCTCTTTTTTTGATCTTTTCCAAAAGAGGCCCTCTATGATCTATCCCTCTCACCATCTGGGAATTTTCCACGCTTTCTTACACTCACCGCTGATCTGACCCTCAGCTGCTCCCTTAATGATCCTCAATGCCAAACATTCGAAATTAAGACCCCCTTCATTTTCATTGTCTCACAAGAGACACAGCAAAGGTCATGCCTCTTCAATGAGAGTCTGTGTTTTTATCAGAAGGAAGAAATATGTTGAAGATGATCCACTCCTTTTGCCTTTAAAATTAAGGATAACCTCCATAATTTTTTTGCTTACTCTCTGCTCATCATTTTCAATTCTGCCAATTTAAGTGATTGAATGGGTTCTTACTCTCAAATCTCTGATGCATTTTGCCCCACCTCATTGGGCTGTAAATTCAACCCCTCCCCACTCTCCCTCATTCCCGGTTGTTCCTTCGTATCCCCAACTCAGTGAAAAATATAATAAGAGCCCATCCTGATCCGAAAGAGATGGAGATCCCCCTGGCTTCATTCACAGAAAAAAGGGCCGCCACTATTTTGAATTTTCCTTCTGCTGCTGCGGGCTCGGTGGCGTAAGTGAAGGAAATCCTCATTTCCGTATTGCCTGTTTTCACAGTCTCTCCCCTGAAAGGAGAATAAACGACGGGAGTTTACGCCACCACAGTTCAGTATGATGGCGCTCCGGCCCCACTGGGCCATCGCCGGTATCATAGATTCCCCGGAATAGGCGTAGGTACCGAACCAGCATCCTCATGACTCAGCAAAGCCGTACCTACCAGGATGTGCGGAAGGGTTTTCAGCAGTCTCGGACGATTTCGTCAGGTTACTCAACCTTCTGAGCAATGCCGTCAAATTTACCGAACATGGTGAGATTGAAGTATTGATCCTGCGTTTGGAAGGCGAGCACGATATCGATATTCGGGTTCAGCTTTCCGATACCTGGGTGGGAAACTCCCCGGAAACTCAAAAGAAGATATTTGAATCCTTTAGCCACGCCGATAGCTCAACTACCAGGAAATACGGGGAAACAGGACTGGGACTGGCTATTTGTAAAGGCATTGTGGAGTTATCCGGCGGTACGATAGGAGTGGAGAGTCAATTAGGACAAGGAAGTGTCTACTGGTTTACGCTCCGTCTCCCAAAATACTGGCAAGGCTTATCGTCTTACTTTGATACTGATCAACACATTCTGGAAGGGCTTCGAGTATGTTGCGTGGATGACAATGATACCAACCGCGGCTGTCACGACAGAAAATTGGGAAGGTTTGACGTGAGCGGCCCATGGGCTCAGGGAAATCTGCCGAAAACGTCGGAGTGCAAAAATTGGCCGAGTTGTCTTTGGCATTGGAGCAACACGATCGTCATGAATCGTTTGAGACGGTTCGTCTCAAATTATTTGCTCTCCAGCAAGAGTTGGCTCGAGTACAATATTGCCCGGAGCATGAAGTGGCCCAACACTCTACGTAAACTTCAGATCGTGCATACTGCCCTCAGATTGACGGGAACAGGAGGTACGGACAATGCGGCCGTCCCATAGAGATAGCCTGGAAGAATTCCTGCTCTTCTTCGCGTTCCTTGCAGCCAGAATCCGGGTCAAGGGGTCCTGTTTGGGAATGAGCCACCTACTAATAGTGACGACCTTGACAGAACAGGCTTGGATTGGGAAAAGCACCCCAAGAAGAAAACCGGTATTTGTACCAAACGGTTAGTAAGAAATTGCAGGGCTCACTAGTATTGCGGTGGTTGCGGGCCTGGCCGGATCCCAACTAAGTCGGGATCTTCCCCATCAAGCACTCGAGGAGGTTCTTCGCTTTCCGATTTGCGTTGCTCACGTCGGGCTTCCTTATCCTGTTGCTTCATTCTTTTGACCATCTCACGATTTCGTTTGGCCTGAGTCACTTTTGTCGGTCGTCCCATTTATCTTCCTCCTTTCGAATAGGGTATCACGCCTCCGGCTCCATCATTTGATGAGCTGGAAAGCTTTCCTAGGCTCTGCCTCTTTGCCAGACTATCTTGTTTGAGGCAGCGGTCCTCACGGGTCTCCAGGTGCCGATTCTCATCCGGCCAAGCAACATACCTGCGTTACGTGGACTCCCTGCGCGCCTTGGACGGCTTTCCTGAGGTCGAGGAACGGGAAACTTTTTGAGGCACCACATCAAGGCGAGTCGCGCTATCCTGATCGAATCCAGGACTCGACATCATCAGAACTTGTCGACGGACTTCATCAATCGGCATGGGAACTTTTTCTTTAGAAGGATCAGCGAGGCCAAGGAGATCCCAACGAATTTTCGGCTCAGGTTTGAATGTTTTTCTATTTCTCACCTTGCCACCCCACTTCATTGTCAGCTTCATAAGAAGCCTCCTTCTGTCTAAAGAACCATGCGAATCATGACAAAGAACACAAAACCGCCCTTTTCGGACGGTACGGAAAGCGAGGAGGAATGAAGGTCCTACATCCTCACGAAAGGATCGTCGAGATCAATCCTCCTAGGAATGAAAAGGCAGGAAAGGCAGGAGAACCACCATCGCTTGTACCGTGAGTCAGGGTAGCACTCCACTGGGAGGGAGTCAAATACAGTTGAGATTGTCGTCGCGGAATTACTACGTAACCTCCCAATCACATCACGTCCTCCAGAGTCCTTGCTTCTCAACGACCGGCATTACTCACGTCATAAGCAAGGGGAGAAAACTCATCTCAATACTGAGACGTGGGACAGGTATCTAAAGGGCAACCTCTTCACCTTTGGGTTTCCATTTCCGTGCAAGATCTGTTGCCTCGGCGATCTGATCCGCGGTCATCTCCTGCGAGAGTAGATCTAATGCCTGGATCGACGGATCTATGCCCTGCTGTGCAGCCAGATATGCCCACATATAGGCTTGCACCAGGTCCTGGCGGACCCCTTCTCCTTTATAGTACATGAGGCCAACATGATTTTGGGCACCACCATTGCCCTGTTCGGCAGCCCGTAGAAACCATCGAAAGGCTTCTTGAAAGTCCTGCGGGACCCCCAAACCCTGGCGGTACATCGCCCCAAGGTTGTTTTGAGCCCTGGCATTCCCAAGATCGGCTGCCCGACGGTACCACAGTCGCGCCTGCTCAAAATCCTGCGGCACTCCCTGCCCGTACCGGTACATATAGCCCAACATGTTCTGTGCCTCGGTATTTCCCTCTTCCGCCAAGGGTCGCCATTCAGACAGAGCGGCTGGAAAATTCTCCTGCAGGTATGCCTCCTCTCCTTCCTCATACCCGGCCCACCCTACTCCCACCCAACAGAGCAAGAAAATTAGGCTGAGTCTCAGGGTGAAAACCGACAGGATCATCATGTCATGACTCCCTTTGCCTCACGACAGGGTCAACTCACCATCGGGTAAAGACAGACAGGCGCGCATATATCCCATATATCCATTGTACTCTATGCCTGTTGCTTGGCCTCAAGTTCCGCCCATCGGGTATACAAACGTTCCACTTCCTGTTCGGCGGCCTTGAGATTTTCATAGGCTTCTTGAAGCTTGTGATGATTCGCTGCAATTTTGGGATTTTCTGTTTCAGTACGGCATAATTCGAGTACCGCCTCGGCATCAAGGACCCGTTTTTCTATCGTGTCATACTCCTGCTGGTCACGAAACGACAGTTTTTTTGCTTTTGGCCGTTCAGCCGTGGCACGGACACTCTTCGATTGAGTGCCGGTCTGGTCTTTGCCTGACCGTTGCCGGCGAAGCCAGGATTCCCATTGTCCGTAATCCGCAAATTGCCCGTATGCTCCCTGCCCGTCCAATCCTACAAAATCCGTACACACTTCCTCCATCATGTACCGATCATGGGTCACCAGGATCAAGGCTCCGGGAAATTCTTTTAAACTTTCTTCCAACACTTCTCTTGTCGGAATATCCAAGTCGTTCGTAGGCTCATCCACAATCAACACGTCGGCGGACTGCAGCATTAACCGGGCAATGACTGCACGGGCTTGTTCGCCACCGGAAAGCAACTCAATAGGGAGATCCAATTGTTCAGGCTGAAACTGAAACCGTTTGGCCCATCCAGCCAGATGCACGGTCTGGCCCCGGTACATGACGGTATGTCCCGAATCCGACAACGTCCGCCGCAGGGTCATCTTTGGATCGAGTTGATCACGATTTTGGTCAAAATATACGACTTGCAATTTATCCGCATACGTTACGCTTCCCTGATCAGGCTCCAATTCCTTGGCAAGTAATTTCAACAGGGTGGACTTCCCCGAACCATTATGACCTAAGACCCCTGTGGCGGTTCCCGGTGAGATGACCCAGTCCAATTTTTGGATAATGGTTCGCGGGCCGAACGTCTTTCGAAGCTGATGGACAACTATTAACTGTTTTGTGCGACGACCCGAGCCGACAAAATCGATCGAGGTTTCCTCTTGTCGCAAACGCACCTGGGTCTCAGCTAATTCAGCCTGCAACGCATGGGCTGAATCTATGCGCGATTTCGCTTTAGTGGATCGAGCCTTGGGCCCTCGACGAAGCCACTCTTCTTCCCTACGAACCTTTCCCGCCAATGCCTGAGCCTGTTGAGTTTGGCTATTCAGAAATTCTTCCCGCTTAACCAGAAACTCTTCATAGCTTCCCGGAACAAGAAAAATCCCATCCGGATATCTCCGATTGATTTCAGCAATCTTATTGGTGGCATGCCCAAGAAACCATCGATCATGGCTCACCATGACCCACGGCCATGGAGCCTGGGACATCACCTGCTCCAACCAACGCATCCCTTCCAGATCGAGATGGTTCGTCGGCTCATCCACCAGCATGACATCCGGCGCCTGAACAAACCCACAGGCAATGGCGAGCCGCTTTTTCCATCCGCCTGAAAGAGGGCCCACGGGCTGATCGCCTTGACCAAACCCCATGCGTCCCAATGTCTCCTGCACCCGAGCCACACAGTCATGCGCGTGGAGGCCGGATGCCAAGGCTGCTCGTTCGATTTCCTCGGCGACCGTAGACTCCGAATCGAAATCAGCCTGTTGGGGAATATAGGCAATGCGAAGATGCTGCCGTCGAGTGACTCTTCCCTCATCCGGCTGTTCAAGCCCGGCAAAAATTCGAAGGAGGGTACTTTTCCCCGATCCATTCGGCCCGATAATTCCGATCCGGTCTTTTTCTGAAATGCCTAGGGTCAGTTCCTGGAAGAGACGCTTGGTCCCATAGGCTTTGGTAAGCTTCTGTCCATAAATCAGCGCTGACATACGTATCACACTCCTTCAAAGTCCGACCTTCATAAACCGGACATAAATATTATCCCTTCCCACCTGGGGAACGCCCCCATTCCTGCCAGACCGGACTCACGCAAGAAATACCCCCCTTTCAACATACCTGTCTCCAGAGGCAGAAACCAAGCTACGGGATCTGTTTGCTAAAAGACGACCTCACGCACGCTTCTATGTAAATTTCATGAATGCCGAATGGCATTAGTCGGTGCCAACCTTGAGCACCATTATCCCAACCACAGACCATTATCACTCTCTGTCCTCTCCACCATTCTCACACCTCCCTGGCCATGAACACATAAATGGACGTTTCAGTCGTTGGAGAATTTTGGCCCAAAGCGTCTGATACGTTTCATGTCCCTGTAAGAGTTCACAATAGCGCCCAAGCACCCGTTGATAGGCGTCGGGAAACGTCCGGCCGGCCCACCAATGGCAGGATCGAGGTAATCCATAAATGATGGCTCCTAATCGAGAAGCCACTCGAAATTCCAATCCGAATTCAGCTTCCGCATTCCTTTCATATTCCTCCAACCGATGCCGTGGATCCCTAATACTGGAAGCCACACTGACTGCCGCCAATTGTCCGGATCGGACAGCATAATAAATTCCTTCTCCCAGTAACGGATCAACCAAATGACCGGCATCGCCAACCAACACGGCTCGAGACCGCACCAAGCTTCCAGTCCATCGATGTCCTGGGCGATACGCCGGATGATGGGCAATTGGGAGGGGGTGTCCTAAGGGAGAAGGAATCGAAAGCCCGGCCAAAGCAGATTCATGACTAATAAATTCCTCAAAACTACGTTTAGGACGATTTCTGCCACGAATAAATTCACCCACACCCAGCGAGAGGCCTTGTTCCTTCGGAAAGACCCAGCCGTATCCTTTTTTTGCTGCGCGTAAACTGATTAATACTGTTTGTGAGCACTGAAACGCATGAGGTGTGTCTCCATGGTATTCACTTTCCAACGCAGGAATATTGACGACCTCCCGCCCGGGGAAACATTGTTGAGCCACCACACTCGTCGCTCCATCGGCTCCGATGACGATCCGGCCGCGATACCGTCCCTTCCCAGTGGTCACTTCGACCCCATTCTCTAATTCCTGAATGGCGACGACGGACTCCTCTTCCCGGATTTCTACTCCAACCTGCCGGGCTTTCTCGACCAACCATTGATCGAAGGTCTTACGCATGACCATGTAGGCCACCGGACGCGGAGATTCGACAATAAAGAAATCCGTTCCCCCATATATAAATTGCACACGATACACCGTCCCCTCAATAATCGTTTTGAAATCGGCCGGAAGAATTTTCTCAATTCTGGCGGAGAGCCCTCCGCCACAGACTTTGTACCTGGGATGAACCTGCTTATCAAACGCCATCACGGACATCCCCAATCGGCTCAACTCATATGCGGTCGAAGCCCCCGCCGGCCCCATGCCCACGACAATCACATCGTACTGAAAGGAATGAAGAGGAGGAGTCACAGGTCAGAGATGAACCGTCGTGAATGAACTTGCGAGACAAACCTGAACAGGTTAGAAAGTAGGAGGCTATCCGGTTACGAAAAACTGTGTTCTCTTTTGAAAATCTGTTCCTACTGTACTGGAATTCTCCCTACGTTGACTACCCCTTCACCGCTCTCAATAAAAGACCCAAATGCCCACAGTGGAGCGTGATAGCCCGGGAATAGAGAATGATTCACCACATTGTCCCTCAAGAGCTGAAAGAGGTCAGGGAAGATAGGTGGCTGACCCGTCAAAGAATCCCAAAGGATCCCTTACCAAAACAGACAACCGGGAAAGGAAGAAGAAGGGAGAGATAGGAAAGCTAGAGCTCAGAAAATGTCGAAAATTCGGAATCCGTTGTATACATGGGAATGATTCTCTCCATATGCATTTCGGATAAAAGGGTCTTCACCGGATCCTGAGGGTTTACAATAATCATCCGCCCTTTGAGTTTCATGAAGGTCTTGGCAAGGAGCACCAAAGCCCCTAACCCCACACTATCCAAAAAGGTCACTCCTTGAAAATCCAGGATAAGCCCTTTTGAATTCGGGTCTGTATATTTTTCTGCGGTCTCCTTAAAGGCATTTTTTGAAAATATATCCAATTTTCCTGAAAGACTTACGACCGGCAAGCCATTCATGTTTCGTTCTTTAATAATCATGGCTGGGCATTGCTCCTCCTCTTTCCATGATCCGCTCGCACGTAGATTGCCCCCTGTTTTTTGGCTTTGGTGGATCTATCGGATCATTTAGAGGGAATCTTGAGGGTTACGGCCTGATTTATGAACGTTCAACAGCGTTACGTACTATCTTGAGCCTCTTCCCGGGTTGAGAAATGCACGCTCAAAAATGAGTGAAAAAGTCAGCAGAAAGGAAAAAGAATGGGTTGAGGAATATCTGCCAGGGAAGACGAACCATACTCCCCTGTGCCTAGCGGCCCGTCATGGAACCCAAGGGAACCTCACAAAGAGAGGCAAGCTCTTTGCCGGAAGCCAAACACACGGAGCTCCTTTATTTTCAAACTGAATGTTCTCTCAGGATCGACCCAACGTAACCGAGAGCAGCTCCTGAGCATCTCCACGCTGAACCCTGAGCTCGACAACCTGGCCGGGTTCCGTTCGCTCAATCAGATAATTTTTCAATTGTGCCGGTGTGGTAATCAGGACATCATTAATGGCCATCAACACATCGCCTTTTTTAAATCCCGCATGGCGTGAGGGACCGGTGGCTTTGGCCACGACCAGCGCCCAACGACTTCCCATCCTCAGTGTTTGGAGCTGAATCCCCAGCACCGAAAACCCCGGCACCCTATCAGCCAAAACGGCCGTCACCACCCGTTGAACCAACGGTCCCGGGAGCGCAAAAGCCAATCGGGCACACCGTCGATCATCATGCGGTGTTTCCGTTTGAATGATGGCATGCATAAGCCCTACCAGTTGTCCATGTTGATTCAACAGCCCCCCGCCAGAATTGCCGCTACACACGGACATATCGACCTGCATTAATCGACTGTTCACCGTCGGCAAAAACGTATTGGGATTTCCAGTCGTACCAAAGTTAATCGCCGGCCCCCAACCCAGTGGATACCCGACCGTAAAGACCTGATCACCATATGTCACATCTTCTTTGGCGAACGTGACATGCGCTTGGGGCCAATCCGATTCGGAACCCTGGAGTTGATACACGGCCACATCCAGGTATGCATTGGCTCCCTGGCGAGCAGCCGGCAATTCAAAAAGGGTGTCCGTCACCACATGAATGGTGTCCGGGATTATGACTTTTCCTCCCTCGGTTCGCTCTACCGCATGCCGTGCCGTCACAATCACTCCCCGGCCAATATGGATGCCCGATCCGCGAATGCTGACCGGTAGCCCATAGTTATTGTCTGAAATCTCAGATTGATCAGCCGGGAGGATCCCGACTGTCGCCACCTTCGCCTGTTCAATGGCCTGGGAAATCGGAATGGCCGAAGCCTCTCCCAACCCAACGAAGTACCCAAGCCCTACAACAAAAACAAGTCCAATGAAAATCGACCTGTCAGCACTCATCCGTACCCTCCGCGTTTCAGAATGGCTTGCATAGCGCGTAACAATACTCATCCTTCGAACCGACTCCCTCTCTCAATGATATTCAACAATAAAACAGGTAAATAAGACTTATCTCTGAACACCTCATCCGCGAGTTCAACGTGCTTTTCTCTGCCGGATGCGAACGACTGGTTTGTGTCGGCAACTGACCCGCCATGCCTGCGGCTCATGCAGGTTGGCCCCAATCCTTCAACCCACCGAACAACGCTTTCATATGCTGATAGGAATAATGGGCATTTCTCCCACTCGGATTCGGCAACACACAAACAGGAGCATCCCCAAGGGTAAGAGATTGCAGGCCAACCTGAATAGGGTGTTCAGACAACCGTTGGACAGCCGTGGGCGCCTCCTTGGACGAGAGAAGCATGCGAGCCATACTGACTCCTAACAAAGCCACAAGTCGAGGTTGATATTTCGTGATTTTGGTCACTAATGCCTGATGTCCTTCCAGAAAATCCCGTTTTTCCAAATCCTGAACACCGGCGGTCGGCCGGGCAATCAGATTGGTCAGTCCATATCCGAATTCGGGCAATTGCCAATCATCCTGATAGGTCATGGGAAAGGGGATCAGCCTGGCGTCAAACAGTAATTTCCAAAACCGGTTGGAAGGCCCGGCAAAATGATGCCCGACCTCTGCAGAACGCAGACCCGGGTTAATTCCAACAAAGAGAATGGATAAGCCGGGGACCAGATAATCGGGAAGACCTGAATGCGGATAACTTGTGTCCATTCGTCCTCGATCGTTGGATACACCCTCACGCGTCTTCATGTCTCAAATATAGGAAGCCGGGAATTGTGCTGTGTAGCCTTTAGCACGACTGCGACTATGGATCGGAGAATACGAGGAGATTGTGGAGAATAAACCGGAAATGCTTGAAGAAGAATTTCATCCAACCGGCCACCGGGCCAACAACGGATCGTGATTTACTTGGAAGCCAGTTTCGTCTGAATTTCTGAAAATGTTTTCTCAGCCTCAGGGAGAAGATCATCCCGGTTTCCCGCCCTGGCAAGCTCGAGTGCCTTTTTCGCTAAATCAAAAGCCTCTTGATCCTCTCCCCGCTCGGCACACGAACGCGCAACGACCATGCGAGCATTAATGGATTGAGGTTCCTGCTGAATCACCTGCCGCAGCATCGCTTCGCCTTTTTCGGAGTCTCCTCCAAATAACCCGGGGACTTCGATGAGGATCGTCCCTTTGGAAGAAAGGGCATCCATATGATTAGGATTGAGCAACAGGGTCTTGTCCAGAGCTTCCATCATCCGTCCATATTCAAACACCGAGAAAAGCACTTCTCCGTTGGCGCGCATGCGCTCGCCGATATTACAGAACAGAGCAAAATGCGCATCGGCTGAACGTTCGTCCAGCCCCACCGCCCTTTCAGCCAACTTTCGCCCCCGCTCAAAATGATCAACCCGAACCGTTTCCTCCTTCGCCCGTCTCCCTTCATGGCATTCATCCATCGCCTGTTTTGTCAGAACCTGAGAAGATTCTTCAGCCCAGACTCCGGGAATCACCCACCAGGAAAGCAGCAAAGTGGCCAATAAGATATAAAGCATTCGATGAGTAACGGTCATCTTGTACAAGTCCTTCGTGCGTTACACCGGTGACTTCCAGCCAATGAAAGTGCAGACAAAAACAATTAAATATTTTAAACCAAGTCAACCGCTTATGCCAACGCCCAGGATTAGAATTTTCCCCTTACGATTACACAGGGGAGAGACATTTAGGGAGTGTTGAATAATAAGGATGTTCAAGGGCAAATTTTCCCAGGATTAGATTACTCATCAAAGGCTCCTGGTCGGTTCAAAAAAGCATGCCCTGAGTCTTTCCGAAGGGTCCGTCCAGCAAGGCCGCAGCCGTTTTTACGCGCGGAGCGTACGCGTAGTACGTGAGCACGGAAAAATGGCGAGAACGCCGCTGGCGGCTTTTTTCAACAGACCCATTTACTGTTGGGACAACGAGAAAGAGTCTATGAGCAGAGCTCATGCTGTGAATGAGCGGTTGTCAGAACGTTCCCAAAGTGGTGCTCCGCGTCTTTTGGAGCCATCGTGCAGCCCCAACACCCGCAGCATGGCCACTGGCAAAACAGGCAGTTAGAAGATAGCCACCGGTTGGGGCTTCCCAATCCAGCATTTCTCCCGCACAAAAGACTCCGGGCACGGTACGGATCATCAGTCGCTGGTCCAAGGCTTCGAAGGCCACTCCGCCGGCCGTACTAATCGCTTCCTCTAACGGACGGGGCGCGACAAGACGCACGGGCAGCGATTTGATGGCCGACCCGAGCAGCACGGGGTCGGCAAAATCTTGCTTTGCCACACATTCCCTTAGAAGGCCGGCCTTTACCCCTGAAATACCAACCCGGCGCTGTAGGTGGCTAGCCATCGAGCGTGAACCACGCGGCCGTGATAGTTCTGAAATGAGCCGCGACACATCACGATCGGGCGCCAGATCCAATCGAAGAAGGGCCGTGCCTGTTTTCACGATCTCGTCGCGTAACCATGCCGAAATCGCATAAATCACTCCCCCTTCAAGGCCGGTCTCCGTCAGAACGAATTCACCCTGTTGCCGGAACTCAACGCCCTCGTGAGTGGTTCCCGCAACGGCAACCGGCTTCACGGGATGGCCGGCATAGCGTCCGCGGAGGTGCGGACTCCAAGCCACATCAAACCCACAATTCGCAGGCTTTAGTGGTTCAATGGGAACACCCCGCCCGGCGAGCAACGGCACCCACGCCCCATCGGAGCCGAACCGGGACCAACTGCCACCACCTAATGCCAACACCACTGCATCAGCAGAAACGTAACGATCCCCTTGCGGCGTGGCAAACCGCAGGGATCCGGTCTCGGCCCAGCCACTCCAGCGATGCCGCACATGAATCGCCAAACCGAGCTGGCGCAACCGGCGCAGCCACGCGCGCAAAAGAGGTGCCGACTTGAGGTCTGTGGGAAACACCCGTCCGGATGTTCCGATAAACGTCTCAACACCCAGTTCATGAGCCCACTCGCGTAACGCATCAGGGCCAAATCCTGCGAGCAACGATTGGAACTGTCCCTGCCGGGAGCCATATCGTGCAAGAAATCTCTTTAATGGTTCGGAATGCGTCAGGTTGAGCCCACCCTTCCCCGCTAGCAGAAATTTTCGACCGACGGACGCCATTGCGTCATACAGATCCACGCATGCGCCCTCCGAAATCGCCGCCTCGGCAGCCATCAGACCAGCCGGCCCCCCGCCAATCACCGCAATTTTCATAGTTCCCTGCTTCAACATCATGTCAGACCGGCACCAGGGTGAAAGTCAAAAGGCTTTCTCAGGTGACAATTGTCGGTTGACGTCCCTGAGCGTGCATTTCGAATTCCAGCCTAATCCATAGTCCCCTCAGAGAAAATTTACCGCACCAATTTTCTTTCATTCATAAAGTGAATTGCCCGAAGAGAACGGTTTTATTTAAGATAGAGTCAGTGCATACATCAGGATCACTTCTTCCCCTAGTAGACTTCACAAGACAGGAGGCCGGAATTCATGGAGCAGGAAGAAATTCGACAATTGTGGGCCGACGGTGAGGATTGGATCATCAAACGCCAACACAATCAATACTTCCATCGTCCAGATGGAAAATACGGAGACTGGAAGCCCGGACTTCCTCCCGGCGTGGTAAAGCCGGACGTCGACACCCTTTTTGATGTTTGAACGATGGACTCTCCGTCATCATCATCGGAACTCCTATATCTCAAAAACATTCTTCACCTGATCAACCATTCCAGAAAGAATCCCCCACGACGCCTATGCGAATTTCCGGACGTATCATTGGTCTGCTCAAGGAATATATGCATGACTTAGTCGAACAGGCCAAACAAGAGGAAGCCGCACATGCCAGCTTCGGATTTGCTTCCCAACCCTATCGGGCTGACGAGGCGATCTCAGATCTCCTGGCTATTTTGGATGACCGTATCGAATCAGAAGGCGTCCAGGTTGGCCTTCCCATCGAGTTTCTTCATCAGATGTGGACACTGTGCAATAAGGCAACCACGCACATTTCGGAAACCGTCTGGTTGAGAAAAAATCTGGATCAGGGCACCGGGTCGAAAGCGGAAGTCCGGCAACTCACCTACCAAGCCCTCATTACATTCCTGGAGGCTCAGCCCGAAGATGACGAGTCGGGAGACGCGACTCCAAACTGAATGGCTAACCAGCCATCCCACTCCCTGACATGGCGTTGACGCCATCCGCACTCTGTACACTGCCGGACAATCTCAAATTCATCTTCCTCCAGCAGCCCGGATACCACCAACTGTGTTTGCGGACCCCGCATCCTCGCAAATTGATCGATCACGTGAAGGATCGTTCTGCGATCCAGGTTGGCAAGAATGACATCAAATGATTGGGCCGGAAGCGTGGCCAACGGGCAAGAGGACAGTGTCAATGCTTCTTGAATGTTGTTCACCACCGCGTATTCCCTGGCACAGTCGAGCGCCGTGGTATCCACATCAATTCCCAGCGCACTGGTCGCTCCCAGGCGCAATGCCGCCATCGCAAGAATCCCGCTCCCCGTCCCCACATCCAGCACCCTCATGCCTGGAAGCCACGTGACCCCTTCCAACCATTCAAGAATCATTTGGGTCGTGGCATGATGACCGGTCCCAAACGCCTGCTTGGGATCAATAATCAATTCCACTCCATCCTCGGGCATCTCCATGGTGGCCCAACTCGGGCGAATGCCAATTCGACGGCCAATGCGAATGGGCTGAACAGACGCGGCCCATGTGGCATTCCAATCCTGAGCCTTCACCGGATGAAACCGAAGAGCCCCTTCCGGAAGAGCCACACCCAATACGCTGATCGCTGACCGGACCTGCTGAAGAATCTCTGCTCCATTCTTACTCCAATACAGCACGGTGGATCCCTCCGCGTCCCATGCTCCAAGAAATTCCTGGCAATCGAGAATCCCCGCTAACTCAGCGGCATCCACGGAAATGGGAATAGTAATTTCAAAGGCAGCCGCATCCATAGGAGCTATTCCATCGGTAAAGGTTTCCAAAAGTACGCGACTCCTGCCACCCAATCCTTGGCGGAAAGGCACAGAAGGCTCTCTTCAAATAGGCGCCAGCCATAAGGAGAAAAGGGGTTCATTAAGGGCTCTGTGCCATGAGAACGCGCCTGTCTGGTTGGTTCAATAGGCACCTCACGATATTCCACGTTATTGACGGGATCACGCAGAGCGGCTAATGTCCGCAGGCCCTATGAAATGTACCACCACTGACAGACGAGAACAGGCGATTCTTCGCCTTATTCACCGCACCGAGCGGATGCAGGCGAAAGGCACCATCGCCAGCCGGCAATTCAGCCGATGGAGAATGGGAACATTCCTAGCGGGAGCCGCTATCACGATCGGAGTGTATCAACAAGCGTGGTTTCATACCGGCAATGGTCTCCTGATTCTCTTCCTCATTGGATTTCTCACTATATCCTGGTTTCACCAGCGATTGAAATCCCGATTGCATCGATTACAGCTCTGGCTGGACATCAAAAAAGACAGCCTGGCGCGACTGCAACTTGATTGGCCACACATAGCCGCCTACGAACACCGGGCCCCTGAGCGACATCCATTCGCCATAGACCTCGACCTCACAGGTCCGCATTCTTTATTGAGCTTGATCGACACCACCTTTTCCTCCATAGGTCAACACCGCGTCGCCACCTGGCTTTTCCAGTCCAATCTTCCTGAACCGGACGGTCTCTCATGGACAACCAGGCAGACCTTGGTGAAAGAACTCACTCCACTCACCCGTTTGAGGGATCGCTGTCTTTTAGCCAACCGGCTCATTAGCTCCGATCGGCTGAATGGAACCCGCATTCTTTCCTTGCTCGAAGCACCCGTCTCCATCAGGCATTTGCCGCTGATTATCTTCGCAGCATGTGCACTGACGAGTCTCACCATCGTCTTAGGACTCTGGACGCTCCTCGCGGGGACCCCGAATTTCTGGCTGCTTCCCCTGACCCTTTATATCGGAACCTATTTTCTCCTCTCGGGATCCATCCACCCGCTTTTCGGCCGGGTGCTCACCCTTCATGAAGAACTGGAAAAACTTGTCAGCCTGATTACCGAACTTGAACAATCAACCTTCCTGCATCAACCAACAATGCGACAGGTCTGCCAGCCTATTTTGACTCAACAGAATCGTCCGACTCAGAGCTTGAAACAGCTCAGCCGGATCTGTCAGGGGCTCAGCGTTAAAGCTCATCCACTCGTGCATTTAGGCCTCAATGCTCTGGTGCCCTGGGACCTGTGGTTTGTCGGAAAACTCAATCGCCTCATCTCGCGCCTTCGCACGACACTTCCCGACTGGCTGGATACCATTGGGACAGTGGATGCCGCCGGTGCCCTTGCGCGTTATGCCTACTTGAATCCCGATTACCTCTGGCCACAACTCGAAACCACAAATACCACCCCGGACACTCAAGGACTGACCGCAGGCAGTCTCGGCCACCCGCTTATTGCCCGTGCGCATCGCGTGACCAATGATTTGGAGTTACGAGGGGAAGGCCATCTCCTTCTGGTGACCGGTTCAAACATGTCTGGAAAAAGCACCTTTCTACGAACGGTCGGCATCAATGTGTGCCTGGCTCAGGCAGGTGGTCCGGTGTGCGCCGTTATTTTTTCCTGGACCTGGTTGCGTCTCTATTGTTGCATACGAGTCACGGATGCCCTGGATGAAGGCTTGTCGTATTTTTACGCCGAAGTCAAACGCCTGAAAGTTATTCTGGAGGCGGTGGAAAGCACCAATCCTCACCCGGTCCTCTTTCTCATTGATGAAATCTATCGGGGCACCAATAACCGGGAACGCCTGGCCGGAAGCGAAGCCTTTGTGCAGGCCCTGCAACAAAGCCGTGGAATGGGAATGATTTCAACCCATGATTTGGAACTCACAGGATTGGCCAGTGGAAACGGGCATATTCAAAATGCCCACTTTCAGGAAACCGTTGAAGCAGGCACGTTGCATTTCGATTATCGACTGCGACCAGGCCCTTGCCCGACCACCAATGCACTCCGGATCATGGCCCAGGAAGGTCTTCCCGTCCCTCCCGATCATTCCACAAATCCACATAAGGGGTGTTGAAAAAGGCCGCCAGCCGCGTTCTCACCCCTTGGCCGTGCTCACGTACTCATCCGTACGCTCCGCTCGTCCAAGCGGCTGCGGCCTTGCTGGACGAGCCTTTTTGAACACTCCACTATTTTTCTTTTGTGGACCTCGGTCACGCATCGGTTCATGAAAAGGCCACATATCTAAAATATTCAACAGCCTCACAAGCAGAATAATAGAAGGCGCCAACTCCCCGTCATGCCTGCCGCCGGCTGCCCAAAAATTCACCCATCTGGTCATTCCCGACATTGCTTATCGGGAATCCATCTGAGACTTTTTCTGATGGATCCCCGCTGACTAAATGCGGAAAAAACAGATGCAGGGTCATCACATTTTTCATTGGGAATCAATCTTGGCGTAATTCTGTCGAATTTGGCTCTCCTCTTAGTACTTGCGGGGCCACCTGATTGCACATTGTCATTCTGAGCCCACGGCGAAGAATCTGTGCCCAGGTCGAAACGCCTCGAGGCCCAGCCAGATCCAAAGGACGGAGCCGTAGCACAAAAAACCTCCGTCAAAAACGATGCAACCGGAATTTAAGGAGTGATGAGGCGAACTTCGCTTTGAGCCTGATCGGTTTTAGAACCGGTGGAAGTCCCGCAATGGGCACAAAGGTATTCATAGAGACTTCCGGTAGGGAGCACTAAAAGAAGACGTTCACGGGCTGGCGTCGCGGTCTGACATTTTGGACAAAACAGCAACGACGCTCGAAGCGATTCGAATTGCTTGGGTGAGCCTGGAGGAGCCGGTGGACGA
Source organism: Candidatus Nitrospira neomarina (assembly GCF_032051675.1). Taxonomy (NCBI): domain Bacteria; kingdom Pseudomonadati; phylum Nitrospirota; class Nitrospiria; order Nitrospirales; family Nitrospiraceae; genus Nitrospira; species Candidatus Nitrospira neomarina. The sequence goes on from NZ_CP116968.1 coordinate 1,786,259, forward strand.
GCCCCACCCATCCGTGACGTTGGTCGGGGACCCGTAGGAAATGGTGGTCTAGGCATACGCAGATCTTAGCGAAGGGCCCTAGTCCGGTCAAGATTGCTTCATAGCATTAATAAAACCATATTGCATGACTCAACATTTCAAGCCACATCACTCATCTTTCACACCAACCCGCAGAATCTCCCGCTGAATCTTATCTCTGTGGATCCACTCCTCGCCTCTTGGCGATTTCTTGCGCGATAATAGCCTGCCAGCCTTGATTAAATAAGTCCCGGGTGGCCTGTATCGTGGGAATCGGAAGGGGCCCCGCTTCATGGGCTAACCGGAGTTGCTCAAAATTATCCATCATGAGCGTCAACTGCTTGGCCGTAAACTCATTCGCAAGATCACTCTGTGCCCGCAGTCGCAGTGAGCGAAGCTCGACCAGATAGTCCTGATAAAAGACCTGATCCCACGAATAATGAGCCTGCGATTCCCCGGCATGGGTTTCGAGTCTGGTTAAAAAAGCATCCATTTTTTTTTGGAGCGAGGTTGCCGTCCGATCCATTTCCGGATCATAAGAAGAAATTAACGTGACGTGGCAACCAACCAACCCCAGTTGCAAACAAGCCAAAACCCAGAGAACCCATCGAACAGCAAAAGCGGAGGGAAATGTCATTATGTCAGATACCATTGATAATTCACCTTCTGTTGAGATTCCAGATGGGAATCGCCCGCCGAACAGATTTTTTTGGGCCCCGGTCCGTTCCTCTCAGATTCACGACCTTGTCAGGCCATGAACCAGTTGGATCTGAATCTATTGTACCCACATGTGTCCATTTGTCTAGCAGGCTCCGATGACAAAACCGACCCTCACTTAACTCTCGTCAACGACAACCCAGGGTTGGCGTGTTCGAGGCCACCGCAAATGCTATACATGATTCTGTCAATGATTGAGTGCTCTCCATGGCCCCGAATGGCTCCCTCCCCTTCGCACTGGCGACTCTATTCGAGTCGGATATTATCCACGTACAGGGAAAATTTTTCCGGTGGGCGTATGGCAAAAAGCATCACATTCTTGATCGCGCCGAGATTCAATTCCCGTCCAAGCGGGGCGTGGCGTATGTCATCCAAGAGGATATGAATATGGTTGAGGCCTGGCGAAATGAGGACGGCCCGATTAAACCGATCCGCATATTCGTGATTATGGTGAGCATCATGAATTCGAATGGTCAGCGATTGTGCGACGGGCAATTCGGAATACACCTCAACGCGGAAATGCGAAAACCCTCGCCAATCCGGATAGGGTTCGTCAATTCGAATGCCAGGATATTTCTCCGGGTAAAACATGACATGGCCCACTGTATCGTTCCGGGATTTGTCCCAGCCTACCGGCGGAGGAACAATCCGGAGTTCACTATCCGTCGCCTGAACGAACATCATTTCCCACACGGAAGAAAATTGACAGAGCGATGGGAAGCGCGCGGTTCGGTCCCAATACGCATAAGACCACGTGAACACAGGACTCAAGGCGATCACGATGAGCAACCCGACTCCGGCGTAGACCAGGTGTTTTCGTGGAGCCTGCTGCCACACGACCCATTTTCCAACGAGATGGCGATCGAGCGTGAGAAAAACCCCCAGCGCACACACGGCCCCCACCACATCACGAAGAAAATCCGCCAATTCTGAATGCCGACTCGGCATCCATGCTTGGATGCCTTCGCTCACCACACCCAGCAGCACCACTCCTATAACAGCGATGGTATATTGGCTGACCAGAGACCACCCCCGTGGTTCACCAAATTGCCGTGCAAGAAACAATAAGATGATAGCCACGCCGCCATACAGTGGAACATGGCCAAAGTCATTGAGGGCTTTCCAAAGACGAGTATCGGAGGGTACGGGAATCCAAGGGAGAGCCAGCAGTCCCAAGAGGACCAATACCAGACCCGGGACCAGGAACCGGGATACCATGGATCCCTGATTGAATTTCTGGTCTGTCTGGTCTGTCACAACACGCTCGATCAAGCCAGACTCACGACGGAGACGATATCGGCAGACGGCACACCGTTGCGGAAAACAATCGGTTTCGAGGTGTGGGCAGAGATTCGTTCGCCCGGCAAAATGATGCCGACCAGATTTAACGGATCGGCGGCCGATAGACGAATCTCTTGCGCCCCGGCTTGAATATCACGGCGTACCGCCCGCAACGATTCTACCGCCTCCGGCAATGCGAACTGTTCCCCCGTAAAACCATTGACAAACCGGCCACCCCGCATCTCACCCCGCCATTCCAGCTTTCGGTATTGGACTAACAGTTCCCGCCAGGTCACCGGCAATGATTCCCGTTTGAGCAGATCACGAAAGACCACGCCATAACGATGTGCCAATTGCCTGGCCCACTGCTCATGTGGATGAGGACGAACCTGCGGTTCCTCATCATGTGCCCCGGGATCGCCCTGGAACAGATCCCAACGCCCGACACTGTGCCCCGGCCGTCGCGCGCGATCCTTGCCCTCGGCCCGCCGACGTCGAGGATCAAGCAGAGCCCGCATGGGATCAAACCCGTCAGCGGTTACCAACCCTGTTGCCACAAGTTCCCACAGGGCCTGCTCCACTTCCGCGGCCAGGTGTCCCGTCCGACCGGTCAGATCCGCAAAAAAACACGCGCCACGACGATCCAGACAATCCCAAACGGCTTGTGCCACACCACTCAGATGCACCCCCCCTCCAAGCGCCCCTGCAGATGTTCCAGGTTTGGCCACACCCAAAATCCAACTTACATCCTGCCGTCGCAAAAAACTAATGGGAGCCAGTCTGGTCGGAGTCAGTGGCCGGAATGCCGGAACAGCCGCACCAGCATCTAGGGCCGAGGTGTCTGTTCCCTGTCGTGTCTCTATCACAGGTAAGAGGGGGCCCTTGCTTTCCGGAGGGGTCAGGCGTCCCCAGGCCACTTCCCCCCGCAGACACAAATGATCCAGCCATTCGGGTTTGTAGTGAGCCAGGCGGGTTGTGAAAAGTGAAGATTCCCACGTTGAAGCCGGCGCTTCAAATCCTGCCAACTGGTGAATCACTTCACGTAACCCGGCTTCTCCGTGCAATTGTGTTCCAGGAGCCCGATGCTGCCATCGAAAGAGAAACCGCATAAAATCCGATGCGGCGACCGGCTCGATTTCCCGGCGCAAAGACGTGACCGTACGCCGATGAATACGAGCCAGAAGACTGCGATCACACCATTCTTCTTCGACGACATGGTTACCAATCCTCTGCTCTTCTCTCGTCGAGGAGCCGGCCAAAGAATCCATCCGGGAGGAAGAACGAAAATGACCTCGAAGAACCTGACCTTCTCCTTCCAATTGCAAGAGAGCTTGCTGCACGAGTAGCGCAGGCACATTCAATTTCCTGGACAATTCATCAGCAGTCACCGGACCGACGTGCGGCATCCAGCCTTGCACGATATCACGTGCAGCAGATGCCGACGTGGCCGATTCCTCTCCCACAGATAAGGCACGTGAATCCATGAGACCCGCCACCACCTTTGCCTCCGGAAACAAGGCCTGAAGACGCGTCAGATGTTCTTTGGTGGTCCAACCCTCAACGGCTACCGTTTCTGGAAGTCCCTCAACCGGCACCCGCAACACCAGGAGACGGCCACACGACAGTAACGCATCCCCCATCTCATGCCACGACTCACCCATGGCGAATGGCAACCATCCCAGAACCTGAAGCACGTCGAACAGTTCATCGGCATCACGAACCAACGGCCAGGCTTCCTCAACCACCGCATCAATCGCTGCCGCATCCAATGTCCCGATATTCCCGTCAAAGGCAGAGGGCGAGGTCCGCCGAAGATTCACGGCACGCGCACGTCGTTCTTCCAGGGGCGCATCATCCAGGAATGCATAGGGATTGGCATTCAAAATCTCATGGGCGAACAACGAAGGCACAGGTGATTCCACCACCCGCACCTGGATCTCCTGATTCTCGATCCGCTCAAGCACCTGACGCAGGCCCGCCAGATCCATGGCCTCCGTCAAACAATCATGCAGCGTTTCCTGGACCAACTGATGATCCGGCACCGGAATATCCCCAACATGGTTATCGCCACAGGCGGCCGCCATCGGAAACGCGGCCGCCAATAAATCTTCCGCCCGCATACGTTGAAGATGCACCGGCACACGTTTGCCCTGTTGAAATCGCAACAGAGCCAACGCACGGGTCACATTCCATCGCCAGCGTGTGAGAAAAAGCGGAGTCGCCAGCGTGGCTTGGATGAGCACTTCCCGCACCGTGTTGGGATGCACAAATCCAAAAATGGCCTCCAGAGGAAAACTATGCTGCTCACCAAGCGACAGCACCAACCCGTCATCGGTAGCCGCCGCCTGCAATTCAAAATCAAAATTCACACAAAATCGTTTGCGTAATGCCAGCCCCCATGCTCGGTTGAGTCTGCCACCAAACGGCGCATGCAGCACCAGTTGCATCCCTCCGGCTTCATCAAAGAACCGTTCCGCAATCACACAGGTCTGCGTCGGGACACCTCCAAGAATCTGTGTCCCTCCGGCTACATAGGCCAGCAATTGATCGGCACCCGCCGCATCAACTCCGCATGCTTCATACAACCAAAGGCGCGCGTTCTCATCTCCGGGAGCGGCACCCTGTTTAAGTAACTGAAAGATCTGCTCTCGCACGTCGGCCACGGCCTGAGATAACTCCAGCGATCGGGACGGCGCTTCCCCTCGCCAGAAAGGAATGTTGGGCGGAGCACCATGGGCATCTTCCACACGAACCTTCCCCGTTTCAATTCCACGAATACGCCAGGAGGTCGTACCCAGCAGCATGATATCTCCAGCCAGACTCTCAATCGCGAAGTCTTCGTCTACCGTCCCCACCACGGTTCCATCAGGTTCTGCCACGACCTGATAGGTCGCCGTTTCCGGTATCGCTCCACCGGAGGTTAACGCAGCCAACCGGCCTCCACGTTTCGGCCTGAGCCGGCCTTCATGACGGTCATAGCTCATTAACGCATACAGCCGTCTGCGCCCCGGCACAAATCCTTCGGCCACCAACTGCAACAAGGACTCAAAGTTCTCCCACGTTAACTCCCGATACGGATAGGCCGACCGGCACAATGCAAAAAGATCACGTGCATCCCATTCCTGCGCCGCGACTTCCGCGATAATCTGTTGAATCAAAATATCCAGGGGGGCGAAAGGAATCTCAATGGTTTCCAATTGCCCCTGCCGGATCGCCCGGACCACCGCCGCACATTCGACTAATTCATCACGGGTCGTACAAAACAGTCGTCCCTGGGGAACCGCCCCCACCTGATGCCCTGCCCGCCCCACCCGCTGAAGACAGGTGGCAATCGCGCGAGGCGAGCCAATCTGGCACACCACATCAATACAACCGATATCGATCCCCAACTCTAAGGACGCGGTCGCCACCATCACCTTAATCCGACCCGTCTTTAATCGCTCCTCCACATCCAAACGGAGCTTGCGTGACAAACTGCCATGATGGGACGCGACCTGATTCTCGCCTAAACGTTCTTCCAGATGATGCGCGACACGTTCTGCCATCCGGCGCGTATTCACAAACACCAGGGTCGAACGATGCGGGCGGGCGATGTCGGCAATCCGATCATAGATCTCCGACCAAATGGCATTCGTGGCAATCGCACCCAATTCATCTTTCGGGACTTCCACTTGCAGATCCAACGTCCGACGATGGCCGATATCCACAATGTGGCAATGGGAGGAGTCAAAGAGAGAAGGTTGCTGAGCCTTCGCGCGATGCGCGGGTTCACCCAATAGAAATTGTGCCACGGTGTCCAATGGTCTCTGCGTAGCGGACAGGCCGATGCGCACCAACCGCCGGGAGGTCACGGCATCCAACCGCTCAAGAGACAACGTCAGATGCGCGCCGCGTTTATTGGGGGCGAGGGCATGGATTTCATCAACAATCACCGTATGCACGCCGGTCAACAGTTCGCGACTCCGCTTGGCCGTCACCAGGAGAAACAACGACTCCGGCGTGGTCACCAAAATGTGAGGCGGGTGCTTAAGCTGTTGCTGGCGTTGCGCGGGAGGCGTATCTCCGGTTCGGACCTCTACCCGAATCCTCGGCCCCAAAAATCCGGCAGAGAGAGCCAACTCGCTAATCTCAGCCAATGGCAGTTCTAAATTTTTGTGAATGTCATGACTCAGTGCCCGCAGGGGGGAAACATAGACGACCTGGATGCCGTCCTCCAATTCTCCGCCAATCGCCTGCCGCAGTAAATGGTCGATGCATGTGAGAAAGGCCGCCAGCGTTTTCCCGGAGCCGGTGGGTGCGGAAATCAACGCATGCTGTCCGGAATGAATGGCGGGCCAGCTGGCCCGTTGCACATCGGTCGGTGCCCCGAGCTTCGTCGTAAACCATTCTTGTACAACCGGATGAAAAGCCTTCAGCGGCATAGAGTCACCCATGTCCTTAAGCGGTGGACTTCACAGATTGAGTAGAAGGGAAAAGCATATTGTATCTAGGCATTTCCAGCAAGAACAAACATAAGCCGGGATGACGGAAGGCATAGGTGAGACGGGACCACGAAGCACATTATGTCACGTGCTAAACCTTCTTCCAAGGCGCAGTACGAAGGATCTCTCTCCCGCATTGGACACCCCAAGCTGAGCGAGATCCTTCGTTACTTTCAGAATGGCAAAGATTCGTAACGGGCAGGCATGTCGGAGATCGTTATCATCCGAAATTGCAATGATTACGGGTGCTCGGTCGATCCGGCCCACCCTCTCACATGAAGAATACTTGCATGAAAGAGGTTTTCATACGCTGTTTCGTACACCCAGGGAAGTCACCGATAGACAATCATCGGAGCAATGACAGTCTGGGTGCACAATCCACTCACCATCTATATGGGTAGTGAACCATCATCAAAGGGGTGAGCTGTGGTTCTGGAAATAATCATTTCAAGTCTGCGGCAAATGGGGATCATCCAGCTTCTGACCCAGGTGAGTCCTTTTTTATCAGGAAGGCGAACCCATCAGCCGTCAGGCTTGGAATATGGTTCCAAGACCGACTCCTTCGCGATTACACGGAACCATCTCGACGACGACAACCTTATGACATTTTCACACGTGCTTCATTTCCCCCCAAAAAGCCTGGAAAGCATTCAATCGCCCAGGTTCCGACTTGGTCTAGGCGTTACTCGCCGACGATATGGGGATTGGACATTTTCTCATGGTGTTTTGAGGAATACTCTTTATAATAAGGTAGATGGAAGTCCGGAAACATCAATGAAATAATGATCAAACAAAAATCTGTATTGCTATACATCCTTTTAGCATGTTTGGTGTATGGCAGCATTGAAGGCATTTCCTACATCGGCTTGTGGCTCCTCCAAGGCAAGGGAGTGAGCTATCAACCCCTAGCTTCCCGTCTTTCTCAGGAACAAAAGCAACTTATTCAACGACGCCTTGAGGACAACGTCCCTCTCAGTGGGCACCACCCCGTTTTGGGCTGGGCACCCAAACCGCATTCTCACTCGAAGGACGTCAGAATTAACTCCCAAGGCCTCAGAGCAGATCACGATTTTGCTCATGTTATTCGTCCGGGAGTCGTCAGAGCATCGGCATTCGGCGACTCCTTCACCTTCGGAGAGGAAGTCGCGAACGAGGATACATGGGAGCATCAATTAGAAGAGCAGGATCCTCGCATTGAGGTCCTGAATTTCGGCGTCGGCGCGTATGGGTTGGATCAGGCGTATATGCGGTATATGCAGGACGGAATCTCGTTTAATTCTGATATCGTCTTCATTGGGTTTATGTCTGAAAACATCTATCGCAATTTGAATGTGTTTCGTCCCTTCTACCATTCATCCTATGCGTCGAATTTCTATACCAAACCACGATTCATCCTTGCGAACGATAGCCTTGTACTTCTCGACAATCCCTTAATGACCACCAGCGATTATTGGCGCTTTGTCAGAAACGATGAGGCCGTGCTCCGAGAAATCGGGAACCATGATTATTTTTATCAAATAAAATATACGGCGGGACCAATGGATCTGCTGCCCTCCATACGCCTTCTAAAGATTGCCACACGGAGTGTGAAGGAAAAGCTCAACCCGGTGGTGACACCGGAAGGGTCTTACGCCGTCAATTCAGAAGGCTTTCGCCTCACCACAAGACTACTTGAGGAGTTTTATTGTGCGGCGCTCCAGCATGAATCCTTACCTATGATTATCATCTTTCCCGACCTGGGCGATTTCAGTCGGCATCGCAGCCACCGTGCGAAACGGTATGAACCACTGTTGGAGCAATTACACAGAAAAGGATTTCGTGTTCTAGACATCTTAGATGCATTGGTTGCCTTTGACTCTGCGCTGCCCACAGATCGACTCACGGTTGGAAAGTGGGGACACTTCTCCCGCCTCGGGAATTCGATTGTCGCCACCTCCATTAGAAATTATATGAACAATGAGGAAATAGTAAAAAGAAACCAGGTCAAGTCTCTCGTTCGCGCAGCCTGCACCACAAACCATTGCTGTCTGCACTCCGCTCCACGAAAATTCACTACAGCCGATTGACCAGCTTCTGAAACATCTACCAGTCTGATCTTGATAGGTCCGCTAAAAGCGGATTCATGTTTTGCAAATGTGACCCTTCTAGCCGGATAAAAACAAAAAAATATTCTCAAAGAGTCCTGTCGGCCGAAACAAGCCAAACATTCCTGGTGAACGTCATTTCGATCGCTGCGCTTCGCGGGCGATACCTCTTATCATTCCGCGAAAGACCAGTTCATGCACCGGCCAAATCCCATACCAATACAACAACCCGCTCAATCCAATGGGATCGAAACTGGCTGTTTGCGTAATTTTTGAGCCGGCGCCATGAGGTTCCACGAGAAATTCGAGCCAGGCACGTCCCGGCAACTTCATTTCGGCGAAGAGCCGGAGACGCACTCCCGGCTCAATGGCTTCCACCCGCCACCAATCCACCACATCGCCTACGCGCAACTCTTCCGGGTTACGCCGGCCACGACGAAGGCCTACCCCTCCTACCACTAGATCCAACCAGCCCCGGAGTGTCCACAGCCAATCGGCAAAGTACCAGCCGGTCCGCCCGCCGATCCGTTGAATCGGGCGAAACGCGTCAGGGGTGGAGACAGGCACCTGCACCGTACGCACATCATGCAGCCGATTGCCGAATCGCACCCCCCCATACTGCCGCACGTCCCCGGACGCGGAAAGCGCATCCGACCAACGCGATTCCGCAAGCTCCCGTTCTTCATTGCGTAACGCGTGCGCGATGGCCTCACGCACACTGATGGGTTCGATCGCAAACAAACGTCTCGCAGAAGGGTCGCGGACCACAGTAGGGTATTTGATGCTTTGGATGAGCTTACGCCCGACACGCGCATACAACGGTGTCACTAGGCCAAGCCATAGGCTCGACAGTCGCGGCGTGAGAACAGGCACCGGAATCATGATCCGCCGCAATGCACGCTGGCGAGCATACTCCCGCATCAAATCCCCATACGACACAATATCGTCCCCACCGATTTCTACAATCAGGCTTTCCATCAGCGGTACATCAAGAGAGGCGATCAGATAGGCCAGCACATCATCGATCGCGATGGGTTGGGCGGGAACATGAACCCAGCGAGGCGTCAGCATCACCGGCAACCGCTCAACCAGGGCGCGAATCATTTCAAATGACAAACTGCCGGAGCCGATCACGATCGACGCACGCAATTCGACCACAGGCACACCGGATTGACGAAGGATTTCCCCTACCTCATGCCGGCTCCGCAGATGAGGAGACAACGGTTCACTGTCGTCCCCAAGCCCCCCAAGATAAAGCAGGCGCTTCAGGCCGGCGGACCAAGCGGCTTCGCCGAAATTCCGCGCGGCGATACGGTCAGTTTCCTCGAAACCTCCGGACGCTCCCATGGAATGCACGAGGTAATAGGCCGCTTCCACGTCACTCATAGCGGTCGCTAAGCTGGCCGGGTCAAGCAGATCACCGGCAATGACCTCCGTGCCGGGACCGACCCCTTCTTTCAAAAACTCGGGCCGTCGCGCAAGGCACCGTACGTGCCGGCCATGCCGCTCCAGCTGACCTAGCAGTCTCCCGCCCACATACCCTGTCGCTCCTGTTAGAAGAATTTTCATTTTCCCCCGTTGAGCAGTCACTCTCATATCAGAAAATATGACATCTCATGATAAGAAGAATAAGGCACCAGCACAATCCTGCCATTAAAAGCATAAAACTGAGGTGAGGGGCGATCAAGAACAAGATGCTCTTCATGGCACGGCGAAAACCTTCGCTTCTCACATGGTCACAAAGCCGAGGATAAATCCTTGTCTACTATGGGACACGTCAGACCTTCTTCGACCGAAAAAGAATTCCGCCGTGCATAGGAGGAAGAAGCGAGCTATAATAGGAATATTCCACTGAGACAAATGGCACTTGGCCATTCAACGATAAAGAGGTTTGGAACATGGCAACCAAACTCTATTCGACGCAGGACACGATCTTTTCCCCCCATTCCGCCCGCCCGGTTGTGCACACCAAACCAGATCAGTTAGCGATCGAAGAACCGCTTGAAATTCGACTGGAGTATTGGGTCAACGAGCAGCCTCATCGGAAAAGTGTTTCGATAACCATGCGGACTCCCGGACAGGATAGGGAACTGGCCGCGGGATTTCTGTTTACCGAAGGGATTATTGCCGGATGGGACGACATTAAAGAAATTCGCCCATGTGGACCAATCGTCGAAGGGCAGAATTTTCACAATATTGTGCGAGTGAAGCTGCACCCTCACGTGTCGGTGAAGACCGCCACGATGGACCGGAATTTTTATACCACTTCCAGTTGCGGGATCTGCGGCAAAACGTCCATCGAGGCCCTTAAAATCAACAACCAATTCGGCCAAACGATTAAACATCTTGCCTCCCCTTCCGTCACCCAAGACATGTTATTCTGTCTGCCGGAACGCATGGCCGCCGAGCAACAACTCTTTCAGAAAACCGGGGGCTGTCATGCCTCAGGCCTGTTTGATGAAAGGGGCGCTCTGCTCTGTGTGCGGGAAGATGTCGGACGGCACAATGCGTTGGATAAAGTCTTGGGATGGGCCCTGATCAATAACCACCTTCCTCTGGATCATCATGTGGTGCTCGTCAGCGGTCGGGCCAGCTTCGAACTCATGCAGAAAGCCTCTATGGGCGGTATCCCGTTTGTTGCCGCCGTGGGCGCACCCTCCACACTCGCGGTGCAAATGGCACAAGAATTCAACATCACCCTGGTGGGGTTTTTAGACCATCAACGCATGACGGTCTATCACGACTCCGGACGAATTCAAGCTCACCAGGCTCAACAACTAGAGGACACAGGTGGACGAACAACGCGACATACCGGAAGCCCCGTCAACACCGACGTGGGAAATCCCGATCGAAGATTCTCACGACCTTCATCTTGACGCGCCCTCCAGGAGCGCCGGTGGCATTCCCGCCATTCTCACTTCCCTCAAACACACCACGCACGAACCCGGCATTCTGCGAGGTGGCCAGGCCCTTCTCACGGTCAATCAAAAGCAAGGGTTTGATTGCCCAGGGTGTGGCTGGCCTGATCCCGATGGCACGCGCGCCATCACTGAGTTTTGTGAAAACGGCGTCAAAGCTGTCGCCCATGAAGCCACCACCAACATCATCACCAAAGAATTCTTTCAACGCTATTCCCTGGAGCAACTGGGCAGACAATCGGATTTCTGGCTAGGACAGCAGGGACGCCTTATCCGGCCGATGATCAAGCGGAGCGAGGATACGCATTATCATCCCATTTCATGGGTCAAAGCCTTTGAAACCATCGCCGGTCACCTGAATGACCTCAACGATCCCAACGAAGCCATCTTCTATACATCCGGGCGCACCAGCAACGAAGCCGCCTTCCTCTATCAACTCTTCGCGCGACTCTACGGCACCAACAATCTGCCCGATTCCTCCAACATGTGCCACGAGTCCAGCAGCGTGGCGTTAAAAGAAGTCATTGGCATCGGCAAAGCCACCGTTACGCTCGACGATTTCGATAAGGCCGACGCCATCTTCATTCTGGGACAAAATCCGGGCACCAACCATCCGCGTATGCTCGCCACTCTTCAGCAGGCCGCACGGCGAGGCTGTCAAATTGTCAGCATTAATCCACTTCCGGAAGCCGGGACCACCCGGTTCATTCATCCCCGGGAAGTCACCACCTGGTTGGGCAAGGGGACCCCGATCGCCACGTTGTTTCTCCCAATCAAAATCAACGGCGACGTGGCCCTGCTCAAAGGCATTATGAAGGAACTGCTCATGCGGGAAGCCAGGCAGCCGGGCTCCATCCTCGACCTGCCGTTCATTCAACAATACACCGAAGGGTTCGACCACTTCGCCACCGTCCTCCTGAATATGTCATGGGAGAAAATTGAGGAAGGCAGCGGCATTTCCCGCGAAGACATTCAAAAAGCCGCGGATATTGCTGAACAAGCCAAAAGTATCATCTGTACCTGGGCCATGGGCATGACCCAACATAAAAACGCCGTGGCCAACATGCAGGAAATCATCAATTTCCTCCTGCTGCGGGGCAACATCGGAAAACCAGGCGCAGGCCCCTGCCCCGTCCGTGGGCATAGCAATGTGCAGGGCGATCGCACCATGGGCATCACCGAAAACCCCTCTCCTGAATTTCTGGATCGCCTCGAAAAGGTCTGCCACTTTCAGCCACCCACCAAAAGAGGTCATGACGCGGTGCGAGGCATCAAGGCCATGCATGCAGGAAAGGCGAAGGTCTTCATCGCCCTCGGCGGCAATTTCCTCTCGGCCACGCCGGATACAGCCTATACCGCGCAGGCGCTTTCCCGCTGCCGCCTCACCGTCCACATCTCCACCAAACTCAACCGGGCCCACCTTGTCACCGGAACCGAGGCCTTGATCCTGCCCGCGCTTGGACGCACCGACAAGGATCTTCAAGATGATATCCCCCAATATGTCACCACGGAAAACACCATGGGCGTCGTCCAGACCTCGCAGGGACGACTCGAGCCGGTATCTGAATTGCTCAAAAGTGAAGTCGATATTATCGCCAGCCTGGCGAAGGCCACCTTCGAGAATAAAGATGGGCCAGGGAATCACATCAACTGGGACGTACTTATTCACGATTACGACGAGATTCGTCATCTCATCAGCCAGGTCGTCCCCGGGCACGAAAACTATACAACACGGGTCAACAAACCGGGCGGCTTCTATCTCGCCAATCCGATCCGCGATGCCCGGCAATTTCCTACTCCGTCGGGTAAAGCGCGGTTCACCGTCCACCCGATGCCGGACATACACCTAGGACCGGATCAATTGCTCATGATGACCATTCGCAGTCACGATCAATACAATACGACCATCTATGGATTGAATGACCGCTACCGGGGCATTCAAGCCGGACGGCGGGTGGTGTTCATGAATGAGCGTGATATGGAGGAGCGTCACTTAGCGAAAGGCGACCTGGTGGATATCGTCAGTCACCACAAAGGTCAGACCCGAACAGCACCACAATTTGTCGTGGTCCCCTACCCCATTCCCCGAACCTGCACGGCGACCTATTTCCCCGAAGCCAATGTCCTCATCCCCATCGACAGCGTGGCAGACAAAAGCAACACGCCGACCTCCAAATCCATCGTCGTCACCATCCATCCCACCAGGCTCACTCCTCCTCCCCACACGTAAACGGTTAAATAAACAGAAGCATTTCAAAAGACTTTCATCCTGACCCATTCGGCAAAGCTCAGGGCAGGGGTTTCCGAAGGACCTGGCTCAGCCCTAAACGGTTCGCATTGTGCAAAGGTTTTTATAAGCCGGAAGTAGATCCGTTACGTGCGGCCGAACGGAGATGTATAATTTTGGTGACCTCATCGATCACGAAATCGACCTCGTCTACAAAACCCAAGAAAAAACTTCTGACTCGTACTGAAGGTCATCCTCCTCCTTGGTCACTTCCATGCGGGGGTATTCACGGAAGACCTGTTTCAGCACCGGTTTGGTTTCACTCAAGGGAGTGTTGAATAAAACAAATTTCCAAAGGCATATTGACCCACAGGCACGTTGCATATTAGAGGCCTCGGGGCGGTTCAAAAAAGTTCGTCCAGCAAGGCCGTAGTCATTTTTGCGCGCAGAGCGTACTTCCAGTACGTGAGCACGGAAAAATGGCGAGAACGCCGCTGGCGGATTTTTTCAACAGCCCCTCAAAGATGTGTGATTCCGATAGGGTGCTATCGCAATGATTTCCCCCGCAGCCTCCGTGGAGATGCTGGTAGGACGGCTTGAGCATGGGAGGAGAACCCTATTTCCTACCAGCAATGCTTCCTATCTCACCCCCTGGGCAATGACTGTCGGAACAAGGAGTAACAGGACCAGTATTTCTAGCGGAAGTGTGTCTTCGCCCGGCATGGTTGGACGGCGCGCAAGGGACTGATAAAAAATGTCCTTTGAGCCATGCGGTTAATCGCACCCATGTGGGGCGCTTCCTATTTCTTTTTCCTCGCCTTGGAATTCGTGGGTGAGCCGTTGTTGGAAGACAATCCCGCCTTCTCCATGAGTTGATCTTTCCGTTTCATGACCTGCTCGTACAATCGGTCCCAATTGATATCCCGCTTTTCTGCTTTGGGCAGCATTTCTTCCTCTTCTTCTTTAATATGATGTTTGCACAATTCACCGAGTACGGTTACCTTGGCGTCATAACGTTCGGCGGCGGGTTTCATTTTTTTAAGTTCTCCGATCACACTATGCACGACATGGTGCTCTTCGATGGCCTCATCCATTAGATCTTCGTCATTAATTTTCGGGCGAATGGCCGGATAGATGATTTTCTCTTCCAACTCCGCGTGGATTTCCAGCTCCGTCAATATCGTGTCGAGGATCTCTTGTTTCTCTTGAGCATTATCCGTTTTTTCAAATTTTTTAAAAAGCCCTTTGACTTTTTTGTGGTCCTTTCGAAGCATGTCGGTGATTTGTGCTGCCTGAGCTTTCAGAGTCTTTGTGGCCATGGACGACTTCTCCTTTTATGAATATTGTGAATTCATTGCTCCCGCTATCTTCCGTATTGATCTATAGCAGGAGAACGTCATCCGCCCAATGTATAAAACGCGCGAGGTTGCCTATCTTTTGTTCAAAGGCCTTTAGGTCTACAATTCCCGAAAGCGAATGCTTTGCGGGAGGTGGGTCTCTTTCGTCTGCGTGAGGTGGTGCATTGGGAAGAATAGCGCCTCTCCCCACCCTTCAATTTCTCTTCGAAATAAAACATCCTTTATAAGGGATGGGATCCAAGATTAAGGAATGCATTCACAATCACCATACCGTTTGTCTATACTGTGCGGATGGCGCTTCCTTCCGATTTATCCTTTTCCGATTCCCTGAAGAGTGATCGGCGACAGGCTTTCTACGAACACCATAAGCGTATCGCTCTGGCCATGATTCTTATCGTGTTTTTGCTCCCCTTGATCGGGGTGTTCATGAGCGGATTGTCCGGAGCCATTTCAGGGGTCGTGATTTCCGTGTTGTCCTTTTATCTGACACCCTACGCCTTATTGAAACTGGGGCAATGGTTCGTCCACTCCTGATGCCCGGTCCAACTGAATAGAGGTGCGGATTCTCAACAGTAAAAAAACTCGGCAGGGTCGGGCACAGTCGATGTTCTGCACCCGGATTGTTGATCTGGTGGTTTGAGAGGAGATTTTCAGTTTCCCCTTCCTGACCTTTACGCAGGAGGGGGGGTAGGAGACTTCAATGAGCCTGCGCCTGGGCTTTGCGTGCTGAGATAGCGCGTCGTTTCCTGTTTAATAATCTTTGCTAATAACAACAATCCGATGAGATTCGGAATGGCCATCAGGCCGTTCATGACATCGGACACATTCCAAACCAATTCCAACCTTGACGTGGCACCGAGCAGGACCACCGCCACAAAGATCACGCGGTAATACACGATCGCCTTCGTCCCCATCAAAAACTCAATGGCTTTCTCACCATAATAATTCCAGCCGATCAAGGTGGAAAAGGCAAAGAGAGTAATCGAGAGGGTGACAATGATTTCTCCTGTGTGGCCGAGGGTTTCCCCGAAACTGGCGCTGGTGAGTTGAGCCGCATCGACACCGTGTGTCCATGGAGTCGCGGTCAGGATAATCAACGCCGTCATACTGCAGACGACCAGGGTATCAATGAAGGTCTGCGTCATACTGACCAGGGCCTGCCGGACGGGATCGTCGGTCCGTGCCGCGGCGGCGGCAATGGGCGCGGAACCCAAACCCGATTCATTCGAAAACACTCCTCTGGCTAACCCATAGCGCATGGCGGCGGCCATCGTGGCACCCGCAAACCCGCCTCCTGCCGCAATCGGATTCCACGCATGATAGACGATGCTCATCAAAGCCTGTGGAATCTCCGTCACATGCAGAGCCAGGACAACCAAAGCTGACGTGACATACCCCACAATCATGAATGGCACCAGCACCGAAGTAAACCGGCCGATGGATGTGATGCCGCCCAATATCACAAGCCCGGTCATCCCCATCAACACCACGCCGGTGATCCAGGGTTGGATCTGAAAGGTCGACTCAAGAATGCCGGCCACCGCATTAGCCTGCGTCATGTTGCCGATGCCAAACGCCGCACAGGCCGTGAACAAGGCAAAGAGCCAGCCTAACCAGGGCAATCCGGCACCCTTGGCTAAATAATACATGGGCCCGCCACGCATGCCGTATGCCCCCTGCTCACGGTATTTCACCGCCAGCACGGCTTCGCCATATTTGGTGGCCATGCCCACCAGCCCGGTCATCCACATCCAAAAGACAGCTCCGGGCCCACCGAGCGTAATCGCGGCTGCCACGCCGACAATATTCCCGATGCCCACGGTGGCTGATAAGGCCGTCATGAGCGCGGCGAAATGACTGATGTCCCCATTGCCACCCGGTTCTTTGTGAAAAATTAATTTCAGAGCATGCGGGAGGACACGAAACTGCAAGCCCTTCAGCAAAATGGTCAGATACAACCCGGTGCCGATCAACAGAAGCAACATGGGCGGGCCCCACACCCATCCGGCTACGGTCGCTACGAAGGATTCAAAGGAGTCCATGGGGCCTGATTCTCCAATGACGAAAACTTCTGTAGGGGTTCGAAGGAATTCTCATCAACAATGGAATGTCCACCTCTGACACGACAAAGGCGGCGGAATGGTTTGCAGGAAATGAATGGTGAAACGTCGTGCGTCGAACAGCTGGAAAAGGGAAAGAGGATAATTGCGAGGCACCGCTTATTCTACCAATGAGGTGCATTATGTAAACAGGCCTGGTGCGAATCGACGTGGTATGGCTCTTCATGGGTCTGTTGAAAAAAGCCGCCAGTGGCGTTCTCGCCATTTTCCCGTGCTCACGTACTAAGAGTACGCTCCGCGCGTAAAAACGGCTGAGGCCTTTCCTTCGAGGGGCCTCAGGACAGGACTGGACGGACCCTTCGGGAAGACTCAGTGCATGCTTTTTTGAACCGACCCGTAGCCTTTGAGGAGTAATCTCATCCTGCGCAAATTTGCCCTTGAACATCCTTATCATTCAACACTCCCCTTCATAGAAATGAGACGTGACCCATGCAGGGTAAAACCTTCAAGGGGACATTCACACGTTTTGACACCCCCCACCAGGCAAGGCCCTCGCCAGCTTGACATGCTGAGCCCATGACGAAGCATCTGCGCAAAAATTGACGATGGCACGGCTCAGCGAGATCCTTCGTTCCATTCAGGATGATAACGCTCATGGAATATCGGGATGGTAGGTATGATCAGAACGGGTAGATCAACAATTATCTTCTATCGAATTCGTTTAGGGTTGGCGCAAAAGTTGGAGACGAACGAGAATGGGAATAGTTTTGAGAAGATGTGCACCATCATCCCTTTGGCTCCTAGTGAACGGCAGCCATCACATACAAAGCTTTGATATTTTGGGGTCGGCAAAATGCAGACCATGGCAAAAACAATTCATCCCCAAATTTTGTGTATAACCTGGTGAATACTGTCATGCATCGAGTGTTTTTCTAAGGAATAAAAAGGAAATGAGCAGATTGCCTCTGTTTTAAGCATTGTATAAAGATTTTTTTATGCCCCTACAGGAAGTGGTGTAGGTTTTTTGGCGTAGGAGTAAAGGTAGAAATAGGACTTTTTTTCTTGACATGCGTCTCCATACCGATGCCCATTGATGTCCGTGAAAAAAAATACGCTGTCAATGATTTTCTTATCCACAGAATTTCTTTAAAGATGTTGATAAGACGGCCATGAGGTCTGAAATTTCCAGGCCTTCGGTGAGAATTCCTGTCAATCAGAACAAATCCAAAACGGAGTCGAAGTCTGCACCCGACTCCGGGACACCGCCAGGTCGGCATGAGAAAGAATGAAGTCTTTGAATCCTCTGATGAAACTCGGTAAGGTATGCCTCCTCTCACTGAAAGCAGGAGATAGCACATACAGCCATTTTTGAACGCGGAGCGATCACCATGAAGGTCAGTGCCCTTGCAGGAAATCCCACCCAGCCGTCCATGCTCGCCAACATTCCCCGACTGGTCACCGCCTATTACACGGGACGGCCTGACCCTTCCGTGCCGGAACAACAGGTCGCCTTCGGCACATCGGGCCACCGCGGCTCCTCCTTGAAGCTGTCCTTTAATGAAGCCCATATCCTGGCGACCACACAGGCCATCTGCCTCTATCGGCAGCAACAGCATATTGACGGGCCTCTCTTTCTAGGCATGGATACGCACGCGCTTTCGGAACCTGCCCTGGCAAGCACGCTCGAAGTGCTCGCCGCCAATGATGTGGTCGTGATGGTAGACCGGGACAACGGATACACCCCGACGCCGGTTATTTCCCATGCCATCCTGACCTACAACCGTGATCGAAAAACGGGATTGGCCGATGGCATTGTTATCACGCCCTCGCATAATCCGCCTGAAGACGGTGGCTTCAAATACAATCCCCCCCATGGCGGGCCGGCTGATGCCGACGTGACCACCTGGATCGAGAAACAGGCGAACCAGTTGCTGACCCATGACCTGCGCGGGGTCCAGCGCATGTCTTATGAGAAGGCACGGCGTGCCTCAACCACACACAAGCATGATTATGTCGGCTCGTATGTTGGTGACCTTGGCGCGGTGATCGACATGGCGGCGATCCGCGACGCGAGGTTGTCCATTGGAGTGGATCCGCTCGGCGGAGCAGGCGTGGACTATTGGGGACCCATCGCCGAACGCTACGGATTCCCGGTCACGGTCGTGCATGAAGGCGTGGATCCGACCTTTCGCTTCATGAATCTGGATTGGGATGGAAAGATTCGCATGGACTGTTCCTCACCCTACGCTATGGCCGGACTGATTGCCTTAAAAGACCGTTTCGATATTGCCTTTGCCAACGATACCGACCATGACCGGCATGGAATCGTCACGCGCACATCTGGGCTGATGAATCCCAACCACTATCTCGCGGTGGCGATTTCGTATCTCTTTACCCAGCGCTCCGGCTGGCGGAAGGATGCCGCAGTCGGAAAGACGGTGGTAAGTAGCAGCATGATTGATCGGGTAGCCGCCAAGATAGGTCGGCGTCTGGTTGAAGTGCCGGTCGGGTTCAAATGGTTTGTGGATGGGCTGCTTGACGGGTCCGTCGGATTTGGGGGAGAGGAGAGTGCCGGCGCATCCTTTTTGCGTCATGACGGAACCGTGTGGACGACCGATAAAGACGGCATCATACTCGATCTGTTAGCCGCAGAAATGTTGGCCAAGACGGGACGTGATCCAAGCCAACTCTACCTCGACCTCACCAAGGAACTGGGCGTCCCGGTCTACCAGCGTATCGATGCCCCGGCCACATCCGCGCAGAAGGCCATTCTGAAAAAACTGGCACCACAGCAGATTCAGGCATCCGAACTCGCAGGAGAAAAGATTACTGGCATTCTGACCTCGGCCCCGGGAACAGGCAGTGCCATTGGGGGGCTGAAAGTCATGACGGAGAACGGGTGGTTTGCCGCCCGCCCGTCCGGAACAGAGGATGTCTATAAAATTTATGCGGAGAGTTTTCGAGGCGACACGCACCTTAAGCAAATCCAGGAAGAGGCGCAGGCCCTGATTACCAAGGTCCTAGGAGCGGCAACCTAGTCCAGCGGAATCCCAAAGGATAACCACAGCTTGGCCCAGGTTCCAGGCAACAATCGTTGTCATCCTGAGGGAACCGAAGGATCTCGCTGAGCGGTGGCACCGCCAACCCGGGCACAGATCCTTCGCCGAAGCGCTCAGGATGACCTCCTGGCGAGGGTTTCACCGTTTGAACTATTCTCGCATTTTGATGGTCTCTCACTGTCATCCCACCCGACTCACTTCCACTACTGTCCAATGAGCTGCATATTTTACTGGCGACCCATGATGACCGCACCCCTATGACAAGCAACCCCTCAGAATAAGCGATCCAATGACCAACCCGACGAACCAAGAGTCCCGCATTCAGGGACTGGCATTCTTTTCATACGGATTTCGACCCTTTTTTCTGTGTGCCGCCGTCTTTGCCGGCGTGGCACTCCCGATCTGGGCCATGATTCTTTCCGGAGCCGACAACACCCATTTCCTGTATGTCCCGCGAGAATGGCATGTGCATGAAATGATTTTCGGTTTTCTTCCGGCCGTGATCGCGGGATTTCTATTCACCGCCATGCCCAACTGGACGGACCGTCCTCCGATCAAAGGATTACCGCTGATGATGCTGTGGGCATTGTGGCTGGCAGGCCGCCTGGTCATCGCCATACCCTGGCCTCCACCCTCTGTCTGCGCCATCGTTGACGGAGCCTTTCTCATTGTCCTGGCCATTATTGTCTGGCGGGAAATTGCCATCGGGAACGCGTGGGAGCGTTCTCCAATTGGTGTATTGATCAGTCTCTATGCCATCGCCAATCTGCTTTTTCACGTCCGCGCTCTAAGCGACGCGGCGACGGATCTCCCCGAGCGGATGGCGCTCTCGATCATCATCATGTTGTTAGCGCTGATCGGTGGGCGGGTCATTCCCGGTTTTACACTCGATTATCTGAGCGAGGGCGGCATGCCCCAACAACCTTCATCCTTTTCCCGTTTCGACGGTGCGTCGATCCTTCTTGCAGCCATCGCGGCTATCGCCTGGACGGCCCAGCCGGAAGCTCTGGTCACCGGCTGGCTTTTGATCCTAGCCGGATTGGTACATCTCATACGTCTGTTGCGCTGGTACGGCTGGATCACCTGGCGTGAACCCTTGGTGCTCATCCTGCACGTGGGTTATGCGTGGCTGGCGATGTCGCTGCTTATCCTGGGTGCGGCGATTCTAGGATTTGGATTGCGCCAGGAGGAGGCGGTGCACGTACTCACGACCGGAG
Source organism: Candidatus Nitrospira neomarina (assembly GCF_032051675.1). Taxonomy (NCBI): domain Bacteria; kingdom Pseudomonadati; phylum Nitrospirota; class Nitrospiria; order Nitrospirales; family Nitrospiraceae; genus Nitrospira; species Candidatus Nitrospira neomarina. Next base: position 1,807,679 of record NZ_CP116968.1, read on the forward strand.
CCGTGGGTTCGATGACTCTGGCCATCATGACCCGCGCCAGCCTGGGTCATACCGGGCGCCCACGGCATGCGGGTCCTATGACGGTTTTGATCTACAGTCTCGTGAACCTGGGTGCAATGCTACGGGTTTTTGGTCCGGGCACCGATCTCTCGACATCTCTGGTGCTTGGCCTATCGGCGATGATCTGGAGCGGCGGGTATCTGCTATTCGCTGTTATTTATGGACCATTTCTTTTTCGCCCTAGTCTCGACGAGGAGTAAGGGCATACGTCGTAAAAACCTTCCTTTTGTGACAACGTGATGTTCCATGTTGCCGGGTTTCGCCCTGGCAGGCGAGGTCCTTTTGTTTCGGCAAAAGGACCCAAAACCATTGACACCCCGTCTGGCTTTATTAAAGTGTAGGGACGCAGGAGGGCGGACCAACTCGCCGGGCCTGTCCTGAGCTTTGTCGAAGGGCTCAAACAAGGCTCGCCAGCAGATGAGAGCGTCCCTCCGTTGGGCCAGCCGGCAGGCGTCGTAAGGTAGAAGAATGGTCACCAAAATTCGCTCTCATGGAAAAGGTTTGACCCTAAATACTCGCATAAATTTAGGTGTCTTTGCGGAGTTATCCAGCTTGACTAATTTCGTCAATTGACCAAGAATCACTGTTGGTTAATCCAATCCAGTGAAAGAACTTTGATGGCTAGGAAGAGGGAGTTATGCCGATCCGCATACGATGCCACAATAAATTGACCTTTAGACGCGACTCATTGAAGCGGCGACAATTGGCATTTTGCACGGAACATTCAAAGGTGTGTTATACGGACAAAAATTGGCAGATCCGGCGCTTTTGCGGATCCGCCTAAATATCGTTGGCCGGTTCTGAGATCAGGCATGCGCGATTTACTCACATTTACGCTCCTGATGGCGGTTGGGCCGTTGGCTTCCACTGCCGACGATGAAGGCGGTAGGCTTATGTCCCGCTTGCTGGATCTGTTGAAAAAAGAAGCTGCAACACCCTCAGAATTGGTACCAAGTATGACAGTGAGAGGCTCAGAGGTTGAGATCGCAGGACATCGCCTTCGTATTACACCTGTCTCAGAGCGAGTGCTTAGAACCGAGGGACAGTTCATATCTGCCGCTCGCTTTGAGATCGCCCTGGATAGTAGGAAGCAGAACGAGTTGATCGCCGGATCCATTGGCATAAGCAGCGATTCAGCCGACAACGCCACGAGCAATGCTGTTGTGGAATGGTATGTCGCGTTCGGATCGCCGATTCTCCGCAGTATTGCGGACCGCTCCCCCGATCTCACAGTAGGAAATTTTCGGGTGTACACCGGCGCTCTTCTTGTACGGGGACAGGCACCGGACGAACTTATTTCCGGACAGGTCATAACACCCGACAAGGTCCTCAAAGCAATCTCGGACACCCTTCCTCGCGTTAATGCAAAAGTCCATTCTGTTCAGATCATGGTAGTCGTCGCTCCAGATGGACCCATAACGGGTGAGTGCAGAGTTGATTCGCAGCTTTCGGCTATAGCCTTTGCTTCACTCCAACAGCTGAGCTGGCCGAAAGGTCTTACGCCCTACATGTACAAGCAATCATATGTCCTTAGGTGACACATCCACAGCTAACAAGTGGCTCGAGAGGAGCGCCCAACACCAGGCTCTTGCTGGCGCTTGGCTATCCTCCTCAATGCACTCGTCCGCCCCGCCTCAATCCCAGCCTTAGATTGCAAAGGAACGCTTGTGACTAGTGTTCGCAGTGCGATTAAGAGTTCTTTTGCGATTATAACCCGCTGAACCTGGGTGCGATGTTGTGGGTCTTTGGGGATTCTGGCCCTACAAATTGGCAATGTGTATCGGGAATCCATCTTGGAATTGGCCGAAGAAACGCACGGGCAGACTTGCACATCGCACTTGTGCACCAAACTTTGGTAGCAACATGATTTTCCGTGTTGCCGGGTTTCGCCCCGGCAGGCGAACTACTTTGGTTTCGACCAAAGTAGTCAAAACCATGGACGCCCCGTCTGGCCTCATTTAGAGCGGATGGACGCCAATTCCTAGGAGGGCGGACCAACTCGCCGGGCCTGTCCTGAGCTTTGTCAAAGGGCTCAAACAAGGCCCGCCAGCGGATGAGAGCGTCCCTACGTTGGGCCAGCCAGCAGGCGTCGAATCATGAGAGACGAATGCGTACCAGGGTTGGCTCCCATGGACAAAGCCTGGGCATCACCACTCTCCTCAAATTCAGGGACCTTTTGAAAGGTTGCCAAACTTGACTAATTTCGTCAATTGGCCAAAAATTATTCCGCCTAAATGGAAAGAAATGGGGGCAATAAAAGTTATTAATATCAAAACCTAAACAATATTGTTCGTTAGAGAGGAACGGACCATGAATCCAAACCAAGCACTTTGGGAAAAAGGGGACTTTACGCGCATTGCCGACACCATGCGAGAAAGTGGTGAGGCACTCGTCCAGCGATTCGGCATCACACAAGGGCTCAAGGTTCTGGACCTTGGATGCGGGGATGGCACGACGGCCTTGCCAGCGGCAAAACTCGGAGCGGAAGTGTTGGGCGTCGATATCGCGAGGAACCTGGTTGAGGCCGGAAACAAGCGGGCCAGGGAATATGGCCTCACCAATTGCACGTTTCAGGAAGGCGATGCGTCCAATCTACACCAGTTGCCGGATCAGACGTTTGACCTCGTCGTGAGTATCTTTGGTGCAATGTTTGCGCCGAATCCGTTTGAGGTGGCCAAGGAGAAAGTACGCGTGACCCGGCCGGGTGGTCGGATCGTGATGGGTAACTGGATTCCTAATGATCCGACCTTGGTCGCCCAGATTTTGAAAATCAGCTCCAGCTACACGCCGCCGCCACCGGAAGGCTTCGTTAGCCCGATGACCTGGGGAGTCGAGTCCCACGTGATCGAGCGATTTACCGGTGCCGGAATTCCAGCAGAGCAGATATCTTTTGCACGCGACACGTTCACGTTCAACTATCCCATGGCACCCTCAGCATTCGTCGATGAATTCAGAAAATACTACGGGCCAACTATGAATGCATTTGAAGCCGCAGAAAAAAATGGCCGAGCCGCTGACCTGCAAAAGGAACTGGAGGATTTATTCAATAGTCAAAACAAAAGCGGTCGCAAGGATTCCACATCGATTCCGGCAACTTTCTTGCGCGTGACAGTTGAACTCTGAAAAGTTTCGGCAGAGGAACGAAAGGGATGGTGATCCGGGCCTGAACCTAGGCAGTTTGATGATGTATATCGGGAATTCAATTTTGGGGCATGCCTGGGAAAAAGCGCTAGCAGGTTTGCACATCTTACTTATATAGCTAATTTTCGTGGCATTGTGATGTTTTGTGTTGCCGGGTTTCGCCCCGGCAGGCGAGGTCCTTTTGTTTCGGCAAAAGGACCCAAAACCATTGACGCCCCGTCTGGCTTTATTAAAGTGTAGGGACGCAGGAGGGCGGACCAACTCGCCGGGCTCAAACAAGGCCCGCCAGCAGATGAGAGCGTCCCTCCGTTGGGCCAGCCGGCAGGCGTCGGACAATGGAAGACCGATGTTCACGCATCCCACGCTCCTTTTGGAAATGAGCAATAGTCATCAACAAACACTCGACACCCCCCGCTCCCTTTTGTAGGCCCACAACTTGACTTCATTCGTCAATTGACGAAAAATTCGTCTGCATTATTCTGGCCCGGTTCATGGGCTTTGAGTGCTGAAAGACGGTTGTTATGGCGATCAGAATAAATTGTCACAATACGAAACCCCTTAGGCGAACGACTATAAAACGGCGCCAAAAATGGTATTATGCTTAGCAAATTCGATGGAGAGTTATAAGCACAGAAATTGGTAGATCCGACTCATTTGCGAACCTGCCTAAACATTGTTAGAGCAAGGAGAGAGAACATGGGATGGAACATCAAGTGCACAGATTCAAGTTGCGGTCAGCAGTCGTGGGCTAACAACATCGTTGACCTCATCGCAAATCACAGAGACGGCGCTGGCTGGTTTCTCTGCTCATGCGGAAAGCACGGCTTCATAAAAAGATCTTTAGGCTGCAAGAGATTGGCGAATTTTGGGAGCCGTACTTGCGCGGCGTTATACCGCTCGGCAAGACCAGTGACATTTATCAACCTTTCGTCTTTCTCGTTAGCTACGAGCCGAGCAGCGAAGCCACAGACATCTGGTTTTCTTACTACAAAGACCTCCGTAGCTCCGGTGGACGCTTGAAGCTCGGTTATGGCCCAGGTGGGCCACCTGTTCTGGGCAAAGTCAGTTTCCTGAATCTGCTGTCTCAGCTAGTAGCAACGCAATGCCTCACGAAGCAGGAGGTTGTAAGCGCCGTCAGTTAATCCGCGCTCTAACATGCTTGGGGGAAGGTCTTTCAATATGAAAGCAAATGGTCAGACCTTAGGATCTTGAGCGGAGCCGGGAACGGATTGCATGATTGCAAAACCCGACATCCACGACAAATCGAGGTTCATTTCTGACGGCAGCTAACATTCCCACTCCACCGGAACGCTTCTTTCCTCGCGCACTCTAAGCTAGCTTTTTAGATACCATGAAAATCGCTTCGACCAATGCCACAGTTGCAGCCCAATCAGATGCTCAAGGCTTCTGGCGCTTCGCGGCAAACTACCTTCTTGCTGCGCGCACAGTCGAAGTGAAGATACACGGGGAAGGTCAGCTATTCTATCCAACGCTCCAGCTCTATGGCATAACAATCGAGCTAATTCTCAAGGCATTTCTGCTCAAGCGCGGTTTAAAGCTAGACCAAATGCGTACCCTTTCGCATAACTTAGAAAAGACTCTCATATTGGCTCGGCGGCGGAAGCTCGGGCGAGAGGTAAAGCTTGATCCCAGGGAAATCGCCGCAATCCACGTCCTGAGCATAATTTACTCAGGGAACCAACTTCGATATATAGTCACCGGCAGCACGAAAGTACCGCAACTTGTATACATAGGGCGGGCGGCAAAGGAACTCGTCGTGGGGCTCGAGTATTTCTGCACAGGAACAAGTGGAAGACTTACCCATGCTGTCTAACAACAGCATGCAGGTTCCCAATGCCGATCATACTCTAAAGTCCGGTGAACGTGGGTACAATGATATGGGTCTCTGGGGATCAAAGAGAATTTATGGTTCTGGCCTCACGGATTGACAATTTATAAAAGGAATCCATCTTGGAGTTGGCCGGAACAAAGTCGCTGACAGGTTCGCACATCGCTTTTGTGCAACTAACTATCGTGTCAACGTGATATTCCGTGTTGCCGGGTTTCGCCCCGGCAGGCGAGGTCCTTCTCTTTCGGGAAAAGGACCCAAAACCATTGACGCCCCGTCTGGCTTCCTAGGATCGGAGGGCCGCCAATTCCTATGAGAGCGGACCAACTCGCCGGGCCTGTCCTGAGCTTTGTCGAAGGGCTCAAACAAGGCCAGCCAGCAGATGAGAGCGTCCCGCTGTTGGCCAGCCGGCAGGCCTCGGATAAAGGAAGAAGAATGTTCACCAGGATTCGCCCTTCTGAAAAAGGCCCGGCCATTTGAATATACGGGCAGAAATCTACAGATTCGGCTCTTGTGCGGATTCTTCTAAACCTTATTAGACCGCCTCAGTGAACCGGACAGACTTTTCAATGGAGATTGGACAATGAACATAACCGACAAGAGGGGAAATCCCGTTTCATACGGATCGCAGAAGGCGATCGAGCGTCTGGACGGAGTATGCGACATGATGCACGCCTATCAGGCAGACCCCTTGGCCGAGGTCGATGCCATCATCGCCGAGTATCCAGACTTTGCGCTGGCGCACGCGTTCCGCGCTGGTGCACTGGCGACCGCAACCGATAAAGCGTTCGAGCCGGAGCTGATCAAGAGTCTGAACGCGGCTGAAGCACTCGCCAGGAAGGCAAACGAACGTGAGCGCTTGCATATCGCCGCATGTCGCGCCTGGCTCGACGGCGAATGGGGGCGCGCTATCGAGGCATGGGGCCGAGCCTCGACCGAGTATCCGCGGGACTTGCTGGCGCTGCAGTTTGCGCACCTCGGCGATTTCTACCTGGGACACTCGCACTTACTCCGTGATCGCATTGCGCGCGTGTTGCAGCATTGGGATCGCAGCATTCCAGGTTATGGTTTCGTCGAGGGCATGTATGCCTTCGGGCTCGAAGAGTCCGGCGAATACGCAAAGGCTGAAGAGCGCGGTCGCAGGGCCGTTGCCCTGAACGGGCAGGATGGATGGGCCGTTCACGCAGTGACGCACGTGATGGAAATGCAGGGCCGCGCCGACGAGGGCGCCGACTATCTGGCTGCATCTGCCGAGGATTGGGCGCCGAACAGCATGTTTGCCTTCCATTTGTGGTGGCACCAGGCACTGTTCCGGATCGAGGCGAACGACACGGTTTCCGCATTGAAGCTGTTTGACGAAAGCGTATCTGCCGGCGGCTTCGGTCAGGCACTCGAGCTCGTCGATGGCTCGTCGCTACTGTGGCGGCTGTGGCTAATCGGGCAAGATGTCGGCGACCGGTGGACAGATCTTGCTGACAAGTGGGAGGCGCGAGCCGAAGATGCGTACTATGCTTTCAACGACGTGAACGCGATGATCGCATTTGTTGGTGCGGGCCGCGCCGACACTCAGTCGAGATTGATCTCAGCCGCCAAGCGTGCAGCTGCCGGTCAGGGCACGAATGCGATGATGAGCCGCGAGGTCGGGGTGCCCGCGTGCGAAGGCCTCGCAGCGTTCGGTCGAGGCGATTATGCGCAGGCGATCGAATATTTGCTGCCTGTTCGCGGTAAAGCCAACCGCATGGGCGGCAGCCATGCGCAACGCGACCTGTTCTCCTGGACGCTCACAGAAGCGGCGATCCGCCTTGGCGATCGCGAGCTGACCGACGCTTTCGTCGCTGAGCGACTGTCCTGGAAGCCGGAGAGCCGGATCAACCGAGCGTGGGCGACCCGGTCCGAGCAAATACAACGCAAGCGTTCCGTCTAACCCCCCGTTTCAGTCGATTGTCCTTTTCGTCTACCGAACGAGAACGTTAACCCCTATTACCCATACACGTAATTCTCGTTCCCACCAGGTACATAGATTTTCGATCATCTATGCACCGCCAGACTTGGCCATACAGAAGATTATCGTGTTCTGAGGTTCATGCAAGCGGTCTTGCGATCTCATTCGCTGTTCGACACATGGCATGCTCCAGAACCGGACGGGTCATGGGCGTGTGTGGCGTTGAGTCCAACAGGGGGATCTCTCTCCCCTGCTCGATGCCCTGCGGGACGTCATCCGGCCAGAATTGTTCTCTTCTGATTTCCCGGCCATTTTTATCCCGATAGACCAGCTCATCGGTAACCAGATCGTATTCCGGTATGTCGGTCTGTTCCCATCGTTGCATGAAATATTGATAACACAACGTATACAGCCCGTGGTCGTTTGCGTTGTGCCGCAGCACGTATTCCGGCATCTCCTGAATATCCAGGTCGGTATGGTAATGCTGCATCCAAAGATAGTCCCCAAGAATGACCAATTTCAGAAGGGGAGGATCCGAATAGAGTTTCAGTTTGACGGATTTTCCGACCCCTTGAAGCCTTTTGAGCAATTCAATGCTTTGCCTTACGCCCGCTCGATATTTCTCAATCGACATCAATGGATCCGCAATCGCCCGGATACGTGCACTGGCACCCTGGCTAAAGGGGTTCACCAGCATGATGTTGGCTCCCAGGCATTTATCCAGAATGGTCGATAAGTCCCCCACCTGATCACGCAAGGTGTCATACCCGCTTGACCCGATGACCAGGACGGTCCGGCCACGCCCCTGGGTCTGCCGAAGTTTGCGAATTCCATCCTCAGCCCGCCGGGCCCGTTTGGGGAAAAATGACACGAAGCCGGCATCGATCGCCATTTTGGCCAGCTTCCGGTCCTGCCAACTCCGCCGGATATAGGTCATCACCACAATCAGTAACGCCGCGACACCTATTTCCAACGCCACGATCGACATTTTTTCCTTCTCCACCCTTGTCCAATAGGTCAGAAAACTTCTGGCCACGGTAGGGAGCGATATCGCAATCCCCGCACTCAGACACAGGATTACAATATGATAGCCAATGTCGGAGGCATTCTTGATACCCTCACCAATTTTGGCCACAATTTTTTTTACTATCTTTACCATCACGTATTCTTCTTTCTTTTCACGAGAACACCACAAATAATTTACGCACACGATTCAACCTATTCAGGTATCGGCTCAATCGGACAACCTTGGCTGCCCTATCACACAACTCCTGGATCCTTGTGGGATTGTTCCTGCTTGCAGGAGGCCACGGAAGGTTCGCACAAAAAAATCGTGCAAGTCTCTGTTTCCATCTCGAGGGGTCTGTCGCCCCGGAAAAAGAGGTCTTACACGATAGGCTTTACGGTATCATACCGTTTTCACTCCGACAAGCGAGGCATGGGAATGCCTGCCTTATTTTTTCTCCTACGATCACTCCTTCGAATGATGAACATTACTGAGATTCCCCGGCTCATCTACCGAAGCTGCAAGTGACGACAACCACTCACAGCCACTCTGTTTTCACTTTTTTTAATTTGGTGGTACCAGATTAAAACGAGGTAACGCCAGATACTCTATCGGAGCAACAGCGTCGGAACTTTAGCGGAACGCAACAAATCGGAGGTTTTGCTGCCGAATACCAAACTGCGAAGCGGAGAATGGCTATACGCGCCCATGATCAGCATATCGATGCCCTGCTCATGGACAGCTTTGGCAATGACGCGTTCCGCGTCGCCGGGAATGAGTGAAGGAGAAACATCAAAGCTTGCCGCCTCCAATGTGGTCTTGGCCCATTCAAGCTGTTTGGGGGCACTCTGACTTTCTTTGCCTGACATCAGAAGGTACACCGGCAGGCCACGGAAGAGAGGGCTGGCTGCCACCATTTCTACCCCTCGTCGGGTGACGATCCCCCCATCGAAGGCGATCATGACCCGGCGGGGCTCGGTGAAGCTATCGGTGACCGCGAGAATCGGTTTGTGCAGGGCGCGCACCACCCGCTCAACATTGCGTCCCAAATCACGCTGGGTCGCCTCAGCCGAGACACCCCGGCGACCCAATACAAACAGACGCACCCCTTCTTCCTGCTCCACCAAAGCCTCTTCCAACACGCCGTAGCGCTGGCGAACATCAGGAGCTTCAACCCCCGCCACAATGGCCCGCTCCCGTAAATCGTTCAAGAAGATCCGGCCACGCTCACGGGCCGCCTTACTGCGGGACTCATCCTCATTGGACAGTTCGTTCAACAAGACTTCCTGGGCATCAAACCCGATGGCACCACTATGATCGTAGCCGGTCGCAATCTCAGGATGCCGATCGATCACATGCAGAAATTCCAGTGGTGCCGCCATGCGGCATGCCGCCCAGGCCGCATAGTCGGCCACGTAATCGGCAAAATGCGATTGATCGACACAGGCCAGCACCTTATTCTCGTTCTTGATGACCCGCAATTTTTTCACGTTTTTCACCAGATGTGTTTCTCTCAGTGGCCCATCACTTGTTCCACGGCATCGGGTTTGTCGTGGACGGCGAAGCGATCCACCATCGTGGCGCTGGCTTCGTTCAGACCAATGACGTCGACCTCCGTTCCCTCGCGGCGGAACTTGAGGATGACTTTGTCCAACGCGCTGACCGCGGTTATGTCCCAGAAATGCGCACGGCTCACGTCGATTCGAACCTTTTCGATCACTTCCTTGAAATCAAAAGAATTGACAAACCGCTCAGCCGAGGCGAAGAAGACCTGGCCCGTGACGGTGTACGTGCGTAGGCGGCCGCTGTCTTCAGACTTCCCACCGACATGCAAAATTTTCCCGACCTTGTGCGCAAAAAAGAATCCCGACAACAGCACGCCAACCAGTACGCCTTTTGCTAGATCATGCGTGGCCACGACGACGACGACGGTCGCGAGCATCTCCACAGTGGAACTTTTCGGATGTTCCCGCAGGTTACGGATCGAGGCCCAATTGAAGGTACCGATCGACACCATGATCATGACGGCCACCAATGCGGCCATCGGGATACGGCCCACCCAGTCACCGATATATACCACCATCAATAGCAGAAACACTCCGGCCGCGAGGGTCGAGAGCCGTCCTCGTCCGCCCGATTTCACGTTAATGACCGACTGTCCGATCATGCCACATCCAGCCATGCCGCCGATGAAACCTGAGGCAATATTGGCGATGCCCTGTCCCACACACTCGCGATTTTTGTTGCTCGAGGAATCTGTCAGATCATCAACGATGGAGGCCGTCATCATGGATTCCAACAGTCCCACTACAGCCAGTGTGGCTGACACCGGGAAAATGATCCACAAGGTTTCCCAACTCAACGGCACATCCGGGATCAGGAATATCGGAAGGCTGTCAGGAAGTTGGCCCATGTCGCCCACCGTGCGAATGTCCAATCCCAGAACGACGGAGATCCCTGTCAGGACCACGATGGCCACCAGTGGGGACGGCACGGCCTTTGTGAGATATGGAAACAGGTAAATAATGGCCAAGCCCCCTGCGACCATTGCATAGACCTCCCAGTTCGCACCGTTCAGCTCTGGTAATTGCGTCACAAAAATCAAAATGGCCAGCGCATTCACAAAGCCGGTGATGACGGAACGCGCGACAAAGCGCATCAGGGAACCAAGCCGGAGCCAGCCCGCCACAACTTGCAGGACTCCAGTGAGCACCGTGGCCGCCAGCAGGTATTGCAACCCATGGTCTTTGACCAACGTCACCATCAGGAGCGCCATCGCTCCCGTGGCAGCCGAGATCATGCCCGGCCGACCGCCGGAAATGGCAATAACGGTGGCGAGGCAGAATGAGGCGTACAGGCCGACCTTGGGATCAAGCCCGGCAATCAGGGAAAAGGCAATCGCTTCGGGGATGAGTGCCAGTGCGACGACAAGACCTGCAAGCAGATCGTTCCGGATATTCATCCCTTCACGGATTTTGGCCACTATCTCTTGTATCATCAATGATCCTTGTTTTGATTCAGTCAGACATGTTTCCTGAAAAACACACGCCAAGGGGCCCTAGGAGTGACGGCACCAGCCGACACCCTTTCTGTCCCATCACACAACTCCCGGATGCTTGTTGGAATGTTCCTGCTTTCAGGAGACCAAGGAGGGTTCGAACAAAAAAAATCGTGTAAGGCCTTACTTCGCTTTTGAGGGGTCTGTTGCCCCGGAAGAAGAGGTCTTACACGATGCAAGCGACAATATCATAGACTCTTCACACGCACAAGCGGCATGATTGGAAGAGTGGGAAAACGATGATGGCGAACACGCCTCCCGATCACGGAGGGGCGGAAAGTTCATCCTGGGCTACATGGCCGCGCATGGACTTCTCCGTAATATTGTCCTGGATTTCCCGGGCAATGACCCGTGTCAAGATTTCAACCGGCAGGGCACCCATGGGGAGCCCTCTCGTCTTTTCAAAAAAAGGATCATCAGGCGAGGCCGATCGGTGAATATTGATCAACACCGTGGCCGGTTGAATTGTTTTGTTTTGTTCGCCTAATGTGATGGACTGCTCTTTGGGGACCACCCTGGTTCGCGTGGCCCAATCCCGATTATGAATGTCCGCGAACGCGACATTCCAGATTTTGCCATTAAGGAGACTCCTCACCGCCTTCGGAGTCTGTTCCTGAAAGTGTGGCTCCCGCACAATGTTTTGCAGGGCTTCACGCACCCGAATGTCATACAACTTGGTGGTGGAATCCGGTTGGGCGGGGGGAATCCGTGTGGTGGAACCGGTTTCATAATAGGATTGCCCCTCCAAACTGTTATACCGGTCGGTGGTGGTTAAATAGGTGCGAAACAATGCTTGAAGCAAATGTTCACGGTCCTCTCCTGCCAACTCTGCAATCTCCTGATTGGTCTTGATCGGGACCTGTTTGAGGTCGCTGGGGAGCACCTTCGCCTGACGTTTCGGCGTCGTGTCGCTTTTGCTCACCACCCACTGAAATTCTCTGGCCAGGACCGGCACCAGTTGTTCCGGATGATTGAGATAGCCTTGTTCTTCGAGCCCGGATGCGCTGATGAGGAGGTTGACCTGATTGGGTTGTGAAGTGCGGGCCACCAGCAATAAAAACTCTTTCCCCTCCCGGTTTGCGACCTTCGGTTCAATGATGACTTTTTGGAGCGCCTCTTTGGCCAGGGCTTCTTCAAATCTGGCATAGTCAGTCCGATGTTCCATCATGTAATTGAACGCCCCAATAACCGTCTGGAGCGCGTCATCGGCTCTGGTTTGTTCCCGGCTGCCTTGTTCATCCGTCCCGGCTCCCTCGGAAAGATAAATCTGAAACGGCGCACCCGCAATAGCATGTCCAACGGATTTTTCGGTTCCGGAATCCGAAACCACGTGGTGCTCTTCGGAACCTTTATGGTTGCCCATGGCCAACGGAACGACCGCTCCCATCCATAGCAATCCCAGGAAAACACCTGCAAGGCTACTTGCCCGGGATCGTCTAATGGCGTGGGATCCGATTCGGTGAATAGGTCGTAGACCACAAAAGAGCTCTTGCCCCATGCCAGCCGACCGATATGCTTGTGAATCGAGGGGGGGTCCGAGAAATTCGCTATGGTGCTTCACTGCCTTTTCCTCCCTTTGTGTTGTCTTGACTGGAATGACAGACCAACTCTTTATTGATACTTTACACCCTCAAGATGGGGTTAGGCTTTTCTCCCGTTCCATCAATCATGAAGACCCTTTAGGTTTTTTGATTCGGGGGTGACCTCTCCCCCCTTGAGGAAACCAGGATGGTACCATCCCGCCAGAACCAAGGGAGACGTTTTTGTCTGACCTCTCAAATCCGTTGAATCTGAGATTCGTCCGCAACCACCTCAACCGGGGTCCTCAACATGCTATGGCAAGTCCTGGCTGAATTGGTCCTTCTCATCCACTTCGCCTTCATTGTCTTTGTCTTGTTCGGGGGAATTCTCACTATTTGGTGGCGTTGGATCCCCTGGGTTCATCTTCCTGCCGCACTGTGGGCGGCAGCCTTGGAATTCGGGGGGTGGATCTGCCCTCTTACCCCCCTGGAAAACCAGCTACGACAGGCCAGCGGTGAGGCGGGATATACTGGAGGCTTTCTTGAGCATTATGTCCTGCCCGTCATTTACCCCCATGGCCTTACCCCGGATATGCAATTCTGGCTGGGCTTCGTCGTCGTCCTTTTTACGCTCGTGACCTATGGGTTTGTAGGATGGCGAAAAGCCTCAGGTATTTAATTTCTCTCAGCCAATCCTCAGCGTTTACGTTGAAACATTCATAATCCCATCATCATATTTCTTTAAACATTTAGGATCTATCTCAAGCCCATTTCGACTGAGATAAAAATTAAAGCTATTCATTATTTTTGACTTTAACTACCTAGAATTAAAAATGGTTATTTGCCGCTTCCATAAAGGTGAATGTACATTTCCATGATATAATAATTTAAGTCATTTGTATGAGTACTCAATCGTGTGCACCCACACGGCAATTTTCGTTCAAAGAGATCTCCAGCAAAACAACTTAAAGTTAAAACTAAACCATTACATTATATTCATGGAGACAAAAACTGACCGTGGCCTTCTGTCCTTCTGTCCTGCCCCCCTGTTTTTATGGCGTCCCCCTCCCCGTTAAGCAGTCTGTTCGATGTGTGGCAGAAATTTTCCATTCCAAGTCATGACGACACGGTCCTCTCCTTTGTCACCCTTTATCTTTTCAACCGTGAGCTTAAAATCAATCGCCGACATAATCCCATCACCGAACTGCTCGTGCATGATATCCAGAATGGACTCCCCATAATGGGCGCAAACCTCTGTCATGCGATAAATATGTGGCTCCTGCAGGACCGACGGATCATAGGATCGCATGGGAAACTCCCGCATCGCTTCAAGCAAATCCCCGGTGAGTCCTGGAACCAGTTTGACTAGCTTTACTTCTGCCTCCTTCTTGAGTTGCGCCTGCAATCGGAATAACTGGGCAACATAGACATTACACAGCCCGAGGGCTGCTGCTAGCTGATCGTAGGTCTTTCCTGAGGCTTTTTTCGCTGCAAGCAACTGGGCAACAAGTTCCTTTTTATTCATTTTCACTCTCTCCTCCTTTCAAGCCTCCGAATGATTGATATTCGCAGGATTCTCCTTGAGTTGGGACACTCTTTTCTGGCTCATGTTCGACAATACGACAATACGTTAGGCGGCGAATATGGACCTGTCAATCCAACATTCCCGCATGAGTATGGTTTTGTACGTGCCAGAGAGACCATGAAGCCTGGCCGGATTTCCTTCTTAAGGGGGAAACTCTCCAACAGCGGTTCAAGGAGTTTCCGTCTACCATTTCCCATTACCATCCCCGATGCCCTGCTCATGTTTTAGGCAATCCATGAATTCATTCATCTCACATCCCCATTTGCCCCGAAATCCTTCCCTCCGCTACCCCACGGTCTATATAAGGAAAAAAGAGCATAAATACAGAATTTATAGCACCCTGACCCCTCCCTATTTGACCAAGGTTCTGGTAGGTTAGGATCTTCTTTTTGGAGCAATCTATGGCAGCGCGCGTGGTCATTACCGGGCTTGGCATCGTCTCCCCTATCGGGGTTGGCGTTCCTACGTTTTGGAAGTCCGCCCTTCAGGGCAAAACAGGGATCACGGCGATCTCATCTTTTGGGGACTTCCCCATGGAGTCCTATCGCTCCAGGGTTGGGGGGCAGGTTTCCGATTTTCGCCTTCCGGATCCTTCAGAAGATAAATTCTCATCGCGCGTGGACCGCTATGCACAATTTGCTCTTGCCGCCACACGGGAAGCCATACAGGATAGTGGACTGGACCTTGAGAAGGAGCCGGCTGAACGGATGGGAGTCATGGCCGGGGTTGGCATGGGGGGCATGATGATGGGGGAACGTGAACTCACTACCCTCTATCAGTCCCGTAAGCCACATCGGGTCCATCCGAACTTTATTCCGACCATTACGCTCAACTCCGCCTCAGGCATTCTGGCGTTGGCTTTTGGGGCAAGGGGCCCGAACCTCACTATTTCTACGGCCTGCTCCTCCAGCATTCATTCTATTGGACAAGCCATGCAGGCCATTCGCCTGAACCAGGCAGATGTGGTCATTGCCTCAGGAGCGGATGCCAGCATTACTCCGTTAGTGTTTGCCGGCTTTTGCTCATTACGCGCCTTATCCACCAAATATAATGACCACCCGGACCAGGCCTCCAGGCCATTCGATCGAGGGCGGGACGGATTTGTGATGGGGGAAGGGGCCGGCACATTGATCTTAGAATCCCTCCGCCATGCGACCCGTCGAAAAGCGAAAATATATGGGGAACTGGCCGGTTATGCCGCCACCAATGAGGCGTATCATATGGTGATTCCGAGAGAGGATGGTTCCGATATTGCGCGAACCGTCACCCTGGCATTGAAAGACGCGGGGATTTCGCCCGCACAGGTTGACTATGTGAATGCCCATGCGACATCCACGGTGGTCGGAGACGATGTCGAGGTCAAAGGGTTACGAGCGGTCTTCGGAAAACGCCTGAATACCATCATGGTCAATGCCACCAAATCCCTCATTGGCCATACACTGGGAGCGGCCGGTGCGATCGGGACAATTGTCTCGGCCTTATCCATTCAAACTGGTATAATACATCCCACGGTGAACTATGATGACCCGGATCCCCATTGTGCCTTGCCGGGACTTTCTACTAAGGTACAAAAAAAATCGGTTCGGGTGGGTTTGGTAAATGCCTTCGGATTCGGAAGTAACAATGCGGTCCTGGTTTTAAAAAAGTTTTCATGAAATCTTCCGTCAACAAATCCTCTCAACTCAGTCAACAGGTGTACCACACCCTCGGCAAATACCTTCAACGCGATCCGAAAGATCTGCATCCGGAAGATTCGCTCCGTGACGATTTGGGGTTGGACTCTCTGCAAACCATTGAATTAGTCTATGACGTCGAATCGGCTTTTGATCTTCAAATACCGGATGAGGACTTCGGGCGATTAACAACCATCGGCGCGGTCATCCTTTATCTGGATGAACGCATTCATGGTAAAGGGAGCACGCTCTCCGGCCCTCAAGCCACACCGTTGGCCAAGAATTCACGCCCGACCCCACTTGGCAAAAAAGCCAAAAGTCGTACCACTCCAAAAAAATCGCGCCCATGACGATATCGTCTTCCTCACGAACCGTGAATATTCCTCTTCAGGAATTAGCCCACGCCATTCACGCCACCATTCACGGATCCCCTGACATTCTGATATCCGGTCTCTCCCATCTTGAAGGAGCCTCTTCCGGAGATGTCTCCTTTGTCTTGAAGCCTTCGTTTCAAAAAGCGGCGCGCCAATCACAGGCTGCAGCCTTAATTGTCACAGAGCCGATACCGGACGACCCTCGACCACAACTACTTGTTCCGAACCCGCTGGTCGCCATCACGACATTGGCCCAGAAATTTTTCCTGCCCCCTCTTCCAGCACGCGGCATTCATCCCAGTGCCGTCTCCGGACTCGATGTGCGCATTGGGCCGGATGTCTCAATTGGCGCCCTCGTCACAATTGGAGACCGCGTGCTCATCGGGTCCGGTGTCACCATCCATGCCGGGGTTCATGTTGGCGACGATGCTATTATCGGGGACGAGTGCATCCTGTATCCCCATGTCTCGCTGCTGACCAAGTGTGTCATCGGCAATCGTGTCATCGTACACAGCGGCACCGTTATCGGAAGCGATGGGTTCGGCTATGTGCAACACGAAGGCCGCCACCACAAAATCCCCCAATTGGGCCATGTGATCATTGAAGATGACGTTGAGCTTGGGGCTAATGTGACCGTGGATCGTGCAACATTTGGGAGCACCGTTATTAAGCGCGGCACAAAAATCGACAACCAGGTGCAGATCGCCCATAACGTGGTGATCGGGGAAGACTGTATTCTCGTCGCACAGGTAGGGATTGCGGGCAGTACCACATTAGGCCGCCACGTCATGGTGGGTGGCCAGGCCGGCCTGGTCGATCATGTCACCATCGGTGATCAAGTGAAAATTGCGGCCGGCTCGGGGGTAACCAATAATGTAAAATCCGGTCAGATAGTGGGTGGTCGGCCGGCGGTCGAACATGGCATCTGGCGACGGTCACAGGTCCTTCAATACCAACTCCCCGAATTACGCAAGGAACTCCGGGCTCTTCAAAAACAGGTCCAACATCTTGAATCGCTGCTCACGGACCAATCTGCATCCAAGTCCACACCTGTCAAACGTCGTTCAACCTCAAAGCCCTAATCCGCCAGATCGGATCCAGGACCCAACAGCGGTAAGCCTTCATCTCTTTTTGCGTGCTGGCAGCAATACCACCCCTTTCCAAAAAAACAACTTCGCCCAAAAATAGCCTGCCCAGGGGAGGGCAAACGCGGCGACCGGCTCCATATACCCCGTGGCCACGGTTAATCCGGAAAGCGCAAAAAACATCACGATCCCCAGAAAGTACCAGAGCGGAACCAATCCACGACCTCGATGCTCAATGTCATGCTCCGTGATGGCCTTCTTGGCCTTACGAACCGACCGTTGGCTATAGGCTTTCATGCGACTGGCAAAATGTCCGGGAAACTCCCGCAAAAGATACTGTTGGTATTTTGTCTGAACGATCCCCACAAGCACGCCGGCGATGATGAGTGCCGAGCTGTAGGTAAAGGTTTCCCATCCATACGTTCCTGCCCAGAATTGAAAGCCTAAGGCAATCACTCCGACGACGACCGAAATCAATCCCAACAAACTGGCAGGAAGCAGGATATTAGTGCGGACAAACTCCTGGGCTCTTTCCGTATCGTCCTCATGACGTTTAGCCGTGATCATTTTTGGCATACGTGGGTCTCCATATACAATCTAGTCAGAAGATGTCGGGCTTGCCTCAGAATTCGTCTCATCCAACCCATCTTCTTCCGCATCGGGAATGCGATAGCGCTCACTCAACCATCCCTCCAAATCCAGCAATTGACATCGCTTGGAACAAAAGGGTCGAAAGACATTTCCTTCCCATGGTTCCACGTTGCCACACATCGGACATTTCACGGTCATGTCGTTCCTCCAGAGGGAGTGAGGAAAACACGTGTTGAATCCTTGAGGGGACTTCTATCGATGCCTTCTCGCCCTTTGCCCGTGTTCACGGCCTCCTCCGTAGGCTTAGCCCGCCCCAAGCAGCGGCCACCCTTCCGTCGAGAGTCTTCAGGACAATACGGGACAAGCCTTTTTGTACCCTCACTTATGAGTTCCCCTACGGGATTCTGTCACTCATCTAGCCATGAAAAGAAAAAATTCGAAAAATATTCAGCAGTCCTTCCGATACACCCGGCCTCTTCGTTTATGCCTGCACTCAAAGGCCGATAGACCACAGGCCTGGGCAAGCCAGGTTGGTGCGGTGCCATGTTAGACATGAAATTGGGCTTCATACAAACCGGCGTACAATCCTCCTCTCGCCAGTAAGGTGGCATGATCGCCTTCTTCAACGATCTGTCCATGCTCCAGGACCACAATCCGATCCACGGTTTGCAGCGTCGACAACCGATGGGCCACGATAAAGGTCGTCCGCCCCCGCATCAACTCATCCATCGCAATGCGAATCTCGACTTCGGTTTCGGTGTCAATATTGGAGGTGGCTTCATCCATGACCACAATGGGAGGATTTTTGAGCAGCACCCGGGCAATGGCAATACGCTGTTTTTGCCCTACGGACAATTTCACCCCGCGTTCCCCGATCCAGGTGTCATACCCGTCAGGAAGTGCTTGAATAAATTCATGCGCTTGCGCAGCGCGCGCCACGGCTTCGATTTGATCGTGTGACGCCGACAAGTCTCCATAGGCCAGATTGGCCCGCACGGTGCCATTGAATAAAAATGGCTCTTGCTGCACAAAGCCGATTTGCTCTCGAAGGTAGAATAATGGGAGATGACGAATATCGTATCCATCCAATTCAATCGCTCCCGCCCCTACATCGTAATACCTGAAAAGCAGTTTCATGAGCGTGCTTTTTCCCACCCCGCTCGGCCCGACCAAAGCCACATGCTCCCCCGCCTCCACCGTCAGTGAAAGATGTTCATAGACCGGCATCTCCGGCCGATAGGCAAATGCCATATCCTTCCATTCGACTTTTCCCGACAACCGGGGTTGAACGGGACGAAGCTGTCCCTGGTCCGGCACGGCCGGCTCTGCATCTAAGATATCGAACACCCGTTCACTGGCCGCCAAGGCATGCTGCAATAAATGATTCACCGAATGGATTTGGTTGACCGGGGTATAAAACAACACCAGGTAGGATAAAAACATGACTAGCTCACCGGTGGAGAGACGACCCGCAACCACCTCGCCCGCCCCATACCAGACAATCAAGACGGTTCCCAGGCTTCCGATGAAAATCATTCCCGGAGAATAAATCGACCATAAATACATCGCTTTCAAATTCGCCTGGCTGTATTTGTGGCTCATGTCACGGAAACGCGTTTGTTCGTAGGGTTGCCGATTGAATCCCATGGTTTCCCGAATCCCGGACAAGGAATCCTGCAGATAGCCATTGAGTTCAGCCGCCTGCTGACGGATTTCGTGATAATACCGATGGACCCGGCGGGTAAATCCCACGCCTCCGATAATTAAAATTGGAATCGGCAGCAGCACGAGAACGGCCATTTTCCAGTTCAGCATAAATAAAATAGTGGTAATGCCAACCAGGGTCAACGTCGCCGTTAACATGCCCTCAAGCCCGTCAATAAAAATTCGTTGCACATGCTCCGTATCGTTCACGACACGCGACATGATTTCACCCGTCGAGCGGTTTTCATAATAGGTCAACGACAGGCGTTGCAGAGCCGCAAACACTTGTTGTCGAAGCCGATGCACCACCCGTTGCTCAAGCGTGTTGTTGAAACGGATCCGGAGAGAATTACAGAGATTCTTCAATCCATAGGCCAGGAACAATCCGACCAGCACCCAGGTCAGGACATCCATATTTTTTGCCGGGATGACGTCATCAATCACGATTTTGATGAGCCAGGGTGGCAGCAGTTCCAGTGCCGTCGTGACCCCGGCAAAGAAGAAGGTGACGCACACGAGCCCGCAATAGGGGGCCAGGTACGACAGAACTCGGAGGAGTGATTTCACGGGAAGTCTGGAAACCTTTTTTCGTCGACAGATGGCGTGATCCTGATAGGAATCACGGAAATACACTCGTAGAATTGATGAGCAGAAAACGCTCGACGGTTAGCTCTATCAAGCAGGGATTAAATCACCGGGGCGGATTCTTCACGCCAATAGGCATCAAACTCTTCCAATTGGGTCAGGGTCGACATATCAGCCATTCGATCAATGAACAATTTCCCGATGAGATGGTCCATTTCATGTTGGATACACACCGCATAGAGCCCGTTGGCTTCGAAGTCCTGGAGTACCCCTTGTCGATCATAGGCCTGCACACGGATCATGGACGGCCGAACCACCTTCCCTCGCATATTATCAATACTGAGACATCCTTCCCACATTTCACCCTGTGAGGGACTATAAAACACAATTTTAGGATTTATGAGAACGGTCTTGGGAAAACCACCCTTCCCCTCACATTCCATGACGACAATCTGTTCCGAATGTGCGACCTGCGGGGCTGCCAATCCGATCCCCTCATACTGAACCATCGTCTCGAACATATCATCGAGGAATGCCTGAACCCGTCGACTCCCGATTGATGCAGGGTCCACAGGCGTTGCCTGTTGCCGGAGAACCGGGTTGCCGATTTTTGCTATAGGTAATACTGCCATACACCTTACTCCTTTTCGCGATCGTCTAAATCTGTAATCTCATATGCATGCCACTCCTTCGACCACCGTCCGGCGACGAGCCCAAACTACTCTCTTTGAAGGATCGGTGTTAACTCACATTCTGGTCTGCCGGTGATCGGGGGGGGGTTGCGGATGACGGTGTCACACCCAATCGGTCTTTATTCTCCTCCCACCAAGCCCACCATTCCTTCACCCATTCCTTTCTGTCTTCGGGTGTCGAAACTTCCCAATCATGGATTGAGCCACTGAATTTGGTGAGAACCCAGAAAGAATCCCGCGCGGTGATCGACACATATTGCTCTGGATCTGAAATGGCACTGATAATAACCGGCAGCACTTCTTTTCGAGGCACCCTCCGTGATTCAAACACAGCCGTGTTTCGAATCGTGGAATTGGGGTCTTTCACCATCACCTCGATGGCCGGAATGACTTGGTTGGGGTCCAATCGTGTTGCCACACGCAAGGCATGGGACCGGATTCGTGATTCTTCATCCGGATTCATGGCCACTTCCAGTAAGCCCGGGATTGCAGAAGCATCATTCACCATGGAGAGGGTTTCCACGGCGTTGAACCGGACTCTGGGCACCGGCACCTTGAGCGCTTTCACTAAATACGGGATCGAATGTTTGCCAAAAAAGACAAACTCTCCCATGGCCCAGAATTCCTGCCGGCCCTCAAGCATGGGGATAAGCGCTTCCAGACGCTCATGATCCTGGGGCGTGAGAGTTTCAGGGGATTCCGTCGCCTCAACCCCCGTGGATTCTGGGGGAGGAGGAGCATCATAGGGCATTTGCGTCAGATAGACGGGAAAAGAACTTCTTCCTGGTTCTTGAGCCCACAGCGGGGCGCCGCACAGGAAAAAAGCCCCAACCACCCAACATATTGTCTGTGACCAATTGGTGATTTGCTTCGTCATGACCATCCCTTTCGTGAAACCGCGTATATGAAACTTCGCAATCAGATAGTCTAGTAGCAGATGGCTAAAAGGGTCAAGCCAAACTAGTGTACTTTCAGCTCTGTCCAGGCTCGATCATAATAGCGAATGGCCTCCTGCACATCCTCCAACCACTCCATTCGGGCAAGCATATCACTTGGCGGATAGACAGCTGTATTCGTGCGAATGTCTGCCGGCAGACGATCCCGAACATGGCGATTGGCTGAGGCAAATAATAGTCGCTGCGATGTGGCAAGCGCCACATCTTCATCTAAAAGATAATTGATAAAGTCCATCGCCAGGGCTTGTTGACGGGAACTGGCCAAGACCGCCAGACAATCCGTCCACATCATTCCGCCTTCCTGGGGGAGGGCATACCGGATTGACGGGTGCTCACGCATCGCCCTGGCGATTGGCCCGCCCCAGGCATGCGCTAACACCACTTCACCGGCCACGAGAAGTTGGTCGAACTGTTCACTCGTATAGGCCTTGACCAATGGCTTTTGCCTCATCAACTTGTGTTTGGCTTGTTGAATGGCCTGGGGATCGACACTATTGAGCGAGTAGCCTAACGTCTGAAGTGCCATCCCAAAGACTTCCCGTTCATCATTCAGCAAGCTGATTCGACCGGAAAATTTCGGATCCCATAAAGCCTCCCAACTGGTTGGCGGCTCCGTCACTACATCAGCATTATACCCCATTCCAACCGTGCCCCATAAATAGGGAATGGCAAACCGGTTTGTGGGATCAAACGAGAGCTGTCGGAGGTGAGGCTCCAGGTCCTGCACATGAGGAATTTTTGCCGGATCCAACTCAGCCAGCAATCCCAACCGTCCCATGATGCCCGCCATAAAATCAGATGGCACCACGACATCATACCCGGTCATGCCGCTCTGCACTTTGGCTAGTAACTCTTCATTGCTACTAAAGGTATCAATCACCACCCGAACCCCTCGGGTCGCTTCAAATTTGGCCACCACACCAGGATCCACATAATCGGACCACGTGAAATAATACAGTGTAGAATGCCGGGAAGATGGGGATTCCGGGGATGTCGAAGATTCCGAACATCCTCCCGCCACCAGGAGGGCCAAGAGGACGACATACAGGGATATCAGATGACTCACATGCACCCTTTCATCGATACGAAGATTCAGCCGAGGCCGGTGTGGACCGCTGCTGAACAAACCAGGACAACCCCACGCACAGCATGGAGACCACCACCATGACCGCCGACAAGGCATTAATCTCCGGGGTCATCCCTGTTCTGATCATCGAAAACACTTTGAGTGGTAACGTCGTCGACCCGGGACCGGACACAAAGAATGTCACCACAAAGTCATCCAAAGATACGGTAAAGCCCAATAGGCCTGCCCCCCAGATGGCCGGGCGTAATAAGGGAAGCGTAATCCGGGTGAGCACCTCCCATGAGGTGGCACCCAAATCACGTGCCGCGTCTTCCCAGGCAGGGTCCAGCTTACGGAGTCGTGCCCTGACGATGACGATGGTCAATGGGAGATTAAAGACCATGTGTCCGATAATAATGGTACCAAACCCCAAGTGAACCTGACACAAGACAAACACCATCAATAAGGCCACACCCAATAAAATTTCCGGTATGACCAGGGGCAATACCAGGATCATATTGACCCAGGATTTTTCCGGTCCTTGACGGGTTTCCAGACCAATGGCGGTCCCCACTCCAAGGATGAGCGCCATACCGGTTGAGAGCAAGGCAATGACCACACTATTGACCGTGGCCTCGAGAATCGCCTGGTCCATCGCCAGCTTTTCATACCACTGAAACGTGAACCCTTTCCACGCTACTCCCATCGTGGAGGCGTTAAAGGATAGTCCGATCAGAATGAACACCGGCAAATATAAAAACACCATGACCAGCAGGCTCATCACAATGAAGCTGGACGGCATCCGATTCATGACGGATCCTTCTCAACGGACGTACGACCCAACAGAAACCAGAGGAGAAGGACCGTTCCCATTAATCCGAAAGAAAGCGCGGATCCAAACGGCCAGTCTCGTGCGACCAGAAACTCTTGTTGAATGAAAGTCCCCAGCATCATGTTTTGTCCTCCCCCCAACAGATAGGGCGTAATAAAGGCCCCGAGGGAAGGAATAAAGACCAATACCCCACCGGCCAGAAAACCCGGAGCACTGAGGGGAAGCAGCACATGTCGAAACATCCCGGCCATGGACGCATATAAGTCAAACGCCGCATCCTCCAATTGCGGAGAAATACGTTCTATGGCCACCACCAGAGGAAGCACCATGAAGGGCAGATAGCCATAAACCAGTCCCACGAATACCGACAGATTGGTGAATAATAGAGAAAGTGGCTCATCCACCAATCCCAACCTGATTAACAGGCCATTCAGAATACCGTCCGCTCGAAGGATTAGCACCCACGCATAGGTGCGAACCAAAAAATTGGTCCAAAATGGAACCATCACAAGAGTCAGTAATATGAGTTGCCAGGGCCGGGAGGCCCTGGCCAGACAATACGCCAAGGGAAACCCCACCACCGCACAGATGAAAGTCGTCAATCCCGCCAAGAAAAGAGAACGGAAAAATATCACTCCCACAAGCGGATCGAAGACACGTTGATAATTTTCCCAGGTGGGGATCCAGGTAATTCCCCCATACATTCCCCGACTCGCCAGACTGACACCAAAGACCAATATCAGCGGGAGAAAAAAGAACAGGCCTAAAAAGAGACTTGCCGATAGGAGGGACAGTTTGACAGGAAAAGCGGAAGGTGTGTCGGAACGATTGTTCAGCATGGTGCCGGATGGGCGGGCAAGACCAGTCCCTCCTGTGCCCGCCATTGTACATATACCGGCTGACCAACGGCCAATGGCCTGGCCTGCGCTTCGGCGATTGGCACACGAGCCATCCAGATCGCCTCGTCTCGAAGCCGGACATGATAGACCACTTCATTCCCGGAAAAAGCCACTTGGTGCACAATCGCCGGAAGCCTATTCTCATATCCGTTGGGCGACATGTCAGAGGACACATGGAGGCGCTCTGGGCGAATCATAACCGTGACAGCCCCCTGGAGAGATTTATGCGGTGAACACGTGACCTTCACGGGTGCCAAGACGTCATGATCAACCCGACACCATCCACCTTCACAGGAGGCAATCGTACCGGATAAGACATTGGAAAGACCGATAAACTGAGCCACCATCGAAGATACGGGACGATCATAGATCTCCTGCGGCGTCCCCACTTGCAAGACCTTCCCACCCTGCATGACCGCAATTCGATCAGACAGCATGAGGGCCTCATCCTGCTGATGAGTCACGCAAATAAATGTGGCTTTCACCTCCCTTTGTAACCGCTTCAGCTCTCCTTGCATCTCCTGACGTAACTGCTGGTCCAAAGCAGCCAAGGGCTCATCCAATAGCAGGACCACGGGACGATTCACTAGGGCTCGTGCGAGCGCCACCCGTTGCTGTTCCCCTCCCGACAATTGCCCTGGCAGGCGCTTCTCCTTTCCTTGCAGACGCACCAGAGCCAACATGTGACTCACCGCCGTGTGAATATTGGCTTGACCTTCCCCTTTCATGTGTAAACCGAAAGCCACATTCTCAAACACTGACAGATGCGGAAAGAGGGCATAGTGCTGAAACACCATATTTACCGGTCGCTTATGAGGAGGATCTAAGGTGACAACACGTTGCTGAATAACAATGTCCCCTTGGTCGGGTCGATCTAATCCGGCAATTAATCGAAGGATGGTGGTTTTCCCTGACCCGCTCGGACCCAATATAGAAAAAAACTCTCCGCTTTGGATAGACAATGACACATGATCCACCGCCCGCACGAGGCCATGAGTTTTGATAACCTTATCGAGTACGACGCTTTCATTCACGAGCCAGAGATCCCTTCGGGAGGAATGGACAAATCACCAGGGTGACGATTCTAGGAAGGGAGGAAAATGGAAGTCAATGCAGGGACAGCAGCCTTGCCATGGTAACGGCAATCACTTGAAGGGGAGCGATGAGCTAGAAAAATCTATGCCGATTGTCGGTATGGCTGAAGATCCCCTTTTGGCATTTGAGGCGGACATATGCATCAGGGACGGCATGCCACCGTATGTTCGGAGCTTTCGACGGTAAGTTACCTTGTTTTTACAGACATGCCCCACTTCCATTGGGAAAGGAGCACTACTTCCGGCCAACGAGTGTTCAGGCACCTCATTCCCTCGTCTTGCCTAATTACCACACACCCCATTTTTCAACCGAGATATCGTGGCCCCCTAATACACACTTTTTCACCCGGGTCGCTGTGGAAGGGCGGAAGATTCCATGTGTCGTTGCTCAAAGGCCACCACGGCATCGACCGAATCATAGATAGGCACGATCTGCGGAAAATTGACAAATGCTAACATTTCACGGACTGCCGGCTTTGGATTGACCATACTGAGTCGAATGTGCTTCCGATTGAGGTGATGATAGGTGAGAAATAGTTTGCCTAAGGCACGACTATTCAGGGTGGTCAAAGCTTCCATATTCAGAATGATGTGCTTGCCCTGTATTTCCTGCACTTGTAAGACAGCCGCCTCTAAAGCAGGTTCCGCAGACCCATCAAAGCATGCCCCGAATGTAATAACATGCATATCGTCAATGGGAGTCGGTTGGGTAGGCATCGTAGACATCACGGTTGGATAATTTCCATTTCGGTTTTTCTCTTTGGCAACTTAAAAAAATTCATTTCTCATTTCCGGAGGATCAGGCAACCGATCGGACTTCAGGCTTTTCCTGCATAATCGGAATAATGGTGGCTAAACCCGCCAGATCCAAAAGTGCCCTCACAGAAGGCTTTGGATTGATCACCGTCAAGGCCATGGCTTTCCTTCGAAGCGAATGATAGAGCAACAACAGTCTTCCAATGCCTGCACTATCCATAGACGATACTCGTGAAAAATCCATGACGACGCGCTGGCAAGGTCGTCCCTCTCCCGCCGCCAACGCCGTTTCCACCGGGACCCGTCCAAATTTATCGAACCGACCAGAAAGCATTAAGATTCTCGTTCCGTTCTCCCACCGTGCTCGTACCAACATGTACCTGTCCCTCCTTTATTGTCCCTGACACATTTTGGTATTGAATAGCCTCTGTTTTGGTATCCTTCAAACCAGATAATCAGCAACAGATGTGCCACGCTCACATTTGAGATATTCGGGGCTCCGCATTTTTCATATCGAAATTTTCCTTCAAAAAACAGGTGTGTATAAAACCAAGCATGACACCAGGCTCTCGACCTCCTACCAACCGTCAAGCAGACCTTACCCAATGGGTAAAAACGTTCTATGGGAGTGTTGAATAATAAGGATGTTCAAGGGCAAATTTGCCCAGGATTAGATTATTCAGCAAAGGCTCCGGGTCGGTTCAAAAAAGTCCGTCCAGCAAGGCCGCAGCCGTTTTTTCGCGCGGAGCGTACGGCTTAGTACGTGAGCACGGAAAAATGGCGAGAACGCCGCTGGCGGCTTTTTTCAACAGACCCTCTATGGGAAATCTAATGGACAGTGCAGTTTCCTGCCCCCCCACATGTCACACTACAGTGGAATAAGGGGGCCCCAACAGACAAGAAAGGCGATGACGGGCCTGAAGACGCGCTAATAGTTGGGAAATCTGAGGGAAAGCCAAAAAAGTGGCAATCTACTCCCCCTCCTACAAACATCCTGGAATGTTTTTTTCCGAATTCTTTCGCCCTCCCCTGGGTTCATCGGTTTTGGCCCTCTTCTCACACCTAAAAACGAATTTCATTCTCCTCCTTTGAGAGACCGAAAGAGGAGGACATCCTGAATCTGTCCTCGTCATCAAACTAGCTTCCCTGTGTATGTGTGTGTGTGTGTGAATAAGATACGGTCTGTATTAATTCCGATACTTGGGTTTGCAAGGTTAGATCGAAACTTCCCTTTCGCAGCTTTCCCTGTTTCTTTTAATAAAACAATTAGTTAGTCGCGTGACAGCCGGTCAGCTTGATAGGCGGAAATGTGTGGCATTAAGGTTGCTTTTTTCATAAACCAAGAAGAAAACGGAGGAATAAGGAGGACACCATCATGGACTGGACAACATTATGGATAATCGAAACGGTATTAGCGTTTTTGGGAGTTTTCTCCCTTCACTGGTTCCGGGGTTAGCCAAACACATCTCTCAATTTAGAGGGGTGATCATTAAGACCAATTATTGAGAAAGGATTTGTAGGCGATGCTGAATCAAGCACTCTCCTGGTGTCCAGTAGAAGCAGTTAATTGGGGGAAGCTTTCCCCCACCTATCCTTTTCGATTCAATGGGCCAGGATACCTTTACTGTATGTGGTGTGCACATTACATTCGATTGGTTGCGGTCTCGAAAGAAGGGGCTAAGTGTTCAGACTGCCACCGTGACTTGGCTGTTGCCCTTAGTTAATTCCGGCAGAACTTCAAGGTAGGATCTACACCCTCAACCGTTCTTTTTTGTATCCAATGAAACAAATTACAGAAATTTAGAAAATCCGATTGGGAAGGATTCAGTCAAATGGCTTCTTGCTAAGAGAGAAAGCCCTCAAGGAGAATGGTTAATTAACGATAATGCGAAACACTGAAAAATTACATACCAGCTTACACCGGAAAAGAAACACGAAAACAATATAATCTGCAAATTTACGATACAAGGTGAATCATTCCCTCTGTCATGATCAAAACCTTCCACTAAACTTCATCCTCCCTGCAGATATCATCCTCGGTTTACTATCACATCTTGCATCTGTTGTGAAGATTTCCATGCGGATGCGTGACAGCCTAAACCCGGGACATACGATAAATACCCTACCTGAGGTAGCCCCAAGACGACATATTTCCTAAAACAAATGAAGAGTTTGCTTTTTGTTGATCCTCGGGGCCTGGATTAGAGGATCATAGACCTTGGTCATTCGGATGGCTGAAGGAAGAAGCAAAGAACATTCTAACTGTAGATTTTCTGTCGCACCGCCTCGTGCTCGGAGGCATAGACAGGAATGCAGTCGGGAAGGTGGCAGCCTTCCAGTGCGGCTCGGACGTTAGGAGAAGGCCCCACGATACTTAGCCCAATGCGTTCGGGTTGTAGTTTATGGTACCAGAGATATAAGAGCCCGAGACCCACTGAGTCAATTCCGGTGATGCCCATGAAATCCAGGATGATGTGTTGACATCTCATGCCTTTGGTGCCGAGTATCAGGTCCCCGATACCAATTGTTGATTGTCGATCAAACCGTCCCGTGAAGATGATAACGGTGGATTGGTGATTCATTTTTTCGCAGACTTGGAGCATCTAATTTACCTCTTAATTTGTAAAGCACCAAAATGGGAAGTTTTAATGCGTAGAACTGTATTCAATCTTTTCCGGATGGGCCTAACAATTACCCGTTAAGACTAGAGTTAGGTATCCGCGATCTTCTTGAACCACTTACACACAAAAGAGAAACGACTCATGGAATTGCAAAAAATGACGGGGGGAAAGGGGGTATTTCCTGGCGTGGGTAAATGAGAGTTTCTAGGAATTAGTGGGGTATGACAACCGGAACAAAGCTCAAGCGCTCGAAAACTCTCACCACGCACCGACCGGGGGGGTAAGCGAAATAGCTCAATACTAAAAATGGTTTTATGATGGAGAAAATTGGCCCTGAGCGGATCAAGGGTCCAACGACTTTTCAAGCCTCAACCCTCTGATATTTCGGACCACAAATTTTAATGCTGGTATCCTTAGGCAGGGATATTCAATTCGATGCAGCGGAAAGGCATACAAGACTGCTTCTTCAGAATAATCGCATTCCAGGACCCCGGCTTCATGATTTCCGGTTAACGGCCATCACCATTAGGCAACGTGGGTGGATAGATCATTTGACTCTCTTGCGCATCCCCGGACATGAGACCATGGCCAACCTTACCCGGTTCAACAGCTACCGCGCGCCTGACCTTCAACTGTAGATTCAAATGGTGCCGGAGACCGGGGTCGAACCGGTACGAGCTGGTAAGCCCGAGGGATTTTAAGTCCCTTGCGTCTGCCTATTCCGCCACTCCGGCATCGCAGAGATTGGCGACGAGACTCTACCACTCCTTAAAAACCGGTGCAAGATTTTCAGGCAGAAACATCGGTAGGGTATAACCTCATGCATCCCTCAGTTAATTCCTTTTTTCTTTTGGTTTGATGCCAGGCGTACAGGTCAAAAAACAAGAGGATGCGAATGTGTCGCATCCTCTTGTTCGAGGACCACTGAGGGTCCTATGAAAGTCAAATCCTTAATTGACTCGAACAACCATATGATTCCGCCGATTCTCCTGAAAACAATCTTCACTGTCGTTTTGACAAAACGGTCGCTCTTTGCCGTAGGAAACAATCTTTATCCGGTCCGGTTGCACACCCAGATTCACTAAATACTCCCGTGCTGCATCGGCCCGCTTTTGACCAAGCACCAGATTATAATCCTGTGTCCCCCTTTGGTCACAGTGACCCTCAATCGTCAAGGCCTTTCCAGGATTCGCTTGTAACCATTGCGCTCCTTCTTCAAGATACTTGGCGGCGCTACTGGAAATATTCCAACTGTCGAAGGCAAAGTAAATATCCTGGACCTGCCCATGTTGGATCCCCACGGAACCACTAAAATTCGACTCAATTATCGAGCCATTCGTATCGGCTCTCCCTATTCCCACTGAAGCCCGCCCTGGGTGACTACGGCCATTGACAATGTTTGAGTCAGGATCGACATACTCCGGAGAAGGTCCGCCATGTTCCTTCTTATATGTTTCACCCCAGGTCGCAGGATTTACTCCTGCTTGAGAAGAGCCATCATTGAGAGCCGCGGACTTTGACGGATCACCATAAAAATCCCGGCTATTCTTGCCGTTTCCCAAATAGGCATTTGCCCAAGCTTCTGGATCAGGATTTTGACTGGACGCCATTCCATTTTCAAATCCAGACACAGATCCATGTTTAGGACCAGATCCATTCACGCCAGGGTATTGGTGTCCATAGCTTGAACCACCTTGTCCCAATGTTCGTTCCGCTCCCCGAATGGTTTCTGGATTCGAATTTGGATCTGCCCCATTGACTCTGTCTTGAGAATCGGACCCATTTGGATGCTGAGAAGCCTTGACTCCATTAACCCATCCACCGTTTTTTCCACTCCCCTCAACTGATCCGTTGGCCTGACTCATCCTTCTATTGGGATCGAATGAATTTTCATCTTCACTTGAAGCCATCCCATCCCCTTCCGAGTTAGCCCCAGTTCGGACCGAATGGCTACTACATCCTGAAGCCATAAGGACCCCCAGCATGACAACGACTATTAAGTTGCTACGATTTGGACAAACCCACATGAGATCCTCCTGGTGCAATGGTGACTGTTTGTATCATGAGGTAAAGGGGAAGATTAGTCCTTCATCCTCCTATACGGAATAATTTCTAAAAAAATCCGCTTAAATTTTGTTCATTCTTCTGCAATAGACACGTGCAATTCCTTATCGGTTGCTTTGCAGAAAAGTTAAGGATGCCCCATAACATATGAGATATGGCCCTATTGAGCACTGTACCGGGAGCACCACCTATCAGTTCCACCTCACCAACATGTAAAAATGAGAACAACCCTTCCCTCGCTGTTTCTGAAGGAAGAATAAAAGGGTAAATTCCCCGGTCCGGTTGAACCGGGGAATAGGGAAAGATATTTTATGGTTAAAGAAGAAAAAACGCTGGAATGAGAAATACGGGGTCAGAGCTTTGAGGCTGGGTCCTGTAAAATCTCCGATTGATACCAGACCCAGAATTTACCGACTCCCTCCGGCACGGATGTTTGCGGATCATACCCCAATAGCCTGCGAGTCTTGGAGATATCGGCAAAAGTGTAGGCGATATCGGCATCTAACATAGGGGCGGGAACGAGCTGTGCCTGGCGTCCGGTCAATTGTTCAATGCCTTTGACAAAGTCAACAAGAAGAACCGGCTCGCCTCGTCCAAGATTCAAAATTTCATACCCCATCGGATGGTCAACCGCCGCAACCAGGCCACTGACAATATCTTCGACATACGTCCAATCTCGATGCATGTTTCCATTGTTATAGAGGGGGACTTCACAGCCGGTGAATATGTTATCTAAGACTTTATAGGCCATCATATCGGGACGACCACGAGGGCCATACACGGTAAAAAATCGAAAAACGGTGCAATCCAGACCATACAAGTGGTGATAGGTATACCCTAGCAATTCACTTGCTCGTTTACTCGCCGCATAGGGGGCAAGCGGTTTATCACACGAATCTTCCGGAACAAAGGGAATTATCTTTGTATTGCCATACACCGAAGATGTTGATGCAAACACAAACGTTGGGGAAGGCGAATTTTTGCCCTGTGAACCAATCCGCCCCACACACGCATCCAATAAGGCCATCGTTCCCATCACATTGACATCGTAATACAGCGCAGGATCATCAATAGACACGCGAACACCAGCCATCGCCGCTAAATGGATGACAGCGTCAAAATGATGATCAGAGAAAAGATGTGCAACCAACTCTCGATCACGAATATCTCCTTTGAGAAACTGAAACGTGCCAGGCCATTTGCCGGTTTTGGCATGTTCGGTTACCTCTCGAAGGTTTTTCTCTTTACGGACAGGATCATAGTAATCATTGAGATTATCAAGACCAATTACTTGATCTCCACGTCTGACCAATGCTTCCACTGCATGGCTTCCAATAAATCCCGCAGCACCGGTTACCAATATCGTTTTACCCACGGACACTCCTTTATGTTTCTTAAAGGGTTCATATTTGGCACATCTCCTCGCTGACTTTCAAATTGATACACTTCTGCATTAATTTTTTTCGGCAACTACCGTGTGCTGCTTGATAAGCAAGGGCAATCATAGGTCGACTATCTCTAACTCTTGATCACTTCATTGACCTGAATCAGACTTTCGTGAAAATGACGACAGACTCCACATTCACTTGAGGGACCTTTACTCCATTGCTACAATGCGGAATGCTTGATCTTATTGTGTGTGGGATCGTAAAAGATCCCGAAACCCTAGAAATCACCGACCTAGGAACCGGAAAAGATTTCGAAGCCGAAGTCGTGGTCTACAATTGTGATTGTCATACCTACCAACAAGTCGTCAGTCTTTTTTGCCAAGTGATTCCCGGGATGACCCCGAAAAAAGCCTTTGAATTAGCCTGGCAGATTGATCACCACGGAAGTGCAATTGTCTTTCAAGGTGACATAAAAAACGCTGATGTAATTGGAAAGCAGCTGGCAGCAGGTGGCTTGCGAGTTGAAGTCCGCTACTGAATTCTGACACCACACGACAGAATCGTCTACTTCCCCAAGTTATTTTTTCTTCACGCGGGCCGGTCTCGCAGACAAGGTAGATGTTTTTTTGGCTTTGGCGACTGGAACAGATTTTTTATTTTTACCAACTTTGGGAGCAGTTTGTACGGGCTTTCCGTCTGAGGGCTTTGACCCTTTGACCTTTCCAATTTTCTTGGGGGGCAATCCGGACTTCATTTTTGACTCTTGCACTGAATTGTGGGGTGAGGAGACAGGCGTCATGTCTGCTGGAGAAGCTCTAGAGTTTTTACCCAATTTCTTCACGCCTTTGCCCGTGCCTTTCCCTGATGACCCTGTTGGCGTGGGCAAGGGGAACGATGGGAGTTTCTTTTTTTTCAGGGCGTCACCTGAAAAAACACGAACTTGATACAATTCGAATAACGATTCAACCGCCTTTTGATCCCCTTTCCGTGCAAGCGTGAGAAGGCGACGGCGTTGATTCATTTCTTCTTCTTCCGTATGGGAAGTGACTCGCCGCTCCATGCTCAACTCCTTTCCTTATCGCTAAATCGAACTTCTGACATTCCACTGCAGACCGCATCTTACACTAAACCCCATGACATTGGCAATATTCCCTAATGAACATTTCTAGGCCTTAGGAAGTAAATTTTTAAAAGAAAATTCACATGAATTTTGTTCAATACCGACGTTTGGAAAAATCACCATCAAGAGGCCAAGATAAAAAATTAAACCGGACACAATAGCCTTTGATTTTTCGTGAATAAATATTTGTGGCCTTCTCACGTCGAATAAGGGGTGCCCATTATTCTGAGTTGTCCCTGATGTAAAAAACTTCAGACATGATTCCCGTTCTCACCAGAGAATATTTGCAAATCGAATCGTTCCCCTAAAGACAAACCTTCAGACAACCTTCGCTTACCCCTTTCTATTCTGAACAAGAGCTGCTTGATTGACAGTCCAAAGAAACCACCGATATAGTGTTTTGACTTTCCCCATTGAATTTTCAAAGAAATTCCCATTTTGTGCTGCTTCGTTCATTCTTATCCAAAGGCTATTCTGATGACCCAACGCACCACCCCCTATGACATTGAACAAATTGGATATACCCTTGTGCGATTCAATAGTACAGGAATATTTGAAACGCACAAAGACCACATGGTAGATCCCTATGCCGATACACGACCCCCTAAAGGTCCGCAGGTGGAGGGCATTCAATTCGCCCCACAAGAGGCTAACAAAATTTTACCGGCTATGGTCCTCCTGCATGACCGCTATGGACTCACCTCCCACATTCAGGAATTAGCGAAAGGTCTCTCCTGTCAAGGGTATGTCGTCTTAGTTCCCAATTTGTATGTGAGACAAGGTGGGATGGTGACGGCCAATGCTGAAGTGGCCGATGCCTTAATGGAGCGAGTCAATGAACAACAAGCCTTGCAGGATATCAACGCCAGCTTTGAATTTCTCAACGCCAACCTCACAGAAGATTCCTTATTGGAAAGAACCACCCGCAACGCCCATGCAGTGATCGGTTTTGGCATGGGGGGAACCCTGGCAATAAAAACTGCGGCGCATCGGCGTCGCCTCCAGGCCGCAGTGGCAATCTGTGGAACTCTGCCTACCGATCTTCAATTGGCTCAACGCTTGTATTGCCCTCTCTTACTCCAGACACCAGGACAAAGTGATCTCAATTCGGCAGAAGAACGTGACCAGTTTTGCCAAATGGCCAAAGAAGCTGGAAAAAAGATCGAAGTTCGATCTTATCCTGAAGCCTCTGATGAATTCTGGCAAAGTAGCACTCCGAGCTACCGGGCATCAGATATGGAAGAAGCCTTGCAGACCTCAATAGACTTCATCAATGCGATCATCAACAAAACGATATAAGCTTCAATTTGATTTTCGAATACCATGGCCGACTCGTTTCATCAATTCTTTCCGACCGAGCACTAACGATTACTTTGAGAAATCTCATGGCTTGGCGGGGCAATCGAAATAGAGGGTTGATTCTCTGGCTTATTGGCGCCCACATTTATATTTTCAGTTCTCTTTCCCCTGCATTTGCCGATCAGGAATCAACCGGACTCCCCTGGTCCTTTCTTAAAGAACACCGTACACAAATTCTTCAGCTTGCCTCTGATGATGAAGCCCTAACCTTCTTTACATCCACAATCCACCGTGAGGCTAAAGGCTCTCGTATTAACAAGAAATCCCCATCAGCCCCTACGCAGTTGAACCTGCCAGCAGAGATCATCGAGACCATTATTAGCTACTTAAAATCTCTGGCAGTCTCCAATCATGCGCAATTATTTCGAGAGATCCTTGTAAAGCCAACAACAGGCATCCCGCCACTTTCCGATGTGATCCCCGGCGAAGCGCACCTGCAATGGATCATGACCCACTCCACCCTTCAAGGCTTGAAACCCATAATTGATGGCTATAGACAAGTATCAGCCTGGTCTCACATGACGACTTCCCAGCCAGACCCCCCTGACGAAGAGTTTGCTAAATTTGCTTCATATTACGACCAAACTTATCAGGAGTGGGATGAAAGCCCACAATCCTGGACAAGCCTTTTTACACAGCACGGCCAAAAAGGTATCGAGAATCGATTACTCGAGTATTGGCAAACATCGAATCACCCGGCCAATACGCACCAGCCCTTCCTTCCCATTCAAGATGCCTATACCCAACATTACATCGAAACCCGCCTTTTACCGATGTTTAGAATGAACCTACTCACCAAAACCAGCGAATTGGAGGCCACGGCGTATGGGAAAGCCTGGGAGGGCTGGCAAAAAATTCAGCAGTGGCAACAACAGGAACAAACCAATTCTGCCAGCACTCGGCTCTGCGGAACCTGGCGATGGATAGTTCATAACCACCAAAACCATGGGGACCGCAAAATGACCGTCACCTTTTCGCCTCCTGACCAATCCTCACCCTCTCAAATTGCCCCATCCGCCATTGAGATTCACGGGGATACGGTCTATCTCAAATGGACATTTCCCCAAGGAGTTCAGGAGGATAGTTTGCTCCTCAGCAACAATGACTCCCATCTTGAAGGCACTTTTAAAAACTCCCTCGGCCCTTATGGCAGTATTTCGGGTAAACGTTTGTCAACCTGCCAACCCTAGACTTTCTGCCCGGTCCGTTTGTTCTTTATCTCTCTTCCCCATTCTCCGAAAAGGTGTAAAATATCTTTAGGAGGAAAAAGAGGATGATCGCCCAGGATTCATTAGAATCTGACATTCGACGTATCGGGCAGACATTCGCGAAAAATGCTCGTCACCATACGCCAGGATTCTGGGATCACCGCTGGTGGACGTCACTTCTTTTAGATTGGGGAACCCGTGATGAACAGTTCAAGATACAGCTGTTTCGCTTTATTGACGTCCTTCCCTCCCTTCAGACCGACGCACAATTTGTGCGTATCCTGAAGGAATACTTTCAAGACCTGCCGTCTCTCCCTGGTCCCCTGAAGTGGATCCTGAGTCGCTTTTCAAACAATTCCCTTACGGCCCAAATGGGCACACGGATATTGCGGCGCCAGTTTCTGAAAATGGCGTACACATTTATGGCAGGGGAAACCGTCAGCCACGCTGTCCCCACGCTCACACAACTTTGGCATGCAGGAAGTGCGTGTTCTCTTGATTTGCTTGGAGAATCCACAGTCAGTGAAGAGGAGGCTGATCATTATCACACGCGGTGCCTTCAGACATTGACCCAATTACAGGAAGTCATCCCACATTGGAAACACCAGCCTCTATTAGAAACCGATCATCTCGGCTCTCTCCCCAGGATCAATCTTTCCATCAAACTCTCCGCCTTATATTCGCAATTAGACCCGATTGATCCGGAGGGCAGTTACGCAGGCCTTGCCCCCCGTCTACGATCAATCCTGGACCTTGCCCAGGTTTTGCCTGCCTCCCTCACATTTGACATGGAGCAGGCCGAATTGGAGCCCCTCACTCTTATGGTCTTTATGCGTGTATTTTCTGAACCGGCCTATCAACACTTTCCGCATGCAAGCATTGCCATTCAAGCCTATCTCAAACGCACTAACAACACGCTGGATACTCTTTTAGCATGGGGAAAAGAACGAGACACTCCCTTCGGTATTCGCCTCGTCAAAGGCGCCTACTGGGACTCTGAAGTGATTCGCTATCAACAACAAGGCTGGCCCATTCCGGTTTATCTAAAAAAAACGGACACCGATGCGAACTACGAATACCTTGCTCACCGGATCCTGGCCCATCGAGACTTCATTCGCCCGGCTTTTGGCTCGCACAATATTCGAACATTAGCCGTGGTTCGGGCGATGGGAGACTCGCTCAACCTTCCGCCGGGAACATTTGAATATCAGATGTTGTATGGCATGGCCGAACCTCTACGTGATGCCGTGGTGGGACAAGGGTTTCGGCTTAGGGTCTATGCCCCCATCGGGGAACTCCTCCCGGGTATGGCCTATCTCGTGCGTCGATTATTGGAAAATACCTCGAATGAAAGTTTCATTCGACGCCAATATGAAACTGCCGAGTCACTTGATCATCTGCTATTGTCACCCTCGAACGGGGACAGGAATGGAGAGGAGGCGATGTCTCTGGAAAGTCAGTCGGAAGTCACATTACTCGATGGAGACAGTCCTGACAGATTCGCCAATGAACCGCATTCGGATTTTTCTCAACAGAACATACAACAAGATTTCTCTCTCGGCCTCGCACACATCGCCCCTCTCCTGGGACAAATCCATTTCTATCCGCTTCCGACCCCCATGCCTTGGCTTGGGCCAGAGCTGATCTCGACTAATCCCAGTTTTCCCGACCAAATCATTGCCAAATTTCCAACTCTGTCTCCTGAACAAATCGATCCCATTGTCCAGCGCGCTTACGACCATATGAGCACCTGGGGAAAAGTCCCTTCGCACACCCGTGCGCGGATTTTATTTCATGCTGCCGGGCTCATGCGACAACGCAAGACTGAACTAGCCGCTTGGGAAATATTGGAAACCGGTAAGCCGTGGCGGGAAGCGGATGCGGACGTCGCTGAAGCCATTGATTTCCTGGAGTTTTATGGACGGGAAATGATTCGTCTGGGCACTCCGGAGCGGCTAGGAACAGAGCCAGGGGAACACAATCAACGGATTTTCCAACCACGAGGGTTGGCCGTGGTGATTTCGCCGTGGAATTTTTCGTTAGCCATCCCCACCGGTCTTGTTTCGGCGGCATTAGTGGCTGGAAATGTGGTCTTATTTAAACCATCAGAGCGTTCACCGATGATGGGGTATCACCTCTTCATGCTGCTCATGGAAGCAGGGTTACCTGAAGGCGCCTTGCAGTTTCTGCCCGGTGGACCTGATGTGGGTCAGACCCTTGTCCAACACCCCAAGGTACACCTCATCGCCTTTACAGGATCACAAACCGTCGGATTGAATATCATTCAAGAGGCCAGTCACGTGTCGGCCGGGCAACGACATATTAAACATGTCATTGCTGAAATGGGCGGAAAAAATGCCATCATTGTTGATGAAACGGCCGATTTGGATGAAGCCGTGGTTGGGGCGTTAGCCAGTGCAACAGGCTACCAAGGACAAAAATGCTCCGCCTGTTCTAGAATTCTTATTTTAAAGGACGTGTACCCACAATTTCTTGAACGGCTCAAACAGGCGGCTTCAAGCATTCCGATTGGTCCACCGGAACACCCTGGAAACCGTATGGGACCGCTTATTGATCGACGGGCATTGGAACGAGTTCGGCACTTTGTGCACCTTGGGAAAACGGAAGGCACCTGCATTCTTGATCGCCAACTTGAGGGACCTGGGTACTTTCAAGGGCCGGTAATACTGGCAAATCTGCCACCTTCCCACCCGGTCGTACAGGAAGAAATATTTGGGCCGGTTATGGTTGTATTGAAGGTTTCCACAATTTCAGAAGCATTGGAATTAGCCAATGATTCCCCCTATGCCCTGACTGGAGGGATATACTCACGCAGTCCTGCCAATATTCAACTGGCTCGTGACACCTTTGATGTGGGGAATTTATATATCAACCGACCGATTACCGGATCATTAGTGAGCAGGCAACCATTTGGAGGTCATCGATTATCAGGAATCGGACGGAAGGCCGGAGGAAGCGGATATCTTGAGCAATTCATGGTGGAAAAGGTGATTACGGAAAACACGCTTCGCCGTGGCTTCGCTCCGACTCAATAAGGCAACATCAGATGCCACGGTTACCTTTTCTAATTCCTCAATCACTTCGACCATGCGTTCATTCTGACTACGGACGGAAGGAATGGTTTGGCGTTCAATGTATTTGAGCAAACCCACTCCTCGAGCAAACCAGGCCGTCATCGTATCCGTTCCTTGAATCGACTCTCCGCTCTCAGACAAATGCACCTTCATGATCATTTTGGCTTCAAGACGAATGGCATCCTGATATATGCCGGCAGGTACGACCACGGTATCCTTCCCCTGAACGGAGACGGTTGCCACAATATCCACCGTTTCTTTTTCTCCATCACGATCCACATCCATGCCAAAATCCAACCCGGTCCGGTGAAATTGTTCAAAAGAGCTGGGTACCTCTAAGGGAAATCGAACGATTTGATAGGGCACCAGTTGGCGCTCCAACGTCGTGCCGGGTTTCGACCCATAATACCGGATCCCTGCAACATCCCGGAAATAATAACTATCCGACGGCCCTTGATTACCAGGATTGGTATCGTTGAAAACGGTGACCTTCACTCCTTCTATGACTTCCGTCCCTATAACTTTTGAAACATTCGTGAACCGGGAATTCTCGTTCTTAATCTGGACCATGCCCCCTTCGATCATCGTGCCCTGATACACCCATTCATTTCCTACTTGATCAGGAAAATACTCATGACTTTTATCTATCACAATTTTCGTGGAATCAGCAGAATAGACCGTTCCTGGCATGAACACCAGGAAAAGGCTAAGGAAAACGAGGGTTCCAGCTGTGGAGAAAATTCCACACGATGTAAATGAATTTTTCATAGGCAGAAAGTGATGTGAACCTACCATAGGATCATTAAAACCGGCAAGACATCAAACAAGATCAACCAATCCTGGCCGCATTCAACCTGAAAACCCTTCAATTTGCCTTGACAGACTATTCGAGGATTGACAATTTCTTTTCCCTATGCAGTACTAGAAAACAAGGAGAGCAATGACAATCAATGCAGGACGGCACCAAGTCGGTCAAATACACCCCCTCATGCCGCTTCTTCACGTTATAATATGATGTGATGGGAGTGACACGTGGGCGTCCACATATGAAGGAGCCTTGTTGCCAAACACCTGTGGGCAAGGAGAATACTCGTTCGAACGTCATGGTGTTTGGAGGATCAGGAATCATCGGTGGAGCCATTGCGACGGTGTTCGGACGCCAGGGTTGGAGGGTAGGTCTTCACTACCATCAACATCAAACTGTCGCAAAAGAAACCGCCGCCGCGATCACAAAGGCCGGAGGGGAAAGTTATCTGTATCAAGCCGACGTCACCAACAGCTCACAAATTCGGGCTATTCTGCAGGAGTTCATACAGTCCCATCATTCTCTGAATGTCATGGTGTGGGCCGTGGGGATGGGCTCTTCGAAGCTCCTAGTCAAAACCTCCCCAGAGGACTGGATGCGGATTCTTCACATCAACCTGACCGGTGCCTATACCGTCCTTAAAGCCATGGCCCCCGTCTTTGAACAACAAAATAATGGGTCCGTCATATTAGTAGGCTCTCTTTCCGGTGAACAAGGAGTAGCAGGACAAGCCGCCTACGCGGCGTCTAAGGCAGGACTGGTTGGATTGATGCACACAGTGGCAAAGGAGTGGGGGGCCTTCAATATTCGAGTGAATATGGTATTCCCAGGCTGGCACCTCTCACCCATATCAAAACCGGGATGGCATGCGGCCATGGAGGTCCGCAACCACACGCTCCACAGAACTCCTTCTCTACAAGATGTGGCCACGTCTATCTATCACATGGCCTTATCGCCGGATACGTCCGGACAAATATGGAATCTGGACAGCCGGATTTGGTGATCCTTTCCATTCGTCAACCTCTCCATGACCCATGAGCACTCACCCTGACCATCTCGCCATATTCATAACCGCGACCGACACCGGGGTCGGAAAAACAACGATCACAGCGGCTCTGGTTCTGGGGTTAAAAAAAAAAGGGTATCAAGTGGGTGTCATGAAGCCGGTCGAGACCGGAATCGATCCCCAACAGACAGAAACTTCCGACACAGTCCGTCTTCAAAGTCTACTGTCCCCTCCTCCTTCTTTCGCGTCAATCTGTCTCTATGCCTTTTCTCAGCCTGTTGCACCGTTAACTTGCGCGCGCGCGACTGGAACCACCATTGATCTCGCGCGAATTGCCACTGCCTTTCATCTCCTCAGGCAACAGCACACCGTGTGTCTCGTGGAAGGGGCTGGAGGTTTACTTACTCCACTCTCACCAACACGCACCATTCGAGACCTGATCGCGACCCTGAATCTTCCCGCTCTCGTAGTCGGCCGGACAAGCCTGGGGAGCGTGAACCACATGCTTCTGACTTTGGAAGCATTGAAGGGCGCCGGGATTAGGCCGTGTGGAATCGTTCTGAATGATCCTCTGTCTACAACGCAAACCGAGAGTGTCATTCAGCAGCGAAGCTCCACGATTCGCCTGATTCAAGAATGGTCGGAAGTGCCGGTCTTCGGCCCCTTGGAGTTTCAAAAATCCATGCACAGGGATTGGCGAACAGGAGTGGAAAACCTAGCCGACCATCCTGAAATTCAACGATTGGTCAGGCATATTATTGAAACTGAGCCATAAACTGCGCCAGGATTTTTGGCCGATCAACCGCATCGAGTATGGCCGAAGCCACCGCCACGCCATTGGCCCCTGCGCCTTGGAGTGCCGGAACGGAACCGGGAACAATCCCACCAATGGCAATGATGGGAAGATCGGTCAGACTTCGAACATCAGCCAGTCCTTGAATACCAACGACCGGCTCATGATCCGCTTTGGTTCGCGTGGAAAAAATAGGGCCAAAACCTAAATAATCCGCACCTTCCGCCGTGGCCAATCGCACCTGTTCAGAGTTGTGTGTCGAAACCCCAATCAACATTTTCTGTCCGACGACTTTCCGCGCAAGAGGCAGGGGAAGGTCGCCCTGACCGAGATGTACACCATCGGCCTCAAGAGCTAACGCCAAATCACATCGATCATTCACAATAAACGTCATCCCCCTTTCTGACGCCACCTTTCGAAGGGCAAGGGCCCCTTCATAGGCCTGTTTCATCGATCCGGTTTTATTGCGGTATTGCACCAGGTTGACCCCAGCTTCGCCAGCCTGTTGAAGGACCTCCAGCAATGAACATCGCGAGGCCCAGTGGTCATCTACAATGAGGTAGAATCGTGAAAAATTATCAGGAGGAAAAATGCGCGGAGTATGGACTGCGGTCATGGGGACTGTAAAGCCACAAGCCGGTCCAAAAATCGAGTCGACACTGGACCCTTCTGGAAATCAGGATGAT
Source organism: Candidatus Nitrospira neomarina (assembly GCF_032051675.1). NCBI lineage: Bacteria > Pseudomonadati > Nitrospirota > Nitrospiria > Nitrospirales > Nitrospiraceae > Nitrospira > Candidatus Nitrospira neomarina. The sequence goes on from NZ_CP116968.1 coordinate 1,850,292, forward strand.
CAAGAATCCGTCGATGGAGAGGAATGCTGGTTTTAATTCCGTCAATGACAAATTCATCTAACGCGCGTCTGGTTCGAGCTATGGCTTCATTTCGATCTCGCCCAAAAGCAATAAGCTTCGCAATCATCGAGTCATAATAGGGATGGACAATTCCGGTTGTATCCATGGCCGTATCGACGCGTATTCCTGGTCCACCCGGGGGACAAAATTTTGTGATGGGTCCGGGGCTAGGGGTAAATCGGTCCGGACATTCGGCATTGATTCGGCATTCGATGGCATGTCCGGTCAATTGAATATCCTTTTGTCGGTAGGACAGTTCCTCCCCGGCAGCAATGCGAATTTGCTCCTTAATCAGGTCAACTCCCGTCACCATTTCGGTGACCGGATGCTCAACTTGAATCCGCGTATTGACTTCCATGAAATAAAACTTTCCACTTTGATCCATGAGAAACTCAACAGTTCCGGCGTTTCGATATTTCACGGATTTGATGGCTTCGACAGCAACCTGTCCCATTTTTCGTCGTAACGTGTCGTCCAACGCTGGAGAGGGGGATTCCTCCAACACCTTTTGATAGCGCCGCTGTATGGAACAATCCCGTTCATGAAAATGCACAACATGCCCATGGTTATCCGCCATAATCTGAAATTCAATGTGTCGTGGATCTTCAAAAAAACGCTCGAGATACACGCCCCCGTGACCAAATGCTGTTTGCGCTTCTAATTGAGCGGACTCGATCGCTTGGGTCAACTCTTCTTCATGCCAGACCACCCGCATGCCACGCCCTCCGCCACCGGCTGAGGCTTTCACAATGACCGGGAACCCAAGCTTTTTGGCAATTGCGACGCACATTTTGGAATCGTCAATTTCACCATCGCTCCCGGGCAATACAGGGATCCCCCGCTTCTTCATGTGGGCTCTGGCTTTTGATTTATCGCTGAGTAAGGCAATATGCTCAGAGGTGGGCCCAATAAAGGTAATCCCAATCGATTCGCAGACTTCCGCAAAATGCGCATTTTCAGCTAAAAATCCGTACCCGGGGTGAATCGCATCGACTCCGGTAATTTCGGCGGCACTCAAGACATTCGGGATATTCCGATAGCTCAGTCCGCCTTCGGCAGGTCCGACGCACACATGCTCGTCTGCATAACGGACATGGAGTGATTGAGCATCAACGTCGGAATGAATCGCAACGGTGCGAATGCCTAACTCCCGGCACGCTCGATTCACCCGCAAGGCAATTTCTCCACGATTGGCAATCAATATTTTTTTAAACACGTCGTTTCCTTAGATAAAAAGGCTTGAGGAAAACATCTTTTTCCTCAAGAGCAACCGACTTTTTTGCATTCCCCTTCAAAAAAATCAGAGTTCAAGACCCGGACAATGGATCAATTAAATAGAGTGGTTGGCCGAACTCAACGGGAGTCGTACTTTCCACGAGAATTTTTACAACTTTCCCATCGGTTTCTGCCTCAATTTCATTCATCAGTTTCATGGCTTCGACAATACAGAGAACCTGTCCTTTTTTGACGATATCACCTTCTTCGACATAAGGATCCGTATCGGGAGAGGGGGAACGATAAAAGGTCCCCACAATGGGCGAGGTCACAGTCAAGAAATGTGCGGGTTCGGAGGAGAGGAGAGGAACCGGCTTGTCCTGGGAAGAACCAGCCTCTACGGTCCTGGATACGTCTACCTGGTGTGAAGAAGCCGGCACATGATCCCGCCTAATGCGTATTCGCACACCTTTTTTTTCGAATTCCAACTCGGTCAGGTGATACCGGTTTAACACTTCGACAAGGTCTTCGATTTCTCTTCTGGATGAATCAGCCATAATCTCCTATTTCGTGTATATCTGTAGGAAAGGAATCCCGGATTACCGAGCCCGTTCTACATAGGTGCGCGTCCTCGTATCAATTTTAATAACTTCTCCGGATTCCAGATAGAGAGGAACTTTCACCGAGGCGCCGGTCTCGACAGTCGCCAACTTAGTCCCACCGGATGCCGTATCTCCTCGTATGCCGGGATCCGTTTCCACGACTTTTAATTCCATAAACACGGGCAACTCTACCGCGATCGGCTCATCATGATACAATAAAATTTTGACGACGGTATTTTCTTTGAGCAAATCGACGTTTTCGCCCAATTGGTTTTTAAGATAGGTAAACTGCTCAAAACTACTGATGTCCATAAACGCATATTCTTCCCCAGCGTTATAGAGAAACTGCATGTCGCATTCCTCAAGATTGGGCTCGTCGAATTTTTCTCCGGAACGAAATGTACGATCAATAACATTCCCTGTTTTATAGCCTTTCAATTTTGTTCGAACAAAGGCTCCGCCTTTACCGGGTTTTACATGTTGAAATTCCACAATATAATAGGGTTGCCCATCAAGCTCCAAGCGAGCCCCATTTCGAAAATCTGCAGTCGTAATCACGGCATCAAACTCCTCATACTATAAACGTGAACAGAAATGTTAACGGTGTGCTGGGATAGTCCGCTGAAGCGCATCCACCAACGCTCTCAGTCCAAGCAGATAACTTTGTGGTCCAAATCCCGAAATTTGCCCAAGCGAAACCGGGGCAAGGTAGGACCGCCGACGAAAACTTTCCCGGCGATGGATATTCGATAAATGCACTTCGACCATAGGAATTCCCACGCCCACAACAGCATCTCGCAGGGCAATACTGGTATGGGTATAGGCAGCAGGATTAAACACCAACCCCTCAAATTGTGCGTTGGCCTCCTGGATCCAGGTGACCAATTCCCCTTCCAGATTGGATTGACGGCTCTCGACCGAGACCCCTAGGTCCGTTCCCAATTTTTTCAGTGACGCATTCACCTCATCCAAAGTGATAGTTCCATAGAGGGTCGGCTCGCGAGTTCCAAGTAAATTCAGATTAGGCCCATGTAATACCAATATATTCACTAGGTATTTTCCATAAATAAATGGCGTTGGCGAGGATTCAGAATATCTAGGACACAGACATCGTTGGACTGGTGGAGTTTGGGAAAGACGGAATGCGTGAAATTCTAGCAGCGACGGAGGAATGGGTCAACGGAATTTGACGCACTTTCTTAGGTTAAGCGACCTCCTGCACGATCCAGAAGGACCCGTCTCAGCTCAACCATTGCCCATGTGTCCCGGCCACAATATTCATGTAAGGCTTGGGCAATATGAGCACGCTCCATTAAATCCGTTTCATGAAAGACCATTTTCTGGTACATGACCGCAGCCACCGCACCATTTTGAATCGTTAAATCATCGTAAGCCAAGGCAGGCACCAAAGCTGGCAGGACGGTTTTAATGGAGTAGGATCCGTGAAAGTCCGGATGATAATAATGTTCCTGGATGACCGAAAGAAGATCCCACAACCGGCGAACCACCTTCGAGAGGACGGGCTTCAACTGAGGCAGCACATCACCCAGGGCAAAAAGCAGAAATCGTTCATACTCCGAATACACACAAATGGTCCCGGCATCTCCTACGCTTTCCAACAGACTCAAGGCCACTTCTTCGCGAGGGTCACGGCCATCAGTGCAGAGATAATGATGATGGACGATTGTGCCATCAGGATATTCAATATGGTTGGACCACTGAAAGGGGATCGGACGATACGGACGAGTATGGGGAAAGGCCGGGATCGCCGGCATAAAAGTCTCAAAATCCAAATGATGAACCGGAAACCTGACCGATTGTAGCCGAGGCCGAAGCAGAGGTGAGATCCATTCCACATTATCCTTCACTCGTTGCTGAGTTGCAGACAACTGAAAATGGTCGGGAATTTCATCAATAGATTCAATTCCCTCCTCCAGCAGGAGGGTTTGCAATTTCGAGCTGCCAGGAAGATGAAACACCCAACGCGGAGACTTCTCTTTCGTACAATGGTTCCAAAAGGGGCATTCATAGGGCTGATGGCAATGGCTATCAGGGACAACGGGAGGTGGCGTCGGCTGTTCCAATGTCATCCACATATTTTCAAGCTGTGCCTGAATCAATGGCCGACGTGCTTCCACTTCCTCGGTCTTATTTTCCAAAACAAACATTTCTTCTAAATTCAGGTCTCCGCCAAGAAATGAATACTGAGTATTCAGATGCATCAAAAAACACCCGCTGATTTCAATGCCCGCGCCGTCCAGCACTGCAGCTTGAATGGCCAGATCGTCTAGATGCGTGGCTTTCACCTTCGATGTCGCCTTCACTTCAATCAAGCGCCAGCGCGTGGCATCAATTCGTTCTAAGATGTCAACCCGAACCAAAATGCCTTGCCAGACAAAGGCTCCTTCAAAAAGGGACGAGATGCCTCCATCCCTCACGAGCTCACTGGTGCGAAGGAGCGCTGCAGGAATTTGACGGTGTGTGTGTTCAACCAGAACGCCATGAGGAAAACATTGACGGGCAACGACCCCAACGTCGGTGCCCATATCCATGATGGCCCGGCGATCCGGTGTAGGCGGCGTAGCTAATTCTGGTGAATGGATTTCCAAATACAGCCGCTTGGCACATTGCAAGCCCGCCAGAAAGCGGCTTTTGGATAAACGATGTGTTGAAACGGATCGGTTCGATTTTTCCGGGCCGGAAATGAGGGGGATAGGAGAAATTGGGTTCATGGGATTAACGACGGCACACCAGAATAATGCCGAATATTCCATTCTAAAACGTCATTTTTAAGCATTGTTTGCACCCATCCAGGTCGGGGCCATAGATGACAGCATACTGCTCAATTTTCTCCTCCCATGCAACATGCCTGGTTATTCATCCTCCCGATACATTGCAGAGTAAAAATTCGAACAGATTATCTTTATCCCCATATCCTGTGGAAAACACCATTTAGTAAACCCAATAAACAATACTTCTAAAGTAATCTCTGGCGTTTTATTTCACCATACAATCCCATAACTATTTGTTTATTATCACCTTTAACATTATTCTCGCCACATATTCCGTATGACTTTACAGCAGATAAACATTTAATTCATTGCAATTTAAAAAATTCAAGAGGGTATTTTATCCACAAAAGCTGTGGAAGAACTCTGCATAAATCTGTTTATAACCCGACCAAATCCGCCATCTACGCCCCTCTCAGCAAAACGCCTCAATAGCAGGCACTTTTTCTCAAGTCGAAACCTCCGTTCACGATTTCGATTCAAATTCCACCACGTTTTTACAACAGCCGCATGCCAACCGTATCAGCGAATCGCCGTCCCTTTTGCGTTAATTGCACACGGGTGTCCGTCTGAAAAAGATAATCCTCTTTCACCATAGCTTCAAAAGATGTTGCCCATACTTCGTCTTGAGATGCCTGTTGCACCCAATCAATTGGCACGCCCTCAATCAGACGCAATCCGAACACAATACGTTCTTTCTCTTGCTGAGCCCGTGACAACCGTTCCCGGTTGGCAATGGGCAACTGTCCGGCACCCAGGCGCTTGGAATACTGTTCGATACTGGGCACGTTGCCATAGCGGCTTTCTGAGACATACGATTGGGCACTCGGACCTAATCCTAAGTATTCCAATCCCCTCCAATATCGAAGATTATGTTGACAGGCACCCCCCGGCTTCGCCCAATTTGAAAGTTCGTATCGAGACAACTGCAGCGGCTCCAGTTGGGTTTCAGCCTGCTGCAGAAAACACGCCTCATGGTCGGGATCCATTACCTGAAATAGCCCGTGCCGGAATTCCGTATAAAATCGAGTCCCTTTTTCAAGCGAAAGCGCATACAAGGACAAATGAGAAGGATCCAGCTCCAGAGCCTGGGTCAAAGTCATTTCCCATGACAGCACTGTTTGGCTCGGGATCCCGTAGATGAGGTCAAGATTGATATTGGCGAATCCGGCCTGTTTCGCTATCTGTACGCCGGAAATGGCTTCCTCCATGGTTCCTGAAAGTCCCAACATCGTCCGTTCCTGTTGATCAAAGGATTGGACTCCTATACTCACACGGGTCACGCCTAACTGCTGAAGAAAATCAGCATACTGCTCCGCGAGAGATTCCGGTGTCGCTTCGACGGTAATTTCACACTGTTCCGAGAGTGAAAACCCGGATCTGATGCTGGAAAAGATTGCTGCCAACTGTCCAGGACGTAAGACTGTGGGCGTCCCCCCACCGATATACACCGTTGACACGGTTCGCTCACGCATTCCGGGTTGGCTCGCATACAGCGCAATTTCTCGTTCTATGGCCTCTAAAAATTGTTCCACCCGTTGCTGGTCATGGAGGACAAGATAAAAGGCACAAAAATGACATCGCTTCTTACAAAAGGGAACGTGCAGATAAATACCGAGATCGGCGGTAAGCCCATCATGTTCCCTTGATTGCTCACGTTTCTGTTCCATACCACTCATCTCATCTTGTACTCCATCTACCATTCAACCAATACCACCCGAGAATCATCGCCTGGAACAAGAAGGAGGGAGATACATACAGAACGCGAGTTCCAACCCGGAAAAGTGAAGAAATAAGTATGGCAATTAGACACCAACACCCTATTTTCCGTCATGATGGCGTTCTCGATAGACAGGACCCACCCCCTTGTACTGAAGAAGGCTGGTGACCTCCGCAACCATTTTTCGATTGCCACAGACATACACCGCCAGATGATCCACATGTGGAAACTCCTGGAGCAGGTGCGTCACGCGTCCTCTTTTCCCTTTCCAATGATGAGAAGGTTGAGACAGCGTCAGGATAAAGGAAAAATTTTTATAGCAATCGGCCCACTTTTGCAACTCGTCCAAATAGTAGATATCCGACTCACTCCGAAGTCCCCATAGTAAGGTCATGGACTGAGGACAAGATTGCTCCAAGAGACTGGACAGCATAGACCATAAGGGCGCAATGCCGGTTCCCGTTCCAACAAATAACAGATCTCGTTCAGGGTCTTCATGAAGGTGAAATGACCCGAAAGGACCGGAACAGTCAAGTTCTTCACCAACCGAATGCTCCAACGCAAACGTCGCGCCCTTTCCTTTTTCTCCGGCATTAAAGAGTAGTACGAGCTGATGAGAGAAACTGGGAAGCGAAGCCAGCGAATAGTATCTCAGGTATGAGAGACCCGACGATTCATCAGGGATGGTTACGGAAATGGATTGGCCCGGGAGAAACTCTAAGGTCGGGGGATCCATTAACTCCAAAATCAATTCTCGAACATCCTGAGTCAAATGCCGAACGCGAAGAACCTTGGCCCGGAATCGTCTGGGGGTCATGCCATGGAATGTAGAGAATCTTGCGTGATCTGGCAAGAGCCTGGCAGCGAGGGTTGCTCCATCTGGTCAGAGAAATCAACACGGAGATGGTCCTGACGCTCGTTTCGCCTCACTTGTGAAAATGTTGTCTGGGGCTTCAGAAGTATGTGCTGGTTAATGAGATCCCTGAAAAATGGTGGGGACCTCACAGGTCAACGGAACCGGCGAGATCCAATAAAAATGCATAGATCATCGCGGTTTCCTCATAACGTTTAAACCGGCCTGAGGCTCCGCTATGACCTGCCTCCATATTCGTTCTGAGCAAAAGACGTTGATTATCGGTCTTCAACGCACGCAGTTTCGCAACCCATTTTGCCGGTTCCCAAAATTGTACTTGTGAGTCGTGCAAACCTGAGGTCACCAAAAGGTGAGGATACGATCGGGGTTGAAGATTATCGTAAGGCGAATAGGAAAGCATGTACTCATAAAACTGTTGTTGGTTGGGATCCCCCCATTCATCATATTCTCCCGTCGTCAGTGGGATATCGGGATCTAACATCGTGGTCACCACATCTACAAAAGGAACCTGGGCCACCACACCATGAAACAATTCAGGCCGCATATTCATAATCGCCCCCATTAATAAACCACCAGCGCTTCCACCGAGAGAGAATATTTTCTGAGGTGCGGCGTACCCCTGCTGAATAAGAAATTCGGCGCAGGCGATAAAATCCGTGAAGGTATTCTTCTTGTATAAGAGCTTACCGTTTTCATACCATTGTCGGCCCAGTTCCTCCCCACCTCGAATGTGGGCTAACGCATAGACAAACCCACGATCAAGCAAACTGAGACGGGGGGAGCTAAAACTTGCATCCATACTCGCACCATAGGAACCATAGCCATACAATAACAGGGGATGCGTGCCATTCGGGACAAAACCTTTTCGGTAGACCAGGGATATAGGAATGGAGATACCATCTGATGCTGAAGCGAAAAGACGTTCCGTCTGGTAGTGGCTAATGTGAAAATTCCCGAGGACCGGCTCTTGCTTGAGAAGAATTTTTTCCCGTGTTTCCATGTGATAATCATAGATGGTCATGGGGGTGGTCATCGAGGTATATCCATACCGTAGATAGGAAGTATCGGCTTCTAAATTATCCCCCAAGGTTGCCAGGTAAGCCGGCTCTCCAAAATCCAGTTCATGCTCAAAGCCATCCGTGGTCCGAATCATTCGAAGGTGGATGAGCCCCTGTCTTCGTTCTTCCAGCACCAGGAAATTCTCAAATAGCTCGAATCCTTCCAAAAATACATCCGGGCGGTGAGGAATAACTTCCTGCCACTGCGTGAGGTTCGTCTTATTCGTTTCAGTCCGCATCAAGCGAAAATTTTTGGCCTCATCATTGGTTCGAATAAAGAAATGATCGCCAAGATGATCCACATCGTATTCATGTCCGCGTTTCCGTGCCTGGAATATTTGAAAATCGCTTTCCGGATGATCCGCATTCACATACCGGTACTCACTCGTGATGGACTGATGCGATCCGATCATCAGATACCGTTTGGATTTTGTTTTTTCGATAGCAACCGAAAATGTCTCATCCGTTTCTTCATAGACCAACGTATCCAGTTCCGGATTCGTCCCCAAACGATGACGAAGGATCTGGTTTGATCGCAACGTTTCAGGATCCTGTCGGGAATAAAGAAGTGTACGATTGTCATTCCCCCACTCCATATTCCCAGTCACCGAAGAAATGCATTCATCAATTGTCTCGCCCGTTGTCAGATTTTTAAATCCGATAGTAAATATACGCCGTCCTTGGGTATCAATGGCATAGGCCAGAATATCTTGGCCAGGACTTACCGCCCAATTCCCCAAAGAAAAATAATCATGCCCCCGAGCCAATTCGTTGCCATCGACCATGATGGATTCGGGATTTGTTAAGGATTTTTCTTTCCGGCAGTAGAGGGCATATTCCTTTCCCTCTTCATATCGAATGTAATACCAAAAATCTCCAAGACGAAACGGAACAGATAAATCCGTTGGTTGAATGCGGCCACAAATTTCTTCAAATAGGGTCTGCTCCAAATCTCTGGTATGGCTTCTCAACGTGGCGGCATACTCATTTTCAGCCTGTAAATAGGCCAAGACTTCAGGGTTCTCACGATCTCTGAGCCAATAATACTCGTCGGTTCGGACGTGACCGTGATGTTCTAGCCGGTGCGGGACCCGTTTAGCACGGGGTGGAGTGGGCATCAAGGGTCTGGACTGGGAGGGACGCATGATCATGAATTTTCCCTATCGTCAAAATTTTCAAATTGTTACGTTTCGTCAAAGTTTTTGGGGTTTTGTCGTACCCGCTTCACGCGAGTGCGAAGTCTTTTCTCTTCCAAACGCTTCTCACGCACCCGGTGCGGCACTCGGGTTGCAACCCGGGGTTTTTCGGGACGCAAGGCGTCCTGCAGAATTTTTACAAACCTTTCCAATAAATCAGCCCGATTGGCCGACTGGGTGCGATGCCGTTGAGCCTGCAACCTCAGAACCCCTTCTTGATTCATCCGTTGTCCTACCATTTCGCTAATTCTTCGTTTTTGATAGGAACTCAGAACGGTAGTATGCTTGACATCAAACTCTAAAATGACCCGACTATTCACCTTATTGACATGTTGACCACCAGGACCTGCGCTTCGGGCAGCCGAAAATCGCACATCAGAATCAGGAAGGCAAAGATGGGAATTAATCACAATTGGCATACTGGTTCCGGTAAAAACGAGTCGGTTTTTTTTCTTGTGTCTCGGTGAGGGAATATTCCCACAACACCGAGTCTCCCTGCTGATACCAATCAATAAGCCCTATGCCCTCAACCTTCACTGCCTTGAATATTTCCCCGCGAAATGATGGCACACCTCAATCACTCTCGAGAAACCAAAATGGGGAAGTCTTACCCAAAAAAAGAAAAGCAGGAACCTTAAGATTCCTGCCTTTCAAAATCTTCCACTTTTTGAACCTCTACGTCAATCTGTTAGCATGGGACTATCTCCTGTACAATTTGACCTTTTCCAAAATAACTCACTGAATTTCAGCCAGCATGGCCTTGACATGGGACTCTTTGAGCTTTTTTAATGCCACAACCTCGATTTGACGAATTCGTTCACGAGTCACGGACATGGACCGCCCTACCTGCTCTAAAGTCCAAGCTTCATCCACTCCAATACCAAAGCGCAAACGAATGACTTGTTGCTCGCGAGCAGTCAAAACCTGAAAAATCTGATTCAACCATTGGGCATTTGATTTACGGGACACTTCTTCGTCTGGAGATTGGCACGCCAGATCAGGGATTAATTCTCCTAATTCAGTCTCTCCATCAACGGATGGTGCATCTAGAGATATGGGTTCCTGAAACGCTTCAATCGTTTCTTTCACCCTATCGCCCGTCATATCCAGATGTTGGCCGATTTCTTCAAAGGTAGGTTCTCGATTCAATTGCTGCGCGAGACGCTGCGCAGTTTTGGCGATTTTGGTGGATGCCTCATTCGTATGCACCGGCACACGAATGGTCCGGCTTTGATCGGCAACCGCTCGCGAAATACCCTGACGAATCCACCACGTGGCATACGTACTGAATTTAAACCCACGGGTGTAGTCAAAGCGTTCCGCCGCTTTCATCAGTCCAATATTCCCTTCTTGCACGAGGTCCAGAAAATTCATCCCTCGCCCTAAGTATCGTTTCGCGACATCTACGACCAGACGAAGATTCCGTTGGACTAAGGCATCTTTTGGTTCTTCGATATCTACTCGGACTTCACCAATCGACCGACGGATTTCTCCAAACTGCCGACTGAGCTTTTGTCCTGCCTTGCCAGACATCGCTGAGAGAGACTCGATGGTAGACAAACACTCCAGGATGTTTTCCACCACCGGAGCCGAATACCCATTGAGCTCTTTGAATTTCGTCAATTCTTCTTGAAGCGACTCAACCTCAGGCTGTGGACTCAGCCCTTTGGAAAGCTCTAGAGCCTGCTGTAACAATACCCGAAGATCGGCCGTTCCCTGATAGAGTTGGGTGGCAAGCGCCAATTCCTCCTGAGCTTTCAAAAGTGGGCGAGAGCGAAACCCTCGAAAATACATGGATTCTAAATTTACGGATCCTGGTTCAGCAATGGATTTTGAACTCTCCTCCTGATCCTGATCCTGATCCATATCCATCTGGTTTATGGAATTTCGATACCTTACTGGAGTCCGCTTCTTCGATCGGCCCTTATGCAAAGTCGATGTGTGATTTTTCTGTGTTTCCGTGAATTGTGAAGCCGTTTGAAGTGTGATCATGAATTCCCCCTCCGAACATTACAGGGTTAGAGCCCAAGCCTTGGCCGGTACATGAATTTGTCCAGGCAGATCAACCAGGATGGGAAAGGATCCAGATGTGCCCTTCAATTCAACCAAGGACTCAATTTCTGGCAAAAGGAGTTTCACTTTCCGTCATGCCCGGTCAAATGTCGCCTCCCTTAAGATTTGCTAGTACAAGGGAAATGTACCACCCAGAGATGAAAGAGAAATTAGGGGAAAATTAAAAATTTTTAATAGAGCGAGAAGTGTTTGTGTCTTTCACTTTCGCCGCGGAGGGAGCCAAAGGCAGGAAAACCGTAAAACAGGAACCACCATGAACGACACTTTGAACCTCAATGGTCCCATGATGAACTTCCACAATCCACTTACATATCGCCAAACCCAATCCTGTCCCTTTTGCCGCATGAGCACGCGCTTCATCCGTCCGGTAAAACCGATCAAAAATTCTGCCATGATCCTCAGGGGCAAGACCAATACCGTGGTCTCGAACCACTAGTTTTCCCTGGTTTCCGGCAACAATTAAAGACAGCTCCACTGTTTGTCCTTCTTGAGAATATTTCACGGCATTGTCAACCAGATTTAAAAGTAATTCCCGCAAACGCAGATCGTCTCCCTGGACAACGACGGGCTCAATGGCTTCGAGCACCGTGTGAATATTCCGTTCTTGGCCCAATACCAAGGCCTGCTGCTGGATTTCTCGCACTAAATCGTCCAACTGGACTGGAAACATCTTGAGCTTAATTTCTCCAAGATCGGCGCGTGATAGAAATAAGAGCTCATCCACAATCCGGCTCATGCGGTCAATCTCTTCCAAATTACTCTCCAACACCGCCCGATAATCTTCTGCTTGACGCGGTCGCCGCAACGCCAACTCAGTCTCCCCTTTTGTAATGGTTAAGGGTGTTCGGAGTTCATGTGATGCATCCGCGCTAAACTGCCGGATTTGCCGGAACGACACTTCCAACCGTCCAATCATGTCATTAAAGGTCGAGGCTAATTGTCCGATTTCATCGTTGGAATGGGGAGTTTGAATTCGTTGGGTCCAATCCCCGGCCGCGATACGTTGAGCCGCTTGCGTAATAGCATGAACCGGACGCAACGCCCGTCCGGCCAAAAACCACCCTCCGACCAAAGATACTAGTAAGGCCAAAGGAGAGGCGATATAGAGACCGGCTAAGAGCCGATGCAACATTCGTTCTGTAGGATAAAGGGATGTCCCAACACGTAAGATATTCACCAATTGATCATCTTGACGAATAGGAACCGACAGCAATCGCAGTGGAACCCCTTTTTCAAATTGGACAGATTCAAACGTTGATTTTCCATCAAGAGAGGCACGGAACGATGTCTGACTCAATGGAATCTCTCGGCTTTGAATATTAGCCGACTGAATCGTCACTTGCCCCGCCGGACCAAAAATTTGAAAAAATTTATCCAAAAGGGCAATCTCAGGAAAGTCCTGAGATAAATCTTCAAAAATCAAGAACGGGCCAAACCGATGTTCCCCCAACGTTCGAATCGCCACAGCAGCAGCCTCATCCAACGAGGCATCCACCTGTTCCCGAAGTGCGCGGGACATCACCAAATATAAAGCCACGGCAAAAAGAACCAGAATGAGAGCTAATGCAGATCCATACCACAAAGTTAATCGAACTCGAATCGAGGTCGTTTTCACCCGTCCGACCTCATCATATATCCGCTCCCCCTAACCGTTTGAATTAAACTTCGTTCTCGTCCTTTATCGATTTTATTTCGCAAGTAGCTAATATACACATCAATCACATTTGTAAACGTATCAAAATCCAAGTCCCACACATGTTCCGTAATCATGGACCGCGTTAACACCCGCCCGGCATTTCGCATTAAATATTCTAAGAGCGCATACTCTTTAGTTGTGAACTCAAGTCGCTGGCCAGCACGAGTCACCTCTCGAGTAACAGGATTTAATATCACATCATCCACCTGAAGAATTCCGGTTGGTGCCCCTCCAGCTCGACGAAGGAGCGCTCGAGCTCTGGCGAGCAATTCTTCGATCGCAAAGGGCTTCGTTAAGTAATCGTCAGCCCCCGCATCTAGCCCCTTAACCCGTTGGTCTACTTCCGAACGAGCCGTTAAAATAAGCACCGGAGCTTTGACGCCTGCAGCCCTAGCACGTTTAAGCACTTCTAATCCAGGCAATCCCGGCAACATTAAATCCAAAACAATCAAGTCATAATTGACGGCTTGAGCCCAATCCAACCCTCCTGGTCCATCTGCGCATACATCGACCGCATAGCTTTCCTCCTCCAGCGCACGCCGGATAAAGGAAGCTACCTTTGGTTCATCTTCCACGACTAAAATTCGCATCTTAGGAAAAGCTTACCATCTCCATACCCGGACCGAGAAGGGGAACACAAAATGAGGGAAGCGAGAATAAAGGATATGGTAAAAAAAAAGGCCCCGTCATATCCATGACGGGGCCTTATCCATTTATCATTTACTCAAATTAAAGATGATCCACCAAACTCCGAAGCTTGTGACTGCAACTCGGGTGACGAAGCTTCTTTAAAGCTTTGGCCTCAATCTGGCGAATCCGCTCACGAGTCACGTCAAAATCTTGGCCAATTTCTTCCAACGTATGGTCGGTACTATCACCAATCCCAAACCGCTTTCGGATCACAGTCTCTTCGCGAGGGGTCAGCACGCCCAAGGCATTCGCAATCTGACGTTGCAGATCATAACGGTTTGCCGCATCCATGGGAGAGACTGCATTTTTATCTTCAATCAAATCCCCTAACTGACTATCCTCTTTTTCCCCGATCGGCGTTTCAAGAGAAATGGTTCCCTTGGAAATATCCAACATCATGCGGACCTTCTCAGGAGTTAAGCCCATCCGTTCGGCAATTTCCTCTGGGGTAGGTTCACGTCCTAATTGTTGCACCAACTGCCTTGCCGTCCGTGCTAATTTTGTATTGGCCTCAATCATATGTACCGGAATACGGATAGTACGGGCCTGATCCGCAATGGCACGTGTTACACCCTGTCGGATCCACCACGTTGCATAGGTGCTAAATTTATATCCGCGCTGATACTCAAACTTATCGACAGCCCGCATTAATCCAATATTGCCTTCTTGGATCAAATCGATAAACTGCAATCCTCGATTTGTATATTTTCGCGCAATACTGACCACCAATCGCAAATTAGCCTCGATCAATTGGGCCTTCCCTCGCTTCACCTTTTCCTCAGCGGTCTCCAGAATAGTCAGAGCAGCCGTAAATTCTTCCATCGGCATACCCAGCACCTCATTCTGAAGGCGCAAGAGAGTAGCTTTCCCCGCTTCAACTTCTTGTTTTAATTTTTCAATTTCTTCCGGGGTCAATTGTTGCTTGCGTCTCAGGGAACTTCCCTTTGTGGTAGCACGTGATTTTTTCCCAATCACCTGAATACCGTCCTGCCCAGCAAGCCCAAGCCTTTTCGTATGACGGGCAGTCATCATTTCAACTGATCGAATTTCCTGACCAATGTCTTTAACACGTCTTAACATTTGATCTTTAACCCGCTGATGCAGATTAAGGGCTTCGATTTGATCCACAAATTGATCGGCCAAACTCATCCGGCGCTTCTCAAGTTGTGCCTTTGAATTTTTCGTTGTTTGGCCGTCCCGATTTTGGGTGTAAAGGGAAAGCAACCCACGCCCAAGCTTTCGAACCGTTGCCAGACTCTCTAGCGTGCGGAATCTGAGCTCCTCATCCTCCTGTTCGCTGGCCATGGCCTCTTCTTCAACTTCCTCATCCTCCAGGGTCTCCTGTAAGAGCACAATATCTCGAACACGGATCTCCTCAAGCTTTAATTGGTCGTGGAGTGATTCCAGGTAATGGATATTTAACGGCATGCCATAGACGGCACATGCCAACTCACGCTTCCCTTCTTCGATGTGTTTCGCAAGTTCAATTTCGCCTTCACGGGTGAGCAATGGCACCCGTCCCATTTCTTTCAAATATAACCTGACCGGATCATCGATACGAGTAGGTTCACCTGGGGTCAAATCAATATCCAAGGAAGAATCCGTTTCTTCATCGGAATCATCTGAATCCTCTTGCCCCGCGTTCTTTTTTAAAGCTGCCAACTGGGAGGCCGTCCGCTTAGAAGGATCGATCACTTGAAGATTGACTTCGTGCAACTCACTTAAAATCGTATGTAATTGATCAGAAGTAATCTGATCGGCAGGGAGAATGTGCGTTAGGTCTTTTATGGTGACATGCCCTTTGGGCTTGCCAATCTCAATTAAACGCTGAATCACCTCCGGCAATGACGCTGTCTTCCCCATTAACATAGCTCCTTCAAAATTAATAGCTTAACCCAAATCATACCACTTTTATACTGAACCGATGGTATTCCTCTCAATAGGAGGAACCTATCGCTCTTCTCTCGTCCTTTTTCTCAATGGACCACATTAGCATCAGAATGCAGAATGGTGTGCTATCTTTAATAAAGATTTAGAGAGGAGTCGCACCTCAGTCCATAGACTAAGTACGTCATATCCTCTTTGAGGCGAAACCAGGAAAAAGACCTATTGTTAAAAAATTCGAAGGTAAAAAATACAAGGCGCAATTTGATAACACTATAAAAAATTTCCGACTATAAAGTAAAGTTAAAAATCTAAGTAAATAACAAATAACCTAGTATATAAGACTTACTTTATTATTACTTTATTATCTGGAAAATTCATTGAAAATTGCGCCCTCAAATCATGAGTAAATGGTTGTTTTTATTAAATTATTTTAACGATACGAGCAGGCAATCGAATACTGGCCCTAGCTCACTAGAATGGACAAAATATACAGAAACTATCAAGAAAATACTGTTATGTCCGACAAGATAACTTAGGACCCTCTTCTCCAATCTAAAAGTCTCTGGACGCAGGAATAAGCTGAAATGGGGACGCCGCAATCATGATTTCACTTTTGTTGGTTGAAGATAACCCAAAAGAAGCGTTGGTTATCAAAAATATGCTGAAAGAAGGACTCCAAAACCAATTTACCTTGAAGCATAGTCGTTCTCTTAGTGATGCTCTCGACCTTATTCAACAAAATCAGTTTCAAGCCATTATTCTGGACTCGCATCTTCCTGACGGCAAATCATTTGAATCCATTCCTCAATTCCTGCAGTTTTGCCCTGATGCCCCGATTCTGATTTTAAGCGGCGTGGAGGAAGAAGACCAGGCGATTCAAGCCGTGAAAAGTGGAGTCCAGGACTATTTAATCAAAGGCCAGACCAGCAGTTCGACTCTCTGCCGGGCCCTTCGCTATGCCATGGAACGCCAGAGAGCCACCCAACGCATTACCCAGTTGGCTCATTACGACCATCTGACAGGACTCGCAAATCGAGGCCTTTTTTATGAACGATTAAATTGTGCGGTGGCTCGCTGTCATCGGAACGATACGGCAATCGCTCTGATGTTTTTGGATCTGGACCATTTCAAAGACATCAATGACACGCTCGGCCATGATTGTGGGGATTCCTTACTCAAAACCGTGGCCGCACGCATCAAAAAATGTATCAGAGAAATCGACACAGGTGTCCGATTAGGAGGAGATGAATTTGCCGTCCTTCTGGAACAAATTGTGTCGATTGAGGATGTGGCATCTGTTGCACAACGTATTCTTCACCTACTGGCTCAACCCGTCATCATCAAGCAGCACCAACTGCATGTGACCGGAAGCCTCGGGATCACCATCTACCCGTGGGATAGCGCCAATCCCCAGGAACTTTTATCTCATGCCGATGCCGCAATGTATCGAGCCAAAGCCCAGGGAGGAAATACCCATCAATTTTACACCGCCGGCATGAAAACAGCTGGCCTCGATGGCTCCACGCTTGAGATGGAACTTAGTCGAGCTTTGGCCAAAGAAGAATTTCTCCTCCACTATCAACCACAAATGAATCTTTGCACCAAGCAAGTCATTGGCATGGAAGCTTTATTGCGCTGGCATCACCCCTACCAAGGCCTTATTGGGCCGAATCAGTTCATTCCCCAAGCCGAAGAAAATGGCATGATCATTCCCATTGGGGAGTGGGTTTTACGTACAGCCAGCAAACAAGCCAAATACTGGGAAAAGCAGGGGTTTCCGGCTCCTCATGTCGCCGTAAACCTCTCAGCCAGACAAATTCATCAGGGAAATCTCCCTGCACTCATGCAAGATATCCTCAACCATTCACATCTAGACCCGGAAAATCTCAAACTGGAACTGACAGAAACGTTTCTGATTCATGAAACAGAAGAAACCATCCAGACTCTCCGTGAACTCAAGGCCATGGGCATTCACCTGTACATTGATGATTTTGGAGCAGGGTATGCTTCGCTTCGATACCTGAAGTCATTTCCCATAGACGGCATCAAACTTGACCAAAGCCTCATTCAAAATCTCCCACACAGTACTAACGATGCCGCTATCGTCATGGCCGTCATCTCTCTAGCCAAAGCCCTGGGGCTACAAGTCATTGCCGAAGGAGTGGAATCACAAGAACAAGTCGATTTCCTGGAAGAATATGGATGCGATGCGATGCAAGGGTATTGGATCGCGCCGCCACTCCCCGCCAATGAAAGCACCCAGCACATGGTGCACATGTCATAAAGACAGTTGGCTCACACCTTCTCTCTCGGCCCTTAAAATTCGGGCATCCTTTCTCTGGTATTCCGTTTTCACTCTTCATTCTGAATTTCCCAATCGGTTGTTGTATATCAATTTCGTTCTGAATTCTCTCGTTTTTTGCAGATTTTCCTAATTGTCCTGATTGAGGGCTGATTTAAGAAGAGGGGTCAAGGCTTTCTAATATTCATGCCACCTCTCGGCGTTGGTATGGAGCGCTCAATTTTTTCGTGACCGAGGCCATCCTTATTGGGATCGTTACATCAGTATTACTCAGATCCAACCGCATTACTAATTTCGAAAATTGGAGCGATTGCACAGCCAATAAATTCGGAGCCAGAAATGGTCCCGGACTCACTATTGAAAAAAATGGTCAAACACCCTGGCGGAACGGCTCCCATGCGGATGATTATCCTCACCACGCTACCCATCTCACCGGACGAATGCGCCTTCGAAGTGTAGAATTAGGAAGAGGCCAACAGTTATATTGTGAAACCTTTTGAAAACGATTACCCATTTAAACCCATGGTAAAGATAAAAAATACCGGTTTACATTAGGCATCCACTCGAAACTGGGCAAAGAACACCAACTGAATAATCCCGCGGGGATGGAGGGCGGTGCTATTACCTGACGAATGCATTTTTGCATTTCCTCTCCATCTTAGTTGTTTCACTTTCATTCAGGGGATCGCCGTCAACCATGCCAAGCCGTGTTGAAAAACCTCAGCTCACCACTCTCCGAATTCTTATCGTCGATGATAGCCCAAGTGACCGATCCACCTATACTCAATGGATCCGGCGCACCGCCTCAATTCGCGTCGACATTCAAGAAATGGATACAGGAACCCAGGCATGGGAAGCCTGCAGGATCTCCCCCCCTCACTGTCTGCTTTTGGATGACCAATTGCCCGATATGACCGGATTAGAATTCTTGGCGAAAGTACGGGGACCGCACTCACAGTGGAAAACTCCCATCGTTTTTCTCACCGGATACGGTAACGACGAAATTGCAAGTCAGGCCATTCGATTTGGCGCACAAGAGTATTTCAACAAAAACACCCTAACGGAAAGATTCCTCTGGCATCATATAGAGCAAGCGATCGAGCAGGTCATCAGCATACCTCGCATACGCTCTCTTGAACGTCAGGCCAGCATCATTTTGCAATCATCCAGCGATGGGATCCTTGTTGTGGGACATGACGGACTGATCCGTTATTCCAATCCTGCAGCAGAACGGCTCTTCCAAAAGACATCCGAACAACTCACCCGATCCCCCTTTGGTTTCCCGATCTCTGCAAACCAGACGACGGAAATAGGCATCATGGGCGAATCCGGACAACCGACTCCTGTAGAAATGCGAGTTGTCCCTATTGAGTGGGATGAAGAACCCGCCTATTTGGCCTCCCTCAGGGATGTGACAGAACAGCGAAGGGCCGAAGACGAACGACGCCGTCATGAAATTGAACGCCAATATTCACAAAAACTGGAAAGTTTGGGAGTGCTCGCCGGAGGAATCGCTCATGATTTCAATAATCTCCTGATGACTATTGTAGCCCGCTCCGGCCTCGCTCTTCGCGCTCTTCCTCCCGACGCTCCGGCTCGGGAACACTTGGACTTCATTGAAAAAGCCGGTCTTCGGGGTGGGGAATTGGCCAATCAAATGTTGGCATTTGCCGGACAGACCCGCCTAAACTTTCAAGTCATCAATCTTCCAAAGCTCCTCGAGGACATGACTCCTTTCCTCCGGGCAACCCTTTCAAAACGATTAACGTTCGAATACGATCTTGCCCCCTCCCTTCCCCCCATTCGAGCCGATCAAGCTCAATTGCGCCAAATCATCATAAATATTGTGATAAACGCATCAGAAGCTTATGGAGAAGGAGATGGAGTCATCACCATCCGGACATTCGAATGGGAGCCTGCAATAGAGAATTTTCAGAGTTGGTATGTGATTGGAGAGCTCCCGGATAAGCGAAGTGTTGCCCTGACCATTCAGGACACCGGGTGCGGAATGACCTCGGAGACAATCCCAAAAATTTTTGACCCGTTTTTTTCGACCAAACTTCCTGGGCGAGGGCTTGGACTCGCAGCCCTTCTTGGACTCGCTCAGGCCCATGGCGCCACCATTGCCGTCCGAAGTCAACCAGATGTCGGAACAGAATTTACATTACTGTTCCCCGCCACCACCCCCGATACTTCAGCAAAGAAACGACCGGTCTTCTCATTTCCCACACAGGAAGCCTCACTGCAAAAAAAACCCATGGTGTTGGTGGTTGATGACGAAGAAGACGTTCGGGTGGCCTGTTCGATGATCTTTGAAGAAATGGGATTGCAAACATTAGTCGCCTCTGATGGACAAATCGGCATTCATGTCTTCGAGCAACATCAACACGAAATTATGGTCGTGCTCTTAGATCTCACTATGCCCAATATGGACGGTCAACAATTCCTCGAACACATCCAAGGGCTTAATGCAACCATTCCGGTTATTTTGTCAAGTGGATATTCCGAGGAAGAAGCGATGAAAAGATTTCTCAACCCGGACATGGCAGCGTTCATTCAAAAACCTTATCAAGTGGAAACTCTCATCGCCAAAGTCGAAGAGATCAGGCAGAAACAAATGACGTCCCCCAATAAGCCTGGCCTGTAGGGAGGCCCACCTCCAAGCTCCACCATCTTCCAGCTCGCATGACTACTAAAAAAGACAGCCTACGCTTTGGTGGCGTTCAAGGGTCGAGGACAGTTCCAGATGTTTTCAATACAAGACAGAATTGACCATTGCCGTATTCTGAAAATCCACCTCCCCTGCCTGTCGAAATTGTCGAGTCTCTTCCTCAAGTTGATCCGGCATATGCAGCGCTCATGGAGCATTAAACTGCCGCCTCCAAAAATCCGGTTCGATCTACAAGGATTGATCAATCGACTCAACGGTTTCCATCCAATCCAGACTGGTAGGATCAACGCGCGTCAAATTCACATGAGCGCCATGGGATGATCGAATTCGTAGGGAAGCCAGAAGAACGGAAGTCGCTACACAGCCATTTAATAAATAACGCCAGTCAATACCGAAGGACACGGAACGCAGGCCGTCCGACAACTGCCTTTCCTCCTTGAACCGTTCATGCTACAAACTCCTACTCGGAATTCGACCATGTGAATATGCTCAATTCATCCATCAAAACAAGGCTTCCACATGACCCATTCTCATGACCTCATCATTATTGGAGGGGGCTCGGCAGGCTATGCGGCCGCTCGCACCGCTCAGGCGGAAGGAGCCGATGTCGGCATTGTCGATCAAGGTCCGTTGGGTGGTCTCTGCATCTTACGAGGATGCATGCCCACCAAAGCCATTCTCCGCTCCTCCGATCTCGCGGCGCTCATCCGTCGAGCTTCGGAATTCGGGCTTCACTCAACGAACCTTCAAGTGAACCTCGCAGCCATCATTGAGCGAAAAAACCGGTTAATCAAGGAATTTGCTGAAGATCGCATTCAAGCACTCCAACACCCTCGATTTGCCCTCTACCAGGAACATGCACATTTTGTTTCGCCGACGACCATCCAAGCCGGCCCGCATCGGCTATCCGCGAAGGCCTACATCATCGCCACTGGATCTGTGGTGTCGCACATTCCTATTCCAGGATTGAAAGAAGCAGGATACCTTACCAGCGATGAGGCATTAGAACTTGAAACCCTGCCTGAATCGATGATTATTCTGGGCGGGGGGCCGGTCGCATTGGAATTCGCCCAATTTTTTTCCCGCATCGGAGTCATGGTATCTCTGATTCAACGAAGTGCCCACATTCTCTCGGACTCGGACGTAGACCTTGTTCGGCCGGTTGAAGCACACCTTCAGGCCGAAGGCATGAAAATGTATACCAACACGCAAATCCAATATCTCAGCACGTCCGGTGGACAGAAAACCCTTCACTTCCTCCATCAGGGACAAAAAAAAGAGGTCACCGCCACCTCAATCCTCCAGGCCCTCGGCCGCCGCCCAAATATCGACGGTCTCAATTTGGAAGCGGCTCAGGTTGCCCATCAACCGAATGCCATTTTAGTCAACAAGGACATGAGAACATCCCAACCACATATTTTTGCTATTGGAGATGTCAACGGCGGGTATGAAATTGTCCATATTGCCATCGAGGAGGGTGAAATCGCCGGATGGAACGCCGTTCATCCTAATCTCCCTCCTAAACACTTTGATTCCCGCCTCAAAACCCAGGTCGTCTTTACTGATCCCCAGCTGGCCAGCGTGGGACTGTCCGAACGGGAATGCCTGGACCGTCAGCTCCCCTATCTTGTCGCTTCTTACCCCTTTAACGACCATGGCAAGTCTCTCTGCCTGGGAGAAACGTATGGACACGTTAAAGTGCTCTGTGATCCTCAATCTGGTGAGATTCTCGGTGGCCATATTGTCGGACCCGAAGCCTCTGAACTTATCCATGAACTGATTGCCATCATGTATTTTCGTGGCACAGTCCACGATCTTCTCCGCATACCTCATTATCATCCCACTCTCGCTGAAATTCTTACCTATCCTGCTGAGGAGCTTATTGGAAAATTATCGCCCATGTAGAATGGCTTTGCACATTCTGGATCGCCCCTGTGTCGAAGATAAATCAAACGGGGACCAAACCAGAACGAAACGGCCCCCCTTTGCCCCTCGAAACTTCCTCGTAACAAAAAACCCCAAATCAGGACTACAACTCAATGTCGCCAAATACGCCGCGAGACAATTGGCCAATGAATCAAAAATCTCTATCCCTGACCAACGAGAATATTGGCGATACCTCGAACTCATTGCCGAAACTATGACTGGAGAATTGTCATGAAAACCCACATAATGGAGCCTCACATGTCCCATCCGTCTACCACCCCAGCCGACTCACCGAATTCATTGATGGGAAAGATGCTCATCGGGTGTATTCTGTTGGCGGGCATCGGTACATTTTTCTATTTTGACCTTAATCACTATCTCTCGCTCGAATCATTAAAGGAAAATCGAGACACCTTATTAGCCTACACCGCCTCACATTATGAAACCGCAGCCGCGGTATTTATTCTCGTGTATATTCTCCAAACAGCGTTCTCCCTTCCAGGCGGAGCGATCCTCACGTTGACAGGAGGATTCTTATTTGGAAGCCTGATGGGTACGCTATTCGTCAATGTCGGAGCCACCGCCGGAGCCACGCTCGCCTTTTTA
The DNA here is from genome assembly GCF_032051675.1 of Candidatus Nitrospira neomarina. Lineage (NCBI taxonomy): Bacteria > Pseudomonadati > Nitrospirota > Nitrospiria > Nitrospirales > Nitrospiraceae > Nitrospira > Candidatus Nitrospira neomarina. The sequence continues at coordinate 1,873,657 of NZ_CP116968.1, forward strand.
GCCGCCCGCTATCTGCTCCACGATTGGGTGGAGCGCAAATTTGGCGACCGGCTCGGGACCATTCAAGAAGGATTTGCCAACAATGCGTTTAATTATCTCATGACGCTTCGACTTATTCCGGCCTTTCCATTTTTTCTCGTGAACCTGGTCTCCGGCCTCACCCGTGTCAACCTCGGCACCTATGTGCTGGCGACGTCCATTGGCATTATTCCGGGCAGTTTTGTTTTTGCCTTTGCGGGCCGCCAATTGGGCACAATCAATTCCTTGAGCGAAATTGCCAGCCCACCGGTCTTACTCGCCTTTACGCTCCTGGGCTTATTAGCCCTCATGCCGGTGGCCTATCAGAAATGGAAGAAGACTCAAAGCGGAACCATCAATCCTAAACCGTAAATGACTGAACCCCTTTACTAAACTAGAGGTCTCAGATGAACACCCCACAATCACCAACCCATAGCGGTTTAGTTCTTCCCCATGACGACTATAACCAGGAGTTGGTCAACAATGTGCATCCGCCCCAATGGGAGAATCCTAGGCCATCCGGACGATATAACCTCGTCATCATCGGGGCCGGCACTGCTGGGTTGGTCACCGCTGCCATTGCGTCAGCCCTCGGAGCCAAAGTGGCGCTAATTGAACGACACCTGATGGGCGGAGACTGCTTGAACGTAGGATGTGTGCCCTCCAAAGGCGTCATACGGGCGGCTAAAGCCTGGCACGCCGTCAGAGAGGCCGAACAATTCGGTGTGCATATTTCCGGTGAGGTCAAACAGGATTTCGGTGCAGCCATGGCCCGCATGCGAAAACTCAGGGCCCGGATCAGTCATGTCGACTCAGCGCATCGCTATACCAAACTTGGAGTGGATGTCTTTATCGGAAACGGCAGGTTCACCGGCTCAAGCACCATCGATGTGGATGGAACGACATTACAATTTGCCAAAGCGGTCGTCTGCACAGGAGCCCGCGCCACCGCCCCATCGATTCCAGGTTTGGCAGATACCAAATATCTCACCAACGAAACCATCTTTTCTCTGACGGAACTTCCTCAGAGACTGGGAGTGATTGGTGCCGGCCCCATTGGCTGTGAATTGGCCCAATCATTTGCCCGATTCGGCAGTCAGGTATATTTGGTGGAAGCTATGCATGGCATTCTTCCCAATGAAGACCGCGACGCGGCCGACATCGTGGAGCAATCGATGTTGCGGGACGGCGTGCAACTGCTCTGTTGCGGAAAAGACTTGAACATTCACTCGGCAAACGGCGCCAAACACCTCGTGGTGGATTCGCATGGCACACAGTATGACATCCCAGTTGATGAAATTCTGGTGGGCGTCGGTCGCAGTCCGAACATCGAAGGATTGGAGCTGGAGAGGGTCGGCGTCGAATTCGACAAAACCGGAGTCAAGGTCAACCACCGGCTTCAAACCAGCAACCCTAAGATTTTTGCGGCAGGAGATATCTGCTCTCCGTTCAAGTTCACCCATACGGCCGATGCCCAAGCACAGATCGTCATTCAGAACGCGTTGTTTCCTCACCCGTTCGGCCTCGGTTACGGCAGTACGGAACACCTGGTGATTCCCTGGGCGACCTATACCCAACCGGAAATTGCCCATGTCGGTCTCTATGAAAAGGATGCGAAGGACAAGGACATCCCGATCGACACCTTCACCTTTCCTCTTCATGAAGTCGATCGGGCTATTCTCGATGGAGAAGACCAAGGCTTTGCCAGAGTGCATGTAAAAAAAGGAACCGATACAATAGTTGGAGCCACCATCGTAGCCGCCCATGCGGGCGATATGATTAGTGAATTCACCCTAGCCATGAAGGGAGGCCTGGGACTCAACACCATCGCGGGCACCATTCACCCCTACCCGACCCAAGCGGAAGTCGTCAAAAAGTCGGCGAATGCCTGGCGGAAAACCACGCTGACGGAAGGAAAGAAACAGTTCCTCCGCAAACTCTTTGCGTGGACCCGGTAATGTCATGTCCCATCAATTACCTAATTCTAGTAGGTTGTGATCCTTTGCACTGCTTAGAGCGAACGGAATCGGTCAACAAATGATTCAAACAACACTCAGGGTTTATCGGCAAGCAGACATGACACGTATCACACCTCGACCCGCATTCTTCTCTGTCCTCACTCTCGTCTTCGGACTCTTGAGCCTGCCCCATTCGAATACGGGCATCGCCGCAAGCCCCGATCACCTCGTCGTCGGCAACTTTTCCATGGCTACTCCGGGAGAACCGTTTCCGCAAGGGTGGAAGCCGCTGACCTTTGACAACATCCCCGCACAGACTCAATATGATCTGGTCAAAGACGAACAGCAGGTGGTGGTCAAGGCCATCAGTCGTCAATCCTCCTCCGGCCTGACACGGGAGATTTCGATCGACCCAAAGGAATATCCGGTAATTGCGTGGCGATGGAAAGTCGAAAATATTCTTCAGAAAGGGGATGTCGCTCAAAAATCAGGAGATGACTATCCGGCACGGCTCTACATTACCTTCCAGTATGACAGCAGTCAGGTCGGGTTTTTTGAAAAGGCGAAATTAGAAACCATCAAATTGATTTATGGCCAATATCCCCCCATTGGAGCCATCAATTATATTTGGGAGAGTAAAAGTCCGGTGGGTACAATGGTTCCCAATCCTTATACGGACCGGGTCTACATGTTCGTCACGCAAAGCGGAAGTGCCAAATTGAACCAATGGGTAACCGAGGAACGCAATATCTATGAAGATTACAAGAAAGCATTCGGAGAAGATCCACCAAACATCTCAGGAGTCGCCATCATGACCGACACGGATAACACCAAAGAGTCGGCCGTCGCCTATTACGGGGATATTGTGTTCAAAAAATCCGGAAAAGAATGAGAGGAAAAGAGTGAAAAGAAGACATCAGGAGAAAAAATTCTGGATCAACCCACAGAAGGAAATCGTTGCGCTCTACTTCTCACGCATCCACGTTCCCTCCTCACACATTGCGAATCAATAATCCGGCTCATTCCCGATTTTCCATTTAATACTGCAACCCGCACTGGGCTTTTGCGCGACGAAAACAGGTTTCTTATCCAGAACGGCCTCCAGGGCCATGCGTAAATCCCACCCGGTCACGGGCTTCCCGTTTCCCGGCCGACTGTCATCCAATTGTCCCCGATACACCAGTTTGCGTTCTTCATTAAACACAAAAAAATCCGGTGTACAAGCCGCGGTCAAAGCCTTCGCCACCTCCTGAGATTCGTCATAACAATAGGGAAAATGAAACTCCAATTCCTCCGCCATTTCCTTCAGTCTTGTGGGAGAATCCTGAGGATAACGTTTCACATCATTACTACTGATCGCCACAATGCCAACATTTTTCTTTTGATAATCTCGACCGAGTTTGGCCAATTGCTCCTGCACATGAACGACATAAGGGCAATGTCGACAAATACACATCACCAGAATGGCCTGTTTCCCGACGAAACTTTCAGGGGACACCATATGACCTGTCCGAACATCCGGTAGTTCAAAGTGAGGCAAGGGCGTCCCCAACGGAAGCATCGTCGAATCTTTCAAGGCCATGGTTCACTCCTTTAGGCTAATCAATACTGATGGGTTCGTGCGAACCAGTACAGTCAAAAAATTTGAAGTCCTGTTTACCACATCGGATGGAAAGGGAGAAGGGGGCCACCGATCATCACTACGATGAACTAATCGACTTCAGAGTTGACAGAAGACTGAGGGGAGCGCTGCTTCCAGGCCCGAAACCGCTCAAGAAGCTCCTCTCTTACGTGTTGAGGGACGGGCTCCGGAGGCAATTGGCGTAGAGTCGCGATGGTGTATTTTATCTGACGTAAGAAATTACGGCAGGCAAAACACAGTCCCAAATGCATTTGAAATCGAATTCGCTCCGTCAGAGTCAGCGACCCATCCAGGTAATCGGTGATGAGTTGGGAGATTTCCTGGCAGGAAAAATTTCCCACCATATACCGCATAAGTTTGTGTTTCAGATTTATATCCATTGTCCTTAGGTGTTCTTTCCCTGAACATAGGGTTGAAGCTCTCGGCGCACCCTGATGCGCGCTCGGTGTAACAGCACCCGTTGATTGGTCTCACTGATCTCAAGGATGTTACAGACTTCCTCAGAGCTGACACCCTCGATATCGCGCAAGGTCATCACCTGCCGCTGCGTAGCCGGCAGGTTTTCAATGGCGGTTTCAATCGCTGCTCGGCATTCCTTTGACAGTAATACCCGTTCCGGTGTATCCGGTTCCCAGTCATGGGGTGGATCTTTCCAATGACCCATTCCGGAACCTTCTGCTATAAAAAGCGAGTCTTCCAAGGAAGGTCTCTCATCGGCATCCGGAGAAGAAGTGCTCAGCCCCGACGGCTCATAGCGACTCTCTCGTATTCCTCGTGTTTTGGCCCGATTCGTTAAAATCCGGAAAAGCCAGGTTTTAAAGGATGACCGGCTCTCAAACCGTTGAATGCCCTCAAATACCCCCATCCAGGTTTCCTGCACGACTTCTTCGGCTACAGCCCGGCTGGGGACATAGGACATGGCTAACCGCAATAACGAACCAGAATACCAATCCATCACGGACGCAAACACCTGCTCATCACCAGCTTGAAGAGCCCGCACCAACCCTGACTCATCAAGATTGAGCTTATCGAGCGCATGGTGAGGAGAGGGAGAAATGAGCAACCTCTGAAAATTTCAAGCGACGCCAAACGGGGACCAGAGGATTATCCTTAGCCTGACAGTCACAATCAAGGGCTTCCTTAAAAGAAATCTCGACCGGCAGATTCATCCCTCTCAGCAGACACGAGGAACCAATAGAGAAAATAGGCAGGCACTGCAGATTGACAGTCAAACGGATTATTCCATGATGGCAAGATTGAAGGGAAGAAGAGAGCAGGGCAGCCGGTCGGACCGCCTGGATGCGTTAGGTATCCTGAAAGATTTGGGCAAGAATACCTGTTCGAGTAGTGGTTTTCGTTTTCTTTAGAAGATGGCGAACATGCTCTTTTACCGTATGTTCACTAATCTCCAGATGTCGAGCAATTTCCTTATTGGTCCATCCCTCACTGATATATTTCACAATTTCTACTTCCCGACTGGTCAAACGATACTGCTCCTTAGCCTGATTAGACACCACCCGCCGTTCCCGTCCGATTTTCTCCATGATGATGAGCATACAGGCTTCATCTTTTTCTGTATGGGCCGCTAATGGAAAACCCCTCAGTAATACGGGCGATTTCACATCACCTGTCACTCGTCTCAACTCATGCTGGCCCTCCACCAACTGGTTCTCGGGATTGGCTAAAAGTATTCGAAGGGAGTCACATAACTCCAAGACATCGGCAGGCCACACACCTCGCGCCTCGGCATCATACGCGTCTCCCATGATTTGACGGCTTAACGTTTCTGCCTCGGCATTCATAAACAGCACGTCTCCGGATCCCGAAAAGAGCAACACACCGGGAATGGATCGTCGGTCGGCAATTTCCTGGAGCCGGGATAGACCATTTCCCTGAGTGGATTTTGGAACAGTCGTACAAGGAATGCCGATAGATCGTCGACTCAAGGTGTACTCCGTGGATCAGGTTATGCAGCGATGTAAAAATCCCCTACCAACAGCCTGCAAGGGAGCCACAACTCACGGTGCTTGATGCCCCGTTACCGCTACGAATGATCTTATTGAACTGTTTTCGGAGTGTGACAGAAGAAACTTAAATAAACAGAGGGGGAGGATGAAGAAAACTTCGAAGATGCGGCACAACGCAATGGAGCCATGAAGACTGAAGCCTTTCTTGCCTATGCCTCATGATGCAAGAAGGAAAACACAAGTCTCCTCATGAACAATCTTTTTTCAAGCCGGATTCCGGTTCGGAAAAATCTCCCGCGGGCTCACACAGCCCGTACGGAGCACCGCCCCTCTTCCGCAGAACCAAAATCAGGGAAGGGTCCACCTACTAACAATACCTAACTGAAACTCGGAAAAGGCGACAGAGTCCAACAGACGCTAACCGCTGCCCCCTCCTGATGGGCTTAAAACCGGGCAGAGGTCAAGATCACATCCGCATCGCTCCATACCTGGCGAAACGACTGAAGGACTTTTTCAGCCTCATCGGTTTTTCCCTGGGCGCGTAAACTCTGTTCCATTCCGAAAAGCGCCCACCCGTTTTGAGGATGATCCTGGAGATCCTCTCGAAATACGCGCTCAGCTTCGGCAGCTCTTCCGGCCTCCAGAAGCACCGAACCCAACACCTGGCGCGATGGCAGATACCAATCCTTCGGTTCCGTATAATTCAATCCGTCTTCAAGTTCGACTGCCCGTTGCAGCTGCCGAACCGCCTCCTCATAATTTCCGTGACCTGCCGCAATTTCTCCTGCCAGAACAGCCTCCGCAATGCCCAGGATATCGGCGATATTATTCAGATCAAGAATCGTCAGTTTAGCCACCGCAGGGTCACGGGCAATCTCCGCGAGTTTCATGAATTCCTGTTGGGCAGCCTCCAGTTTATTTTGACGCACCAAGGCGATTCCCCTTGCATAATGCCAAATAGCCGTGGGATACCGTAAATCCACTGGAGGCGAGGACTCAGCGAGAATGTTCGACCACTGCCCGAAGGCAATTTTGGTATAGAGGGGAATAATCCAAAAATGTTGAATGGTTCCGGCGATGCCGGGAGCGCGCATCATCTCTGGTTTGACGGATGCCGCGGTTTCAAGAGCCGCCTGCATCGCCAGCTGCTGTTGCCCGAGCTTCATCGCCGCCGCCCAGAGGAAATGTGAATTATGAGGAACATAGGCCGCGGTATACAGACTTTCCTCGTGAGCATGGTTCAAATAGTGCGCATCAACTTTCACAGCATGTTGATTGGCCAACACCGCATCTCGATACCGCCCGACTCGAATATAGATATGAGCAGGCATATGGACAAGATGTCCTGAGCCAGGGACAAGGGCTGGCAATCGTTCAGCACTGGGAAGAGCCTTCTCGGGATGGGATGAGGCTTCCATGATATGAATATACAGATGATTGGCCAAAGGATGGCTGGCGGATTGGTCTAACACGGACTCCAGCGTCGAGACAATTTCCGGTGTCCAGGGTTTAGGCTCTCCTCCTCTACTCCAAAAATCCCAGGGATGCAGGTCCATCAGCGCTTCAGCTAATAACGCGCCAATGGTCGGGTCGTCGGGAAACTGCTGTGCCACAGTTCGCATCGCCTCGGCATAGGCCACGTCGAGGGGGGAACGATCGGTCATCACCTTTTTGGAGTAACGCATCGCCAGCGCCTGAATGAGCGAGGCCTCTTTTTCCGTGGCCTGATCCTTCAGCGCGACCGCTTTCTCCATGGCTGCGAAAGCCTGAGGAACGACAGAAGGATCCATCGGCGCATTGATATTCGGACCGAGGACCAACGCCTCACCCCAATAACACATGGCGCAGTCGGGATCGCGCTTTTGAGATTCTCGGAAAGACCTGGCTGCTTCGGCATGATTAAAACCAAAAGACAGGATGAGACCTTGATCGAAATACCGCTGCACCATCGCTCCATTGGAGGAGATTGGAAAATGATGTTTCCCTAATCCCTCTTGAAGGAGGACGGACTCTGCATAGACATGATTGTGGGAAGGTATGTCAATTCCAACCAGAGCCAGAATACCCAGAACCAATGACATGTTTACATACCAATGGGGTTTCATATGTTTTCTCCTTGTCATCTACAGCGAAGAACTACAGTGCAGAGCAAATTCTGGTATACGCATTTTTACGCAAACGATAATTTTGTGCAACCGGTTTTTTCGGGCGACTTTTGCCGAACATCTTCATTTCTGATTGACTACGCTCCACGGTCTGTCCCATATAGTGTTTCAACAACATTTTTCGTTAGGCTCTACCCAGCCGGAAAATCTTCCGCCTTCACGAAAAAGAGCCATTTGCCGACATCGAAAGGATTGTAAGGATGACCTATTTGTATTTGTTTTTGGCTATTGTGGCAGAAGTGATTGCCACCAGTTCACTCAAAGCAGCCGAGGGTTTCACCAAATTAGGCCCGAGCCTGTTAGTTGTCATTGGATATTTCGCGGCATTTTATTTGTTAAGCCTCGTGTTGAGAAGCATGACGGTCGGAATCGCTTATGCCATTTGGTCAGGTGTTGGCATCGTTCTCCTGGCGCTCGTCGGTGCAGTCGCCTTTCGGGAAATTCCAGATACGCCGGCAGTCATTGGAATGGGGTTGATCATCGCGGGCGTGATTGTCATTCATGTCTTTTCCCACACCGTTCGGGTATAGAATGCCCGCCCCCCCTTAATTCCAATACTTCTATTCGAAAAGCCCCTAGCATGCCGATCGCGAGAACGAGCATGAGGCTCATCAAAAGCGGATAGCCCAAGGGCCATTCCAATTCCGGCATCATTTCGAAGTTCACCCATAGACCCCTACGATAAACGTCAATGGCCCCCCAGCCTACCCAAACACAAACAACACACAACCATTCTCCTGCTCTCTTCTCCGGCACGACTTCACTGTAACGTCTTCATTTAAAAATTGACTATATCTTCAACATGCGAAACTCCGACCAGACATGGTTGTCCCGCCGCCGGTTCCTCCAAATTAGCGGGACCCTGGCCATCACTCCTTTACTCCTGACAAAGGGATTCGCAAGGGCCGGTATGTGGAGCCAACTGTTCGGTTCCACCAAACGCACCACGAGTCCCATCACCTCAAACGATGAATTTTATATCACGTCGTACCGTACTCCTCCGTTTGTACCGGCTGATCGGTGGGCTCTGACAATCCGGGGAACGGTCATGTCCCCGTTTACCCTTACCTACCGGGACCTGCTCGCCCAACCGGCGATCACAGAAATCGTCACATTGGAATGTGTCGGCAATGGGGTCGCGGGAGAGGCGATCGGCACGGCTGAATGGCAGGGAGTCCGGCTCAAAGCGCTTCTGGACAAGGCCAGGGTCACATCACACACCCGAGACGCGGTCTTTCATGCCGCGGATGGATACTCCGACAGCCTCACCATTGAACGGGCCATGATGGATGACATCATGGTTGCCTATCGCATGAACGGGGTGCCCCTGCCCTTGGGACATGGATTTCCAGCCAGAATGATCGTACCCGGGCATTACGGCATGAAGCATGTCCAGTGGCTCACGGGAATCGAACTGGTGTCCTCGGATTACAAAGGCTATTACCAACGTAGAGACTGGTCGGATGAGGCCATCGTCAAAACCAAGTCTTGGATTACGGATCCGCAAACCGGAGATACCCTGCCAGCCCAAAAATTATTCACTATGCAGGGCTTTGCTTTTGCCGGATCCCGGGGGATTCGTCAGGTGGACATCAGCACCGATGGAGGGGAATCCTGGTCGGCCGCCACCCTGGCCCCGGCACTTTCTCCCTACTCATGGGTTATGTGGAGTTATCCCTGGGAACCGCAACGACCTGGTGACTTCTATATTCTGGCTCGAGCGACTGATGGAACAGGGGAACAACAACGGGCGCAAGAACATCCACCATTTCCCGACGGAGCGTCGGGATTGCAAGAAGTCATCGTTTCAGTTATTTAAGAAGAGGGCCCTGCCAACATGATGGAGTGGATCACGCGATTTTCAAGACCGGGGAAAGCACCCTTCATTCTTATCATCTCCTTCGCCCTTTCCATGGGCTGCTCGACTATTCCCCATACGTTTACTCCTTCTCATCCCGTTTCTCCGGAGGCTTTTAGCCATGAAAACTTTCATCAAGCACTCATGGCTCATGTGAAGAACGGCGTTGTGGACTATCCCCGATTCGCTCAAGATTCACGCTTCACTCGTTACCTTCACCTCCTTCAACATATCGCCCCCCAGCAACTTCCGACTCCCAATCATCGTCTGGCCTTTTGGATTAATGTCTATAATGCTTTTGTCATTAAAGGCATCATTGATGGATATGCTCCAACCTCGCTGACTGGACGATACACCTTTTTTATCGGCCGGACATACCAGGTGGGAGGGGAATTATTGAATCTGTATGACCTGGAACAGCACCTCCTGATTCCCGATTTCAAGGAACCCCGTATACATTTTGCTATAGTCTGTGCCTCACAATCCTGTCCAAAACTTCAATCGGCAGTCTACACTCCCGAGTCTCTTGACCAACAACTCACGGCAAGTGCCCGACAGTTTATTAACGATCCCACACGCAACCGGTTCGACCGACAACGCCGCATCGCCTATCTGTCCAAAATCTTCGATTGGTTTTCCGAGGATTTTATTAATCATTCAGGTTCATTGCTTGGCTATGTTGCACAATTCGTCACAGATCCGGATCTCGCGAACGACATCCGCCAGAACCCGTATACCATCGAATTTCTCGACTATGACTGGAGTCTCAATGGAATCCCTCCCCTTCCCCATTCATGAAAAATCTTGGTCCATTCTTATCCCGTTCCTTGGCCTTCTACCCTATGAAATTTTTTTGGTGGGCTTGTAACATCCCATACTCCTCGGAGACTGCCTATGTGAAGACGCGTTTCCTGATGAAAGAAAGAAAGCTCTAAACTGAGCCCTCATGCCCGTCTAAGTGTTGCAGGGCGCAAGAATTTGGAGAACATGTCGGTATGCTGGTGAAATCTGGCGAGCATGTCCACCTGGCGCAATTACTTCAATTTATGGTCCTGGGCGAACAATTGGCTCACGATTGTGCAAAAGCCCAGGCCACCTTGGTGAAGGAACCAGGTCTTCAGCGGTTTCTCGCCGGTCAGGCCAAGCAGGAGGGGCGACATGCAGTGATCTTTCAGTGGGCGATTCGCTGCCTGGCTCCACGGGGTCCACATTCTCTTGTCATTTCTCACCAGATGAATCAGTACCGCCGGCTCATCATGTCCGCCCTGACACGTGGGGACCTTGCGGAATCTCTTCTGGCGGAACAAATTATTCTAGAGGGATTAGGCCAAGCCATTTTACAAAGGCTGGAAACGGGTCTTCTCAAACGGGGCGCTCCGTTTCGAAAACTACGCCAAATACTCCTCCAACAGGAAGAGGCCCATCATGGTTTTGGAATTCGGACATTGCAGAGAATGTTGAACGACGGTCACACATCCATTGACCACCTGAGGGATTTAGCCCCCGCATACTTGGAATTGGGAAAAGCCCTTCTGTTTTCGGCACAGGACTCCTTCTATTTCATTCAGGAAGATCCTCACGAATATTGGAAGGACTTTCAACACGGCCTTCCGGAATGGTTACGAGAGCATCCTCATGGTAGCCCCTTCCTACCGAAAGATCTTTACGTGGCCCGGTAAACGGTGCGCACAGAAGAGTGTTATGATTTGGGTCATCATTCCCACCTATAACGAGGAGAAGGCCCTACCGCACACCATCAGGTCCGTGCTGTCTCAATCAACACCCTACCGGGTCATCGTCGTGGATGGAGGAAGTACCGACCGCACGCTTGAAATCCTTCGCCAGGATCCACAAATTTCATGGTGTATGGCCCACAAAGGGCGCGCATCACAAATGAATGCAGGCGCCCGAATGGTGGTTCAGATGCAGGCTTCCGCCGATGACTGGCTCCTGTTTCTCCATGCTGACACTCAACTCCCTCGAGGGGCCTTCCGGCAATTACACCAACTTGCTTCCGACCCTTCCTCCCAGGCGGGAGGATTCCGCCATCGCTTCTCTGGAAAGGATTGGCGGTTACGCATGATTTCCTGGTTGGATAATCTCCGATGCACACATTCACATATCGTTTATGGGGATCAGGCCTTATTCGTGAGACAAGGCCTGTTCACCCAATTAGGAGGATTCCCTCTGCAGGCCGTTCTGGAAGATGTCGTGTTTGGACAGACCCTCCTGACGAAAACGATTCCCAGACTTTTACCTTTGACGGTCATCACCGATTCCCGGAAATTCGTCAAAATGGGAATATGGCGAAGTTTTATTCGCGTCCTCATGATTATCCTGCATGTGGAATTCGGGCTGCCCACATTTTCTCCTGCCTTTTTCCGGGATGTCCGGTAAACCCCGTCGCTTGGCTCATTCTGTGGGATTTCCATAATGTTGTCATGGGGACAAGGAATCTTCTCCGCGCAGAAACTAACGCTCAGGAATTGGACACAATGAACACGTACTCACTGGGCAGCATGCTTCGATGGCAGAAGCCCCATCGGATTTTTGAAGAAATCCTCCCGAAAACCTCAAGGGTTCAGGGGGCCCGCACCGATATGTTTTACATAAGAGATTCCACCATGAGCCATCGCCACGAACCCATGCCTCATACTGAAGATTTACCGAACTTTCTTCGGGAATTCGACGACGGTGATTTGCAGCGCTATACCTGTTTTTCCAGCGAATTCCGCGATCAACGAATGGAAGCCGGCGCCATGGCCGAAGCCGGCTTTTGGAATGCCGTCGTGAACCTGTGTATCGATGAACGATTGCGGCGGGACCAGGATATTAAGCGATTAGAATATATGTATCGAACCGGCGTGGACCCGGAACACCACTCCTGAACGATTCACACCCATCACGTTCCCTCTTCCGGATTCTCTGTCTTCCAAGCCTCTAATCGCTTCCGGGCTTTTTCGGCAAATTCACTCTCAGGATGTTGCTGAATAATCTTTTCGTATAATTCTTGAGCATGGGCGCGATTATGCTGTTGCTCCTCGAACTGAGCCGTTTCAAATATTTGTTGAGGATCTTCCCCACAACCCCATACTACGACACACATTACCCCAATCCCGATCCACCGATAGCAGGCGTTCATACTGAATGACATGTGTTTCATCGAGAAATTTCCTCCCAAGAATTCTTCTCACACTAAGGAACGCGCAAAGAACCGCCGATACACTTTCTCATGCTCGCTGTGACCAATAATCATTATGTACATCTCCAACTTCAGGAAGGCCGGTTGACTTATGCATGCTGAAGACGAACTGCTTGAATCGCTCAAAAGTTTTAACGATTGCGAAATTCGAGTGTATACCCGTTTTGCGACGGAATGGCGAGACCAACGGTTAAGCGACGGGTCACAGGCTGAAGTCTCCTTTTGGAATTCCGTGATCTCCATGCTGGTGGAGGAGCGTCACCGCCGCAAAGAGGAAGTGCAGCGACTTGAGGCCATGTTTCAAACCGGTCAGGATCCCGGGTAAAAGACCCGGGTTCACGCCCCTCACACGTGCACGTGAAATATCTATTCGCCCAAGCTTCCTGCTCAACTTCCAACACCAGGCCCCGGTTCATATGCCCCTCCACATGGATCCCTCTCACAGCCCCGCACCCTAGCTCTCCCCGAGAACGGTTTCGTACAACGCCTTCGTGCGTTTAGCAATTTTGTCCCAGCCAAAAAATTCTTCCGCCCGTCGTCTCCCGGCTTGCCCCATTGGCGCCCGTAATTCAGGATCCCGCATGAGTTGATTTAAGCGATCGGCCAGGTCCTGGGCAAACCGCTCGGGATCTTTCGGACTAAAGGGAGCTTCTTCCAATTGGTCAACCGGCACCAAAAATCCCGTCTCATCCTCCACAACGACCTCAGGAATGCCGCCGACGGCAGAAGCCACCACAGGCACCTCACAAGCCATGGCCTCTAAATTAATGATCCCGAATGGTTCATAAATAGACGGACAACAAAAAACCCCGGCATGAGAATACAATTCAATGAGACTCGGTTTGTCGAGGATATCCGGTATCCAATAAATATGCTTTCGATGGGCCGAAATCTGGTCGAGCGCCTCTTTCATTTCTGCGGCCATGGCCGGTGTATCAGGAGAGCTGGCACACAAGACTACGGGAAACTCCTCATCCAAATAGGAGAGAGCCTGAATCAAATAGGTAATACCCTTCTGCCGGGTCATTCTCCCCACAAACAACACATAGGGTTGTCCGGCAGGAATCCCATAACGGGTTAACACATCCTGGCTTTGGACATTCCGAAATTCCTGAAGGTCGATCCCGTTATGTATGACATGAATCCGCTCTTCAGGAACCTGAAACAATTTAAGAATGTCTTTCTTGGTTCCTTCGGAAACGGCGATAATGGCATCAGCCATCTCCAGGGCGGTTTTCTCAACCCATAGAGAAAAATCATACCCGCCGGCTAACTGCTCTCGTTTCCAGGGCCGGAGGGGCTCTAATGAATGCGTGGTGATGACCAGCGGAATACCGTAATTGAGCTTGGCCATGATGCCGCCAAAATGGGTATACCAGGTATGGCAATGAATCAGGTCCGCGCCCAACCCCTCGGCATTCATTTGCCAGGAGCGCTGCACCGCGCCAAGGACCGAATGCAAGGGCTTGGGAGCTGTAAACGGAGTGTCTCCTAGAGGAATCCCATGCACCTTCAAATTGCCTTGATCCAGGCGTTGATCACCAAAACAGCGGACTTCGATGGGAAGAAGATGTGATAATTCCCGACTCAAATACTCCACGTGCGCCCCGGCGCCCCCATAGGTGTATGGGGGAAATTCATTGGTGAACATCAAGACTTTCATGGGCAGCGACACTCCATTATGATCGTGAAGACTTCCAGCAGCCTGCTACATTAAAAGATTATTCATACGAAGTCACCTTCCTTTCAAAAAAACGTACGGAGAAAAATGGCAGGACCTGATCCAGACAACGCGCTACCGGATTGACTGAGGGCTGTCACCCTCACAGGTTCCATTCAAAATCACGGAGGGATCTTCTAAAGTACGGAAGACCAAAAACTCGAGACTCACTTGAAGTTTTAAGGAAAGAAAACGCACAATCAAGAATCAAATGGACACGAGATTGCCAAGCAGACCTGACAGCGATTTGGACCAACCATCAGATCTTTAAGGTTATAGACGAAAAGGGGAATGAGAAACATGGGCGAATTCCAGTACCAGGAAATATTTGAACATCAGGCAGATACGACCAGCTATCGAAAACTCACGTCGGACTATGTCTCTACCACGACCTGTGACGGCCAGGAACTCCTCAAGGTCCACCCCGAGGCCCTCACACTTCTGGCCAGAGAAGCCATGGATGACATCGCCCACTTATTGCGACCAAGCCACCTCGCGCAGTTGGCCAAAATCCTGAAAGACCCCGAGGCTTCCGACAATGACCGGTTTGTCGCGTTAGAACTACTCAAAAATGCCAACATTGCGTCCGCCCGGGTGCTACCAGGCTGCCAGGATACCGGAACGGCCATCGCCATGGGATATAAAGGGCAACAGGTTCTCACCACCGGCGATGATGCCGAAGCCCTCTCCCGCGGTATCTTCGAAGCCTACGATACGCGCAACCTGCGGTACTCACAAATGGCGCCACTCGACATGTACACCGAAAAAAATACCGGCACGAATCTTCCAGCACAGATCGACCTCTATGCCAAACCGGGATCGGAGTATCATTTTTTATTCATTGCCAAAGGCGGCGGCTCCGCGAACAAAACCTTTCTCTATCAAGAAACCAAAGCTCTTTTAAATCCCAAATCCCTGCTTGCGTTTGTGGCGGAAAAGATTCGCACCCTGGGCACCTCGGCCTGCCCGCCCTATCATCTGGCCTTTGTCGTGGGCGGCCTATCCGCAGAATTCACATTGAAGACCGTGAAACTGGCCAGTTGTCATTATCTGGATGATCTGCCTACCTCAGGCAACACGCAGGGGCGTGCCTTTCGCGACCTCGACCTGGAAAAGCAGATTCTTCAACTTTGCGCGGAAACCGGCATCGGCGCCCAATTCGGCGGAAAATACTTCGCCCACGACGTACGAGTCATCCGCTTGCCACGACACGGGGCTTCCTGCCCGGTCGGTTTGGGCGTCTCCTGTTCAGCCGATCGACAAATCCTTGGAAAAATCACCAAGGAGGGCGTCTTTCTGGAACAGCTCGAAACCAACCCTGCGAAATACCTCCCCGATGTGACAGAAGAAGACCTGGAAGGGCATGTCGTCAAGATCGACCTTAACCAGCCGATGCCGGAAATTCTGGCTGAGTTGCGCAAGCATCCCGTGGCCACACGTCTTTCCCTCACCGGTCCCATCGTCGTAGCACGGGATATTGCGCATGCCCGACTCAAAGAACAATTAGATGCTGGAAAAGGATTGCCCCAATATCTGAAAGATCATGTGGTCTATTACGCCGGACCGGCCAAAAAACCCCAGGGCCATGCATCGGGATCGTTCGGCCCCACCACGGCCGGACGTATGGATTCATACGTCGATCAGTTTCAAGAGGCTGGCGGCAGCATGGTGATGCTTGCCAAAGGCAATCGTTCCAAACAAGTGCGCGAGGCCTGCGGAAAACATGGAGGGTTTTATCTCGGCTCCATCGGCGGCCCCGCCGCACGGCTGGCCGAGCATAGCATTAAAAAAGTGGAGGTTCTGGAATTCGAAGATCTCGGGATGGAAGCGGTGTGGAAAATTGAAGTGGAAGATTTCCCGGCTTTCATCGTCATTAACCACGAAGGCAAAGACTTTTATGCCGATTTGGTTTCTCAACGTCCTCCGGCTTTGGTTCAGCCAGACGACAAGATGAAAAAATAGAAACCTATCGACAGGTGAATGATGGGCGTTCGGATCTCATCAGAACGGTAAATTTTAGAGATCGAAAAGGAAGTAGTCTTCCTATAGAATGTTTCAAGGCATGCTCGGCATGTTGAGAGAAACGTTCTTGCCAAGATATGGTTAACTTTGAAAAGGAGCACACACATGAAAACCATGCCAATAATCATAGGGATGTGCCTCGCACTGGGATTATCGGGTTGTGGAAGCAACAAGGCGGAAATTCCCGATGAGCGCCTGACGGTGGGGAAAGTCCAGGGGGAAATTAAAACGGGAATGAGTGCCGCGCAAGTGGCCGAAATTTTGGGATCTCCCAATATTGTGACGACAGATGACAAACGGCGGGAAGTGTGGATTTACGATAAGGTCTCCACGGATAGAGTGAACACGAGTTCATCCTCCTACGGGACCCTCATCATTCTGGGCGCAAACTCTAAAGACAGTTCCAGCTCCTCCCGCCAACGAACCCTCACCATTATCATCAAGTATGACGAAGAGAAAAAGGTGCGGGACTTTGCCTACAACTCGACGCAATTCTGAACACCCCGCCATGCCAAAACCGTTGAGATGGGTGATAGGTGGGACATTCCTTGGTCTTCTGGCCCTCAACAACGGTTGTACCACGCCGACCCAACCCGCAGAGCTCCTTCAATTGTCGCCTGAAAGTCCGAAAAACCGGGCGATGCAAATTCGTGTCTTTGAAACGTCAAATGAGCATGAACTCCTGTCCGCGTCGGCTGCCGTCTTGCAGGATCTGGGGCTTCAGATTGAGGAAAGCGTGCGGCAAATGGGATTTCTGCGCGCCACCAAAGAACGAAGTGCCCGGGAATATGGGCAAGACCTCAACCGGTTTTTTATGGGGCTCCTGTCCTTAGGAAACTTCAGGATGCCGGTAGATCTCCATCAAAAAATCGCGGCGGTTCTTATCGCCCGTCCCATCAACCAGGAGGGCACCAAACATGAGGTGCGAATCATGTTCTATCGGGTGGTATGGCAGGGAGACGGACAAGCCGATCGGCAGTATATTCCTCCGGGGGAACAAAAAATGGAGATGATCCGGGATCCCCTGATTTACCAGCAATTTTTCTTTAAGCTCTCCAAAGCCGTCTTTTTGGAAGCGTTCACCATTTAAACAAGGACATATGCCACACACGCAAGCTGTCTGGATTGCACTCCTTTTAAGCGGGGGCTTGTTTCTTCAGGCATGTGCACCGCCACAACCCGGGCCGGATTTATTAGCTCCAACCGCGGCGCAAATGAAACTGCGCAGCTATCAATCACGTTCATTTGAGGTCACGGATCCTTCCCAAGCCATGCGCGGGGTGGTTGCCGCACTCCAAGATCTTGGGTTCATCATCGAGCGCGCCAACGAACCCATGGGGCTCGTCACTGCGGCCCGTTTTGCGGAACCCAATTATACTGACGTCCTGGGGATAACGGTCACCGTGCGACCCCAGACCGAAGGACACATGATGATCCGGGCGAATGCCATCTACAACAACAAACCGATTGAGGATCCAAAAGTTTACCAGAACTTTTTCGCGACCTTGGAGCGTTCGCTGTTCATTTCCAAAGAATAGTCAGGAGCAGGTATCTCAATGCATGGCCATCTGAAACATCTTACGAAGGCCCTACCGGTCGGTTGCCTCCTTAGTGTAGGACTGTTTCTTGGAGGTTGCCTCTCCCCGTATGAGTCGCGACATGAAAATCAGTGGGATGCGAAAGAACAAATCTGGATGTCTGAGGCCAGTCAGGTCAAATTGCGAGCGGCCCAAAGCCGGATATTCGACATGACCGATCGTCGCACCATACTCAGAGCCATCCTGTCCACGATGCAGGATCTGAATTTTCAGTTGGAGGTTCTTGATGAGGAACTCGGTATTGTGTCCGGCAAATATTTTGCCCCGCTTGAACGACCCGAATATGGCTATGACCCTCTCTACCACCTCTACGACGACCAAAGTCTTCTCATTTTCAGTAAAACCTATCTCTCGTGGGGACCGTTCTGGCATCGCAATGATGTGGTTCGACTCACGGTCACCGTCCGGCCCCGTAACGAAAAACAATTAGTCGTGCGGGCAAGCGCTCAGTTTTATTTGCGGGCCGTCGAGGATCCCGAACCCTATCAGAAATTTTTTCGGTCACTGGAACAAACTCTGTTTTTAGAGACCGCGTTGGCACAGGAACACCCAGAGGACCAACCGGCCCCTACCCAATCGTCTGAACAACAAACACCACCAGGGGTTCCCCCTTGAACCGGGTACGTTCCTCTTAATTCCCTGTCGTTTGCCCAATTGTGTGAAGCACATCTATTCAGAGCTATTTTAGATGGCCGTTTCCAGATTCATGGACACGGGGGATTGATGACGCAGTTGCGTCAAAGGTCTCAAGCGCGTCATCCAGTCAAGACAGTTCAACGGCCAAAACACTATGGGAAAAAACATGTGCTTTCAAAAATCATTTAAAACCGGGGTGATTCGAAATCCTGCAAAGGATCACTCATGAAAACGAGTCTTTCAACCCCTTGCTCTCCTATTTTAGACAGTGAAGGATTGATTGCGGCAGATAACCGGTAACATCTCAAAGGTTTCCAGCTAGTCAAGCTTATCCGGTTGGTTCGTACCCTGCCTCCTTGAGACATCGGTTCACAAAATTTTGATACGCGGGGTTTGGTTCGGAACTGGCTGCTCCCAAAAGCCCTCGTACCAGCCCCTGTGCCGCTCCAGCGGCAGCGCCAAAAGCCGCGCCAATTCCTGCATCACCCGTAAGGAGCCCTATCACTGCACCCCCGGCCGCCCCGATGGCCGCGCCAATTGCCGTTTGCCCAACAACGTGTTCCCCGGCATTGGAGTGAGGGACGTGTTCTTCAGCGAGTTTTTCACAGGCGACAATGTCCTTCTCCGCCTGTTCTTCACCAACTTCCTGGAAATGAACATTGGGAGAGACCTTCGTCCTGCTACTGGAGCACCCTGCCAGGACCGTTAGGAAAATAATAAGGAATATCAACGCCACCATGAAGTGATCCTGCCGGTTTTTCATAATGTTCTCTCCGATCAAGTCTGTTGATGATCCAGTGTATGATGACAAAAAAGGATACAGATTCATAACATTTTCCCGTAAGGATTGAATGGACGTAATCTAAGTTACTCAAGGTCTATGCCAAAGGGCATCATTGGAAAAATTCCCTGGTTTTTCATGGCTGAAACCTCTTGTTTTCATTTACGACAAGGGAAATTCTTTTTTTATCAGGCATCCCAGTGTCTTAGGATGAAACACAAAAGTGTGCCTAAGTTGTTCCAACAGAATTTACGTCCCTTGAACAGAAGGACCTGAAGGACAGGGGACTTGTGAAAGGGGAGTGTTGAATAATAAGGATGTTCAAGGGCAAATTTGCCCAGGATTTGATTACTCATCAAAGGCTCCGGGTCGGTTCAAAAAAGCATGCCCTGAGATTCTATGGTTCATGTCAAGCATTGTGTGATCCGTTCCGGATTAAAGGTTGTGCGGTAATGATGAATAGACCAAGCGGCCCGGGCGATTTTGCGAGCGATGATCACCAACGAGGCCGTCGTACTCCAACCTTGGGTGCGGTAATGGTCGTAGAGCGGTTTCCACACGGTGGTTTTGATCGCGGACATGGCGGCGTTATACAGTAACCGACGTAATTCAGCGGGCCCACGTTTCGACAAACGCCTTCGACCGGCTTTGCGCCCCGAGTCATTCGCGCGAGGATCCAACCCGGTGAAGGCGACGAACGCATCCGCTTTGCCGAATGATACGCGCTCCAACGTATTGGTCAGGGCCATACCCACCAACGGGCCGACTCCTACAATGGTTTCCACCCGGTGTTGCGATTCTTGGTGTTGAGGTGAGCGGGCAGCCAGCGCGGACATGGTCGCATCAATCTTGGCAATCAAGATCTCCAGCTTGCTCACCACGGCCTTGAGTTCGGCGGCAAAGCCGCCCAGATTGTGCATGGTCAGCTTGAGCGTGCCTTTGAGGCGGACGATCGTGGCGCGTCGCCGAATCAGTCGATCCAGCTTGCGTTGAGTGGCTGTCGGGGGCGTGTAGGGGCGCAAGCGCCTATGCTCTCGTGCGATGAGTCGGGCAATCAATTCCGCATCGACTCGGTCGGTTTTGGCCCGATTCCCCATGGCCTTGGCGTAGTGCCGAGTGTCCGAGGGGTTGAGCAGGAAGACGGTATGGCCTTGAGCCTGCGCCAGATCCGCCAGTAATTCATGATAGGCGCCGGTGGATTCCAAGCCGATGCGGCTGCCGGCCGGCAGCGATTTCAACCAAGCCCGCAACGAACCACGCTGATTGGGAACACTCTGGACCGGAAAACATGGCTCGGCGCAGGCGGCCACGACGGCATCTTTGGCCACATCCACGCCGACATTCAGACAGGTATGCATGATGATACCCTCCAAAAAGTAAAGGAACGAGGCTGGGGTGGCACACACCGACGTGAACTTGCGGATAAATCGGCGGTCAGAATTTCTGCCGCGAGATTCTTCATCGACGTTTGGGGTGTGGGTGGGAGAGTTCTCAGGAAGTCTGTCCGCTGTGCAGCAGATGTTTCTCGATGTCCCTCCACCCCAGTTTTCCTTAGCTTCTCAAAAAAGTGAGCTGTAGACACCATACAAGGCCCCTCGAAGGAAAGGCCGCAAATTGCCTGCCGTGTCCCGAAGGGCACAACTTTTGTTTTGCGCGCAGAGCGTACTTCCAGTACGTGAGCACGGAAAAATGGAGAGAACGCCGCTGGCGACTTTTTTCAACAGCCCCTTTAATACACCACAGAAGGCAGAAAGGCCCCGTCAGGTTCGTTATAGAGACCTATACTCATCAGGGTCATTGGCTGAACCACGCGCAGCCCTTTCTCCAAACACCAGCGAAGCAACTCACTATTGCGCGTGGGGAGTAGGAAGCCCGGACCGGGAAAAGCGGGAGCCGCCCCGATGAGCGCCTTCAGATCTTTGTTGTCCTCGGCGACCGCATGGCCGAAAAAACCAACCACAGTGGCATAACCGGTAATGCGGCCCTCGCATTCGACCACCGTGGCCGTCTGTTGCTTGATGGCGTCCAACAGCTCGGATTTCCGATCATGGCCATGGACCTGAATACACAGCCGGTTGCAGCCCGGCACATCCCCTTCCACCGCCCGACGGACGGCATGGCCGGGTATCCCGATTCCAAGAACCGGTCCTTGAATCGTCGAAAGCGGTTCACGGGCGTTGAAACCCAACTTGGTATAGAGAGACAGGGAGCGATTATGATACGCCGCTTGCACCAGCCGGATGCCGGCAAAACGAATCTCCCCCGCCCGTTCCAACACATGTTCCATCAAACGTCTGCCCACAGTCCCATTCTGGACTGTCGGATCCACGGTGATCGGACCGACCCCGGCAATGACGGAATTCTCCCAGAGAAAATTGCTCCCGATGACTCGCCCGTCCATTTCGGCCACAACGGAATGGATATCAGGACGGGAGAACAGGTGAGAAAAAAATTGAACGGCCACCTCCGGGGCGGGAAAATCAGGAGGAAAATTATGCTGTCTGGCTATAGCCGTAAACGCGTCGAAGCAGATCGAGCCGCATGTTTCAGCATCTGCAGGACCACCATTTCGTAATTTGAGATTCATCGCTTTCATTACCCCCACATGGTCAATTGTCATTCGCTCGAGGACGACCGGCCCTGTTGTTGTTTCCATTCATCAGTCAGCAGTCCGGAAAATCCCCAGTTTTCCTCATTAATCTCTTGAATCACCACATGGATGTGGTCGGGGTTTTTTCCCAACACGCGAACCAGGGAATCCGTGACGTCTTTCACCAATTCCACCTTCTGCTTTCTGGAAACACCCTTCGTCACTTGAATATTCACATATGGCATAAGGCATCCTTAGTGTGAGTCAAATCTTTGCATGACATATTACACACCTTGGCAGACAACAAAAAACTATCCTACCGAGGTGCCGAGTGGCTGGCTGCAACCCACCCGGAAGAAGCCCCCTAATCGGCACCATGCCGTCGGACCTCATAGTGGCTTTGCACCAAACCATTCGCAAACGGTCGTGTCTCAAGATGCTGCAAGTGGATCTCGCGAGAAAGCGGCCCGAACAGCGGAATGCCCGTCCCGAGAAGAATCGGAACCGTCGTAATAATCAGCCGATGAATCAGGTTTTCGCGAAAGAATCCTTGAATGGTCTTGCCCCCGTCAATATAGAGATGGCTCCATCCACGTCCGGCCAGGCGTTGCACCACCTCATGCGGTGGTGCATCTATGGACTCGACCGTACTTGCGATGTCTTGACCAATAGCTACCGTTCGACTGCTGAGAACCACCACGGGCTTTTTTCCATACGGCCAGGGCGCGAAGGATAATACCATCTCATAGGAGTTTCGCCCCATAACAATTGCATCAATGGAATCAATAAATTCGTGATATCCGTAATCCTCCGTTCCGGCCTCTCCCACCCCCGGGAAGCCAGTCGATTCCGCCATCGCCGCGGGCAATAAATCCATCGAGGCTTGTGGCAATAAAGACCGTGCCGATCATCTCCCCAGCTCTTTGATTCCCCGTGTCCATAAGACCATCAGCTTCTCTTCTTCGCTCTCTTTCCCGGCTTTTTTGCACGCAAGGCCGCCTCATACGATCGAAGAGCCCAGCCCTTAGCCTCCGCAGGATCCTCAAAGATCTCCTCCGGGGCCATATAGTAGGACATCTTAAACGTCTTCCCCTGTTTTTCGTACTGGAATGGTTCTAATCCCCGTTTTTCAAAAAATGGAGCCAAGGTCTCGTCGGCTTTCAGATACAACACATCATCCGCCACCAGCCCGAACATCAATCCTTTGTGAAAGAGGCCATAGCCACCGAACATTCGTCGGGGATGAATGGGTCCGAACTCCTCGAACACCTCTTCAAGAAATGTAACGTATTCACTCATCTGAATGGTATTTTTCAGAAAAAAACTGTTCTTCCGCTGTAAAGGCAAGGAGATAATACTACGACAGAACCCTGATGGTCAGCTTCCTCTGAAGTCGCAATGAAAACGTCCATCAGGGTCGTAGGTACGGCGGAGGGCCTGAAGCCGTTGCCAGTTGGCAGGCGCAAATGACCGTTCGGCTCGTGCCGGTTCCTCGACAATGTCCGACTCCCCCACATAATATCCCACGGCAAACCGGTTTAGTTCCGCAATTGTCTTACGATGCCAGTCGGCATTCACATCGTCATCCTCCGGCCGTTCCCAGATGGCATAGCTTAGTAGTAAGGTGGAGGCTGTCATCGAGAAGGCCGCGTCGGGTCGTGCAGCCACACGCCCCCCCACTCCGGTGGAAAATGCACACAGCGCGAGTGACTTAGGTGAGGGTGCCTGCAGAAAGGCATCGCCCACGGCCGCCAGTTGTTGCTCCGGTGGCGAGTTTGACCAAACCGTATCAGCCAAACAGCGATGCAGCTCCGGCCAGAACCGGCCGCCCAAGTCAAGCAAGGCCTCCATTGTGGCGGGATGGTTCACATCCTTTCGAAGGCATTCAGAGATAACGGGGCAGGTCTCCAGAAGACTCAATGTACCGACGGCTTCATCGTGTGTATCGAAGAACCCGGTTGCGCTCAGAATACAGATAAAGCCGTTGCTGGATCGACAGTGCTCGTCGAAAGCAGGGGGCGCCTGCGCGCAGAAAATCGCCAGCTCTATTTCTTGCGGCAACTGTCCGGCAATACCCCCTGCCCATGCGCCAACTTCTTCCATGCGTTCCAACGGGTAAAAATAGGTGCTGGTCGTGATGGCACGCGGCATCGGATACAGCTTGAGAAGATATTGTGTGACGACGCCAAAGAAACCGGGCCCCCCTCCTCGGATCGCCCAGAGCAGGTCGGCATGCTGTTCCTGATTGGCAACGACGAGACTACCATCAGCCAACACGACATGGGCGGCTTCGACACTAAAGCACGCCGGCCCCCATGCGTTCCAGTTCCAGCCCAGCCCGCCATTCAGCAGATAGCCGCTCAAGGGAACCGACTGGCAATGCCCGACAGGAAATGAGAGCCCGTGCGGAGCCAACTGTTGGTTGAGTGCCTGCCCGGTGACCGCCGGCTGAACCACCGCCGTGCGAGTCTGATAATCAATCGAAATCCGTTTAAGCCGTCCGAGATCAATCAACAGGCTTTCGTTGCACAGAGAAAACCCCACCCAACTATGCCCCCCGCCTCGCACGGCAATTGTCATGTTCTGCGTGCAGGCAAACCGGACGGCCTCAATGACATCCTGCTCACTCGCCACTTGCACTACCACCTGCGGGTAACGCATCGGCGTCAATTGATTCCAAATGAGCGAGCGCCTGAGGTCTTCGTACCCGGCGTCGGTTGCCAAAGTCACTTTGCCCTCAATACGGCTCTGTAGCGCTTTCACATCCATCCTGACATTCTACCCTCTTCGAAGGCCGGCAGGCAGTATTCATATTATGCGGGTGGACACATCCTGGAGTTATTCACCTACTCGCTCCTAAGGATTGTCCCTGTAATTTTTTATGGTTCTTCCGAGTTTTCTGTGTGTGCACCCATTACCCTCTGAGATTTTTGCTAGAGGGTGCTTCCTCGTGATTCCTCCCCTTTGTAAGGGGAGGCTAGGTGGGGTAGAGTCTCTGAAAAATCTAGAAGCATTGATGTTTTCCACCACCACTTCCAGGCGATGATGCTACCTCCCCTCCGCCCCTCCATACAAAGGAGGGGGACTTAAGAACGATCAGCCTCGATTTTTACCCCTGCTATTTTCGGAACAACGTTTTTATAGAACTAGATAGAATCCGTGGCTGAGGGGCAGACCGGAGGCACTTCGGTTCCAATTGAAAGCGTGGCTCATGAAACTAGGGACTGACACAAACACTCAGATTGCTGTTCGGCTGCAGGGGATTGTCATGCGGCTCCAGGCCCGATCAGAACTCTTGCAATAATCTTCCCCCACCCGCCAACGGCCCTTCGAACCCGTTTTCCCGTAGCGCATACCAGAACGTCACCGCGTTAATCCCCAGGATAGGAATCCCTAGCACCGGCTCCAATTTCTCCGTCACGTTGATCAAGCTCATGTTCGTTCCACACTGGACGACGGCATCCAAGGCATGTTCCTCAGTTGCCAACAATTCCAAAATGACCTTTTCCTTGGCCGAGTCCGGAACATGCGCGATATGCAGCGCGTTCGCGCAGGAAAATCCCACGCTCGACACCACCTCGTATCCCAGGTCTTCGAACATGTGTGTCGCAGACTCATTCCCTTTCTTGTCGAACGGCGTCAGGAGTCCGATCCGCTTCGCGCCAAACTTTCCCAGCGCCGCGTGAACGGCATCATGCCAGGTGGCCCAGGAGAGGCCGGAGTATTCTTCAATCTCCTCCATCGGGCCTCGAATGGCTTCGATGCCGCCAATGATATGCTCCAGGCTCATGCCCATGATCATGTATTGGGGCTCCGCCAACAGCGCCACGTCCACCGCTGCCCGGAGTCCGCCCAGGAACTGCTTCTTATACGCCCGCAAATCTTCTTCCGTTTCCAATCTCGGTCTCGGCGTCATGACGGTGGCCGTGTGAAGACCGACCCCACGTAGGCCGTCCGGTCCCTGGTTCATAACAATAATGCTCCACAGTTCGTGCTCCATACTGGTATTGGTGGCGGGAATGATCAGCCCGAACTTTCTTCTGAAACTCCTCACATCGGGATATCCGATGGACGAATCGATCTCGTCGAAGTTCTCCGCTTTGGTGCCATTGTGAATCACGCCGGGAGGTGCCAGAGCAGGCATCGGCGGGACATTGACATCGGGAATGGTGATTGATTTCCCGGACAGTTTGCCAATAATTATCTGGTTTCCGCGAGGATTGGGGTTCGGTTGGTCGGGCATAGGATCATCCTTTATCTATGTCTAAGAGTCCACATTAGACGACGTCTCATCGGCTTTAGAATACAGCGTAGGATCTCCTATCAGCAAAAACCCTTTATTGGTGTCTCATAGTTTCCGCTCTGTCTGGAAGTGCCGGGTTTCGGCCCGGCAGCCGACCCACTTTTGTTTCGGCAAAAGTGGGCAAAACCAGTGACGCCCCGTCC
Source organism: Candidatus Nitrospira neomarina (assembly GCF_032051675.1). NCBI lineage: Bacteria > Pseudomonadati > Nitrospirota > Nitrospiria > Nitrospirales > Nitrospiraceae > Nitrospira > Candidatus Nitrospira neomarina. The sequence goes on from NZ_CP116968.1 coordinate 1,900,260, forward strand.
GGGCTCATTGGATTGATCGGACGCGCAGAGGCGGAAGATGGGCTAACTCGCGGGGCTCGAACAAGCCCGTCAGGAACAAGAGCGCCCGATCATGGGGCCGGACGGCAGGCGTCGAATTATGGGCATAACTTCAAACCTCAACCCATTAGTCTTAGCTTCAGGTGTGGTATCAGCGTGATATTTTGTGTTGCCGGGTTTCGGCCCGGCAGCCGAGGTTTTGCCTGATGCGTCTCGAGGAGCGCAATCTCTATTGTGGAGGCAAAGGTTGGCAAAACCATGGACGCCCCGTCCGGCCTCATTGGATTGCTCGGACGCGAAGCAGGGAGACGGGCTACCTCGCGGGGCTCAAACAAGCCCGTCCAGGACAAGAGCGTCCGATCATGGGGCCGACCGGCAGGCGTCGCAGAAACCCGCGGAGTCTATCCGGAGCAATGCCGAGGGGCTCAAACAATGCGCGCCTTTCCTCCGGGGTCGGCTGCACTGCTCGGTCACACCACAAGGCACGGAAAGCCTGCCGAAACTCTGAGGCCTTTAATTTCAGAGGACCAACTCGCGGAATCTACCCTGAGCTATGTCGAACGACTCAGACAAGGCTCCCCGGCTGATAAGAGCATCCGCGCATGAGACCGGGCGGCAGGCGTCGAGCAGGAAAGCAAAGAATCTTCAAAGCACGTTAGTTCCTGGAACCAAAAAAAACGCTTTAGGCTTTACTCAATTATCCCGGATCGGACCATCCACTGTATCATTACAAGAAAGCAGAAATACGTCATTGCATTTACATCCCGTGATTGATGTTATATTGACGAATTCTTTTAATCTCAATCCCCCATGTTCACGGCCATATAAGTATCGACAGTTTTTTATCCTCTTCCGTTACTTTTTCTTGGGGCTGTGCCAGAGTTTTTTCCTTTTCTTTTATGAAAAGCTATGCTGATTTGCGATTTACAACGTCCCCGCGTGTGGGTCGATCGAGCTCGGTTGCAGAATTTTTTATGTCATTGATTTTACTATGCAGAGACTCCATATCAATGACATGCCTGAAATCTGCATCATTTCCATTTTCTAATGTTTTGAGAACATCATTGATTTCGTCCATTTGGATCATTTTAATGCTTGGTTTAATGTCATGCTTTGCACATAACTCCAGAACCTCTTGGGTCTCTTTTATACCGCCGATAAGTGACCCTGCCAGCTGTATGCGATTGAAAACCATAGGGCCCGGTGAGAATTCCGGGAACTTGATCATATTACCAACAATAACAATTGTTGAATCCGTCTTCATAAGATCAATGTACGGAGCAATATCGTGAGGCACTGGGATTGTATTAATGAGAAGGTTAAGGCTTTGGGCAGCTTCTTTCATCTCATCTTCATCTTTTGAGATGACAACTTTATCCGCACCCATTTTTAATATTTCGTCTCTTTTATCTTCGCTGCGGGTGAAAGCGATAACTTCAGCGCCAAGGGCTTTACCAAGTTTAATGGCCATATTGCCTAATCCACCAATCCCGGCCACGCCAAGGGTTTGGCCTTCTTCCAAATTCCAATGAATCATCGGAGAATAAACGGTAATTCCGGCACACATAATAGGGCCGACATATTTGGGATCCAAATTATCAGGGATCGTAAGGCCAAATTCCTCGCGCACAACCATGTTGGTTGTATAGCCACCGTAAGAATTTGTACCATCCGGATTTTTAGGGCCGTTATAAGTCAACGTGCAGCTTTTAGGGCCTTGGCAATAATTCTCCGCGTCTTTTTGGCAAGAGTCGCATTCTTGACAGCTATTGACCATACAGCCAACACCAACAAGATCGCCTTTTTTAAATTTAGTCACACCCTCACCAACGGCCGTCACCACTCCTAATATTTCATGGCCTGGCACGCACGGATATAGTGAATTATCCCAATCGTTTTGGATTTGGTGCAAATCAGAATGACAAACACCGCAATATAAAACCTTAAATTCAACTTCCCCCTTTTGCGCATCTTTTCTTTCGAATGTTACCGGGGCTAGCTCTATATCGGACGATTTTGTGCCGTAGCCATAAACTTTCATAATAATACTCCTGATTATATGGTTGGGTATAATGTGGAATTAATCTGACGTTGCGCCATAAAAACTCTATGTGGTAGCTCCAGGCCACCTACTTTTATTGTCCAAAAAATTTTCCCTCTTTATTCTTCTTTACCATTTTGCAACTCCTATTTTTTTTGTTAATCCTATATCCCCACTACCAATATTACTATGCCTTTCAAGCTGGGCTATTAATTAGTTAGGAGGTAGTTGAATTTTTTTAAAAATGAATATTATATTTGAAATTTCTCTGGCGGCGTCGTTGACTTTAGAATTTGTAAAATAAAAATGGTTCTCATCAATACTAAAGGTGTCTGCCCATTTAACTGTATCACCTTCAACTAAGTGTGTACGCTCCCACCGGGCTTTCTGGGTTAACCTTTTTTATCTTTTAAATCTGTAAAATATACATTTCATGCTTTATCGAATATCCTTCCATCAGTTGCAGCAGCTTTAGTAGTTGTCTCGCCTCCAGGAACGGAAGACGAACAGAACCGCATCAACCACCAGAGTATGTCGGCGAGCATAGAGAACTGTTCGGCGAACACTTTTGCAATCACACAATACGCTTCCGGCTTCACTCATTTACCCCAAAGCGTACCATCCACTCAGATATTGCAAGACCTGCCCCAAGTGTTCATTTTAATTTCCCCAAAAACAGAGAAGTGTTCAAGTTATCGCAACAGACAGAACCCGCTTTAAGACAAACTCCCTTGTGGAGCAAGTAAAAATTGAACGGACTGTATAATTTTGAAGGTGTGAATTAGATGCAGGGGTTCGGCCCGGCAGCCCAGCCACTTTGAATTCGGAGTGGCCAAAATCATTGACGCCCCGTCCGGCTTGACCGGATTGCACGGTCGCGCAGAAAGGGAGACGGGTTAACTCGCGGGGCTCGAACAAGCCCGTCCAGGACAACAGCGTCCGATCATGGGGCCGAACGGCAGGCGTCGGACAATGAGAAAAAAAGCGTGCCGTCTCGCCTCCTTACAAATCAAAATGAATTTTAAGGGTTTTTGCCAGTAGCCAATCCCTTCATCCTGTCCTAAAAATTGAAGGAGTTAATTAATTACTCTGACAGGGAATGTGGAACGATTTATAAGATGCATTCGAGCAAAGAAATTCTGTTCGGTGAGGTGAGAGAAGGAGCTGACGAGGTGAAAACGCCCTCCAACACTTTAATTATCACCGGCAGCAGCGGGCTGATCGGCAGTTCGTTCATTGATCGCGTGGGGGAGAGCTACTGGGAAATGGGCTTTGATCGGGAAGGCCCGCCTCATCCTCCGCCCAGCACCGAGCAAGTTATCGCCTGCGACCTCAGTTCTGATACGAGCGTGAGCGCCGCGATCAACGAAGTGCGTCAGCTCGGATGCACACACATCGCCTCGGTCATTCATCTGGCCGCCTATTACAGTTTCTCCGGAGAGCCCAGTCCGCTTTATGAACAGGTCACCGTACGGGGCACCGAGCGGCTGTTGCGTGGATTGCGTGACTTCGAAATCGAACAGTTTATCTTTTCCAGCACGATGCTTGTGCATGCACCATGCGAACCCGGTGAATCCATCAATGAAGATTCCCCCCTCGGACCAAAATGGGATTACCCACAGTCAAAGGTAAAGACGGAGCAACTCATTTTGCGGGAACGAGGCGACGTGCCGGTGGTGTTCCTGCGCATCGCCGGTGTGTATGACGACCACTGCCATTCGATCCCCATCACGCATCAGATCAAGCGTATCTATGAAAAGAAGATCGTCGCCCGTGTGTTTCCCGGCGACATCACGCACGGACAATCCTTCGTGCATCTTGACGACCTCATCGACGCCCTGGTGCGCGTCGTCGAACGTCGCAAGTCACTTCCCGCAGTTACCACGCTGCTCATCGGCGAGCCGGAAACATTGAGTTATGACGAACTCCAGCGCACGATCAGCCGTCAGCTACACAACGAGGACTGGAAGACCTATCGCATTCCCAGGGCGGTCGCCAAGTTCGGGGCCTGGCTTCAGGGCTTGTTGCCCGGCCCAGGCCCGTTCATCAAGCCATGGATGATCGATTTGGCAGATGACCATTACGCGCTCGATATCAGGCGCGCCCGCCAGCTTCTCGGCTGGAAACCGCAACATTCCCTGCGCGAGACATTGCCCAAGATGACCGCTGCGCTGAAGGCCGACCCGGCCGGCTGGTATAGGGAAAACAAGCTGAAGGCGAAAACAACTTCACCGGATCGGCCGACGTGGCCGCATGTGGCCAACATGTTTCTCGGTCTGTGGCTGATTGGTTCTGCGCCCGCCCTCGGCATGATGAAACCCGCGCTATTCTGGAGCGATCTGGTGAGTGGGGCGGCAGTGATTCTCTTTAGCTCGTTCGCGTTTCGCCATGCGTGGGCAGCCTGGGCTGTGTGTGCGGTCGGTCTTTGGGTGATGAGCGCCCCGCTGCTGTTTTGGGCGACGAACGCCGCAGTTTACAATAACGACTTGATTACCGGTGCACTAATAGTCACCTTTTCCGTCATCATTCCCCGGCTCGGGCTTTCCTCCCCTACCCGCAACTCAAGAACAGGGAACGTTGAGCGAGAAAACGATTCCGGAACCGAATTGTCCGGTTCAGGTATTCCCCCGGGCTGGAGTTATTCTCCTTCCGGGTGGGAGCAACGATTGGGAATCGTGTTTCTGGCGATGGTCGGGTTTTTTCTCTCGCGGTATTTGGCGGCCTTTCAACTCGGTCATATCCCGCATCCGTGGGATCCATTTTTTGGTAATGGCACGAGGCAGGTGCTCACCTCGGACATCTCAAAAATGTTTCCTGTGTCGGACGCGGGCTTAGGCGCGTTTTCGTATCTGCTCGACGCGCTCGCCGGATTGATTGGAGGACGTCGACGCTGGCGTACGATGCCGTGGATGGTGTTGCTGTTCGGATTGTTTATAATTCCGCCGGGCGTGACCAGCATTGTGCTCGTGATTCTCCAGCCGGTCAGCATTGGCGCCTGGTGTACACTTTGTCTGGTGGCGGCGGTCGTGATGCTCCTGATGGTACCGCCGGCGTTAGATGAAGTGATTGCCACCAGTCAATTTCTTCTCCGAACCCGAAACGAAGGTGGGAACCTTTGGCGCGCATTGTGGCTAGGGGAAGGCCAGGCGGAGGAAGAACCGGAGTCCTCACAAAGGCGCTCATCTCTAAAGGAAGTCATCCACAGCATTGAAGTGTTCTCCGCCCCATTGAACCTTTTGCTGAGCGCCCTCGCGGGCATGTGGCTCATGGCAATGCCTTCGGTGCTCGGACTGAACGGGGCGGCGGCGGACAGTACCCACATCGTGGGCGCGCTGGTCGTGACCGTAGCCGTGGTGGCATTCGCCGAACCGGCGCGCTTGGTGCGGTATTTCAACGTGCTGTGCGGTGTGTGGCTCGTACTCGCGCCGTGGCTGGTGGCAGGCGGTACGGCAGCCTGGCCGTGGAGCAGTGTCGTCAGTGGACTTGCGCTTATGGCCTTGAGTTTTCCCCGCGGCCCGGTTGAGGATCGATATGCCGGCTGGCAGCAATTGATTCGTTGAGGAGACGATGAGTCAGAGAACCAACGGTTATGTTTTCATTCGAATAAAGATTAGGCCCATAGAGCCAAACGTGACAAAAATGGAATCTATCGCCGCCCAATTATTAATAATTTCCTGATGGGCTACTCTTCCGTATGAAAACGCGTTCGTCCACTTTTGGAATCCCGCCTACTTAATGTTCTTCTAGCATCTGGGCGCATTTAGCTTACTGGAGATGCTGGCTGTCGGCCCGGCAGCCGAGCCACTTTGGTTTCGGTCAAAGTGGCCAAACCCAGTGACGCCCCGTCCGGCCTCATTGGATTGATCGGACGGGAAGGAGGGAGACGGGCTAACTCGCGGGGCTCAAACAAGCCCGTCAAGAATAAGAGCGTCCGATCAGGGGGCCGACCGGCAGGCGTCGGTCAGGGAAAGAGAGGCAAAATGAAATGGAAAGAGAAGTCGGGTCACCGGAAACAGATCAGGGGAAAAGGGTCAGAATTGCTCCAACACCTGGTAAGATTTTCAACGTGCTCGGGCATAAAATTTCCCAGGTAGTTTTTGTAGGCAAAACACGTGTGCCTATGTGCTTATATCCAGCAGGAAGTTTCGAACGTATTGTTATATCCGCTCACGCCACACCATGGGATTACGCCTAGCGTGAAATACCGCTAACACGATGAGCCGATCGTCTCGGAGACGGAAGAAGATTGAGTACGGAAATCGTCGCACCCGTATGCAACGCACCTCCTGAAACATCTTCGGAAACCGTTGTGGCATTTCACAGGCTTGCAACAGCGCCCTTTCGATTTCTGACACGAACTCTCCACCCAGTCCGGGTTTCTGAGTTTCATACCAAACGGCCGCTTCGTCATACTCAAGACGAGCAGCTCTTCGGAAAAACGCCTGCAAATTCATTTTCCGAGGCGGGAGAGAGTGGAAGCTTTAACCTGCTCCCACGATGTCAAATCGTCCGGATGAGTATCATCCTCTTCGATTCTCTTCTGAAGCTCAGCGCGTTGCGCCTCGGTGAGTGGGACGGCCGCGCTATCAGCCGCAATGCTATCCCAAATTTCCTCCACCAGGGCAAGTCGCTCCTCAAGAGGGAGACGGTCAATACCCAGAGATTTGATCGAAGCGTTCATACGGTCACCTCCTCAATGCAGGGCCAATTTGGCATAGGACTTTGGGTGAAGATATGGGAGCCATTGCTTAGCATATTACATCCCATGTTAGTAAGAAAGCGATTAATTCACGAGCGGAAATCTTTCTAAAAAGTGAGAGGAATGCCTTCTCTGCTCCGGGTTTTTTAAATTGAAATGGCTTTAACTCGCGTTTTTCAAAGAATGGGGAAAACGTCTGGTCAGCTTTAAGATACAGCTTATGATTTGCTGCCAGCAAAACCCTGTAATGGCTTCAAATAATTTCCGCCCTGTTCGGGCAAATATTTAAGCTTACCAAAGATGCCGGGTTTCGGCCCGGCAGCCGAGGTCCTTTTGTTTCGGCAAAAGGACCCAAAACCATTGACGCCCCGCCCGGCCTCATTGGATTGATCGGCCGCGAAGCAGGGAGACGGGCTAACTCGCAGGGCTCGAACAAGCCCGCCAGGGCCAAGAGCGTCCGATCATGGGGCCGGGCGGCAGGCGTCGGGGAGAGAAAAGGAAGAACCAAAAAGGGGGAAGAGAGGTTTTGGCAATAAAAGCTTCTAGCTAACCTAAAAAGTTCGCGACCTATTGATCGACTAGAGCCCATCGGTTATAACCGCGAGTTCAAAACCGGAAAGCATTTGATGAGGGGGCCGAGCCACGGACTCCGTTCACCGGACCTCGCATCAGTTTCTTTCTATCCCACAACGAGCACGCATGGCCCACTGCATCCATACTTTACTCCCGTTCGCTGCCTACGGTCGGCCAAACGAACGCACGCTAAAGCTCAATGGCTCGGCTTGTTCGCGTCTGCTGGAGCGTCGTGTGCGACGATCTTTTTGAATTTTTTTCCAATCTCATTAGCAAAAACCTTGATCTTTTCTTCTGGAATGGCACCGCTCAGCAACATAGGTTGAGAGAATGCATCATGCCATTCGAGCAGGGCTGAATCGTTATAGTAGACATGAAAATGAATAGCCAATTCTGGTTCCGCATGGTGTTTCATGATCCTAGACAACTCGGTCAATATGATACTTGTAGCAGGGACGTGAAATATCTTCGGGCGTGGCCATATAGTTCCCCTAGCAACGTGGGATGATTCCGGAACTGAGTGGGTGGTGATGAAACGATCGATCTCTGCATCCGGAGACCCGCCCTCAAAATAGAGAAAGGCATCTTCTGGAATCCAGCCATTGAGTGCGTTGAACATTTCTTCGAAGGTCTTTGGTCCTTCTATCTCCCAATGGGTCTCTTTTGTATTCAGACGAATGCCTTCCATTTCATCATTTGGTACGGCTTTGAATAGTCTACTGAGCCAACTCATAATTGTCGTACAGAGTCCATTTCTGGGGTAGGTCTTGCAATCCCCCAATCCGCTTCTGCTGCACAAACTATCTTAAAGCGTGACCAATCGCTCACCGAATGTCCTGATTTATGAGCTGGAGTATTGGAGGATTCGGGCGATTAAACTTTGATGCTGAATCTGTCTTTCCTCGTCCGGATCGTCCACCGATTCAATCGATTCGATGGAGCGAACATAGGCATCGGGAAACCGTAAATGCCTGGCGCCTAGAACAATCAGTTCCTTATACCAATGAAAGGGCTTCAGGCTATTCTGAATGTACGATGGCTGAGCCAGGTATGTCAGGCAGGAGTACTCTTGCCCATGGAATTCAACCGTTAGTTGGCTATCATGATATCCATTCCCTTCGAAACGGTCGAGGATAGATTTATGGGTTGAATCAATTTGATAGATGGCCCCATACACTCCATCCGATGCTTCTCCCGTGCGAGCCATATTGCACTTACTCGACCCGTCCTGCCCCCTTTTCTGAAAAGCCAGTCGATAGTGTTTCAACTCAACCACATCAAGCAGTTCGGCAGACGGCACGCGTTCCCGTAACCGGACAGGGTGGAGGTTGGAACCATAGGCCAAATAATAAAGCAAACTCTCACTCATCTTTCATTTTTAATTGAGTAGAAGCACGGGTTATTAGCCCACACTACGATCCAAGAATCCCTGTCGGTTTCCCGTCGATACTGAGCTGATTCTTCTTTTGCCAATGCTCCCAAATTCCTTCCTCCCCCTTCTTCTCCGCCCACGTTGAAAGCACACGACGGTCCTCAATATAGTTCATAAAAGGCACGGCATACCCGCAGGAGGTTTGGACTAAATCAATAGCCACCAAAAAGTATTGTCGCGTTCCTATGGTGGAAGGCAATTGAGTCGAAAACTCCTCCCAACGAGCATCCCTCGGATGAAAGACCTGGGCCGTCCCATAGACGCGCAGGATTCGTGGCGGCCCTTCAAAGGCACACCACATCATGGTGATTCGGTTGAATTCGGCCAGATGGGCTGCCGTTTCGTTCCCGCTCCCGGTCAAGTTCATCCAGAGTATCTCGCGAGAGTTAAGCACACGAAGTGAATCCTGGCCCTTCGGGGAGAGATTGATTCTTCCATCCGGCACAGCCGTGGCCACAAAAAATACCTTTTGTTCACCAATAAATTGGCGTAACTCATCACTCAGCTCTGGAAATTGAACCGCCACGATAACGCTCCATTGATTTTAATTTCTCACCGCGCAGCCCATTTTCAGATCATACCTAAAGAGGGCTCAAAGGCTAAAGAATGTCTGTGGTTCAGCCTAACAATATTTGCACGGACTGTATATTTTTGAATTATGCCGGGTGTCGGCCCGGCAGCCGAACTACTTTGGTTTCGGCCAAAGTAGTCAAAACTATATACGCCCCGTTCGGCATCATCAGAGTGATCGGACGCGAGGAAGGGAGAGACGGGCTAACCCGCCAGGCTCAGACAAGCCCGCCAAGAACAAGAGCGTCCGATCAAGGGCCGCACGGCAGGCGTGGGATAGGAGTAGGGAGGAAAAATGAAGTAGAAAGAGAGGTCATGGCTACCAAACATCCGCCGTGGATGAATGGGTCCGATTTGCTTGAACACTTCTTTGAGAATTGCAATTTATTCACTCATGAGATTTTTTGTGGCCTTTGAGTATGGGGGTGCAGTTCATCGGCCGCGGAAGGCGGTCTACTGAGGAAAACGTTAGTCACCCTTGCACCAAGGGTACGTACTTATGAACTTTCGTTCGAGATCATTTAGAGTTGCCTCAGCCCACTGACATACATCTCCAATCGCGGATGCAGCGTTAGCCAGGTCGTACTCGTACTCATATAGAACTCTGCTCGATGCCGAGAATCCAGCGGTCATCCATGAGCTGAACTCTCCCTTGGCACGCACCAAGGCGGTAACCCAGGAGTTCTGTTTACAGATCTGAGCCTCCACTAGATGCCCTGACTTGGACGAGTCATCGATGATGATGAAGCGAGCTATGGCACCAACTGCCGTGACTTTCTGGCTCAGATCATGGTGAGGATGATCGGGAACATCTCGGATCAGCAGTGGTAAATAGCCAAGTTCGGTCAAGGACTTTGCAATGGTTTCGAGCCGAATCATCCCTCTTTCGTCATATGCACCTAGAAGGAGGACAGTCCTATTCTTGAATTCCGCGATGTACTCGCCAACCGTAACGTTTCGCTGTTTAGCCCGAGCAACCTCGACCATAGCGGCAAGGATTTCGTCTTTCGCGCGAAGCGCAGCCCGGTCACGCGACCAGTATTCCACCGTTCGGTTTGCCTGTACCTCTGCATACGCAATCGACCGTTGCCAGGTTCCAGCACTGAACATCATTTCCTGCAAAATCGCCGAGGCATCTTGAGAGGCCAAGCGGAATGGAAACGCACCATTCAGGTGCAGGTCATGAATTTGGATGTTGGAACCAAGGATTTTAAGTAAGGGGCCGCTTTCTTGAAGGCCACGCGGCGCCCTAAATAAAAGGTCTTCTACCCTCGCGCTGCCTCGAACAATGGTGAGGGAGGTCTCACTGGCCGGTTCGTACTCTAAGGCCACCCCAAATTGCGTTGAGATGTAGCCTGTGATCTTCGCAGGTAGAAGCGCTGCGTGAAGCAAGCGGGACTGATCGTTTTCCGCGAGGCACTCCGAGGCCGTCTCCCTAAGAGTATCGTGGAAGGTCTCCACGTAATCCTTAAGCATGTGATCAGTGACGTTGGACATTTAGAGTCTCAGGAATGGCCAACAGTGATTATATGGATTCGCATAAGTTGCGAATCTTGGATTTTCTGTTCGTAAAACACGCCTCGGGATTTCTCGCCCTGATTTGTAAACTCCGTTTTTATTCGACGGATTTCTATCCGCCCAAAGCTCAGCGGAATCTTCTGAGATCGGCAAAAATCAACGTTCTTTAATGAGTTTAAAGCTCATTCACCAAACTGCAGACCCATAAAAATCGCCTTCTCCAGACGTTCAAATCAGAAAAGATAATTTAATAATTGTCGAGATAAGTCAAGGAAAGATTTGTGTTTTCTTTGAAAATATTCGAGGCCGAAACCAAACACTTGAATCCACCTGGGCTTTGTTCAAGCACGAAAGCAATCGTCCAGCTGGGCACAGATTCTTCGCCGGTGGCTCAGAATGACAATTCAGCTGAAAACTCCGACGCCTGCCGCCCGTCCCCATGATCGAACGCGATTTCTCTTGGGGGGCTTGTCCGAGCCCCGCGAGTCAGCCCTCCATAATTAAGGGCCTATGGTTTCAGCAGGCTCTCCTGGACTTATGGTGAGGCCGAGCAATGCAGCCGACACCGGAGAAAAGGCACTGAAAAAAATCTTGCGTTGGGCGCGGCTGAGTCTCTGGCCAAATCCGGCTGTCTGGCGAACTTGTTTGAGCCATTTGACAAAACTCAGGTCAGGTTACACGAATTGATCCGCCCTCCACGGGGGGGCAGGATTGCGAACCAGTCATTCGCGGTCGGATTGCGCAAGATGGTAGGCGGCAGTTGCAGCTAAAGGTTGGGCAGTATTTGGATTAAAGCAGAAACGTGGGTCGTGGCCAAGTCGCGAACTTCAACCACGAGGTCCGCAACTCGTACTCGGTTCGCGCCGACCTGCAGCTTGAGCCTCTCGTCCAGGCAGGAAGAACCAATCGACATAGAGAAATGGCGGGAAAGCCTGCGGTGCGTAAGTGGATGACGCGCATCCTTCAATTTTGTAAGTCCCGGATCGTCAAGGACACCTTCCAGCCATTGGACGGCCTCCTTCGGCAGCTTTCTAAAAAGCGCCTGCTCCTTCAACCGGTCAACCTCAAAGCTGCCGAGATCGAGTTCTCTTTCCTTTGAGTGCTTGCATATCGCGCGACCGAGAGCTGCGGCGCAAAGGTCGAGGGCGGTCATCGAAGTACCCGCAGCCCACCGTGCATGAGGTACATCAATGACGTCTGGGTTGTGGGTACCGAGGACTGAGCGGCTGGAATCGTAGGAAGCATGGATATCAGCCAGATAGTATAGCGCATCCACCGCAGACACAGCCCAACCAAGAAGTGCCCCCGCTTCGGGCGCGGCATGGCGCTTTTCGAACGCAGCAATGATCCTGGAGCGCTCAGTTGGCCAAGTGAAAGGCGGCATAGGACTAATTCGGGCTATCAATGATTAGGCGAATCTGCAAAGCACCACCTTCATGAATGAGTTCATCATTCATTCACTGAACTGCAGGCCCATCATTATAGTCTCCTCTTTACGTTTAAATAAGAGATGATAATTTAATAATCGATGAAATATGTCAAGGAAAGATTCGTGCCTGTTCGAAAGTTACTCGAGGCCGAAACCAAACGCTTAGATCCCCTCAGCCTCCTTTTCAAATCGAAAAACCAATGTCGGCCTAGGCATAGATTCTTCGCCGTTGCCTCAGAATGACAAAAATGAGATCTCCGAAGTCCGCCGGCTGGCCCACGGGAGGGAAGCTCTCACCCAACACAATAACAGTTGAACACAATGTGGTGCTTTGTTGCGTGGATCGGGAGCAGCGAAGTGTTGGGCGAATATTACTACTGGCTATGGTCGAGGATCTTGGAATAGGAACGAACTACAAGACTTGGGTAGCCGGTATCGAGACACGCGGGATGACCCGAGCCCAGTCATCGCTTCGCAGGCACGTGAGTGACCTTTGTAACGGGACGGACGCCTTTCGTGGCGTAGACGATGTTGACATAGATCAACGCCTGCAGTGTTCCGGCCCCTATGCCAGAATCCGCGGTGGTTTGGAAGGAGGCCGTCGCGGTCACACCTTCAAGGACATTTCCTGGACCCGTGCATTCAACAAATTTACCGGAGCGGGTGGCCGTCCATCGTGGCACGTCTACCATCAGATTGGTGGTAGTAATATCTGTATCGATGGGTCCGACATGAAATGAGTTGATCTCCGAGTGCAGCCCAGTCACCTCATACGTCCATACGAGGTTATTCTGATCCGATGTCGGTACAGGTCCTAAGGGGTCGTGAGTGACAGAGGCCGCCTGGTCTTTGGCTCTTTTTTCATTGCGAATAATGAAGGCGAGAGAACCAGCCATTACAGCGCCCCCGACCAGGACTATGGTGAGACTGACTAGTAAGCCCATGAGAGCCTCCTCTTCGATTCCATAGAATGAGACGCCACACCATCTTTATTTGCCATATAGAGGGTGTTTCGGAGCTTCCAAGAAGCACATGCATTTGCTTCTCCCTCGACTACGGTACTGCTGCCGATTAGTTCGCCGGTCGTCAGAATGCTTTCGAAATTCTGTCGTGCCTCCTTTCGTCTTTTCCTCAGGTCAAGTACGTGAGTTTTGAATTAGCCTGTGACCTTTTTCTTGGACGAGTCAAAAACCCGTTCGACGGAGGGAAGATTCATCCAGTAAATCCTCTAACCCTTCGAGCTAGAAGTATCCTTAAATAATCATAAAAATTTGTCAACAATAAATAATTTGAGAGTGAAAGTTTTCCTGGTTTGAAAACTTACGAAGGTAGCCCGTCTCCCCTCCTTCGCCTCCGATCAATCCGATTCGGCCGGGCAGGGCGTCAATGGGTTTGGCCACTTTTGCCGAAACAAAAGGACCTCGGCTGCCGGGCCGAACCCCGGCAATACGGAACATCACCCCGACACCAACTCAGCGCGAATAAGTATGTGTTGAGGTACGAAGTTGTTCCCCTAGTTCGACGCCTGCCACCCGTCCCATGATCAGACGCTCTTGTTCTCGACGGGCTTGTCTGAGCGCAGCGAGTTAGCCCGTCTCCCCTTTCTGCGCGTCCGAGCAATCTAATGAGACGGGTGGGGCGTCAATGGTTTTGCCCACTTTTGCCGAAACAAAAGTGGGTCGGCCGCCGGGACGAAACCCGGCATCTATCGTATTTCAGGAGTCGGCAGAAATTTTTTCTAAGACTTTTTGAAAGAGGCGCTCCACCCGCTCACTGGAAAAGACGACTTCATAGGGCCTATACGCAGGGCAAAGCCGTACCTGCCGAGCGTGAGTATTCATCATGGCAAGAGTGAACCGACACCCGCAGCAGCGGATCTGGGGAGCCCCAATCAGGGTTGGAACGCATTTCGGAATTGGGTACCCGTGACTTGCTAAATTTGTATATGGTGATAATATACAGGAACCCTTGACTCACCATGATTGACTGGACGCCAATAATCGGTTTTGACTGGGATGAGGGCAATGCTCGCAAGAGTGCCGATAAGCATGATGTCAGTCAGCCTGAGGCTGAGCAAGCATTTCTTAACCGGCCTTTGTTGGTATCGCCTGATACACTGCACAGCCAACGAGAGCCGCGCTATCATGCGCTAGGGACAACCGACAACAAGCGGCAGCTTCACCTGACCTTTACTGTACGGTCTAGTACTGCCGGTATGTTAATTCGGATCATTTCAGCCCGTGATATGCACCGCAAAGAGAGGGCCAAATATGAACAAACGAAAAAAAATTCCTGAGTTCAAAAGTGAAGCTGAAGAACGTGCGTTCTGGGAAAGTCATGACTCCAGCGAGTATATAGAATGGGATAAGGCTCAGGCTGCCTCTTTCCCAAATCTGAAGCTGTCAACAAAAACCATCTCGCTCCGGCTTCCAGAGGGACTGCTGGATCGTATAAAAATTGAGGCTAACAAACGCGATGTACCGTATCAATCCCTTATCAAAACCTGGCTGTCGGAAGATGTTAAAACCCGCTAACAACGGTCCTCACGGTTTTTCGGTGGGGTGAGGTCTCCTGACCGAATCCGGCTCGTTTTCACTACCTACGACACCCTCTGCTGACTTCTGCATGCCCACCCGAAACAAGCCTCCGCTCTGTGCGAACAGCAGGCAGATCTCCTTGCGAGAGAAAACTTAGTGGTCATGCGTGTCTGCCTTAACCGCGTCACCGAAGGCAAATTACCACTCGTTCCAGATGTATCACACCTAAAATGACCCCACCTCTGAAGCCATGGCCAAGGGTTAGGGTCTGAAAATATTCCTTTGGTCCGACGCCTGCCGCCCGTCCCAATGATCGGACACTGTTGTTCTTGACGGGCTTGTGTGAGCCCTGCGAATTAACCCCTCTCCCCCCTTCTTCGCGTCCGATCAATCCGATTCGGCCTGGCGGGGCGTCACTGGGTTTGGCCACTTTGACTGAAACCAAAGTGGCTCGCCTGCAGGGGCGAGACCCGGCAACACAAAACCTCATGCCGACACCAACTCAGGGGTTAAAGGAAGTGTTGAGGTACGAGTTTGTTCCCCTGGTCCGACGCCTGTCACCCGTCCCATGATCGGACGCTCTTATTCTCGACGGGCTTGTCTGAGCGCAGCGAGTTAGCCCGTCTCCCCTTTCTGCGCGTCCGAGCAATCTAATGAGACGGGTGGGGCGTCACTTGGTTTTGGGTCCTTTTGCCAAAACAAAAGGACCTCGGCTGCCTGGACGAAACCCGGCAAACTTTCCAAAAACTGTAAGACTGACAAACGAAAAGAAAAATAATTAAAAGACTCTACCTCCCCTAACCCCGCCTTACAAAGGCGGGGGATCTGCAAAGAAAAGATTGCCATTTTAAGACCATAGCTATGATCAAGAGTTGAAGCTTCCGGTTGATTCTTCTTGGCCTACGATGCGGGGATATCCCCGCATCCACTCATTCGTCCCCGCAATCCCCGCAAATCGAGCAATGCCACATCACGCCTAAGCCACTGTTTTACAACACCTTTTCCATTTCATCGTCGTGGCAAGCCCCTTGCGATAGGAGGGTTTCAACAATCGCATTCGCAACCGGAAAGGAGGTGAACATTCAGAGGGGCCAAATGGCGGATTTTCAAATGAGTTCGCAAAACAAGACGACCGGAAATACCAACGACAACTTACCAACTTCACAAGGAGACAGCCATGAACGTGAAAATTTCTCAGCCAACCACACCACAGCATCACACGGAGACCCAAGCCCCTGCGACCGAAGCCGGTCCATCGGACACCAAAGAGATTATCTACCTCGCCTCCGGGTTACTCATCCTGGTCTTGGGGATAGGCGGCCTCTTGATGTATTCCGAGGAAACGCCCCTGCCTGCAACCGCTTCCCAGGGAATGGATAAGGCGCAAATGGCGAGTGCATTTACCTCTTCTTCCGAACGCCAACCCGCTTCTGACGAACCCCTGGCATTGAGCCAGGCCTTGGCTGAAGAGCCAGTGACCAATACGATCATCCCGATCACCGGAATGGCTGTGAGCCAACCACTGGAGGAAACAGATGTCTATTTTGGGTTTAACGAGTCGACCTTGTCCGATGAGGCAAAGGACAGACTTCAAACCCGAATGGAGAACAGGCCGGAGGGATGGAGCGGCACCCTCCGCATCGTGGGCCATACCGATGCTCAGGGGCCGGATGCCTACAACCGTGCCTTGGGGCTCAAGCGAGCCCAGTCTGTCAAAGCCTTTTTGATGTCTCTTGGCGTGGCTGAGAATGACGTCCAGGTAGACACGTTGGGGAAAGACGGATCGATCTGTCAGGAAGAAACGCCGGAATGTTTTGAACAAAACCGGCGGGCACATGTCGCCTTGCTTCCCGCTTCCACACCAGAAGGAGAATACCTCCACCTGTCGATGACTCCTGCCGACACTGAAAGCCCGGCCGGTGAAGAACTCGTTCTGACCACTGACGAATCACCCATCGTCTCTTCGGACTCTGAAGTCTCCTTCCAGGAGGACGTTCAAGAGGAATCGGTCTCTTCCGATCCACTCCTCACTGTCGAATCCCTTCCGTAAGACTCTCACCCCGGGTTGGCTCACCCTGCTGTGGGTCGGCCCGGGCCCGCCCTGACGGACAGTGTTAGCCCTCACCCTTCATGACGATAAAGGAGCCGGTATGAATTACTGGAAGCAAATTCTTCTGCCTCTTGCATTTTGGCTCACCGGCAGTGTGGTGGATTGCCTGAGTCTTCCTCCCGTGTCCGCTCAACCACCGGAACCTGACGTTACTACACCCTCTCAACAGGCCGGACCGGACATACCTCATGGCTTGTCGATTCGCCCCATGTCGGGAGGACCCTTTCTCCCCGCCCCCACCGTCTCCACCCATGTCACCACGACCATCAGCGCGCTGATCGTTCGCACCAACGTCTCACAAACCTTTTACAATCCCAGCTCAGAATGGGCTGAGGGCATCTATGTCTTTCCGTTACCCGACCAGGCGGCCGTCGATCACCTGCGCATGCGGATCGGCGAGCGGGTGATTGAAGGAATCATTCAAGAACGGGCCGAAGCCAAGAACACATTTGAACAGGCCAAGCGCAAGGGACAGCGCGCCAGTCTCCTGGAGCAGGAACGATCCAATGTGTTTACCGCGTCCGTCGCGAATCTTGCGCCGGGTGAACCCATCATCGTGGACATTGAATATCAGGATACGGTCCGGTACGACCAGGGCCGATTTTCTCTCCGATTTCCGATGGTGGTCGGGCCACGCTATATTCCCGGCACTCCCCTGTCGATGGTCGAAGCGCAATCCCAGACGACCGGCGTGGGATGGGCCGTCAATACCGATCAGGTTCCCGATGCATCACGGATCACGCCGCCGGTACAACATCCCGGCGAAGGCCCCCTCAATCCCCTCACCTTGCAGATCGATCTGGCACCCGGCTTTCTTCTTGATCGCGTGGAGTCCCCCACTCACCCCATTCAGGTTGACACCCATTCCAACGGACGCACGCACATCACGCTGGCCGACCCTTCCACCTTTGCCGATCGCGACTTCGAATTGGCCTGGACTCCGCACGCTTCCCATGAAGCCCAAACACAACTGTTTCTAGAAGAACACGGCGGCGACACCTACGGTCTGATGTTTTTCCTGCCGCCACAACTCATCGAAACCGGGCCGGGTGATATGCCGCGTGAAGTCCTCTTTGTGATCGACACGTCAGGATCCATGGCCGGCACATCCCTCGTGCAAGCCAAAGCCGCACTGAAACAGGCCGTGTCCCGGCTGACTCCCACGGACCGATTCAACATCATTCAGTTCAATTCCATCACGAAACAGTTATTTCCATTGGCCGTGCCGGCTGACACCCGCGCAATTCAACGCGCGCTTTCGTATGTGAGAAGCCTTCAAGCTGAGGGCGGGACGGAAATGCTTCCGGCTGTGGTTCAAGCATTGTCTCATCAAAAAGAAGAACAGCTCTCTCTCAGGCAGGTGATCTTTATCACCGACGGGTTGATCGGCAATGAGAAGGAACTCTTCGCAACCCTTCACCGCCTGCTCGGCCAGACCCGCTTGTTTACTGTGGGTATCGGCTCGGCTCCCAACGGACATTTCATGCGAAAGGCCGCTCAACACGGCCGGGGCACCTTTACCTACATCGGCACCACGCAAGAGGTGCAAGACAAGATGCATCGCCTGTTTGTCAAACTCGAACAACCCGCCTTTCTCAATCTTGAACTGGAAGGTTCCACCGATGGGGCATGGGATCTCCTTCCGGTTCCACTGCCTGATGTGTATGCGGGCGAACCGCTGATGGCAGCGTTTCGAACAACAACCACTCCCGCCCATCTGACAATTTCCGGGACGCACGGAACCGTTCCATGGAAAAGGGTCCTGCCGTTCGCAGCCGGGCTCTCCCGGTCGGGCATTGCGGTCCATTGGGCCAGGCAGAAAATTTCCCAACTCATGGGTCAACAGGCCTCATCACCCCAACCTGATCAATCCGAACCGCAAACGGAACTCCGACAGGCTGTCATCGACGTGGCCACTAGACATCATCTGGTCAGTCGCTACACCAGTCTGGTGGCCGTAGAAACCACCCCTGCTCGTTCTGAACATCGCCCTCTCCACTCCCATGCCATGAAAGCTAACCTTCCGCATGGCATGCAATACGAGGCCATCTTTGGCTGGCCGCAAACCGCCACACCGTCCACGCTCTATCTCCTGGTAGGAATTTTCATGGTTTGGGTGGGATGGTTATGGACGCGACAACAAGCCGCACGAATGTGACACCCCATACGAGTCGGGTGTTGGCTGGCGTGTTGTTGGTTCTGGGAGTCTGGTTAATCGAACAGGGACTGTGGATTTCCGTGAAGGCCATTGCCGCCCAATGGTTCTTGCAACAGGCCTGGGCACAGACTCTTAAGACACAACAGCCCGCTAAGCCCTGGCCGTGGGCGGATACCTGGCCGGTCGGACGATTGCTCGTTCCGCGACACGGCATCGACCAGATCATCCTGGCCGATGCCAGTGGACGATCGTTAGCGTTCGGGCCGGGGCAGGTCGGGCATGGCGCTTTTCCTGACGGAACTCAGTTATTGATCCTGAGCGGTCACCGGGACACACATTTCTCTTTCTTGCGGAAGGTGCAACCGGGAGAGTTCATGATTGTGCACACCGTTCAGGGAAATCGGCTCGCGTATAGAGTGGAAGACACCACAATTTTGAATAGTCGAACGGATCAACTATTCAATAATCCATCCGATGACAGCCTGATCCTCATCACCTGTTACCCCTTCGATGCGGTTCTGCCCGGAGGACCGTTGCGGTATGTGGTCAGGGCAGAACAGGTACCTTCAGAAGTCCTGTCGTCAACAGCGAGTCAATAAATCCCACGATAGGGGATAACGCATACTGGTCTAAAAATGTGCGCTAAGACACCTGTCCAGACCATATCTAGACCTCAACTTCACCAGCGTATTGTACAACGGGATTACACAAGATTTTTTGAGTTAATTTTCACTACGCCATGACATAACGTGATCATGAAGCAAGATAGTTCTCCATAGGATTATTGGAAGAAAGCGAAATCAGACACTAATTCGAAACCGCCGGAGTTATGTACTATCCGGCCAGCTCTTGCCTTTTGCGCTTCTCGAAATCATCCGCAAGCTGGTCAGCTTTCCCGGCATCTATCACTTGTTTCGCTTTTTGAAATACCTCGTTTTCTTCTTCATCCATATGATGGTCTAGTTCATTCTTAAGCTTTTCAAATTTCTGAATCCAGCCACCTGTGCCCATATCCATCTCGTCCAGTTCTTTGATGGCATCGTCGGTCTTTTTGTGCTCGCTCACACTGTGGCGGGCTTTTTCCTGCGCATCCGGCTTTCCGAGCAGCGTAGCATAGAAGGACTGCTCTTCCGCGTTGGCGTGGGCGACAGTTTCAGGCTTGAATTGATCCCATAGTGAGCGTCGGTCAGCGCTGTCGCCGGTTGTGCCCATGATTTCCTTGGCCAATTGACGGTGCTTCTCATGGTCTTGGGTCAGACGTTCGTAGATATTCATAATTTGTTGCTCCTTTAAGATTGTAACTGGTTTGTTTTTTCCGCATCCCCGTCCATGTGAGGGAGAACGGTAACCCTAGCCTTGCCACCGCTATTACCCAACGCATCGGGGAACTCGCCGCCCACGCAATTTTGTTATCCTACCACTCGTGGGGCTTTTGATATGCAGATATGTTCTCCGAACATAGCTGACATTTGTACAGACCCCGTTCACTATGTCCTCTGCGTCAGTCTCTATAGAGAATCACCAGTTTCTTGGTCTTCTCCCGTATCGGCCGGTATAACACCTAAAATGCACCTGATGGCCGAGTTTCTTCACACCAGACTCCCACCACCTGAGACATAATGCTGGCCAGGTTTAAGTTCATGACCCTGGCGTAGAGCGAATTCGTGGGCCCTTTGGTCACCAAATGGATGATCGTCACCCGAGGTGGGCACATACGCATCTTCCAACGGCAAAAATCGTTAAATACGGATATGAAGACGGGATTGAGTAAAGGGGAAGGAAAGTTTCCACAACTTGGGGAAAGGTCCACCACAGCGAGGGGTAATTCCCTTTTCATTAAGACGCGGCTTCACGGTCACCAGAACATCGGACACGATCGTCACCAAGTCCACGTCTTGGAAACCGAAATCACTTTTACCTATCCTCGAGTAGTCCAATAAGGTGTTCTGTTGATCAGGCCCTCCGTACGAGATGACAAATCCATAATGACCTGGCATTTTTGACGCCCCTCCTCACCGTGCACGCGGCCATAGTCCTACCAGAAACCGGAATAGTTGGTATCCTCCGCCAGGGTTCCTACCAGGTTTTCTCTCGATATTCCTACGATACAGTAAATAATATTGCAGTAAGGTGATGGAGAGTAATTACAAGAAACAACAGGACACTCGGGAGCGGGGAAAAACGACAATCTTCCGCACCCGATTTGAAGAGCAGCGGTTTTCCACTCATTAATTGAGAGGATGATGTCATGTCAAAACATATTTTTGTTGTCGGCCTCGATGAGTTCAACCTGGCGTTGCTCACACCGATTGGCCAAAAAAAGTCACTAACCTTTCATCCTCTCTCACGGGCTCATGAGGTGAAACGGCGCGAGAGTTATCACCCGGAAAAATTGTTGCAGGAAGCTGAGCGCATTCTTGACTCGTTTCCGGGGACCGTTGATGCGATTGTAGGATATTGGGATTTCCCCACCACGTGTCTCGTCCCCCTGTTGAATCAAAAACGGGGCATGCCGGGGCCTTCGATGACAAGCGTATTGAAATGTGAACATAAGTATTGGAGCCGATTGGAGCAACGCCAGGTGCTTACTGATATTCCGGAATTTTGCGCGGTCAATCCTTTTGAGCCCGATGCCCAATCGCAGGTGACCCTGGCCTATCCCTTCTGGATTAAGCCCGTTAAAGCGTTTGCCTCGCAGTTAGGCTATCGCATTCATGATGACCGGGAATTTCAGGAAAAGGTGGAGATCATTCGCCAGGGAATTCACAAATTTGCCAAACCGTTTAATTTCTTTCTTAATCACATCACGCTTCCACCATCAGTGGCGGGTATTGGAGGCGACTACTGTATCGCCGAAGCCCTGGTGTCAGGACGGCAATGTACCTTGGAGGGCTATGTCTATAAAAACCAGGTCGAGGTCTATGGGGTGATTGATTCTATTAGAGAGAGCAACCGATCCACGTTTAGCAGATATCAATATCCGTCGCATTTGCCGCAAGAGGTGCAAACACGAATGAAGGCTGCGGCGCAGGCGATCATGCTTCATCTCGGCTATGACCAGGCACCCTTTAATATGGAATTTTTTTACGACGAATCGAACGACCGCCTGTGGCTACTGGAAATCAATCCCCGTATTTCCCAATCGCATTGCGAAATTTTTCGCAAAGTGGACGGAGCCTCCCATTTCGAAGTCATGATCGATCTGGCTCTTGGCAAGAAGCCCGAATTTCCGCACCGGCAAGGGGAGTTCGGCTGTGCGGCAAAAATTTTTCTCCGCAAACATGAAGATGCCGTCGTGAAGCGAGTGCCGAATGATGAGCAGATCACGCGATTGAATGAACAATTTCCGGACGCTCTCGTGAATATTCATGTCAAAGAAGGCATGCGACTCTCCGAATTGACTAATCAGGAAAGTTACAGTTATGAATTGGGGTATATCTTTTTGGGAGCCAAAAATGAACAGGACCTGCTGGAGAAGTACCACCAATGCCTGGACTATTTACCCTTCGAATATTCTTCTTAGCCCGATAGCCCTATTCCCGAAAGGGAACTCTATTCGCATCTGTTAATGGCAGGAACTTTCAAAACCGTCCATTCGTTCCCGTATCCCGTTCGTGAGATGGATCATGTCTGGATCCCGATGTCGGACGGCATTCGCTTGGCCGCCAGAATCTGGCTCCCGGAGCAGAGCGAAGCCAATCCGGTTCCCGGAATTTTAGAATACATCCCCTATCGTAAACGCGATGGCACCGCCCATCGGGATTCCGTCACGCATCCCTATGTAGCCGGCCATGGCTATGCCTGTGTCCGCGTGGATTTACGGGGAAGCGGCGACTCCGAAGGCATTTTGACGGACGAGTATATCCATCAGGAACAGCAGGATGGATTGGAAGTTTTGCAATGGATCGCCAATCAACCGTGGTGCACCGGCTCGGTCGGCATGATGGGCATTTCCTGGGGCGGATTCAATGCGCTGCAAATTGCAGCCCACCGCCCGCCGGAACTCAAAGCCATCATTACGGTTTGTTCCACCGATGATCGATACGCCGATGACATTCATCATATGGGAGGCTGTCTCCTGGGCGACAACCTCTCCTGGGCCTCCACGATGTTCGCCTATAATAGCTGCCCGCCCGATCCTGAATTAGTGGGAGACAGATGGAAAGAATTATGGCTTGAGCGATTACAACACAGCGGTCTTTGGTTGGACACCTGGCTTCGTCATCAGCGGCGCGATGAGTACTGGAAGCAGGGGTCAATTTGTGAAGATTTTTCGGCCATCACCTGTCCGGTCTTTGCTGTCAGCGGATGGGCGGACGGATATTCTAACGCCGTGTTCCGGCTTCTGGCTCACCTCAAGGGTCCCCGCAAGGGTTTGATTGGACCGTGGGGGCATAAATATCCTCATCTCGGTGTCCCGGGTCCGGCCATCGGATTTCTTCAGGAATCCCTGCGGTGGTGGGATCAGTGGTTGAAACAGATTGATACGGGTATTGTAGAGGAACCGATGTTTCGCGGTTGGATGCAGGAGAGTGTCCCTCCCACCACCTATTATGAAGAGCGGCCGGGACGTTGGATTGGGGAACCGACATGGCCGTCATCCTCCATTGCCTCCCAATCCTACCCTTTGGCAGTCGGGAGGCTTGCCAATGCCGATGAGCAAATTTCTGAGCAGGCTTTGAGCATTCAATCTCCCTTAAGTGTGGGGTTGTTTGCCGGCAAATGGTGTTCCTATGCGGCCGGTCCGGACCTGGCACATGATCAGCGGGAGGAAGACGGCGGAGCCCTCGTGTTTGATAGCGCCCCTTTAAAGGAGACGATTGAAATTCTTGGGGCACCTGTTGTGGAGCTGGATCTGCAAGCCAATAAACCCATCGCGTTGGTGGCCGTACGATTGTCGGATGTGGCGGAAGATGGTAAGGCCACTCGTGTCACATATGGATTGCTCAACCTGACTCATCGAAACAGCAACGAACATCCGGAGTATTTGAAGCCGGACGAACGATATCGGGTTCGTGTGCAGCTCAATGATACCGCGCAGGGTTTTCCGCTCGGGCACCGTCTCCGTCTCTCGATTTCTACTTCGTACTGGCCGTTGGCCTGGCCGCCTCCTGAACCAGTCCGTCTGACCGTCTATACCGGGGTTAGCAGGTTATCCATCCCTGTTCGCCAGCCGCGAACTTCCGACAGGCAATTGAGAAAATTCGGTGAACCGGAGGGGGCGCCACCGTTGGCCACAACCTTAATCGAGCCTGAACGTCATAACTGGCGGGTCATTCGGGACCTGGCAAAGGATGAGTCCACTCTGGAAGTCGTGAATGACAGAGGTATTGTCCGATTAGATGACATTGATCTTGAAGTGCAGAATAATGCCGTTGAAACCTACACGTATCAGGCCGATGATTTTTCATCTGTGAGAGGAGAAACGTATTGGGTCCGGAGTTTCACACGTCGTGATTGGTCAGTGAAAACCATCACCCGTACCGTCCTGACGTCCACACCGACCCATTTCCATCTTCGGGCGAATCTGGATGCCTACGAAGGCGATACCAGAGTATATTGCACCAGCTGGGATCAGACCATCCCGCGGGATTATGTCTAGCAGGATTTTAGAACACCCGTTCGTACTTTGCCATCGAACTCCACTGGCCTGAAAGGAGGTAATAAAATAATTGCAAGACTGAAGTCTTGCCTGCACCATTCTCTCCAACTAAAAAAGTGTGTTGTCTTGCAGCTTCAAATCGAGATCTCTGAAACCATGCAGCTTCTTGATTCCAAACCGCGTGATCTACGTCATTATTTGAACCCTCTCCTTTGGGATGGGGATCGCTATACCCCCTAGCAAATGCTTGCTCATTTCTTTTGCCCACTCTAGGGACCTACTCTGCGCGCCATCTAGCTACTAGCAATCTCACTGGCGTCTTTGCAGGATGCCATTCTTGCTTGAGAATTAATCCGTGTCTTGATGTTTGATGAACACCCGGTGAGGAGCAGTGCGCACATACACAAGGCATGCGGTCGATACATCGGGTCCTCCTCACATGCGCCGGGTGTGAAATGTGAAGGGGGCTGTTGAAAAAATCCGCCAGCGGCGTTCTCGCCATTTTTCCGTGCTCACGTACTGGAAGTACGCTCTGCGCGCAAAAATGACTGCGGCCTTCCCTTCGGTATGACTCAGGGCAGGACTGGACGAACTTTTTCGAACCGCCCCGAGGCCTCTAATATGCAACGTGCCTGTGGGTCAATATGCCCGTGGAAATTGTTTTTATTCAACACTCACTGGGCTTCATCCGGTGCCGGTGCACATCCTGCCGAGTGAGGTGAGATCCTATCGTGCCTGGGAGCCCGCCACCACGTCGCCTATGATCGCGCCGATCTCGGGATGCCCAGGACCGCAAGCAAGATGCTGCCCTAGCCGCTCAAAGCCCGTTATCCCTCACAACCATCCCTTCCGCTTAAAATACCAATATGGAGCGATTCCGGATAACACCATGGCGCATACGGCCAGAGGGTATCCCCACCACCAATGCAGTTCCGGCATCACATCGAAATTCATCCCGTAGATGCTGGCAATCAAGGTCGGGGGCAGAAAGACCACGGCGGCGATGGAAAAGGTCTTGATAATCTGGTTTTGTTCGATATTAATCAACCCCATGGCCGCATTCATTAAGAAATTGACCTTTTCAAACAGAAAGGTGTTGTGGGGGAGCAGAGAATCGATATCGCGCAAGATTTCGCGAATCCAATCGCGTACCGTTTCGTCTCCTCGCCCTCGCCGCAGGAGGAAGGCCAAAGCGCGTTGCGTATCCATCAAACACAGCCGGACCTTTCCACTGACATCTTCCTGTCTGGTCAGCGAATCGATCGCCCCATGCAGATTTCTGCCCTCTTTCGCCAGTACCGTTTGACTGATGGTTTCCAATGCCAAATGTGTGGCTTCCAACTGGTCGGCCAGATGTTCAATTTTCAGTTCAAACAAAGCCAGAAGAACCGACAATGGATCCCGGATCAGATCCGATTCATGTCGGGCTCTTCGCCGCATCAGACGAAACAACGGGATGGGATGATCGTGTAAGGTAATGATGCAATTGTCTTTGATCGTAAAGGCCACCGCCCTCGTGGTGGCACGATGATCTTCTTCCTGAAAAAAGAATGAATAGATATGGAGGCTATCCTCTCCTTCATTGACACGGGCACTGGCTTCAATTTCCCGCACCTCTTTGCTGGTGGGAAGAGGTTGCTCGTACAAAGTCTCAATGATTTGCCGTTCGTCGTCCGTCGGGGCAGTGAGATCGATCCACATGGCCACGTGAAGAGTATTGGAAAGCTCCGGGACGGGCAAAGCCTGGAACTTTCCATCATGTAAGGCATACGCGTTGATCAATGGTCGATCCTTTCTTCCTCGCAAGATCGAAAAGAATATCCCTTTATGGTGATCCTTCGTCCGATCCCCGGCTCGGTACCACCAGGCCGCTGCAAAAATTATTGTCGGAGTGGCACCCTCATCAGAGCCACATTAGGATTAGAAGAGCATTAACAAAAGGCCGTTTTTACATCAACGGGATTCGATGAAGCAAGCGACCCTCCCGTGGGCGACAGTCTTGTGTTACGCGGCTAAAACAAGGCGATCCTCTTCCGGTGAAAAGAGCCAAGGGGACGGAGGAATAGCGAGCATTTTTCTATTCCCGTAAAAATCAGGAATAGATCAGAGGGGAAGGGTGGTTCAAATCCTGCTGACGAGAGCCGGTCTTTATGGACCGGTGAAGTAGACCCAGGGGCTTAATGCACCAATCCCGGAAGTGGCCCCACCTCAACAAGCGCAGGAGTGGGCTCCTGGTATGAGTGCAGATACGCATGATGGTCATGCATCGTGGCCCCTTCCGGAAGCAGGTCGTATAATGGGCCGAGTTTTCCACGAATTTTTCTCGCATAAAACTTCGGCAATTCCAAGGTTTCCCCTTCCAGAAAGTTTCGGACCGACACATTCGTATCCAGTAATCCCCGGATCTTCGTATGGTATTTAATCCGGCCGAACCCTTCACTCGACACCGACCTGATGAAATTAAACCATGTGGGAATCCAGCCACGATTCAGCATCATCCGCCTGGCAATCATCGGCCAGGAAAACGCATGCCGGGACAGATCCACGACATAATCATAAAATTCCGGCCAGGCATAATGCTTGGGACGCACATTCATCGCGTGGTTGTTATCAAGAAAATGAAAAGGAAAGGGCAGCACCCGTCCGTCCCGTTGCAATTCCCGATTAAAGGGAGCTGCCTGGCCAAATGCCGTCAGCAGGGAAAAGGCAGGAAAAGCTCCGGGAGCCAAATCCAAAAATTGTTTGGTGAGGTCAAAGGGTTC
Organism: Candidatus Nitrospira neomarina; assembly: GCF_032051675.1. Taxonomy (NCBI): domain Bacteria; kingdom Pseudomonadati; phylum Nitrospirota; class Nitrospiria; order Nitrospirales; family Nitrospiraceae; genus Nitrospira; species Candidatus Nitrospira neomarina. Next base: position 1,927,709 of record NZ_CP116968.1, read on the forward strand.
AGAGCCCTGGTCGGAATCCAGGCCCAACACGAAATTCACCTGAACATAAGGGATATAGCGGAGTATCAGATTGATATGATCGGCCACCTGCTTCACTTTTTCTTGTCCTCTGTGGCGACCGGTCCGGGATTTATCGCCCATGTCATACCACGACTCAATCCCCGGCAAAATGGCCTTGAATCCATTTTGCTTTAATCGTTTCAGGTGGGGTTCGGCCAGGAGCGACAGGGTACTTTCTGCAATGAAGTCAATACTATCGGGTGGAATTGCCGTTTCAATGGCATTCATATATTCCTGAAACCGCACCCCGAAATTCGGGTCGTGCCAGGCCACAATCGGTCGCTTCAACTTTGTCCGCAGAAATTTGAGATCCTCGCTGATCTGATCAAACGACAAAGGCTGATAGTCCACATTGGCGTCAACACAAAACCCGCATGTATAGGGGCATCCCATGCTGCCGATCATCGGCACGACTTTAAATGACGTGGGCGCCTTGGCGATGGTCGGCTCAATAAATTTCCAGCGCTCCTTCGCTCCAGGCAATGCGGTCGGCTGCCGGGTTGCTGCGAGCTGAACTCCCAGAGGACGATGCTGCGCACAATCCGCCAGAATATCCTGAATGAGATTCTTGTCCGTAAACCCCACGACATAATCGAAGTACTTGGCCGCATCCTGCGGATAGCTCCGAGCATGAGGCCCGCCCAGGACCGTCACGGCCCCTCGAGCTCGAAACATGCTACTGATGGCATAGGCGGTCAGAGCGGACCGGGTAAAGGCCCCGATAAACACAATATCCGTCTCGTCCAGCAATTCCCGGTGAAGATCTTCACGACCGGTATAGCAGAAAAAGCGAACCTGATGGCCCAATTCTTCGCACCACACCCCAACGACCTGCGGCATAATGCTCGCCAGGTTTTGATTCATGACCCGGGCATAGAGAGAATTGGTCGGTCCCTTCGTAACAAGATCCAATATCGTCACTCGACGTGGACGCATACATAACCTCCATAAACTCAAGCGCTAAGGCAGGACAGTTCCAGAATGGGGGGAATAGGGTTTGTTAGCAGCCTATGCTGCCCGGGAAGTTCGAAATCGAATCCCGTTGATCGTTCGGAATTTGGGGGGGGGATGTCATTCTTGTTGGCACGAGGATTCATTCTGATCGTCATTCCGAAAGTTTTGCCCCATTTCGCCTTTGTTAAGTTCCGACCTTGTCCCAATGTAGAAAAATTTGAGAAGTAAAAGATCTGAACGGTTAATATTTGCTCAATTATACACGAATGAATCTTACCGAACCTGTTTTAAATTATTACGGATTGGTAAGGTTGCGGGGTTTTTGTACAACTGGGCATTGTGCATGGGAAATTCCAGTGTCACACGTAATCCTGGATGATTGTCGGAAAGACTGATACGGATTCCATGAAGATCGGCAATCGCCGAAACTAAACTAAGGCCAAGCCCGCTCCCGGTTGTCGTTCGACTGGTTTCCAGTCGATAAAAGCGTTGGAAAATTTTTTCTCGTTCGGATTCCGGAACGCCAGGTCCCGTATCGGTAATGACGGCCGTTACCCCGGATAGTCGTTGAGAAAGGATGAGGGAAATTCGGGCTCCTGACGGGGAATGGCGAATGGCATTTTCCAGGAGGTTGACGAGCATTTGGGTGATCAGTCTGCTATCCCCATGGAACTGCAGATCCGGTTGGATGGTGGTAAAGAGAATTTGCTGTCGCTCCTCCGCAATCGGGGCGTAAGTTTCTTCAAGGATTTCAAAAATTTCACTGAGTGAGATCTCATGAAATTTCTGCCGGTAGGCACCAGAGCCCAACTGTGCGATTCCCAAAAGGGCACTGAACGTTTCCAGAATTTCATCATTTTGTTTGAGCGCCTGATCAATAGCCTGCTCATAATCCTCCAGAGAGGTCGCCCGATTACGCGCTCCTTCCAGTTTCTGTCGCATACGCGACAACGGCGTCCTCAAATCATGAGCCATATCTATTGAAACCTGGCGCAATCCTCCCATCAATTTTTCAATTTGTGCCAGCATCAGATTAATTTGGCGGCTCAACCGATCAAATTCGTCATCGGTCCCCTTGAGAGAAATTCGACGGTCAAAGTGCCCCTTGATGATGTCCCCCACAGTGAGATTGATTTCTTCCACACGTCGCAACGTAATGGCACTCACAATCGCTCCGCAGGCAAGCCCCACTATGAGAATAGCGGCTAACAACCATCCAAACGCTTGGCGTAAAAATTCTTTCGCCGCCTCAAGCTCTTTTAAATCCTGCCCGACGATCAATTGGGTGCCGTCCGGCAACAACACCGCCCGGGCGCGAAGTTTATGTGAGGCATTATCAATCGGGATGTCTTTCGGCGGCAGCTCCTGAAACCATTTTCGGACAGGAGCCTCTGACGGCAAATTCTGAACAATTGATCTCCCGGCGCTATCCCGCAACAGGAGGTAAGTCCCCGGTTCCACCAGATCGGGATTTGCCGAATTGAGAGATCCGGCCTGATACTCCTTGACGAGCATCTGAATCTGCCAGGTGATTTCACCGTCAACACGCTCAAGGAGGTACCGGACGGCTATCCAATATGACACGACAAAAGTGGTGATCACAAAAACCGCAAACAGGCACGCGGTGAAAAGGGTTAATCGGAAACTGGCAGTACGTAGAAGCTTACGCATCGGCACTCATACGATAGCCCGTGCCGCGCACGGTATGGATCAGTTGCTGTGTAAAGCCTTTATTGATCTTCATCCTCAGACGGCTGATATGCGTGTCGACCACACTGGTACGGGGATCAAAATAGAAATCCCATACATGCTCGAGCAGCATGGTGCGGGTCACCACCTGACCGGCATTTCGCATGAGATATTCGAGCAGGCGGAATTCTCGAGGCTGAAGCTCAATGCACACCTCTCCCCGTTTTACGATTCGTGTGAGTAAATCCATTTCCAGATCCCCGACGCGCAACCGTGTCTCAACCCTTGAGATGGGCGGACGACGACGCAGAGCCTCAACGCGAGCCTTTAATTCCGAAAAGGCAAAGGGTTTAGTGAGATAATCATCACCACCACATTGGAGTCCTTCGACTCGATGATCAATCTCACCCAAGGCACTGAGAAAGAGTACCGGGGTTTTCACATTCGTGGTTCGCAGTCCCTTGACCAGACTGATCCCGTCCAGACTGGGTAGCATCCGGTCGACAATCAAGACTTCATACACCTCATCGATGGCCTTCTTGAACCCCTCCTTCCCATCCGAGGCAATATCGACCACGTACCCTTCCTCCATTAGACCACTGGCAATATAGGACGCCGTTTCTTGATCATCTTCCAGCACGAGGATCTTCATTACCGTACGTAAGCCTTTATACTTGGTTGGGGATAACTTCAGCATAACACGGGAAAGGGCCCTGTCTCAGCTAAAATCTCCTGGTCCAACACCTGGAGCGAACGAGGAAATCTCCCCCACCATATCATTAAGACCATTTTTTGCGTTTATCGGTTTTACCCGACGTAAGTCCATCATCTTGAAACTCTAAACTCTACTTATATTCGCCTGGGTACATCGCCTTCGTTTAAATCAGAGGCCATCTAGGTTCCGGTGGTTCTTATTTTCAAGAATCTTCTTAGCTGGATGAAAGGGTAAAAAATCGCCGTCAAACGTTGAAGGGGCTTTTTTACATTTAAGGAAAGTCAAGGAATGCCAGTTGCATTAAGACCGATCTTCCTGTACGGTTTTGTAAGAATCGACCGTCTCGCAGGATCCAAGCCATTCTCCGGCTGTTCTGGCCGGTGCCGTAGCCCAAACCTCCTCAGACCGGCCTCGATACGCAACCTCAGCATAGAACAATGTCGTTCGTGCTTCGTCTGGTTGTGTCCAACAAAGGAACCGACTGTCATGCTGAATCAAAAACGCCGAAAAGACCTTCGCAATGTCGCCATCATCGCTCACGTCGATCATGGCAAAACAACGTTAGTGGATGCCCTGCTCAGGCAAACCGGCGCGCATGTCTTCAAAGAAGGCGAAGCCGTCATTATGGATTCGAATCCTTTGGAAAAAGAGCGTGGCATTACCATTTTTTCGAAAAATGCTTCCCTCCTTTATAAAGATACCCGCATCAACCTCGTTGATACGCCTGGCCATGCCGACTTTGGGAGTGAAGTCGAGCGAATTCTACGCATGGTGGATGGCGTGCTCTTGCTCGTGGATGCCTTTGATGGCCCGATGCCCCAAACCAAGTTCGTCCTGAAAAAATCGTTGGAATTGCATTTGAAACCCATCGTCGTGATTAACAAGATCGATCGCCCCAGCGCCCGTCCTGAAGAAATCGTGAATCAAACCTTTGATTTGTTTTGTGAACTGAACGCAACCGACGAACAGTTAGATTTCCCCATTGTGTATGCATCCGGAAAAGAAGGAATGTCCACGCTGGACATGAGTGATCCCGCCGTTGATATGAAACCCTTATTAGACACGATCATTCATCGGGTGCTGCCGCCCGTGGCTGATCCCGAGCAACCGTTTCAAATGCTCGTGACTATGTTGGAATATGACTCCTATATCGGTCGTGTGGCAGTGGGACGGATTGTTCATGGGATGATTGAAGTCGGCAATCAGATCGTCGCCGTTAAACGGGATGGCACCATTTCCCGCGGCAAGGTCACCAAACTGTTGGCTTATCAGGGGCTCACCCGCATCGAAACCGATTTCGCCCAAGCCGGAGACATTATTTCTCTAGCCGGCCATCAGGACGTTCGGGTGGGAGAAACCTTAGCTTCTCCTATAAATCCCACAGCCTTACCGACCGTCAATGTTGATGAACCGACGATTTCCATGAACTTCTCCCATAATACCAGCCCGTTGGCAGGAAAAGACGGAGGGCGCTTTCTCACGTCGCGACACATTCGTGAACGCCTGGCTCACGAAGCCATGATGAATGTGGGCATTAAAGTGGAGGAGGCCGATGGTGGCGAGCGATTTACGGTCTCAGGACGCGGCGAACTCCATTTGTCCATTTTAATCGAAACCATGCGTCGGGAAGGTTTTGAATTAGAGGTGTCACCGCCCAAAGTTATTTACAAAGAGATGGATGGCGAAATTCTGGAACCTGTCGAACTGGTGGTCATTGAGGTAGATCCCGGTTATCAGGGTGCGGTCATTGAAGCCCTGGGTGGCCGCAAGGCTGAAATGAAAGACCTGCGGATCAGTGCGGTCGGCACCGTCCGCATGGAATTCCATATTGCGTCGCGTGCCCTTTTGGGATTTCGCAGTGAATTATTGAGGATGACCAGAGGCAGCGGTGTCATGTCACAAATTTTTCATGAATACCAACCCTTTAAAGGAGAGATTCCTCATCGTTCGGCTGGAGTCCTCATTTCTCATGGTCCTGGACAAGCCGTGGCCTATGGCCTCTGGGGACTTCAAGATCGTGGAGAAATTTTCCTCCATCCTGGGGACGACATTTATGAGGGCATGCTGGTTGGGGTCAACAACAAAGGCAATGACCTGGTGGTGAATGCCATTCGCGAGAAAAAACTCACCAACATTCGGGCCTCTGGAACCGATGAAGCCATTCACCTCATTCCGCCGCGGGAAATGACCCTGGAATTCGCCTTGGAATTCATCGAAGATGATGAACTGGTCGAAGTGACTCCCAAAAATGTGCGGCTGCGAAAGCGCTACCTCACCGATAATGAGCGCCGCTCCGCTCGCAACCTGTCCAAGAAGGCCCAATGACTTTTGCCTCCTTCCTTTTTTCGACCTGATTTTTGGGCCTTGCCATCACTAAACCGTGGGGGCAAGGCCCATGGGCATTCTCTCCGAATCAACCCGCCTGCCTTGTGAAAAAACTCTTTCAACAGAATGTGTCAATGGCACCTTCCTCTCAGGCCTTTCTCAATAATCCCTCGTAAAAATGGCTCACAAAAGACTGGAAAATCACTTTGGTTGCCCCTCTTATTTTCAAATTAACCGGTCCAAGTAGCTATTAGGCAACTCTCCGCCCTACTTGCCATAAGATTTTGACCTCCTAGGCGTTTTCCCTTCTTCAGCACTTTCCTCTTTCATCATTTTTACGTATAATTCAGGCCTACCGTCCAGACGGGAAAAAGCCTTGCCGGCAAGGCCTATCGCCCGATAGCAGTCCATACCATTGTGGAGCAGGCATGAACAACAATTTCTTCAAAGGACATGGCCTGGGCAATGACTATATTGCTCTCGACCCAGCCAAAATGTCTTTTAAATTAACACCGCGGACTATCCGGGCTCTCTGTGATCGGCATTGGGGAGTGGGCAGTGACGGCATTCTGGCGCTCGGGACCTCGAAAAAAGCGGACTTTGGACTGCGCATATACAACCCAGACGGGAGTGAAGCCGAGAAATCCGGTAATGGACTGCGGATTTTCGGTTGCTATCTGTACCACACCAAGCATACGAGGAAAAAACACTTTACCGTAGAGACCAAGGGCGGATTGGTTGAGATCCATTTGGAACTTAACGGCCATGGATACGTGAATGGGGCCACAGTCGATATGGGACGAGCCTCGTTTCAACCCATTTCTCTCCCCTGCACCTTACGGGTGCCTGAATTAATTCAACAGCCGGTTAAAGCCGCAGGCCAGTCTCTCCGGTTTACCGGGGTCAGTGTCGGAAACCCGCATTGCGTGGTGTATAAGAAACAGGAAGAACAATGGACCCGCCAGGACCTTCTTGAAATCGGGCCTGAACTGGAAAACCATATCATTTTCCCCAAACGAACCAATGTCCAACTGGCCGTTCCAACCGGGCCTCGGACCATTTCTATTTTGATCTGGGAACGGGGTGCGGGAGAAACACAAGCCTCAGGCTCCTCCGCCTGTGCGGCGGCTTGTGCCGGAGTACGGTTAGGGTTAGTTAAAAGTCCCGTGTGCGTAAAGGCGCCTGGAGGAACATTGGATATTACCGTTGATCCTCAGTACAACATCACCATGAAAGGGCCCGTCACCGAGGTCGCCAGAGGGGAAATCAGTCAGGCCTTCATAGACGCCCTGCGTTGAAATAGATATCTATTCCCCCCTCCTGGGCTCGCTTTCGGAGTTGAGTTTTTACCCTGCTGGAATTACCTCCCGAACTCTTACAGAAAGGCCAAGACATTCCGAAATGCTGCTACGATAACTCTTTCCAGAAGGGCATCCAGGTCCCTGACTTTCCATCTCGAAGAATCATTAATGATTCTTTCTCAGACTTTTTCTGCACCGTCTCCGAGGCGAAGGCAGGGGGCCTAAACCAGAGACTATCTGCCACCAGACTCATCAGTTCAGACCCTTTGCCCCATGACCATTCAGGCAATAACCATAGGTCCGATTCACACGTTTGCCCTGCTCTGCCTTGCCTGGAGGATCATCCTCCAACACCATGACTCCCGACAACCTGATACAGACCTTCGCGATACAACCTCGAAACGAGCATTCGCCTACTCTCCTGTGTAGGCTGATTTACTCTGGTAACTTCGGAAACTCAAACGGAATCGGTTCGCCGGTCAATGCTTTCAGAAAGGCAATCAGATCGGCTTTCTCTTGCGGCGCCAATCCCAGTGGTTTCATCAATGGACTTAACTGAGGATTGGCATTTCCGCCTTTATCGAAAAAGTCGATCACCTCCTCTAATGTCTTAAAGGCACCGTCGTGCATATACGGTGCAGATTCCGTAATGCTTCGAAGCGTTGGAGTTTTGAATGCCCCTTTATCTCGTTCACGACGAGTCACATAATACCGGCCCAAATCTTCTTTCATCGGTCCCACTTGCGGCACGCCAAGGTTGTGGAATCGATTATCCGTAAAATTAGAATCGTTGTGACAGAGGATGCACCGGCCTTTTCCTTTAAAAAGGGCCATCCCACGCTGGGCGTCTTCTCCCATCGCTTGTTGATCCCCTAAGACAAACTTATCGAAGGCGGAATTGGTGGAGATGATGGTCCGTTCATAGGCAGCGATCGCTTCAGCGATTCCCTGCAAACTCACTCCGGTTCCGAATACTTTCTGAAACTCTTCCTTGTAGCCGCTTATCTTCGCAATTTTGGGAACGACAGCTTCATGGGTCTCAGCCATTTCAACGGGATTATGAATAGGACCAATGGCCTGTTCTTCCAAAGAGCCGGCTCGACCATCCCAAAATTGGAAGGGATTAAAAGCGGTGTTGTACACTGTAGGGGATTGCCGGCCGCCCCGCAGCCCTCCAACGCCCACCGAGGTTTGGTTGGGATCAGCAAATCCCGCAACAGGGTTATGACAAAACGCACAAGAGATCGCATTGTTTTTGGATAACCGACCATCAAAATACAGCTGTTTTCCAAGAGAAAGTTTTGCCGCGTAATTGAGGTTGCCAGGAGGCTGTGGAACAACAGTCGGGAGTGGACCAATGTCGGGAACCGTATGACCATCAACCGTGATCATTTCCACTGCCGAATGAGGGCTCGTTTCACTCCCTATTCCAGTGGAAGTGAGGCTCAGTCCTACCAGGATTGTGCAAAGTACTGTGGTCAGCCCCCTTTTGATTGCTGGCTTCATTCCGTCTTTCCCTCCTGATTAGTTTGATGCCGTTCCCGATGAACAAAACCCTTTATTGAATAGTTTAGTGTACCCTGAATGTCCGCAAAATTAAAACACAATTGCTTCATCTACACTGAAGAGAGATGCTTCAACCTGGTTTTTTAGGTAAGTTCCTATCCAACATGGGGGCCTTGCTGAAAACATCTGATTCGCCATTCCACCTCACAATGAATTTTACATGAAGACACACATGTATCCCATTGATGCGGTCGTTCCACAACTACAGCAGACCCTCAGGCAACACCCAATCGTCCTGCTCACCGCTCAGCCTGGTGCCGGGAAAACGACACAGATCCCGGTGGCCCTTCTCCAAGAACCGTGGTTGATTCCAAAAACCATCATGATGCTGGAGCCTCGACGGTTGGCCGCGCGTGCAGCCGCGCGCCGTATGTCCGATCTTCTGGGGGAAACCGTTGGCACCACCGTTGGATATCGAACACGGTTGGATACTAAAATCAGCCCCAACACAAAACTGGAAGTGGTAACCGAAGGCATTCTCACCAGAATCCTGCAGCACGATCCCTCTTTACAACACTACGGCCTGGTCATCTTTGATGAATTCCATGAACGTAGTCTGCAAGCCGATCTGGGCCTGGCCTTATGCCTGGAATCCCAGAAGGTATTTCGAGAGGATCTCCGGCTGTTAATCATGTCGGCCACACTCGACAGTGCGGCCATCTCCCAACAATTGAGACAGGCTCCCGTGATCAGCTGCGAAGGTAAGATGTTTCCGGTCGAAACCCGTTACGTCGGAAAGCCGGATGGGAAATTTTTCGCCATGCAGGTGGCCCATACCATTCATCGTCTGCTGAAGACCGAACAGGGCAACCTCCTTGTGTTTCTTCCAGGTGCGGGAGAAATCCGCCAGGTGGAACGCCTCCTGGCAGACCTTCCTCTTGACCCCCATACTCGCATCGCTCCTCTCTATGGGGATCTATCCGCTCAGGCTCAGGACCAGGCTATTCTTCCACCGCCTGCCGGATGGCGCAAAGTGGTCCTATCCACGAATATTGCCGAATCCAGTCTCACCATCGAAGGTATTCGTCTCGTCATCGATACCGGGCTCATGCGCGTACCACGTTTTGATGCACGCAGCGGTATGAGCCGGCTGGCCACCCTCACGGTCTCTCAACAATCGGCAGAACAACGTCGCGGGCGGGCGGGACGCCTGGAACCCGGCCTGTGTATACGGTTCTGGTCTGAAGCCGAGCAGCGTACCCTCACCCCCCGGACCACACCGGAAATTCTTGATGCCGATTTAACCTCACTCGTGTTGGAGTTGTGCCAATGGGGAAATCACGATCCCCAGGAATTAATCTGGCTTGACCCTCCTCCTGCCGGCGCCATCGCTCAGGCACGACACCTCCTTCACTCCCTGGGCGCATGTGATACCTATGGCCACATCACCGATCATGGCCGGGCGATGGCCGATCTCCCCATGCACCCGCGACTCGCGCATATGGTCCTGAAGGGAAAGGCGCTGGGAGTGGGAGCCTTCGCATGCGATCTTGCCGCAGCCCTAAGCGAACGAAACCTGTTCAAAGGATCAATCGCACGGGAACATGCCGATCTTCGCACCCGCTTTGATATGCTCTATGGTGGCGCCCCTGTTCAGAGAAACACCCGGGCTCCGGATAGGGGAACCATCCAACGCATTCGCCAGGTCTCTCAGTCGTGGCAACGGACACTGCACATCATCACTCCTCACCATGGCCCCAAACAACAGATTGATCAGTTGGGTGTACTCCTGGCGCTGGCCTACCCCGACCGGATTGCGCAACGACAATCAGATGAGGACAGACGATACCGCCTGGCCAACGGGCGAAGCGCAAGATTTCATCACCCGGATCCATTGGAACATGAAGAATGGCTCGTGATCGCAGATCTTAACGGTGCCCCGGCAACGGCACTCATCTTTGTGGCTGCCCCGATTTCAGTTGAAGATCTCATCTCCCATTGCGGGGATCTCATACAGTCAACGGATTCTGTGATGTGGGATGCCTCGACCCAAGCGGTCAGATCCATCCGGCAACGACGACTCGGAGAACTCATTCTTGAGGAAGGCCGCCTTCCCGATCCTGATCCTGATTTGGTGTTGACCGCGCTCCTCGACGGCCTTCGAAACACAGGCCTCTCCTGTTTGCCCTGGAATCCCACACTCAGAAACTGGCAGGCGCGCGTCCAATTTCTGCGCCGCGCCACGGAACCGGGATCCCCTTGGCCGGATGTCTCGGACGACACACTCCTTGAGACATTGGACCAGTGGCTTGGGCCCTTTCTCAGCAATCTCTCCAGCCTCAATCAGCTGAAACGGATCGATCTTGCCTGGCCGCTTCAGGCGCTCCTTTCTCCTGAACAACGGCGCACGCTCGACACTCTGGCGCCCACTCATCTCACGGTACCGACAGGATCGCACATTCCCTTGGATTATCTGTCAGGAGAGATTCCCGTTCTGGCTGTCCGTCTTCAGGAATTATTCGGACAATGCGACACGCCCCGCCTGGTCAATGGGAGAGTCCCTGTCCTCATTCATCTGCTTTCTCCGGCCAGACGCCCTGTTCAGGTCACCCAGGATCTCACAAGTTTTTGGAAAACCGGTTACACGCAAGTGAGAAAAGAATTGAAGGGCCGCTACCCCAAACACTTCTGGCCCGATGACCCTCTCCAGGCCCCTCCCACTCGCGGCATTAAAAAGCGATAATTTTTTGCGGGAGGTGACACCCATGAACCTGGCAGGCCAATCCGATGAAGAATCATGAGCCATCGCCATCATGGACAATTTCATGGAAGGATCAACCGACATTGACCGTTCCATGCATACGACGGGTTTTTCAAAATGGCTGAAGAATTGTTCACCAAGAAACAAGAGATTGGTCTCAGGCCTACCTTTCAAGGTTACTTGCACTCATTGAGATTCCCAGTGGGGCATACTTGGCTAAAAAACGGGCGCACTCATCCCTTGGTCTCAAAATTCTCAGCAAAGATTTCCCCTTTACACCTTTAGGGAACGTCCTGACTCCCTTGCTATTCTTATGGAGAATTTTTAAGGTACGCTTGATGACTAATTGTTCTATAGGCCTTTTCATTTTCGACCTAAGGAGCCGGCCTCATGCATTCAAAATTAGCTTCTCATATCCTGGTGACGGCGGGTTGGGTCTTCGGGAGCTTTTTCCTGGGATGCTCCAGCGTGGAACTCACAAAGATCCCCCAAAAACCCCTGCCCTTCCATCCCCCTCCTCTGATTGAATTACCATTGGAATTGCCACCGGAAGGAGGTCCACGACGCCCCGTCGATGCCATGTCCCCCACGACCTTATCCGGTCCGGGACCGGAGATTATCATTGTCGAATCCGACCAGCCTGCCTTACGTGCCACAGCAGAACAGGATCCGGACGTGAAGACCCAATTGGGCGATCGTTTTGCCTACATCAATACCGAGGAGGTCCCTGCCAACCAATGCCTGGTGACCCTGCAGGAAGACGACACGGCTAACCCTCGAGCAACGGAACGGGCATCGGCTTCCGATGCCTCCGCATATCGGTTAACTTACTACAGTTACACCCACAATGTGGCCGTGCATGTCTGCATGGAAAATGACCGAATGTCTTCTGTCCAGCAGGATCCGCGTGAGGGCTACCAGCCCGAAGAAGGTGAAGAAGAAATCACGACAGCCATTGAACTGGCCAGAGGAGATCAACGAATTGCCCAGGAGGTTCAGCATCTGCACGGACATGCCATTCTGACTTCCCCTGAAGAATACCGGTACTTCTGGGTGAGCGACGAAGCGGGGTTCGGTGACCGGGTATTTTGGGTCACATTTTCTGAAACGCCGGAGAGCTTGGCCCTCTACTTTGCACGAGTTGACCTCACTTCTCAGACCGTCTTAGACGCAGGCAAGGAGGCAGGACCCCAATGACTAATCCCAAACAAGGAGCGCGTCGCATGGCATCATTTCGATATTTTCTGGCCGGTGTCGCATTGACCGGTACTTTGATGGTCAGCCCCGCTTTGGCCGACTGGGAATCCAAACCATTTACCTGGGGTCCGTGGGCCTTATATCTTGACATGAAAGATGCTGCTGGCCTGGGGCTTCGCAATGTGTCCTATCAAGGCAACCTGATATTAGGTAAAGCGGATTTGCCCGTGATCCGGGTCAAGTATGTCCGGGAGTGGCCGGCCTGGCATCCCTTCAGTTGGTTTGGCCTAGGACGATCCAGTGGCCGATGCGGACCATTCGAGGATCGGATCAGCCCACAGCGCCTCAAAAAAAATCCTAACTGCGATGGGAAAAAGCTCTGTCAGGCCGAACATACCATCCAAGGCGTGAAGTGGTTGGAATTAGGAATGTATGCCAAAATCGGTCAATACCATCTGTATCAGGCCTGGTATCTGAGCGAAGACGGTCGCCTGTATCCAAGCGTTCAGAGCTGGAATCTCTCTTGTAATACCGACCATGAACACCATGCCTACTGGCGACTGGACTTTGATATCAGCGGATCCGATCAGGATCAGGTCTTTGTCCTGGACCGGAATTCTGTAAAAGACAACGGTTGGGGACCGGGGTGGGAAAAATATTTGGTAGAGGAAGATGACAAGAAGCCCGGCACCAACAGCCAGGATCGCGTTTGGTTTGTGCGCGATTATCCCACCGGGCAGGGTGTCTGGGTTATTCCAGGTCCATTTGATGGGAAATCGAAGAAGTTTTCAGATCGTGATGTCTCGATTCGAAAATTTTACCGGGATGAAGATGCCGGCTGGCCATTTGGCGCACGTGGAGATTTGGAATTTAAAAGCGATGAAAGCGTCCAGGAGACCAATGTGGTCTTTTGGTATGTGGCCCATCTTCCTCATAAGGCAGCGGAAGGGGATCGACCGATGCGTTACTGGATGGGGCCACTTCTCCAGGTTCATCAAGAAACTCCCTAACACATCTTGAGGCAGGCGCAACAAGACACTGCCAATGAACTATCGTGATTTCTCTCGCCTGTGGCCTTAACCGGAATAGGTTCCATGGCAGGTAGACCATCGCTTACTCAGCCTTGACCCGCTGATCCGGCCCGAGCATCCCGGTGAGCGCAAGGAGGAAACCCATCAGAAGTGCCAAACTCTCGACAAGAGGTTCTCCCTGCACCGTCAATTTAAGGGAACCTATTCGAGAAGGCCCCAATGCTCCCAAGGAATTTGATACCGTCACATTTCCAAATTAATTTCACAGGCCCCCTCAACAATTTCTTTTCTGAGTATTCAAACTTCCGGTATGGCTTCAATTGTTGGTTTTCCTGCATTGTATCATCGCCTTTTTCAGGAAAGTTTTGCTATGGTGACCTACTCATAACAAACTGCCGATATTTTCAAAATAGTTCTTATTTTCTTCATTATCTCTAGCTTCACGAGTAAGGAACCTTAAGTCATGACATTACTTTCCGGCATCCTAAGCATACGAACCTGTGCGCTCCTCACCTGTGCTTCAATTGTCCTATCGGGTGGGCTCGGATTAGCAGAGCCCGGAATTAATGGCTTCCGGGAATTAAAATTCGGCATGACGGAACAAGAGGTAGCCGCCCTACCAGCCTGCCACACCTCTAAGGAATGTCTCTATGAACTTACCGATAAAAATCGATATATTGAACTGACCTATTTACCCGACCAAGTCTCAGATACGACGGAACCAGCCGGGAAACTGGCAAAGATTACCATCGATATGGGGCTATTTAGAGATGAGTGGTACCAGCAATTACAGATCATTCTTGGAGCGAGTTATCACCTCACCCAGGATCTTACTGAAGCGACCAAGCAATCGTTTCTTTCCGGACAACTCAACGAGCTGAATGCGGGTTTTGAAGATGGACAGGTGTTACTGAAGGTCGTGCGCCGCCCGTTCGGAAATCTGGAATTACAGGTCGTGTATCAAAATGCTGCCCTTGCGAAAGCATTTATTCAAGAGAGACAAGAGGCGACCATTTCCTCCAAATAAATCCACACTGATAGACCATATCCGACCTAGCACTAATGGCTTAGTCATCCCCACCCTCTCTTCATGGCGAGGATTAGGACGCTTGTTTGGGTACGGAAGCTATTTTGGGTATCAACAGGCGAGGCCGGAGATTTTTCTCTTTCGCAAGGAAGGAAATGGGCAGGGTCACCACCCCCGTCTTCCGTTGTTCATGCATCAACTTCCGCCAACACCGCCGGCACAGATCATGATCCTTCAATGAGACAGCCCGTCCTAATTTACTGGAATGGGGATTTCGTCTTGGAGAAATAAAGACCTTCACCTCACTACCACATCTGGCACAACAGATCGCCCCGGCCGCACTGCTTCTTGATGCCCGCTGGGTCTCCAGACCAATGCTTTCAGCCATATATTTTCGTTTTGGATTCCACGCATGTTCATGTGAGGTGACGGATTCGGGAATATCCCATGTCAGCATTCGTCTCATGGCCCCCTCCTTGAAAAGAATGGTCGGCAGTTCAGTAACTCTTACCCTGAGCAAGGGATATGCCTGGCAACACACCGGATAAGCCAGAGAAGAGAAAAGCGTGTGGAAACAAATGATAGAAGATCCAAGGACCAGAAGACGTGGCTCAGGAGGATAGGCAGGATATGCGGTGGAGGGGCATATCTTTCCTGTTTGAAGTCACTGGAATATTGACATCTGTTGGTACTTTTGACAGAGAGAAGGAGAGCGGATTTGCAACACCCATGAGGAGATTGGTCAATGAACAAGACCAGGAAATGCGGGAACATTCCACCGATCTACCCAAGGCAGACACACGCCCCCCACCTGAGGTGGGTATTCATTTTAACCTGACCGACTCACACCCTTTCCGGTGCCGATTCATTCAAAATGAGCCAATACAGCCCCAGGTTTTGAACCGCTTGAGAAAACTCTTGAAAGTCCACTGGCTTGCGAACATAACTATTGGCTCCAAGTTGATAGCTTTTGACAATGTCCTGCTCTTCCTTGGACGATGTCAGCACAACCACCGGGAGATACTTCGTCCGTTCATCAGCTCGTAACCGTCGAAGCACTTCCAGCCCATCAATTTTGGGGAGCTTGAGGTCCAGCAGGATAATTTGAGGCATCTGGCTTAAATCACGACCGGCATGCGCTCCGGTTCCAAATAAATATTCCAACGCTTCCACGCCATCCCGGGCCACCACCACTTCATTTTTTATATTGTTTTTCTTGAGCGCCCGCATCGTTAACTCTTCATCATCAGGATGATCTTCCACTAACAGAATTACTTTGTTGGTCATCATATTCTTCTCCTCCTCCGGTTGCCTTACAACGTAAAATGAAAGGTCGCCCCTTTGCCCACCACTCCTTCTGCCCAAATTTGACCGCCATGCCGTTGAATAATACGATGCACCGTCGCCAGCCCTACGCCCACTCCCGGAAATTCTGTGTAGGCATGAAGCCGTTGGAACGCGCCGAAGAGTTTATGCGCATAGGTCATATCAAAACCTGCCCCATTGTCGGAGACAAAGTAGGCGGCCTGCCCTTTGTATTGGCCATAGCCGAATTCGATACGTGGATGGGCTTGTTGCTGGGTAAACTTCCACGCGTTGCCGATCAAATTTTCTAAGACGGCCCGAAGCAATTGGGGGTCAGCAGTGGCGAATACATTATTGGCCACAATGCCTTCGACCTGCCGGTCCGGTTCCATCTTTTGAAAATCTTCAAGAACAGCCCGGGCTACAGCACTCAGATCAAAGGTCTGGGTATGGATTTCGGCTCGTGTCAACCGGGCCAGATTGAGCATGGCATCAATAAGCTTGGACATTCGTTGACTGGCCGTCCGCACCCTCCGCAAGTAATTTCGTCCTGACTCATCAAGTTTTTCATCATAATCTTCCAATACGGCCTGGCTAAACCCATCAATCCCCCGCAAGGGCGCGCGTAAATCATGGGAGACCGAATAACTAAACGCCTCAAGCTCCTTATTACTCGCCTCGAGTTGGGCCGAGCGCTGGACCAACTGGGAATTGAGTTTGCGTATATCTTCCTCGGCCCGCTTCCGCTCTGCCACTTCCCGAATGAGTTCGGCATTTGAGGCCGCCAACTTTCCCGTTCGCTCCTGGACTCGCTTTTCCAGATTATCTTTCGCCTTCCGAAGTGTGTCTTCGGCCAATAGTCGATCATGAATTTCCAATTCCAAATGTTTATTGGCACTTTGCAGTGCACCGGTTCGATCACGAATCTGCTCTTCCAAGTCACTTGCCACCCGTCCGAGCTTTAACACCACTAACCCGAACCCGCCCATCCAAATGACGACCAACATCCCCATCAACCCATACGTCCCTTGCCAACTCATGCCCATGATCGTCTCCAACGAATCAACGGGATACACGACCTCCAACAAGCCGCCAACCTGCCCGATCTGCCAATCACGTTTTGGACTGTCCGGATGACTGTTATGACACTCCACACATTCCTTCTGCATCCGATCGGCCTTCACGAAACGGAGAGACTCACGCCCCTCGACTTGCTCAAACCGATAAAACGGCTCATCCGTATCAGGATGTTGCATGAAAAATTTCCACGCCTCTTCCTGGAACTCATCAATGAGTCCTCCTGATTTCCTTTCACGGTAAAACGGATAGGGGCTCAGTAATTCCAATCGTTCGCCATTTCGCCCGGCGACCAATCGATTACCCAGGTCACGACTGAGAGCCGCAGGGAGAGGAATTTCGCCTTGATGGTCCCGATACCCTGTCGAGGCTTCAATTCCCTGGCTATGAAGGCGTTGAACAACCTCGACGGTGTACCAAATCCGCATTTCATTCAGCGCTCTGGTATAGATCTCGGATCCCCGAAAGGCCATCGCCGTCACCATTTGGGTTTTCAATTGAGAAATATGCAAATAAATCACGATGAGACAGAGCCCAAAAAGCACGGTTAATACCAAAATTGTATGCCGATGTAGGAGCTCCATGGCTCCCAGGATTCTGTTCAGACAGGTTCGCCATAGTCCCACAACCGACAACGGCAATTCTTTACGAGGCGTCAACTCAGATACCGACAATGGTCTTTCCTATTCTCAATGCAGACGTTTCAATCCCCTCCCTCTTCGAGGGCGGTCCCCTGACTTACGCTATCGGATCCTTGCCAACAAAATTGAGCATTCCTTCCATGAGAGGTCTCCCTCATCCCCATGGGCCGGAAAACTTTGGCTTGCGATTTTTCTCGAAGGGATTACGCCTGAATCCGACTCCTAATGGGGGCCCCACTATTCAGAAGATGATAGGCACCCATCCGGTCAAAAATACTTGCGGACCCTCAAGAAGAGAAAGGGGGAAAGCACAGCAGAGACTCACATTAAGCCCTTTATTCCTTGGCAGGAGAGTGGCCTTCGCGTAATACGACCGATTCCTCCCGCCTGGTATTCTCACTCACACAGGAGCTTGATTTTGTAAAGCGACAGCCATCAAACTTTCTTCCGACTCCGCGATCTTTTCAGAGTCAATCTCATCTGCCAGCGTGGGTTCCAGCTCCTGATCCTCGTCATACGTTTGCCGCACATCCAGAATTTCAATGTCTAATTGAGCTTCAGGGTACAATCGTCGCAAGTCCCATTCTGTAATCCATCCACGTACATACTCGCGCATTCGGGTACTGGATAATTTCTCTACAGCTGAAACAGGTGGCGGTGTCCAACTATAGGCCGATCCATGAAGCGCCCGAAGCCGCTCATATAATGCATCCACCATTGATTCATAGGGACGAATTAATGATTCGCCCTCCTGTTCGATGAGCCGGATACCCTGAATCGCCTGCAATGCTTGCATATGAGTTTCATCCGTCGATTCCTCCTGACACATCTGCTCCATTTTCTGGGAATCCTGTTTTTCTTCCAAGATCACGCTTTGGAAATCATCGGTCAGAGCGACAATGGCAGCAATAGCCGGACAGGTATCCTCGGCTAACACCCCCATCCACCGTGCCACCTCCCTATAGGACTTGGTCCGTTGTTTAAAAGAATATCGCCCGATGATTTCCGCCTCATCAATAAGCAAGATCCACCCTTGATAGCCAGCCGCCACCATCAAGCGTGAGACAAATCGAAACCGTTGGAAGGCCAAATCCTGACTGGAAATTCTATTGAACACATAGGGGTTTTCGGGCGGACACCCCTGAAGATATTTATTGAGTTGGCTATTGCTCAACGGATCTCCCGCCCAATACCGGATCATGCGATGACTCAGCTCAGGATCATTAATCATCCGCTCATAGAGATACAGGCTGGCAGCAAACCGGGAATCGCATCCTTGGTCCTTCCGATGCACCCAATCAAACAAATTGGCAAAGTGCGGGCTTTGGAAATTCAGTTCACCGGCTATTTCGGTGAGAGCATCACCATGTTTACCGGGAACAATGGCATTGTTGATGGCTGCACGAAAGAGAGGTACACCATTATAAAAGGGTGTCTCCTTACTGATCACAATGGGACTGCAGACAAAATTCTTCTCCAGCGCTACCTGTTGCAATGCATGAAGAAGATGGGATTTCCCACTCCCAAACCCTCCTTCAATTACGATACCTTTGGTAGGCGTGTCATGAGGAACGTTCGCCTCCATCTGTTGAAGTAGCCGTCTGAATTTGCCTTCCAGGTCCGGTTGGTGACTTCCCAGTACCTGCACGACATCACGATTCGGCACTCCGGATCGCAGAGCTTCCATGGCGCGTTGATGTCCAACATCACCATTGGCCATCGCCGGCCGATCAGTGTATTCCTTCCTTCCGGTATCGTGTGCATCCCCGGCCTGTTGAGATCCAAGACGAATCAATGCCCCTAATGGGTTTTGGTATTGGCGGTCACGGACTTCGTCCCAAATGCGTAATTTCAACGCCTCATACCGGTTGAGTCCCCTCCGTTCATCTGTCAAAAATTCTTGCGGCACCTGGACCACCAACAAGAAACTTTCCAATTCATCTGTCCCATCAATAAACTGGCGAAGCATTTCGTAGGCATCTAACGTCGTTGAAATGCCGTAATACAGGCCTTCAGGAGAATCCGGCTTCTTACTGAGCAAACATCGACTCAAATCCAGGGACACGACTAACCCTGTTTTCCCAACTAACCGTAACCAACGGCATAACGAAACAAACATATACCGGGCATTGGTCCGATTAATTTTCTGAAAAATTAGGGCTTCTTTGAGAGCCGAAATCTGACGAATCTCCCCGCCAAGCCATGACTTGACCGGCTCGGTCATAAAGGGAACTTCTGAGCCAGAGTCCAATTGCCCCAGACACAATCGGATCATGGCCATACGAAATTCCTGACACATCTGCGTATCTCGATAAATAGCCCGCTCTAACCAACTATTTAAATCTCGTCGCAGTAACGGTTCCGCCCGTTCATTCATCCGGGCGACTCCCGTCATGCAGAACTCCTCCTTGTTGTCCGGAATCTGGTACCCGTTTTCTTGAAGGAGTCGACGAACAAATTGTGAGGCCAGATCATCCCATGGGATGCGACGAGCAATCTGATGGAAAAACTTATCCATCATATGAATTTTGGTGTCTTTGGCATCAACTAAGATGCACGCATACCCCTCCTGCTGAGCCAAGGTAGCCAGTTGCTCTTGGATGTCGATTCTATCCGAGTCAGAATCTGTTACCACAAACTTGACCGATGAACCTCCTTGCCCAATAAATCGTTGAAGATATTCTTGCCGAAGGGTATGAAACCATTCTTGAGATCGTAACTCCATTGCTCGTATCCTTCACAGGTTAAAAAGTCACAGGCATACACAGAAAGGTTTTACAGACGGTTGAAAAGGCAGAGCCCTATGCTGAAACAATGTGTTACCCCGTCTTGAAAGATTCATTCCAATCTGGTGGTTAAATTGCGCAAATTTTCTGATGACAGCCATTTTGGTCAAGATCCAAATTAGTTCGACTCGGAGAGTGCCGGGTGAAGCTGGTCTTCCTCATCCCCTTCTAATTCAGAATCTTCCGAATAATCCTGTCGAATTTCCGTTAATTCAATGTCAACTTTTTGTGTTG
Organism: Candidatus Nitrospira neomarina; assembly: GCF_032051675.1. Classification (NCBI taxonomy): domain Bacteria; kingdom Pseudomonadati; phylum Nitrospirota; class Nitrospiria; order Nitrospirales; family Nitrospiraceae; genus Nitrospira; species Candidatus Nitrospira neomarina. The sequence goes on from NZ_CP116968.1 coordinate 1,948,318, forward strand.
GATCAAGACGTGTTAGATCCCATTCGGTAATCCAGCCTTTGACATATTCACGCATCCGGGTGCTGGATAATCGCTCAATCGTTGGGACCTGAGGTGGTTCCCACCCATACGCGGCTCCATGAATGGAACGAATTTTATGGTAGATTTCTTCTACAAGCTGGTCATAGGGACCGACCAAGGGTATGCGTTCGCATTCAATGAGCCGCATTCCCTGTTCTGCTTGGCGGGACAGCACCAAATCGGTTTCCGATCCTGATTCTCGCAGTTTTTCCGGTACTTTTTCCCTATCACCCTTTTCATCCAAAATCGCACTTTGAAAATCATCTGTGAGCGCCATCACCGCCGCCAATCCGGACTTATAGCCGAGATCGGCAAAGCTGGAGGCTTCCAGTCGGCCCAGCCACCTGGCTAATTCCGCATAGGACTGGGCTCGTTGCTTAAAGGAATACCTGCCAATAATTTCTGCCTCGTCGATCAGTAAAATCCAACCAGAGTATCCCGCCGCAATCATCAGTCGTGAAACAAATTTAAATCGTTGCAATGCCATCTCCATGGGTGAGACTCGTTCAAATCGATAGGCAACGCTCCCATCACAGGATTTGAGTAATCGCTTGATTTCAGCATCGGTCAGCGGATCCCCTGCCCAAAATCGAATGATCCGGTGACGTAACTCCGGGTCATTCACCATGCGTTCGTAGAGAAACACCGAGGCCGCAAACCGCCCATCAATTTCTCCGCCCTGACGATGCACCCATTCATAAAAATTCGCGTATTGGGGACTCTTAAAGTTTAAATCCGCTGCCACCTCGGCCAAGACATCTCCTCGTTTTTCGGGGATATCAGCAGCCTCAATGGCCGACCGAAACATCAATGCAGGACTATAGAGAGGCGTTTCCTTACTTATGACGACCTTGCTACACACAAATCTGGATTCCAAGGCCATACGTCTTAAGGATTCCAGCAAATGTGATTTTCCCGTACCAAATCCTCCTTCAATCAACATCCCTTTTGTGGTCCAACCCTTATGAATGCTGGCCTGAGCGTCCTGCAACATCTGTTGAAATTTGGATTTGACCATCGGCTGTGGACATCCCAGCGCTTGGACCACACCCGGGCTCGGGACACCTGCCCTCAAGGATTCAATAACCCGTTGATGCTGCACATCTTCTTTTCGGTTTCCCACTCTGGCCAGGAGACTGCTCTCGGCAAAGACTGCGGTCTGGTCAGTCAGCCTGACCATCGGCGCAAAGGGATTTTGTCGGGTTTTATCCCGGACATCATCCCAAATTCGAAGCTTTAGGGCCTCATACCGATTCAGACCCAACCGTTGATCCGAGAGAAAGGCTTGCGAGGTAACGACCACGACCAATAGCCCTTCGATTTCATCGCTGCCATCAATGAATTGTCTCAGCATCTCATAGGCATCCATAACTGCAGAGGGCGAATAATTCAGGGAGGTTGCACCGGATTCTTTGCCGCCTGTAAAGGCTGAAATATCGATGGTCAAGACCATACCGGGTTTCCCCAACAGGCGGGTCCAATGGGCTAAGGAGACGATGAGGTCACGCGCATTACTACGGGTGACCTTTTCAAAAATCAATATTTTTTTGAGAGGTGCCATTTGTCTCAGCTCGCCGCGAAGCCAGGCCTTAATTGCTCCCGACTCTGTAGAGGGACTATCCGGCAATTCCAGCTGAGCCACACACAACTGGATCATGGCCAGTCGAAATTCCCGACTCATATGAAAATCCTGAAACAAGCTCCCTTCCAACCATGCGTTCACTTCTCGGTGTATCGTGGCTTCATCGCAACTATTGAGAGAGGCCAGAGAAGACCAGCAACATTCCTCCCGCTGTTCAGGAATCTTCCATTGATGCTCTCGAAAGAGTTTTTTGACATACTCGAACGCCAAGGCATCCCAATCAATTTGTCTGGCCATTTCCTTAAACAAGAGATCAATGAGTTGAACCTTCGTACAATGAGAATCCGCGTGAATCGTGACAAAGCCTTGCTCCCGTGACAGCTCCCCCACCCCCACGCTCACAGCTTTGGCCTTCTGTGCCTCCTCCACGACCGCAAATTTGACGGCCGACCCCCCACGACGAATAAACCCCTGAAGATAGGCAGATTTGAGAACGTTCAACCATTCCTGTGGAGACATAAATTTTTCCTCAATATCCTGTTAATCTCATTCGTCTTCTCGGTTCACCCTAGGGAAACTTAAATACGGTCCGGACTCCTTTATCCCGTCTGGACAAAGGAAATTCCATAATAGGTTTTCTCCCGTCCCCCTTGCGCAATCACGGTTAAGGTTTTGTTGGCATCCCGCACACCGGTACTGGCATGAAAGTTTGCCCGATGATTGTTTTTGGTGGAAATGGTTCCACTTTTATCCAATAAATAGACATCCCGGCCAAATTCTTGTCTGGTGTATTCATTGGCCTGCCACGGAAGGAGCGTCAAGAGTTGGTACAGTTCCAAGAGGGGAATCACCGTTCCTTTGCCAATGAGGTGCTTCCCTCGACCCGCCACCACAATGGAATAGGCCGTAAAGACCATCTCCAAAAACGTTTGCGGCTTAAATCGAAGGGGTTTATTTTGAACTTCCTTTAATCGTTTGACCAAGACCGAAGGACGAAGCCGGTTTTCCCGCATTCGATCAATGGCGACCGCACGTTCTTTATGCAGGATGCGTAATAAGACGGGATAAGAAAATAAATAGCCATCGTGCTCATAGAGATTGACACCCATCTGCTGGGCAGTAGTGAGTAGTTCCTGGCGAAACGCTTTGCCCTCCAAATATCCAGCTTCATCAAAATTCAGACGGTCCTGGGTTTTCACAAAGTCACACCCCAGGCTCAGGGTCACCTCCTTGCCTTCCTCCAGTAATTTTCGCAGATTGACCAAATCACCTACTTTCGCTGCATCTTTAATTTTTTTAAATGACGCCATCACCTGCTTCGTGGTTTTTACTAATCCCCCGGCTTGCTCTTCAATATCAGCCAAGGCCTGCTCCAAATTGACGTTCTTCGGGACAGCCTTTGAAGGAGCATTCGGCAACTCAAGCACACCAGCTGCCGAACTCGACCCGCAGGCTTCTACCGTATGATCAATTCCTTCGGCACTCATGTCGGTTATCGAGTCCTCTGGTTTGTGGTGAATTCAGGCAATCGGCTTTGAAGAACCGATTGATCGGCGCATACCTGTTTCATTCGGCACATCCCGGATAATTCTTAATATTTTCGGGCTTATTCCATGAGCATAGTTCATTAAAAACCGACAACGCCTTGCTCGTGCTCAGCGCTTCTTGGTCGGTCCGCAGTTGACCAGTAGAAAGAAAGCCTTTTATGGTTGAACGATTTCTTCAGACTCTATCCATGAAAAATATGGCGCCATTCGCGGTTATTACAGGAGCTTCACGAGGGATTGGGGCCGAATATGCCAGAGCCTTAGCGGCTCAAGGCTATCATCTCCTGTTGGTCGCCCGGGACCAAAGCCGTTTGAATGAATTATCCAAGGAGATTCAACAGACCACCTCTGTTCAAGTCTGGACAGAAGCGCTGGATTTGGCCAAGCCTAACGCGGCTGAAACCCTTTACCAATTAGCTCAATCATATCGGACGGATGTGTCGTTACTTGTCAATAATGCCGGTTTTGGGCTGTATGGCTTATTTACAAACATGCCACTCTCCACGATCCAAGACATGTTACAGGTCCATATCCATGCGACCACAGAAAGCACAAGACTCTTCCTACCTGATATGATGAATCGACGGCAGGGTGCAATTATCAATGTGGCTTCCGTGGCAGGATTTTTTCCAATTCCCTATATGGCGGAATACGCCGCCACGAAAGCCTTTATCATATCTTTCTCTGAAGCCGTGGCGATGGAGGCCAAGGAAAATGAGGTAACCATCCAGGTATGCTGTCCAGGCTACACAAAAACCGAGTTTCATAGGACGGCAGGGCACTGCCCACGCCACATCTCTTCTGCTCACACTCCCCACGACGTCGTACAAAAATCATTAAAGGCCTTGATGTCCCGGCAAACCCTCGTGACTATTGGATGGCAGGGACTGGCAACCCAATGGATAACTCCATTTTTTCCTAAAAAGTGGCTGACGCGTCTTACCAGCCGATTTGTTCGACCAAATACCTCCTCTCATTGAACACACGGCCTCCATAGAAAAGGAGCACAGTATGTCCCATTCCTATTTCCATTCATTTATTGTCCCCCTTAGCATCTGTAGTGTTTGTATCCTAGCCTTTGGCTGCTCTGGCCCTCGCCCAATCCTTTATCCCAACGATCATCTTCAACAAGTTGGCCCCGATCGAGCAGAACAGGACATTGAGGAATGCCAACAGCTTGCAGAGGATTATGTCCCGGAGCACGATGCCGCGTCGGTGGCTGGGAATACTGCCGTTGGAGCGGGAGCAGGGGGTGCCGTCGGTGCAGTCAGCGGGGCCATTCGAGGAGGAGCGGGTATTGGCGCAGCCATAGGTGCCGCAACAGGTGCGACCGTTGGCTTTATTCGTGGCTTATTCCAGGCCTCGCAACCAACACCTGCTCACAAGTCTTTCGTTAACCGATGTCTTTCGGAACGAGGGTACGATTCGATTGGTTGGGAATAGATCAGAAAACACATAGGGAACATAAGGCAAGAACACCTCCAGGCGCTATTCGTGGTTGTTTCCACTTTGAGCCAATCCAGTATCGAAACGTGGCTCACAGGTGAATTAAGGAACGCCTTAAAAAAATGAGGAGCTTTCTGCACGACGGAGGGCTCGCATCAAAACTGGATCTTGATATGCCACTTCACTTAAGGCGTCCAATATATGAAGATCTTTTTCCTTGGCCAGAGCTTTAGCTTTACTGAATTGTCGTGAATTAAATCGGGCCACGGATGGCTGACCATTGATGATCTGACACGCAAGACCTCCACCATCTTTCAGTGCAAGGGTGCCCCCATGATCAAACAAGGTACGAGTCTCATCCACGCTGATCCCATGCAGTTCCGCAAAATCATGGAGCCCACTGGTCTCAATCAAACGTCCATCTGGCATGACACATTTTCGCTTAAAATGGGGAGACCAATCTTTCCGAAAATCAATATATTGAATGTCTCCACTACACGCGTTCCCTGATTCAACTTTTGTCAAATCGATCCCTAAGTTTTTTTGCCGCAACCGATCCTGTAATTCCTGAGGAAGGCCTCGATAAAAAACCCGCTCCATGCCTTCTTCCAACGTTACACCATAACTTTGACGCATGCGTTCGGCTGCCGCATATTGCTCAAGATCCATGACCCACGTGTGTTTCGGATCTTTACCAAGAGGATCAACACGACAGACGAATGCGCCTTTTGTGACAAGCGGACCTTCATGCGGATAGAGATATATCCCCCCGTCTTGAAGCACGCCAGTTATAGATTCAAGAGGAATAGCATAACTTTCAGACAGGACTCGTGCATGCACCTCCAAATCTTCCGGTTCCGTCATTCCGCAGACCATTACATTTCCAGGAGGATCATAATCGGTATAGTTCTCTAGTATATTATAGAGAACCGGGGGTTTCTCTTTTTTTAAGGGACGTTTTTTCACTTTAAACATTCAATACGCTCCTTCACGCTGAGTTTACTTTTTTTGGCCTTGGCCTTCTTCACCCTCGAGGGAAAGCCGAGATTTTCACGACACCGGTGCTTTCCGATTCCACACGAACATTCTCATTTTTAACACCATAATTTTTTCCGTGCCTTGTTGCAGATCTCGAAGTCGTAATGGTAGAAGGAAATCGCTTGTGACTCAACCGAAACACTCTCCTAATCTTCCTATGCCAAAAAATGCCCTCATTCAGGCCTTCCACCAGCTGGAAGCCTTCAAATGGAATCAGCAAGAGGGCTTCCGGCTCGCCTCAGGAAAAAACAGCCCCTATTATGTCGATTGTCGTATTGTATTGGCTCATCCGCACTCACGTCACCTTGTGGCCCAATTAGCCTATCACCTGCTGAAATCCTTAGATTTTACACTGATTGGTGGACTGGAAATCGGAGCCATTCCCCTGGCCACCTGTATTTCAGATTATGGTTATAGGGCCGATCCACAGCGGGAATGGCGAACGTTCGTCGTGCGCAAACAACCGAAGGATCATGGATTAGGCAAATTAATTGAAGGCACTATTCATCCCGGGGAAACAGCTATAGTGGTCGACGATGTTTTAACAACAGGCGGATCATTGATAAAGGCCGCCGAAGCAGCCCGCGCCCAGGGCTTAATTGTGACGCATGGGTTAGTGGTGGTGGATCGATCTGAAGAGGAAGGAAAAAGCAATCTGGCTCACATGGGCATTCAATTGCTCCCGCTTCTCACCCTGGAAGATTTAAGACAAACCCCTCCTTCCGTCCGGTAAGTCCCCCGAATATTTCCCACCACGGTTCAAAACCTTAATTGGTTCTTACGGCCTCAACGGATAGGCATCCTATTTTTCAAAGATTATCCAGTCCAAATTGATCAATGATAATCATTTTAACTCACAACCTCGTCGGTACTCACCTATTCTGGATGACTCACTTGACCGTCTCTTCTAACCAACCATACAATTTTAAAATAATTACTCAACGATTGTCTGATCAATCCCTATTCAGAGAGGACAATGCCGGCTGCCTTAACTTCCTCAAGCAAGAAAGCCATTCCCAATACTACGGAGAATAACCATGAAACGCTTTTCTTTTTCCTTGACAATCGCTCTTCTATTTCTTGGATGGTGGAACCCCACCATTGTTACTGCTGAGCCCTACCTTTTAACCGTTCAGCAACTCAAAGCAGGACTTGAAAAGGCTTCCCAACCCAAACAAAAAGGATTTGTGCTCATCGACGTTCGGAGTCCAGACGAGCATATGAGCGGCTTCATTCCCGGAACGGATTTCAATATTGATTTTCGGGAAATGCAAGGACGCCACCAAGAGCTCAATGCGAAACTGGACCAGCATATCGTGGTGTACTGCCAATCTGGACACCGCAGCAATATTGCTGCTGAAACTTTAATGGGATTAGGATATCAGCATGTGTATAATGTGGAAGGAAGTATGAATGCCTGGACCGACGCGGGATATCCTATCGAACACCCCAAGTAATCGAAAACAGCCTGCGGCAAAGAATGTTAGATTTCGCCTACAGTAGAATAGATGCCGTTAAAGTCCTGATGCATCTCCCGGAAAGCCTCCAAAAGGTGTGGATCAAAATGTGTCGGCTTTGTTCTGTCGTTCCCGTTTAAAATGATGTCGCATGTCTTCTCATGGGTAAACGCTGGTTTGTATGGCCTTTGGCTTCGTAAGGCATCGTAAAGATCGCACAGCATCACAATTCGGCCTGTGATGGGAATCTGTGTTCCCTTCAGCCCCCGAGGATATCCACTTCCGTCCCAACGTTCATGGTGAGTCAGCGCGACTTCCTTGGCCATCTCTAGCAAGGGAGATGTCGAGCCATCCAATAAACTCGCTCCCAAAAGAGGATGCTGCTTAATCGATTGCCATTCTACTTCCGTCAACGGGCCATTCTTTCCAAGAACGGCATCTGGAACTCCAATTTTCCCCACATCATGCATCGGCGCAACGGCGAATAAACAACGAGCGCGTGGCTGATCCCAGCCAATAGCCAAAGCAAGCGATTGCGAGTAATGGCTTAACCGTTCAATATGTGCCCCTGTTTCCTCATCTTTATAGCGTGACGCCCGGGCTAAGCGAAGAATAGTGTCGGCATAAGCCTGTTCCAATTCACAATTTTTCCGTTGCTCTGCCTCCAAAGAAAGCTTAAGGTCCCGGGCGTAAACAAGCATTTGGGCATGAGCTTTTTTAAGCAGTTGAGTTTTCTGACCTTCCTGCTCCAACATCTGCTTGAGATCTTTGGCATAGGCCATGAGTTGAGAGCGGGCCGCCTGGAGTTCCCCTGTGGCAGATACTTGGGAACCTTCGGCCTTCGAATACAGCATACTTGATGAGGGAGAAACCCCATCTTCCTCGTTGGGTTTATCCTCATTCATTAGGCAAGTACTTCCCGAACTTTTTGAATCAACTCTAATGGGCTAAATGGTTTGACCAAATACCCCGCAAGATCAAGAGAAGCTATCTGCTTACGTGCATCAAGCCCGTCTTTCGCCGTTAACATGACAATTGGAATTCTAGCCGTGTCGGAGTGTAGGCGAAGCTTTCGTACCACCTCACACCCATTTAGACCCGGCATCATCCAATCAAGAATCAATAGGTCGGGAATGTGAGTGCAAACGGCATCCACCGCCGCGCAACCATCTATAGCAGTGAGAATCCGATACGAGGGGTCTTCAAGAGTAACCTGGACCAGGAGCCTAAGATCTTCTTCATCATCGGCAATGAGGATCGTTTTCACGGGACCCACCATGGTAAACATTTCGCGTTGGCCCGAAAAAGGCTCAGGGAATATCTAATCCATCACCGAGATATTCATCCTCCTTGATGACATGATCGTCTTGTTGAGATGCAGGTTCAATAGCGTTGTATGGCTCAGAATTCCAAATGTTATTTTCGACTTTTCTGGCCACGGTAATAAAACCGGAATGGGCAACCATTCGGTGATCGGGTCGAACACTCCGGCCTTTAATATTCCACGTCCGCAACAATGTTTCAAAATTTTGAACCATGGTAAAAACTCGGCTCTGTTCCAAAGCCTGTACCGTTTGCATCACCTGCGGCACCGTCGGGACATAACTCAAATATAGACCCCCGGACCGTAATGCCCGTGCCGCATGCGGAACCACTCGCCATGGCTCTGGAAGATCCAATACCACTCGATCAAACATCCAGGCAGACGCCCCTTCCCCAATCTCGATACCTTCGTATGCATTACGAATCTGAAGGAAATGGTTAGGTACCTTTCCCATGAACCGTTCAATATTTTTCGTGGCCGTGGCCGCAAAATCCTCTCGCATTTCATAGCTCACCACACACCCACGATCCCCCACCGCCCGCAAAAGAGCCATCGTTAATGCGCCAGAGCCCACCCCGGCCTCAAAGACCCTGGCTCCTGGATAAATATCCGCCCACATTGGAATGACGGCTAAATCTTTGGGATAAATCACCTGAGCTCCTCGAGGCATTTTCAAGGTATACTCAGCTAACGTTGGATGAACGGCTACCATTAACTTTCCATTAGAAAACTGGACCACTGTCCCATCCGGTTGTCCAATAATGTCATCATGACTAATCCGGTCTCCACTATGCTGAAAGATTTCTCCGGCTTTAAGCGTGACCGCATACGGTCGTTCTTTCTTGTCGATTAAATGAACTCGTTCTCCCGATTGAAATGTTTTCATAAGGCACGCATTCTAGCAAGGCTTTTCTCCGCTTTGATACCCACCATAATGGTGGAGCCTTCTTAAGTGAACCAACTCGACAACTACTCGACATTTCAATGGGATCATTCTTGACACCCTCCCCATTCAGACGTATGATTAATCAACTTCAGTCTTTACATACCTATCGCCACCAAATTCTCAAAATTTTTCAGATCCTTTATTTTTGCAAATGGCATTTGTGCGAATGTTCTCAATATACAAAAAGAATCGAACACCGGCTCTGGAAGGGATCAGAAGAGTTTTTTTAACCACAGCACTCTCGGCTGCTCTTGATGCAGGAATAGTCGCATGGTGATCACAATGGTTGTTGCCAATCTACCATGAAACGCCTTTTTACAGTTATTGGGCTTGGGCGCTTCGGCTATAGCGTGGCACAAGGACTTGTCACCAAAGGATGCGAAGTACTTGCCATCGATAAGGATGAGGAAAAAATCCAGGCGATCAGTGACATTGCGACATTTGCCGTCCAATGCGATGCGACTGATGAACGCGCGTTAAAAGCGGTCAGTGCTCAAAACGTCGATGTCGCAGTCGTCAGTATCGGTGAAAACATTGAAGCCAGCATACTTATTGTTCAAACACTTAAGGAAATGGGAGTAAAATCCATAGTGGCGAAAGCCGTGGCCCCAATCCAGGGAAAAATATTAATGAACCTAGGGGTCGATGAGGTCATCTACCCCGAACGAGATGCAGCTATCCGTCTCGCACATAGGCTTGTCTCACCGAGCGTACTTGAATATTTAGAATTGGCTCCAGGCTTTAGTGTGGAAGAAGTGTCCGTTTCAGAGAGCTTGTCCGGGTTAAGTCTTGAGGATGTTAAGTTACGCGGCAAGCATAACTTGAATGTGATTGGGATAAAAAAACAAGTTACCAGAATGGTCAAGGGGCGCATGATGAAAGAAGAAATATTTAATTTCACCCCAAAACCCGATGACGTCATTGAAAAAGGTGATGTCTTGGTCATGATTGGCCGGGAAGAAGATTTGGACCGTTTTTGCAATAACGTGTAAGAAATATAACAGTTCCGTCAATTACCTCTGCACTTTTTAATTCCTCACCACCTCTCTCCTATAAATTGTGCGTTTTTCCCCTTTCGCACTATCCAGGGAATGCGATGGGCTACCGATTTCTTTAATAGCTATCCTTTCATTCTAAAAGATAGGAGAAATTTCACAGAGCGCAGTTTTGTCGTTAGTTTTCATACTGTTAACCATTTAATGAAATAAGAGCTTCACTTCATACCATCGTAATAGAGGAAATTCAGCTTTTCAAAAATGGGCATTAAGTTCTTTTCCATTGATAGATAAGGGCTGAAACATATCATTGGCTTGGTTTTTGCTTTTAAAGCATTATTTAAGGTTCACATGGATGTTGAACTATCGGCTATCGGAAACCTGAACCCACAGGGGAAACTATCATGGAATACCAAACTGTTTTGGATGAGCCCACAGAATCCGAACTCGCTACCATAAAGACTGAGGGAGTCAAACCTTCAATCAGAGGATTCGGGCCGGCTCTCGAATCATTATATTTCCGATCATTTGGCAGCCGCCCTCTTCTCAATAAAGATTCCGAGATCGAATTGGCGAAGGAAATTGATCAAGCGTCCAGAACAATCAGGGTCATTATCAAACAAAGCCTTCATCTCACTCAGCCATTAAAAAAGGGACCAGAGAAAGAAGAAACTATTGCTTTACTCAAGGAAACGTTTGCCTTGAGTGGTTTTTCGGCTCCCGCCATTGAAAAATTGAAATCCGTTCTGTTGGCCTTAGGCCAAACGAATCCCTCCGTGTCCTCATCCATTCAGGAGCTCTGCCGACAACTTCAAAACGCGAAATTTCAACTAGAAAAAGCGAAATCCGAACTCGTTCAGCGGAATCTTCGCCTGGTTGTAGACATCGCGAAACGATATACGGGTCATGGATTGGCCTTTTTGGACTTAGTCCAAGAGGGGAATATCGGGCTTATGAAGGCGGCAGAACGATTTCAATATCGCAAAGGGTTTAAGTTCAGCACCTATGCCACATGGTGGATTCGACAAGGGATTACGCGATCACTCGCCGACCAATCTAGAACCATTCGTGTCCCCGTCCATTTAAATGAAATCTCCAATAAGATTGCTCGCGCCTCCAAACGGTTGACACAACAGCATGCCCGCCCAGTTCAGTTGGATGACATTGGAGAGGCGCTCAAATTGAGTGTGGAAAAAGTTCATGACACCATTCAAGCCTTTCAAGATCCTATATCGTTAGAAACTCCGGTTGGAGATGGAGAAACCTTTCTCACAGACTTCATTCCGGATATGGGAACTTTGACGCCCGATGGACCTGTCTCACGCCAGGAGACGAACCAACAAGTCGAACGGATTTTGGATTCGCTGACTCCAAGGGAACAAATGGTGATCCGCCTGCGTTTTGGCATTGGCCAAGACGAGCCCTGGACCCTTGAAGAAGTCGGACAAAGTATGTCGGTTACCCGGGAACGTGTCCGCCAAATTGAAGCCAAAGCCCTTCAAAAATTAAAGGAGCCTGCTATGAAGGATATGTTATATTCCATTAAGTAGAAAATCACTGCGTTCATTACCTCATCACTTTTCGCATTCAACCATTTTATTAGGTGGATTTGCCTTTTCTGAGCAAGGGCTTGTCAATCAGCCAATTACCGCCTTAACATAGGGCTATCCGGTGCTTGTTTCATTCTTGAATAAAGACCAGCGCACTTGTTGCCATCAGACCCTATTTACAGACTTCGACAAGAATTCAGAGGCCACCTTGAAGAATTCTACACCCATCTGAATCTGGCCCCGCCCTACCATAGTATTGAAAAAGCGGTTCAACATTTTTCCAATACGCTCAGAACAAAACCTGAAGAATTCTCCCGGGGATTGCTACAAGATGCGTCAAAAAAATGGACGGTATTTCAGGAAATTTTCTTAGCCTCTGGCTTACATAAAAAGCATCGAGGAATCATTCAACAATTAGCTCATTCTCATGATGCGACTTTAGTTGATGAACCTGAATCCCGTCGCTTCCTTCAAAATTTTTTAACAAACTCGCAAGAATCCACTTCCAAGCCAGTAAATCATCCACCACCGCAGCCAATCCTTCCCCACTGACCAATCCTTAACAACCATTTAGTGAAAAAAGTATACATTTGTTTGGTTTCTGCAACACTCAAAAACAGAAAGGCCTAATTTCAACTATAAACACCGCCTTTCTCTAAATCATCGCGTAGTACAAATTTTGCATGTTTAAATACTAAATTCCCAGGAACTTATGCGTCATCAACAAACACTCGAAACATCATCATTCTTATCTGGCATCGGCCTCCATTCTGGTAACCCTGCCTCAATTGCCATTCATCCAGCTCCGGTTAATACAGGAGTGGTCTTTGTGAAGCATGTAGCTGATCAAATCCAGTCATGCCCAGCCAGCATCGCCTTTTTAGGACAAACCGATCATTGCACCACACTGCAAGTGGGTGATTTTGACATACAGACTGTTGAACATGTGTTAAGTGCACTAGCTGGCCTGGAAATCGATAATGCCTACGTGGAATTGCTTGGCAGTGAAATTCCTGCAGCAGATGGCAGCGCCACTCCATTCGTCGATATGGTTTACCAAAGCGGGGTTCTGACCCAGGAAGAACCACGCAAATACCTTAAAATTATTCAACCGATTACGGTGGAAGATGGGCACCGATCAATCAGTGTTCTTCCCTCGGCCCTCCCACAAATAACCTATTTCATTGATTTTCCTCATCCCCTTATACAACAACAAGAATATCACCATTTTTGCACGCCCCAGGATTATGGCAAAAATATTGCCGGAGCCCGTACATTCGCTTTTCGAAAAGAGGTGGAATTTTTATGGTCGCGAGGACTGGGGCTCGGTGGTTCACTACATAATACAGTCGTCTTTGCTGAAACGGGATTGGTCAATGATGATGCCTTACGGTTCTCGGACGAATGCGTTCGACATAAAGTGCTCGACCTTATTGGCGATTTATCATTATTAGGAATTCCCGTTATTGGTCATTTCTTCGCAAAATGCGCCGGACACGCACTCCATACTCAATTAGTCCAAGCCATCATGGATAATTCTGACAAATGGATCATGTTAAACGCGGGAGAATCTGGAAAGGATGGCATCTTCAACGGACAGTCCTCCTCTCATCCAACGATTCACCTCCCTGAACTCCAACCTGCCTTTCACGCATTCTAACCCCTCTCTTTCTTTCCCCACTGTGTGCCCTCAACTAGCATTGCATTTGCTATCTGCCTATCAATAGAAAGGAAGAAATTCTTTTCTCCATTGTCTTCATCCCCCACGCGTGGTAGCGTCTGGCATAACCATGAGACTCCAATCATTTGTCCGCCCTTATAGAACAAGCAGGCTTAAATTATTTTTCATCATTTGCGTCTGCCTTTTCCCGTGGACGCCCGTCTTAAGCGCCACACCAATAGAAAATGATCCCAAAGGATTCTTCGGCAGCCTCTGGGGCCATTCTCTCCAAGATCGCACAGACTTAAAAGAAATCGATTCCATAGATTCAATGCATATTTATACGATTAAACGCGGGGCTCCCCAGCTTGGATCGACTGAGTTGGAATCCGTCAAACTCTATACTTTAGATGGAAAGTATGCCCGGGCACTCTTTCATTACCAGGGGGAAGCTATTCACAAAGCCATCCTACAGTACCTGAGAAATGAGTTTGGACAAACAAACGACCAGTATGGATCCATGATCCGAGGATTAAGCCAACAGTACGCCTGGCGCGGATCAGAAACCCAAATCACACTTATCTACCATGGATTTCGAGAGCGGGGAACTTTAACTGTCGAGGGTCGGATCTATGCTCCACTGTTTCTTGACACACTTTCTGAGAATTCCTATTAATAGCTGAGTTCCTTTCGTGATCACAAACAATAAATTATCAGACATGTGATAATTCGTCGCAAACCTCGCATGGAGGCCATCATGCGTTTCTTTTCGGTTTACCTCTCCTCTCAATTGTGACGAGGAGCAAACAATAAAGGATTTCAAGACGATAATTGGCTCTTCATAATTCAAGAAGCAACAACAATCGGTTCAAAAAAGTATTACTTCACCCCCGGTCATAACTTCCTGATACAAAAATTTAGAGAATTTCACGCTTGGAAGCATTGCGTTTTAACAGAATGTCACGGAATGCGAACTCATGCATTTCGGTTTCCGTTATCTGAAAAAGCGTCCACTCCTTCGGGATACATCCAAAGGAGCATGTCCGGGCCAAAGTTAACCCGGATGACCACCACCTACTTGGTTAAGATCTTAGACTCATATCTAGGACATCAGGCCGACCCCTTCCAGCCCGGCCAAGCCGATCCCATGATTCAATTCACTCACACTAAATTCGAGTTATAGAGTGAAGCGATCAGGCACCACTAAGAAAAGCGATCGTAAGGCGGGGAACAACACGTTTCCTATTTTCAGGTATGACCCCATGCAGTGAGCCCCGAACAATACTCAATTAATTCCTAGATGACAGTCTCCACACTGCTGTCCTTTTCAGCCTACCTTCTCGGCCTAGCCGTGTATAACCAATTCAACACACTCAAAAAGCACCCTTCATGGCATCCATGAATTCAATCGACCTTAAAATGCTATGGGTCAATGAGAAGTCATGGACTCGATCTGATAATGGCTGAGGGTAAGGTCATGTAAATCTGCGTTCATACTTTCCCAAATAAAGCTCCCATGCCTCAGGACGCTTTTCAAGGCGTTGCTAACCTCGTATGGTAATCGTTCCTCTCTCCAGCAAATTTCATGAAAAGCCCTTGACTCCTCCCGAAACAAAGTTCACTATAGGCCCGTTTTCCAACGTCATCCTAGCCGAATACCAATAGGGACTCCATGTCCAATCACATTCGCTCGGATCTTCTCGCCCTCAATCCCCACCAAACAGTATCAATTCAGCGCGTTGGAATAGGCCACCATCAGGTCGTGATTGTAGATGATTTTTATCAATACCCTGATGAAATTCTGAAAGTCGCGTTGAGCCTCCCCTATACCGACCGCTTCGACATCGTGGGAAATTTTCCGGGAGTCCGAGCCCGCCTGAATTATGAGCACCGGGAACTTGTGAAATCTCTAAGCGCACTTTGGGGATGCCCTCTCTTCACATTTTTTTCTCCCCAACCAGTCGTTTTTCAAGGTATCAAAACCGACAACTACGCGCTCAACGTTGGGCAACGGCAACCTCACATCGATCAGGATATCACCGCCATGGTCTATTTGAACCCTGCAGATTCATGTAGGGGTGGAACCGGCTTATATCGCCACCGACCGACAGGATTCGAACGCGTACCGCCTATACCCGACGGGACAATTCGACAACTTGCGGACCAACTTGAACTCAGCGACGAATTTTTCAACAGCCCGGAAGGATATGAAAATTTTCAAAATAGCATGATTTTCAATCCACTCTTCGCTTGTCGAGACAATAGGTATATCAACGATGGAAATGAATATTGGGAATTACTGCAACTTATCGAGATGCGTCCAAACAGATTGATGATGTTTGATGGACGATGTTTTCATTCTCAGTATATCCAACCTGGCCACTACAACGAGGCCTTTCGGGTAAACCAAATTCTGTACCTCAGTCAAAAGGAAAAAATGCTCTGATAATTTAATACCTCCACCCCGCCTTCCCTACCTACATTTCGTCATTCGTTTTTATTAGACTTCCTACTCCTCCGAATCCAAGCTTGAACAAAAATCAGAACATTATAAGGGTTCTTTGCCTCTATCTGGTTTACAAAGTGCGAGAGAATACCCATCTCAACCAACGGTGAAAAAAAGAAAAAGGCGATCTCCAAACCCGCATAGATCCAGGCCTATGATGCTCTGGTCAGGTCATCCCGGTCGTGTTCCTTGCAAGTACGCTTTTTCCTCGTACCCTTTCATCACCAGAAGAAACAGGCAGGCAACAAGAAACATGATGCCTGCAAAAAACCAATAGTAGTCCGGGCCAGTCAACGCAACAGTCCCATCTGAATTCTGAATCCAATAATTTACAAAGGCGGTAAATCCGTTTCCTAAGGACACGGAAAGCAGAAATAAGCCCATCAGAAGCGATTTGAGTTTGAGTGGAGCCTGTGTATAGGAAAATTCGAGACAGGTAATCGACACCATAACCTCCGCCGCCGTAATCACCACGAAGGCCAATAACTGCCAGGCAATCGCCGGTTCCATCCCCGATTCAATTTGTTGCTCGATATAGGCTGAGATCAGAAACGCTCCAACCGCCAGAAAAAAGCCCATAGCCATTTTTCGCAAAGATGTGAGGCGAACCATTCTATTCAACACCGGATAGACCACATAGGTAAACAAAGGAATAAACACCATGATCAAGACCGGATTCACTGCTTGAATTTGCGAAGGCAGCCATTCAACACCCATCCAAACCCGATCCATATGTTGGGCTTGAAGAACCCACGCGGAAGAGGTTTGGTCATAGAGGGACCAAAAAAATGCGACAAACACATAAATACCCGCCAACTTCCCAATCCCTCGCCATGTCTGTGGACGAGAAAGCGCTTGAAATACGCCTGAACGGTCAGGAGGAATATGCGCATAGTGGGCCCGGCCAGACCAAAAAATGATGGTCGCCACAAACATCAAGATGCCAGGCACCCCAAATGCCAGGCCGGGGCCAAAATGCTCCAACAGCCAGGGGGTGAGCATCACGGATCCGAATGCCCCCACGTTGATCGCAAAGTAAAACCAGGCAAAGGCCTTGGTTAAAAGATGTCCATTGACCACACCAAACTGATCCCCCAAATTAGCTGACACACAGGGTTTAATTCCCCCGGAGCCGATCGCGATTAAAGTCAATCCAACAAGCAGGCCAAATCGGGTGTGATCTAAGGCCAAAACGACATGGCCGCCACAATACACCAGAGAAAGGAGAATGATGGTTTTATATTTTCCCCAAAAGGCATCGGCCAAGATCGCCCCCAAAAAAGGGAAAAAGTACACTCCCGAGGCAAACAGATGGAAATAACTTTTCGCTTCTGCCTCGCCCATGGGATCCAAGCTTCCCTGTGTATTCAGCAACATCCCCGTCATAAACACCACCAGAATGGAACGCATCCCATAGTAACTAAATCGCTCAGCGCCTTCATTGACAACCAAATGCACGACTCCCGATGGCATGGAAGGCGTGGGCAATGGTTCTGTTCGAAATTCATGTTTTTTCATGAACAAACTTTCATCTGAAAGAAGTGGACAACCATTAAAAATTCGTATAGATCCTATCCGGTGAGAACGGCTATGTCAGTCCGACAAGCAAACTTCCGTCCCCACCGGAATGTCATTGTATAATGCCAACTCCTCTCCCGCCATTCTTAGGCATAATCCTCCTCGCCACCCTTTCAGTTATTAGAATATGGCTTCCCACCCCGGTACAGTCCGAGGAATCATCGGTTACGACTCTTGATACGATGATTGTCACAGGTTCCGCCCAACCCACCCAACCCCACCAATCAACTCAAAGCATTACCACCCTCAATGCTGAACAGATTGCCCCCCTTCAGCCCAATCGGGTTACCACCATCCTCCAGCAAGTCCCAGGACTGCATACCGATGAGATGAGCGGGAGAAGTGGAATCAGCTCAGTGTATCTCCGAGGAGCCGATCCCAACTTCACCTTGATTATGCTGGATGGAGTCCCCATGAATGACTCAACGAACCAGCGAGGCGGATCAGTTGATCTTTCCACTATTCCTATTGATCGGATTGAGCGAGTAGAAATTGTTCGGGGGCCTCTCTCGGCATTTTATGGTTCTGAAGCCATGGCGGGCGCAATCAATTTTATTACCAAATCTGCTTCCACGGCTCCCTCCTTCCGCCTCTTGGGCGAAGGAGGTCGATACGATTATCTCAAAGGGCTCGTCCAAACCGGAGGATCACTGGGACCATTGTCCGCCAATCTGACGCTGTCCCATACCCAAAATGGAGAGCAAATCGAAAAAGATTCATTTTTGATGGACTCAGCTGGATGGAATTTTTCCATTCAGACAGATCCCAACTTCGACATCCAACTAAACGGGCAATATACAGATTCAACGGTCCGGAGTTTTCCGGAAGGCAGTGGCGGGTCGAAACTGGCTTTACTCCGGGAAACCGAACGACGAAAGACCCAAGAATTCCTGACCGGTTTGTCAGCCTCATTTCACATTCCTGCGGGTTGGCAGCATCAGGTATTTCTGAGCGTCACCCGAAGACTTCAAGACGTGTCAAACCCCGGAATTCTTGCGACTCCAACCACCTATGCCCTGCCTCCGGCTGACTTTGACACTCTTTATACCCGTTTTCAAACACGCATGACGACAACGTGGACGATCAGCCCCCAATGGAAATTTTCACTTGGTGAACAGCTGACTCATGAACGCGGAAGCCGGAACGGGACTCAAGACCTGAGTTCCTTCGGAGGCTCCTCTAACCAGCCAGATGACTTTGCCATCCGGCGGACACTCGGAGGAACCTTTGCGGAACTCACGACCGTCTGGTGGCAAAAACTGACCCTGAACTCCGGGGTTCGAGCCGATATCTCACAAGGGTTCCAGCCGAAGATTAGCCCCAGGATTGGTGCGAAATATCAACTGTTCGACTCAATCCAGATTCGTGGTGGCTATGGAAGGGCGTTCAAATTGCCCAGCTTATCCAGTTTAGGAGACCCTTTGATTGGCAACCCTTCCTTACAACCCGAAACCAGCGTCGGGTGGGATCTCGGCCTAGAGTATCACACATTGGATGAACGATTTACCGCAACGATAGAATACTTTCACAACCGGTTCAAAAACCTTATTGACCTCGATCCCGACCTCCTCAATCAAGGAATTATTCGCCTGGCCAATATTGATGAGGCAAAAACTCATGGTTGGAATATTTCCTTGTCCCTCACGCCAATCCCTGCTGTTTCTTTTCAGTCTAGTCTCACACACCTCACCACTCGAGTGACGGAAACGGGAGATCAACTAAGAAATCGCCCAAAATGGCGCGCATGGGTCGGGGTTATGATGAAGCTCTCTTCGACCCTCAATGTCAAAAGCCAAGTCACATGGGTCAGTTCAAGTTTTGATTTTCAAGTTCCAACCCAAACCACACGAGTAGGAGGATTTGCCAAGGCAGACATCACGGTCAATTACTATCCCTTTACTGAATGGAGTTGCTATGCAGCCCTCGAAAATGTCACCAACTCCTCATATGAACAGTTTGCCGGGTTTCCAGCTCCCCCCTTGACCTTTCGGTTAGGACTGGAATACCGGCCAGCATTGTGAGGTCAGTAATTATTTCTCATAAAGAGGCATTGGTTCCATCATCACCCAAGCTTTCTCCATGATCCTTTTGCAGAAACCTGCTTAAGCCAGGGCATGTTTTGACCGAAAAAGGGAATGACGTTGAAAAGAGGCAGGCGAAGATGTGCTAAACATCGCCTCCTACTTTACATTCACTAGGAATCTTACATGCAACTCATCCTTCCATTAGATCCGGTTCAGGACGAAGAGCGTTCCACGATTTTTGCCAGAGTTAAAAGCTGTAAATCCTTGCCGATTCTGTCTCCCTTGGCCTCGACCATCCTTAAGATGTGCCAAAATGAGGAAACCAATGCCTCCGAATTAGCCACGATCATCAGCCAGGATCCCGGAATGGCGGCTCAAATCTTATTTATGGCGAATTCGGGGTATTACGGCGGGTCCCGACACAAGGTAACCAGCATTGGACAGGCCGTGACCTTGCTTGGATTTTCAACGATCGCCAATCTGGCTCTATCTTTTTGTTTTTACCGTTTAATTAAGGACATGAAAGAGGTCTCAACATCCGGGATTGACCATGTAAAATTTTGGCGGCGATCCATTCTGGCCAGTGTTGCAGCTCGTGCCATTGGAACACACTTCGCCTTTCCTGATGTCGAGCTTATGTTTCTTGGTGCTCTGCTTCAAGACATCGGACTATTGGCCTTAAACGAGGTGGCTTCACGGGAAATTGTCTCTCTCCAGGAATACAATCAGGACCATCATGCCAATTTACACCAGTATGAACTTGAAAACTTGGGAGTTGATCATTCACAGGTAGGAGCCTGGTTGGCCCAACATTGGCAACTTCCTGAGGAGTTTCAGTTGGCCATCCTCTATAGCCATACGCCCGAATTATTTGAAACGCCGCCGGACTTTCAATCTCTGGTGGATACCGTTGCACTCTCCGGTATCATCGCGGACATCTGGATTAATCCCGATACCGAGGCGGCCATTGCCTCAGTCCGTAAAAATAGTCAGGGTCGCTTATCCGTGCAACCGGAAGATTGGGAACCGATTCTTGAGCACATGATGACGGGAATTCCACAAATTGCCAGTTTTTTTCACAGCCGGATTGGGAACTTCGAAGACATCGCCCACATCCATCAGGTAGCCTTACAACAGCTGAACTCCACTGATCCCCAATTATTCAACTAACCATACCCAACTCCCGCCACTCTGCCTCAGCCGTTCTTCCCCACTCCGTCATGCAGTCGCCAGATACAATTGGTTCCGACCATTGTCTTTTGCCCGATACAACGCACGATCTGCACGTTCAAGCCAGGAGAGCACGGTTTCACCGGGAAGTAGCTCCGCCAAACCGACCGACGCCGTGACCGGAATGGTGATATCTTGATAAGAAAATCCCTCTCCTCTCACGGCATCCAGCAATCGCTCACCCAGTCGTTGACTCAGTTTCCCATCGGCTCCCTGAAGCAAGACACAAAATTCCTCCCCTCCATATCTGGCAATAAAATCAGTTTTTCTGGGAAAAGTCGATACCAGACGTTTCGCCACCTGCTGTAGCACCACATCCCCAGCCGGATGACCATAGGTATCGTTCACAAGCTTAAAATGATCGATATCAACCATCAAAATGCAGGCCGACGTCCCAGAGAAAAAACTCATCCCGGCCGTTCGTTCTAATTGAAGATCCAAGGCCCCACGATTATACAGCTGGGTCAGAGCATCTAGCGTCATTTGCTTTCGCGCACCTCCCAGTTCCTCCTCAACAAGACGTAATTTTTCTCCGAGATTTTCCAATCGTTGCTGCTGACGTTCTTTTCGTTCATCCACAAGAGCACTGATGCCTTCAACCACAGCCAATAAGGCCTGCTTCACATCGTGAAAGGAACCGTCCTCGGTTGCCGTGCGCAATTGAACGAGATGATTGGTCACTTTTTGATCGGTTTCCTGATCCTCGACAAACGCGCGCCCCATGATATTGGTAAATTCGCAAAGAACCGTTCGCATATCTTGAAGATTCCGTGTCACATAGGATTTTTCCTGTTGACGATGTCCATTAACAAATTGCGTGAGCGCCCCCCAATCACGGCGTGGGCCAGCCTCGGGTTTTTTTGAATCGTCGGCATCAATCTGAGTGCCCACCAACACATGTCTCGCCCACCGTTCAAACTCTTTTTCTATATCCTCTTCCGACAGTTGATCGAGTGCAAATGCATGACGGCCGAGACATCGCAAAACCCTGGCTAGGGATTCATATGCCTTGTCGGACTCTTCGGAGATCTCTGTGGCCCCAGATCCGTTGGCGACCGGCTCTTTTGGGGCCCTATTCTCATGAGAGTGATCTTTTTTCCCAATGGACCAAGATCCTAACATTCCTTCCTCCTCTTCAATTCACTTCTGCCTCTGTCTGTGTCGGTGACCACCCAGCGAATGCATGGGGAGAGTGGGGTGACGGTTTGATTCCGTTATCGGCGTTTCCTCTATGTCTCTTGAGTCACTTTTTGTTATGCTCTTCGCCAAGAGCTACACAACACCATGTCTCAATGACTACCTTGATATTCCATTTCATCGTTCACGCGCATTTTCCTGAACCCTCGTGAACCAACGATACACGATCTCCAGCAGACAAAATTCCCATTTCAAACGATGGGTATCGTTACTTGACTCACATGGGATTAAACGGCATCGCCGCTGTCTCGTTTCCGGGAATAAACTCCGGAAGGAAATCGGGACGCATTCTGGGATAACTGTCCACGAGATCTTACTTCCGCCCTCGTGGACCTCCAGAGATGACCTCCCTTCTCAGGCCCTCCAGTATGAGTTATCACATTCCCTGTTTCAGGAGTTGGACGTGTTTGGGACGAAAGAACCGCTCCTGGTCTGCGGTGTCCCCGAAATGTCGCGAAGAGATCTTCGCCAGGCCCCCACTGGATTGGAAGTCCTGTGCCCGATTGGAGACCCTGGGAACCTTGGAGCCTTACTTCGGTGCTGTCGGGCCTTTGACGTGCAAACGGTCGTGTTGCTTCAGGAGGCGGTACACCCCTTCCACCCGAAGGTCATTCGTGCCAGTAGCGGTGCGGTGTTTGCCCAGTCCTTGGAATGGGCAGGCTCCATCACCGACCTGGATGCCCCGGAAACCTTGCAATGGATTACAGCGTTAGATTTGCACGGGACGGATATGTCCACGGTACAATGGCCTAAACATGTTCGATTACTGATCGGCGAAGAAGGTGCAGGTGTTCCACCTTTTCAGTATTTGGAACGCCTGTGTATTCCTCAAATCCATCCATCGATCCCATTAAATGCGACAGTCGCAGGTAGCATCGCCCTCTATGCGTATCGCCAACACCACTCACAGTCCTAACCACCTGCGATCCAACTGATTATGAGGCACTTGGTAGCTCGTGGTAGAACCCTGCGAACAGAGCAACACCCACACATGTTATGCACACACCACAGCCGCATCAGGATCAGGGTCTGACGATGATTCAACCAGGCAGATATCGTCACTATAAAGGGAAAGAATACCAGGTTATTGGCGTTGCCAAACATTCCGAAACAGAAGAAGATCTCGTGGTCTACCGGGCACTCTATGGCGAATTCGGCCTGTGGGTCAGACCGGAAAAGATGTTTAGGGAAAAAATTGAAGTAGAGGGGAAACTCGTCTTCAGATTTGAATATATCGACGGTGCCAACACCGGAACAGACACCACAACCATCAAACCCTGAGGAGTGTAACCGGAATTCGTCTGATCAGACAGAGTGCCTTTCCATGTTGATTGCCGGCTTGGCCAGACATCAAATCTATGATTCCGCTGAGGGAGGCTCCTGGGAATTCTCCCCTCAAAGACCGTGCCCGTCATACACCTTGTTTGAAAAACTATCTAGAGAATGCTCCCTCGACACTCACAACTGTTCTGCCAACACAGCACGCGTTTGTTCTTCTCTATAGGCATTCAACCGTTTGGAGAGAGAAGCATCTGCCAAGGCTAAAATCGCAGCAGCCAACAACGCCGCATTCACGGCTCCAGCGCCTCCTATCGCCAAGGTTCCTACAGGAATACCTTTGGGCATTTGCACAATGGACAGGAGGGAATCGAGGCCTAGCAGAGCCTTTGATTGCAGGGGGACACCCAACACCGGCAATTGGGTTTTGGCCGCAATTGCCCCGGCTAAATGGTACGCCCCTCCAGCCCCGGCAATAAATACCTGCACTCCACCAGCCTCCGCCTCACGAATATACTCCTCCAAGGCATCTGGAGCCCTATGGGCAGAAAAAACCCGATTCTCATGGGTTATATCCAGCTTAGTCAGCGTTTCACCCGCTAACCGCATCGTGTCCCAATCCGATTGGCTGCTCATGAGAATTGCAACCCGAAATGATGACTGAGCCATAACCTCTTATACTCCTTCTTACCGTTTTTATTCACAGATGACGAGGGATGGCGAAAAAGTCCATGGTTCCATTAAACGGGCTTACGATAGCGCATCTTGACCCAAGTTGACCATATAACAGAAACTGTCTTACACTAGTTTTCCTCCGTTTTTGTAAGAATTTTCTTTAGGAGCTAAAAAATTTTCTCGCGGGATTTCATATACCGGAGAGATATATTATTCACCTCATTCATAATGGGAGAGAAAGATTATGGCAATACGTCTAGGAGATGAAGCACCAAATTTTACAGCAGAAACGACGCAAGGTACCCTGAATTTCCATGAATGGCTTGGTGACGGATGGGGCATACTCTTTTCACATCCTAAGGATTTCACTCCCGTGTGCACCACGGAATTGGGAACCATGGCGAACATGACGGAAGAGTTTAAAAAACGAAATGTGAAAGTGTTGGCTATCAGCGTGGATCCACTCGACTCCCATAAAGGCTGGGTCAAGGACATTGATGAAACTCAACATTGTACGGTGAGTTATCCCATCATTGCCGATCCCGAAAAAAAGGTCGCAAACCTCTATGATATGATTCACCCCAACGCACTCGATAATATGACCGTTCGTTCGGTATTCGTGATCGGACCGGATAAAAAGGTCAAATTAACGCTCACCTATCCCGCATCAACTGGCAGAAATTTCAACGAAATTCTCCGGGTAATTGACTCACTGCAATTAACGGCCAAACATAAAGTTGCCACACCGGCAAACTGGAAAGACGGAGAAGATTGTATTATCACACCAGCCGTGACGGATGCAGAAATCCCCGCACTGTTTCCGAAAGGGCATCGTGCAGTAAAACCTTATCTACGCTTTACCCCGCAACCCAACCGTTAGAGCTTCTGACAAAAAAGTTGAGGCAGCGCCACATGTGTATGGCGCTGCCTCCCGTGACGCATCCAATCTTTTCTCTCCGCATCCCCTCCCAATTACTGAAGGAGTCAGGTTCTCACATGGCTACCTTGACCACGTTTATCTCACGAATTGAGGAGGTACCTTCAGACTCGCAAGTGACCCAGGACCACACCAAGTCAGAAGAAAACGTACATTCAAGTTCTACACGGAGGGAGATTGCTGACAGACAAGTGACGTACTCCCATCAGGACTCGCTTCCGTCCAACCCTTCTCAGAAGACGCTTCAAAGTTGAACCACCTGTGGGCATTCAAGAGAAAAGTTGAAAAAGGACAAGAAGGAATTGCAGTAAAAGATCAGTCAAGATTGATGGGTCTCAAACAGGGCCACATGCAACTCATAGGTACGATGACAGGAGCCACATTTGAATTCTACCGCAGACTGTTCGATATGGACCAAGCTGACCCGGACATCGTGAGGATGATTTTGAACACATCCTTGAAGCAGAAATAGTTCCTGACGCGCAATGTCGGTACCCGACTCCGTGGGTACAAGGGCCTGCGGAAGGGTTAAACGATGGCGCATCTGACAATTTGTACAGAGCACCCCGACAATTTGCGGAGGAGAAACAAGCTTCACATTCAGACAAAGCGGATGTACTGAGAAACATTGCTGAAGAAAGGCTCCGCTTTTATGCACACTCATGCGTTTAATCCCATCAATTCTATTGTGTGAAAATTTCTATCACCACGGTGAGGATCTCTTGCTGACTTCTGTGAACTGAACCATTCCTAGCCCGAAAGTCCGCGTTGAAACGGATCGGGGGGTTGGGGAATTTGACAGAGCTCCCGCTCCCAATGGCGCAAGATCCCCTCTTTGTCAAAGGTCAAAACATACATAAAACAATAAACTTTTTCACGTGGGCCACCTTGAGCCCCACCCATCAGACTTCCAGCCTGCTTACCCAAGGCTTTGACTCCGGACGGATCCAATTCACTTTCGGACATCGCAAACCTGTACGTCCAAGTGGTCGTGTCCGAAAGCAATGGATCTTTAACGATATGAGGTTTTCCCAGCTTCCCTTTGATATCGGACTGCGTTAAAACCCCCACGCCATCGTCGAAATAGCTATCACGCCAGTGAGAACAGGCTGCGAGTGCGAGACAGAGCATAAGGACTACCCATGGATTCAATTGGCTCACAATCAGACGATGAGGCATCGCACTACCGGATGATTCAGTCATCCCCCTTGCCTTGTGAACCCACAAAACAGGCCTTCACTAATGCAAACACTTGTGCAACTAAGCCCGTCGCAATCATCCCTAAAGCGGTGGGAAGCATGGGAGAGCCAGGATGTTCTAATCCATGAATACCCAGCACAAATCCTACCGCAACACACAGAATCCCTATGACTCTGGCAATCATAACGGAACGAGGTCTCCCGGTCGATGTTGAAACAGGAGGAGACTTCTCTGAGGAAGAAGGACTATTAACAGGTTCTCTTGCCATCCTTATTCCATCAGGATTTGGTCAGTTTTCTGTATCGAATTTGATGGGGACGTTCTGCAGCCTTCCCTAATCGCTTTTTGCGATTAGCCTCATATTCACTGTAATTGCCTTCATACCAACTCACCTGGCTGTTCCCTTCAAAGGCTAATATATGGGTGGCCACACGATCCAGAAACCATCGGTCATGACTGCTGATCACCGCACATCCTCCGAAATGATTCAATCCCTCCTCTAAAGCCCGCAGAGTATTGACATCCAGATCGTTCGTCGGCTCATCCAGCAATAACAGATTCGCACCCTCTTTCAACGTGCGGGCCAAATGAACCCGGTTGCGTTCTCCTCCCGACAAATCCTTGACCATTTTTTGTTGATCAGATCCTGAAAAATTAAACCGGGACACATACCCACGCGAATTCACTTCCATCCTTCCTAATGTAACGGTTTCTTTTCCATCAGAAATACATTCCCAGACGTTTAAATTACCATCAATCTCGCGGTTCTGATCTACATAGCCCAATGTGACCGTTTCACCCAGAGTCAGATTGCCGGTATCCGGTTTAACCAACCCGGCAATAATTTTAAACAGGGTGGACTTTCCCGCCCCATTTGGCCCAACCACACCGACGATACCCCCTTTGGGCAAGGAAAACGAGAGATTATCAAACAGCAGGGAATCCCCATAGCTCTTCGAGAGATTAGTGGCTTCCACCACGACATCACCAAGACGCGGGCCGGAAGGAATATAAATCTCCAAATCGTCAGTTTGTTGACTCTGCTCTTCACTCACTAATTGTTCATATTTCGATACGCGGGCTTTCCCCTTAGCCTGGCGGCCTTTGGGAGACATACGAATCCATTCCAGTTCCCGTTCCAACGTTTTTTGTCGTTTCGACTCGGATTTTTCTTCCTGCGCCAGTCTCGCCTGCTTCTGCTCCAACCAGGAAGAATAGTTGCCCTGGAAGGGAATCCCTTGCCCACGATCCAACTCCAGGATCCACCCAGCCACATTGTCTAAAAAATACCGGTCATGGGTCACCGCAATCACGGTGCCCTTATATTCCTGAAGGTGCTGCTCCAACCACCCCACCGTCTCCGCATCCAAATGGTTTGTGGGCTCGTCAAGCAGCAAGATGTCGGGTTCCTGGATCAGCAACCGGCACAAAGCCACCCTCCGACGTTCGCCGCCTGACAAGAGGTCAACTCTGGTATCCGGTGGTGGACAGCGGAGGGCATCCATGGCGATTTCCAACTGATGCTCCAATTCCCAGCCATTGACCGCTTCGATTTGCTCTTGCAGTCTGCCCTGCCGTTCGAGCAACTTTTCCATCTCTTCAGGACTCACATCTCCCGAAAAGGCCTGACTGATCTCTTCGTAATCTCGGAGCAATTGGGCAACCTCGGCCCGCCCTTCTTCAACGACTTCTTTCACCGTTTTACCTGGCTCCAAATACGGCTCCTGTTCAAACAGTCCTATGGAATACCCCTTTGAGAAGGTAATTTTCCCGATATAGTTGGTATCCACGCCGGCAATAATTCTGAGAAGGGTACTCTTTCCCGATCCATTCAATCCCAAAACCCCGATTTTTGCCCCGTAAAAAAATGAGAGATAGATATCTTTCAAGACCTGCTTTTTCGGGGGATGGATGCGGCCCACACCCACCAAAGAAAATATAATTTGTCGATCATTCGTACTCATGCCGTTCGCTCCAATCAGTTCTCACACGATCCACGATTTGTCAGGGTTGCAAGAAAGCACATGCAGATGCCAACCTTACCAAAGGAATACGAAGATTCACAATGCAGTGCGGCAAATGGGCCCCCTTTCCTTACAAAATGTGACTGGGATATGCTGCCCATAAAGAAAAGGATCCGTCATGGAAACACCCCATTGAATTACAGGCGAGACAGAGTATGATAAAGAAAAGTCCACATGACCCAGGTTCTTCAGATCGTGAAACACGCTCAAGTCTCTCGCTCAATATCGTGTCCATCTAAATGTAGATCTACCACCTTGCCCAATAACATCAAATACTGTGCTCAATGTGGAAGCGTCGTTGAAGAAAAAATTCCTTCGGGTGAATCCCTTCTCAGAGCCGTCTGTTCCTCCTGCCATACCATCCACTATGAAAACCCCAAGATCGTGGCGGGCAGTATTCCTGAATGGGAAGACAAAATTCTCCTCTGCCGACGGGCCATCGAACCTCGTTTAGGGCTCTGGACCTTTCCGGCTGGATTTATGGAATTAGGCGAGAGCACCGAAGAGGCGGCAACCCGGGAAACCCTTGAAGAAGCGCACGCGGAAATCACCATTCATAGTTTATTCGGTATATTTAGCCTTCCACATGTCTCTCAAGTCTATGTGGTCTACCGGGCCCATCTACAAAACCTGAACTTTAAACCGGGTCCGGAAAGCCTGGATGTCCAACTGATTTCCCTTGCCGACATCCCCTGGAACCATCTGGCCTTCCCCGTCATCCATGAATCGTTAACTCGATACGTCAAGGATATCCAAACCTCCACCTCTCAAACCCATTCTTCCGTCGTCCCCATCCAAAAAGCTCCGTCCTTTTATACATCCTAACCGTCGACCCACCAAAGGATTAACATATAGGAAAATCTTGTGTTCCAGGCTTGAGGGAAGTGAGGGCAGTGGGGACGGGCGAAAAGGACAGGAGGTTAATGCCTCGACTGTTCCAAGGCTAATAGGGCGGTTTTGATGGGTAATCCACCTCCGTAACCAACCAGTTTTCCATTAGATCCGATTACCCGATGGCACGGCACGATAATAGAGACAGGGTTTTGGCCATTGGCGGCTCCCACAGCTCGTGAGGCCTTCGGCCTGCCAACCTGTTGAGCAATTTCTCCGTACGACACGGTTCGGCCATAGGGAATACGTTGAAGGGCCTTCCAGACATGACGTTGAAAGGGGGACCCTTGTAGGTTCAATGTGATCTGAAACCGTGTCCGGAAACCATCAAAGTATTCCTCCAGTTGCTCAAGCACCGCATGAAACGGCTCACGTGATTGTGTCCATGTCGGCTGAATATCCAGAGGGTGGGCTCCATCTTGAAACTGCAGGCCCTGCAACCCATCTGAGTTTCCCACCAAAAGAAGGCGGCCAACCGGACTTGGACTAATCCAGTAAAAAATCCCGGTATCCTTGGAGGCTTTTTGGGGCACTGGTGGCTTCACGATCCTGATCCTCCCGATTATCGCAGGTGAAACCGTCTAGGGTGCGGCCGAAATTGAAGATGGACAGGCTGACGAACATTTTCCTATGATCGGACCATGTCCATTCAGCAACATTTAAGTCAGTGGTGTCAAACCAGAGGACTCTCTTTGGCCGACCTGAGTCAACAAACGGGCGTGGCCCTGACGAAATTACAGGATTTCCAAAAGGGCAATTGGGACCCTCCGTTGTCCACGATGGCGTTGATTGCAGAATCCTTGAATGTGCCTGAGTCCTGGCTCCATCATGATCCCCGGACCCTTTTGCGGTTATGGAATGACTCTGAGGAAGATAATCCGGAACTTCCGAGCACCTCCTCTCCCGATCCCCTCTTTCAACGAATAATCCAAACCAGCCGTGATTACCAAGACCTCTTCGTCTTGCTCACGAGCCTGCTGCACCACGGTGATCCCAAATTAATTCGCGCCGCTCAGGTAAACCTCCAAAGCCTTTTCAAGCAGGTGCGCCCCACCACTGTTCCCTGGGGGTCTAGACCTCCAGGACACTTCGAACCTCCCAACGATTAACCACCCAAACCTTCTTACCCAAAGATTGAGTTGAACCAAAGAAAGAAATGGCTGTTATGAAAGTTGGATAGGAACGGGAGAAGAACGAACGAAACCGACCAAAGCCCTTTGCACGGTTTGGAGAAGCTCATCAACAGTAAAGGGTTTTTGCAGGGTGCAGGTCGGCTGGAATATTTGGTGAGGGCCCTTCATGGTCTACCAGATGCAGGAATATTTCCCGTCAGCGTGATCATCGGAATACGAGAAGATTGTTCAAGAACAGGTGCAGTGGGTTGGTCATCTCTTTCTTCCATCGCCAACACATCCATAATAATCAAGGACGCTTGGAAATTTTCATGATTTTGGAGCCCCTCCTGGCAGGACCTTGCGGCCATAACCATATACCCGGCTGTTTCCAAAGAAAGAGAAACAGACTCCCTCACCTGGATATCATCATCAATCACCAAAATCCTATTCATTCGTTCACCAGTAGTATTCACGAATAAAAATGCTCGCTATCCTTGAAAAGGCGCAACTTCCATCGCCACTTAAATATGAGCAATTTATGTTCCTTCCCAATGAAATTGTCCCTCAATAAATTTTTCATTAAAAAATCAAAAACTTACACCATTACATCAGAAATAGTTTAGTGACCGATATGAAGGAGGAAACCTGCAACATGCAGGGTTTATCATTCACCGTTTTCCCCATCATCCCCCTAATGAACCTCCAAACCACCTGACGGGTCTAGGAGCCAGCCGAGCATTCCTCGAACAATCCTTAAAATTTGTGTAAGTGGGAGTGTTGAATAATAAAGATTTTCAAGGGAAAATTTGCCCAGGATCAGATTTCTCATCAAAGGCTCCGGGTCGGTTCAAAAAAGTCCGTCCAGCAAGGCCGCAGCCGTTTTTACGCGCGGAGCGTACGCGTAGTACGTGAGCACGGAAGAATGGCGAGAACGCCGCTGGCGGCTTTTTTCAACAGACCCTAAGTGGACATCAAACCTGCGACTGTTTCCTCCATAGCCACCATAGTTGAAATCCGAACCCGGAAAGCATCGCGGCCAAGCCCACATATAATCCGGTCACTTGCCCATAAAGAACTCCGGCCAGTAAAAACATGGAACTTCCAAACAGATACAAACACACGGCTTGAGTAATAACAGAAGTCATCCCACGATGAACAAACTGGCCTTGAAAAAAACTTTCCCATGGACTCAAAGCGGGAAAAATCACCATGAGCCAGAGGGCTGTGGAGGCCAACACGGTCAGCTCAGGAGTCAGAGCCGCACCCCATTCAAACCAGAGAGTGGAGAGAGGAGTGGCTGCAATGATAAAAAGGATTCCGCTCGTACAGATTGAAACTATCGTCACAAATTTCTTCAGAGGGACGAGAAAATGCGGTCGGTCATAGAGGGCGACAACCACCTCCTGCATCGCCAATCCTCCACTCCGAAACACAAACGAGAGCCCACCCAACACCGGCCAGACAGCCAAGGACTCTATCGCGTTTGGCATCCGACTGATGGCCGCACTGACAATCGGTAGATTCCCAAGAGAAATGAGTGGAGTAAATGCGAGAGGCCAATAAAACACGCGTAATTGATTCAGTGTGAGAGGCAAAGGATGCACCGGACTCATTTTAAGATTGGTGAGGATCGGACGCACGAAAAACAAAATAAAGCCAGCCTCGACCATTGCCCCGGAAGACATCGCGACTGTCGCCACGACAATCCCTGGAAAACTCTGTAGAACGATTCCGCAAATTAAGACCGAACTGCTTATGAATAAACGGACCAAGGTTCCCAGTCCAATCAGGCGCGTCTGCCCTGCACGAATCACCACTCCCTGAAAAAACCTTCTCACCGCAATCGAGAGCGTCCATGGCGTCATGCATTGAAGACCGATTCTGGCCGGTTCCACAATAATATCAGGAACACCTAACACGTCTTGTACGATCATCCCGTACACCGGCGTAAAGGCCACGACGACATGCACGACAGTGAGAAGACTTCCCAAAACCAGAATGAAATTTCGAATAAGCCGGTAGGCCAACCAATCCTTACATAAGGCGGTGGACGCAACCAAAATCATAATGACGGGTGCCTCGATCAACAATGAGAGAGGAAAAACCACTCCACCATAGGCTGCTAAATGGACCTCAGGATCGGCCAGGCGGGATACCGTGGCCGTGACCAGTGGAAACTCCAAACCCATGAGCATCCAACTCGCGGCCAAGGGCCACCACATGCGGAAAATCGTGAGGAATGGAGAAGGAGAGGCAGGTAGGGCCTGCGTGTAAGCAGTCACGAAACGACAAGCGGATCAAAAAAACCCATATTCATAGTGTCTAAAATAAATAGGAAACCTGAGAGGAGGCAAAAGGGAACCAGGTTCATATGCAAATGAATACGGCTACATATTCGGGGAAGTAAAGTAGAGCGTCATGCACGAAAGGGAACCGCCCTTTCGTGATGAGCCTACCTTATCATGAACACGAGGAGTTCCGCCAAAAGGTCAGAACCGGAGCTAGAAAGCAGTTTTAGGGCCATTGGTGAAGGAGCCAGAGGCGTTTGGAGTGCCGGGGGCAACAAATTCCTCGTCTCCAGATTTTTCCGCCATCGTCGAATCGGGTTCCACTGCAAAACGCCCCCCATGGCTTTTCTGCTGGTTAGCTTCTTCCGCCTTGACTTTCTGGGCGTCATCCTGATCGACACAAGACGGCTTCCATGTCGAAGCTTCAATTTCACACGCTTCTCCGGGATAGAAACGAAGTGAATCCCAATGTGTCACCCAACTCTTGACATATTTCCGCATACTGGTTCCCGGGGTAATTTGGGCGGGATCATTTGCCGCATTTTCCCACATATGCCACCCATGCCCTTTCAGATGAAGCGATCGAATCGTCTGATAGGATTCTTGAATAATATCGTTCGGTGGCTGTCCAAGGGGAATGCGTTGGGTCTCCAATAAGCCCATGCCTTTCTCCGCTTTGTCGGCCAGTAGTCGTTCGGCTTCCGTCTGCTTCGCTCGAAGTTTTTCCAAAAGTTTGACCTTGTCACCTTTTTTCTCTAAGACCTCTTCCCGAAAATCATTGGTTAAGGCCAGCACAGCACCCAAGCCGGGCAGAGTAGGACCGCCATCTGAGTTCATGAGGCGTGCCACTTCGGCATAAGATTTCGCGCGCTGATTCACCGAATATCGGCCAATCAGTTCGGCTTCATCGATCAGCAAAATCCACCCGGCATATCCGGCGGCTTGCATCAGACGGGCAGCAAATTGAAAGCGCTGAAGCGCCAATTCTGCAGCCGATATTTTTCCAAACGCATACCGCTCTCCAAATCCGGCTTCTTGCAGGTACTTTTTTAAATCTCCTACCCCGATGGGGTCTCCCGTCCAAAATCGAGTCATTCGGTGGCCCAATTCCATATCGGAGCTCAATCGTTCATACAGCATCAACGTCGCGGCAAACCTGGCATCAATCTGACTCTCCGGATCATTCACCCACGTCACAAGATTCTTATAGCGCGGTGCCCAGACATCACATTGACCCGCAATTTCCGAAAACACTTCCCCGCGTTTGTCGGGAATCACCGCAGCTTCGATCGCAGAATAATACAAACGGACAGGGTGATACAGAGGCGTCTCCTTACTGATCACAATCCTGCTGCAGATGAAATTGGCATCCAGCGCCAGATTTTGGAGATACTCCAGGATATGCGATTTTCCACTACCAAAGGCGCCCTCGATCACCATACCCCGTGGGCACGGACCCGCAGTAATATTTTGCTGTGTGGCTTCTAATAACCGCCGAAAACGTCCCTCCGCCTCTGGCTGAAGACATCCAAGCGTCGTCACCACATGCCGGTTCGGAACCCCCGCCCGAAGACCTTCAATGACACGACGGGCTTCTCCATCAGGCACCATTCTCCTTGGCGTGGCGGTGGAAGCATGCGCTTCTTCAGAAACCTGCTGATGATGGTCTTGGATCCGGACCAACGAGGCCAACGGATTCTGACGGTGTTTCGGACGAACGTCATCCCATACCCGCAATTTCAAAGCCTCGTACCGATCCACACCACGACGGGAATCGGTCAGGAACTCTTGCGGAGCCAGGACCACCATCAGCAAGCCTTCCATCTCATCAGCCGAATCAATAAATTGACGAAGCAATTCATACAAATCTATGGTGGCTGAAGGCGAAAAGGACAGGGAGCCATCATTCGGCAACCCATCCTTTTTCATAAGATACCGAGAGATATCGAGTGAGAGAATGAGGCCCCCCTGTCCTGTTAATCGAAGCCAGCGAGTTAAAGAAGACAGCATGTACCGTGCGTTATGACGCGAAATCTTTTGATAGATCAGCGCCTTTTTGACGCCACTCACCAGTCGAAGGTCTCCACACAACCACTCTTTCACCGCTGAGGCCAAGACACGATCAGAATCGCCGGCATCCAGCTGAGCCATACACAGCCGGATCATCGCCATGCGAAATTCACGGCACAGGCCCGAATCGCCTTCAATCGCTTTTTCCATCCATGTTTGAATATCCCGGCGGAGCATCGGCTCCTTCCGTTCATTCACCATCGCAACCTGCCGCAACGAGAATTCCTGTCGGTCTGAAGGAATTTGGTGCCCATGCTCTTCGAGTAACCGTTGGAGAAACCGATACGCGAGTTCATCCCAATCTATTTGTTTGGCAATTTTCTGAAACAATCGCTCGATCATGTGGGCTTTTGTGAATCGCGCGTCGACTTTTGCCAAGACATATCCTTCACGTTTGGCCAGTCCCTCTAATTCCTGTTGGCAGGTTTTTAATCCGTCTTCACTGGGAAACACCGCAAATTTGACCGCTCCACCCCCCTCACGGACGAAACTCCCAAGATATTCATGGTGAAGAATCCCCAGCCATTCGGAAAGAGCCAGATTAAATCGGGGACCCTCCTCGGAGTGAATACTGTTCTGGGGCGATGATTTCGTATCCGGCGGATGTTGTTGCACAGATTCCGGCTTGTCCGGACATGAGTCAGAGAGCAAAGAAAGGGAGGAAGGCAGACCTTCTTCTGTTCTCACGGACTGTAAGCGATTTAAGGCCTCAATTAATTTGCTCATCGTACGGTTCCTTCCCCCATGTTCATTCTGAAATTTTCAGACTTTTCCCACTCCACACCTGATTCATTGACTATGCCCACAGTCTACCGGGCTCTCGTCACCTTGGACCTCTTACACAGGAAAATGCACACTGATTTGACAGGCACGTTTATACAATTGATTAGCTCGCGCTTCGCATATTTCATCATCGTGTAGATGAAATAACGTTCGTCCGATTTCATGAAACGGCACACCCAGATCCACGGCATCCAGCACGCGGAGATACATCGGCCATTCATCCCGACATTTTCGCCGTTCGAGATTTCGACCGACTTGATGTTTTTGCCATTCCATAAGATCTGCCTTCACTTTTTCAATTTGCCCCGACAACGGCTTTTTCAGATCAAACACGGCCGCCATTCGCCATTCCGACAAACACAAGGTGACCTCTTCACCTCCCCCCAGCCAATCCGGTCCCTGTCCGAAATAGATCCGACCGTAATTCGAATCAAATGACAACATCCAGGGTTTGGCAATGGCGGGATTCGGAAGGCCACTGAGATGGTATTTTTCTAATGAATTGGGCATGCGAGCTTTAAATGCCGGATGATCCGGCGTAAAAACTTTTTTGCGATATCGAGTGGGATACTGAGGATCTTTGGCACAGGACAGATCAAAATCGTATGTTTGCAGGTAGTGTTGTTCCCAATCCTTCCGGTAATCCGAACGACGCCGGAGAAACTCCCACCGCCAAAAGGTATCGTTTAAACTCTGGGCGCAGGGATAGGTCTCCTCACGTTGCCAGTTGGGAACGGTCCCTACCACTCGTGGATGCCGCTGTAGTTCTTTGGGCGGTCGTTTACTGCTCGACATATCGCCGGACCTCCTGTTCAGGAGTATTCAAGGTAATTCGCGGGATGAGAGGTACGTGCCGGGTCCGAATTGCGCCCAAAGACAGTCAATCCCGGCTAACGCGACATTCCAGCAACCGGCCTCAAACCCGCAAGGACTCAGGAATACTGATAGCACGGTCAAAAAAAGAATGGATTCGGTTCTCAAACTACAGAACAAACGAGGCAGGTGTCGGGAGATAAGCTGAGTGATCTTTACTCATGATGAGGAGAACAGGTTTTGCGCCTTGACCAAGACACTCCATGGACCCATCCAAACCAGGAGAGCACCGTCACACAACAAGCTAAAGCAACCATGGCCAAGACAAAACAAATTTTCCCTAACATGTCGAAGACCCCCAGGAGAGCGGTTCTTCATTCCTGCCTCTACTCTCTGTATCGGCAGGGTTTTTACAGGTCTTTACTCGATGCCAAAAAAAACATACCCTTTCTTTAAAGAAAATAACTCCAAAAATGCTACAAAACAATAGGCAAGACTTTCTTCTCGGCGATTTCCACATTTTCTCTTAAAAAACAATTGTTTACAGAAAAAATTCTATTGGAAGATGCCTCAGGCGGCGATTTCAAGTCCACTACACGCCCAGAGTTCATATTCACGGTCCAGCCACGGCTTTGAGCAGATCACTATTCAATTGAACCGACAGTAGAAACAAACTTATAAATTACAGAGCCCAGTTGGTTGGCACACCCCTCATCGGCTCCAAGGGGAATGGATCAGCGTACCGGACCCAGTTAGTGGAGACACTTCTCCCAAGGACCCAACCCTTTAGCCAAGAAGGAGCTCGAACTTGTGAGTGTCCTGCGACAAAAACCACCAGAGATCTCGAATTCTTCGGCCACTGGCGATTCAACAAAAAAACCAGGCATGCCTGACTTCAAGGGATTGGACGCTGGAACAGGACCTTCTCCACGGGCGCGAACCAGCGTCATCTTGTTCCATAAGCCCAAAGGGTATCTGGTGACTCGAAAAGATGAGAGGGAGAGAAAAACGGTCTATCATATCCTACCGCCTTTCCTATTGCAGGAAGGCTGGGTACCAATCGGCCGCTTAGACAAAGACTCCCGTGGCCTCCTGCTCTTCACTCAAGATGGAACAATGGTTGATCGGCTCACCGCACCAGGCGGATGCGAAAAAACCTATGAGGTTGAGATCCGGGGAAGAATTTCAGACGATGACTTGTCCCGCGTGTTGCAGGGAGTTTCCACTTCCATCGGAATATTAAAAGTACACAGGATTACAAAAAAAAGAGAAGTCGGACCCAAAACACAGCTAGAGGTCGTCTTACAGGAGGGGAAAAACCGGCATCTCCGTCGAATCTTTCACGCCCTGAAAGATCCAAAATTTCATACGCCGCTCAAAGTTCTCGATCTCAAACGCATACAAATCGGCACTTTGCCCTTGGATATCCCCGTTGGAACATGGAGGTTTTCAACACCCGACGAGGAGAGACAATTGTTGGCTATTTTCAAAATACCAATACATCGGGGTTGAATCTTTGGTGAAAGAGCTCTTACTTCTTATCAATTTTTGCCCATGAATCTCGAAGAGGTACCGTCCGGTTAAAGACCAAACGACCCTGAGTAGAATCCGGATCAAGGCAAAAATATCCCTGCCGCTCAAACTGAAACCGACTACCTGATGGCGCCCCTCTGAGACCGGGTTCGACCTGGCAATCAG
Source organism: Candidatus Nitrospira neomarina (assembly GCF_032051675.1). Taxonomy (NCBI): domain Bacteria; kingdom Pseudomonadati; phylum Nitrospirota; class Nitrospiria; order Nitrospirales; family Nitrospiraceae; genus Nitrospira; species Candidatus Nitrospira neomarina. The sequence goes on from NZ_CP116968.1 coordinate 1,986,230, forward strand.
ACAACACGGTCAAGGAATGTGGATTGAGCAGGTGGTGAAGATCCTGAGGCTCACTCCCCGAACCGGGATTCGGTTGAGTCAACAGGGCCTCATACAGTCTGACTTCGGCAGGAAGGGCATGTTGAGCCGAGACCCAGTGGAGAGTCCCTTTTACCTTACGACTTGATTGACTCCCGCCACTTTTCGTTTCAGGATCGAAGGTACATCGTAGAGCCGTCACTTCTCCGGTTTCGGGATCGCTCTCGACACCGACGCAGCGAATAATATAGGCATAGCGCAGACGTACTTCCTGCCCTGGAGATAAGCGAAAAAACTTTTTAGGTGGATCTTCCCGGAAATCATCCTGTTCAATATACAGCTCCCGGGAGAAAGGGATTTCACGTGTGCCCTGGGTGGGATCCTCAGGATTATTAATCGCCTCTAAGATCTCAACCTGCCCAACCGGATAATTTTCAATAATGACTTTCAGAGGATGCAATACCGCCATCACCCGCGGCGCCGACCGGTTCAAATCTTCTCGGATCGTATGTTCCAACACGGCCATTTCAATCACACTGTCACGTTTCGCCACCCCCACCCGCTCACAAAAATTTCGAATCGCTTCAGGCGTGTAACCCCGACGCCGTAGCCCTTTTAAGGTGGGCAATCGGGGATCCCCCCACCCGTCCACATGCTTCTCTTCCACCAACTGGTGAAGCTTGCGTTTACTCATCACAGTATGCCCGAGATTCAAACGGGCAAATTCAATTTGCTGGGGATAACACGAGACCTCACACACCCGGAGCAACCAATCATATAAGGGACGGTGATCCTCAAACTCCAGCGTACACAACGAATGCGTAATGCCCTCCAACGAATCGGAAAGAGGATGCGCAAAGTCATAGGTTGGGTAGAGGCACCAGTCATCACCGGTCCGATAGTGGGTGGCATGTCGGATACGATACAAGGCAGGATCTCGCAGATTAATATTCGGCGAGGCCATATCTATTTTGGCTCGCAATACATGGGCCCCGTCCTCAAATTCTCCGGACCGCATCCGGGCAAATAAGGCCAGATTTTCTTCAACAGTACGATTCCGGTACGGGCTATCCTTCCCTGGCTCAGTCAGGGTCCCTCGAAAAACACGGATCTCCTCGGCCGTTAAACTATCCACGTAGGCATGGCCGGTTTGAATCAGTCGCACCGCAAATTGATACAGTTGCTCAAAATAGTTTGAGGCAAAAAAGAGGCGATCATCCCACTCAAAGCCCAACCACCGGACATCTTCCTGAATGGAAGAGACATATTCCATGTTCTCCTTGGTCGGATTCGTATCATCGAAACGAAGATTGCACAGCCCACCGAATTCCTGGGCAATGCCAAAATTCAAACAGATGGATTTCGCATGACCAATATGTAAATGCCCATTCGGCTCAGGGGGAAAACGGGTATGCACTCGTTTGCCAATAGTCTGGCTTTCGAGATCTGCCATAACCTTGGCTCTAATAAAGTCGATGGAAACATGTTGGTCTGGTGACGACATAGTAAACAAGCTTTCAGAAAATTAAATGAAACATTTCCCAGCGCCTCGCATCTTCAAAAAATAAAACTCGGGCTGTTTGATTCCCGTTTCTAGGCAGAGAGAGTGTCCGAAAAGGTCCGAGGACGGCCTTTCCAAACAACTTTTCCAGACGACCTGTGGGTTATTCGCCAGGCGTGGAGAGTACAGTTGCCCCCACGCTACCATGAGTCGCGCCAACTCTCAACACGAGCCAGACAAGATTCGATCCCCCAGGGTTACGAAAACCCGTCCAACCGGCTCCAGACAGAGACGGCATGAGCGTCGCAACTCTCAAAAATACCAGGCATGACGGCTAGAGAGAAAACGAGGATCCCGAGGGGCAAATTCAATCCGGCCTCCGGAGGCAGATCGGCAAGTCACCGCCCCAGGATGTAATCGATTCATCTAGTGGATTCGAATCAAGAACCTTGGGTTAGGGCACGGAAGGAATGACAGGGAGTGAAGAGCACTTCAACGCCCCTCAGGAGGCCTCTTCCCTGTTACATGTATTGGAGATGAGGTAAAAAAAAACAACCAACAGCGGATGGACCGCAACCGGATTTTAGGAGAAGGTTTTGGTATACACAAAGTTCTGACGCACGGACACTCCATCTTTGCCCGGTGCAGCGGGTTTTCCCTGTTGGGCTGCGCCCTTCTCTTTTGGCCCTTTGGAGCCTTCTTCATGGTTCGCGTTCGATTCAGCGAATTCAGATCCCTTCGCAGCTTTCGATTCCCCACCCTCGTCCTGACCATTTTTCAATTGCCTGGCCCACAGGTTGGGCTGACAAACAAGGTGAAAGTTGGGAGCAGGGACGGAATCATCAATGCGCCATAACTCAAGTTCCGCGCCATAGAATGTCACTTCATCACGGGAAACGCCATTCAGCCAATCCAGGGTTTGGCGAATCTCCGCAGAAATACCCTGGGCCACACACACCACCGTCTTCGCATCAAGGCCCGCAGCATACATAATCAGTTTACCCAGCGCGTCGGGATCAATGCCCTCCAAATGACCCAACACAATCACGTAACTCCCGGTCTTCGCATCTTTGGCGAGAACGCCTCCGGCCAGAATACTCAGAGGAATGTCACTGCCGGCCGGCTTGAGGGGGCGCTCGATCGTCTCTCCCAATATGTCTAAAATTTCTTCCTGCTGAAGCCATGAAGCAAACCCGTCGGCCTCATTTCCCCACACTTCACTCAAATTTATTTTTCGAAGCTTTCCAACCGGTTTTGCCATAACAACCTCAACCGAAAAAAATTGTTGTTTTCTACTGACTATTCCAATGCGACGTACTAGTCTTATCGACAGGTATTCAAAAAAGTTAAGACACAAAAGACATAAGGCACCACCTCCCCATGCACCATATCCTATCCCGTCATATCCAACCGGTAACGGGACAACCAGATTCCGAGAAGACCTCATCCAAAACGCCCGCTGTCCTGAGCCATTCCTGGATTTTCCGGTTTCAATCAGGTAAATGGTCAGGCAAGACATTCACGTAAAAAAAATTACCTAATTATCATTGATCTTTCTTCAAATTAGAGTACAATAGATTAAGTTCATTCACGCATGAATTGGTCCTCGTATCCCATTCAACCCCTTCTCCGGACTCGAAGACCCCTCTGGATCGAGGGACCAAAAGGATGGACAGCAAGGTGTTTCCCAACTTTAACAGGAGGTTTCTGCTATGAATCGATTATCCCTATTAGGGCTGAGTCTCGTCTGTGCGCTCGGACTGATGGCTTCTTTTTCAGGGTGCGGGGAAACGGAAGGGCCTGCCGAAAAAGCCGGGAAGACCCTTGATCAAGCGGCAGAAAATACAACCGAATCCGTCGATAACGCTATGGAAAGCACAGGGGAAGCCATGGATAACGCAGCCGAAAAAACAGGAGAAGCCGTCGACGAGGCCATGGAAAGTACCGAGAAAATGGCAGAAGATACCGCGAAACATTAAAAAAGTTTCCTGACCTCACGTCTCTGAGGGTCTAAATCCCCTCCAAACTGTTCCAACTTGTGATGGCAAGGGCCGGGAGGAGGTGGGCAATATCTCTCATCTTCCTTTTATTCTCTGATCTTCAGGTGGCCGATGGCATACCATGAGGACCAAGGGAAAAAAGGGTTATGAAAACGAGTTTACGCTGAAACGGCAGGGTCAGGACTAAAGACCAGTCAGTGATTCCGAATTAAGAGAAGGGTAAGTTCCATCGCACACTCAACCTATTGAACCAAGAGGAAAACGAGACATGATGATCGATAAGTGGATAAAAACGATCTTGGCCGTCTTAGCCCTCATTGTTGCGCTCTCAGTGGGCAGTCCCTTCGCACGGGCAGAAAACAAGTGGGCCTTTGGAACGGATATCGGTTTCCTGTCAGATACCACCGACGACACCGTGTTCACACTCAGTTTTCAGGGAGACTATTTTCTCAACTCACAAGTTTCTGTTGGCCCGCAACTCTTGTTTTCTCCCGGCGGCGACCTCACTCAAGTCACCTTCGCCGGAATCGGTCGGTATCACATTCCCGTCGGTGCGGTCACCATCATTCCTTTTGGTGGAATTGGCTTTGTCTATGCAGATTTGGAACACGGCCGTCGTGATGACAGCGATGTCAGTTATAGCTTTCCTTTTGGGGCTACCGCAGCCTTCAAGATCAATCGGACCGTTGATCTGTCAAGTACACTCATTTTTACTTTCCAGGATATTGATCTGGATAATCGGAAAAATAGCGACAATTTCAACATCGGTATGTTATTCGGCTTTCGGTTCCAACCCTAATACCCTCACATCACCCTTCACGATGGCAGGCGGTCGTATCGTTGGATGACCATTACCATGGGGCCTGACATGCTCAAAGAGATTGGGAGAGCCTACACCATAAATAGATGAATGGATGCGTTCCCATCGTGTGAAGCTGCCAGAGGGTTTTTACTCCTTCACGCTTTCTAAATACTCGGCCATTCGATCCAACGCCAACGCATTCAGTCGCTTCCCATACCATCGGGGCATCACCCGATCGGAGTATCCGGGCACCACGTACGCGCCTGGATTCAAAATCGATTCCTGGACATATTCACGAACGGTTGTCGCCGTCCCCTGATATTGAGGGTCCGCCAATCGAAGGGGTCCATTCGTCCCTAGGATTAACCGGGGACCTTCACGCCCCAGAGCAGGCGCAATACCTGGAATGGTATGACAGACCGCGCAGCCGGATTGCACAAACAACTTTTCCAGTGGCTCGGTGCCCGTGGCCAGTGGCACATCGGTCAGCTCCACAGACGGAACTTTGGCGGATGGGGACTTTGGTTGCTCCGGATTGGTGGATTCCCCCACGCGGGCTTCGCTAGGATCCGAAGGCGATTGATTGAACAGATTCACTGAAATGGTCGCCATGATCCCGCAGGCCACCACAATAAAAATGAGAAAGGTTTCCCGGCTTCCTACAAATTGTGAAGACTTTGGTTTTTTTTTCATAGACGCGTTCACGATCCTGCGGTAAAGATTGAAGGAATGACCAAACTAAATGAACCACCAACTCATAAAACCTGAGGTGGTCTACCGAAAGTTCTCGTGCCCTGTCAAATAGTCATTCCCCGTGCAAGGTGAATCACACCTACCCCGACCGGCCACTTCCCTGTCTCATGCCCTTATCCTGACTTGTCTTACGCACAGGAGTTTTGGTATCCCACACATGAGAGACAATCGAAAAGCCGCCATCGAAAGCCTCACCCCGCTCACACATGACTAATCATTGTTTGTGGCCGTCCCAACCTTTTATTCCACACCCGTGGTTAGATGGCCCGCACCGCATGACCCTTCTCCCCCGCTGGTGGCCCCGTGGTCGTTTCCCATCGGAATTGCCCACACAAGACCGTATCTTTCAGGTCTCTCCCGAAGTGGGCCTACTCACAAAATGTCATTGGCAACCCTGCCCCTCACAGCACCCCACCATCCTGATGGTTCATGGCCTTGAAGGGTGCACTGAATCCCACTATATGCGGGGCCTGGCCAGGAAATGTTGGGATGCAGGATGGAATTGCATTCGCATCAATCAACGCAATTGTGGCGGATCCGAACATCTGACACCCACCCTCTATCACAATGGGCTCAGTCAGGATTACGCCAGGATTATTCAAGAAATTACCGAAGAGGATCGCTGCACCGCGGTGTGGCTCATCGGGTATTCCATGGGAGGCAATCTTGCCCTCAAATTAGCTGGCGAGCATGGAACCACCCTCCCCTCTCTTCGTGGAGTCGCAGCCGTCTGTCCCAACATCCAGCCCGCAGCCTGCGTACGCGCCCTGCAACATCCTTCAAATTGGCTGTATCATCGGTATTTCCTAAAAAGCTTAACCGCAAAATTACGCAAAAAAGCCCGCCTCTTTCCAGGTCGGTGGGATCTCTCACACCTCTCTCATATACGGACCATGTGGGAATTTGATGAAATCTATACCGCTCCAGACGGAGGATATCGAGGTGCCGAAAATTATTACGAACAAAGCGCCGCTCGAAACACGCTGTCCTCAATCACCATCCCGACTCTCGTCATCACCGCCCAAGACGACCCGTTTATCCCCTACCACATGTTTGCCGACCCTGCTCTCGACGCCAATCCTTTCATCCAGCTTGAGGCGCCTGCTCATGGGGGCCATTGCGGATTTCTTCAACGGCACTATAAGTATGAGGATCCTTTTTGGGCCGAAAATCGTCTATGCGACTGGATTCATGCTCGACTCAACTCAGCATGACCACGATCGGTTCCTGGACTTCTTCCCTTTTGAACGCCATTCAAACCCCCTAAACACTTATCGCCTTCACGCCTATTCTCCACTTGCCTGAGACCTCTCAGGTAGGGTAGAACTCTGTTCAAATGCGTAGCCAATCCTTTCTGTCACGATTCCCATCACAAGTTTTCACACGTCCATGAAATTAAAACCCGGATCCCCAGGAAAAGGCATTCTTCGCCAAATGCATAAGGCGCAAGAAAAATATTTGGAAGGCTGGTTGGATGTTCCCGCCCATGTGCATCACACCGCCTATCGTATGGCGAACCCGGCAGTGGAACGTCCCCAAAGTCGAAAAGAGTTTCAACAGCTTCTGACCTGCTTAGAGATCGATTCCGCCCACGCCGTCATGGAAGACAAGGTTGGATTCGGAGTAAAGAAAGGCACGAATGGGGACAAACTCATTGTCATTTGGGAGGCTCACACTGAATATTACAGCTATCAGGTTTGGCATATTCCCTCTAACGCAACCCAGCCATTGGGATTCGGCCCGTTGGGATTTTTCGACTATGTGTTTCCCTTTTCTCCGTTGGGCATCCAAGTCAACGCGTTGGATCTCTTAATCATCCCTGAGCGTACTTACGACCAGGAGGAATTAAGAACCCTTCTCCCGGGACCACAATTGTATGCCAGCCAGGTTCTGGGGGAGAACATCTGCGTGGCCACCAGCTTTACTCCAGACGAACATGATCGGGAACGATATCTCATTTGGGCTCCTGATCCTGTTGTGCTTCGGCAAAAACTAGCCAGACTCATGACGATTGTGACGACTCTTGAAAATTATACCCATCTGATTCTACTGCCTTATCCAGCCTTTTCCCGGTCGGTCGATCAGGTTCAAATCTTCGAACAGCGTCATCTCTATCAACGGACCCTTATCACGAAAGAACTGAACCGAGCCACGCATAGCACGCTTCAACAATGGCTGGAAGGGTTAACCCATGATTTTCTTGAAGTGGGACGGTTGACCGCTTCGCTGCGGTATCGCCTTTCCGCTTCGGTCCCCTATGATCGAATTGTGCACAGTAATACCCAGGCCCTCCAGGAGCAACCGCTGCCCTACGGTCGAACGCTCATCGATTATTTTCAATGGAAAATCACAGGAGTCGCCGATGGATACCAGCAATTGCTCTCCCGTGTTCAGGCTCTAGAGCAGGATTTTGAGGGTACCATTGCAGTCTTGCGTACAAAGGTGGAACTACTCTTACAAGAACAAAATTTGGCGCAACAAGATCAAAATGTGAATCTCCTGGCCAGCTTGGATAAGACCACCAAAAGCCAAGTCGTTTTGCAACATACCGTGGAAGGCCTCTCCGTAATCGTGATTGCCTATTACGTGAGTGGGTTAGCCAACTACCTCTTTAAGGCCCTGCACGAAATCGGTTGGCTCGACACGTATGAGTTGGCCTCTGGAATCTTCGTGCCCATTGCTCTAGGTCTCTCGTTTGCCATCATCACATGGGGAAGAAACCGCATCCAAAGGAAAATTACAGCAATGCCTCCTGCCTCCACCTCTCATACTCCCGATGGTGCTTAATCGTTCCTCCCATATTCCTCGTTCCTGCACCTGTATGACCGCAGCCTGATCCGACAAACCAGGGACAGGCTCCCTCCGGATTTCTCCACAAACCAACCGATTACCCCCGCCCGGGGTCCAACCGCCAACCCCAAAAAGCTAAAATCGATTCATTTCAAGTACCTCAGGGAAATATCCGAGAATTATAAGAAATGGTCGACGTTTAGGCTATTGAACACCAGAGTTGCACCAGAAGGGATCACCATGCTAACAGCCGAGGAATTGGTAAAAAATTGCACAAAACTCTTTACCCTGCCGGAAGTCTATCTACAGGTCAAAAAGGTCATCGATAATCCAGAGTCCACCATGGCGGATCTGTCCAGGGCGATCAGCATTGATCCCGGCATGACCGTCGCCGTCCTCAAATTAGTGAATAGCGCATTTTATGCCATGCCGCGAAAAGTCGAGACCATTTCGCGGGCTGTCGGAATCCTCGGTATGCAACCGCTCCATGATCTGACGCTCGCCATCTCGGTCACCAAAACCTTCTCAGGCCTCAATCAACACGTCATGAGCATGAGTGTCTTTTGGTCCAACAGCTTCTTTAGTGGACTGGTCGCACGGGAGTTAGCAAGAAAATGTTTTCTGGTGGATAGTGAACGGATGTTTGTAGAGGGCCTGTTGAGAGATATCGGGCATCTCCTCCTCTATGAGCAACTTCCCGAACCGTCTGAGGAGGCGTTACGAGAGTCGGCCAAAGATGGCTCTCCCGTTCATATATTGGAACAACAGTTGTTGGGCTTCGATTATACCGAAGTGGGTCAGACACTCATTGAGGAATGGCAACTGCCAAAGAATTTCGGGATCGCAATTCGCTATCAGAACAATCCATCCGGGACCAGCGAGCACGGATTTGAAGCAGCGCTCCTCAATATGGCCGGCGCCCTCACGGAAGGGTTCCAATCACCCCAGGGACATGCCCAATGGCACCATCTCGTGGCTCCTGAATCGTGGAAATTAACAGGACTGGATGAGGAAGGCCTCCAAGAATGTATGCTGGAAGCAGGCAAACAGCTTTCCGGCATGTTACTCCTTATGGAAGAAGCACGCCAACCCGTTGGAGCCTCATAAAAACAAGGGAGACCGGAGTGTCAACGGGTTCAACGGAAAATCCGGACACGGGAATGTCCCCTCAACTCAAAAAAGGCTGAGTCCTATGACCACAAAAACGTACCCGTCGGTTATGTACCAAAAGCCTCCGTTACTCGATGTCACCTTCCAAATGACCTTTCCACAAAATTTACAAATCTCCTCCGCTCCGCCGGTCAATTTTCAAAGAAGGGTCAAAAATCTTTTTCCAAATTTTTCACTGACACAAGATAAAGCATCCTATAATTTCCTCAGTGCCGATCAGCGCTGGCAACTGGTCTTAAGTCCGGGATCTCTTGCGGTAGTGGCCAGACATTATGAAGGCTGGGACACCTTTCAGACGCATATCCGGTTAGCGACGAATGCGATGGAGAACGAATATCCCCCACCGTATCTCTCCCGTATCGGGTTACGTTTCAGAAATATCATCCGGAGGTCCGCCCTTGGACTTGCGAACAAAGATTGGAATCACCTGCTACAGAACAAATGGACAGGAGATCTCGCCTGGTCTGAGGTGGCCGGAGCCATGAAAGCCACGCACACTGAAGTGATGATGGGACTGAATGGAGGAGATGACCTGGTGTGCGTGCGACACGGACTCGTTCCGATCGCGCAACCTGTACAAGAAATGGGCTATCTCATCGATCATGATTTCTTTGTGAGTGGACAATTTGCAATGACAGAACTCGTAGGCAAACTGACAGAATATCATCAAGCCGCGCAACGATTTTTCAAATTATGGATCACCGATTTGTTGCATCAGGCCATGAAACCGCAGATCTCCTGAAGGAAGACGCCCATCTGCTGAACACGCTCAAAAGAAAATACGCCACACGTCGTACGAACTGCTTTATTCCATCAGCGCACGACTTCACATAAGGGAGTGTTTAAAAAAGACTTGTCCGGTAAGGCCGTAGCCGCTTGGACTCATGAAGCATAGGGAGGTCTATACGAGCACGACCAGGTGGCGAGAACGCCGATGGTAGCATGGTTCAAAGCTCCCTGTTCGGGAGGCGACTCCACCCCCAGCTCCCGCTAGGATACTGAGTGACTCATCAATTTCTCATCTTGAGCTGACGCTTCGACCGCTTCATCAACCGTCCACTGTTCCACCCGATTTCGCCCATTCTCTTTGGCCACATACAAGGCTTTGTCGGCTTGGGCCACCAATTCCAAATAATCAGAAGCTCCTAAGGCGGCGGCTGACACACCAAAACTCATCGTAATTTTCTGCCCGGACGTCGTGCGAATAGCCGCACTGGCGGAAACTTCAATGGTTTCCCGTAACCGTTCGGCCACCAACATACCCTCCACGCACGTCTGCCCAGGCAGGAGAATGCAAAATTCCTCTCCCCCATACCGGCCAATAATATCCAACGGACGCAAAGCGGTTGATAACAATTTTGCCACGAGTTCAATCACTTGATCCCCCACCGCATGGCCAAACCGATCGTTATACGATTTGAAATGGTCGATATCCGCCATAATACAGACCATATCGCTCCCATCATGTTGAGCCTTCTCCCACTGTTCTTCAAACGCCTCAAATAACGCTCGCCGGTTGCAACATCCCGTCAAGGGATCTCGGTGAGCCAGTTTCTCTAATTCGGTTTTTGATAACTCCAACTCCCGAATCGTACCTTCCAATACCGTCACATCATTGAAAGATACCAAAATGCCTCGGACCTGCTTGCGTTGACCCAAGATGGGAGTGCAATTGACTCGAAACTTCTTCACCGTTTTCCCCATCCTCTCCCAAACCAGGGGGACATCTAATTTCAAGCATTCTCCCTGTCGCGCCGTTTTCCACGGGTAAATGTTCAGCGGGTCACCCATGTCGGATGACGTCCATTCAAAACTATCCAATGTTTTCCCGATCAGGTCGTGAGGAGCCACATCAACAATGAGGCTAAAGGCGCGATTGGCGAGCACAATACGGTCCTCACCATCCAGGAACACCACACCCTCTGCCAACACATCAAACGCGGCTTGCACCCGCATGGGCACCACCGAACTGGGATCGAGTTGCCGCAACGTTCGTTTCATATACAGAAAATAGCCCACAAACCCGTAGACCATGACCAGCGCAAGAAATCGCACCCAGGCATTATTAAGCACATGGGTCCAAAATCCAGTATCCAGAGAAGGAAACCGGAGTTGTAAGGTTCCCCAATGGAGGTCCCCGTTGAAAATGGGAATCTGAATGTGTTCGGGCGTAGAATGGTCCCCTGATGGTTGCGTCCAGAGAGCCTGATGGGGCCCGGCCATGGCCATAATCTCACCACTTTCCAAGACCAATGCCACTGATTGGATATCCCCATTCCGTTCGACCAGGAGATCCAAAGCCTGCTGGAGGTCCTGATTGTCCCCCCTCTGCGCCAGGATGGAATACTGGACAGCCATCGCTTCGCTAAACTTTTGCCGGTAGGTAAAGATTTGAGCAGCCTGGTCCGGAATGAGACCCACCATCAGGTCACTGATCAAGAGAATACTCAGGGTCAGGGATACCAGCCCCAGACTCATCCAGAAGATGGGTGTCAGTCGTTTCATGAGGATCCGGAGGAAAACGTGGAGGAAGGGCGAACCGATTGATCACTATTCTTGTCCAACATCCGATCCAATCCGTGATGCTCCCGGGTCTCCTTCTCTGCGGCTTCCTTCATTTTCTTCGTCAAACTTTCCCGGCTCTTTTGATCCATATCCAGAATGGCAATAGGGTCAAAGTTCCGCCAGGCCGGGAGCGTCGCCAATACGCTCGCCAGGAGCGTGCCACTTCTCACCAGCCACGCCAGAAGGACTCCCGATACGCCCAGCCCCGTGTATTCCATCATCTTGATGAAAAAGGACCGTTCCTCAATGGTTTGTTGGGTGGTCTCTTTCAAATCATCGGCAAAAGAGTTCAGCTGCTGAAGGAATTCCTGGCTCAGCTCGATGCTGGAAAGCAGCACTGGGGCCGGAGTATAGGCACGAATTTGTTCTGAGGTGGTTCCAAAAGTGCCTGGACGCAGAAATGGGGCGACCTCCAAGACCCTATTCCAGTCAGGAACTGACTGTGGATCAGGATGTCGGGTAAGATCCCGTCCCGCTGGAGGTTGACCACCGAATGAATCCGGAAACCCGATCGGGGGTGTTCCTGGAGGCGAAGTATTGGTATCAAGCGGCGCCTCCGGAGTTGGACGAGGGCTTGGCGCAGGCGTGGGCGTGGGATCTGGTTGCGGCGAGGGCGTTTGGGGCATGCCTTCCTGGATATCTGTGACGGTCACCTGAATCATTTGAGAATCCACACCCCCGTTACCATCGCTCACCTGTACCACCACCTCATAAATATTATTCGCATCGGCATCGGTGGGTGTCTCAAAGTCCGGGGGCACGGTGAAGGTCAACACCCCGGTGGTCGGATCAATGGTGAATAACGCCGCATCCGCCCCGCCTAATATCGTATAGGTCAACGGATTTGCCGGCATATCTACATCCGTGGCCGTCACCGTCGTAACATACGTTTGATTCTCTGCCGTATTCATTACCGCCGTGGGGCCGCCCCCATTACTCGTGATTATCGGCACATCATTGTCATCGGTCACCGTCACGGAGATGGCTTGCGTATCCACACCGCCATTACCATCACTCACCTGGACGGTCACCTCATAGACATTATTGCCATCAGCATCTGCTGGTGATTCAAAGTCGTGAGCCGTATTAAAGGCCAAGACCCCCGTACCGCTGCTAATGGAAAACAGACTCGCATCCGCTCCGCCAATGATAGTGAAGGTCAGCGTATCTGCCGGTAAATCAACATCAGTGGCCGTAACCGTGGTGACACTCGTTTGATTCTCCACCGCATTCACTGCAGCCGTGGGACCGCCACCATTACTGGTGATGACCGGTGCATCGTTCACCGCTGTCACCGTGATACTGGCCGTATCCGTCGCGGTACTAAACGCGGTGGTCCCCCCGTTCGTCGAGGCATCCACCTTCGTCCCTTCCGTCCCGCTCGTCTGATCCCACGCCCGGTAGGTCACCGTCGCACTGTCCGCATTCTGCCCATCCGGCACAAACCGCAAACTGTCGGTCGCCCTCAGCAGGAGGGCCGAGGCATCACTGACCGCCCCCACCGCCGTCCACCCGCCGCCAATGTCATACTCCCACGTACCATTGCCACTGGTGAGGCCCGTGATGGCGATGCCCTCCACCGCCCCCGTGTCCACATCGGCAATGGAGCTCCCCACGATGGCCGAGACCAGGTCGCCGCTATTATTGGTCTGATCTTCGGTGATGGTGGTGAGCGTGGGACTGGCCGGCGTCAGCACTGGGGCATCATTGACCGCCGTCACCGTAATCGTCGCCGTATCCGTCGCCGTCGAGAAGGCCGTCGTGCCCCCATTGCTCGAGACATCCACCTTCGTGCCTTCTGTCCCGCTCGTCTGATCCCACGCCCGGTACGTCACCGTCGCACTGTCCGCATTCAAGCCATCCGGCACAAAGCGCAGACTGTCGGTCGCCCGGATCAGTAATGCCGAGGCATCACTGACCGCCCCCACCGCCGTCCAGCCGCTCCCGATGTCATACTCCCACGTCCCGTTGCCACTCGTGAGACCCGTGATCGCGATACCCTCCACCGCCCCCGTGTCCACATCGGCAATCGAACTGCCCACAATGGCCGACACCAGGTCGCCGCTATTATTGGTCTGATCTTCCGTGATGGTCGTGAGACTCGGCGCCGCCGGCGTCACCACCGGGGCATCGTTGACCGCCGTCACCGTGATGCTCGCCGTATCCGTCGCCGTCGAGAAGGCCGTCGTCCCCCCGTTCGTACTCGCATCTACCTTCGTGCCTTCCGTCCCGCTGGTCTGATCCCACGCCCGGTAGGTCACCGTCGCACTGTCCGCATTCTGCCCGTCCGGCACAAACCGGAGACTATCCGTGCTACGGAGCAAGAGCGCCGAGGCATCACTGACCGCCCCCACCGCCGTCCACCCGCCCCCGATGTCGTACTCCCACGTGCCGTTGCCACTCGTGAGACCCGTGATCGCGATGCCCTCCACCGCCCCCGTGTCCACATCGGCAATCGAACTCCCCACGATCGCTGACACCAGATGGCCGCTGTTGCTGGTCTCATCTTCCGTGATGGTCGTGAGAGTCGGCGCCGCCGGTGTCACCACCGGCGCATCGTTGACCGCCGTCACCGTGATGCTGGCCGTATCCGTCGCGGTGCTAAAGGCTGTCGTCCCCCCGTTCGTACTCGCATCCACCTTCGTCCCTTCCGTCCCGCTGGTCTGATCCCACGCCCGGTAGGTCACCGTCGCACTGTCCGCATTCAAGCCGTCCGGCACAAACCGCAGACTATCCGTGCTACGGAGCAAGAGCGCCGAGGCATCACTGACCGCCCCCACCGCCGTCCAGCCGCCCCCGATGTCGTACTCCCACGTGCCGTTGCCACTCGTCAGGCCCGTGATCGCGATGCCCTCCACCGCCCCCGTGTCCACATCCGTGATACTCGCCCCCACGATCGCCGACACCAGGTCACCACTGTTATTGGTCTGATCTTCGGTGATGGTCGTGAGGGTCGGCGCCGCCGGTGTCAGCACCGGGGCATCGTTGACCGCCGTCACCGTGATACTGGCCGTATCCGTCGCCGTCGAGAAGGCCGTCGTCCCGCCATTGGTCGACGCATCCACCTTTGTTCCTTCTGTCCCGCTCGTCTGATCCCACGCCCGGTAGGTCACCGTCGCACTGTCCGCATTCTGCCCGTCCGGCACAAACCGCAGACTATCGGTGCTGCGCAAGAGCAGGGCCGAGGCATCACTGACCGCGCCCACCGCCGTCCAGCCGCTCCCGATGTCATACTGCCATGTGCCGTTGCCACTCGTGAGGCCCGTGATGGCGATGCCCTCGACCGCCCCCGTGTCCACATCCGTGATACTCGCCCCCACGATCGCTGACACCAGATGGCCGCTGTTGCTGGTCTCATCTTCCGTGATGGTCGTGAGGGTCGGCGCCGCCGGGGTCACCACCGGCGCATCGTTCACCGCTGTCACCGTGATGCTGGCCGTATCCGTCGCCGTCGAGAAGGCCGTCGTGCCCCCGTTCGTACTCGCATCCACCTTCGTGCCTTCCGTCCCGCTCGTCTGATCCCAGGCCCGGTAGGTCACCGTCGCACTGTCCGCATTCAACCCATCCGGCACAAACCGTAAGCTATCGGTACTACGCAGTAAGAGGGCCGAGGCATCACTGACCGCCCCCACCGCCGTCCAGCCGCCCCCGATGTCGTACTCCCACGTCCCGTTGCCGCTCGTGAGGCCCGTGATGGCGATGCCTTCCACCGCCCCACTGTCCACATCGGCAATCGAGCTGCCCACGATGGCCGACACCAGGTCGCCGCTGTTGCTCGTGTCATCTTCGGTGATGGTGGTGAGCGTGGGACTCGCCGGCGTCAACACCGGCGCGTCATTGACCGCCGTCACCGTAATCGTGGCCGTATCCGTCGCGGTCGAGAAGGCCGTCGTGCCCCCGTTGGTCGAGGCATCCACCTTCGTCCCTTCCGTCCCGCTCGTCTGATCCCACGCCCGGTAGGTCACCGTCGCACTGTCCGCATTCTGCCCATCCGGGACAAACCGCAGACTATCCGTGCTACGGAGCAAGAGCGCCGAGGCATCACTGACCGCCCCCACCGCCGTCCACCCACCCCCGATGTCGTACTCCCACGTGCCGTTGCCACTCGTGAGGGCGGTGATGGCGATGCCCTCCACCGCCCCTGTGTCCACATCCGTGATACTCGCCCCCACGATCGCTGACACCAGGTCGCCACTATTGCTCGTGTCATCCTCCGTGATGGTCGTCAGCGTGGGACTGGCCGGCGTCAGCACCGGCGCATCGTTCACCGCTGTCACCGTGATACTGGCCGTATCCGTCGCGGTACTAAACGCGGTCGTCCCCCCGTTCGTCGAGGCATCCACCTTCGTCCCTTCCGTCCCGCTCGTCTGATCCCACGCCCGGTACGTCACGGTCGCACTGTCAGCATTCTGCCCGTCCGGCACAAAGCGCAAACTGTCGGTCGCCCGGAGCAGTAATGCCGAGGCATCACTGACCGCCCCCACCGCCGTCCAGCCGCTCCCGATGTCATACTCCCACGTCCCGTTGCCACTCGTGAGGCCGGTAATCGCGATGCCCTCCACCGCCCCCGTGTCCACATCCGTGATACTCGCCCCCACGATCGCTGACACCAGATGGCCGCTGTTGCTCGTGTCATCTTCCGTGATCGTCGTGAAGGTCGGCGCCGCCGGCGTCACCACCGGCGCATCGTTGACGGCCGTCACCGTGATGCTGGCCGTATCCGTCGCGGTGCTAAAGGCCGTCGTCCCGCCATTGGTCGACGCATCCACCTTTGTGCCTTCTGTCCCGCTCGTCTGATCCCACGCCCGGTAGGTCACCGTCGCACTGTCGGCATTCTGCCCATCCGGCACAAACCGGAGACTATCGGTGCTGCGCAAGAGCAAGGCCGTCACATCACTGACCGCCCCCACCGCCGTCCAGCCGCTCCCGATGTCATACTCCCACGTGCCGTTGCCACTCGTGAGGGCGGTGATCGCGATGCCCTCGAGCGCCCCCGTGTCCACATCGGCAATCGAACTGCCCACAATGGCCGACACCAGGTCGCCGCTATTATTGGTCTGATCTTCGGTGATCGTCGTCAGCGTGGGACTCGCCGGCGTCAGCACCGGCGCATCGTTGACCGCCGTCACCGTGATACTGGCCGTATCCGTCGCGGTGCTAAAGGCCGTCGTCCCGCCATTGGTCGACGCATCCACCTTTGTGCCTTCTGTCCCGCTCGTCTGATCCCACGCCCGGTAGGTCACCGTCGCACTGTCGGCATTCTGCCCGTCCGGGACAAACCGGAGACTATCGGTGCTGCGCAAGAGCAAGGCCGTCACATCACTGACCGCCCCCACCGCCGTCCAGCCGCTCCCGATGTCATACTCCCACGTGCCGTTGCCACTCGTCAGGCCCGTGATCGCGATGCCCTCGAGCGCCCCCGTGTCCACATCGGCAATCGAACTGCCCACGATGGCCGACACCAGGTCGCCGCTGTTGCTCGTGTCATCTTCGGTGATGGTGGTGAGCGTGGGACTCGCCGGCGTCAACACCGGCGCGTCATTGACCGCCGTCACCGTGATCGTCGCCGTATCCGTCGCCGTCGAGAAGGCCGTCGTCATCACTGACCGCCCCCACCGCCGTCCACCCACCCCCGATGTCGTACTCCCACGTGCCGTTGCCACTCGTGAGGGCGGTGATGGCGATGCCCTCCACCGCCCCTGTGTCCACATCCGTGATACTCGCGCCGACGATCGCCGACACCAAATGGCCGCTATTGCTCGTGTCATCCTCCGTGATGGTCGTGAGCGTGGGACTCGACGGTGTCAGCACCGGGGCATCGTTTTCCGCAACCGCAGTCGTGTTAAGCGAAAATTCCGAGGTTGAACCATAGTTACCGCCTCCCAAATCTTCTGTGGCGGTGGCCGTCACAAACTCACCTGTTGTTACCGAAGCGTTCAAAGTGAGATTAAAACTCCCATTGCCGCTGCCATCCGTCGTGACGCTCGTAAAACCAAGATAGGTTTGGCCTTCTCCGTGACCGGAAGGATCTTCGCCGGTCGCAGTGGTATTCTTGAAAAACTCAACCCGGAACGAGGAACTGGCCGTACTATTGAAGGTCCCGTCTATAGTGACCTGGGTCGGCGAATCCACATCGGCGGTAGCCAGCACAGGAAAATTCTGCAGGTCGTTGGCACCCGCATCGGCATCACCCGCGTCGTTGACAGTAACTCCGGTACTTCCTAACTCAATGCCCAAACCGGTATTTGAATGAATCTGGTTACCAAGAATACTATTGTTCGTCCCTCCGGTGACATTCACACCATTATTGGTGTTGTGTGCGATGAGATTGCCTTCGCCGGCATTCACCCCACCCACCTTGTTACTCGAGGTGGCGATCTGAATACCATCGCCGACATTTCCCAAGGCAACAGTTCCCGCGGCATCGGTGCCGATTTTGTTACCCAGCACGCGATTTCCCGTCCCGATGATCCACACACCCCATTGATTATTGCCGGAAATGAGGTTCCCCTCCCCCGTATTTGAGCCTCCAATCGTGTTGTTACTCCCGTCTACAATAATTCCTCCCCAGGGCCCCACACCGACCTGTCCATTGCCGACAGCCGCAGTGCCTGAAATATTGGTGCCAATATAGTTTCCTTGGATGACTGTCCCGGAAATGCCAGGATCAACATCCACACCCTCGTCATTATTCCCGGAGATCACGTTGCGGTCTGCAGCGGCGGCACTGCCAATGGTATTATTATTCGCGGTGATCGTAATACCATCTATGGCGTTCCCCTGGTCAACCGCCCCGGTATTATCCAAACCGATCCAGTTGCCCACCACAACATTGTTGGCACCACTGAGTTGAATACCGCTGAGGCTGAAGCGATTGATAATCAAACCCTTGATCGTACTGCCGGCGCTCCCCGAGCCAAGAGTCAGTCCGTTTGCACTACCCGCACCAGTGCCATTCAGTTCGATTTGCAAGACACCATCATTTCCAGTCGCAAGCGTATTGGCCGATGAACCAGCCTGCGTGTACCCGTCAATCACCACGACATCGGTAAGGGTGGTTAAAGCTGAAGACGGACTGATCGTATGCGGGCCGGCCCCCGCAATGTTGAAATTGATTTGATCCGCCGCCCCATCATTACCCGTGTTGTTGGTGGCAATAATGGCTTCTCGAAGAGAAATAAACCCATCAAACCCCTTATCCGCCAGCAAGGCTGCGATCGAGGAGGTATCCCCATCGGCCGTATCGGAGGTCGTATCGACTGTCAAAGTGCCGACGTTATCGACCACGGTAACGGAGATGGCTTGCGTGTCGAATCCACCGTTCCCGTCACTGACCTGCACGGTCACTTCATACACATTGTCCGTGTCGGCATCCCCGGGCGCCTCGAAGTCCGGAGCGGCATTAAAGACAAGGACGCCAGTGCCACTCCCGATAGAAAACAGAGCCATGTCCGCTCCACCAATGATGCTATATTGCAGCGTGTCTGCCGGCACATCTACATCTGTGGCCGTCACTGTCGTCACAGCAGTAATATTTTCACTCCGGGTAAGGGCGGCAGTGGGCCCCCCTCCGTTAGTGATGATAGCCGGGGCATCGTTGACCGCCGTCACCGTGATCGTCGCCGTATCCGTCGCCGTCGAGAAGGCCGTCGTCCCGCCGTTGGTCGACGCGTCCACCTTCGTCCCTTCCGTCCCGCTCGTCTGATCCCACGCCCGATAGGTGACCGTCGCACTGTCCGCATTCAACCCATCCGGCACAAACCGTAAGCTATCGGTACTACGGAGCAAGAGCGCCGTCGCATCACTGACCGCCCCCACCGCCGTCCAGCCGCTTCCGATGTCATACTCCCACGTGCCGTTGCCACTGGTGAGGCCCGTGATGGCGATGCCTTCCACCGCCCCACTGTCCACATCGGCAATCGAGCTGCCCACGATGGCCGACACCAGGTCGCCGCTGTTGCTCGTGTCATCTTCGGTGATGGTGGTGAGCGTGGGACTCGCCGGCGTCAACACCGGCGCGTCATTGACCGCCGTCACCGTGATGCTGGCCGTATCCGTCGCGGTCGAGAAGGCCGTCGTGCCCCCGTTCGTACTCGCATCCACCTTCGTCCCTTCCGTCCCGCTCGTCTGATCCCAGGCCCGGTAGGTCACCGTCGCACTGTCCGCATTCTGCCCGTCCGGCACAAACCGTAAGCTATCGGTGCTGCGCAGCAGCAACGCTGAGACATCACTGACCGCGCCCACCGCTGTCCACCCGCCCCCGATGTCATATTCCCACGTCCCGTTGCCGCTCGTGAGGCCCGTAATCGCGATCCCCTCCACCGCCCCCGAATCCACATCGGTGATCGAAGCGCCGACGATGGTCGACACCAGGTCGCCGCTGTTCGTCGTGTCATCTTCCGTGATGGTGGTGAGCGTGGGGCTGGCCGGCGTCAACACCGGCGCATCGTTTTGGCTGCTGATCGTCACCGTCGTGTCGTAGTTGGCACTGGTGCCCCCGTCCCCATCGGTCAGCACATAGCGCACCGTGCGGCTGCCCAAGGTCGGGTTGTCCGTGTCCGTGTTCTCATAGGTGATGTTCTGCACCAACGCACTCACCGCCGCCGAATCGGCATTGGCATCGAGCGTGATGACCAGGTCGGTCCCGCCACTGCCCCCCGTAAAGGTGCCGATTTGCGTGCCGCCATAACTGACCGCACTGCCCGCCACGGTGATATTGGTGGGGCCCGCCCCCTGATCGCGGATGGCCAAGACATCCTCGGCCGCATCACTGCCCGCTTGGAAGGAGACCGTCAACGTCCCCGTGTCAAAGTCCGCCGAGTCCACATCACTCACCGCCGCATTGCCACTCTGGTCGATGACTTGCGCGCCGTCGCCTTCGGTGTAGGCCAACGTGTCGCCCCCCAGGTTGGCAATGACCGGGATGTCATTGACCGCGGTGGCTGTCGCGTTAAGCGCGAATTCGGAGGTTGAACCATAGTTGCCGCCGCCAAGATCTCTCGTGGCAGTAGCGGTCACAAACTCACCGGCGGTAACCGAAGCTGTAAGGGTGGTGTTGAACGTCCCGTTTCCACTTCCGTCTGTCGTGACGCTCGTAAAGCCGAGATAGGTTTGTCCTTCTCCGTGACTGGAAGGATCTTGCCCGGTAGCAATGGTGTTTTTATAAAATTCGATCCGAAAGGTGCTACTAGCTGTACTATTGAATGTTCCGTCAATGGTGACCTGCGTGGGTGAGTCCACATCAGCCGTCGTGAGCACCGGAAAATTCTGTAGGTCGTTAGCGCCGGCATCTCCGTCCCCTGCGTCATTGGCGGTTACGCCGAAACCGTCTTCTGTGCCTCCCTCGAGATTAATTCCCCGGAGAGTGTTTCCATAAATCCGGTTCCCCAGGATCGCATTTCCAGTAGTAGGAGCATCGCGTACCTCAATCCCATGCAGGTCGTTTCCGAAAATCAAGTTCCCTTCGTTCGCACCTGTCCCACCAATAAGATTGCCAGTAGCCCCGTCTCCCGTATCTTCATTGAGATCGATGCCATCACGGCTGTTCCCAAGGTCGAGTGTGCCCGTATAGTCCGTCCCGATATAGTTTCCTTGAATGATGTTGTTGTCGCCGTTGTCGATTTCGATCCCATCGCTGTCATTGCCTGAGATCACATTTTGTGCGCCGGCGGCGGAACCTCCAATGGTATTTCCGTCGGCATTGTCGATCTCAATCCCTTCCTGCGTATTCCCACGATCAAGGGTTCCTCCGGCGTCGGTCCCGATATAGTTTCCCCGGATTTGATTTCCTGTGGCACCGGCACCGGCAAGCGCAATTCCGCTGAATATGTTTCCGGATATTACATTGCGATCAGCGGCAACAAGACCACCGATGGTATTATTGGCTGATTCAATTCGAATACCGCCTTGAATACCCGTGCCGGACGTATTATTTCCCCTCGTCGTCGTGCCGTCGGCGTCGAGGCCAATGTAATTTCCCGCAATCAGGTTATTCCCCCCTTGGAGGAGGATGCCGTTCTGAACAAAATTTTGAATGACCAGCCCACGGAGAGTCGAACCGCCCCCAGTCCCACTGATCACTAATCCGTTTGACCCGGCACCTGCGCTGGTGCCGTCTATCTCAATGATGGGTGTGGTCCCAAAATCCGGCTCGGTGGTGCCATCGATGATGACGGCCTCCGTGATTGATGGCAGAGCCGAGCTGACGATAATCGTATGGGCACCCCCCGTCAGCGCAGCGGGTATATTGAACACAATAGTATCGGTCCCGCCTGTCGCATTGGTTGCCGCAACGGCCTCCCTTAATGAGATGCGGCCGTCGGCGCCACGCGCGTTACCCAGATTAGTGATGCTCGTCGTCGTGCCGTCGCTGACATCGCTCGTCGTATCGACGACCACTATGCCGGTAGAGGTTGCGGTGGCGTTGGCCGCGAACTCCGAGGTATCGCCGTAGTTGCCGCCGCCGAGATCACGCGTGGCCGTTGCCGTGACGCGATCACCCGCGTTTATCCAGACGCTATTCAGGGTTACGTTGAAGCTCGCATTACCGGATCCATCAGTCGTGACGGTCGTGAAGCCCAGGTAGCGCTCACCTTCACCATTAGAGGCGTCCGCAACGGAAGGGCGATTGGCAAAAAATTCGATACGATAGGCGAGACTGGCATTGGTGTTGAGTGTACCGACAATCGTCGTGCCGCTCGTATTAGAGTTGGCAGAAGTGAGCACGGGAAAATTTTGCAAGTTGTTGGCGCCGGTGTCCGGATCACCCGCATCGTTAGCGGTGACTCCGCTCGTACCCAGGTCAATGCCCAAGTTACTGTTTGAATGAATTCGATTCCCAAGTACCGCATTACTACTTCCGTTAACGATATTCACCCCATCCAATGCGTTGAAGGCGATGAGGTTGCCGGCTCCTGCTGCCGTCCCGCCGATCAGGTTGCCGGTCGCACTGCCCTGGACTTCCACTCCATCGTCTGAGCGATTCCCTCGGTTCAACGTGCCGCCCGCATCCGTCCCGATGTAGTTTCCCTGCACAATGTTATTATTCGTGTTGATTTCGATCCCTTCGAAATTTTTTGAAATGACATTTCTGGCAGCCGCTGTGGTGCCGCCAATCGTATTGCCGGACCCCGTTATAATGGCGATCCCGACATCGGTATTGCCCCCTCCGGTTGATCCGTCAGGATCAAGACCGATGTAATTCCCTTGGATGAGATGTCCGGTGACTCCTGAACCCACGATGGTGATTCCTTCGTCTCCACTGTTGGTGATGACGTTACGGTCATTAGCCCCGGTACCGCCGATGATGGCGTTGGAACCAGCAATTTCAATCCCATCATCTCCATTTCCTACGCCGGTCGAACCGGTCCCGGTTGTACCGATCCAATTCCCAACCACGGTGATATTGTCCGCACCCGACTGAATAAGGATCCCGTCTCGAGAAAATCCCGTGATCATCAATCCTCGGACCGTACTGCCGTCGCTGGTCCCGGTAAAAGAGAGGCCATCTCTGCTCGGCCCCCCCAGTGAAGACCCGTCTATTCGAATGACCGGCGTACCCGCGAAATCGGGTTCGCTCCAGCCATCAATGAGCACCGGGCCAGTAATGGGATCCAGCTCACTCCCAGTGAGAGTGATGACGTGTGGGCCCGCACCGGCAATGCTGAAATTAATGGTGTCACTCCCGGCATTGGCATTGGCATCGAGAATGGCTTGTCTGAACGACCCTGCCCCGGAATCATTGGTATTGGTCACGGTATACGTGGCCAGCACCCCTTCCCATACGTCTTGCGTGGCCTGGCCGATCACAATGGACGACTCAATGAAGCCGGTGGAAATTTCCAGTTGCCAGTTGGCATATTCGCTCACGTGCCCGGTGCGGTCCGTGCTGGCGGCGATATCCGCTCTTGTGAGATCCGCTAAGGCCTGGATAGCCGAGAGGCCGCCTGCTCCACGCCCGAAGTTACAGCCGTAGATCAACAGATCGGCGTCGGCAGACAGACTCTGTCCAATCTGACTGAGCAGCGCCGCATAGTGATTGCTGATCGAATCGTTCGTGAGAAAGGCCGTACCCAAATGCATCTCGGCCTCGGTGCCTTCCCCGATGAGATGAATGGCGTCGATATCGCTCCGATCCTTGAGGGCTTCCGCAATCTGTTCGATCCCGTCCCGTCTCGCATCCAGAAGAATAACTTCCGCGGCCGGATCGATCCCGTCCATAAGCGTCTGATAATTTTCAACACGCGTATCGATGAAGACGATCTCTTTGCGGTCCGAAGACGTGGAGAGGGAAAGACCGGAGGACCAGAGGGCGTCATTGTCGGAAGTATCGTGAGTGTTGGAATCCGTACTTGTCTCACCATTGACTTCGGGAACGCCCGGTTGATCTTGCGTGGTGGTGTCTTGAACGACTTCCGCTCCCGTGGCGAGGGCGGCTCCATCGAATAGGATCCGTGGCTCCAGGGCGATACAGGTTCCGGTCAATCTGGCTGTATCCGGTTCTTGGGGTGGGGTGGGCTTCCGCTTCTTCTTCGCGCCAGGTTTCACCACCTTAGGGTCCTTCCCGGCCTGGAGCGTCGCGGGCTTGCAGTGCATGGATTTCATATGACGATCTTTAATCATGAAAGAATACTGGAGACGAATAAATTCCGGTCACACATTGTTGAAAAAGCCTTGATACTCCATAGGTCATCGATTAACAGATTCATCCCCTCAAAAAAGGAGACGTTTCTATATCTTTTGTCGGACCTTGGGGAATGACTCTTGATGCGGATTAAGAAGGGTTTTAGGGGGTTATTTTCCGGCTACTGCATGTTGGTGGATGTTCTGTCACGTATCGAAAACATCCTGCAAGTTGGGTTGCGGGAAATGGTGTTGAATACCACGCCATTCAGGTATCGATCAGTCTTTTCAGTCTCTCTGTGAGGCATGGGGAACCGGCTTGCCATTGCATACTTTTCTCCTTAAGAGCATTCACGCTTTTTCCGATACAAAGGCACACCCCTCACATCACCGGGGAAAGGTTCAGACATCTCACCACCACACCAAGCCACGACGGACCCGTTGACCGGGTGACAAACCAAAGACATTCCGAAACCTACCATAGAGAGGGACATGAGGATGGAGATTCAAAAAACCGTGCAAGCGTTTCAGCGATTGAAAGGACAGGAAACTATACTCCAAGCGGCCGGCGTCGATACGGCCGATACAAGCGAGCCACCATCACCCTGCCATGTGATCGGCTTTGCCGGTGCCAAGGGAGGAGTCGGAACGACCACGGTAGCACTCAATGTCGCCATGACCCTTGTTCATGGAGGCCATCGCGTCATCTATGTCGAGCTGAGCCCCCATTTGGGAACGGCCACGCGGCTCCTTCACATGCCACACCAATCGCCTTTGCGCAATGCAGCGACCACGTTAACAGACATGAATGAAGCGGTGGTGAGCCAACTGCTCATGCAACATTCGACAGGACTGCAAGTCCTCTGTGTACCCATTTGGGATCAAGAAGTGGGGGCTCAAGTCTCCACGGAATTCCTGACCGTATTATTCCGGGAACTCAAAGGACTCGCAGATTATCTGATACTTGATTTTCCGTTGGAACCCTCTTTTCCATCCATATGTTTTCTCGGTCAATGTCAGATCCTGGATCTCGTGATGGAGAGCGATGCCATTGGTATGAATTTAGCGAAAAACCAATTAGCGTTTATCCGAAGCCACTGCGAAACTCCCGTGTTTGTCACCCTCGTGAATCGCTCGGGTATTCCATTAGCTGACGGGGTCCAGAGTATCCAGGAAGAAATCGGCTATGAAATCCCGGTCGTCATCCCCACAGCCTCGGAGTTATGTTATACCGCCGGCATTAAAAAATTGCCGATCGTCTGCTTCAACCCCGAAAGCGTCCCTGCCATGCAGTTTGTCAAACTGAGCGAACACCTGCTCGGGTACTTTTCCGAAGACGGTCCGGAGCCAAAACGAGACCGACGAGGCCGGGACCGCCGGAAAGGCAACCGTCGAGACCGTGGTGTCTGGTAACCTCTTCTCCCTTTTTCACACGTTGTTCCGGAAAAGAGGGACGTCAGACAACCGCCCTCTCCAGCCTGTCGTCAGACCCATGGGGACTCCCACATCTCAAGAGAATACGTGGGGTAGGAAAACCAACCCCAGACTCATCCAACAGGTGGGCGTCAGTCGTTTCTTGAAGGTCGTAAGCGGGGAGAAATGGAAGGCGTAGAAGATGTACCAACCTCCGGATCCAACATCTGATCTAAGCCTTGATACTCTCCGGCCTCCTTTTGTGAGGCTTCTTTCATCCTTTTTGTCCAACTCTCCCGACCCTGTTTATCCATATCCAATATCGCAATGGGGTCAAAATTGCGCCAAGCCGGGAGGGAAGCCAACACGCTCGCCAACAGCGTGCCACTTCTCACCAGCCAGGCTAAAAGGACTCCCGATACGCCGAGCCCGGTGTATTCCATCATGGTGATGAAAAAGGACCGCTCATCAATGGCTTGCTGTGTGGTCTCTTGTAAATCTTGGGAAAACGCGTTTAACTGTTGAAGAAATTCACGACCCAGTTCGATGTGTGAAATCAGCACCGGGGCCGGAGCATACGAACGAATTTGTTCTGTGGTGGTCCCGGAAACCGCTGGGCGCAGGAAGGGGGCGACATCCAAAACCCTGCTCCAATCCCGAACCGGCTGAGGGCCGGGCCTACGTGAAAGATCCCGTCCCAGTGGGGGTTGACCATCGAAGAAACCCGGAAACTCGGAAGAAGGCGTCCGCGTGGTCGAATAATCGATATCAGAAGGCGGTTCCGAAATTGGGTGGGGCCCAGGGTCAGGGGTGGGGATGGGATATGGCTGAGGTAGAGGCTGTAGGGGAAGGGGAAGAACTCCTTCCAGCGTATCTGTGACGGTGATACTCATCATTTGTGTATCCGCTCCCCCATTGCCGTCACTCACCTGCACGGTGACCTCATAGATATTATTCGCGTCAGCATCGGCGGGCGTCTCAAAGTCGGGGGCGCCCGTGAACGTCAACACCCCGCTGGTCGGATTCAGGCTGAATAGCCCCGCATCCGCGCCGCCGATGATGCTATAGGTCAGGGTGTCCGCCGGAACATCCACATCGGTGGCCCTCACGGTGGTCACACTCGTTTGATTCTCCGCTACATTCACCGCTGCTGTGGGGCCGCCACCATTACTGGTGATGACTGGCGCATCATTGACCCCCGTCACCGTGACCGTCGCCGTATCCGTCGCCGTCGAGTAGGCCGTCGTGCCGCCGTTGGTCGAGACATCCACCTTCGTGCCTTCCGTCCCGCTCGTCTGATCCCACGCCCGGTAGGTCACCGTCGCACTGTCGGCATTCAAGCCATTCGGCACAAAGCGCACGCTGTCGGTGGCCCGCAACAACAACGCCGACCCATTACTGACCGCTCCCACGGGCGTCCACCCGCTACCCGTGTTGTACTCCCACGTGCCGGTGCCACTGTTCAGCCCCGTGATGGCAATACCTTCCACCGCCCCACTGTCCACATCTGCGATGGAGGCCCCCACAATATTCGAGATGAGGTCGCCGCTATTACCCGTGTCATCTTCCGCAATGGTGGTGAGACTTGGCGCAGCCGGGGCGAGGACCGGCGCGTCATTGACGCCGTTAATCGTGACGTAGACCGTCCCTGTATCTGTGCCTCCGTTGCCGTCGTCAATTGTATAGGCAAATTGGTCAAACGTTTGCTGCCCACTATCCAAATTGTCGAACTGTCCATTGGGATCGTAGTTGAAACTGCCATCGGCGTTGAGGGTGACCAACGCTCCGGACGCAAGGGAAATGGGATTTCCGATATTTGCGGCATTACCATTGACCTCACTTACCACAAATGGATCACTATCAACATCGATATCATTGGTAAGCACCCCAGCCATCGGGATATTAAGAGGTGAGTCACCGTTTGTGGCATAGCCAACCCATGTCGGCTCCTGAAAGGGCGTGCCTCCACCCAACGCTCCGTTGTTACTTGAGGGTGAAATATCTGTCGCAACGGTTCCTACACCTTCTGTCAACCGCCAGTTACCCACGAGCCCCGTTTCAGCACCGGTGAGCCACTGATTATAGTTGGTGGCAATTTCCACCCCGGTCCTCGCGACATTCCAAATTCGCACCTCACTAATCGATCCCTCGAAATACTGCCCTGTTGGATTATTCGAACGACCACCGATACGAAGATCGTCGAGTGTGGGGTGAGCATCGCCAATGGACCCGGAGCCGTTATAGGTATCGACAGGTGATCCATTGACATAGGTAATCACAGTGCCGCTGCTGTAGGTAATGGCGACATGCGTCCATTCATTGAGAGGCACCACATAACCTGTGTCATACCAACTCCATCCAGGGTCCGTGTTGGCAAGGGCCCAACGAATGCTTCCATCAGGAAATATTCCTACTTCATATTCCCCTTCCTTATTAATAATGAGCGCACTACTGCTGGTCGGGAAACTTGTTGGCCGGAACCACGCCTCCATCGTCATGGTATTGCTCATTTCCAAGCTGACGTCATTACCCAGCTGAACATAATCATCCACACCATCGAATGTGAGGCCGGAACGATCATCTGCAGCGATCGGCGCATGGTTAACCACGACATTTGCGGAGAATTCCGAGGTGTTGTTCGATGCATCGTTAGCCGTTGCCGTCAAACGGTCGCCGGCTGCGAGCAGGCTGGTCGAGAAGCTGAAACTGAACTGCCGCGCCGAGGCATCGACGCTGCCCGGCGTCGATCCGCTCACAAGGCCGGAGTCCAGATAGGTCTCACCTTCGCCGTAGCCGCTCACGTTCGGCGCCGATTTGAAGAACTCGACAGTCGCGCCTGCCCCTGCCTCCCCAGTGACCGTGACCGTCGTACCCGAGACCTGCACGCTGTAGATCACGGGAAAGTTCATCAGATTGTTGCCGCCGGTGTCGGCGTCGCCGGCATCATTGGGGGTCACGAAAGGCGCGGTGCCCAAGTCGCCCGGGTCGCCCGCCGGCAGGAGATCGATACCGATCCCCCCTCCGGGGCCCGTGCCATTGCCGTAGATCGAATTCTGCGTGATCAGATTGCCCGTTGACGAGCCGGACCGAATCATCACGCCCGCGCCAGCATTACCGCTGCTGATGTTCTTACTGATCGTCAGGTTCGATGAGCGGGCGCGAATGCCGGCTGATTCGTTGCTCGCACTGCCGTTATTGCTGACCGTGTTATTGTCGACCAGCGATCCGGTAGCGGTGATGAGGTCCAACGCCGGCCCGGCATTGGCGACAATCAAGTTGCCCTGGACCGTCTGCCCGATGCTGTTGCTATTGGTGGCAATCGCATCGGCGCGCATGTTGCTGCTGCCGAAGGCGTTGCCGCGTAATTCATTACCCGTGATCAGCCAGTTGTTCGAGCCGCTGAGCAGGTTGATACCCGATTCGGTTGCGAAGCCGATCAGGTTGTTGCGAATGATGCCGTTGTCTCCACCGGCCGAGTAAATATTGGAGCCTTCGGTCTTGGCTCCCGGCGCCGGCGCGCTAAAGGTGCTCGCGTCGGCGCCGATGATGTTGTCTTCGATCAGCGCGTTGGCCGCGGTGCTGCCGATGGTGATGTTGCCGTTGCTCGAGGTGCTACCAAAACCGTAGATCGCCACGCTACGGATCGTCACGTTGCTGGCGTTGAGGGCCAGGCCGGTGGTAAGGCCGGCGCCGTCAACAATCTCGATCTCCGGCCGCGCGACCTGCGACAGCGTCAGCGCATCGACACCGACGGTGCCTCCGGCTCCGAGCAGGCCGGTATTGGTGTTCCCAATATTGACCGCCTGCGTGCTCCCGTCGATCGTCAGCGCATCGGTGATTGCCGGAAGTAGCGACGTGACCGTGATCGTGAACACACCACGGCCCGCGTCATAACCGGCATCGCCCGTAGGGATGGCAAAGGCAATGCTGTCGGTTCCAGCATTGGCATTCGCATCAGTGATCGCTTGACGCAACGACCCTGCCCCCGCATCATTGGTATTGGTCACTGTGTAGGTCGCCAACACGCCTTCCCATGCCGCCTGGGTCACGGCATTCATGATGACAGATGTTTCAATAAGGCCGGTAGAGACTTCCAAATTCCAGTTGGCATATTCGCTGACGTGCCCGGTGCGATCCGTGCTCGCCGCAATATCCGCTCCCGTGAGATCGGCTAGCGCCTGGATAGCGGATAGACCGCCGGGTCCACGCCCAAAGTTACATCCGTAGATCAACAGGTCGGCATCGTCAGACAGACTCTGCCCTATTTGACCGAACAGTTCGGCATATGGCCCGTGTATCGAATCGTTGGTGAGAAAGGCCGTGCCCAAATGGAGTTCCGCTTCGGTGCCTTCCCCAATGAGATGAATGGCATCTACAGCACTGCGGCCCTCAAGCGCTTCCGCAATTTGGTCGATTCCGTCCCGTCTCGTATCCAGAAGAATAACTTCCGCGGCCGGATCGATCCCGTCCATGAGCGTCTGGTAATTTTCGACACGGGTATCGATAAAGACGATTTCTTTACGGTCGGAAGACGCAGAGAGGGAAAGGCGAGAGGACCAGAAAGCCTCCTCGTCGGAAGAATTCGTATGAGTCGAATCCGTGGATGTTTCGCTCTCAATGCCGGGAACCCCCGGTTGATCCTGCGCGGTGGTGTCTTGAACGACTTCCGCTCCCGTGGCAAGGGCGGCCCCATCAAACAGGATCCGTGGCTCTAAGGCAATAAAGGTTCCGGTCAATCTGGCGGTGGGGGATTCTTGGGGTGGGCTGAGCTTCCGTTTCTTGGGGACACCAGATTTCCCCACCCTGGTGTCTGTCCCGGCTTCAAGCGTCGCAGGCGTGCAGCGCAGATGTGTCATGTGACGATCTTCATTCATGATATGAATCTGAAGACGACTAGTTTCGAGTCACAGATTATTCGAAAAGCCTTGGTACCCCATAAGTCATCGATCAACGGAGTGGTCCCCTAGGATGGAGGTTTTCCCATATCCTTTGTCGGACCTTCGGGAAAGACTCTTGATGCGCATTGAGGACTGTTGTAGCGGGTTCACTGCCGGCTTCGGAATGTTGGTGGAGGTTTTGTAGGGAGTAGAAAAAATTGCGTGAGGCTTAAAAATAGGCAGGAGCCTGTCAACACAAATAAAACAGATAAAGGGTCTGTTGAAAAAAGCCGCCAGCGGCGTTCTCGCCATTTTCCCGTGCTCACGTACTACGCGTACGCTCCGCGCGTAAAAACGGCTGCGGCCTTGCTGGACGGACTTTTTTGAACCGACCCGGAGCCTTTGATGAGTAAGCTAATCCTGGACCAATTTGCCCTTGCACATCCTTATTATTCAACATTCCCATAAAGTTGCCAGACATCCTTACTCTATAGTAAGGATTAGCTAAAATTGAGAGGAGTAAGCCATGGCTGTTGCCACGTTGACCAGCAAAGGACAAATTACCCTTCCAAAGGAGATCCGAGAACAATTACAGCTACAACCCGGGGACCGGGTGGAATTTCTTGTGGAGCCTGATGGGCGGGTTACCGTGTGGCCGGTGACCTCAGATGTCACCATCTTAAAAGGTCTGATTCCTAAGCCCAAACAACCAGTCACTCTCGAAGCCATGCGGGCTGCCATTAAGCAACGAGATGGCCGACCATGACCGGCCTCGATACGAAGGTGCTCGTGCGCTATCTCGTCCAGGACGCGCCCGCCAAATCCAAGGCTGCTACGCAACTTATTGAAAAGCAATGCTCGCAGGAAAACCCCGGCTTTTTAAACCACTTGGTGTTGTGTGAAACGCTTTGGATTCTTGAGGGCTGTTACCGCCAAACAAAAGAGACTCTCGTAAAGACCATCGAACACGTGTTGCGTGTCGCCCAATTACGAGTGGAAGATCCTCAGTTAGTCTGGCAAGCTTTGGACGATTACCGAAAGAGCCGTGCTGATTTTGCCGACCATTTATTGAGCCGAATGAATGGTGGTCATGATTGCACCACGACTGTGACGTTTGATCGTGATGCCGGGAAATCTCCAGGATTTTCCTTGTTGCAGTAGCCAAAGAAATGGCCGCTCGAGCAGCGCATCTCCCCAACCCCACTGTTCCTTCTAACAATCAGGCTCCGCTTTCACGAATGAGAATGGAGGCCGCACGTGCCCAGAGATGTCCCATCACACTTTGCCCATTGCCCTTCACATGGACCACCCCTCGCACCACCTGATGCCAGGATGGCTCCTTGTCCGTCACATCCAGTTCCACCCGATACACGGAATGCTCGGGAATCAATCTGCCCCGCGCATCCTGGCGCACGGGCACACCTCCGGAATAGGTGGAGGCTAAATACGGTAATGCCATTTCCGATTCATCCACATGACGAAGGTCCCGAAGCTGCCCCTGTCGGGCAGGTCGCGTAGGGTCGTCCGGATAAAACCATCCTTCATTCCCCACCGAGAGCCGGGCTTTTTCTTTTTCCGTGGCGAGGGCCAGCATCACGGATGGATGTTCCCCAATCACATGGGCCACCGCCATGTCGGTATTCACCCACAGCCCTGGATGGAGTGACGACGCCAGATCCGTGACCACCCCGGAGAACGGAGCACGCAAAATCAATTGCTCCCGGAGCGTAACCAAGCCGGCCAACGCCTTTCGTTCGCCCACCAGCGTCTCCCAAATCACCAGATGATCATCCCGATCATCCTGATAGGCGACTTCTCGTTCCGCGCGCAATTCCAACGCCGCAATGCGATGTCCGATAATGTCAATCTGATGTTCCACCTGTGGCGACTGTAAGATCAAAAGCGTTTGACCGGGTTCGACCCGATCTCCCTCCTCAACCAACACCTCCACCACCATTGCCGGAGCCGGTGGAAACAGAGTCGTGCGTTCCGGAGCCTCAAGAATCGCCGGAACCTCCACTGTCGTATCCAAGGGCATCACACTCACCAGCACACATCCCATGAGCGCGACTCCGACTCCCCGCCCCCGCCAGGATTTGATCACAGCCGCCCGACGGGTCCACCAGACCTGCAGTTCTTCATAGACCGGCCATGCCAGAAACCAGCCTATTTCCACGAGAAAGAGGATGACGCCCAAGACTTTGAAAAAAAGGTAATACACCAGGACCGCAATGCCGAGGAACACGACGGCCCGATAGACCCACACCGCCCACGCATAGGCGATCAGCACCGATTGCCGTTGCGGGGGCATGTGTTCCGGAGGAGCATCTCCCCAGGCAAACAACCATTCCCGTAATTTCCAACGACCAAACCCGAAGGCCCGTGATTGCAAATTGGGAACACCCAGCCAATCGGAGAGGACATAGTAGCCGTCAAAACGGAGCAGCGGATTTAAATTGATCAGCAGCCCCGTCACCCAACTGGTGGTCGCCAAGACAAAGAGCATGCTTTTGACAATGCCCTCAGGACAGAAGTTCCACAAAAAGGTCGCGAGCATCGCCACACTGAGTTCAACCACCATTCCCGCAGCGGCAATGGCCGCGCGTTGCTTCCGGACCGTGAGCCGCCAGGAATCGGTCGTGTCGGTATAGAGGACAGGCACCATAATGAGGAATCCGAGGCCCATCGTGGGAACCCGGCACCCGTATCGAACGGCGGTGTAGGCATGCCCCAGTTCATGCAATATCTTAATGGCCACCAACCCGACGATATAACCGGTCATCCCTTGAAACGTAAAAAAGTATAAAAAGACATTGGCAAACGATTCCCACTGCCGCACGACTCCCATACACCCGATCACACCCAGGATGATTACGCACCATAAGGCCCAGCGACTAAACAGCGGAGTGACGAACGGAAGCGTTGTTCGTAAGAACCGGTCGGGATTACATACGGGAATTCTGAAAAATAAATAGTTGTGGAGCACTCTCAGCAGCCAATGTTGTTTCGCCTGTTCGGCCTGTCCTAAAAACCCCTGACTTCCACCGGCTAAGGAATCCCGGGTTAAATTGTTCCGATAGAGAAACTGGATCAACTCCATCACATTCCCGGTTGAGACCCTGGCCGAGGTGGTTCGGGTCACCAGATCCACCAGTCCCTCGGCCGTTCCCGCCTGCCAATGTGAAAGCAGTTGGAACGCGGACCATTCAATTTGGAAAAATTGATTTCGAACCGTGTCCACGATCGTCCAGGTGGGGACGCCATCGGGCGTGGGGGTACCCGGCAGGATCTGAAGATCTTCGCGCAAAGGTGGAAGGGGAACGTCTTCTTGAGGCTTTGGCTGACCCATTTAGAAACCTAACGTTTGTCGAAGAACTCCGAGAGGGCGCCGGAAGAGATGGAAAAAGAGGGTGACCGGTTCCCCATAGATTTTGGCGGTGCCTTGCCAGCCGATTCGAATATCGTCAGGCGGGTCGATGAACGCGGCTTCCACCCGATAGGCCAGGACATTCGTCGGGAGAATACTCGCATGGTAACTGGCATGGATTAATTGGGCAGGAATGGCTCGTAAGGGATTGGCATTCAAAAACACCTCGACGTCGGCGCCCTCCCGTAACACGATCGCGTCTTCCACCGGCAGATCAATTTTCAATTCAAACTCCCGGGGATCGGCCACTTCCATAATGCGTTCGCCCACCACCACCGGCTTGCCGACCCATTCCGATTTATCCGTGAAAATCACGATGCCCGCCCGGGGAGCTTTAACCTCCACTTGCTGTAACATGTCCCAGGCGTAATCCCGCTCGGCTTCTTTCAGCCGGACTTCCGAAGCTTGCACGGGCATGCCCGCACCGGTGTCATGGTCGACAAAGGCCCCCTGCGACACTTTGCGATACTCCATCCAGGTGACGGACAGATTCTTTTCCGCCACTTCAAATTGATTCCGGAATGTGGTGTCCTCATAGCGAAAGAGGGTTTGCCCCGTCTGAACCAGGGTATTCGGGTGGACAAGGATTTCTCCCAGCACCCCATCCAATGGAGCCGTCACCACCGACGGATCCCGCGGCACCACTTCCACCGGAGCCAGCGTGGACAATCGCACGGGGAGCCACATGGCGGCCATCACGACCACCAGCACTCCCCATAGCCAGTTTTTAAGAACCTTCCAGTTGTTCACTCTCCGTTTCGTGCCCCCGAGCGCCTGCCAGGCATGAGCCACCGTTTCGGCAAACCGCCGGATCAATTGCACTTCCCCATCTTGCCAGGGTATCTCCCTGCTCAACCACAGGCCACCAATCACCTGCTGATCCTGGCGGATCAATGGACACCAGAGGACGTGCGGAAATGCAAAGGACTTCCAATCAGGTTGGAGGTCTGTCGAACAATGAGTGGAGGAGAGAGGACCGGGATCTTTGAGGCTGCCTTGTTCCCATAATTCTGAAATGACGCGTTCAATCCAAGTGACCATCGGCGCATTGCGGTCAACCACGGCCACACTGGACACTGCTTCCACTCTGCCTCGCATCCGCCCCTTCGGGGTGATGGAAAAAATACAGGCTTGTCGAAAGTCCACGAGACGCCGGGTCTCATTGGCTAGAAGAAAACAGAGTTCTTTCACCGTTTGGGCCTTGCGAACCTGACTTTCCAGGTGAAGAAGTGCCAGGAAAATACTTGAATCTTTTTCTGGTTTGACCTTGGACGCGATGGAAGGGCCGCCGGCCAGACCGGAAGAGGGCTTAAAGTCCTTCCCGGTCCCTCGCGAAGGGGACTCTGTCTGGGTTGCTGTATGCACCACCCTCGTTTCCCTCCTTTGGATCAACAGAGAGGTCGATCCGGGAAGGAGTTAATGTTTGGCAGTCTGTTTACTCGTGGACGTCGGTGAGGCTGCAGGCTTCGTGCTTGGCGAAAATGTTGATTGAGCGGGAAACGTGCCTTCCGGAAATTTCGCGCTTCCACTCATACCGGCTAAGACACCTGTGGGATGTTTGTGAAATCGGCCAAAAACCCGAATGGTTTGACTCACAGGATCAACACGAGGACCAATTTCCACCACTTCCGCAGAATAGTCCTTTTGAGTCTCATCGATACTAAATGAAAACGGACTGTTCTTGGCGATCCACTGCAGCGAAGACGACGGGAGAATCAATTCAATATCCAGATCCTGATTACTGACAATACTCACCAGATCATCGTACGGATTCACGCTTTCATAAGGGTTGACCAACGTCTTGACCACATGTCCCGCAAAAGGGGCTGGAATCCGGCAACCTTGAACAATCACCTGGGCTCTGGTGAGAACCGCCTGAGCTTTTTTTAATTCGGCCAGCGAAATGTCCACTTCCAACCGGCCAATCCCGTGAAGAGCGGCCAGCTCCTCGTTATTGATGACGGTCTTTTGCCTTGCATCCAAATCCGCTTGGGCGGCCGATAATTCCGCCCGGTATTTGGCACATTCAAATTCAACGAGAATGTCTCCCTTTTTAAAAGCGTCCCCGTCTCGAAACGGCATCCGCTTCACTAATGCCTGGATTTCACTGGCAAGCACCGCTTCAACCACAGGTTTCACGATGCCCCGAATCGTCTGAAGATCCGATGAGGGCACACTGCTGCGTCCTCCGCCTTTTGCCAGACTGAGGCCTGAAGTCAGCATGATCAGACTCAGGACTAAACACAGAATCGTGATTGGGTGTCGATGTATCATGGATTAACTCTCTCTTGGGGTTGAGTGGTTGTCTCTTGGGGTTGAGTGGTTGTCTCTTGAGGTTGAGTGGTTGTCTCTTGTGATTGCGCGACAGTCTCTTGAGATTGAACCTCAGGTCCTTGAGAAAGCCCGCCAGCCTCTTGGTATTGGGCCTCAGGTTCTTGAGATAGCGCGTCAGCCTCTTGGGATTGCCCGACCGTATCTTGGTGTTGAGGCCCGGCTCCTTGGGATTGGGTGGTTGGCGCTTGAGTTTGGGCGTCAGTTGGATGAATCTGCGCGAAGACCTCGGGGCGTTCAAGCCATTCCCAACGTTCCTGTAAGGCCACGGCCAATTCTTCGACACCATCTCCCGTGATGTCCGTGGGGAAGGGGTCTTCTCCGATCGCGGCTAACACATTGGCATAGGCCATTTCCAATTTGGCCAGTGCCGATTCATACCGTAATTCGGCTACCAGGCCTTGCATTTTTTCCCGGATGACCAGATGCTCACTGAGCCGGTTCAGGGACCAGGCACGTTGGACCTGTTCGGCAATGGCCATTTGGGTCTCGAGGTAGCGCTTCCCGGTGGTCACATCCTTCATGGCTGCATGATATTGCGCCACCGACACATGGACTTGACTCATCAAAGCCATCGTCAACGCCAGGCTTTGCATCTCCAACACCTTCTCCTGGGCGTCAATGACCTGCAAGCGGACAGGATGCCGGAACACATTCAACAGATTCCAGCTGACTTTGGCTCCGTAATTCAGCCAATTATTATGAAACAGAAAATTGTTGCTATCGTAATTGCCTCCCATATACACATTAAGGTTGGGGAGCAATTCCAGGATGGCGGCTTTGGTTTCTTTGGCGTTAATGCGTTTTTGGTAGTCGACCTTTCGCAGTTCCGGACGATTCATGAGAGCCCGGTATTCCAAATCTTCCAGCTTCTCAGAGACCTTCGACACGAGGGGTGGATGGTCCGGCACCGCCAGTTCATAGGGCTCACCGGGATCCAGGTTCATGAGTTCGGCGAGGTGAATTCTGGATAGCGATAATTCCTGATACAGCTGTTGAATTTCCCGTTGCGCGCTCAGGAGTTCTCGCTCATATTGTAGTGAAGTGAGTGGATCCGCCAGGGCCCGCTCCCGGATCAGATGAACTTCACCCAGCGCTTGCGTCACCCAATCCTGAAGAAACGCCAGGCGACCCAATGCCCGTTCCGCCCCCACGGCCTTCCAAAAGGCTGAACGGACATCCTGAATAACCCGATTGGCAATGCGACGTTTATCTTCTTCGGCAATAAGCACGTCGTTGGCCGCTTGTTCCGCCCGGACATACGACAGTCCGAAATCCAGCACATCCCAGCTGAGGGCTAAATTGGCCGTGAAGATATTCTTGTCGGAAGACGTGGAGGACACGAGGGATTGTTGGCCTGTTTCTAACGACCGGCTGCTCGCTCCCGCAAAGTTGCTGCGTCCATTATAGGCCGCATCAGCCACCACTTTTGGCAGCATATCGTAATGCGCCAGATCCAGTTGCCGATGCGTGACCATTTCCTTTAAACCCTGGACACGCGTTTCCAAATTATATTTCAATGCCCGCGCCATCGCTTCAAAGAGCGTAATGGGACGAGCCACGGGTTCCTGATATTGCGTGAGTTGAGCCAGGTCCTCTTGGACCCGCTGTTGAATTTCTTCCTGAGTGAGTGGAGTGGGCATCACAGCACAGCCGGAGTCCAGCAGGACCAATCCCATCACCACCACACCGACCAGAAATTTTTGAATGTGTAATGTCATAGTTAAAAAATGCACGATCAGTCGCTACAATTTATTGGTGCACAGATCTCATGGCCCCAAGCACTTGTTTGCGAAACGTCACCACCCGCATGACTCCACAGATCCGCATGTCACATCTTCCGCAACTCAAGTCCGTCTTCCCTTATCGGTCTTTTGACCATTTTTTACACATTAGAAACCGGAACTACCCCTTTGGGGCATTCCAGTTCTGTTTCTCGGTTTTTCTTTTGTCAAGATTAAATAGCGGGTGATTTTTATTCATTCGACTCCTGGGCAGGCGTACAATAATGCGCAATAACTTCTCCCAACCTCTTGTATCCGCATACGTTGAAAGACAAGACAGCCCAAAATTATTTTTCACATCCACCTCATTTTTTCCCTCAAGTCTTTATTTCACTATCCTTATGAAGCAGATCCCGCCCGGGTTGTTGTCAACCAAGGACGAAAACTCATTGGATCAACCGGACTCCTCACTGCTGAGAATCCCTTGCATCCCCGACCAGAAGAAATGTCTATAGGCAAATTTTTCCGTATTTCGTACAGAAAGCCAAACCATTGACCGAATAAGGAGATGGCGCAATCTCGTGCCATGGGCATGCGTCAAAAGAGGCAACAAAACAAGATGTCAGATGTGCCATGGAGGATCGATAGAAATCATGTCTGCTGGTGAAATACGACAAGAAGAATGGCGACATCAGGATTGGTGCATGATATCAGGGGAACCAGCAGAAGCAGAACGAATGTCTGCAACACGCAACGTCTGCGCCAGCACCCATCGGCAGTAGGAATTGCATTGCAATGAAGGCACTGTTAGCGCTTGAACCCAGGATACTCTTTGATGGAGCCGCTTTCGTTACCGGGGCGGAAGTGGCTCAGGATCAGACCACCCAAGATCAACCTGACCCGGATATCAATGCAGATACAAAAAATAGTTCCGGTGAAAACATAGCCACTGATCATGACGCCTTCTGGGCGTCCGGTCTCTCACTGGCCACACCAGCGGATCGTCGGGAAATGGTCTTCATCGATACGCGTGTCGAAAATTACACAGCCCTCATGGACGGCATCGATCCGGCCACGGAAGTCATTCTCCTGGATGCGAGACGGGACGGGATTGAACAAATTGCAGAGGCGCTCAAGGACCGAAGTGATATCGATGCCATTCACCTTATTGGGGAAGGCACCGAGTCGGAGATGCATTTGGGAACAGCCTTCCTCACGCAAGAGGCCATCAGTGGCCGCTACGCCAACCTATTCACCCAGATTGGACAGAGTCTGTCTGCCGACGCCGATCTGTTGATCTATGGTTGCAACTTTGGCCGTGGTCAGGCCGGCCTATCCGCGATGCAAACCATAGCCCAACTCACGGGGGCGGATATTGCCGCAAGCACGGATCGAACGGGCCACATCAACGAATACGCCAACTGGCAACTGGAAGTCTCCACCGGGTTTATTGAAACATCAATCGTCATCGGCCAGGCCACCCAGGACTCCTGGGAAGGCGTGTTGGCCACTTTCACGGTAACAACGACGGCTGATGGCGGCGCCGGATCGCTGCGCCAGGCTATTCTCGATGCCAATGCCAACTCCGGCACCGACTCAATAATCTTTGTGGGAAGCGGGACCTATCTGCTCACCATTACCGGAACAGGCGAGAATTCCGCGGTCACGGGAGACCTGGACATCACGGAGAGTCTGACTATTACCGGCAACGGCGTCGGGAACACCATCATCGACGGCGGAGGGATCGACAGAGTTTTCGATGTCCGTTCCAGTTCCGTCGCCACCATATCGAACGTCACCGTTCAGGGCGGAAATTCTTCCTCAGGTGGAGGAATAAGTGTTGACAGCGGGACCAATGTGACGCTGTCAAACGTGATCGTGAGTGGGAATACCACGAGTGTTGGCGGAGGAGGAATATCTAACAAGGGAACTCTAACCCTTACGGACACCGCCATCAGCGGCAACTCTGCAGTCTGGGGCGGAGGTATTTACAATGAAAGTGGAGTCGTCACGCTTAACCGGGTGACCATCGGTCCCGGCAATACCGCCACCAACGATGGAGGTGGCATTTATAATTTTGGCGTCGGTGCCGGTTTATCCCTGACCAATGTGACGATCACCGGAAATTCAGCTGGAATAAATGGCGGGGGGATTTGGACAAACAGGACTGTCGATATCACCAACTCCACCATTGCTTCCAACACGAGTGGGGGTGGCATTTATGGATCGGGGGCTCAAGGTAACGTGACCCTCAAGAATACGATTCTGGACAATAATATCGGGGGAAACGCGAATAAAGCGATGACATCGCTTGGAAACAATATCGATAGCGACGGCACTGCAGGGTTAGGAGATCCGTTGGACGGCCAGGATCCCATGCTGGCAGGCTTGGCCGATAACGGGGGGCCTACGCAAACTCATGCTCTTCTGGTCGGCAGCCCGGGCATTGATGCCGGAACGGCCGTAGGTACACCCCTTACCGACCAGCGTGGAGTAAGCCGCGTCGGAAACGTCGACATCGGTGCATTTGAATTCACGTCGACCAACCAGGCACCGGTCAATGTGGTGCCCGTAGCTCAGACGACCAATCAAGACACCACGTTGGTGTTTTCCAGCGGTACCAGCAATCAGATCTCAATTTCGGACCCCGATGCCGGCACCAGTGAAGTAGAGGTGACATTGTCCGCCACCAATGGCACCGTGACCTTGGCTGGCACTGCGGGACTTACGTTCAGTATCGGTGATGGCACGGGGGATACAACCATGACCTTTGCCGGTACCGTCGCCGCCATCAATACCGCCTTGAATGGCCTGATGTTTGATCCCCCCACAAGCTACACCGGCCCTGCTAGTGTGGACATTACCACGCGGGATCAGGGCAATAGTGGCGCCGCTCCGCTCGATGGGGACGCCAACATCACGACGAAATACACCTTCGATGTCGATGGCACAGACGCGATCGGCATTAATGACGCCACGCTGAACAACGGTGCCGCCATTGTCACAGATGGCGAGCGCGGCAACGTCCTCAGCACCGATGGAATCAATGACTATGCGAGAGTTCCAGCCGCTGCCACGAACGGATTAGCGCAATTCACTTTCAGTTTCTGGGTGAAAACGACGGAGAGCCGAACGAACGCCACCTACTATAACCGTCCTACTCTTTTCGGGATGGAGCTCGCCGGGTTCGGCAACAACGACCTGGCGCTCAACACAAACAATGGCTTTATTGGTTTTTGGACGGGGCTGGCGGGGGCGGGGGACGGCAATTATCTCTCGACCACCACCCAAATCAACGACAACCAATGGCATCAGATCACGGTTTCCAACAATGGTGCCAGCGCTAGCCTATACGTAGACGGGGTGTTGGAGACCTCTCTGGCGACCGGAAATGGCCTGGCCAACTCCGCCTTCTTCATCGGGGCATTAAATAACAGTGGGGCTCCAGGACGCTACCACAGCGGATTTTTCGACGACGTTCGTATTTTCAATCGCTCGCTGACGTCTCAGGAAGCCAACGATCTTTATAGCCTGAGCGACACCGATAATGTGGCGATTACTGTTTCTGTTGCCCCCACGCTTGATCTGGATGCCAATGATAGTTCCGGGGCGACGGGCAATGACTACCAGTTCACCTTTACCGAAGGCGACGGCCCTACCGCTATCGCCGACACCGATACGGACGTGGTCGATCCCGACAGTACCACCTTCGCCTCGGTAAAACTGGCTGTCACCGGACTCCTGGACGGAAACGCCGAGACGCTTGTTCTCGATGGCGACACCTTTGCCCTGGCCACAGCAAATGCGGGACAAGACACCACCGGCGGCAACTATCGTGTCGTCATCGCGACTGGCGCCGGGACGGCCTCGGTCACCATCACCAAACAGGGCGGCGGCACATTTACTGAAGCCGAGACCGAAACCTTGATCGAGGCGGTGCAGTACCAGCACACGGATACCAGCACTCCCACCGACGGCAACCGGCTGATCGACATCATCGTCAATGACGGCTCCGCCGACAGCGCCCCAGCCCGCACGACCATTAACGTGAACCCCGTCAACGATCAACCAACTTTTGCCGGCCTGGACAACGCCCCCACATTTACCGAAGGCGGCACACCAGCGGTGCTTGATGGCAATGTCACGATTGCGGACCCGGAGTTGGATGCAGCCGACAATTACAACGGCGCTACCCTCACGTTGGTGCGCAACGGGGGAGCTAACGCGGAGGATATTTTCGGAGGTAGCGGCACCCTCAATTCTCTGACCCAAAGCGGATCCCTTGTGGTCGGAGGGACCACAATCGGCACAGTCACGACCAACGGTGGCGGCACACTTGTGCTCACCTTCAACGGGAATGCCACCACAGCCCGGGTCAACAGTGCACTCCAGCAACTCACCTATGCCAACAACAGCTTCACACCACCCGCCAGCGTCCAGATCAACTTCACAATTAACGATGGAAACAGCGGGGGTCAAGGTGGTGGCGGGGCCTTGAACGGTTCAGGCTTGGTCACGGTCACCATTCTCGCAACCAACACCGCGCCGGCCTTCAGTGGGCTGGACAACACCCCCACTTTTACGGAAGGCGGCCTCCCGGTGGTTCTTGATAATAACGCCATCATCGCCGATCCGGAACTGGATGCGGCCAATAACTACAACGGGGCCACCCTCACCCTGGTGCGCTACGGCGGCGCGAATGCGGAGGATCTCTTTAATGGCAGTGGCACCCTGCTACCGCTAATTGAAAATGGCAACGTTTGGATCGGTATTACCAATATCGGTACCGTCACCACCAACAGCGGGGGGACGCTCGTGCTCACCTTTAACGGCAACGCCACCACCGCTCTGGTGAACAGTGCGCTCCAGCAGCTCACCTATGCCAACAACAGCCCCACGCCCCCGGCCAACGTGCAAATCGATTTCACCATTGACGACGGCAACGCCGGCGCCCAGGGTAGCGGCGGCGCCCTTACGGGTACGGGTTCGATCACGGTCGGCATCAACGCAATCAACACTCCACCCGTCGCTGTGCTGGACGTCTTTGTGGTCAACGAAGGTTCGACCAACACCTTAAACCTTGCCGGCAATGACATCGATCTTGATGACGGCCTGGACCTGACCAGTATTACCATTATCTCCGGGCCTACCAACGGCACCATCTCCGCCATCAATCCCGATGGGACCATGGACTACCTCCACAATGGCTCCGAAACCCTCAGCGACAGTTTCACCTACACCATCAATGATCTGGCCGGGGCCACGTCCAATACCGTGACGGTGAGCTTGAATGTGACGCCGGTCAACGATTCGCCGACGCTACGAAACGTGCCGTTGGCGCTAAATCCGAGCACCGAAGATACCGGCTTCCCGGTTGGAGCCGTTGGCACGTTGGTTTCAAGCCTGGTGGATTTGGACACGATACCTGGCGGACACGACAACGTCACCGATCCGGATCCCGGCGCACTCACCGGAATGGCCGTGACTCAGGTCGACGAAACGAACGGCTCGTGGCTCTACAGTACGGATAACGGGGTGAACTGGTTGGGGCTAACCGGGGTCAACCCCAACGCAGCGCGTTTGTTGGCTGCTGATGGTGCAACCCGCCTCTATTTTCAGCCGAATCCAGACTTCTTTGGGACGGTCTTATCTGGGATTACCTTCCGAGCATGGGATCAGGTTAATGGGAGCAACGGGGCGATTGGCGATACGACACCGCCAGGGGGCACATCAGGATTCAGTACAGCGCAGGGCACCGCCGATATCACCATCAATCCGGTTGGCGATCCCCCCATCATCACCTCCAATGGAGGTGGCGCCAGCGCCACTGTGACCGTTCTTGAGGGGAGCACCGTGGTGACCGATGTGAATGCCGGCGATGCCGATGGGGATATTCTGACCTACAGCATTATTGGTGGTGTCGATGCTGCGCGCTTTAGCATCGATCCTTCCACCGGAGTGCTCACCTTCCTCACGGCGCCCGACTTCCGAACCCCGGGTGATGTGGGATCTGACAATGTCTATGACGTAATTGTCCAGGCCTCCGACGGTACCGCCGTCGATACACAAGCCCTTGCCGTCACCGTCACCCCGGCTAACGTCGCGCCTCCCATATTCAATCCCTCGCCGCCGGACTCCCCGCCTTCTTCAGATCCGCCACCGAGAGAGACCGGGGGAGAGCCAGCGGGGGACCAGGCTCCGGTCAATGGGGGCAGTCTTGATCCCGGCTCGCCCGGACAAATCGCTCACGGCGGACAGGGCTTCACAACCACTGGTGCCAGAGAGGCAGACACGGGGAATTCTCCGGG
The DNA here is from genome assembly GCF_032051675.1 of Candidatus Nitrospira neomarina. Lineage (NCBI taxonomy): Bacteria > Pseudomonadati > Nitrospirota > Nitrospiria > Nitrospirales > Nitrospiraceae > Nitrospira > Candidatus Nitrospira neomarina. The sequence continues at coordinate 2,030,530 of NZ_CP116968.1, forward strand.
ACAATACGATGTGTCCGTTAAGCAAGAGGGTGAAGAACGGATCGGACCCGTGGAGATGATGAGTGACATAATGGGGTTTCTACAGAAACCATTTGACGTCACAGCTCTTAAGAGTGAAATCCAGTCCTTACTGCACCGATCAGGATTCCTTCAGGGCCTCGATCGGGTCCGGGACGATGTTCAGGAGGTCACGGCATCCGAAAAGACCTCTTTGGCCTCCAGCATTGCCGTGTCCACAGGGCTATCGATCGGTTATGTCGTCTGGCTCCTTCGCAGTGGGGTGCTGTTGACGGCCCTGCTCTCTTCCGTGCCTGCCTGGCAGTTTGTGAATCCGCTGGTGGTGCTGGATTCGGCTGCGAAGAAGAACCGTCAAAAGGGGCAGAAAGATGTGAAAGACGATTCGGTTGAGTCCCTGTTTGAGGAATCCGCGGCAGCTACCGGAACATCTGAGGCAAAGACCGGAGACCACACCAGGCATCATCGAGCCCGGTGGTTCCGAAACAGACCATGAACATCTTGTCAAAAAACCAGCTTCACATTTGAAAATTTGGTAGTCCTCCCGGTTCAATCCTGAATTCTGAGTTTCATGAGGTTCTATCCGGATGTTGCATAACGCGTAATAATGTCCATGACCATCCATCTATGCCCTCTAATCTGAGCTGAAAACCCCCACGATATTTCAAGGTCAATTCCCTCCCTTTTTTCACGTTGAGTCAAAAAGGCTTCTCCAAGCCGTTGGTGAAAAATCACAAGCCCGATTCAGCTCTCTCAATCTAATTTGTCGTTTTCTCCGGAGTCTTCCAATTCTTGAATGAGGGAAAAAAGGGTATGGGAAAATTTTTCCTCATGAAGTCCAGTAATCATATAAATGGCCGAAAAGAAAGGGAAAGCCTTCTTCTATTTTTTGAAAGAATAAATAGGGAGAGAGTATGAACCGGGCAAAATTTGCCGTTCTGCCGGTAAAACATCAATCCCACGGCACAACGACGTTTTACTTTTCAAGTGGACAAGAATCACAGAGACGCATGGATTGGGAACAACACATCTGGGCGACCACGCACACGGGGTGGAGGCGGCCGAGGGCATGAAAACACTATTGGCTCTCGAACCAAGAATTCTCTTTGATGGAGCCGCCCTTTCCACGGGAGCAGAAGTGGCTCAAGATCAGACTGCTCACAATCAAACTATGGCGGGTACCGATGGTCATGCAGATACCGATTCCGATGCCCTCATGGCCACTGACCATGAAGCCGATTGGGCCGAGAGCTTCTCACTTGCCGCCCCCACTCAATCCGGTCGTCGGGAAATTGTCTTCATCGATACGCGGGTTGAGGATTACCAGACCCTCATGAACGGTATCCATCCTGGCGCAGAAGTTGTTCTTCTGGATGCGGGGCGGGACGGACTTGAACAAATTGCCGAGGTGCTCAAGGATCGAAGTGCTGTGGATGCCATTCATCTCATTGGAGAAGGCACCGAAGCGGAACTGCATTTAGGCACGGCCTTTCTCACCAATGATTCGATCAACAATCACTATGCGGCGCTGTTGAGTCAGATCGGGCAGAGTTTGTCTGCCGACGCCGATCTCTTGATCTATGGCTGTACCTTTGGACGCGGTCAGGCCGGCTTCTCTGCGATCCAAACCCTAGCCGAACTGACAGGGGCTGATATTGCCGCCAGCACGGACCGGACCGGGCACGTCAGCGAATATGCCAACTGGGAATTGGAAGTGGCAACGGGTTTCATTGAAACGTCGATCGTCATCGGCGAAGCCACCCAAGAAGCCTGGGAGGGTGTCCTCGCGACCTTTACCGTCACCAATACCAATGACTCTGGAGGGGGTTCACTGCGGCAGGCCATCATCGACGCCAATGCCGCGCCCGGAACCGACACGATTATCATTCCGACAGGAACCTACGTATTGACCTCGGGAAAACTTGTCATTGATGACGATGTAATCATCACCGGAGCCGGCGCCGCAACAACCATCATTGATGGCAACGCAAATGAACGAGTGTTTGAGACCACAGGAAGCACTACGACCACCATGAGCGGGGTCACGATTCAAAACGGCCGGGCGAGCGGGAATGGGGCCGGTGTGTATGTGAATAACTCGAGCATTCTGAATTTGAGCGACGCCAGGTTGACGAACAACGATGGCACGGGTGGCGACGGCGGGGCTTTCCACGTACATGGCACGCTGAACCTTAACCGGGTCCTCATTGACAATAACCAGGCAAATAACGGCGCCGGAATCTACTTTCACGGGGCCGATGGAGGCACCCTGACGAATGTCACGATCAGCGGCAACACCGCAAGCAACGAAGGGGGTGGGATCTGGACGGACATTCCGATCACGATTATGAATTCCACCATCGCGTTCAATACGGCACCTGTTGGGGGTGGCGTGTATGACAAGGATGGCATGGAAATCACGATCACGAATTCCATTCTCCATAATCCAGGATCACCCAACAGCTTTGGCACGTTAATCTCGGGTGGGAACAACATCGATAGCGACGGCACGGCGGTATTAGGAGATCCGTTGGATGGCCAGGACCCTATGCTGGGCGGTTTGGCGGACAACGGGGGGCCGACCTGGACCCATGCGCTCTTGGCGGGCAGCCCTGCCCTCAACGCGGGCACGACATCCGGTGCTCCCGCCGTCGATCAACGGGGATTGACCCGTGATGCCGCACCGGACATCGGCGCGTATGAATTTAAGTCTTCCGCCTTTGTCTCCAAGAATGAATTCATGGTCAACGCTCCTTCCGGAGACAACGAAATGACCAGCGGGCCCCTACGCGGGGCCGAGCGCGCCGTCGATATCGCCTCGAATGGCGACTATGTGGTGGTGTGGACGAACGGCACCTCCAACGACAAAGTATATGCCAAAGTCTTAGACGCCAGCGGCAACCAGAAGGTCGCACAATTTCAAGTCAACATTGGTGGTGGGACCAACAATTGGACAGATGTGGCCGTAGACGATAGCGGGAATTTCGTCGTCATCTGGACTCAAGGGAACGATGTGTTCATGCGTCGCTTCCTGGCCAATGGCACCGCCGTTGACGCCGGAGACGTATTGGTCAACACCGGCACTGCCAACACTCAACAAAACCCGTCCGTGAACATGAACGGCACCGGAGATTTCGTCATCGCCTGGGAAGGTGATGGCGGGGCCAACGAAGGCATCTTCGTGCGACAGGGCAGCTTTGGCGGAGGGTTAGTCGGCAGTGACATCACCGTGAACACTGCGGCTGCGGCCAAGGATCCATCGGTAGGTATTGACGATTCGGGAAACTTCGTCGTCGTCTGGGATAACGGATCGGATGTGTTCTTTCAGCTCTACAACAGCGCGGGTGTTCCACAAAATAGCGGTCAGGTTGACATCGTACTTCATTCAAATGCCGGAGGTGCTGCGGTCGAAATGAGCGGCGATGGCCGGTTCACGGTAGCCTATCGGGCCACGGTCTTGAATGTCGATGTGTATGTCCGGCAGTTCGATGCCGCCGGAAACCCTCTTTTCCTCCCTCAACTCGCCAATACGTCCATCCTTGGCACGCAGACCAGCCCCTCGATCGCCATGGATGATATCGGTGAATTCATCGTCGTGTGGGAAGGAGCCGGCAACCAGCTTGGGCAGAATGACACGGCCGGGGTCTTCGGCCAGAAGTTCAACGCCAGCGGCCAAAAAGTCGGCTTCGAATTTTTGGTCAATCAAACCACCGCCAACACTCAGGACCGTGCCTCGGTGGCCATGCTGGACCGGGATAACTTCGTGGCCGTGTGGACCGGCAGCGACGGCGCACAAACTGATATCTTTGCGCGCCAATACGGGAGTACAGCCGCCCCAACGTTGGACCTTGATGTGAATAACAGCAGTGGAGCTTCGGACAATGATTATGCTTTCACTTTTACCGAAGGTGACGGACCCACCGCAATTGCCGACGCCGATACCGATCTGGCGGATGTGGACAGCACCACGTTTGCGTATGTGACCTTGTCAGTCAGTGGCCTCCTGGATGGCGATGCGGAAGTCCTGATCCTCGACGGGGATACCTTTGCGCTGGCCACCGATGCGCCCGGTCAGGACACCACCGGCGGCAACTACCATGTGCGTGTGTCCACGGCAGCCGGCACGGCCATCATGACGATCGTCAAACAGAGCGGGGCCACCTTTAGTGAAGTCGAAGCGGAAACGCTCATCAAGGCGATTCAATACCAGCATACGGATACGGACGCACCTACTGATGGTGACCGGCTGATCGAGGTAAGGGTGAACGATGGCACCACGGACAGTGCGGCAGCCCGCACGACCATCAACATGAATCCAGTCAATGACCCGCCGGTGCTGGTCACCAACAATCCCCTGAATGTTCCGGAGGAATCCACCCAAACAATTACCAGCGCCTATCTGGCAGCCACGGATGTGGACAACACCCCGAGTCAACTCGTCTATACGCTGACACAATTGCCCGGCGGAACTGGTCAGGTGCGGTTGAGCGGGAGTGGCCTCGGACTGGGAGGGACTTTCACACAGGACGATATCGATAATAATCGCGTCACCTTCAGGTTCACCGATGATGACGAAGCCACTGCGACCACCTTCAACGTGACGCTGAGTGACGGGACATTTACCTCATCAGACATCACGTTTTCGATCAACGGACAACCAGTTAACGACCCACCGGCCTTTAGTGGACTGGACAATACACCCACCTATACCGAAGACGGGGCTGCCGTGGTGCTGGATAACAATGCGACCATTGCCGATCCTGAATTGGATGCGGCCAATAATTATAACGGAGCCACACTCACGTTGGCCCGTAACGGCGGCGCCAATGCCGAGGATGTGTTTGCTAACAGCGGTACTCTCAATACCCTGACGGAAAGCGGCAGTTTGGTGGTGAGCGGCACGACTATCGGCACCGTCACCACTAATAGTGGCGGCACGCTGGTATTAACGTTTAATAATAATGCGACGACAGTCTTGGTCAACAGTGCATTGCAGCAGATCACTTATTCCAACAGCAGCGATACTCCTCCCGCCAATGTCCAGATCGACTTTACGGTCAACGACGCCAATACAGGCGGACAAGGTACCGGCGGTGCCCGGAGCGATACAGGCTCCATTACCGTCATCATTAATCCTACCAATGATCTTCCGTCAATTGACCTGGATGCCAACGACAGTTCCGGCGCCACAATCAACGACTATGCGGTCACCTTTCCTGAAGGCGCCAGCCCGATCGGCATCGCCGACGTCGACACCGATCTGGTGGACCCGGACAGCAGCACCTTCGCATATGTGAAACTGGCCGTCAGCGGCCTGTTGAACGGTAATGCCGAGACTTTCGTCATCGACGGGGATACCTTTACCTTGGCCGCCGCCGTAGCCGGCCAGGATACCTCCGGGGGAAATTACCACGTCATCATGACGACCGGCGCCGGCACGGCCACCATGACCATCACCAAACAGGGTGGGGGCACCTTCACGGAAATCGAGACAGAGACGCTCATCAAATCCATTCAGTATCAGCATACGGATTCAAATTCGCCAACTGATGGCGACCGTCTGATCGATGTGATCGTCAACGATGGGACAGCAGACAGCACTGCCTCCCGTACGACGATCAACGTCAATCCCGTCAACGATCTCCCCGCATTTAGTGGCCTGGACAATACGCCCACCTTTATCGAAGGCGGTGTGGCCGTTGTGCTTGATGGCAACGCTGCGATCGCCGATCCGGAGCTGGATGCGGCCAATAACTACAACGGGGCCACGCTCACTCTGACCCGCAATGGCGGCGCACGCGCCGATGACGTATTCAACGGCAGCGGCACGCTCCTTCCTCTTGTGGAGAGCGGCAACCTGATGGTGGGCGCCACGACAATCGGCACCGTCACCACCAACAGCGGTGGCACACTGGTGCTCACCTTCAACAGCAACGCCACAACCGCCTTGGTCAATAGTGCGTTGCAGCAAATCACCTATGCCAATAACAGCAGTAATCCACCGGCTAACGTACAGATCGATTACACCTTCTCTGATGGTAATACGGGTGCCCAAGGCACCGGTGGCGCGCTCAACGATCTCGGATCCATCACCGTGAACATCACTACCGTTAATAATCCTCCCATCGCCTTGCCTGACAGCTTTCTGGTGAACGAAGGTTCGACTACCACTCTGAACCTCTCCAACAACGATCTGGATATTGATGACGGGCTGGATTTGTCTAGCATTACTATTATCTCAGGTCCCACCAATGGCACCATCACAAGCATTAATCCCGATGGGACGGTAAATTATACCCATAATGGCTCCGAAACCCTCTCTGACAGTTTCACCTATACGATCCGGGATCTCTCCGGTGCCACATCAAATACCATCAGGGTGGACCTGACCGTAACCCCGGTTAACGATGCCCCCGTCATCACCTCAGATGGAGGCAGTGCCACCGCCAATATTTCCGTTACCACCGGCAGCACGGCGGTGACTGATGTCGATGCCACAGATGCAGAGAGCAACCTCCTGACCTACAGCATAATCGGGGGTGCCGATGCGGCGTTATTTACCATCGATCCCGCGACCGGGGTCCTGACATTCATCACCGCTCCGGATTTCCAGGCGCCTGGCGATGTCGGGGCCGATAACATCTATGACGTGATCGTCCAGGCCTCCGATGGCACGTCCGTCGATACACAGGCCATCGCCGTCACGGTTACCGAAGCCAATGTTCCGCCACAAATTTTTGTCCCCCCGCCATCGGACCCTCCGCCTTCATCGGATCCCCCCCCAAGAGATGCCGGCGAAGAGACTTTAGAGGACCAGGCGCCTGGCAACGGGGGCAGTCTTGATTACGGCTCGCCAGGGAATATCCCTGACGGCGACCAGGGCTCCACAATCACTGGCGCCAAAAATTCGGTGTCGGAAAATCCCCTGGGACGACACGAATCGCCCGATAAGCAAGAGGATGGAGAACGCACGGGCCTCGTGGGCATAGTGAGTGACTTGTGGAGTGTGCTCAGGAAGCCCCTTGATATCACAGCCTTCAAGGATGAAATCCGGTCCTTGCTGCACAGATCAGGATTCCTTCAGGACCTGGATCGGGTTCGCGACGATGTTCAGGAGGTTGCCGCCACCGAACAAACCTATTTGGCCTCCAGCATTGCGGTCTCAACCGGGTTGTCCATCGGCTATGTCGTCTGGCTCCTGCGCAGTGGGGTGCTATTAACGGCCCTGCTTTCGTCCGTGCCGGCCTGGCAGTTTGTGAACCCCCTGTTGGTGCTGGATGCGGCGGGGAAGAAGAAACGACAAGAGGGACAGAAGGGCGTGGACGGCGATTCAGTAGAGTCCCTATTTGAGAAACCCACCGTATCTGCCGAGACAGGTAAGGAGAAAACCGTGGCCCCCGCTAAGACCCTTCGAGCCCGGTGGTTCAATTGGAATAAGGGATGAACATTCTTTCGACAAAGTCTCGGCTGGCCTTCGGCCAGGTCAGCCTACTTATCAGTGTGTTGCTGACCGCGAGCTTGTTTGGCTTGATGCCGGACCGAACCGGAGCGGTTCGCCAGGGACGTGCGGCCCTGGCCGAATCCATTGCCGCCAATAGCACGATTCTGATTACCCAGGATGATGTTGATCGCCTGGAGGGGATTTTGCAGTTGGTCGTGGACCGTAACCCGGACCTCTTGTCTGCCGGATTGCGGACTGAATCGGGTGATTGGCTTCTCACGATAGGTGACCATGAGAACCATTGGCGGGACAACCATTCGGACTATTCGTCTAATACCCAAGTGACGGTCGCGATCTGGGAAGGGGAAGACAAATGGGGCCAAGTCGAACTGCGATTTACACCGCTAAGTGAAGAAGGCTGGCTCGGGTACATCACCGGCCCACAGCCACAACTCCTGCTGTTTGTGGGTCTGATGTGTTTCATCGGATTTTATCTGTATTTGGGAAAAATGTTGAAGCAACTCGATCCCTCACAAGCTGTTCCTGAGCGTGTGCGATCCGCTTTGGATACGATGGCAGAAGGGCTTCTGGTGCTCGACAATAAAGGGCAAATCATGCTGGCCAATCGGGCTTTCGCCACGTTGTTAACCAAGACGCCTGAGGCGCTCCTGGGTCAGGCGGTCGGAGCGTTTCCGTGGTCGGACATCGAAGGCCATCCGTTGGCACCGGGGACACACCCCTGGCATATCGCATTGAATTCGGGAGAGGCGCAAAAGAACGAACGCGTCCGATTGACTCTGCCCGACAACACACGGCTGACGTTTATGATTAACTGCTCCCCTATCCTTGGCAGCGGAGCCAAAAATGTCGGGGTCCTGGTCAGCTTTGACGACGTCACGCAATTGGAAGAAGCGGAAATCGAGTTACTGAAGTCCAAAGAAGAGGCCGTTGCGGCCAATCAGGCCAAGAGCGCTTTCCTGGCCAATATGAGTCATGAGATCCGCACACCGATGAATGCCATACTGGGTTTCACAGAACTGATTAAACGTGGGTACGGACGTGACTCGGTTGAAACCCGTAAACACCTCGAGATCATCCATTCCAGTGGGAAACATTTGCTTGACCTCATTAACGATATTCTGGATCTCTCGAAGGTCGAATCGGGGCGTCTGGAGATCGAACGGGTACGATTCAATCCCTACCTCGTGATCATGGATGTCGTCAGAGTCCTGGGTGTGAGGGCACACGAGAAGGGCATCGAACTCGAACTCAAGATACCTGATGACGTCCCGGAGACCATCATCGGCGATCCGGGCCGGATTCGCCAGATAATCACCAACCTTGTGGGGAACGCGGTGAAATTCACTGAGCGCGGCGCGGTCACGGTGACTGCGCACGCCAAGCAGGTCGCCGGAGAGCTGATCCAATTTCATATCGATGTCGCAGATACCGGGATTGGAATGAATGGGGAAGCCACTCAGCGAATTTTTGAAGATTTCGTCCAGGCCGATGCGTCGGTGACCCGAAAGTTTGGAGGAACCGGCCTTGGATTAGCGATCAGCCGCAAATTCGCACGCGCCCTGGGTGGGGATATTACGGTGGACAGTCAGCCGGGAGTCGGCAGTGTATTCAAGATCACACTGGATGCCGGCAGTGCGGTGGAGGTGGCCTGGGTCACACCCGAGCAGGCCTTAACGATCGACGAATCGGGCATGATGCAGGAACACACCAACTGGATCTTTCCATCGGCCAGGATTCTGGTCGTAGACGATGGCCCGGAAAACCGCGAATTCGTGAAGGTGGTCCTGGGGGGTTATGGTCTGAGCATCGACGAAGCGGGGAATGGTCTGATAGGAGTGGAAATGGCTATGGCCAGCGAATATGACATCATTCTCATGGACATGCAGATGCCTGAGATGGACGGACTCACTGCCACTCGCACGTTACGCGACAGAGGCTTGCAGATCCCCATCATTTCGCTCACCGCCAATGCCATGAAAGGCTTCGAGCAGGAGTTATTTGATGCCGGATTTTCCGACTATCTCACCAAACCTATCGACATTGACCGATTCCTCGCTAAATTGGCTCAATTCCTCCATGGGCAACCAGTCCGTGAATCGTCCAGGCAATCCGTCCTCCCGGCATCCTCGCACCGTCACGCCTCAGAGATTGAGGATTCCTCACCCATTCTTTCCAAGTTAGGATCAACCAACCCGAAATTCGCCAACGTGATTACCCGTTTTGTGGGTCGCCTGGGTGAACAACTGCAGGCGATGGATACCGCCTACTCGAACCGCGACATGGAGGCCCTGGCCAAGCTGGCTCATTGGCTGAAGGGTGCGGGTGGCACTGTGGGGTTCGATGTGTTGAACAAGCCGGCTGCTGAACTGGAAGCCGCGGCCAAGGCTGCCGATCTGGCAATTATCGAGCAACACCTTCACAGTATTCACCTTCTGGCGACACGAATAGCTCATGGAGCTCAAGGCACCCCAGAGCCGGTGGCAATGGGAGTGCCCTCTGCATCCACGTCTGTTAAATAAAGCTCCGACAGACCTTTCCAACGTCGGGGGCTGCCCCGGCTGACCTTCCAACTCCATAACTGTCAGGTGGCACCAGGGTGTCCAGAGGTAGTCGCCATCATTTTTCCGATTTTTCGCCTTTAACACTTTATTTTCCATTTCGGAAGACCGAAAAGTCTCCATAGAAAAAGAACACCCTTGTCCTGAAGCCGGAGAGACCGGCCTATTTCAGCATTGAAGTGATCGCGACATGGCAACAGAGCAGACAAATCAGAGAGCATACCAAGCACACAATAACGACGGGCTGCTCTTGGCGAAACCCGTCCTCAATGAATTGGGATGTGATGAAACCTCTCTGACTCAGGCCACGATCATGATGGTCGACGATGAGGAAACGACCATGGAGATCATGCGGGCCTATCTGGAGGATGCCGGTTATCAGAACTTTGTGCTGGTGGAGGATTCGTCTCGGGCCATGCAACAGATTGAAGAATATCGACCGGATATTCTGTTACTTGATCTGATGATGCCGAACGTCCCGGGATTTGAAATCCTGCAGCTGGTACGAGACCATCCCAAACTGAAACATCTTCCTGTCATTATCCTGACCTCTTCCTCCGACGCGGAGACCAAACTCCAGGCTCTTGACCGGGGTGCCACAGATTTTCTCGCCAAGCCGGTCGATCCCAGTGAATTGAAGCTTCGGGTTCGCAACACACTCGCCGCCCGAGCCTATCAGAACCAACTTGCCTACTATGATGCCTTGACGAAATTGCCGAACCGGAGTTTGTTTCTTGACCGCTTGGCTTGGTTTATCCAGCGAGCGGAACGTCATCAAGACAACCTGGTTTTGCTCCATATTTCTCTCAACCAGTTTAAGCGCCTGTCTACGACCTTCGGGCCGGAAATCTCGGATCAGCTCATCTCACAGATCGCGGAGCGGATGAGTTCCTGTATGCGCCGATCTGATGTATTTGGGCGGGGAATACCCGATTCGACTGAGCTGGATAGCCTGTTTCGCGTGGATGGGGATGAATTCTCTTTATTGTGCCCGACCATGGCGCATGCCGAACATGCGACCAAGTTAGCTTCACGTATTCTCAAGGTCATGGAATCTCCATTTAATGCCAATGGGACAGAGGTCTATATTTCCCCAAGTATTGGCATTGCGAGTTTCCCTGCGGATGCCACAGATGTGACCGCCCTCATCCAATGCGCGGTTGGTGCAAGCACCCAGGCCAACTTGCATGGAAAGGGAGGCTTCAATTTTTATTCGAGCGAATTGAATTCTCAAAGCCTGGAGCGCCTGCGAATGGAAGCAGACTTGCGCCATGCTATCGAGGGAGACCAACTGCTATTGCACTATCAGCCGAAGGTTGAGGTTAAGAGTGGTCACATCATCGGGGTCGAAGCGCTGGTTCGATGGCAGAAACCGGACGGCACGCTGATCTTTCCGGATCAATTCATTCCCTTAGCCGAAGAGACCGGCCTGATCATCTCTCTGGGTGAATGGGTGCTCAAAGAAGCGTGTGCGCAATTAGGACGATGGCAGGCTGAGGGGCTACGGCTTCAGATGGCGGTCAATGTGTCGGCCAAACAATTCAATGACGGCTACCTGGTGCAGTTGGTGAGGGAGACCTTACAGAGCACGGGGATCGATGCAAAGTATTTAACACTAGAGCTAACGGAAAGCCTTCTTATGGGAAATGCCGAGCAGGCCGTGGAGACCTTGAACCACCTGATGTCCTTGGGACCAAAGATCTCTATGGATGACTTTGGAACAGGCTACTCCTCTCTCAGCTATTTGAAACGTTTTCCCATTCATGAGTTGAAAATCGACCGCTCCTTTTTGACCGATATTACCCATAACCCTGAAGCCCGGGCCTTGGTCTCTGCCATGATTTATTTGGCGCATGAGTTCTCTCTGACGGTTGTGGCCGAAGGGGTAGAGAATCAGGAGCAACTTGAACTGCTCACCACCTTGAATTGCGACCAATATCAGGGTTATTTCTTCAGCCGACCTATCAGGGTTGAGGCCCTGGCTACCCTGCTCCATCCCAAATGCCTTTCAGGGAAGGCATAAACTCTTTCGCTGAAAATCTCGCATTTTCGCCGGCCATCGACTCCCGTTCGCTCCGATGCCATCTCCTGTCATCCGGTCGGATCGTCTTTTCCATACACCGAAGCCCCACCCATTCCCCACTCTTGGGGTGCCAAGAAAATCCCTGTACAGAGGCAGATTTTTACTCATCTCATGATCTCCCTACCCGACACGCGTTTGTAAATACTTGAAAAAACTTCCTGAAACGTCAGATAGGTTCAACGAGCGACGCAATCGGGAAGCCCCGGGAATCGTGGAGTACGAACATAAAAAAACGGGCATTTCCAGATCCCGGTCAACGATTGGGGGTTCTTTTGCGGACTTCAATGCATTTGTATGATTTCTCAATTCTTTCCTGTGAACGACCGACAATAATGAATGGAAACCTCTAACAGCTTGGAAATCTCAGATGAGAATAATCGGTATCATCACCGGCATAGGCATGTCTCGTCCCTCTAAACCAATCAACACTATGAATCTTCGCCTGTAGTCATGAACACCGGCATTGCCAACTATGGAAATATCTTCGTCGGTCGCCAGCCCATTTTAGGCCCGAATCTGAAGACCATTGGCTATGAGGTGCTGTATCGAGATTGTGAATCCGACTCCGCAAACATCCATGATGAAGCCATGGCTACGGCCCAGGTCCTCTTAAATACCTATCTCGATATTGGTCTGGAACATGTGGTGGGAACCCACCTGGCTTTTTTGAATATTCCCGAACAGTTTTTATTAGACAGACATTGTGAAGCGCTCCCGAAACACCGCGTGGTCTTGGAGATATTGGAGACGGTGGAACCCACCCCAGAAGTCATTGAGGCCATGACCTCCCTCTCTCAGCAGGGCTATACCATTGCCCTGGATGATTTTGTCTTCCATGATCGCTTTCGACCGTTTCTGGAATTGGCCGATATCGTAAAAATCGATGTCTTAGATAAAACCTTCGAACAATTACAACACGAGACCCACCAGCTCCGGAATTATCGTGCGCGTCTCCTCGCCGAAAAAGTGGAAACACGGGAGGCCTTTGAGACCTGCAAACACCTTGGAATGTTCTATTTTCAAGGGTTCTTCTTTTATCGCCCTGATATAATTCGCGGGCACAAAATCCCCGCGAATCGTGTCGCCCTCCTGGAATTATTAGGAAAATTTCAGGATCCGAATATCTCCTTTGAGGGTCTGGTCGAGTGTATCCGAAACGATCTGTCTTTGAGCTACAAGATTCTTCGATATGTGAATTCGGCCTCTGTCGGGCTTCCCAGGCGAGTGGAGTCCATTGAGCAAGCGGCCTGTATGGTAGGCCTCGACCGGATACGCACCTGGGCCTCCCTCATTGTAATGGCCAGTGGAGAGAACCGGCCGATGGAAATGCTGGTGATTGCCTTGGTGCGAGCGAAAATGTGCGAGAGCTTAGGACAGCAGCTTGGCGCCGATTCTCCAGAAAAGTATTTTACCATGGGCCTTCTGTCGGTCTTAGAAGCCTTGTACGGATCTTCTATGGAAAAACTTGTGGGGAACCTTCCGCTCCCTGACGATATTCTTGAAGCCCTAATACTGGAAAAAGGAACAATGGGAGCCGCGTTGAGTAGCGTGAAAGCCTACGAAAAGGGGGAGTGGTTGCAACTCAAAACACTCCAATTCACCCCTGGCACGATTCGGGATTTCTATGTGCAAGCCATTGATTGGGCCAACCACTTTTCTCCGATGATTGATGAAGCCGCATGACATGTTGATAAAACCGCCTAAAGGCTCACCTTCGCCAACAGCAGCCCTCATCGCTTATTAGATTCCCCTGCCTCCTTGAGGCTCTGGCAGATCTTTTCGAGAAAGTAGGCATCCCTATACTCACGTGTTAGAATAGGCCATAGTTAGACTATCGAGTGCTTGGCGCCCTCGATGCCGCCTCAGGACACATTCACAGGTCACTATATACTCGAAGCCATACATGACATTCATTCCTACTTCAGAAATCGCTCCCGTTTCTTCTACGGTGAAGACCTCCCGCAGGAGAAACCTCCCTTCCTGGTTCAAAGTCCGTTTCCGGCCGGGCCCCCATTACCAGGAAATCCGTCAACTGATGGAGACGCACCGCCTGCATACCATTTGTGAAGAGGCACGATGTCCGAATATATGGGAATGTTGGAATAATCGGACGGCCACGTTCCTTATCCTGGGAGATATTTGTACCAGGCGGTGTCATTACTGTTCGGTGACTACCGGACGCCCGTCTGCAGTGGACCGAGAAGAGCCTCAGCGCGTAGCGGATGCCGTCAAGCTCCTTAAATTGCGGCATGCGGTGGTGACATCGGTCAATCGAGACGATCTCCCCGATGGAGGGGCCGCACTATTTGCCGAGACCATTCAACGAATCCGACATGAAAACCCCGCCTGCACCGTTGAAGTATTGATCCCGGACTTTCAGGGGCATCAGACTGATCTGGAAATAGTCATGAAGGCCAAGCCGGATATTTTGAACCATAATATTGAAAGCGTGCCTCGCCTCTTTCCTTCCTTTCGTCCACAGGGAAAATACCAACGCTCGCTTCAGGTTCTTGATTGGGCTAAAACCATGGGAGGGCGAACCAAATCCGGGCTCATGGCAGGATTAGGAGAATCAAACGATGAAATCCGGCAGGTGATGCAGGATCTTCGAAAAGTGGATTGTGACATTCTGACCATCGGCCAATACCTTCAGCCGACTCTTCAGCATGCGCCGGTTTCCCGATACTATAGTCCCGAGGAATTTGAAGAATTTAAACTGGAGGGAACGGCTTTAGGTTTTCAGCACGTAGAGTCCGGGCCCCTCGTCCGGAGTTCCTACCATGCAGAAGAGCAAACACTCAAAAAAGCTGATTCCTGAATCCCCTGTTCACTGAATGTCCCAAGGCATTTAATCTGGGTGGCCGCAAACCCTGGTCAGACCGGTTGGTGAAGATCTAATCGGGAAACAGACTTGTCTGACTTGTAATAAGAGGGATTCTGCTTCTGGGCAAGGGAATCTAAATACACGTGTTCGCAGAGGTTCCGTAGAGTAACAAAATCAAATTGCGTAAACTCTTGACAGCAGGTTTCACATTTCATCATTGGCCTTCTCTCCAATAATTTGCTAACATGCACCGAATAACTTAGAATTAGCGGAAGGACGAACACTTCGAGCTACGCACCGTGTCTCCCCCAAGTGACAAAGCGAATAATTCTGAAATGTTCACCCTTCCCGCATTCATGATATCGTAGTGTATTCTTATATCCTTCCGTGATGGCCTCTTCCCATACAATTCTTTATCACAGTTTTATCTCAGGCAACGCATTACCGCGCTTCCTGTTATCGAATGATCAACGCATGTCCGTCCTGGGCTGAGACCAGGGCATTGACGGGTTGCCCGAGTTGTTTTTGCCCATTGGGAAATGCGGTATCTTTTCCCACCTGGATTTTAATCTGTTTTTCGGCTGACGCCTCTTCAATGATAAACAGGTCTCCCTGGATGGCCTGAAGCGTCCCTTCCACATTGACATACCGTGCCGTCGAAGTCGGCGAATTCGTCTGTAGTTCCTGCCGAACTTGAGGTGCTTGAGACTTCTGTTCTCCCTCCATGGCAAGCCCCGAGAGCACTCCCTGGAAACCACCCATCACCACCATCAAGATGCAAAATTTGGTCAATGGTTTCATTTCAACCTCCTTCCACGACACATAAATGCGACTGAGGACCTTATCGTGTTTCGTTGCTGACACTTAATAGATATTGCAAGGCTCATTCCCTACCATGACATCTATTTTTTCATGAACAACATCAAGTGGTTAGATTTCTCCTGTGGCAAACCGCAACAGGATTCACATGAGGAGGTGCAGGCAATCGCCTACAACTTCCCCAATAACCCTGTAGGGAGATAAATGCAGATAGCCAGATACATGAAACACGACGGGCCCCTCCTCCTGTTGATGAAGAAGGGGCCCGGAAGGATGACTTAATCGAACCCTTGATGCGCCAAACCTGAAAACGTCCTCTCAGGTCCATAAGAAAACGAAAGAAATCTCCTCAAGAGGACATTTTTATCATTAGGGATGGTTTTTCTCTATCCCACCATCATGACCATGGGATTTTTCTGAATACTCTCCATGAGGGTTTTTTCCTTCACGCATTTCCCCTCCATGAAAGGCCATGTCTTCCATATGCTCACGAACCCGGGACCGAAACTGCTCATATTGCACGGGCGACAAGGCCTCTTTGACTTTGAGATAAACCCCGACACGATACATCATCATGTTTTTTTGTAATAGGCTGATTTCATCAACTTTTCGGGTAATGGCAGCCATATCGACTTGTTTGGCATCCATGAGAGTCCCCATATCGACCATGGCCAACCGTAAATCGGCCCCATTTTGAATCATGGTCTTCCGATAGTCCAATTCAAGCGGGCGGAGCTGGGTCACCTGATCCTCAGAAAGACCCAATTCGTCTTTCATGTCTAATGGAGAAAGACCACCATGATGCTCCATTCCTTCATGATCACTTTTGCCATATCCCATTCCCGCATGAGGCTGTTTCCCATGGGGATCGTGAGCACTCCCGGGATCCGCTCCTGCCCAGGATGTTGTTCCCCCTATGACAAGTGTCACCAAACCTACGACCACCAGGAAGTGCTTAAAACCCTGCATACTCAAATCCCCTTTCTTGAAAGTAAAATTACTCACGCTTCCGAAACCAATGATGAATGTCTCCTTCGCAATCAACACCTGACTTCAGACTAATTTCCCACTTAACTATAGCAAATTCATACAGAAAGTTGGGGGGAAGATCATCAGCAAGGTATACTAGAAATATACGTCATTTTTTCGGAGATGCCATCTAAGAGAAAGAGAAGGTGACATGGAAGATTATTTGCCAGGCCTGGCAGGGGTTCCTGCTGCGAAATCAACAATCAGTTATGTCGATGGAATCCAAGGAATTCTAGAATATCGCGGGATCCCGATTGAGGAACTTGCAACCCGAAGCACCTTTACCGAAACGGCGTTTTTATTATTATTCAACCGGCTTCCAACTCAAGCAGAACTCTCCCGGTTTCATGAGGATCTTACGCACCATCGCCGGATCAAATATCGCATCACCGATCTCCTGAAATGCCTCCCGGAGCATGGACATCCGATGGATGCTCTCCAAGCGGCAGTGGCCGCCCTCGGCATGTTTTATCCGGTGCCGGATGTCCGGGATGATGCCACCCGGTATTGGACCGCTGTCCGGCTCATCGCCAAACTCCCCACCATCGTCGCGGCGTTTGCCCGCCTGCGTCATGGTGATGAGCAGATCCAACCACGTGACGACCTTTCCTTCGCCGAAAACTTTTTATACATGCTCACGGAGAAAGTTCCTGCTCCCGACATTGCCAGGATGTTTGATATCTGTCTGATTCTCCATGCCGAACACACCATGAACGCTTCGACATTTAGCGGACTGGTGACGGCCTCCACACTGGCCGATCCGTTTACGGTCATCGCCTCCGCCATTGGCACACTGGAGGGCCCATTACATGGCGGCGCCAATGAGGCGGTCATTCACATGCTGGAGGAAATAGGAACCGTTGAGGCTATTCCTGCATACCTGGACCACAAATTTTCTTTAAAGCAAAAAATTATGGGGTTCGGGCATCGGATTTATAAGGTCAAAGACCCACGCGCCACTGTGTTACAAGAATTCGCCCAAGAATTGGATACCCGACCGGATGGCAATTCTTTATTTACTCTGGCCAGGGCGGTTGAGCAGGAAATGGAAAAACGCGTGGGACCCAAAGGGATACGGCCCAACGTGGATTTTTACTCCGGGATTATTTACCATCGAATGGGCATCGACACTGATTTATTCACGCCGGTCTTTGCGATGGCCAGGGTGGCCGGGTGGTTGGCGCACTGCTTTGAACAATATCAGGATAATCACTTGTTCCGGCCTGACCAGATTTATGAGGGGCCCCGCCATCGGTCTTACCAATCAGTGGAAACGCGTGAAACCCGTTAATCAGGGCACAAACCCCGCCGGTGTCATCGCTGTGAGAACCTTTGTGCTATTGGTTGAGGATAATGAACGCCTCCTATACTTATGATGTGCTCGTCATTGGGGCCGGTCTGGCGGGAATGCGGGCGGCTCTTGCCGCGCATAACCAAGGGGCTTCAGTGGCCATCATGACGAAAGTCCATCCTGTGCGCAGTCATTCCAATGCCGCACAAGGCGGCATTAACGCCGCCCTGACCGACCGGGGAGACCACTGGGAAGACCATGCCTTCGAAACGGTTAAAGGCAGTGATTATCTGAGCGACCAGGATGCCGTTGAGGTCCTCGCTCAAGAAGCCGGCCAGGATATCATCGCCTTGGAGCATATGGGGGTCATCTTTAACCGGAACGAGGAAGGCCACCTCGGGACGCGCCGATTCGGTGGACAAAAACGGGCCCGAACTTTTTTTGTGTCAGACTTTACCGGGCAGGCGCTGCTTCACGTGCTGTATGAACAAACGCTGCAGGCAAACATTCCCGTCTATGAAGAATGGTTTGCGACCTCCCTCGTGAAAGACGACCAGGGACGGTGTGCCGGAGTGGTGGCCTTTGAAATTCGCACAGGAACCTTCGCGCTCTTTCGAGCCAAAGCCGTGATCATGGCCACAGGCGGTTTAGGCCGGGTGTACGAACCCAGCACCAATGCCTTGATTTGTACGGGTGATGGCATGGCCGTGGCCTATCGGGCCGGGGCGCCCTTAATGGATATGGAAATGGTGCAATATCACCCGACGACGCTGAAGGGGAAGGGCCTCCTGATTACGGAAGCCGCCAGAGGAGAAGGGGCCTATCTTCTCAACAGCAAGGGAGAGCGCTTCATGGAACGCTATGCGCCCAATATGCTGGAGCTGGCTTCGCGGGATGTCGTCTCCCGTGCGGAACAAATCGAAATCAATGAAGGGCGTGGCATCAAAGGCTGCGTCCTGCTTGACTGCAGGCATTTGGGACGGGCCTTCCTTCAGGATCGTCTCGGACAAATCTATGCCGAAGCCAAAACGTTTGCCAATATCGATTTAGCCGAAGAGCCGTTACCCATCCGCCCAGGGATGCATTACCAAATGGGGGGCATCAAAACCGATACCGAAGGCCGATGTTGGGATGTCCAGGGCCAATGGGCCGGCGTGCCGGGTCTTTTCGCTGCGGGAGAAACCGCCTGCGTGAGCTTGCATGGCGGCAACAGGCTGGGCGCGAACTCTCTCTTGGACACCGTGGTATTTGGCCGACGGGCTGGAACATGTGCCGCAGAGTATGCCAGCACGATCCCTTCTCCCTCCATTCCAGACAGCGCCATTGACGCAGACAAACACCTGGTGGCCGGCATCGTGTCACGGAAAGGACCGGGAGAACGAGCGGCTGCGATGCGGCTGGAAATGGGCACCACCATGAACCGGCATGTGTCGGTCTTTCGTGAGGAGGAAGGCATGGAGACCGCCCTCCACCAAATCACCCAATTAAAAGCACGTTGGCCCGACCTCACCATCCAGGATAAAGGGCAGGTGTTTAATACCGGATTGATCGCGGCACTGGAATTGGGGTTTATGTTGGACTGTGCGGAAGCCATCATTGTGGGCGCGCTCACCAGACAGGAAAGCCGTGGGGCCCATTTCCGGACGGATTATCTTGATCGGGACGACGAACACTGGCTCAAACATGTGTTGTTGTATCATAGACCCGATGCTCCTCCACACGTCGACTATCTACCGGTGCGAATCACCCAATGGCAACCTCAAATTCGCGTCTATTAATGAAGTCAAAATGCCCATTATGGCCTCTTTGGAACCATTTTAGAGTTGCAAAGCCACCCGGTAACGGCCTAAAGGAGGTATACTATAAACATAAGCCGAGGAATCACCCCCACTGATGCACACCACTCTTCGCATACGCCGCTTTAATCCTGAACACGATCATCCCTCCTCGTACTATCAGGAATATGACCTGGAAATCGATCCTTCCGACAGTGTCCTCGATGGACTCATCAAAATCCGGGAAACCATTGATGATTCTTTAACACTTCGTTGTTCCTGTCGTGGAGCCATTTGCGGATCTTGCGGCATGCGCATTAACGGACACGCCACACTGGCCTGTAAAACCAAAATGATTTCGGTCGCCTCGGAAGGAGGGACGATCCAGGTTGAACCCATGAATAACATGCCGGTCATTAAAGATCTGGTCACGGATATGGCGCCGTTCTGGTCAAAGATTCGACAGATTCAGCCGTGGCTCCAACCGGAAGGGCCGCTTCCCACCGCTGAATATACCGCCTCCCCGGAATCCATGAGCCATCTCTCCGGGGTCATGAGCTGTATCATGTGTGGCGCCTGCGTCTCCGACTGCACGGTCTTGGATGTCGATAAGACATTCGTCGGGCCTGCTGCCCTGGCGAAAGCCTATCGGTTTGTCGCCGATCCGCGAGATGCGGCCACTTCCCAACGACTGACTTCCCTCAATCAGGCGGGCGGCATGTGGGATTGCACCCGCTGCATGGAATGTATTCAGGTCTGCCCCAAAGGGGTAGGCCCGATGGACCGAATCATGGCGTTGCGGGCAAAAGGTCTGGCAGAAAAAGTTCCTGCTACCTGTGGCTCCCGACATGCCGAGGTATTTTCGGACATCATCAAACACAAAGGGATTCTTGACGAACCGATGCTGGCGATCAGAACCTTCGGCCTTAAAAATATTGGCCGATTAATCGGTATGATCCCCATGGTTGTTCAATCGGTCTTTAAAGGCAAAGTCCCTCTCTCGGGTCCGCTTCACCGGCCGATTCCGGGAATCCAACATATCCAACGGCTCTTTAAACAGGTCAGGATTAAACGATGACATCTGCCAAAATCATTGCCATTATTTCCGGGCACAAACCTTTTCTCCCCGTAAGAGAGAGAAAACAAGAAGGGGGAGAGCAATGAAATATGCCTTCTTTCCCGGGTGCGTCTCAAAGGGAGCCTGCCCCGAATTGTATCAATCCGTCATGCAGGTCTATCCCAGATTGGGAATCGAACTCGCGGAAATGACCACCGCCTCCTGTACCGGTGCGGGTGTGTTGCAGGAAAAAGACCTGCGGCTGGGCGATGCGCTGAATGCCCGCACCTTTGCGCTGGCCGAACAACAAGGCCTCCCCATCATGACCATCTGTAGTACCTGCCAGGGCGTGATGAGCCAGGCCAACCATCGTCTCACGACTCAACCGCACTATCTTCAGGAAATTAATGGCTTGCTCCAAGAGGAAGGATTGACCTATCGGGGAACCACCACGATCAAACATTTTTTGTGGATTCTCCTGGAAGACGTGGGGGAGGAAACTTTGCGACGCCATATCACCCGTCGCTTATCGGGTCTTCGTGCCGCGCCGTTTTATGGGTGCTATATTCAACGGCCGACTAATGCCCTGGAATTCGACCGGCATCCTGATCGGGGAAAGTCCCTTGAACGGATCATCGAAATATTAGGAGCGGAGGTCGTGGACTTTCCAGGGAAAACCCGATGTTGCGGATTTCCCATTTTGACCATTAATGAAAAAAACTCGCTCACGATGGTCGCCACGCATACGCGGGATGCCAAATCACACGGAGCCGATATCATGGTTACCCCCTGCCCGCTCTGCCATCTCAACCTCGACGGCATGCAGACCAAAGCCGCCAGTCAGGAACAGGCATCTATCGATCTCCCGATTCTCCATCTTCCGCAACTGTTAGGCCTTGCCATGGGGTTGGATACCAAGAGCCTCGGATTACAACGAAACCTTATTTCTCCTGAATCGGCTCTGGCTAGAATTGGTGGCGGCGGATAACCACAGTTTTCCTGATAATAAAAGAGGTCTGCAGTGTTAGAACGGCGCCTAATCGAAGCTTAACGCAATAGCGTAAATACCGAATTGGGGCACCCAATGCCCGTGTTTTCGATAATCATCCCGCCAATACTTCGGCATCTCCATGTGCGTCGCTATATGGTTCACGTACAGCTCACGGAAAACCGGATCTTGCGTATGCTGATAAAGGGTCCACAATCCCCAGCTCCGGCTGAAGTTCAGGCCGGCTGAATGGACCGTGGGGAAAGAAGTCAGAGGAAAAAGGTTTCCGATTTCCTGGATGTAGGACTCCAGCCATTCCGCAGAGTCTTCAGGTGGAAGAATCGTAAGCAGTGCCCGGCATCGCTGGAGCGCCGCCGGGAAAAATTCATCCGTAACCTGGTCAAGGGAGGGAGAACATTTCTCATTAAGCGGCAATAGGCGGATTCGCGTAAAATTTGCCAGTTTTTCAAGCAAATCAGAATCCTGCTTCCATTTTCCCCAATGCCAGAGATTCAGCAGAGGCCAGGAAAGATTGGCATATGCCTTTTGTTGGGCATGCCAACGGACACCTTCATCTGAAAGGGAAACAAACCATGCTTCTAACCGCATGGCGATTTCATGAGCTAACGGCAGTAGGTCGAGTATTTCATAACCTTGTTCACGCTCTTGCGCAAGCTTGAGAAACCATGCAAATCCATAGGGCAACTCATGATCCAATTCGCCTCGTTTGAGCGCAGCCAACTCCTTCTCCAGACATCCAGGTGCAAGGGCCCCGTCTACAACCCTGCCCCACCGGGGTTCACTCGTCAGCCGCGAAGCCGTTAATAACGCGTAGGCGCCATGAACACTGGAATGCCAATCGATACACCCACAGAATGTCGGATGCGTCGTGTCCCGCCGGAGAAAACTCTGTTCCACCGTCTCAGCCAAGAGCCGAACATAGTCCAGCCGGGCCCCGCAAAATGCCTCCCACGACGGATAGTGTTGACCGGATTGTGCATTCACCATTGAACCTACTCCCTCCTCGAATAGTAACCTACATCCCACCATCATGGCTCAGCTAGAGAGTCTGGTTCCTCTAAAGATTTCGTTTGCCCTTGCCAGATTTTGGATACGCAAACTCGTCGGAATCTGCTACACTCCCTCGACGTTCAGATACCTCATCTTCACAGACAAAGGTGTTTCCCATGAATTTTGATCCAGCTATCGCTGCCCTGCATGCCCTACAACAGGCTGAGGAGCAAGGGGAACTTGGCGATTTTGAATCGGACATTTTAGAAGCGGAGGCGATATTTTCCACCGACCAAGGACCACAAGCCAAGCGCGCGTTTGATACTCTTCAGGAATTGGGGGCACAGCTTCCCCAGGCTCGACACCTGCAGGAGTTCCTCATTTACATTACCTGGCAGCAAGTCACCGAAGGCCCCCTGCCCCGTTATTTTCAACTTGGGCTGGACCTCTGCGATCGGTTCCTCGATCGATTCGGAAAACAAATTGAAGGCACTCCCTCACATCAACACGTGATCGCCATCCGGGAATCGTTTCAGGGCGGATTAGGCATCGAGGAAGAAGAGGATCTCATGCCGGAACATGACGAGGATGCGTTCCTGGGCGGTGATTAACCTTGAAACATTCCCTGTGCACTCACCGGTGTCTCCGGGAATGATCACACCTCCTGCGGGTTCGTCCGATCGAATGAATGAGCTTCGCTGAAAAACACATGCCGTCTCTCCTTTCCCTTCATCTCTCCTCTATCCTTGCCTCACCAACTTCCCATTTTGTACAGTTCGCTGAAATCCGTTTCCCTATAAATATTCCAACGTATTGCTTTTTACTCCCCTCTTCGAATGTCCCTAACTAATCGAGCTTCGGCCCGCAAAACCAGATGGCCCGTTCCGATGGAAGTCAAACCCAGTGGCATTGAGGGCCGAGGCTTATTCACCAAAGTGCCATTGCGATCCAGACAAAAAATCGGAGAGTATGAAGGAGAACGCATTACCCAACGAGAAGGACGAAGGCGCGCCAAAACTCAAAAGTGGATTGCCATCGTCGAAGTGAATAATGGGAAGTCGATCGATGGGGCAGCAGAGACAACAGGATTCCGGTTCATCAACCATTCCTGCACACCCAATACCTTTATGCGGATCATAGGTGAACGGGCAGAGTTTTATGCCTTGCACCCGATCAAGGCCGGAGCCGAACTCACGCTCGATTATGGCGACTCGCACCATAACGGGGAACTGCCCTGTACGTGTGGAAGCCTAACATGTCGAAGATTTCTTTAGAAAAGCTGATACGCGATCATTTCCCATATGTGCCGACTCGCCAGGCCTCCTATCAACGGTCACCACATCTTTTCTGAATGGCCTTCCGTAAGCATTCTTAAGCCCATTTGCGGTTTAAAAAAATCTCCGCACGAATTTCCGGACCACGTGCAACCAGGATTACCCTGACTTTCAGGTTGTCCTTTCGGTTCAACATCCGGACGATCCGGCAATCCCGCTATTATATGAAATCCGAAGGGAATTCGGACGAAAACGAGTCACGGGACTATTGCCAATTATCACATTGGCCCAAATGGAAAAATCAACAATCTGATCGGCGGGCTCAAACACGCTCGGGACGATATTCTGATTATCAGTGACAGCGACGTCTAATTCAGGCCTGATTATTTCAAAACCATGGTCGGACCTCTTGCCAATCCCAACCTGGGTTATGTCTGCACCTTGTACAAGGCCGTCAGGGCACAAACCTGGTGGGAGAAGATGGAACTGTTAACCGTCAATACCTAATTGATCCCCAATATGATTTTTGCACACGTCACGGGAGCATCCCGGTTTTGTGGGAGCGTCCACTGCCATACGGCGCTGCACTCCTACAGAAATTGGAGGATTTGAAAAACTGTCAGATTACCTCACGGAAGATTATGAAATGGGTCGTCTGATCTGTCACAGAGGACAACCAATGATCATTCTCCCGTATCTGGTGGAGACCATTGTCGACCTTCAAACCCCACGCGCATGGTGGAACCACTGGATCCGCATGGGTCAATCCCAACGCGCTGTTCGCCCGATGGCCCTGTTTGACACCGTGTTTTTTAAACCTATTTCCTTCGCCTGTCTCTATGTCCTTCTCTCCGGTGGGTCCCGGGTGGGGATGTCTCACCGTGGCGATCCGCCTCATGACGACAGGGATTATTCTGAAAGGCTGGCTTCAAGATCGAGAGGGACTTCTAAGTTTATGGTTATTGCCCATCCGAGATATTGCGGCACTGGCACCATGGGCAGTGGCCTATATCCAACGAACCATAAACTGGCGACACGCAACATGTATGCTGCCGGTCAATGGCCGGTAAGTCGCAGAGGGGGTGATTGACAATTCTCGCCATCCGAACCTTCTCACCAAAGCCCGTCTTATGGTCCAGACCCTCGCAACAAAACCAACCCGTGGAAGCAGGCAAGAAGATGCTCAACGGCAAAATTATATCTGAATGTGCTTCTGCAGGATCTGTGAATGTAGTGAGGCGCCTCAGCAGCCCCTCCGAAACACGCCGGAAACCCGATAGCCTCCATGGTCACTTCCTTGGAAGACTCAAAACGATCAATGGCTTAGCTTCGAAAAACATCGGGGACACCTATCAAGAAGGAGTGTCTGACCGGCCTGTCGGTCTCTCTTGTGGTGGTTTCTTTCCTAATAGATACCACTTATAGACATCGGTGGGACTTGCACGACATTCCCCACTTCAGATCTTTATGGCTGAGCTGATTATGAGCAATTTTGAACAGACTATGCCCGGTCTTTTGATCATACTGAACAGTGGCCATTTAGCAGGCTCTAGCAGATGATAGAGGGAGGACAGTTTTCCTCAAAAGGCAGTTAGCACGAAAGTTCCATACTACCCAGCCCTCATGATCCGCCAATCTTTCGGAATAGGAATTATGAATCGTTTCCTTGGCCCACATGAATTTTTCCCGCTTTTCAAGCATCCCCGGTCGCTCGCTTATCTATTGAGCTGGTGGGCGGTGATTCTTATCGGCATCCAACAAGCCGAACGGTGGTTTCTTCTTCCTTACGTCATAGCAAAAGAACCACCGACAATCAGTCTCTTGGGCAAGACTCTCCTCTTGGGGGTCCTCAGTGATGGCGTGACGGCAAGTGCGGGAATTCTTCTGGCTATGATCCTCGCTCTATCTGGTATACCCTTATGCTTGTTTATGGAAAGACCTCCTGGCTCGAAATGTTTGATTTCCATCTATCGACGGACACTTCAGTGGGCTCTCATACTATTAGGTGCATTGTTCTTAATGAGCGCCATGGTGGATGCTTCATACTATCGTATGTTTCACCATCACCTGAATTTTCCATTTTTTGAATACGTGGATGAAGCCTTCCAAGCCAGCCGGCACCATACGGAATCTCAGGGCTCCAACCAAACCATCGCGGAATTGGCTGAAGCCGGGAGTTGGCTTCGATATCTCATCACATATTTCCTTCTCCTCGCTTTGACCATCCTGACAGGAATCTGGGGAATGAATCGCCTCTGGTCTCATTCGATATTCGCCTACGCACAAACCACTCACTTTCAGTTCCGAGCAGTCCTGTTTGCCGTTCCATTTGCCCTTGGGGCTGCCGCATGGAGTCCCTTGCTTCCAGAGGCCTTTACCCTGCAAATTGAAAGTCCGGCCTATCATAACTTAGCTCAAAATCCAATCCTCTCCGCCTCACGCCCACTTCAAGAATACCTCCGATCCCAAGGGATGTGGACACCGGCGCAGCTTTCCCGACCCATGAGTGCGAACAAGGCACTAACCGTCACCCATCAGATTCTCGCTCCATCGGCAATATGGCCATCCACTCAATTTCCCCTGATCAAAGAACAATCCACCTTCCCGTCATTCATGTTTCCCTCACGAGTGAATATCCTTTTATTGTTGGTTGAAGGCCTCGATCGACGTTTTCTTGGAAAAATCCTATCCCTTTCGAATCCGGCACAGGAGCGAACGAACCTTCCCTCAAGAATCTCTCTCACTCCATTTCTTAATTCTCTGCGGCAAGACAGTGTGTATTTTGAACATTTTTTCAGCAATGGGGTGCAAACCACCCGAGGCCTCCTAGCCACCCTATGCTCAGTGTTCCCGAGGCAGGGAACCGCCGTCATCAAGACACGCAATACGCATGAGTATCTCTGCTTTCCCTCTGTGCTCCAGAAGGCCGGGTACCGGACAGAAATGATGATGGGCCTCGATAGCGATATTCCAGGTTCACGTACATTTTTAGCCAGAAATGGAATCGAGCAGATCTCCGGTGGTCAGGATTTTCCCGCGGGTGTGGAGCGAATGGGCATCGGCCTCACGGACGGCGCCTTGCTTGATGGCCTGTACCAACGAGTCGCCGAATTGCAGCAGCAGCCCGACCCCTATTTCCTTGCTGCCCTCACAACCGGGACCCATCATCCTTTTACGATTCCCTTGCGGCACCCTGAAGTTCGGGCATTAAAAGATCAGCCTGATCCCTATCTGGCAGCTCTTCGAAATTTTGATCTTGAATTTTCGCGGGTGTTTGCCCATCTCAAACGTGACGGGCTGCTGACCAACACCATACTCTTCGTCCTGGGAGACCATGGCCGACATGAAGCCGTAGGCTTCACGGAAGGCGAACGTGTGGCAGGACATTTTTCGATCCCTCTGTTCATCTGGATGGATGAGGCGCTCAGAACTCAACTCCAGATCGTGCCCCATACCGTGACAACCGTTGCCAGTCAGGTAGATATCGCACCGACGATATTGTCCCTCACTGGTCTCACACCGAACCTCACCCCTTTCATGGGAAGAGATTTGACTTGCCTCCTCATCAAGAACTGTTTGTCGGACAACCTGGCGTATCTCAGCAATATGTATGATGATGCGATTGGACTAGCCGATCATCAAGGGATCTGGTGGTATGCGTTCGATACCGGATTGCTCAACCATACCGATCTGGATCTGCAGACACCCGTCATGCACCCTTCCCTTGATGAAATTGAAGCGGCGCACGCTTACCGTTCCATGATCGGTCTCTATCTCACCGCCAATACCCTCATCGAATACAATCGGATCTGGTCGCGTGGAAAAATCGACTCACCATTCACCCCAACCGGAACTTTGCATTCCGTATCTCCAACTCGTGTCCCTGCCTCAACCCCTGGTGAAACCCCTCTTCTCCAATATGAATGAACATGATGACCACTCATCCGAAAACCATGAACCATGCACCGACAATTTTTCGGGGCTTTGAACAGGATCGTTACCTTCATGATTTTTGTGGAGTGCGGAGCGGTGTTTTCCCCGGAAACCTCCCTGGGGCGAAACGCTCCCGAGACCGAGCAGGCTTCTCAAGAGCGGCAGGAACGATTCAAATATGACCCGGATTTTCCAGTACAGGGTACGGAAGGACAGAGAGGGGAAGCGAAACAGGAAAAAGCCAAAGAGGAAGCGATCAGGTCCCTTCCGACCAAGGGAGAATTTACGGTGTTTCCCGTCCCGGCTTTCTCCTATAGCCGCAATGAAGGGGCCTATTACGGTTTCCTCGTCCCGATGCTCCGATCAAATGTGAACGGCCATTTGGAAGACATTATTGCTCCCCAATATTTGCATAATAAATATATCGGGGAAACATTGACCATGAACTACTATGGATATCCGTCTGATACCACGCAATACCGGGCGATCCTGTCCTACTCCACCAAGGTTCAGCGTGACATCGATCTGTCTTACAAAAATGTTGGGGCAGGAGGGGGGCGGTATATCCTGGCGGGACAGGGCTCCTGGTTTAAAAATCCCTTCCGACGATTTTTTGGAATCGGGAGCCAAACGAATGAATCCGATGAAACCTCTTATACTTCAAAGGAAATACTGGTGGATCTCACTGCCGGGATCCATTTGGCTCAGGATATTGCCCTTATGTGGAGCGAGCGGTACCACCAAGTACGCGTCGACGATGGAATCATCAATACGCTTCCTACCATTCAAGAGGATTTTCCAAACACTAACGGCATTGACGGAGCAGATATTCTGGGACATAAACTGACATTTCGTTATGACACAAGGGACCGCCAATTGATCTCCACGCAGGGAACCTATTTGAACGTTTCCGTCGAATGGAATCAGAATTTCAAACAACATCCTGTGACGGACTGGTGGCGAACCACCATTGATGCCCGCCATCTTGTCCCACATTTCCATAACCGTCTGGTTTTTGTTTCCCATTTGTACGCCGACACCGTCAATGGGGGAACACCCCCCTTTTATGAACAACCGACCTTGGGGGGAGAGGATTCCCTTCGAGCCTTTGGAAGAAGCCGATTCATCGACTCCACCGCCCTGGTGATCAATCTGGAAGAGCGGGTGCTGATTCGACAACAAAAAATTTTCGGATATCTCCTGGACTTCCAAGTCGCGCCATTCATTGATATCGGTCGTGTAGGATCCCATTTTAGTAGCAACACCATCCTTCATCCTCAGGTCAATCCTGGGATAGGATTCCGGTTCCTAGCCCGCCCCCATATCGTGGGTCGGGTTGATGTGGCGTATGGGAAGGATGGAGCCAATGTGTTTGCCGGATTGGATTATCCCTTTTAACGGGGTGAATGCTTTCTTGAGCGATTGGGTATGAATAGACATCCAGCCACAGGACCCATCATGAACAGATACAGTTATCGTCTTGCCTACCTGGGCATGGCCTTGATGCTTTCAGGATGCTCCTTGTCGTATTTTAACGCCGCCACCAACGGCGACACGGAAAAAGTGTTGGCCCTCCTCAAGGATGGAATCGATGTCAACACCACCTTTCCCATTGTCAGGACCCACGCACTGATGGTCGCGGCCGCATTCGGTCATGTGGACACAGTCAGCGCGCTTATTGAAAGGGGAGCAGACGTCAACGCGAAGGATTTGACAGGGTGGACTCCCCTGCATGCCGCAGCATTCAAAGGCAACATGCAAATCGTTCGCCTTCTCCTTGAAAAAGGCGCGGTCGCTGAGCCATCGACCTGGTTTTTGGAAAGTCCGTGGGTCATGGCAGAGGAATTGGGATATCTGGTAATCGTTCCCATATTGAAACAAGCTGAATGGCAAACGGTGGCAAGCCCCCTGCCCTGCATCCCCGAGGATTTCGTCACGAATAACGCCCTCATGACCGCATCTTCTCAACACGTTTGTTAATCATTGATGGGGACCCACCACACAGCTTCTTTCGGATCTGATATACTGGATAGTTTTCCCATAACCGTTCACCCTGTGTGGCATTTCTTAATCTAGGAGGTAGGTATGAAGCATTCACTCGAACACCAGATTACCCATGCCGGCCAACAACCATGGCTGTGCCGAATGATGATCGCCGGATTGTTCAGCAGCGCGATGATTTTTGGTGCCGGAGCAGCCTGGGCGGATGGAGACGGTCATGGTTACGGGCATGATCCGAAATCTCATCTGGAGAAACTCACGAAGAAGCTGGATCTCACGAAAGAACAACAGGACAAGATTCTCCCCATCATTGAGGAGAAGCACCAGAAGATGGAGGGGCTTCACCAACAAATGAAGGACATGCGCAAACAGGCCATGGCAAAAATTGAGGCCGAACTGACACCGGAACAACAAGCGAAATGGAAGGAAATGCAAGAAGAACGGGAAGCCAAGATGAAGGAATACAAAGAAAAGCATGGCAAAGATGGTGACAAAAAAGGCAAACACGGCAAGGGCGAAAAGCATGATTAAGCCTTAACTGAGAATGGGGGGCGGATCTATTCACTATCAGGTGCATATCCGTCCCTCTTCCCTACCCTTTCAGACTCCTGCTCCCTATCCTCCCCTGCAAAAGTAACCGCAGGCCGCAACCTGTCTCCCCTTCATCGACCTCCCGATGATGGCAAGTCTTAGAAGTCTACAATCCCCAACACTGTCAATCCGTAGAAGAGGTCACGGGCTCAAATGGAGGGCCGGAAACCAGCCGGGATGCCCGATTAAAATCAGGCATGAGAGTAACGGAGGGGGGAAAAGGCAAGGCCTGTCTGCCAAGACAGAAAAAAAATTCACAAGCACTCTTCTCAATTTCCCAATACACGCCATTATTGTTAGCATATGACTTTCCAAATAGGGTGTATTCGACCGCATAGGGGGATCAAGACATGCTTGAGGTGGTAGAGATTCGGGTCAGCTATCGATATGTGAAAGAGCATTCCTGGGTGGTACAGGGCATTACGGGGTTTCTTTCTGCTTATTTCATGGAAAAACCAGGCTTTACTCTGAAACGACACTTTGAAGAATTGGAAACCGGCATGCACGTCTGGTTATGTGATGTTCCTCCCAAGATGAAAGTTCCCACCCTTCTGAGGCGGCTGAAGGATGACATCCCTCCCTGCCAATATACACAGCTCGAAACAAGCCCACCCGCGCCACCGCGATTTCTCATCGATTCACTAGAGCCGGAATCCGCCTCTTCCTCTTCTACTCCAAACGAAGATTTCGAAGCCACTAAGGACGAAAGGACAAAAGGGTAACAACACGGAAAGCGCCACGAGGTGAGCGGAAATTCACGCTCGTTAGGCCGAGCAAACTAGAGGGGTTGGTTGGGATCAATGCGCAAAGCCGACCGAAGAAGGTGGACCCGTTCGGACAACTGTTCAGCGGAAAGCCGAACAGCCTCATGCGGCACACACCACACCGGTTTCAACGGATCGGGATCGGTCTTGAGCCTTGGAATCAGATGCCAATGGATGTGAGACACCTGATTCCCGAGCAGTTCATAGTTGATCTTCTTCGCGTCAAATACCTGTGTCAGTATCTGCGCCACGTGGGTGACTTCCTCCATCAACATGCCACGCGCATCTCTGGATAAATCAAACAGTTCTGAAGCATGGTCTTTCAACACCAATACGGTCCAGCCCGCAAAAAACTGGTCCTCAAACACAAACGCTCTGGTCAGACCACAATCGACAATATAATGATCTGTGAACGGCCATGCTCCAACACATATTTTGCAAGATGGCTCAGTCACGGCAGTAGAAAATACGAGGGAATGAGGAATTCACCAATAGAGAGTAAAGATTTCAGGGACACCACACGGAAGAGACGAGGCCGATTGGACCCATGACCCCTTCTGTTATCCTGAAACAACATACCGCACGTTCCCTTCATCGTGGAAGACTACATCCTGCATCATGTGGTATTTGAAAGTACGGAGAATATATGAAAAAATGACCGAAGAAGCGAACGATCCATCCATTGTCCGGAGTTGTCACCCGTCCGCAATCAGCCTTACGGTTGCCATAGTCTTGCCACTTCCATATTTGGAGAAGGGACCCATATGACAATAGAACCGCATAACTTGTCTAGAAGAACCCTGTTAAAGCGGGGGATGGGCATCTTCGGCTTGTTCGCTGGAGGCCTTATTAGCTCCTCCAGCCTTGCAGAAATACTCAAGGAACCAACTCCCCGTCAATCCCTGGGGCCATTTTTCCCCGACGAGGGAGACCCGATAGATGCCATTCGCGAAAACCACGGGATCGGGATTCCCATCAGTCAGGCGAACGATCAGGATCTCACATTTGTCAAAGGTCGCAGGGGAAAAGCCAAAGGAAAGGTCATCTATCTGAGAGGAAAAGTCTTGAGCGCAAAAACCGGAAAGGCGATACCTCACACGGTGATCATCATGTGGAGTGCCTCAGCCTCCGGCCGATACAACCACAAAAAGGATGACGGTATGTTGAGATTTCCCCATCCCACGACCGGAGAAATCATTCACCGGACCTACGATGCGTATTTTCAATACTGGGGACGAGCGGTCACCAATGAGCAGGGAGACTATTGGTTCAAAACCATTGTTCCCGGCTTTTACCCCATTGACCTGGAAGCCGGACTGTACCGCCCTTCCCACCTGCACTTTCAACTGTTCCCTCCAGAGCATCAAAAACTGGTCACCCAGCTCTATTTCCGTGGCGACCAAATACCCAACAATGAACTGAACCAGAAATTACTTCCAATGGATGTGGTCATTTTGGATGCGGGACTCACCACAATCGATTTAGAGAGAGTGATCGTGGACTATGCCCCGGACGCATCGGGAGAGATATCGGATGGCTTGGTCGGTCATTACGATTTTCTGGTGCCAAACTAGGAGAAACAGGCTTCTCTGAAAAGGCGCTTTGGCGCAAGACCGATTAGATCCGGTCGGGGAAATTGGAAATAATTCCATCGACCTCCAGCCGCTTCATTCGTGCAATATCATCAGGCTCGTCAACCGTATAAACGAATACTTTGATGTCTTTCGCCTGAAGCGCCTGTACAAGCGCAGGCGTCACAACATTCAACGCCACTCCCACATGGGTCGCTTGAGCGGCGGTGGCAAAGGCCGTGAAAGGTATGGGCACGTCTTCGATTAACGCCAATGTGAAAGCATCTCCTATCAACCTTCTCACCGGTAACAGTTCCTCATGAAAAAACGAGGCATAAATCACTGTCCCCTGAAAGTCAGCGGCCTTCACCAAAGCGCAGACGTCAGCGGCAATTCCCCTTACCTTTAGTTCAATCATGGCACCAGCCCGTCCACTGAGACAGGCGAGAGCTTCTTCAAGGAGAGGAATCCTCTCGCCCCCTCCCGCATCCAATGCCCGAAGTACGCTTAGCGATAACTCTTCAATTTTCCCCACCCCGTTTGTCGTCCGGTCGACCGAATCATCATGAAGGAGCACCAGGGCTCCATCTGCCGTTCGCCGGACATCAAACTCGACCATATCGACACCATATTTAATCGCCAGTTCCAGAGCAGCCAGCGTATTCTCAGGCGCATGGCCCGCCGCACCCCGGTGTCCAATCCGAAGAAGCATTCAGATGTGATCCGTTTCCTTGATCATACGCGTATCAGTTAAAGGTGTTGAGTGGACTATTTTCTATAGGATGATAAGGGACTCGTCAAAAATGTTCTTGCAGGAGCAACTCAAAGCCAATGACCGAAATGCAAACTAAGTTCAACGAATGTTTTTGTGGATATGCATATCTCCCATCGCTGTGCTTTCCGGGTGTATAATAAAATGTGATGCCTAGGCGTTGGTCTTTGAGATGATCTAGAGTAATCAAGGACGAAAACAACGAGAAGGCGAACTCTAAATTCCGGTAACAACGTATGGGAGCAACAGAAAAAAATGATTGTGGGAAAATCGTCTTTTGTTTTTGAACCATTACATATTGGAGGAACGGTCCTTTTTTTAATGATGAGCATTGCTTTGATTGTGCCTTTTACGTCAGCGGCGACTCCTACATTTCGGATTATCCTTAACACTTTCTCCCCGTATTATTCCCCAAAATTTGTTGAACTTGCGGCCGGCACTCCAATTTCGTGGGAAAACCCAACGGCCGATATTCATTCCATTACCCACGATGGGTGTATAAGCGGTGGACAATGTGACTTTGATTCCGGACCTATTGGCCCCAATCGTACCTTCACAGTCAACCATTTACCTCCAGGCTATTATCCCTACCACTGTTCGTTTCATCCCATCATGCGAGGAACCCTGGTAGTGCTAGAGTCCACCAGCCCCAGTGAGACCTGATCCGGCATTTTCCTGAATGCTGTAGTCTCATGGGTAAGATTGAATAAACCCATAGGCTTGGCTAGGGTTAGACGTTAGAAAGGACTTTGTGGGTTCATAGAGGATCTCCTTTTTTCACACAATTGAAGTTTTTCAATCGCATATCACGCTTTGAATTTTTCCCACGTCTGCGATTCCTTTGACCGTGTTCGTACCAATGTGTCACCCCCTCGGTTAGCACCTATAAATAATAGATGGTTTTTCTGGAATTAGCCGTGAGTAAGGATAATACCGAGAGCAACCGCAACACCGCCCCCCATGGCTGCCAGACTGTAGGGACGGTCTTCCCGCTCGGCTAAGGGCAGAAGATGCGTGGCTCCCACATACACAAACGCTCCGGCTGAAACCGCAAGCAACGCGCCCAGGACGGTCTCATTGATCTGATGGATCATGGGGATGGCCAACAATGTCCCAACCGGTGTGGTGAGCGCTGCTGCAAGAAAGGCCCAGAGCCATGACTTTTTTGGAGTGAACCCGCTGCGAAGTAACAATACATAGGTGACAATCCCTTCGGGAAACTCATGTAAGACCATACCGATACCCGCTAAGGTTCCGGTTAAGACGCTGACGCTAAACGTGATGGCATACACGACCCCATCCAGCGTCGAATGCAGGCCGATACCGAGCAGAGGAATCAATCCAATGGCTGTGTCGGGAGTACTATCGCAAACATAGGCATGAATGAACCGGTTGATCAGATGAAAGGCCAGATAGCCCGCCAGCAAATACAGGGGCGCCTGGTCGTTCATGTGAAAAGCCTGAGGAATGATATGGAGAAAGGCCACCGAGATCATCACCCCTGCTGCGAAACAGGAAAAATAGGTGGCATTGTATTGTCCCCATGATCCAAACCGACGAATGACATAAAGGCCCGCGGTCGTGACCCCGGCCGCGAGGAGACTGGCCAGGATGGCATATTCGTAATGTGTGTTCGTCATGATATCGGGTCACTTGTGGGAGGGATGCGAAAGATATCTGCCAATACCCTCTGTGCCTGACAGATAAGGAGAGAATTCTAGACTTTACTCGGAAGAGAAACAATAATGATCGCAGGAATTTGTCTTAATCCTGCAAACGAAAGACTTGATGGCATTTCACACAGGCATGGATGGTTTGCTCAAGGTGAGGGAGGATCTGTTTGAGGTCTTTGGTCGGGATCACTTCTCCCAGCGCTTCCGCAGCCTGATGATGTGCCATCGCCAGATCATGGTATTCCGGCGGGAATGTGGCACCCTGCTCACGCTGCATGGCCACATGGTGTTTCGGGAAACCCAGTTCCTCATTTGTCAAAGTAGCCGCCCCGGCAAAATCTTCTCGCCCTAATGCGCCAACGATGGCATCAATGGCTTCAAGATGCTCTCGCATGGTCAACTTCAGACCCTCCTTGGCAGCCGGAGGGAGATCCAATGTCATGAGTTTTGTTCCCGACATCTTCCGCATGGCAGGATCCCCTGGGTGTGAGGCATGATGATACATTTCGGCGCTTGAAAGACCAATGCTTACCACCAACATCACCATGATGACCATTCCAGCGCAGGCCTCCCTATTGATAGTCCGTCGAATCATGAATGGGTTTTTATTATGCGATTCTAAATCTGGTTTC
Source organism: Candidatus Nitrospira neomarina (assembly GCF_032051675.1). Taxonomy (NCBI): domain Bacteria; kingdom Pseudomonadati; phylum Nitrospirota; class Nitrospiria; order Nitrospirales; family Nitrospiraceae; genus Nitrospira; species Candidatus Nitrospira neomarina. Next base: position 2,066,653 of record NZ_CP116968.1, read on the forward strand.
AGGAGAAAATTCATTATGATGCCAACCATTTTTTACGGTTTCAGCGAACGGATGTAGACAGAGATCATTGAATTGATCATCCTTCATCACTTCCTTAAAACCCACCATAGCTGTCCCTGATCTTCCATTCATGATTACCTCTTTAAGTTGGGCGTCTGACTTGGACTTGGTATCCTCACTGGCCAGATTGGCGGGAGGAGGATTTAAGTATCCACCATTTCTCCGTCACCTTTCCCCTCCGTGACAATGGCCACAGGACTGTCGATACTATGTTTTCCCTTTTTCGATATCCCCGGTTCCGGCAACGGCGAAGCCGGCCATGATTACTCCCAACGCGAGCCCCACGAACAGCATCGCACTACTCTTCTTTGATTTACCTTTTTCATCCGGCCTCCTCTGGAATCCCTGCTATGGTTGAGTGACGGCATACGCTTTCTGTTTATTAGCGATACCTCATCATGCCCCGGCCCTGGTGCCGTCCGCCTCCCTGAGGACCTCCTCTTCCACCATGGGATCCTCCGGAAAAACTTTCCTCATATTGCATCACGGTCCATATTTCTTCATCCGAAAGCATTCCACCAAAAGGAATCATCCCGGTCCCCGGCGATCCATATTTGATCACCCAAAAAATTTCCCCTTCCGACCGATGTCTCCAAAACCCATGTGACCGGAGTACACGAGGCGGGGGGTTGAGAGTCGCCGCACCCGGGCCATCGCCGCGTCCACTCACCCCATGACAATTGACGCACCCACCCTTCCCTTCATATATCGATTTTCCTTTTTCGATAATGTCCGGTGAGGACGGCAACGGGCTCTGCAGCGCTCTGGCTTCAGCCAGCTTGTCCGCGGAGACCCGGGGCTTCATCATCTGTTGGTGCCCATGTTCTTGAGCCAACACCTGGGATCCACTCACCACCAGCGCTAAGATGAGTCCACTCGCCCATCGACATGCCTGTCTCATTGTTCCTCCTTCTGTTTTTTCTTCTCTGCATCCTACATCGACATGAGGCTTATACAACTTTTCATACCAACCCAGCGTCATCCAGGACGTTTCGCCTACATCGAGGTTACCGGTTCAATGATTCCGCAGGCATCACGAGCCCCACCGGCACATCCAGGATTGAGTTCGCTATCCTGATCGCAATAGAGATCTTCATTGGTGTGGATGATGAATGCACTGCCATCTTCATCAAACACGCTCAACCGGCCATCCGATAACGCAACCCGGGTGGTTACCGCATGCAGTTTCCCCACTCCGTTGACTACCGTGATATTGACCAAATCCCCCATGTGGAAGGGATGATTGAAGTCCGGCGCGTCAGGTGTGGACTTACCAAAGGGTCCGGGATCATGATGGCCCTTCGCAGCTCCACACGGCTGACAACTGGCAACCTCATGAATATGGACCGCATGCTTCCCATCCTTTAATCCCTTGACTTCCATCTGGACATAGAGTTTTTTGATTCCCTCTTCAGATTCAAATTCTTTGAGAGTGGCGGTTCCCGTAATGGCCGGATCCGTGCATCCTTGAATGGTCGCGTTGGCCGATTTCGATATGTCGTGGTTTCCGTAATGACTACACCCCCCAACGACCGCCAACAGAAGAACCGCAAACCCTACCAGCTTACTTCTTCTGAATTGTTGTTCCCACATGATGTCCCTCCTCTGTATATATGATTAAGAGATGAAATCCTTTTACACGACTGCGTGTCTTCTAATGAACAGAGATGGGCCATTATGTTCCTCCGAAGGTTCGGATGTAGGCGATGATCTGCCAGGCCTCCTTATCCGTAATATACTGCGGCATGTATGCCACCATGTCAGTCCCGTGACTCCCATGAATTAGAACCCAGAACAGTTCCCCATCACTTCTGGCTGCCTGCCAGGCCGCATCTGCAAAATTGGTTGGCATTTTGATATCAGGAGGAAAGGTTCGACCCGCGGTCGGTGCCCCTGTCCCCTCCCAGCCATGACAAAAGGCGCACCAGCCCTTGCCTTCATAAAGTTTTTTTCCGCTCGCAATAAATTCCTCGGTGGGGGTGAAGGGATTCGTAAAGGATAGGGCCTGCTCCATACGATCAGACGGGACTCGTGGCTGAAGATCTCCGGCACTGCCCGCCCAAGCCGAGGCACAGGCGAAAGAAACCGTTACAAGGATGATCCAGACTCTCGATTGCATCTTTTGCCTTAATATTTGCATCAGGACTGTCTCCTTGGTTGGTGATATAGACTCGGCTCTTACCTGTTTCCCCATGTTATTCCAAATTACGTGCCAATGTTAAAGTCCGGTTTTTCTACTGTTTTCAGTTTTCAATCATGGAAGTGAGGCAATTTGCATCACACCTTAGAGTACGCTGATGGACAAATATCCCCAAACCAGGATCCTGTGTTGTGAGGCCGCAATGGGTAGGACTCTAAAACGAAATCCCTTCGGTCCATTAGCAATTTTCTAGGTTGTTAAGATTTTTTAGATCGTTTAGAAGGGAGAGGATTTGGCGCGACAACGAACCAAATATTCGACAGTCCCGGCCCGAAGGCAACACGGCAGAAAGCCAGAAACGACGGGGTCATGCAAAGGGAAGAAATGTCGGTGAATCACACGAGGATTCAGGAGCAGGCTGCAATTTAACGGTAAGATCTGGTGTAGAAGTCCATATCGGCTTGATCGTATGAATGCCAAGTATTTTCTTATGACCGCAGGAGAAGGGTAAGGGTTACAATAATTTTCCGTCGGATTCGTCCGTCGGCGCGTTTAAAGCCTGAAGTTCCAGCCCTTCAATTTCCTGCAAAGTCTTTCCGGCTATGCCTTGCAGGTCCCCATACATGCCCACGGTCGCCATCATCACCCGATCAATTTGCTCTTCACGTTTAGCCCATTGTTTCATAATGACTTTCCGCTCCTTATCAAGATCCTCCTTCATCGAGGAGAACCCTTCGACGATCGCTTGAACCCGTTGCCGGAAGCGCGGACCCATCAAATACTGATAGACCATTTCCATTTTGGTTTGCTGCCCCTCCGAGGCCTGCCGGGCGCAGGCCACCTCCATGAGCGTATTACGCATGGCAATGGCCAGCGGCAGAGCGACCTTGGGATGAGTGACCCAGACGCCGTCGATGAATTCGAATGTTTCCACTTCTTTGGGTAGGGCTTGGCTGACGATGATCGCAATTTCAGCTTTGGCCTGCCGCTGATCCTCACGTAACTTGATGAGCCAGCCATCGCTCCAGTTCTTGGTTCTCTTCGATTCCCACAAGATGGTTCCGCAGGCTTGCCCAAATGGGCCGGCAACCCGGTGCAGCACATCGCCGCCATGCTCGCCTTTGGCCACGGGTGAAACCTGATCCAGAGGGAATTTCGAGATGAGCATGGCTTCGAGTTCGAGCTCCTGGACTTCGCCCTGAAGTTGTTGGGATCCCTGTTCAGCACGACGCTTGAGTTCTTCAATTTGTTTTTGCATGGAAGCAATGGTCTGCTCTTTCTCCATGACTTTAAATTTGAGCCCTTCTTCGGCTTCTTTTTTGGCCTGATCCCTGGTGGCGGTGAGTCCTTCCTGAACGCGCTTTTCTATGGTGAGATCCAATTCGCGTTTGGCGTCATCCAGTTCCCGTTGCTTTCGGAGCAGATCGGCTTGAACTTTTTGTGCTTCCGAAAGTTTTTCATCCTTTTGTTTAAGAATTTCTTGAATCTCACGTATTTCTTTAGATTTCTGATCGAGATCATTCGAGAGCGCCAGCCTGGCTTTTCTCGCTTCTTCCGCCGCAATTTTGCTGCGTTCGAGTTTCAGCTTGTCAGCCACTTGCTCTTCGAACCTTTCCTGTGATTTGGCCAGCAGAGCTTCGCGCTCACGCAAGGCCGCATCCCGCTTGGCGGCATCAGCATCTTTTTGAGCAAGTCGTTGCTCGAACTCCCGCTTGGTGGCTTCGAGAAGAGGGGCCGCGAGCGACTCAGTCAGTTTGATTTCCGTTTTACACTGCGGGCAGATGATCGTGGGTTCAGTCATAGCATTTCTTTTTGTTCTTCCATTGAATAATAAACATATCTTTTTTCAGGGATAGGATCTGAATACTCCGTCCTTTCAAAGATTATTTGACCACGATTTTATCCAAACGGGCTTCGACCTGCCGAAACAATTCCAACGCAAATTGATCACGATGAGACCCCGAACATTCACCGTAGGCTTTCGGAGAGGCGAAACGCGTGCGATCCAGCCGAAAGATTTGCGTCTGGAGTAAACCTTTCAGATCATGACGTTCCAAATCGATGGGTTGCAACATGACCGGAATGACGGCTTGCCCTCCACTCTTCACAAACTTGGGAAGTTCGTGATCCTGTATATATTGAGATCCGAGCAACGCAGGACTGATCAGGACCAATCCCACGTCGCACTCTCCCAAGGCATGTTGAATTTCTTCGTGCCATTTCTCCCCTACCAGGATATCGCTATCCCGCCAGAAGGTATAGTGATACTGCTTGGAGGGCGCGGCCTGCTCTTTAAACTTTTTCAAAAACCGAGTCGCCAGATCACGATTGGCGCGGGCATAGGACACAAACACGGTGATGTTTTTTTTCATACTCGTGTAAGCAGGGGCGGCCGATCTGTCGGACCATCCTAGCCAACACATGCAACAATGTACAGGTCAGGGTCTTGGTGGTTGCTCCCTCTTCACTTACGACCTTTTTCATGTCAGGATTGAGGCTTCAGCCACCATCTCAGTTAGCCTTTGAATGACACAGAAGATTCTCCTGATCGGCAATTCTGATGGAATCGGAGCGGCTGTGACCCGTACCCTTATTGCCCGCGGCGAACAGGTCGTCGGCCTTTCAAGAAGCCCCAGTCCACTTGGACCCGATGGCCCACGGCATATCCTACAGGATATTACCGCTCCCGAATATCCGCAGGTTCTAGCAACCCTTCTTGCCAACGAAGGGCCTTTTGACGTCTGCATATTTTGCGCGGCCATTGGCTCAAAACTAACGCTTCCTGACCTCTCACAGGAGGCCCGCGTCATTGACGTGAATTTTACGTCGATGGTACGGACCCTGGCCGCCCTCGCCCCCGGCTGGCTTGAGCGAAGACAGGGGCACTTTATCGGCCTATCAAGTCTCGCCGATGATTTTTACAACGCCGACTCCCCTGCCTATACAGCATCGAAGGCCGGGTTTAGTCATTATTTAGTCTCCATGGGATTAAAGCTCCGATTGCATGGTGTGTACGTAACCAATATCCGCTTTGGCTTTGTGGATACAAAACTGCCTAAGGCGTCCTGGAAGCCGCTGATGATGACGGCCGATCAGGCCGCAGCCCATGTCCTACGATGCTTGGAAACAAAACCCAGACAACTGAGCGTCCCCAAATTCGCAGGCCTCGCCATTCACGGTATCCGTTGGATGCAATCAATTCGAATATGGTGGTCCTAAAAACGGTTTAAAGAATTGGCAAGATTTGATGCAGTTTTGAACTTCAGATCACCAGTCACTTCGCCTCCTGACCTTCTGTGCTCACACTTTCCTGAAAGAAGCCTTTCCTAATGACCGGAACACATCATTCCGACCCTACCCATGTGAAAATCATTCCCCGCTAGGGCCTACTCACTTCTCTAGCCGGAACCTGCAAAGGCGATACGGGTGCCGATAACGCACCGGCCAAAGAAGGCAGCCATGAAACTCATTTCTGGGAACGCTTGCAGTTTTATCTCATCGGACCTGTCGTCAATGACTCGGAAAGGCTCTATGGTCTCCGTTACTCGACTGCGGTCTGGCCATTAATTCAGGAACAGCCGTTTCACGAAGAAGTCGGGTATTGGTTGTGGGATGCAGCCAGTCAACAGGTGATGCGGTGTTCCATGGTCCCTCGAGGCGCCCTGGTGCATGCAGGTGGGACTTCAGAGCCTGCTGTAAAAGAGTTTCACCTGGCCGCTGAGGCAGGGAACGGTGTGTATGGAATTCTCTCCATCCCTATCTGGATCAGGCTGCCAAAACGGTGCGATATGAATTATCTGTCACCATTCACGAAATCTGGCAATTCAGCTATACGGAAGATACGCAGGTACAGATTGCAGGACGCCCTAATGTCCTTCACCACACTGATCAAACACCCTGACACGTGTGTCAGAGCTTTTACCCGTATAAATAAAAAGGAAAATTTTGTCGCATCTTAAAAGAGTCATTCTTAGTGCTCGGGATTACGTCGTGTAATCTCAAACCTTCCTTCTCCACCTCACTACCATCAACCCTTCCCTAACTACCAGACTGTTTTTTTTCAAGACGAATTATGGGACCAAGACTTATCCTTTGGACATAATTCGGATTCTTCTTTCAAAATTATCTCTACTGCCTGTAACCAGTCGTTCATTAACATTCAATTAATCGTCTCTTCCGAAGGTTCCCAATAATTGTCCGCTTTGGACTGTCTCTTGTCGTTTTCAAAGAGTAGGGAAGAAGGGCGTGAATAGACCATATTTTATTTACTTTACACACGTGCTCAATGGAGGAGTTTGCCAATGAAAAAGTATGGGATTATTACAGTCATGATGTTTTTACTCAGTAGCACATTTGCTGCTCAGGGGATGGCTCAAAGTCATCTCAAAACCACTGATTTTTGTCAACAACATGCCGAATTATGGGACAAGGATGGGAGAATCACACTCGAGGGGCATAAACTGTTATATCTTGAGCATCCGGACTGGTGGTTTGATGCACAAAACAAAGAATGGAAAGAATGGCCCACGCAGAAAACTCATTGGTCCCTCGACGAACATCAATATCTGAACACTGATGGACCGGACTGGTGGTTTGATGCACAAAACAAAGAATGGAAAGAATGGCCCACCAACGAAAACCAGGATTCATTGGAATGCCATAAAAAAATCTATTTAAGTGGACCCCAATGGTGGTTTGATGCAAAAACTAAGGAATGGAAACCGTGGCCAAAATAACGCGTGGATGCTAACCATTGGGTGAGTTGCTCAAGGTTTTTCCATCACATCTATCTGGGCAGCCCGAATGGGTAATGGCTCACACCATTGCTCTCTTCGGGCTGTCTATTCAAAAGAAATAGTCCAAAAGACACGCCTCAATCTGAAGTCCAAGATGATGCATACCCATGCCCTCTACTTCAGCCTTCGGTTTGGGTGAGTAAGGTAGGATCGATCCGTGAATCTGAGCATGTCACAAATACGGCTCTTGGCTTTTGATGGCCGGACAACCCCGCAAAGAGCTCTTTCTTTTTTAAAAACACCTCTTCCTGAAACGTGATCAATCCTTTCAATCATTTTTCCATTTGCGCTCCCTGCTAAATAATTGATCTTATTTTCTTTTGTCGACCATTGGCGTTTTACGGTCTGGCTGGGGTACATTCAATTGACCATCGAACAAACCCAAGGCTGTTCATGGCTTGTTCCCGTGTAACTCATTTTATAGGACAAGAGACACGTAGTCCTCTTTGATTCTTTTGCCTTCATGACACAGCCACCTCCTGATTACGACCATTTTCGAACAACGCTCCTAACCCTCCAGAGAGAATTGTTGGCCGTATCCTCCACCGGACAGGAAGCAGCCCAACCAGTGGAACTGGACCAAACCGCCGTCGGGCGCGTCTCACGAATGGATGCCCTCCAACAACAAGCAATGGCGCAAGCCGCTCAACAACGCCGACACATTCAATTGCAGCGGATTGAATCTGCCCTCCAACGTCTTGAAAACGGCAAATTCGGCTGGTGTGTAAGGTGCGGGGAAGAAATTTTTAGAAAACGACTAGACGTGGCTCCCACCGTTCCCCTCTGTATCGCTTGTGCCGATGGAAGAAACCCATAAATGTCACAGATCCTGCGCACCCACCCGTCTCCCACCAAAATCCACAAACGAACGTGGATAACTGTCATGAAGCAATCTCATACTGAGACGGTTGACCAAGCCTGGCGAGATATTTTCTATCATCCCACTCCTTGTTCATCCTGAATCCTTACGCGGGGAACCTATCGCCATTTCTCATGCCTGCCCACTGTGTTTCAAACCGGAACCCACATTAGTGGGAAACGACCGGTGCCGGTCATACTTCTCCTGCAGGCAGTGTCGGCTCATTTTCGTTCCGCCCGTCTATCACCTATCACCCGAACAGGAAAAGGATCACTACGACCACCATGAAAACCATTCTGACGACCCGGGCTATCGAAAATTTTTAAACCAATTGGCCGAACCACTCCACAATCGCCTGAGACCACATAGTTCCGGATTGGATTTTGGCTCTGGTCCCGGTCCGACCCTCTCTCTCATTCTTCAAGAATCCGGACATACTCTGTCGATTTACGACCCCTTTTATGCGTACAATCCTCCTCTCCTGGGACAGACCTATGATTTCATCACAGCCACGGAAGTGGCCGAGCATCTTCACCATCCCGGACTGGAATTAGACCAGTTATGGGCCCGACTGAAGGTTGATGGCATCTTGGGAATCATGACCCAATTGGCGCCATCCGATCGACCGTTTCTCGATTGGTATTACATCAAAGACCCCACGCATGTTTGCTTTTTTTCACACGAGACCTGGGGATGGCTGAGTTCACGATGGGGAGCGGAAATCATCTACTTGCAAAAAAATGTCGTCTTGTTTCGTAAACCGTCGGACTCCCAATCCAGATAGATCCACACTCGCTCAAGACGTTGCCTATGCCTTCCGACATCGACATCGCCATTATCGGCGCAGGAGCAGCAGGGCTGGCAGCCGGCATTTTCGCGGCGGAGACAAACCCGCATCTCTCTATTGCCCTTCTGGACAGTGCCAAAACTATCGGTGCCAAGATCCTGGTGTCCGGAGGTGGACGCTGCAATGTCACCAATCAACGTGTCACCGCTTCCGACTTCCACGGGAACAGAAAGCTGATTGACCGGATCCTTCGACGCTTCGACGAACAGGCCACCATTCGATGGTTTAGTTCTTTGGGGATCCCGTTAAAAACCGAAGCCACGGAAAAACTGTTTCCCGTGACCAACAAAGCCCGAACCGTCCTTGATGGGCTCCTCAGACGTTGCGAGGCACTGGGCGTTTCCCTTTTAACTCAACATTTCGTTCAAGATCTGACCAGAAAAGGGGAAGATTTCTCGATCCAACATTCCCAGGGGACACTTCGGGCCAAACGAGTTATTCTCGCGACCGGTGGCCGGTCTCTCCCCAAAACCGGATCCGATGGATCAGGTTGGGATTTAGCCCAACGGTTGGGACATACCGTCACCCCCACCTATCCGGCCTTGGTGCCTTTGCTCCTTGAGCCCGCGTTTTTTCATGCCACCCTTTCGGGTATTTCTCATGACGTAATGCTCACCACTACCCTTGCGGGAAAAACCTTGGATCGATGCACCGGCAGCTTGTTGTGGACACATTTCGGCATCAGTGGGCCGGTGGTCTTGGATGCCAGTCGGGTTTGGGTTGGCGCAGCCGCGCAGGGAAAAGCTGTCCGCCTGCATCTCCATTGCTTCCCTCACCTCTCAAACCAGGATGTGGAGAAATGGCTCATGCAGGCCGCCACCCTCCCCGGGCGAAAACTTGTTTCCACACTGTTAGCCGAGCGGTTACCCACGCGTGTAGCTAGCATGCTGGCCAGCATCCAAGAACCCGGCCTTTCTGACACGCCGATTAACCTCTTGCCCAAAGAGGCTCGCCGGAATCTGATCCGGACACTCACCAATCTTGATCTTCCCGTCATTGGATCACGCGGATGGAACTTTGCCGAAGTCACGGCCGGGGGTGTCCCCCTGGAAGAAATATCTGTCCATTCCATGGGCTCTCGGCACATGCCTGGGCTCTATGTGATTGGAGAAATGTTGGATTGCGATGGCCGCATCGGCGGGTTTAACTTTCAATGGGCCTGGGCAACAGGGTATCTGGCAGGATGCCATGCGGCCCTGGATATCATGAAACAACCAGTAGCAGCAGAGGGACAGCGATGAATCAGTATATATTCGACAACAAATCAGAAGAGCGGGAATTTCAACGACTACAATTGGTTGAAGCCGCGAACGATCCCACTACCATCAGACTGTTGGAGGAAACGGGAATTCAACCGGGTTGGCATTGTCTGGAGGTGGGCGCAGGGGCAGGTTCCATCTTGCGTTGGATGGGAAGTCAGGTGGGACCGACAGGACTGGCGGTGGGTGTCGACAAGAAAATCGCGTATCTTCACAAGGTTGATTCTCCGCCTGTTCGGATATACAAGGGCTCTTTTCTTGATGTCCCCTTAGAACAATCCTTTGATCTCCTTCATAGCCGGTATGTTTTGATTCATAATCAAGAAGAGAGGGCCATACTGGAAAAAATGTATTCTCTCCTCAAGCCAGGAGGCTGGGCACTTTTTGAAGAACCGGACTTCACCTCGGCGACATTGCCAGAACCAGAGCATAAGACCCCCCAGGGAAGGGTGAACCGAGCCATGTGCCAGATGTTCATCAATCTCGGATTAGATCCGGCCTATGGCCTCCGGCTTCCGCACAAACTGCAAGATGCGGGATACCATATCGTCAGAGTTCAATCCCTCATGCATCTCTGTCCTGGAAATTCGCCAATGGCTAAGGTGATGGCGGAATCGGCGATGGTACTCGAACAGGAATATTCAAAGACCGGCCTATGCTCACCCGAAGACATTCAAGCGTATGTCCGACTCTCACAAGACTCCACTCATTGGGCATTGTACCATTCCACCACCTCCGTGATCGCTCAGAAGCCCATCATCTGATCCCACACGGCGTACCCATTCACACACGTGCAATGGACTCGAATACATTTTCTCCGGCTTCTCTGTCTGCTCCATTAGGATTAATGGCTACGATGGGTGCGCAGGTGAATCTTCTGTAGACATCTTCATTGACCGTCCCTTCTTCTTGGTCCTAAACACTCCAATCACTCTTTCCATTTTTCCTATTTATTTTCAGGACTGTTTTCCAAAAGAGTGCCCTATTCCCTTATCAGCCCATTAGGGCACATTGGTTGCAAGATACGGATGGTTATAAACGCTTGATACCATACAGATGAATTCAAAATGTTTCTTTGGGCAGAGATACCATTTCACTGCATACGAGGCTTCAAGGAGGATTGGCTATGAACACGAATTACGTATCAGACACGGCTCAACGAACCGCAGGCATGTTTTCCGGCCAGAGTTATCGGGGCGGAGTCCTGGTCATCGATGATGAAGCCGCCATTTGCAAAGTCGTTCGAATGGCCTTGGAAAAAGACGGCTACTATGTGGTGGACGCGGAAGACGGCGCGCAAGCCATCCGCATCCTCAACGAAGGAGAGCATCCAGTGGTCATTGATGTCATTATCACGGATATTCGGATGCCCAATATCAATGGCATAGAAGCCATAAAATACTTTCAACGGGAATATCCCAGCGTGCCGTTGATCGTATTAACCGGTTTTCCCGATATCGATCTGGCCACACAGCTCATGAAACAAGGAATAACCGATTATCTGGTCAAGCCGGTCGATCGGAAAAAATTACACACCGCTGTGGCCGATGCCATAGCCTCACGACACCTCGACTGGTTTGCTTAAGGATGTTTTTGCAACATTTTTGGTGTTCCCCAAGGAGAGTCTCCCCCTCACTCTTCTGGGCGGATCCAGGATTTCGGAGAGGACGCTTCTTGGCATGGTCTCTTCCTATCATTCTTTTACCAATTTAGCTTTATCCTTCCCGCGAATTCGGGCATAATGCGACATTCTTTATTCGTAACATTATGACCTTCCTTGATCACTTCTTTGATACCCTCCCTATCTTTCTTCCAATTTTATTGGTCCTCGCACTGGTCAGTACCGGGTTATGGGTGGCCCATTGGTTCTTCTTTCGCCGAAATGGCGGCCTGAAGGAGGAAGATCGATTTTCAGCCCGTGTGGGGATGTTACTACTAGTGGGAGCTGGGATTGTTCTCATTCTCCTGGCCCTTCCTGTCGACAAAGAAACTCACAAAGAACTTTTTCAGCTATTGGCGCTATTGATCACCGCCGTCATTACCCTTTCTTCCACGACCTTCGTCTCCAATGCCTTAGCGGGTTTTATGTTGCGGGGCATGCAAAGCTTTCGGTTAGGTGATTTTCTTCGCGTGGAAAATCAATTCGGGCGGGTCACAGAACGAGGATTGTTCCACACGGAAATTCAAACAGAAGAACGCGACCTCACGACTCTTCCTAACTTATTTTTAGTTTCTCACCCGATTACCGTGCTTCGTTCATCCGGCACGATTGTCTCCGCCACGGTGTCGTTAGGATATGACATCTCCCACAAGACCATTGAAAAACTCTTATCGGATGCCGCTCTTGCCGCCAAACTCAAAGACCCGTTTGTCCACATTATGGAACTCGGGGATTATTCCGTGACCTATCGAGTCTCCGGATTTTTAAGTGAGGTCAAACAATTGCTCAGTGCACGGTCGAACCTTCGCGCACAGATGCTCACCACGCTGCATAATGCGGGCATTGAAATTGTATCCCCTGTGGTCATGAATCAACGCCGGCTGGAGGATGGCATTCGAGTCTTGCCGCCCCAACTCTCCGAATTGCCGCATGAAGAAGAAAAGATCGTTGAGTGTAATCCTGAATCACTGATTTTTGACAAAGCCGACGCAATGGCACAGATAGAGGCGCTAAAAGAGCAGCGTGAAGCAATTCGAGAGGAAATTACTGTTTTGGAGGGTCAAGCCAAATCCAAAAAAGAACATATCGGCCCCTGGATTGAACAACGAATAACCCGCATTCGACAGGAAGAGGAGCGTCTCTCCCTCCAGATTCAACAAGCCGAAGCAGCAAAAATTGAGTAAGTTCGTTAGAAATCCCTCATCACCAGTAATCATTTCAGAGGTTTACTACTTTTCTGATTAGGGATGATCAAGCTCACCCATCCTCTTCAGCTATCTTGAGGTCCTTCGCTACTGTTTTAAAATAGGCCAAAAGGTCTCGCACCGATATGATACCGACAATGTCTCCTTTTTCTCCGGTGACGGCCAAGTGGCGAATCTTCCGATCGGCCATGAGATCCCGGGCATAATGAACAGACATATTCCTGTCCACGGTTATGATCGGGCTGGACATCAGCTCCTTCACCTTCAAGCGTTCAATTTGGGCAGGGTGTTCAGCTACTGCGCGCACGACATCCGTTTCCGTCACAATTCCGGAAAATTCAGACTCGTGCTTAACCAACAAGGAACCAATCCGCTGGTTATGCATATGTGTAGCCGCTTCCTGGATGCTGGCATCTTCAGTCACAAAGCTCAGATTCCGTGTCATGAATTGCCCGATCGTGGCCATGTCTCTTCCCTCCTGCTTCTAAATTGAAAAAATCTATTGTGGAGGAAATGCCGGAAAAGATCCAGATTAAAAACCTTTCCGTTTTCCATTAATCTTCAGCCATAACAAGTGAAGCGCTCGCCGCATCAGCGAATTCCACTCTCGTTTTTCTTAAATCCCCAGGCACGGGCCACTCCATTACGATAGCGAAGCCAAAGGAGAAGAGTTTTTTCGATCCCGGCCAGAATTTCATTTGATGGGAACGAGTGCCGTCATAGTGGACCACCATCGCATAGGCATCATGACGATGACCGGCCTCAACCCTTTGATGCGATCGGATAAAATCCAAGGTCTCGGGGATGCTCCTTGGTATCGCACACATAACACCTTTTAGGAAGAAACAATGGAGCCATCGTGCCTGCAAAATTTTCCAAGATGGTTTCCAGAGTTTCGCAGGCACGATCCGCATCCGAAGATTCCTGGAAAATTTACTTTCCTCAAGAATCAGTAACCAAGTACCCTTTTTCATATAGGCAAGCTTGAAAACGTTGATCTTCGGATTGTCCACTTTGATAAAGCGCACCCAATGCCCCAACCAAACCAATCACTTTCCCAACAGATTCTCCAGCTTGGGCTCCAGTGTTGTTATCAGCCTTGGTAACTAAATCAGACATGCTGCCAGCCTCTCGGCCTGCATCCCCAAAAGTCTCTCGGGATTGGTTAATCAGATCTAACGTCTCTTGCATGGACAGAGTTGTTTTTGCCCTACAATAGGCAACAGCCTCGTGCTCGCCCCCCTTAGGAGAATTCTCGGCAAGAGGCTTTACGACAGGGGGATGGCTACAACCCATTATTAGCCCCAGACTCATTGAGGAAATCCATCCCATAAGGAATTTCTTATTCCATGATATGTTAGTGCTGTTTCTCATGGCCGTCCCTCCTTGGTGAATGACCTTTTATCTCCTATAATAAATTTCAATTGCATAACAAATGCCCAGAAATGATGAGTCGAATTGCATGTTACAAAATCACTAATTTCCGTGTGATAAACATTAACAATTATGCGATTGTAAATATGAATAAAATCATTTTTGTGGGCAAAATCTGTAAATATGGAAACTTAGACAGTGTAGATAAAGTGTACATTTCACTCCGATTGGTATGCCAAGCCGGGGAGTTCAATGCGCGAATCTAGTAAAACTTGCGAACAATGGCCAAGATATTATGAAGGCGTGACTACCGTAACCATGATGCCGCCAACCTGAATTTGGAATTAATGATCGTCACGTTACCCAAAAATCTATTTATTTATGTGCGTGACGACAACAGATGATTGACGGAAATATGCAGAGGGAATTGGCGAACGAGAAGCCAGAGTATGGGGCCAGGCCAGAGAGAATCGGCAGGATCGAGGTAGATAAAAGTGTACCGACTATAGTACTCCTAAAGGTTGCTTCGGTTTAGACATAAGGACCAGCGATTCCGTTGCAATGTACAATTTCAAAGAACTCAATCGCAGCCAGGCTAACCTCCCAACCACCCAAACAAAAAATAGATCGATTTACCAATAGCGGGGTCCATAGGTTGAGTGGTTTTAGGGGCAATGCCAGCCTGTATATACGATTTTTCATACCTCACCGTTGTGTCAATCCGCAGGCACGGGCCACTCCATCACGATAGCGAAGCCAAAGGAGAAGTGTTTTTTTGATTGCGGCCAGAATTTCATCTTGATGGGAATGAGTGCCGGCATAGTGGATCACCATCGCATAGGCATCATGACGATGACCGGTCTCAACCATTTGATGCGCTCGGATAAGATCCATGGCTTGGTGCGAGACCCCATGATGCTGAACCAGGGGATGATGTGTAATCTTTTTCTGAATATGCCGGGGAGCTTTGGATTTAACCGGATGGAGGAGTTCCTGACGATCGTTGACGCTGCCTTCGACAAAAATTGTCAAAACGGCGGCGCTTAAGACCCAATCAGAACTATTAGAAATCCGGTCCAACCAGGACCGATAGCGCTGGGTAGCAGGCAATAACCGAATCTTTTCAAATTCGCGTGAGCGAAACCCTAAACCCTCCATCATTCTCATAAAGAGTTCAGGATGTGAAGTCCCCAATGACAGCATCCCGGTATCTTCCTCATAAATATTTTCGGCTAACATTTTTCGGACTTCTAACGGAGGATTTTGCCCGTGAATACGCGCCAGGAAAACGGGGAAGTCCCGGACATACACGGCGTACTCTTGTTGATAATGAATTTTGAGTTGCGCTTTGGAGATGGATGGCCCAACGAATTGAGGCCAGGCCCAATGATGCTTCTGAGTCATGAGATTCAGCAATTTCAGACGAAATTGCGCTGAAGATAATTTCTTGATGGACATCCTGTATTTCTTGTTAATGATTCGGTGAATTACTAATCCATCAATGCTCAAACCAAATTCAACTTACTAACCATTCGGAGTTCAATTGATTTTCTGGAGTCTTTAATGTTTTGCGGGAATTGATAACCACAAATTCAGCCGTTCAAGAATGATTTCTGGCTCATATGAAGATCTTGTCCAGACATTCAGAATAGCAGGATGACTTAAATACGCAACTTAAAGAAGAAATTAAAGAATTCTCTAGAAAGCACGAACACCCCTACCATAACAAAAACAAATAATTACAACTTAAACCGTATCATAATCAGCGTCATTACCCCCATCCTTTTTCTTTCTGGATCAAGGGAATCAAAGACCTAACATAATAAAAATAGCATAAAAAGAAACAAGATCGGAAAAATTTCCCCAGGCAACTATCAATGTGAGGCATCCACCAAAATGTGCCAATTCGCATCAGAACGGAAAGGCCCGTAAATATTTTATTCGTCGAAAAATTTTTTCACGTTCCTGGCGCTTCATCTCAGATGCACTCAAGCCCATCTTGATGTTTTACAATAAATGAATCCATCCGTGCTGATGTAAAAAACAGTGACCGTACTCAGCCATTTCAGGAATCGAGCATGCACAAGTTGGATATTCAGTGATGAAAATTCATTGAATCATCAAGCCTTTAGGTGTCAAATCCTGAGGAAAACGGAATGTGGCAACAGGTTTGCTTTTGTCCTATAAATTAACGGGCAATCGGATTAATGCATTGAAAGTATCAACCGTCAACACACGGAGGGATCAACCAATGATGTATGTGGATAGCCGGTACATAAATCTGGCTCGCAAAAGCGAATTATTACAACATGAGCACGCCATGAACCAATTACGCAGACAGGTGGCGCAACTCTCAAAAGCGGTTGCGTGGGAATTGGAACAACATCACTCTCATCTCATGGAACTTCAACAGGTGGAAGATACTCTTACTGGTAAAAACCAGCCCGCACCCGCTACTCAGCCGAACCCGGAGCCAGCTCCTCCTAGTACCGGCAGATGGACTAAACAGCGAAACCACAATCACCGGTCTTTTCGAAAACCAGTAGCCGAACTCGTCGGATAGTTTTTCCCCGCTCAATGTTCATCACTTGACCCACGGAATTTCCGTGGGTCATCTCTGTTTCTTCCTCAGGTTCCTCCCAAAGCATCATTGACAAAAACTTCAGCCATCCTCCTCACACAGCCCCTCAAACAAGTTATTGCCCACTTTCCCTCCCCTGACGACATGATGAGGTCTCTCGAAACCCCAATGCGCATATTTTCCCATAAGCAAGAGAACCAGAAAAATCCAACTCAATCGGGAGAACTCGGATTGTGCGAACGCAGATTGGGTATTCGCCTATCGCACTGCTGTGCACTAACTACCGGCAACTTCCTCTTTCCCAACGCACGACCTCCCTTTTTCTCAACCTCCAGCCTTTTGTCAAAAATTCAGCCTGTAACCCGGACAACTTGTCCTGATTGGACAAGCACATCCATCAACAACTGGAAACATCCTCGCGCACAATTTATCAAGTTCACCCAGATAAAAATTTACTAACTTGGCTCGCCAATTCATTTTTTCGATCAAATAAACCTGCTCTGTTGTCGCACTTGGCCATACCTGCAGCTTATGAAATCCATAAAACCTTCGTACATTTTTTGCACAATTGTATTTCGAAACACTTGGCTAGGGTGGCTTACGTTCCGTTATCACATGTCCATGCTCTTTTACACACAGACCGGGCCTTTCCATAAGCCAGCGACTTTTCTGGCATCTCTTCTCCAATCAAGAAAGGCCCTGACCTTTCCTCCTGCCGACCCTTGGTTGGGCGCTGATACCACACCTGGTAATTCGCAGCAAATCGAGAAATGGCGAAATCTGGGTCGCCTCCTTCAAAGCTTTCGCCCCCCCTACAAAACCACCCATATTGTCTTCCTGGCCACATTGACTTTTTTAGGCTGGGCGATACTTGAACTGAACACTTCCTGGCTGCAATCCCATCTATTTCATGCAATCTCCGCTCAACTAACATCCGAAGTAAAGCCGGGACCCTCCCCACTCACCGTGTTTCCATCTTCAGGCCCCCTGGACGAACGGCGCGGGTACACCCGACTCCCCGCTATCCTTTCAAAGCTCCCAAAAAAAGGATTTGTCATTCAGGCGCAAGCCCATCCCTCGACTGAACTCACAACTATCTCCAATCTGGGTATCCCTCCCATCTACCGGGTAAAGGCCCAGGGCGGGTTACACATTGTGGATAGTCATGGCCAGGATCTGTTTCTACATATTGACCCCAAGCGAGTATTTCCTAATTTTGAAGCGATTCCCCCTTTATTGGTCCAAACCCTCCTTTTTATTGAAAATCGAGAATTACTTGATCCCTGCTGTCCCTATGCCAATCCGGCCGTGGAATGGGACCGGTTAGGGCAAGCATTCCTCACGCAAGGCATCCGGTTGGTGAAAAACGACCAGAACGTTCCCGGGGGAAGCACTTTGGCCACGCAATTGGAGAAATTCCGGCATTCTCCCGGAGGCCAAACCTCCTCCCTGCTGGAAAAAGCCAAACAGGTAACGGCCGCCAGTCTCCGGATTTATCACGACGACATACGCACGCAAGAAGCTCAAAAACATTTGGTCCTGGATTATATGAATTCATTCCCGCTCGGCGCGTATCCTGGTGCCGGGGAGATCCATGGATTCGGTGATGGACTATCGGCCTGGTTTCACATGGACCTCAACCGGTTTGACCAGATTCTGGCTGACGCTGAAGCGGCATCTTTAGAAAAAATGGCCTTGGCGGCAGCCACCTACAAAAAAGGAGTTAGTCTCCTCCTAGCTCTCAGGCGACCTTCCTACTACCTCACACACATTGATGCCCTGAACGAAAAAACCAATACTTACCTTCGCCTCCTGACACATGCCGGTATTATTTCCCCTGCTTTGCGGGACCTGGCACTTATTTATCCCTTGGTTTTTGCGCCAGCATCATCAACGAATTCAAGCATCACCTCCTTTCAGGATCAAAAAGCCCCAAATTTCATACGCGCCAATTTACAAAATTTATTAGGGCTTCCAAGTCTGTATGCCTTGGATCATCTGGACGCTACCGTGGAAACTACCCTGGACCGCGATCTCCAATTCCGGGCGACCACCCTCCTACAACAACTGGCAGATCCCACCTTTGTGACAGACTCCCAACTGAGTCAACCTCATCTGCTTGCTCAAGGGAACCCGGCGGATATCATTTATAGCCTGACTCTGTATGAGCGAACTCCCCACGGCAATCTCCTTCGAGTTCAAACCGACACCCTCAATCAACCATTGGATATGAATCAGGGCTCAAAGATGGATCTGGGCTCCACGGCCAAACTTCGTACATTGGTCACATATCTGGAAGCCATTGAACGCCTCCATCACGCGTATGCCGGGCAATCCCCGCAAAAGCTCGTGGAGCTCAACCAGCAATCCCTGGACCCACTGAGCCGGTGGGCATTAACCTATCTGCAAACTTCTTCAGACCAATCCCTCTCTGGGATATTAAAAGCCGCCCTCGATCGACAGTATTCCGCGAGCCCAAGCGAACGGTTTTGGACTGGAGGCGGGCTCCACACCTTTGCCAATTTCAACAAAGCCGACAACGGGAAACTGTTTACCGTCCGGGAAGCTTTTCATCACTCAGTGAATTTAGTCTTTATCCGCTTAATGCGGGACCTCGTCCAGTATCACACTCTCGCCATACCCGGATCGACCGCGATGGTCCTCAAGGACCCTCTCAATCCCATACGCCGGCAATATTTACAAAAATTCGCCCAACAGGAAGGTCGGATCTTTCTCTATCGTTTCTACGACAAATACAAAGGACTTTCGCCGGAAGAAGCCTGGCAGCTGGTCCTTTCCCAGACTCGGCTCACACCGCTCCGACTGGCTGTCCTCCTGCGCTCGATCGAACCTGAGAAGGATGTCCGGGCCTTCACCACATCTCTGCGACAGACATTTCCAACCATCAAGCTCTCCCCCGAGCAAGCCGACCGGCTTTTTACACAGACTGATCCCCGCATGCTCAGCCTTGCTGATCGAGGCTATGTGGCCCGCATCCATCCACTCGAATTGTGGACGGTTGCATTCCTCCGGCAACACCCCGATTCCGGCAAATCCGAACTTGCCAACGCCAGTGAGCAGGAGTTGTTGGAGGTGTACGCCTGGTTATTTAAGACTCATCGCAAAGCCGCACAGGATAGTCGGATTCGACTTATTCTGGAACAAGAGGCATTCATGGAAATCCACAAAGCCTGGAAACGGGTTGGCTATCCCTTTGCAACATTAGTCCCGTCGTTAGCTACCGCAATTGGCAGCTCCGCCGACCGCCCGGCGGCTTTGACCGAACTCATGGGTATTCTGGTCAACGAGGGAAGAAAAATTCCCACGGTGACAATTCGACAACTGCACTTTGCGGAAGGAACTCCGTTTGAAACACTTGTCGCGCCTCAAGAACCAGACCAGGAACAAATTTTGAACCCGCTGGTCGCTCAAATTCTCCGTCAGGAACTTATCGAAGTGGTGGAACATGGAACAGCGATCGGCGCAAAAGGCGCCTTGTCACCCATAGAGGGTATGACCATCTCGATCGGTGGGAAAACCGGAACCGGGGATCATCGTCAAAAAGTGTATGAACGAGGCTATCGATTAATTGAATCCCGCCCCATCGCCCGAACAGCCACATTTGTGTTTCTCATTGACAACCGATTTTTTGGAACCATTACCGCCCAGGTATCAGGTCCGCATTCTGGCGATTTCAGCTTCACCAGCAGTTTACCCGTCCGCATCTTTCGCTTATTCGCACCGCATCTCCACGCGTATGTGATGCCTCATGCTTTAGAAGCCGAAGTCTCCCAGCCCTTTCAACCACGGAGTTGATCATTCCGGCCGTTACCTGTTATCAGACTGAACTTCATGCCCGCCTAAGCCTCTCCTCTCCTTCATCACTTGAAATTTTGGATAAGATCTTCGGTTAAAAAGGTGCCCTGTGTATGAGTCCAACGGGCCGCTTCTTCAATACATTGGACCTCTCCCTCAACCAACATCACACCCATCACAAAGCTTTTGTGGGTCCTGACAATTATTTGGTGCTTCGTTTACTGACTTCGTTTAAGAAACGCACGGACAAAGTTTCTTTTCTCAGACATGATGTCCATGGGCACTCACGCATGATTCAGCCCTTTTCCTGATTTTGCATGCAAAAATAGGTCTTTTAGCTGTTCATATTTCTCATCCTCGTCTTTTTGTGGTCACAATCCTTTGGCATCTTCTTTGCTCATTGAATCTCTACTTAAAGAAAAAGCCGCTCAGGAACAGGAAGGGAACGAAAGAACTCACGTCTCTCGTATCGGAAATGTCTTACCCAAACATTCCGCGGATACACCAACGCTGTGCTTTTCAGGCAAGTCAGTGGGATTCGTTAACGAGGGCATGGAATTCGCCCCTTTCACCAACCGTGGGCCAGGCTCGTACAACCATCACCAACGGGGAGGGAATCTCCTCTCTCAATCATAAAGGAGGAAATTGATAAACATGGGAAACGTGATTCAATCATTGAAAACGGGGACTCTCGTATTGCTATTCGGCACCATGCTTATGGCCTGCGCCGAAAAACCCATTCAAGGGACGGACTCGGCCTTGCAAGCCCTTCAGGCTGCCAAGCAAGCCGGTGCGGAGAAATATGCTCCTGAATCCTTGCGTGTTGCGGAGGACGAATATCAAAAAGCCCAGGAAGAAATTGCAGCGCAAGACGATACATTTGTCATGACGCGCAACTATGATACGGCAAATGCCATCTTAGTAAAGGTCGTAGCGGATGCCGAAAAAGCCAAAACCGAGGCCATCGCAAGCAGGCAATTGGTGAAAACCGAAGCGGAAGGAGCCGTGGTACTAGCCAAAACCTCATTAGATGAAGCCAAAAATCAGTTGGCTCAAGCGCCAACGGGCAAGGGAACCCAGGCCGATCTGCAAGCCTTACGTGGCGACCTCCAAGCTGCAGAAACCACATTTGCTGAGATTGACGCCATCATGGCCATGGAAGACTATATAGGAGTCAAGGCTAAAGCCGAATCTGTTCAAGCCTTAGCAGCCCGCGTGAATGAACAGGTCGCGCAGGCCATTCAGAAGACAGGAAAACACAAGAAGGCCTAACACATGCAAGGGTGGGGCTCTGGCCGACAACCAGCCAAACGACCAGCAGTTTGGCTGGCGGCTGGAGCTCTCATCATGCTTTCATTCCTGTTTGTTGCCTGGTGGAAGGCAGAACGCCTTCCCGAAATCTTCCCACCTCAGCTTGAATCGCTCGATCGCCAGGCTTGGAGCCACGGCGCGGAAGCCTATTTCCCGGAACGATATCGCACATTTCACCAGGACATCATCGATCTTCGAACGCAATGGCGGGGAGAACAAGCACGTTGGTGGACAACCACCGACACTTATACACTTCAAGCAACCTACCAACACCTGCTGCAAGAGGGCTCGACCCTTCTGAAGGCCTCCACACACCAAAAATTCACCCGGCACCAGCAACTGACAACCGTTCTGGAGTCTGAACGTCGCCAAGTCACCCGTCTCCGTGCATTAACCGGTATATTTGATGTTCGACGAAACCTACGGACCCTATCGGGAACAGAGGGGCTACTGAACCAGGCAGCATCTCGACTCGCACAAGACAGCGATAAGCAAGCCCTTATTCTCCTCAGACAGGCAAGAGAATCTCTTGTACCCGTCGAGGCTCAAGCCATTTCCCAAATGGAACGGTATGGGACCGTCTCACAACTGGCCACGTGGAACCATTGGGTCACCAACACCCTGGATTGGTCTTCAAAGACAGGTGGCACAGCTATCGTGGTCATTAAAGCCTCCCGCCACCTCGTCGTCTATCGGAATGGAAAACCGCTACGCCGTTTTTCTAGTGATCTCGGCTTTTCAGGACTTCAGGACAAGTTGCAGGAAGGGGATGGCGCGACGCCGGAGGGACAGTTTCGTATTCTGCAAAAGAAAGGACCGGGATCCACCAAATTCCATAAAGCCCTTTTACTCAATTATCCCACCGATGCCCATCGTCAACGCTTCCAGGAGGCCAAGAACAAGGGAGGCGTGGCGGCACACCGCGGCATCGGAGGCCTCATCGAAATTCATGGCCAACAACCCGATGGCAACAGCACAACGAATGGCTGCATCGCCCTCCATAATGCAGATATGGATGTCGTCTTTCATCTTGCGGAAGAAGGGACTCCGGTGACAATCGTCGGGGCCCTACAACCGGACAATTGGGTGGTAAAAACGCTTGGTGACATCACCAACCATGCGCGCCAATGAATTGGTCTCCCTACAGATTCCCTTACCGTCCGACACCGACACGATCATTCGAAGAAAACCTTTTAAGGTGGTGCATTCGACAGGGAATTGTCGGATGACCGCTGCACCCGCTTTATCAACATTTGGGGTTCTACCAGTTCCACATCATTGAGATCACGCAACTTTGCAATACTATTAAGCGCCGTGGCAATATTTCCGTCCCGGCTCCGAAGCCATGCGGCATGAGGTGCATAGGAAAGTGATTCACGAATGGAGAAGCCACACGCTTCAATTTCTTTTTGCCGAACCTCGACAGAAATCTGTGGCCGGAAACGAATAAACACATTGCCGGACGGCACTCCTTGCGGACCATTGGGCTCAAGACGATAGACCGGTGTCACTATCAGGTCGGATGGAAACTCCGACAAGGCCGAAATCTCACCTCGGCACACGTTGATGACCGGATCATTAAAAGAGTACAACACCGAAGTATTCAAGGCCGGAGGCACTGACCCATGAACCGCAAAGCAGTCAGATTCACGAACATAGACACGGGACAAGGCTTGGGCCTCTACCCTCATCCTGAGAGGAAAGGAAGAAAAGAGATCGTTCACAGCCATGAGCCATTCTACGAAGGAATGCGAAGCAAGTCCACGCATCATTGTGTAGTCAAACAGAAGGAGAACACCCATGCTGTCATTTCGTTATGGAGGACAAAACGGGAAAGCGTTCAAACTGAAAACCGATGAAGAGCTCGTGGTGGTGCGAACGGAGAGTCGTCGACCATTGGAAGCCGCCGCTCAGTCAACGCGAGCTCGGCAGGCACTGGACAATCTTGAGCCCGTGCACCGGTTTCACCATGCCGGCGTGGAAATCTTTCGATATCCCCAAGCCGTTCGACGCGCAAGCGCGCGAGGAGCCATCCGCACCACCATACAATCCGTAAAAGACGTCCAATTTGCCGGACGAGTCCTGGTCGACCCTCAATCAAAACAACCTGTTCTGTACACTGAAAATCTTTTCGCAAAATTTGATGATGACCTGGCGGAATCCACTTGTCGGAAAATCCTAAAAGCCTGCGGACTTAGAATCAAACGGGTGTTGGAATATGCTCGCAATACCTTCTTTATCGAAGCGCCAGAGGGCACAGGACAGAAAGTGTTTGCCATAGCCGAGAGTCTCTTGCAGCATAAACATGTGGAGCTCTGCCACCCTGAACTTGTCAGACAAATGGGATGGCGCACAGCGTTCCCACAACAATGGCATTTAAAAAAGACCACGATTGATGGAACGGTCTATGATGCCCATGCCAACGTGGAGGCAGCCTGGGCACTCAGTGAGGGAGAGAATATCACTATCGCAATCATTGATGACGGCATGGATCTTGATCACGAAGAGTTTGCCGGTTCAGGAAAACTTATCGCTCCTCGCGACGTAACTCGCGCCACGGACGATCCTCGACCCGGCAGCCGGGATAATCATGGAACCGCCTGTGCAGGCGTCGCCACCGGCAACGGTTTTCATGGTGCCTCCGGAGTCGCTCCCAAAGCCCGATTAATGGCCATCCGGTATGTATCTCCGTTAGGCTCACAAGCCGAGGCTGATGCATTTATCTGGGCCGCCCAACATGGCGCGGATGTCATTTCCTGTAGCTGGGGTCCGGAGGATGGCGCCTGGTGGGATCCGCGCGACCCGCTCCATCACACCGTCGTGCCCCTACCGGATTCCACTCGTCTTGCTATTGATTGGGCCGTCGCGAATGGACGCAACGGAAAAGGCTGTGTGATCACCTGGGCCGCCGGAAACGGCAACGAAAGTGTCGATAACGATGGTTATGCCAGTTATGAAAAAGTAATTGCCGTGGCCGCCTGCCACGCCAAAGGGAAAAGGAGTGCCTATAGTGATTTCGGCAAGGCAATTTGGTGTACCTTTCCCAGCAACGATACCATTCTCCCCATCCCGGGAATCTGGACCACCGATCGCTCAGCATCAGCAGGATATAATCCCGGACAAGTCAGTCGAGGCGATGCGGCAGGCAATTATGTCAACGATTTTGGCGGCACATCAAGCGCATGTCCCGGTGTCGCCGGGGTGGCCGCCCTCATTCTCGCTCGCAACCCTTCCCTGCGATGGGATGAGGTCAAAGATCTGCTCAAACGCTCGTGTGATCAAATTGATCCAAGCGCTGGCAGATATGACACCAACGGCCATAGCACCTTATATGGGTATGGCCGGATCAATGCCAAACGTGCGGTAGAATTGGCTGCACCGGCCATTCCAACTCCCACCACTGTGCATACCTCAACCGCCATCATTCCCATTCGCGACCTTCAAACGTCACAACTCTCTCTTCAAGTGGCCGAGACCACCCCCCTTACCTCCGTCAAGATCGGAGTGGATATCGAGCATTCGTATATTGGTGATTTGATCATTAAGGTGGTACCCCCCAATTCAACAGGAGTATCGTCCATTGTGCTCCATAATCGAATTGGAGGCGGCACAAATAATATTCACACCACCTATGATGTCACCACGACCCCTGACCTCCTGGCATTCGTCGGCAAAAATCCAAAGGGAAAATGGTCCCTGACGGTTCAGGATAAAGCAAAACTTGATACCGGGCGCATCTTACAGTTTTCAGTGACCCTGATTTTCTGATGGAGCCCTGGCCCGGCCAGTGGCAATAAACTTCGATCACTTTCTGGAGAGGTATTGCCCTTCTTTCAGACAAATTCCGTCTAATCAAGTCACGGGCTGCCGTCGCAAAATCACCCCGGCTATCCAGGCAATCGGGGAATAATGGACAATAGATCGCAAATTATTCGAAATGGGAGAGAGCATATCTTTACTGATTGAATGAGTTTCCCCCTCTATATACGGAGGGAATCTATGCGTCCCGGCTTCACACCCCACGAGCAAAAATTATTTGGTGTTCAAAAAAAGCCGCATTTTCCCTTGTGATTCCAGCCTTCAATACGTAAAATCCAGAGGAAACGAAACATTCACACTTGTGAGGGAATTTTCCTGGATGGAGACAGGAAGGGTTTCTTGGGCATTAATCACAAGTTGGTCTCAAGCCACTCCGGCATGTGAGTCCGGCGTTCCCTCTTAGCGAGCTTCTCCAAATTGTCAGTATTCCGTTGAAGAAATCGCAAAGAGGACTCCTTTGAAAAATATTTTCCTCCCACTTTCCAGCTTCTATCTTTCAAGCACATTCAGCGTTCTTCTGTTGACTGGCGTCCTTATAGCTCCTTACCAATCTTTAGGATTTGAAAAAGTGGAGTACGTCCAAGAATTTCGCGCGGGACTTCAAGAACCCGTCGACGTCGCCCTTGCCGTTAATGGCGATGTGTATGTGTTAGACAAAGAAGCTTCTAAGATCTTTGTCTTTGATGCTTCCGGGAAACCTAAATTCGACTTTGGGAGACCAGGTTCCGACCCCGGCCAATTGGACGAGCCCGAATCACTTGCCATTTCTCCAAAAGGCCAGGTGTTTGTGGCGGACACAGAAAATGACAGGATTCAGGCCTTCGATGCTTCTGGGAAATTTTTATTTCACTTCGGATCCTCCGGCAATCAACCGGGCCAGTTAAATAATCCATCCGGGTTGGCCATCGATCAATTTGGAATGGTCTTCGTAGCCGACCGAAAAAACCAACGGATTCAAAAGTTCAGCTATCGCGGCATTTTTTTGCAGGCCTTTCCACTAGACACTGCCCCAATAGACATTGCCATCGATCCAGAAGGAAATGTATTTGCCTTGGTGCCCGGCAAACCGGAAATTGTCAAAATTTATCCCCATACGCAAAAACGGGAATGGGTCTTTCAATCCGTCCAGAAGCCTGACTTCCTCAGTTCGGGAAGAGGCATGGCCGTAGACATAAAAGGAGATGTGTATATCAGCGAACGATCTGATCACAGCATTAAAAAAGTGGATACAAAAGGTAGCCTGCTGGTGACCTTTGGGTCAGGGGGTGAAGGACGGGGCCAATTCGATGACCCCAGCGGGTTGGCTGCTGATGAACAAGGGAATATCTATATCGCCGATTCCGACAACCATCGGGTGCAAGTGTTTCATGTGGCAGGAAGTCAGAAGCACACCATGATGGTTCAAACCCTATCTCCGCCGATTATCGAATTCGAGTCCCTACTCAAGGCTGAGGAGGCCATCACAGACCTCTTTTATGTCCCAACAAAAGGGCTGCATGTTCTCTCTCAGGAGCGGGATCATATTCTGCGAATCGGCTCCCCAAATCAGGTATACGGAAGGGAAGGAACTAAACCAGGGGAATTTGATGCTCCCATGGCTTTGACAGCCTCTGCAGATGGAATACTGGCGGTAGCGGATACCGGCAATGATCGTGTGCAACTACTCGATCCAGAAGGGGCCTCTTTAAACCATTTTGGCAAATCAGGAGAAAAAACAGGACAATTCGATGAACCGGCCGGCATTGCCATCAGCAAGAAAAATTTAATCTATGTGGCCGATACGGAAAACCATCGAATACAAATTTTTAATTCGGAGGGCATTTTTCTCACGAGTTTTGGCCAGGAAAGTGACAAAATTACACCACAGACACCGGAACATGGAAAATTTAATAATCCAACATCTCTGGCAATCAACTCACAACACCAGGTGTATGTGTTGGATGCCAACAATCACCGAGTGCAACTGTTCGAGGAAGAAGGACAGTTTATCAAGGTGATCGGATCAAAGGGCCGGAACCCAGGCCAATTCCTGGAACCCGTTGATATCACCGTGGACGAACAGGACCATCTCTACGTCGCCGATCGGGGAAATCATCGAATTCAAGTGTTTGATTCCCAAGGCCACCTTATTTTCATGTTTGGTACATCAGCAGCAAAGCAGATATTCGGGTTTTCATTTTGGGCGCATCCAGAGTCCCAACCAGGAAATTTCCCCACGTTGTCTTCGATTGCCGCGTTCCAAGAAAAGGTCTATGTAGCGGATTTTCATTCCGAGCATATCCAGGTTTTCCGGTTTTATCCAACCGGCTTGGTCAAGGAGGAGCGATTTTTTCTAACCAAGTCCGCTTTCCCTCCTCATGAGGGCTCCAAAGATGCGACAGAATCACAACGCTTAGCCCAGGAATCAGCTCTCCAGCAAGCCTTGGAGGAATTGACCGTGAAAACCGGACTAACGAAAATTCAACTAAAAAACGCTCTTCGCATTGAACGGATCGAATCACTTTCCACTGGAGCGATTCAAGTAACGGTCAGCGTACCAAAGCAATTCGTTAGTGGGGACCCGTCTAACAAACCTTCAGATCCGGAAAAAGAAGAGCCCACGAAATCTGAGGAGTTTATTCTGCAATAGGGACAACACTTCTAAACTCCACCTTCTCGGGCTAAGGAGCTGCAGAGAGGAAATGTTTTTCATTTTCCTGAAAAGCCTAAGCCCTAAATTTGGTATGGGAGAAAGTGATGAATAATCAAGGACGGATTGCCACTCGCATAATCGTTGGTCTCTTATTGGTGCTGTTTGGAAGTGGGTGCGGGTCAATAAAGGAGAGCTTCGATGGGGCCACCTCAACCCTCACGGAGGGGATAGACAATGCGACATCAGCAATTGGACTGGGGAATGACGAGGCTTATGAAGAAGGAAAAACTTATTTAGAAGCTCAAGCCTATGATCAGGCTATTTTGAAATTTGAGGAAGCACTAAAAGAGAACCCGGACGACACCAGGATTCAAACTGATTTGGCTCAAGCCAAATCCTTTGCCGCAGCCCAACACTTTGAACGGGGCAAAGCGCTCACAGAGAAGCACGAAATCAACGGGGCCTTAATCGCTTTCGAAAAAGCCACATCTTACCAACCGGCCAACACCACCTACGCCACACGATATCAACAAGAAAAGGAGAAATACGCCAAGTTAAAAGGAGAGATACTCCGGCTTGTCCAGGAAGGGGAGGAGTCGAAACAATGGGATCAGAGTATCAGGGGGCTGGAATCGATGAAACGATACGAGTCCTCATTTCCGGAATTGGCCACCCACATTCAGCATACCCGCCAACAAGCCTCCGAATACCATGAAGGTCGATCTGATGCACATCTTCATCAGCAAGCCTTTCAAGAGGCGGCCCAGGAAATTCAAAAAGCCGCTGAGTATGACCAAAATTCCTCTATCAGTCTCAAGAATAAGGCGCGACATCATTTGTTATTAGCTAAGCAAGCCTGGGACCAGAACAAGTATTTCCTGGGCTACGAAGAAATGCAGAAAAGTCTGGAATTTGAGCCACAGAACCCGGAAATTAAAAAATTCCACGCCCATCTGGTCGACCAGTGGACGGATATCCTTTACAACGAAGCGGTTCAAGATCAGAACACGGGAAACTTACAGGGGGCAAAGGACAAGCTTTCTCGGATTTCCAAGCTCAAGCCGGGATATCTCAATGTGGAATCGCTGTTATCGGAGTTGCAAGGAAATTTAGCGGCGACCTATTACACCAAGGCCGACTCGCTTATGCGGCAAGAGGATCGTACTCGTCTGGGATTGGCCCTAGCCAATTATTTAATCGTTCGTGAACAGCATGATTCCCAATACCAGGACCTAGAGGAGAAAATCGCCCTGGTCAAAAAAATGCTGTTGGAAGAAGTCCAACTGCGGATAGCCGTGCACTTTGACAATAAATCCTCCGAGTCTGGTGCCGGAGGGGTGGTCTACAATCAACTATTAGATCGCTTGCGAAACTCGGAAAGACTGAAAAATTTGACCCTGATTGACCGGGAAGTGATCGATCAAATTCTACAGGAGCAGGCTCTGGGACAGGGATTTTTGGATCCGTCCACCAGTCCACAGGTTAAAAAAATAAAGGGTGCGCATGGAGGAATTTTCGGCGAAGTCCTGAGGGCCAGAGTCAAAGAAACCGGGAGAGATCAACCGACATTCGGCAGCTCCACCTATGTCAGCGGGACCCGATTGGTCCCGAACCCAGAATATGAACCGAGAAGACAGGCAGTCGGCTCGGCTCGACAGGATATGGTCCTTGCCCAACAGGAATTGACCAACGCCGAAGTCCAATCCAAACAGAGTCAAGCCAACATGATGGCAACGCAGCAGCAACTGAACCAATCGCCAGGATCTCAAAAAAGTCAGGCCCCGATAGCCATTGGAAGCATTCTGCAGGGGCTGGGTTCGGTGGCCGGAGTGAAAGCGGCACGTTCGCGGCTTACGAATGCACAAAATCGATTACGATTTTCGGAGGATGAGCTTGCCCGCACCCCTCCCACACTTGAAGAAGAAATCACTGATAGTTTTCGCTATCCCATTTATGATCTCAAATTAGAGGGAGAGGTGATGCTAGCTTATCGCTTTGTGAATTTCACCACCTCTGAAGTGGGAGATTCTAAAACCATTACTAAAACCGATGAAATTTTAGACCGCTACGTACAGGGGGATCCCGGGAAAGGAGTCAATAGCGACCCCAATGAATTGCCCGCCAAAGAAGAATTTCTTCAGAAGCTCCTAGCCCAAGCCATTGAAGGGGCCGCTCAGGCCATCGAGGATAAAATGGCGAATTTTTCGGAGTCCTACTATGAAGAAGGGAAAAAAGCCGAAGAACATGGGTTGGAAGAGGAGGCTATTGAAAATTATATGCGGTATATGTATTCAACCTCCGATCTTAGCGCCTCAACCGTGCAACATGCCAATCAATATATTTATGACAAAATGGGTGTACTCATTATCCGTCGGAAAACGTAGTGGGGATATTCCGGTATGGGTAGAAAGACCAAATGGGTTTCTTCCATTAATGAAAACCCGAGGGACCCACACTCCATGACCGTACACGAACAATGGCATGAACAACCTTGGTCATCCATGAAAGGGATCGTGAGTCTCTCTGCTTTTGTGGTTTTGCTCTCTTTGTACGGGTTAGCCATGGGGGTTGAAACCGAGAAGCCTGGTGAATACACCATTTTGGATGCAGACCGGCACCTTAAGACGATACTAGGGGAATTGCCGATCTATGAACCCACCACCAACACATTTACTCCCGCAGTTCCCCCTTCATCAACGCTTAAACAGGCAGTCACCAATCTCGAACCCGAATGGAATCGACTGTATGACAACAGCGATCTGCACGATGTCCCGCCGCCCGGACGGGCTAACATACTCCAACGCTGTGACGATCTGAAGAAACATCTTACAGGGCCTATTCAGACCAAGCATACATTGGAGACTGAACGGCTCACACTCGAACAGCGGGAACGCTTCGTGGATAGTGCTCGCAAACAAGTCGAATTACGAAATTGGACGGAATTTGTCTTTGCCATGGGCAACCTGGGGAAGGAGGCGTTTAATTCTTTCAAAAAGATCCTTTCCCCTTCTCCGAAAGATGTGAAAAAGCTGTATGAAGCCCTTGCCCTTGTCAAAAAAATGATTCAGAGTGCAAGAAAGCCCACGGTCAAGAATCCCGGGGGCACGGCAATTAACTCGGCAGATGCTATAAAACTTGGCGAGAATGGGAACAAGTATTTTGTTGAAAAGCAAGCCGAGATCACTAAGAGAGTCAATGACTATATCATGAACCGCAAATTCACCGAGAAGGAATTACGAAACCCTGAGCAGATTCAAAAGGAAATTTTCATTCTTATCCGTGATTACCTCAAGTCTCTGGCAGTTGCTGAGCGCGGTGACCTTCGACTACGGATTCAACAAATCGATATAGAATTAAAAAAATACGCACAAATTACCTTGCCTGCGGGAGCCTTTAGTTTTGTTGAGTACGAACCCCTGTGTAAAAAGATTCGTGATCTCAAAGATTGGAATATTCGAACCATAGAAGGGTTGAGAATTGACCCGCCAAAAGTCCGGATCGAAGTAGGAGAAACAACAAAACAGTTTAAGGCCATTGGAAAATATTCTAGTGGAAAAGGAAGAGAGGTGGACGTCACCGACATGGTGAATTGGCCTAAAGGTCATTCCTTTACCGGAAACAAGCCAGGAAAGTTCACTTTAACAGCCGAATATCGGAGTCTCACGAGCACTGCTGAAATTATGGTCGTTCCCTCTACACAGCCGGTGCCTTCCGCAGCCCACCCCACAGGGAAATGTCCCGCGGGAAAAATCGAAGTGCCCTATGTCATACGAATGCAAAAGACGAATGCAGAAGGTGTTGTGAATGGCCTTGGTCTGCGCTTACCGGTCGTAGGGCAAGAGCCGAGCAACCATTTCAATCCTGGTGAGATCACGGACCAGGTTCCGTATGCAGGCGATTGTGTCGACCCGAATACGGAAATTAAGGTCAAACTTGCTTTGGAAGTACCTGACGCACCCGTAGGCCCATTCCGTGCGGAATTGAACTGCGGGAGAGCTATAGAAATAGAGGCCGGGGCTGAGCCTTCAAGGATATGTGGAATCGTCGTGCGGGGATGGAAGCCTGAGGGAAAGGTTTCTGTCACTGTAACACCGATTCCAAAGCGCAGTGGAATACGGATTTTCCCGGGAGACATGTCACAAGAAGCCTTCAATATGCATACCACCGGTCCCTCGGATTTTCATGACAGGTATATTTTCGAACAGCTCATCAGTGCGAAGGGGATTGCTCAGGAAGGAGTGACCACTATCGTTTTTGATGTGAGCCAGGAAGGGTACGGCCGAGTAAGCCTCCCTTTGAATATTTCGGTCTTACCAAGCGGACGGGCTCCAAGTCGCGGCGGAGGCGTGCGACCACCGGTTGAACCGGCAACGGGTTCTTCCGAAGGCCTCTATTGTGTCTGGCGATCCAAGTCATTCGGAGATGGTCCAAACTGCTTTGATATTAATCGCGCTCAATGTGACAATCCGAGGTATGCCGGAAACCCAAAGTATGAGCGGGTAGGTTCAGGCTTGACGC
Source organism: Candidatus Nitrospira neomarina (assembly GCF_032051675.1). Classification (NCBI taxonomy): domain Bacteria; kingdom Pseudomonadati; phylum Nitrospirota; class Nitrospiria; order Nitrospirales; family Nitrospiraceae; genus Nitrospira; species Candidatus Nitrospira neomarina. The sequence continues at coordinate 2,099,530 of NZ_CP116968.1, forward strand.
CCATTGAGTCAGCAGCCTTGGCTTCCCGGCTAAGCCCTTATAAAGGCGATGCCTATGGCTGCCGTAGCAACACCTCGGGCAATTCAGATCCAGAAGGAGGCCATGATCCCGGCGGAGGGGCAGGTACTGGTGAGGGACAAGGTGCGGGTGGGACATCAGGCTCTGGCAGTGACGGAGACACCGGAGAGGATGCGGGCACTGGAGACGGTGCAAGCATCGGAGAGGGTGAAGGCACTGGGGAAGGCGAAGGCACTGGAGACGGTGAAGATACCGAAGAGAACCAGGCAGCGAATGGAGGGGAAGAAGATAGCGATTTGTTAGCAGGATTTCCAGACGTACCAGGGGATGCACCACCGACTGATGATGGGCCGATAACCCCCGAACAGGCCGAAGCGGTGGAAGGGTTTGGAGAGAATGGCTCCACCAGTCACTTGCCCCCTTCTGACCCGGATCAGATGGTCAGCGATGATTCAGATGCCACGCCCCCCATGGATATCGCCGCAGTGGCCCAAGCCGACAAAGACCAAGACGAAGCCCGCAATCGCGACCGGGAAGGAATCCAGAGAGAGGCAGACCGACAAGCGGGTAACGATCGCCAAAGGATTAATCAACAAAATGCGCAAGACCGACAAACACAGGACGCGGCGGCCCAGCAAGGAGTGGCACAAGCGCAAGCCCAAGGGCAAGTGATGATCGATCAAACCAACCAGAATGCCGATCCCATTATGAGCGGTCAGGATATGGCCGGAGCCATCAATACAATTCAGCAAGAAGGGGATGACAAGATCCAAGCCATTGATGATCAAATTCGCCAAGGGTTAGGGGGAAGTGGTCAAGGAGCCGGAGGATCGGGATCTACCCGCCAGCCTCTACCACCACCCTCTTCAATGGGAACAGGCCCGGTGGACACCGCCGTAGTCCAGTGTAATACGAAGTATGGTTCAGGAGGTGATAATCCTGGCTTTTTCACGATCGACTTTAATGGAGCAACCGGGGTGGCACAATTTGTATATGATACCGAAAGCATCAAGGATGAAATGGAAGTGAATGCGGGAGGGGCTTCTTTTAATACGACATGCCGTAGTAACGGCGAAAAAGTGCCCATCACGATCCCATCGCCGAACACGCCGGTGACTGTGACGGTGAAGCCCAATTGTGCGTGCAAGAAATCAAAATGTACAGGGACCAGTTGGAGTTTCACCTTTCATTGTCCCAACCAAGCCGGATCGCCAAACGGGGGGCTATTACCGAGAGGAAATCCTACTGGGGGTCTTTTTGGGCAATAACGACAAAAAAAACTTATTCCTTAACAATGGACAAAGGCTTTCCTTGAAAACGAATTGGACTGCCATCGACCTATTATTGGGGTACACCTCCAGTAGAAAACCCATACATGCCTTGTTGTACGTTGTGTTGATGTTGTGGTGTACCTTCCCATACCTTTTTCCACCTACCGTACTCGCTGAAACTTTCACGACATTTTCCGGAAAGGGGTCCGCTATAGTGATTGAGGGCAATCAGTCGCGTGCCCAAGAACTGGCCCACCAATCGGCTTTAAGAAAAGCGATTTCCCAGGCTATAGAAAGTGAAATCCAAAAAGGTACAAAGGAAGAGCTTCAGTACCAGGTTAAGAAAGTCGGCCTGCTGAAAGAACCCTATCCCTACCTGATGACCCAAAAAGTCATTGAGTCCGGAATGGAAGGCAAACTGTTGACGGTGTCCTTGGAAATTCAAGTGGATTCTGAGGCTCTCACCAGATTCCTTGGACAACAGGGAATTCTTGCAGAACGGATGGAGGAACAGAAACGAAAAGAATGGCCGATGATCATGGTCCTAGTCGGAGAGGAAATCAACGGCAAGGAACATCGCCCATCATTTTGTGGCACGATGCTAACGAAAACCTTACTTGGCGAAGGATTCTCTTTGGTTGACGAAGAGGCCATTCAACGAAGCATCCAACATGATCAAGCTGTCCAAAGCCTATTAAGAGGGAATCAGAAAGCCGCCGCGGCCATGGCATTACAATATGGAGCAGGCATTGTCATTTCCGGACGAGCGGTAGTCACCAAGTCCGGATTAAAATCAGGCCCCATGCAAGTGCATGGGGCCAATGTCACCTTACAAGCACTTCATTCTGATTCAGGGGAAATCTTCGCTTCGGCCATCGGGGATGGCTTCTATCCACATGTAAATATGATAACGGGTTCACAGAAAGCCGTAGAGGAGGCCACGCAGAAGGCACTAAAAAGTCTTCTTGAAGACTTTCAACGACAATTAGAAACCTCGGCCTCCACACTCCTGGTTTCCATTAGCGGGATTACCTATGGGCAGCTGGCCTACCTAAAAAAAATTCTTAGAGAAAATTCCCGTTTCCCTAATTTGACCGATATTCAACAAAAAAGTTTTCAGGGGCAAGTAGCTAAACTTCAATTCACCATTACCAACAGCCCACAAGAGTTTACGGATCGTCTCGCCACCTATGATTTTCAGAAATTCGCCCTAAATGTCCTCAGCTATTCTCCACGAAAAGTTGATTTTGCCCTGAACCTGAAGCCCTTTTCCTCCCGGTAAAGAGGTTGAGCCCCATCCGCTTCCCCGTCCCCAGAAAACCTGTGTGTAAAAGAAGAAAAGGTATCTCGTCCATTTTCACGCATGTCTCGTGAGGACGGCCTTTCGGAGATTTTTTCAATCAGGCTTGATCTGCAGAAAACTCTCCCATTATATTTGCCATACCAAGATGGCAATTCTAGTCGATTGTTGTAAAGCTACCTGCTTTCCCATTACTCGCCACAACCGTGCTCATTCCTGCACACTCGTGAACGTTCACTCTCCCCGCTCAACAGCAGTTAACCAACTTGGAATGATGAGTTCTTTTTTATTCTCGGTCGTCACATCCAAGGTCAACGGAAACTGATCTAAAACCAAAAATGTTTTTCCCTGCATGGAGTCGGACACGACCATGTCCCAAACTTGCCGGGAGATCCCGGCGATATGATTAACACTTTTCTCTAAGGAGGTTCCTATGTCCCAATCCCCAACTTCACCGGATTCTCCTCTCGGTTCACCACCGGAAGACATTCCCCATTGGATCGAACACGCATTCGAAATGGGCATTTTTGCCAGCCGATGGATACAAGCACCCTTATATGGTGGATTGATCCTCGCTGAAGTGCTCTATGCATGGAAATTCCTGACCGAACTATGGCACATGGTGCACGACATTGGGGACCTCACCGAAACCGTGTTTATGTTAGGAATCCTCACCCTGGTGGATATCACCATGGTGGCCAATCTGCTCACCATGGTCGTCATCGGAGGATATGCAACATTTGTCAGTAAAATAAGTCTGGAAAGTCATCCTGATCGACCGGATTGGCTCAGCCATATTGACCCGGGCACGATCAAAGTGAAACTCGCAGCCTCGTTGATTGGCATTTCCAGCATTCATTTACTCAAAGCCTTCGTCAACATTGCCAATGTGCCCATTGAACATATTCAATGGCAACTCATTATCCATCTGACCTTTTTAGGCTCAGCCATCTTGTTAGCCTGGACCGATAAAATCATGACCAGGGTGAAACCCCATTAGCGCTATGGCACGGGCTGAAATGGCAAGCAGGCCCTCTCTTCTCTGCCTTCTCTGGCAACCGCCAAAGGGGGCAGAGACCACGGGTCCGCTACACGCCATACCCAGCAGCCAACCAGTCCCCCAATCGGGCTTGAAGCTCTGGAGTGCTCAGGACAGGACAGATGCATTCGAGAAAACAGCTCACAGGAATGCTTTTTCAGCTCACGGTTCTAAGGAGAAACGACAGCGTTTCTTTTTGCCACGATTTCTTCTACAATTTCCATGGAATCTGCTTTCCCGAGAAAGTCGAATCCGTTGTCTCACAGCGTTTCTTTCTATTCGTTAAACAGAGTTCTTCCCCAATAGATTGTCTCATGGAATCTTCTACCCCTCACGAATCCTACAACCTGGATATTCACACCCCTGCCGGACATCTGACGGCGTCGGTTGCGGTACCGACCGGATTCATTCTCATTACCGACATTATCCCCCTCATGCAATCACTTGGAGAACAAGCTCACCAGCTGGCCATCGACAACACCACTCAAACCGGTGCCACCATATCCTGCCAAAAAGGCTGCGCCGCCTGCTGTCGCATGATGATTCCCGTCGCCCCTCCGGAGGCCCTTGCGCTCCTGTCGGTTGTTGAAGCCCTCCCTTCTCCGAAAAAGGAGCGGTTGCTTGAGCGATTTCAGGCGGCTCAAAGGACCTTGCGTGAGGCCGGCCTGGAGGAGGGGTTACAACGATTGGCTTTTTCTGAGGATCAAGGCACCGATGAAGAATTGGAACCTCTTAATCGGGCGTACTATGCGCTGCGAATGCCCTGTCCATTTCTGGAAGATGAAATCTGCTCAATCTATGAACAGCGGCCATCCGCCTGCCGGGAATTGCTGGTCACTTCCCCTGCGGAACTTTGCCAAGACTTGATACGAAACCCCATCCAACTGATTCCTTCCCCGTTTCGAATCGGGACGGTTCTGAGCAAACTTTGGACGGATTGTTACCAGGGCCCGGTTCGTCTCATTCCCCTCCCCTATGCACTGGACTGGGCCACAGTCTATAAAACCCAGAACACCCGAACCTGGGCCGGGCCTGAACTGCTGAGCCGGGCCTTGGATGCCGCGGCGCAATATTTACAACGCCAATCCCCCTAAGAGGCACAAAGCCCCTCCTGTTTCGTACACGAATCAAAGGTCCTTTGTGCGTGCCTACCGAGTATCAACCAGCACCGGCAAAAGAATGGTAAGAGCGGGATCAAACCTCTGCCCTTAAGCCGGAAACCATCCCCGGACCTCCATCGAAACGCCGGAAAATATTTCACGGAGACACTCCAAATCTGAACCAAAATTTTCGGGGAAAATGGACAAGATTTCTTTCCTTGGACAGGATGTCTCTGCGCATGATGTTCTTGCGAGAGATTTCACCGCCTTAACTCAAAAAAATGCAGGAATTCCCCCTGCACAGGAGATCAAAATCTGGCATTACCTTTGCTGATATATTCAAGAGTAGTAAGCCATGACGGCTTACCTAACCTTTAAAGGAGGTGTTACTGTGAACCAATCAAATCCAAAAGACCCCAAAAAGGGTATGCCAATCGGCAAACCGACTGCCGCCCCGAGCCCCGCGAAGCCACAGCAAAACCCGGCCAAAAAGCCAATGGGCAAATAGGTATCCGGACGATACCCGATACCTGCGATTCACGACCTTTTACCATCAAGGAAAAGGCCCCACCTGTTCAGATTTAGATTCGGGCGAAAACAAGAGGGGCCGGAATGGTTCGGCCCCTCTTCCTCCTAAAGAAAAACCGGCCTTCCTGACTGATAAGGATACCCCAATCATCGTGACTGAAAGAATCCAAATCAACGCTGGCTGGAAATCCCTCAACGGGCACATACCTCGAACCCTTGACCTTCCCTGGGGCAGACATGCGCTTTTCCTGACCTGGCTGCTCTTGACCGGTTGCGCAGAACCGCCTATCTCCCAATTGAACGCAGCCACCCAAGCTCTTGAAGACGCGAGAATATCAGAAGCCGAACATTACGCAATCGAGAGATTCGCTGAAGCAGAAACGGCATTTCGACAGGTACAACAAACGCTGGATCGACAGGAAGATCGGATGCCGCTCTTTCGTAATTATGATCCTGTCATCACAATGCTGTCGGAAGTCTTCAACAGCGCAACCCAGGCCAAAATCGAAGCCATTGCCAATAAAAAGGAGTCCAAAGCCAATGCCGAGGTGGCTCTCGCCTTTGCCAAGCAGCATCTTCAAGATGTTCGTGCGCTCCTGGCAGACGTTTCCGCTCACACGCCTGATCACGGGGAGCTGGACCAACTTCTACAAGCGTTTCAGGACACGGAAACCCTCCTCGCTGAAATCGAATCCATTATGGCACAAGAACACTTCATCGACGTGATGACCACCTCCCATTCCGTAGAATCTTTTGCCACTCGAATTCAAGCACAGATTATCTCTGTCAAACGGCTTGCCGCAAAGCAACACGTCTAACAATGGGGAATGTATGATCACTCCGCCAACCAGGTTTCAGTCGGCCTGGCGTCGGCGCTGGATGATCACGCTCATGCTGGTCCTGCTTCCAGCGTTGACGTTTGCCTGGTGGGGCCACACGGACTATCCCGACACGTTTCCTTCACTGGTCGAAGATTTGGACCGACAGGCGTGGGTAAACGGCGCAGAGACCTTGTTTCCTGATCGATATCAACAATTCCATACACAAGTGCTCGAGCTCCGTTCCCAATGGCGGACAGAGGCCAATCACTGGTGGACAACCGGCGACGCAGAACAGTTCAACCAGACCTATCAACAACTGGTGGAAGAAGGCTCTCTGCTGATTGAAGCCTCTCGCCAAAAAATCACTGCCCTGCGCTTGGAGGCCGAGGAGCTCCTTCAGCCTGAACAGGCGCAACTCACACGGTTGCGAGCGCTTTCTCATGATTTCGACCTGGAGGACGACATGCTGGCACTGTCCCAGGCAGAGGGATTGCTTCGAGAAAGTGTGTTGAGATTGGAGCAGGGACAATACATGCAGGCCAGGTCAGCCGGAGAGCAGGCAATTGAACATCTCCGCCGCGTGGAAGCCCATGTCGTCACACAAATGAACCGCTATACAAACGAAGCCCAAATTGCCCGCTGGGAAGAATGGGTCACGCAAACCATACAACGATCAGTGGGCACAGCCGTCATTGTCCTCAAGGCACCCCGTCGCCTTCTCGTCTACCAACACGGCCGGGTCGTTGCGGAGTATCCGGCACGGGTGGGATTTTCAGGATTGGCCGACAAGCTTTACGAGGGAGACGGCGCCACGCCGGAAGGACAGTTTCGCGTGATGCACAAAAAAGAAGGACCGGGGACCATCTATTATAAAGCGTTACTCTTGGACTATCCCACGATAACCCACCAACAACGTTTCGACGAGGCCAAAGCCAATGGCCTGGTACCTCAGAACCGGTCAATCGGCAGCCTGATTGAAATTCATGGCGAAGATCCCAATAACGAAGAAACCACCAACGGGTGCATTGCCTTGGAAAATTCCGCGATGGGTGACGTATTCGAGCGGGTAAAAGTCGGGACGCCTGTCACCATCGTAGGGGCACTGAACCAGGACAATGACGTCGTGACCTCCTTACACCAGCTGGAAGTCCATATTCAGGAACGGTATGTACGGTGGCACAAACCCCGTACGCGTGCCGCCTCCTTCGCCCGCACAGAATAACATGACATCCTTCATGCCCCCCCACTCACGCCAGACACTTCTACTGAGCCTGCTCGTCGTCCTGACAACGGTACTGGCCGCTTCTCCTCCCCAGGCTCCAAAGCGCACCCCAGCCGTGGTCCCGGTGACGATCCACCCCCAGGAAGCACACATCCCGTTTTATCCTTCCGCTCCCGGTCTCCTTGCCACGGCACCCAAGGGCCTCTACCTCGTGGTCGATACGGCTCAAAATCGGGTATCCCTTCGAAAGGGCAATCGAATTCTCTACAGTGCCGTGGCTTCAACCGGCAGCGGGGCACGACTGCAAGATCCCCGCAATCCCGGTAACGGATGGGTGTTTGATACTCCGCGTGGAGTATTTACGATTTCCAGTAAAATTAAAAATCCGGCCTGGAACAAACCCGATTGGGCTTTCATTGAAGAGGGACAACCCATTCCAACCAAACCCCAAGACCGGATTGAAACGGGCGTGCTGGGAGACTATGCCCTTGGTTTCGGCAATGGCTATTTCATCCATGGCACGCTGTATACGCGAACGCTGGGCACCAACGTCACCCATGGCTGCATCAGACTCGGCGATGAACCGCTTAAATATGTCTTTCACCACGTGCCCCTTGGCACCACCCTGATCATCTATTGAATCCTCACAAGCCGTTTTTCATCCACTGGCCACTCCAAACCACCAGCTCCTACCTGGTGTGGATGCTTCTCCTCATGCTTGTCCTGGGAGAAGCCTGTTCTTCCCAGAGCGGGGCTCAACAAAAAACCTTTTCTCCTCCCGTTGAACAAGAGCTGCAAATGGCAAAAACCAAATCTCTCTATTTCATCGTCGATACCGACAAAAACATCGTATTGCTCAAAGCCCGTGGCATCCCCCTGCGGACATTTCCCCTGACCGGCGCCGAGTGGATCGGAGCCCCTCTCACCCACTCAACCGTACTGCACCTCCAGACGAAGGACCCATCGGTCTCCCCCCTGCCCATTTCTCCCCCATCAGATTTATCTCAGGAATCTCCGCCGGAGGATCCCATCACTCCGTTAACCGTCAGCAACATGCCCACTCGCTATGAGCTCACCTTTCAAGAATCCCTGACCATTCTGGTCCAACCCCCTCACCTCCCCTCTTTTTGGGCAAACCTGGGGCATCAAATAGCCGGATGGGGGCGACGGGTCACAGCCAGAATGGCGACCTGGGGCGGATCCCACCAATACCTGGTGCTCTCACTTGATCCTGCCGAAGCACAAGCCTTGTATTGGGCCGCCATCCCACCAATGACGTGCCTGGTGATTCCGGGAAATCCCGCAGACCAATAAAACCCGTTCTCTCATTCAGCGATCAATAGATCGTTTCCTACCAGGGGCTGAAGATTCGCCAACGACATCACCCAAAACATGAAAGCTCAGAATCTACCAACCGCCCTGGGCATGGGACAGGAAAAAAGGAATACTATCCGAAGGATTAAAGATGGCATACAAAATAACAAGGGAGACGGAATGATAAAAAAGCGGCAACCGGAGAACGGGAACTCCAAGCCGGCAGGGAGTACTTCAATCCAAACGGCTGGAGATAAACGGCACCGGGTGGGAAAATCCTTTTCGCTTGGAGCGACACGAAAGTCGAAGGGAGAGAGGATGATGTTACTGAAATGTTTGAAATTCAGACATGTTCTAGGCGAATAAACCGTCTTGCGCTGGAAATGGGGACAACTACTTTTTTAACATGACATACAATTGACCATCCTGGATTTTCATATCCTCAACACCCTTCGAAAATTGATCCCAAAACCCGCCTGAGCCACCAAATTCTTCCACCAGGTTGGTATTCTTAATATCTCCCCACCAGGCACTGGGAAGCGGAATGCCACCGAGACTAATACCCCGCATCGCCACCACAGGCTTCCCATGGGTATAACTGAGTTCCAGGCCAAAATTGAGTTTCAACATCTTTCCACCCACAATGGGCATTTCATGGTTAATCGGGACCACCAGTTGGACACTGACGAGATCGTCCGCCATATCAACAGCCACATGTCTGGCCATATACGAATCCGTGGCAATCAAGGCATTCACTTCCCGCTCGGTTAACTGAATCTCCCGATTTCCATCTGCTTCAGAATACGGCACGGGATCAAGGGCCGCGTCTAGTGTGGACGGGAGAGGTTGAGACACAGATGAAGAAGCGGCATCGGCCGTATGAAGCAAGTGTGCCACTTTGGCATTCAGAACCTGCTGCTCCGACTCACCCAATCGGGTCGGTTGAAACATCGTGGCATACACGTACTGGTTCATCCACCAAACGACACCCAACGTCGTGGCCAACACCGCAAGCCCGACAAAAAGGATAACCTGTTTCCCACTAAACTTTCTCCGTGAAACCACGACTTGGGATGTCTCAATATTCATCGCCTCTCCCTTTCCCAGGTGACCATCATGCAGAAAATACGCATGCCGATTTCAGGATTACCAATGGTAGCCTCTCTTGGCTGGTTTGCAGTAAGCTTTCAAAGTCTCCCCATCTATTCTACCGCAAAATTTTATTAGCGATACCGTTTGATTAAACCCCCGGAGAACACAGACGATGGGATTCGGATTATTTGGGAGAAATAGGGGAATAGGTGGACGCCCCCGTGCCCGCATGAGTTGGAAAATGCGGCTCATCCCGCTCATCTTATTCGCGTTATACGGATTGTATTTTTACGTCTCGAACCAGGAAACCGTACCGTTGACGGGCCGATCGCAATTGGTGGGCATGACCCATGAGCAGGAAATGGCCTTGGGACTTCAGTCCTACCAGGAAATCCTCAGCCAGTCGCAAGTCATTCCGGAAGGACAGGTCGTCGATCTAGTCCGAACCATCGGCCGCCGTCTGGCTCACGCGGCAGCCGATGTGGATCCCGGATTCGAATGGGAATTTAATGTGATTGACTCTCAACAAGCCAATGCCTTTGCCTTACCGGGTGGGAAAACCGCCGTATATACCGGGCTCATTCCGGTGGCCGAAAACCAGAGTGGATTAGCCGTCGTCATGGGCCATGAAATCGCCCATGCCATCGCGCGCCATGGTGCCGAGCGCATGGCGCATCAAAAATTAGTCCAGATGGGTACCATCGCCGCCACGGTGGCCGTCGGCGATATGGATTACGATACACAAAGAATGGTCATGGGCGCATTAGGAGTCGGGGCACAATATGGCGTGCTCCTCCCCTTTTCCCGCGACCACGAGTCGGAAGCCGATTACATGGGTCTGCTGTTTGTCGCCCGGGCCTGTTTCGATCCCACCGAAGCACCAAAACTCTGGGAGCGCATGGGAGAAATGAGTCAAGGCAAACAGCCAGCCGAATTCATGTCCACCCACCCCAGCCACGGGACCCGCATCAAACAATTTCAAGAATGGATGCCCGAAGCTCTCGCCCTCCGCGAGAAGCACTGCAGCACAACCTCCCAGTCTTCATGAAAATTCTCTATCGAAAATATTCACAATCCTAACGACTCGCCATTTTTCCTCCTCCGACGCCTGCTCCCTGGCCCTTGGGCGGACGCTCTCATACACCGGCAGCCCCTGTTCGAGCGCAGCGAGTTGGGCTGCCCTCCCCAAGTTCGCGTCCGCCCTCTCCGATTTTGCCAGGGAGGGCGTCACGGGTTTTGGCTACTTTTGCCCGACCAAAAGTAGCTCGGCTGCCGGGCCGAAACCCGGCAACACTCGAATATGCGAAGTAATACCAGATAAAAAAAAGATGCGTTCAAATCTGTGAGAAATTATTCGGAAATACTATTGGGTGGAGGAAGAACTAGAGCTAAAAATTGAAGAGCCTCTGCAAACCTCCGATACTCTCGTTGATCAATTTTTCCGTTGTCGAGAGGGAGGGACACCCGAGGCAACACGGATTGAATCAAACTTCTGTACGTGGTGAACCACAGGCAAGCTTTCTGATAGGCGTCCTGAACCTCAGGGTGCTTCTGCCACCGCTGGAGGTCAAGTTCATCGTTAAAGAGAATTTCCAGCCAAAGCAACCGTCTAGCCCGGGGGACCTGAAGAATCGCCTCAAAAGTATGCATTCCCGTGTAGGCGGGTAGAAGTTTGAGAGTTGGAGATGAAGGGGGAGATGGAATGTTCTGCATCCCAGCAAGTGTAAGCCAAAGGGGGTTTTTCATCAAGCTCCAACTCTTGTTCCGGTTGCAGAAAGACAACGGTTTTTCTAATTCTTTAATCAATCGCTGGAATAGGAAAAATGTTTGACATCGTAAGGGGTTGTGTCTAAATTCCTATGCACATGCCGCCGCAATCCCCCATGCCGAGTATCGATTCACGTGAGACGGCTTGACCGGCTCCTCTGAGATAGAAACCGGAATGTCCGCCAAGGAAGCCACAGCCCGGATCAAGATCAACAAGCTGCTCGACGCGACGGGCTGGCGTTTTTTCCAGGATGGCCACGCGCCCGCCAACATCCGCCTTGAACCCGGCGTCCCGATCAAGACAACCGATCTCGACGCGCTAGGCGACAATCTCGAGAAGACAACAAAAGGGTTCGTCGACTTTCTCTTGCTCGACGACAGAGACTTCCCGCTTCTCGTACTGGAGGCCAAGGCAGAGGACAAGAACCCGCTCGTTGCCAAAGAGCAGGCCCAGTGTCCGGCTTCGACGGTGCACATGTTAAACTAAAGGCAGAAATGGAGAAGTCAACCTTCTGCAGTCGAAAACCTCCCCACCATCTATCAAGGCATGGTTGTTTCAATTGTCCGATCTCATGATTCCGTCCTCCCTCGTCATTCGCACGGCCTGTCGTGACGACCACTTCAACCCGCAATCTGAATCTGATCTACGCATATGAAGAAAGACCTCTCAGGCCAACTGGTGTTTTCGCCAAGCGATCTTATCCGCTATCTGGCCTCACCGTTCGCATCATGGATGGAACGATATTTTTTGGAGAATCCCGGCGCCGTTGCGCCTGATGAGGAAACCGAGGATGGACGACTGATCGCGCAAACCGGCGCACAGCACGAACGCGCGGTACTTGATGAATTCAAAACATCTGGCGCCAAACTGGCCGAAATTACAAGGACCGATCCTACCGTTGCCCGGACAACGACCCTCTCCGCAATCAATGCAAACGTCCCCATTATCTATCAGGCCTTTTTGGAACATGAACCGTTCGCGGGGTTTGCCGACTTTCTTTTGCTCGATGAAACCGGACGGTATCAGGTGTGGGACACGAAACTGGCCCGCTCACCCAAGTCTTATTATGCGATTCAACTTTGTTGCTATTCGGAGTTACTCGCCGCTGCCACTGAAGCCCCTATGCCGAAAAAGTTCGGACTCATCCTCGGCACCAAAGAACGGGTTGAATTCCGGATCGAAGATTTCATCCATTACTACCGCCGAATAAAAATGAATTTCCTGACCATGCAGAAAGGCTTCACAGGGAACATCACGGATCGCCCGGAGCCTCTACCGCAAGCCGATCACGGCCGGTGGAATTCCCATGCGGAGAAATTCTTCCAGGACACGGACCATCTCGTGCAGGTGGCGGGAATCAGCATGGGCCAGATTAAAAAGCTGAAGAAAGGTGGGATCGCCACGGTAGCCGATCTCTCTGCAGCCTCAGGCGCCTCCATTCGCAAACTGGCTCCCGACTCACTTGCAAAACTTGTCGCCCAGGCACGGCTTCAATGCCAAACGCGGGCCGACCGGGGTGAAAATCCCGATGCCCCTCCGCGCTACGAAATACTGCCTCCAATCGGTGCGAATGGCGAACCGGTGGGCCTGGCCGCTCTTCCTCAAGATCATCCGGCGGATGTCTTCTTCGACATGGAGGGGTACCCGCTGGTTGCCGGGGGACTGGAATATCTGTTTGGAGTCTGCACGCGAACCGGGCGGCCGGATTCATTTGAGTTTATGGACTGGTGGGCACACAACCGGGAGGAAGAACAGCTGGCCTTTGAGGGCTTCGTGGACTGGGCCTTCAATCGATGGCAGCGTAACCCCGGCATGCACATTTACCATTATGCCCCGTATGAGGTCAGCGCGGTGCGCCGATTGAGCACCCGTCACGATACCCGTCAGGACGAGGTGGATGCGCTGCTCCGGAACGAGGTGTTCGTTGATCTTTTTCAGATTGTCCGTCACGGCCTACGCCTCGGCGAGAATAGCTACTCACTCAAGACAGTCGAGCGCCTTTACCGACCGCAACGCGCCACCGAGGTGGCCACTGCGGCTGACTCGATCGTGCAATACGCCAGGTGGATCGAAAGCCAACAGCCGGGTGATTGGAATCACAGCCCCATCCTGAAAGATATCCGCGACTACAACCAGGACGATTGCACATCCACGGCAGAGTTGCTGCAATGGTTACGGAAAGTGGTCGTCGAACATCAGATCACTGCGGTCAGCCTGGATTCCGAAACGGCTCCGTTGGCGCCAAAAGAATTGCCACCGGAGGTCGTGACGCGATTGGAGACCGCTGCACAGCTTCGCAGGCAAGGAGATGCCATCTCCCTGATTCTTGCCGATGTGATCGACTTCCATCGCCGGGAAGAAAAGCCCATGTGGTGGCGCATGTTTGACCGGGCCACGGCGACACCCGAAGAACTCCGGGATGACCCGGCCTGCCTCGAGGGGATCTGCGCCGTGGGACCTCCCATGCCCGAAAAACTTTCACTTGTACAAGAATATCGATTCGATCCCTCTCAGGAATGCAAACTAGCTGCCGGGGATAAATCCAAAGTGCTGTTCACTCATAATCTGAATGCAAAATTCACCCTCTTCGAGCTGGATATATCCACGGGCAGTCTAAGCCTTAAGATCAGTAAGAAAGCTCTGAGCGAGAAATTTTCAGGCGCGTTCCCCTCGCAGGGTTCACTGCTTCCGGACGAGCATGTCCCGGCAACGGCCATTCAGCTTGCGCTTACGGAAGTGGTGACCAGGCACCTCTCACACAACCTCAATGCTCCCGTGGCAGCCCTGTTGAACCGTGTGCCACCCCTCACACCGCTACAACGGAATGGCGAGTCTCCAACCGAAGCCGCCAAACGGGTGACGGAATCGATGGGCGGTGGATGCCTGGTCATCCAGGGGCCTCCCGGAACCGGCAAGACATTCACCGCCTCACAGGTCATCACGTCGCTTCTCGTTTCCGGCAAAAAAGTCGGTGTCGCATCCAACAGCCACAAGGCCGTGATGAATCTTCTCACCGCCTGCGGCGACGCCGCTCAAGAGAGTGGTTCTCGGCTCCAGGGAATAAAAGTCGGAGGGGACGCCGAAGATCCATTGTTTACCTGCAACCCCGGCTTGCAATACCTCAAAGACGCCACCTGCGCGCACCAGGCTTACACCGGCGGAGTTGTCGGCGGAACGGCTTGGCTCTTTACCAGGCCTGAGTGGGAAGGCGCACTCGATTTTTTGTTTATCGATGAAGCCGGACAGGTTGCCCTGGCCAACGCCATCGCGATGGCTCGATGCGCGAAGAACCTTGTGCTCCTGGGTGATCAGATGCAACTTGAACAGCCTGTGCAAGGCTCCCACCCCGGCGATGCAGGTCTTTCCGCCCTTCAATACGCGCTCAAAGACCTGGAAGCCAGCCAGCCCGATTCTCCTATCATGCATGCCGTGATACCTCCGGACTATGGGCTTTTCCTCGGCGAATCCCGCCGTATGCATCCGGCCGTCTGCCGCTTCATCTCGGAGAGCATGTATGAGGGCCGCCTTAAGTCACATGCCGACTGCGCCCGGCAGAAAATTGTGGTCCCGCCCGGTGCAAACAGCCTCATCGCCTGCGAAAGCGGGATCATATTCAGCGGCGTGGAGCACGATGGCAACGTTCAACAGAGTGACGAAGAAATTGAACGGGTCACGGCGATGTATCACGCACTCCAAGGACGTCTCTACACCGACAAGGACGGCGTCACCAGACCCCTGGCATTGGAGGACTTCCTTTTCATCGCCCCCTACAACGCGCAAGTCCGCGCGCTTCAGGTCGCCCTCCCAGACGGGGCACGCGTCGGAAGCGTTGATAAATTTCAAGGACAGGAAGCCCCTGTCTGCATCCTCTCACTCTGCTCCAGTTACGGGGAATACGGTTCACGCGGACTGGCCTTTATCCTTGACCGCAACCGGGTGAATGTGGCCATCTCCCGGGCGCAATGCCTGGCCATCGTGGTTGCTGATCCCCGGATCGCCGACACTCCTCCCGGCTCCCTGGACGACATGAAACTCATCAACCTGTTTTGCAAATTAACCGATACCTCCATATCCACATGAAACGGCATCGCCTCTTCTATCCTTGGAGTAAGTAACGAACCGGCTCCTTATTGAATTCCCTGTCTTCTTATAATTGCATCACGATAGAACCGATGAGAAACCTTCAAGCTCTTCACGCATACCTGTCAGGGATCCAGATGGCAGGACAGGCATACAATGAAATCGCGTCTGAGAGCCTAAAAGCTGGAGAGACACTCCCATTATGAATGGAATTGGATTATCATGGACAGGCTTTAACGCTTAATTCATGCTTTTTTAAAGGAAGACGTGCCCAACACCTTAGCCCACATCGGAGTGCAAGGCTTTCTGAATCAGGCCGTTAAACCGGGGATCGACCCTAAACTGGTGTGCCTGGGGTGTTTGCTTCCGGACATCCCATGGATTTTTCAAAGAGTCCTACTGGGAATCTTGCCGGGAAGCGATCCTTATACCATTCGACTCTACTGTATTGCTCAAGCGTCCTTATTCGTCACATTAATGTTATGCGGGGCTTTGGCCTTCCTTTCAAAAACGCCAAAAGCCGTGTTCATGATTCTCGGGGTCAACGTCCTCATTCATCTCGTGCTTGATGGCCTTCAAACAAAATGGGCGAATGGCGTCCATTTCTTTGCCCCACTGTCATGGGACTTATGGAATGTGGGGTTATTTTGGCCGGAAAGTCTTCCAACCTATATTATGACCGGGGGAGGCTTACTCTATATAGGATGGCAATGGCGAAAGGGCATATCACAGCCGCTCCCATTCTCGCCCTGGTCTCCTTTCAAAGTGGGGATATCGGCGTCGTTACTCCTACTGTACTTTGCGCTGCCTTTGGTTCTCATTGAAGGACCTCGAAACGCCAATAACCATTTCATCCGAACACTTGAAGAAATGGAGGCTCGTCCAGGACGTCATCTGGAATTGGATCGATCTTCCTATGAGAAAACCCCGGCAGGCGATATGCTTGGTCTCTTCAATGGTGAAACAATCAAGAGCTCTCAAGAAATTCTGGATCACTCCGCTATCGTTTCGATTCGTGGACGTTTTGTCACGCCCACCCAACTGGATGTTCTTGAATTTCACGAACATTCCAGTTGGTTCCGTGATACGGGCAGTTACCTGGGTATTCTTCTCCTGTTTGGCATGTGGTTGGGAGCTTTCCTGAAACAAGGCCTGTTCCACTCTTCAAACAAGGCAGGTCATCATTCTAGTTAACAACAGGGAGTGTTGAATAATAAGGATGTTCAAGGGCAAATTGGCCCATGATTAGATTACTCAGCAAAGGCTCCGGGTCGGTTCAAAAAAGCATGCCCTGAGTCTTCCCGAAGGGTCCGTCCAGTCCTGTCCTGAGGCCCCCCGAAGGAAAGGCCGCAACCGTTTTTACGCGCGGAGCGTACGCTTAGTACGTGAACACGGGAAAATGGCGAGAACGCCGCTGGCGGCTTTTTTCAACAGACCCCAACAGGAAAAATCGATCAACCAGACTGATCCTGAAAGGCCACTACTTCTCATTCAGAATATCAGGAGAGGGCACATCTATGGTGAGTTTGACAGGAAAAAGTGTGTGGGTGTCAGAGCGATGTCGAACTTCCTTTAAAAGCGTTTCGATGCGAGGGTTAACCATTTCGTCAAAAGATATCACCCCATTTGTTTCCACGATAATAGGTTTGGAAAAATCTACCAGATCTTGATTCAGAAACAGGGTATAACGGCGAATACGATTGGTGCTTACCACGATCTTGTTGGGAGCCGCGACCCGCGCGTGTAATTTGGCGTACACCCCTCCCGTAATAAATTCATCGCGGCTGTCAATCAGGTTTTCGGTAAAGGCGGCAATCTGATCCGTCATATCGATCCGCACCCACGAGAATGGCGTGAGATGGGTCGCATCCCGAACCAACGAGATAGTCCGTGGTAATGGCTCTCGTTGTTGAGCATCAAACCAGGTCATCAGTTCCGGCAGGGCCTGCCTGGGAAAGAAATGCCCTCCCGCATGGGGATGCGTCCAGGTATGCTCCTGGTACTGATAAGGAATGCCGCGACGCTCCATCTCTTTCACCAGATCGCGACTCAACTGCACAGGCATAACCTGATCTGCCGCGCCGTGAATGACATAGACGGGCGTATGAACTAAATTTTCAACGAAGGGAAACAGCACATCATCAATACCACTGGCCATCGGCGCGATACCCGCAAAGCGATCCGCATGATGCATTCCGATAATCCAGGTTCCAATTCCACCATTGGACATGCCGGAGAGAAAGACCCGATCCGGATCGATATGGTAATCCTTCTGAACCTCCTGTAAGACCATTAACGCCAGATCCTCGCCGTATCTGGTCCACCATGACCCCATGGTCACCGAAGGACAGGCCAGAATATATTTATCACCCAGACGTGGAATCCAGCGATCCAGATAGGCTTCACCCGTAAACCCTGCCCCATGCAAACACAGGATGAATGCCATCGGCTGTTCAGGTGAATAGGAAGGAGGAACATACAAGGCATACTCAGTATCCACTCCTTTCACCCGAATAGAGCGACGGGGTTGGGGCCCAACCGGTTGAGCCTCATACGGGGTCGGCTGCTGAAGAATTTTTGAAATGGAGTCAACATTGGCCTCCGGCATATGTTGAATGTCGGCTAACAGCTCGTTGGCTTTTTCCGGAGAGTCTTCCTCCACATAGGCTTTCACCAATGAGGTCAGACTCACGCCCGAAGCCTCGAAGGCCTCGTTCTTTTCCATTTCCGGCGGGGAATGGGCCAAAATGGGCAAAGCCACCAGGGCCACCATTAAGCCTGAAAGCAGGACAATAAAATTTTTCATGCCGTGTTACCCTAACACTTTTGACAATGAAGCCTTTCAAAGCACTGTAAATTCATTATTTAATCTTCTCATATTTTACCGGACATTCCTATGGGCTCAGTGCCACAGTCGGACCATAAATTCCCGGAAAGCTTCAAAGGAGAATGAAACAAAATCTATGCGGGTTTTTCGTAGAAGATGGAGAGAGTGGAGAAATAGCTGAACTCGAAACAGACTTTTTGGGGATCATACAGAAATAGTGGTTCGATTCCTTCGACGTTGCTCGCAGGGCAAACCCCTCGGCCAAGCGCAGAGCAGGCGCTAGAAGATTTCGCACTTCTCCTTGTCCTCTTGAAAGCAACGAAGGATAAGCCCAGTCCAAGCCGTCCATGGCTTAGCCAGATGCTTCGCGCTGCTCAGCATGACAATGCTGTTGCTGCTGTCTCCCACCTGCGGGGATGACAAAACAGAACGGGACAAATCTAATTCCTGGCGGCAAACTTTCGATAGGCCTCTTGGACGGCCTCTTTGCCATGTGCGCGTTCCAATCGCCGCACGATAAAGTGCCCACGCGCCATATTTTGAAAATGATCCATAAACAGCAAATTGATGGTGGCTCCCCCTGCGGCCCCCAACAACGGGATCGCCTGGGCGGCCGCTTTTTCTGAGACTTGGATACTGTACCGTGAGGCAATTTCAGACAGAAATCTGACCAATGGCGGGGCACCTGCCCCCGTCAACCCACGTTCAAGCAGATACTTGCCCGCTTCGGTCATCGCACCCGCCAACGCGGCCCTCACCGCAAAATATCCCGTTTCCGCCCCGTCATCCGCTTGACTGGTGCCCCCCATGGCGAACACCTCCAAACAGGCCAACTTGCTCCCAGTCTCCATAATGGGTTCTCCCTCACTTCTCGCGATATCGGCGATAGATCGCAACATCAGCGTCGTCGAGATCGGCAATTCTACGCTCAATGCCATGAGCCCCATCGCTCCCCCGATTGCCCCACTGACGGTCGTCAATACTCGGTGAGCCCCATTGGCGGGTTCACCCCGATACCGTTCATCTATACTGGAGACAGCCAGATCCAACGCTTTGCCCAAGGCTTTGTGCGTAGTCGTCAGGAGTTTGTTGGAAAATCCCTCGGGCAGCATGGTGATGGCTCTTTCAACCGGCCCTCCGATGAGATTCGTGACCTTCGCGGCAAAGCTGGGGTTTTCTAAGAGATCTACTGCTAATGCTAAATTCTGCTCGTCGATATGATTGAGAGTGGTCATGAGCGCGATCTCCCTTAGTTTTCTGTTCAGTACACAATTGGCGTTTTATCTCTGGTAATGGTTAGCAGACACCATCACCTTGCTTATTGTCGATGCCTAAGTAAACCCTCACCGTCGTGACTCAATCGTTCCCGTGACGAGCCAATCATTCCCGAGTTTTTTAAGTTGGCAATCAGCGAGTGGCCAGGCCCGATTCAGCGTTTTCGGGGACTGCCCCCCGATGAGGCCGATGGCATCCTGCCCCCCGAGCAGCTTGGGAGTCATATACAATCTTACCTGATTCACCAGTCCCTGTTGAAACGCGGCAGCATTCACCCTACCTCCTCCCTCAATGAGCACCGAGGTGAGACCTTCTTTCCCTAACCGGGATAGACAGGCCTTCAGGGAGACTCTTCCGCCTTGGCCAGGTAATACCCACACCTGAATACCACGTTTTCTCAAACGTGCGATTCTTTGGGGTGGAGCCTGTGTGGTCGTGCACAAAATGGTGGGTTGCTCACCCACCCATTGCAAAACCTTGGCATTGGAGGGAATGCGCAATCGGCTATCGAGAACGACTCTGACCGGTTGCCGTCCCACACGTCTGTTTGTCATCGTTGTTCCCCTGGCCGACAATTCAGGATCGTCGGCGATGACCGTTCCGACGCCAACCAGAATGGCATCCATCTGGTTACGCAAACGATGGACATCCTGACGTGCACGTTCCCCTGTGATCCACCGTGACACACCGGTGGCCGTCGCGATTTTTCCATCCAAGGTCATTGCCCCTTTGAGAGTCACCAACGGGCGTCCGGTCGTGATCCAATAGGCATAGACCGTATTCAAATGCCGTGCAGCCTGTTCACACACCCCAACCGATACCGGAATATTGGCTTGCTTGAGTTGTTGAAGCCCCCGCCCATTAACCTGTGGATTGGGATCGACCATCGCCACGCATATTCGGGCTAAACCGGACTGAATGAGGAGTGGGACACAGGGAGGCGTGCGCTTATTGGTATGGCAACAGGGTTCTAACGTCACATAGAGGACGGCCCCTCGCGCTCGAGGGCCCGCTTGATGGAGAGCGAGAATTTCTGCATGTGATTCGCCGGACTGACGGTGATAGGCTTCTCCTACGATCTGCCTATCTTTGACAATCACCGCCCCGACCATGGGATTGGGACTTGTACGCCCTTTCCCCTTGGCGGCGAGGGAAAGGGCTCGCTTCATGTAGGTGTCATCTGATGGGACGGACGTCACCGCCGTATAGCAGCCGTAGCGCGTTTTTTACGGGAAGGAGACGAAGAAGCCGTTTTCTTGGATGGACTCTTTTTACTCCTTGTCTTCGTCACGGCTTTCTTCTTCACTGCGCTCTTCGCTGCCGGTTTCTTTGTGGCTGGTTTCTTTCCGGCCACGACCTTCCTGCTCGTGACTTTTTTCCCGCTTGTTTTTGTGGATGGTGCCTTTTTAGCCGTTTTGGTGAGACCGGATTTGGCCGCCACCGTTCGGGGGTTACCGCTGTTACCCGACGTTGAGCGAGACTGTCGTTGAGTCTCCTCACGTTCGAGCACCGCCACGGCGGCTTGAGCCGCAGCGAGCCGTGCGATGGCCACACGGTAAGGCGAACAGCTCACATAATTCAGGCCTAATTCATGACAAAAAGCCACGGAACTTGGTTCACCACCATGCTCTCCGCAGATTCCAAGTTTAATTAACGGACGTGTCTTCCGCCCGTCCTGAATCGCCCATTTCATGAGGGCTCCAACCCCTTCTTGATCCAACACGGCAAAGGGATCTGCATCCAAAATATTTTCCGCCTTTTTGTCGATCGTGGCCTTACACATCCGGCACACCATTTTCTTCCAATCCACGTTGGTCCGCTGACAGACCGGACACCGGTCCTGGCGATCCATGTAAAACCCGATATACGGTCCTGCGTCATCACGAGAAAACCCGAACGTCGTTTGCGTCAGATCATTGGTCCCGAAGGAAAAGAATTCCGCATATTCGGCGATTCGTCCTGCCGTCACCGCCGCGCGGGGGAGTTCGATCATGGTGCCGATCAGGTAATTCAGCTTCATGCCATATTCCGCCATGGTCTGTTGCGCCACTTCTTGAATCAGTTCTTTTTGAGCTTTCATCTCCGACGGCATTCCCACCAACGGGATCATGATCTCCGGCACGATCTTCTTCCCTTCGCGGGCGACTTCACAGGCTGCTTCAAAAATCGCCTGAACCTGCATACGGGTAATTTCCGGCATAGTAATCCCAAGGCGACATCCCCGAAGACCCAGCATGGGATTATACTCATGCAGCTCTTCGACACGATCCAGTATCCGTTGTTTCTCCTGAATGACCTGAGGATCTCCATTGGTCACTTCCAACTTCGCAAGTTCCACCAGCAGATGTTCGCGTTTGGGCAAAAATTCATGGAGGGGAGGATCGAGTAGGCGAATTGTGACCGGAAATCCCTTCATTTCACGATAGAGTCCGATAAAGTCCTGCCGTTGAAGTGGCAACAGCTGCTCTAAATACAACTCACGCTCTTCTCTGGAGGATGCCAGGATCATTTGCTGCATGATGGGTACGCGGTCTTCGGCAAAAAACATGTGTTCGGTCCGGCAGAGCCCGATACCTTCGGCCCCGAACCCTCGTGCAATGTGCGCTTGTTCGGGAATGTCCGCATTGGATCGAATCTTCAGCACTCTGAACGCATCGGCCCATTTCAAAATCGTCGAGAAATACTGATACTTTTCAGAATCTTTCTGATCCATTCTTCCCTGAATGACTTGGATCACTTCGGAATCCACCACGGGAATGTCTCCCGCATAGACCTGTCCGGTAAACCCGTTCAAGGAGAGAAAATCTCCTTCAGACAGAATCATGGATCCAAATTGCACCTTTCCATTCGATAGGACTTCCACGGCATCACAGCCGGCAATACAGACTTTTCCCATCTGACGGGCCACCACAGCCGCATGCGAGGTCATCCCACCCTTAGCCGTCAGAAATCCTTCCGCTGCATGCATCCCATGAATATCATCAGGACTCGTCTCATGACGGACCAGGATGGTCCGTTCCCCCCTGGCTTTCATGGCCACGGCTTGATCCGGGGTGAGAGCAATACGGCCAGCCGCAGCTCCCGGACCCGCTGGAAGCCCTTTACCGACTGACTGAAATTTCGCCTCATCACTGCTCTCGAAAATGGGGTACAGATATTGAGAGAGTTGTTCCGGGGCAACCCGCTTCACAGCTTCTCTCCGGTCGATGAGTCCCTGACGAACCATATCTACGGCAATCCGAACCGCAGCAATACCCGTCCGTTTTCCAATCCGGGTTTGCAGCATATATAATTTTCCCTCTTGGATCGTGAATTCCAGATCGAGCATATCCCGATAATGTTTTTCCAGGGTACGCTGGGTCTTGATGAGATCCTTATACGCCTCCGGCAACGTGTCTTGTAACGCAACGACCGGCAGGGGAGTTCGAATACCAGCCACGACATCCTCGCCCTGGGCATTCAACAGGCACTCGCCAAAAAAGACCGGGACCCCGTTCGCGGGATTCCGGGTAAAGGCCACCCCTGTCCCGCTGGTATCGCCCATGTTGCCGAACACCATCGACTGGACATTGACGGCCGTTCCCCATTCATCGGGAATATCGTAGAGCCGGCGATACGTCACGGCACGATCCCCAAACCAGGAATCAAACACCGCATCCACCGCCATCCGAAGTTGTTCAAATGGATCTTGCGGAAAATCCCGCGCGGTTTCGGTTTTGACCAATTCCTGATACTGCTCCACTAACTGCGCCAAGGCGTCTTCAGTCAAATCGGTATCGTGCTTGACCCCTTGTGCATGTTTCATCGCCTCCAGAGTATGTTCAAAGCGCTCACGGGGAATGCCCATCACCACGCTGCCAAACATCGTGATAAACCGACGGTAGGCATCAACGGCAAACCGGTGATTGCCGGTTTTTTTGCCCAAACCCTGAACCGTCTGTTGGTTGAGGCCGAGATTCAATACCGTATCCATCATACCGGGCATCGACGCCCGTGCCCCTGACCGCACCGACACTAGCAAGGGATTGTCCGGATCGCCGAGCCTGGCCTTCATGGTTTTTTCGACCTGCCGCAGGCCATTCAGCGCCTGATCCCACATCCCGGCGGGAAAGCGTTTTTTGGCATGAAAGTATTCCACACAGGCTTCAGTGGTAATCGTGAACCCGGAAGGAACAGAAATTTTCAGGTTGGTCATTTCAGCCAATCCCGACCCTTTCCCTCCTAAGAGCTCCTTCATGTTGCCGGATCCTTCGGCTTTGCCGCCGCCAAAGAAATAGACATATTTTTTGTGCCGCATTTCTTCGCTCTCCTTTACCCGACCCAGCGGCCCTTCGAAAAAAAAGACGTCGTCACAGGAGGAGACTGAATGTCCGACATTCTTCTCCCAACCATTCTCCCCGATGAATGGAGACCCTCACGGGCAACAGACTTTTTTCTCAAAGATGCCTGAGACAGGCGTGGTGTATAAAAATAAATATATGAGCTGGCTGTCAGAACAAAGGTAGGATACACGAGCATTCAGGTTGAATGATGATTTACAGATTGAAGACGGTCCTGATATTTGGCTATCAGCATCTGCTTGGTCCACATGCCGGAAATTATGACAACTATGGCAAAAATCATGAGCGCAATCAATCGGTAATTCTCGGCTGGGTTCCCCGAGACGTACAGGTTCCCATCCGGCCCCATAGCGAGGGTTTTTCCTTCCGGCAACAGATGCGTTTCACCAGAGATATCAGAAAAATCAAGCCATTCGGAGCAGACCTTCACTAACCCATCCGCGCCCACAACCTTTAACCAGGTGACCTGGACACAATGCCCATTCATGGGATCATAGAGTTCCGATTTTGAGAAAATTTTTTCCAAATCAACTCCGCTCACCCAAAGACCTGTCAGGATTAAGGCATTGCAACCGATAATAAGGGCCACCGTGACGACCAGAGTAAAGCGCTTCACCCGTCTTGAAATCTCGGGGCTCTCTCCGCGGTCCGTCCCATCCCCCATCGGATGTTCCTTCCCACTGACCGTCTCGCTTCCACAGGAGCGGCCAGGAATCTTCTTCGATTAACGATTGCTATCCACTTGCCGGTTGCAGACAGGACAAATCGGCTACCGTGAGAAACAGGTCATCCGTCCCCTTTAACAGGGAAAGGCGATTGGCCCGTGTCTGTGGGTCGGAATCATTGACCATCACGGCTCCGAAGAACTCATCAATTGGGCCCTTGAGTTCCAACAACGCCTGAAGAGCCTTTCCGTAATTCCGGTCACTCACTGAACTGCGGACGTGTTGTTGTATCACCCCCAAGGCCTGAAACAGCCGACGCTCCGATTCATGCACAAATTGTTCAGGCAGGGGCTGCGCGTTGGTCCATTGTTCTTTTTCGACAATTCGGTGAGCCCGCTTAAACCCGATCATCAGCGGATCAAAATCCGGTTGAGGCACCATGGCCTCCAAGGCCTGCATGCGTGCGACCAGATCACCCATGTCACAGTCCATCGCATGGGGAATCCGGATGACCGCTTCCATGACATCTTCCCGTAATCCCAGGTGTTGCCTGCCATAAAATCGAAGCCGGTCGACAATAAACGCCACCACTTCTGACCCGGTCTGAGGAGTGGCACGCACCCGCCCACCTTGTCCATCCAAGATCTCCAACGCCCGATTCACCACAGAGGTGATAGCCAGCCGGAGTGGCGTTTCTGCAAATATTCGCACCAACCCATACGCGGCTCGACGTAACCCTAACGGATCTTCCGAGCCAGAGGGGGACATTCCAGCCGCAAAAAATGCCACGATGGAATCACACCGATCGGCCACCGCGAGTAGGACACCAGGGAGTTCAGTCGGCAACTGATCTTCTGGAAATCGGGGGAAATACTGTTCGCCAAGAGCGCGACAGACCTCTGCCGATTCGCCATCGTGCCTGGCATATTCTTCCCCCATCACTCCTTGCAGGGTCGGAAACTCTCCCACCATACCGGTCGTCAAATCCGCCTTGGCCAAAAGAGCGGCGCGTCGGCACACCTCATCCAGATCCTTCCGGCCGATCTGCTCAGCCATCCATCCGACCAGGTGACCCACCCGATCCACTTTTTGACGCACGGTTCCCAGCTTGTGATGAAAGAGGACGCCTTCTAATGCCGGCACTCGTTCATGCAGTGGGCGTTTCGAATCCTCTTTGAAAAAATGTTGAGCGTCACTCAGGCGGGCTGCCAGGACTCGTTCATTCCCTTTGGTCATGAGCGGGGTATTTCCCCACGGCATATTCGTCACCGCAATAAATTTTGGGAGGAGGGCGCCATCCTTTGTCATCAGCGAGAAAAACCCTTGATGCTCTTTCATCGAGGAGATCAGGACCGGCTTGGGAACCGCTAAAAACTCCTTCTGAAACGTTCCGAGAATGGCGTGCGGGTATTCCACACCAAAGACGGCTGCTTCAATCAGCTCATCCCGATACATGGGGTCAACCTGACCCTTAGCAGATTTAGCCAACAGAGAGACTTCTTGCGTAATAAGACGCCGACGCTCTTCCGGATCAACCAGCACTCCCAGTCGCTTCATGGTCTCGATATAGTTGTTGGCGGTGGTGAGTGGAAACGTCTGCCCCCGCTTTTTACCTTTCGCCCGATAAAATCGATGTCCTCTTGTCAGGGCGCTGGATTGAATTCCGGCAAATTCTACGGTGAGCGATTGGTCCCCTAATAACGCGACCACCCAGCGAATCGGACGACCAAATTTCGCCCGCGAGGCATTCCAGCGCATCGCTTTCGGAAAAGCTAATTTACTTAAGATCTGCGGAAGTGCCTCCGTGATCACCCGTTTGGCCGACTGACCCCGTTGGTGTGTTTCGACCGCCATATAGGCCCCCTTTGGGGTTTCTTGAATACGAAGCTGGTCAACAGGCACTCCTTGGGATTTGGCAAACCCCCATGCCGCCTTGGTGGGCTGTCCCGAAGCATCGAAGGCTGCAGAGACGGGCGGGCCCAATATGTTTTGAGTCAGAGAAGCTTGGTGAGGTTCCACCCCTTTGGCCAGCAAGGCTAACCGACGTGGCGTGCCAACGGTCGTCAAGGACTCATACTTCAACCGACTGTCCGCAAAGAGCCGTTGCCCAAGATTTGCCAGATCTTCCAATGCCTGCGGAAGAACAGCCGACGGCAATTCCTCCGTCCCAATTTCCAACAAAAAAGATACAGTCTTGGGCTGAGATTTTGAGACCGCCTTGGCCTTGACATTTTTGCGGGGTGTTCTTGATGTTGCCATAAGCGTATGTGCTACAACCCCGCATCGGGGCATCGATTCAAATAACTTTTTGTTTTCTATGAGGACGGGCGGAAGCCGCCGCGTGGCCTAAGAGTGGAAATCCCATCCGCTCCCGCTGACCAAGATAGGCTTGAGCACATTTCCTGGCAAGATTTCGGACCCGGCCGATATAGCCTGTCCGTTGCGCCACACTGATCGCTCCTCTCGCATCCAACAAGTTAAAGAGGTGGGAACATTTCATACAGCAGTCGTAGGCCGGTAACACCAGTCCCCGAGGATGCTCCAGTAACTGTTGGCATTCCTTTTCGTAGCGATCAAAGCTGGTCTGAATCAAATCCACATCCGCCGCCTCAAAGTTGTAGACGGAAAACTGAACTTCGGATTCATGATAGAGTTCGCCGTATCGAACGTCTTCTGTCCACATCAGGTCATAAACGTTATCGACCTGCTGTAAATACATGGCAATGCGTTCCAACCCGTAAGTTAACTCCACCGTGACCGGATCTAACTCCAACCCCCCGATTTCCTGAAAGTAGGTAAACTGCGTGATCTCCATTCCATCTAACCGGACCTCCCATCCCAACCCCCAAGCCCCTAACGTGGGAGACTCCCAGTCATCCTGAAGAAATTGAATATCATGTTGATAGGGATCTAATCCTAAATGGGCAAGGCTTTGGAGATACAGATCCTGCGAATCCGCAGGAGCCGGCTTCAACACCACCTGATATTGGAAGTAATGCTGAAGGCGATTCGGATTATCTCCATATCGTCCATCGGTTGGTCTTCGACAGGGTTCAATATAGGCCGCACGCCAAGGCTCAGGGCCGATCGCGCGAAGAAATGTCGCCGGATTAAACGTCCCGGCCCCTTTTTCAGTGTCATACGGCTGAGTCAAAATGCAGTGGTGGGATTTCCAAAACTGATGAAGGGAGAGAATAATATCTTGAAAGGTCACAACACTTGACCTTGGCCCCCAGGTTGACCCTGGAACAGCCGAGCAATGAGGTATATCATGAATAATTCCGTACGCACTCTATGCATAGAGAGAAAATTTTACCGTAGCAATAAACCCTATACCAGTCAAGGTAATCAGATTGGAAACAACCCAGACGCGAAAGAGATCAGGAAAGAAGATTTTGACGTCCGCACCTTGTTTTTTTCTGGAGTCTCAAGTATATTTCGCGACTTGTTTATCCATTGAGGAGGGGTTCGACCTATGAAACCATTTTCTACAATGTTCCTTTATGCTTCCTTCGGCCTCGCAACCTTGACCATGGGCTGCGCTGGGATGAATGGCGGCGCAACTGGTGCAAGTGGCTCGGCAGCTTCTCCGGCTTCACCATCGTCAAACGCTGAAGGTAAAGCCGTGACGACTGGACCGACTCGAGTCTCTACCGGCACACAAGGCGACACGCTTGAAGCCTGTCTTTCCCGAATTCCGAGTGATGCGACTTCTGGCCAGAAAATGCTCGCCACGTTGAGTTGCGAACGTGACGCCAAGTCCAGAACCTCCATTGACGCTGTCCCAGGCAAATAAAACATCGCTTGCTGGTGACTGACTGACACCAGCAAGCATTCTGTCAGTCGTCTCCCTTGGCCTTTCCAACATTCTCTAGATAATTGAAGTCCCTCCAGTCTTGGAGGATCTTGAATTTTCGACCTAAGCCAATAAAAAAACCACAGCGTTGCGGTTGTCTGGCGATCTTTTTGTGATTTCCTTGATAAAACATTCATAATTTTGAAGAACGATCTTTGACGAGGATCGTGCCCTTCATGCCCGTGCGCCCTTTTATCCAACAGAGGTCTGTTGAAAAAAGCCGCCAGCCGCGTTCTCGCCATTTTTCCGTGCTCATGTACTCAACGTACGCTCCGCGCGTAAAAACGGCTGCGGCCTTGCTGGACGGACTTTTTTGAACCGACCCTGAGCCTTTGATGAGTAATCTAATCCTGGGCCAATTTGCCCTTGAAAATCTTTATTATTCAACACTCCCAACAGCGAAAGGGATAGAGACCGGCAGACGCGGTGAAAGACAACTCAATCGATTGACCAGGCTGAAGGACAACGGCATTGGCTTCTTGAAGCGCCACCTTTGGCTGATGCCATAGGACGCCAGCCTCCGGTCCGAACAATTCCGGGCTGTGAAACACATGTCTTTCCCGTCCATGATTCCGAATCAGAAGACGAAGAGGCTGGTCGGATACCCATTCAATCCGGGCAGGAGTAAATCGAAACTCTTCAGCCGTCACCATGATTGTGGATGAACCACCCCATTCACAGGAACCCTGCAGAATGACGCAAGAAAGGCCACCGAGGATCCACCCCAATCTCGGGTGAGCCTTGCGGCGAATCCACCGCGGGCGGGAGATCCATTTCCCGAATGTCATCAACACCTCCTGAATGAAACCTCATCCAACCCCTCTGTTTCGGAACACGATTGGAACGACGAATCCCCTCCTTTTAAATATCACATGCACAGGACAAGGCAGTTCTGACATAATGGCTCATGTCCTCATCTATCATTCTCAAAGGAATCCAGTTGTCCGCACGATGCGGGGTGACTGAAACGGAAAGGCAGCAACCTCAACCTCTTCTGGTCGATCTGACCTTCCGATGCCCTAATCAATCGGCCTTTCAGAGTGATCACATTTCCGATACAGTGGATTACGGAACAATCACGCAACGAATTTTAGACATTGGGGAAGGGCAGGCCTTTTCGCTGATTGAAACATTGGCGGAGAGCATCTGCCAAGCCCTGCTTCATGAATTTCCCATTACACGTCTCAAAATATGGGTCAGAAAAATCCGCCCTCCGTTGAAAAGCATTGAGGGGTCTGTCGGGGTCCAATTGATCCGATCGCGCCAACCAATCGCTTCCCTTGATCACAAGCATCTTTCTCCATTTCTAGTAGACCAATTCTCCCGACTTCCTCACGGAACGGTGTTAGATGTGGCAACGGGACGAGGTCGTCATGCCATGTATTTGGCTTCCAAAGGGTTTTCGGTTCATGGCATCGATCGCGATGCCGACGCGCTCAAGGAGCTTCAGGACCAAGCCCAAGAAGCGGCCCTACCCTTGATAACGACCGAATGCATAGACTTAGAAGCGAATCCGCAATATCCGCCGGACTTGGGCACAGCCGTGTACGATGTGATTATCGTCTTCTTCTACTTGTACCGGCCCCTCTTTCCTCAACTGGTTAACGCCCTGAAATCCGGCGGCGTCCTCATGTATGAAACCTTCCTTCTTGACAACCATATTCATCGGCAACACCCACGCCGAAAAGAGTTCTGCCTGGAAACCAATGAATTACTCACACTTCTTCAAGGGCTCAGAATTCTCCATTACGACGAAGGGGATCATGAAAGCTCTTCGGCACGGGCATATACCGCACGCATTTTGGCACGGAAACCATAAAACCCCAACGATCTCATGAGCCGTATCGATCTGCATACTCACACCCATTTCTCGGACGGGAGTGTTTCGCCCACCGCACTCGTGGAACTGGCTCATCAACAAGGCGTGAGTGTCCTGGCCATTACCGACCATGACACGACTGAGGGGCTTCCGGAAGCCATGGAAGCCGCTCATCATCTCCCGATTGAAATCATACCCGGTATTGAATTAAGTACAGAGTTTCAGGGGCGGGAAACGCATATGCTCGGCTATTTCATTGATCTCGCTGATCCTCAGTTTCAAACCAGACTCGAGCAGCTTCGCGCGACACGCGTTGATCGCCTTCACCACATCCTTGACCGTCTTCACACCCTCAAAGTGGAGATTTCTTTCGCTGAAGTGGAGCATGTTGCCGGAGGCGGAACCACGGGTCGCCCACATATCGCGCAAATGTTAATTGAAAAGGGGTACGTAAAGGGGATGAAAGAAGCTTTCGATCGTTTCCTGGGAGTCAGAGGCGCAGCTTATGTTCGGCGAATTGTTCCTGAGGCGGCTGAAATCATGACATGGATTACTGAGGCCGGCGGCATCCCTATCCTTGCTCATCCCTATTGGGAGGGATTAGGTGCCGATAAGACGACGGACTCATGCCGGATGTTGGTGGAGCAGGGATTACGAGGGCTTGAAGTCTTTTATGGAACGTTTTCCGCTCGCCAAATTTCCATCAATCTCAACTTAGCCCGCAAATTCGATTTACTCATGACGGGAGGCAGTGATTTTCACGGCGCCTTCAAGCCTGAAATTTCGGTCGGAACGGGGCGCGGTTCGCTACGGGTTCCTCCCAAGTTGATCGATCACTTACGTCAGGCGGCTGGCCGGGCAGATCCCCAAACAATGAACGAGGTCCCATGACCGCCCAAGGTTGATATTTAATTGTCAGTGGCTTCCACAATGTGATTTTCAAATCGCGTGCAGCCCTCGGCCAGCAGGCGATTGGTTAACAATTCCCCCGGCCATTCAATTGGCAAATCTGCCGTAAACACCCACACATCCGGCGATGTCCAAATCGGTCCATGGTCTTCAGGAAGATCCGGATCAAACAGGTCGGTCCACACAGGCATATACACGCCATTCCCGCATTGGGTATGCAGATGCACCACGGTTCGGCTTCGAACCGGACCTTCCAGATCATGCCACACGGCAGCTGTTTCATCAGCCAATCGATGAAGCCGAACGGCGTTTTGTGCATCATACAAGGCATAGGCCGCGTAATTAGGAGCCTCCAAAAGTTGCGGCGCCTTGGCGACTTCGGGGCATTGACTCACCAGATGATCCATAATGGCCTGACAATCGTCTTCGGAAAGGGCTTCCGGCAACGTCGTATCAGGAACGCCAAGAATTTCAAAAAATAAAAACGCGGTGGCTTCAACGGGTGGATGAAGCCTCGCCGCAATCGTCTGACGTGGCTGTCCTTCAGCAAGGTTGGAAATATGATCGTGAATCTTCTGTAAGCTTAAAAATTCCAATGTGGAATCGGTGAGAAGCCTCGGTTCGACCGTGATCACCGCCCCTGACGGGACATGCAGATGTTTCCGCAACAAATCCGCCGTTTCCACAGGATCAATTTTCAATTTCAATGGATACTCCAAATTGGCTTGGAGTGATAATTCAAACGAGGCAAGGATTCCATACATCTCGCTGTCTTCGCTCTCATCCTCCATCAGACAGGAGCTGGCCGCTTCCGCCAGCAAATCGAATAACCACTCCGCCATATTTTCGTCTAAGGCTGCAAGAACGGTGAGGACCTCATGTTCACGATCCTGATCCAATAAGGCCTGCAACACTTCAATGGCCAAACTTGGATCACCATGTTCATGCCGCCTGGCATTAATGAGATGAATCAGATCCCGAGTGAGGGGATCAGGACGATACCAACTAGACATTGCATTCATGAGTTTTCACGATTCCAGGCGAAGGTAAAAATTTTCCGAGAAGGCAGATCATCAATATTTCCAAAGTATTTTCACATGACTGGAACCCGTTTGCCAACTCACTACTCTCCAATAATCTTCACCAACACCCGCTTGCGACGTCTCCCATCAAATTCCGCGTAAAAAATTTGTTCCCATGGACCAAAGTCCAATCGTCCCTTGGTGATAGCTACAACGACTTCCCTGCCCATGATTTGACGCTTGATATGAGCGTCACCATTGTCCTCTCCCGTTAGATTGTGCCGGTAGGTTCCCGTCTGCGGCACAAGACGCTCAAGGAACTGTTCATAATCCTGCAGCAAACCGGCTTCGTCATCATTAATATAGACACTCGCTGTGATATGCATGGCATTCACCAGGACAAATCCCTCTTGAATCCCACTTTGTTGTACCACACGTTCCACCTGAGACGTAATATTCCGATACTCTCTTCGTTCTTTGGTCTGAAACCAGAGTTCTTCCCGGTACGATTTCATGTTCCCTCCGCAACTTCAGATTCCTTCCGAGATGTATTTTCCA
The DNA here is from genome assembly GCF_032051675.1 of Candidatus Nitrospira neomarina. NCBI lineage: Bacteria > Pseudomonadati > Nitrospirota > Nitrospiria > Nitrospirales > Nitrospiraceae > Nitrospira > Candidatus Nitrospira neomarina. Next base: position 2,132,354 of record NZ_CP116968.1, read on the forward strand.
TAACGCTGATCCCGATATCAATCCTCATGGCCGGGGACAACAGGTAACTCGAATCATTGTATCCTTAGGAATGGACGGGATCGTTTCATCCTGTGCGCGGTGTTTGCCATATGAAGAGATCATAGTCCCGCATCAATATGCTGGGAAGATTTGACAGGAAATAGAAGGGATGTTAATTACTTCATGAATGGGTATTTCTTCGTACACGACTTGCTGATGTGGCAATTTCATACCACGCCAATCCGGCACTGACACTGCTTGCAGACCTCACGACAAAAAGGAGATAGGCATGATGACCTCGACAATCGGTGCGGTGTTCTCCCCAGAACAACCTTCTCGATGGAACGTGCTCTTTGCCCAGGAGCCTGACAAAGATTTGGAATTTGACGAAGGATTGGAAGAGGACGATCTCAATCAATCCAAGCCTCCTTCAAGGAAACCGCTTCTCTGGATTGTACTTTTATTGTTGATTGTTGGAGCAGCCTATTGGGCTCTCAACTCAAATACATTTATGCCTCAAGGGACCACCACCGATACGGCTGCCAGCACCAGGAATCAAGACCAGACTGGCATCACACCTCCAATGTTTCACGAGAATCAGGAAGTGTCGCTGAGAGATACTCTTGGAAGGTCCCTGCTGATGGGTGATCCTGCTAACACCACGCCTGGGCCCATCGTGAAACCAGGAGAAACACTCACGATTCTGGATGGAGCCTATCAGGCAACCGGATGGGTCTACCAGGTTCAAACCCCAATGGGAAAAACAGGTTGGATCTCTGCCGAAAAACTCAAGTCACAGACCCAAAATACAGGAAAGGGTTCCACCCAATAAGAAGGACTCCTCCAAATTTACAATGCGTCGGTCGCCCTTGCGTCACATTTAGGATCAGAAGTTTGTTTATCGAGAACCATCCGGTGTTCTGTTGAATCAACTGCAACACATTCCACACCATCCTGGATATTACCCGCTCAACATGCATTGAAGAGCTTCGCAATCCTTGCTACCCTGGACTCTTGCTCAGGGTGGTGTCTTCGCTAATGAAAACGTTGTCCTAATGGAACCCAGTGCCCCACATATGAGCCACCAAGCGCTATGCGAAAAAATAAAGGAGTCTTCACCATAACCGTCCAACGCGGATGAGCGGGGACCCCGTTGGGGGCTCAATCCCACACTCCTTGCTTGGGAATAGACAAATAGCCGTCATCCAGTTATACATTTGTCCCCTCTGTTCATGATCATTGCCTGGCCACCGCCTTTGGGAAGCACTCCATGAAGCCCATGACCCCTATTGAAGCCCAGACGTTCTGCACCAAATATACCAAAGAAAGTGGCAGCAACTTCTACTACTCTTTTTTGTTCCTGCCACAGCAACGGCGGGAAGCCATGTACACCATTTATGCCTTTTGCAAAATGGTGGATAGCGCCGTTGATGAACCAGCCCCGGGGAGCCATCCCATCGAAGAAGTTCGCAAATGGCGACAAGAGGTGACGGCCACCTATCAAGGCCATCCGACCCAACCGGTCACGACGAGCCTGGCCGCCCACCTACAGACCTTTGACATCCCGGAAACGCTCCTTCAAGAATTAATTTCTGGTGTAGAAATGGATCTGACTTCCAATCGGTTTTCGACGTTTGCCGATCTGTACCAATACTGCTACAGGGTCGCTTCAGTGGTTGGCCTGATTTGCCTCAAGATTTTCCAAACCCAATCCCCTGCGGCGGAGGACTATGCGATTAACTTGGGATTGGCATTTCAATTAACGAATATTCTTCGTGATCTCAAGGGGGATGCCGAGCAGAACCGCATCTATCTTCCGCTCGAAGACTTACAGCGTTTTGGTTATTCGGAAAAGGCTCTCCTGAACCAACAACGGTCGCCGGCGCTGGTTGAACTGCTGAAATTTGAATGCGAAAGAGCTCGCACCTATTACCGCCAAGCTCAAGAAATTCTCCAAACCCTTCCCCTCTCCGATCAAAAATCGCTGGTGGTTTCAGAAATCATGCGTGGAGTCTACAGCCGCATCCTCAAACAACTCGAAGACCCGCACTACCAGGTATTCGGCCCACGAGTTCGAGTCGCCCCCCTCCAACGACTCGGGATTGCCGCTCATATTTGGATTCGGTCTGTTCTTTCCCATAACATTGCTCCAACAGTGTGACACACCACATTCTGATACTGAGCGGAAATCTGCCAGGATTACTCGCGGCCTATCGGCTCATTCCCTACGGATTCCGGATCACCATTCTTGAGGACGACAACCCTGTCTCTTCGGCACCATCATCTCCTCATTTTGCAAAATCGATAGAACCGGATCATCCACCATCCCTTCAACGCCTCACGACGCAGCCCTTCCCACTTATTCTCCCACGGTATTACCATGCCACATGGGAACTTTTTCAGGAACTGGCTTTGGAACACGCAGCCCAATGCATTCAACCGGTCAACCTGGAGTTTGGGACATCCGAATGTCAAACACTCACCCTCTCCAACGCGAAGGGCATTGCGACTCTTCACCCCATGATCCGACTCGCCGGCTTTCGCGCGCTTCCCTGGTCAGATCGCTGGCACTTGATTAATTTTTTAGAAAAAAAATGGGAAGAACCCCGTTCACCAGATCACCACCCTGATATGCTCACGGTTGAATCCTGGCTGATTTCCGCTCAACAATCGGCTCTTGCACGACAACGTATCTGGAATCCCTTCTGTCGATTATTTTTAGGTTGTGATGTGACTCAGGCATCACTCGGGTATTTCCTGGAGATACTTTCTCGATTCTGGTTATCCAAACCGAATGGACCAGAAACATTCTTAGCTTCACCTGACATGCAGAGCCATCTTCAACAAAAACTCAGACATGTCCTAATAGAAAAAGGGGTCACGTTTTATCCCTCACACGCCATCACCGGCATCCATGCCGACACCGAACGGATTCAAGCCATCGGCCTGGCTAAAGGCGAACGACTCAACGCCGACATCTACGTCTCGCCCCTTTCCCCTCCAGAGCTTCTTCGACTCTTGCCGGAACGAGCCCCGGCTCGCTTTTCATGTTTTTCCCATTTGGCTCAACTGCAGGAATCCTTAGGAACAGTTGTCCAATTGACCCTTAACGACACACTTCTTCCTCCTCGGCTTATCCTTAATTCCAGTTTATTTGATTGGGTCACCAGCCAGGCCGTTCCATTCACGGATAGACCAACGACGTTGGTTACGGGCATCAACCTCTCATCTTCACCATTATCGGTACGCTCCGGCGACTGGTTGAAAGAAACCGCCTGGCCCCATCTCAAAAAGATATTGAATATTTGCCCTGAGCAATCAATGCCGGCTTGTGCGCCACCGATCACCCAATCAGCCTATCGATATATTCCTTGCATGACTGGTTTCCGCACCTTTCGTCCTCTGGCCAACACACCCATTCCCAATCTCTTTCTTACCGGGCCCTGGACGGCCAGCCCACTCCCTCCTTCTCTGGAAAGCACAATCCTGAGTGCCTTTGGCTGCGCCAGAGCTGTGACGGAATGGGTCCAGACCTCATCGCATTGACATCCTAAACCGTCAAACCTAAGATCCCCTCTCAATGGATCTTCATGAACTCAAATCATCCCTTCACGACTGCCAACGATGCGGATTGTCTTCAGGACGCACCCAGGTGGTGTTTGGGACAGGACATCCTCAGGCCGACATCATGTTTGTCGGAGAAGCCCCGGGCTTTTATGAAGACCGGCAGGGAGAGCCTTTTGTCGGGGCGGCAGGGAAATTTCTCAACGAATTACTGCAATCTATCGGGCTCAGTCGGGCGGATATTTTTATCGCTAACGTCATTAAGTGCCGGCCACCCAACAATCGAGATCCTCTTCCAGAGGAAATCGAGACATGCAAACCGTTTTTGCTTCAACAAATCGAACTCATCAAACCTAAATTGGTTTGCACTTTAGGAAACTTTGCCACACAAACGTTATTAGAAAGAAAAGTCGGTATCACCAAAGTACGTGGGCAGGTCATCCGAATGCCCAACTTCATCGTGTTCCCACTGCTTCATCCGGCAGCCGCACTCCACCAGGGCAATCTTCGGGTTCCCCTCAAGGAAGATTTTCAAAAACTCAAGACGGTTCTGGAAGATATGAGCAAAACTCCCACGCTTCCGCAAACCGCGTCACCACCAACCCTTCCCTCCTCCAAAGCCCCATCCAAAGAGGAAACTCCAGCCGACCCCCCTACCCAAATGAGCTTATTCTGAAAGGTCGTCTCTGAAATTCTCTCCGGGGTAAACCCTTCAACTTAGATCTCCATAGACAAGCTATCCCAAGTTCCCGGCCTCTTGAAATAACCATGCGGCCCTTTTGCCTTCGCAACATAGGTTCTACCCTTCGGGACGCGCTGGATAACAGCTCGGATGCCAAACCGAAACTCAGAAAAATTTCAATTGGCTATATAAATTGTGGCGGGCCTTGTCTGAGCCCTTCGAAAACTCAGGGGGCTCCGCGATTGGTCCTCTATAATTAAAGAAAGCCTAGTTTCAGCATACTCCCCTGGCCTTTTGATGTGGCCGAGCAGTGCAGCCGACCCCGGAGAAAAGGCGCGCATTGTTTGAGCCTTGCGAGTTTGCGCGACGCCGGGGTCGGCGAACCGCGCAGGGAACCCGGAGGGCCACAGCATGGCCAAGATGGTTTTGGCTACTTTTGCCGAAACAAAAGTAGCTCGGCTGCCGAGCCGAAAGCCGGCAAACTGTAATGGGGATTCCCTATCCTTTATTAGCGAGGATCTATCTTGGGAGAAAATGGGATACTCGCCCTACCAAGAGCCATGGGGGCAAGCTCTACTCCACGGGTATAACGGAAGCGAAATTGTATAACTCCCCTATTTAGGAAGTCAGACAAGCTCAGCTCAGGATACATCCGACTGTAAAGTCCCTCAATACTTTAATTGGTTTCATGATTTCCCCCATTACCCAATTGAAGGGATTCCTTACTCGGACGAACCTCTTGGGGAAATTGCAGTGGGTTCCCAAATTGAATCCTCGCCTTACTCGGAACCAATACCGTTTTGACCATCGACGTCACCGAATGAGGACCCCACACGATGGGCGACCTACTGACGGGGCGCCGGTCCCTGAGCTGGAACCGGGCATGGCCACGCCATCGTCACACCATGCATGAGTCAACAGACCCAGGAGCTTATTTGAAATAACGAAGTATGAACGAAGCCCTGCAAGGTGCTTGGAACTGGCAACGGTAAAGACGAGAAAGGCAGATGAGTTTCGTTCCCACTGTGGTCCCCGATGCCATAACGCTAAAAATTAGGCTCAAGGGATCTGGAGGAACCGTACGGAAGGGAATTTAGTTAATGGTTTTTTGGGGATGACCGGCGTCTGTAGGACCTGAGGCCTCCTCGCCCTCAGCCAACGATTCCGAATCTTCAGACGACTCGTCGTCTGTGGCGTCTTCGACCTCTTCTTCTGGTTCTTCAAACCAATTGACGAGCATGTCATCCCACCAGGCCTCATTGACTTCCGAACCGGGATCTTCTCCAAAAAATTCTGTCACCTGGTCTTTGGTAAAACCCGGATCAATGACCGTGGGTTTAAACAATGCCCGGTCAATCACTTCCTTGGTGGCAAAGCCGCCCACAATCCAAGAAGGTGGATCGGCCCGGCGGGATTTGTAGGCTTGTAGCCCGACCTTAAGATAAAGAAACGCTTTACGTTGATCTTCGTCTTTCAACCCTGATGGGGGCAAACTTAAAGTCTTTTCAATTTTTTTTCTCCATTCCCGTGCATTGTACCGGGAAGTGATCAACTGGAGAACTTTTGCCCCATCCTCTTTTTCCAGTGGCATCCTGACTCCTTATGGCCCTCGGGCCGCTCTTTGAATTCATGAAATAGATCGGCAATCGATAAACTCTGAATGAGTGCTTGTCCTGTATACCTCTAATGACCGGCCACCATCATCTTGCGAATTTTAACCGTAGGACTGGCCACCCGGCCCCGAAATGCTAAATCATTCCCGATCATTTCAATATCCTTCAGGATCTGTTGTAAATTCCCGGCAATGGTGACCTCTTCCACCGGATGGGTCAACTCTCCGTTTTCAACCCAAAACCCCACCGCTCCCCTTGAATAGTCCCCGGTGACAAGGTTGACACCAAATCCAATCAGATCCGTGACGTACAACCCCCGCTTCATTGACTTGAGAATGTCATCAGGCGAATAGGAGCCCGGCGAGAGAAATAAATTCGTAGTGCCCACTGTCGGATTTTCGCCCACCGATCTTGATGCATTGCCGGTGGATGCCATCCCCAATTTTCGCCCTGAATACGTGTCTAACAGGTAACTCGACAGCACGCCTCTATCGACCACCAGGGTTTTCCTCGTGGGCAACCCTTCACCATCAAATGGTCGAGACCCCAGCCCTCCGGCTAATCGACCATCATCAACCACTGTCACCAAATCCGAAGCAATAGATTTTCCGAGTTGCCCCAAAAGAAACGAGGCCCCCTTATACAAGGAGTACCCGGATACCGCTGAGGAAATATGCCCTAGGAGGCTTTTGGCCGTTTCCGGATCGAAGATCACGGGAACTTCTTGTGTCGTAATGGCCCGACTGCCTAGCCGCCTCACAGTTCGGCGAGCGGCCTCCTGGCCGATCGATTCCGGGCTGTCCAATTCATGGAATTTACGCTTCACGGAGTACCAGTAGTCCCGCTGCATACCGCCATTTTGGCTGTCCATCGCAATGGGCGACACAGAGAGTGAGTAGGAAGAACTGGCGTACGATCCAACAAACCCATGGGAATTCGCTAATAAAATCGATCCATACCCAGCCGAACACTCAGCCCCTTCAGAATTGGTGATGCGGGGATCTGCGGAAAACGCGGATTGTTCAGTTCGCTTGGCCAGGTCTATTTCCTCATCAACTGCCAATTGCCGATCATCTTTCATATCCATGTCGGGGATATCCACCACCATTTGATCCGGCGCGGGTAGTCCTGAAGTTTCATCTTCAACCACAGCTCTGGCCAAACTACATGTGTCAGTGACTAAACGATCCAACGAGGAGTTGGAAAAATCCGATGTAGAGGAACTGGCTGAACGCTTGCCAAAAAACACCCGAATCCCCAAGACCTTCTCACGGGCCTTGGAGAGCCGATCCACCTCCGACATCCGCACCTGCACCGAGACTGAATCGCCTTCCGCCACAAGTAGATCCGCCTCCGTCGCCCCTAAAGCCTTGGCTCGCTTGAGAACCGTGGCGGCCAACTCCGGGAAACGGTCACCATGTGTGGTGGGCAGATTTGACATTATTAAATGATTAAATGGAAAGAAACAAAACGGGAGGGTTATCCATCAGCCCATCGCCGTGCCACCGACGATCATTTCATCAATTTTAATGGTAGGAAGTCCCACGCCGACCGGAACCGATTGACCATCTTTTCCACAGGTCCCAATTCCTTCATCTAATTTCATATCATGTCCAACCATCGAAACTTTTTTGAGCACATCCGGACCGTTCCCAATCAACGTCGCGCCCTTGACCGGTTTGGTCACCTGCCCATCTTCGATGAGATAGGCTTCGCTGGCTGAAAAGACAAATTTCCCACTGGTGATATCAACCTGCCCTCCACCAAACGACACGGCATACAACCCGTTTTTCACCGACCGAATGATATCCTGTGGATCTGATTCTCCGGCTAACATAAAGGTATTGGTCATACGTGGAAGAATGATGCTCCGGAAATCTTCACGTCTTCCATTTCCTGTTAACGGGATACCCATCAAACGGGCATTGAGCCGATCCGTGATATAGCCGCGCAACACACCTTTTTCAATGAGCATGGTTCTTGACGTCGGCGTCCCCTCATCATCGATATTCATCGAACCACGCCGAAATGGGAGGGTCCCGTCATCCACAATTGTGCATAGTTCGGACGCGACGGTTTTTCCCACTAAATCACTAAAGGCTGACGTTTTACGACGATTAAAATCCGCTTCCAACCCATGTCCGATCGCTTCGTGAAGCAGAATGCCCGGCCATCCCCCACCTAAAACAACCGGCATGGTGCCGGCCGGAGCTTCGACCGCGCCTAGATTCACAATTGCCTGACGTGCAGCTTCTCGGGCAAACTCCATCGCGCGATTCTGCTCCAGGTAGAAAGCAAATCCGACTCGTCCCCCTCCTCCAAAGGACCCAACCTGGCGATTGGACCCATCTTCAGCAATACAGGAAATTTGGAGACGAGAGAGAGGTTGCACATCTCCCACCAGCTGCCCTTGGGAGTTAATGACTAAGAATATTTTCTGTTCCGTATTAAAAGAGGCCATGACCTTGGTAATTCGGGGGTCATATCGTCTGGCTTCCACATCAATTTCATTCAGTAAGGCAACCCGAGCTTCTGTCGTAATATCGGTGAGCGGCTGGGACAACGGGTAGAGATTCTGGGAGGGCTGAGAACGATGAGTGACGGCTATGGGATTGTCCCCTTGAGGAGAATCGGCGATATACCGTGCCGTATCAGCGGCAATTTCCAGGTCTCGTACAGATAGATCATCTGAATATGCAAACCCGGTTCGTTCTCCAGCCACCGCTCGAACACCCGCCCCCTGGAAAATACTTTTGACTGCGCGCTTGACGAGGCTTTCCTCCATAGAAACGGAATCGGTCACGCAGGACTCGACATACATGTCCACGTAATCCACTCCCCGAGCGGTGGCCTTATTTAAGGCCTGGAGGACATCCTTTTCTTGAAGGGCAAAGTCTGAAAGGCTGGGTACCATAGGATATCACTGACAACGAAGTACGTAATGAGAACGAAACAAAAAAGGAGTATAGCCCATCTCCCAGGTGGGCGCAATTTTCAGTGAAGATCGTCTCGTCGCGAATTTGACAAGAATCGCTTTCATTATTAGACTGAAATTGTTGTGAAATTTTGCCTAGCTCCTATAATCTTTCGATAGAATTCCAACGCGGTTCTTACCCTTACGATCGGGTTCAGCACAATTCCATGGATGAATTTCAGGCGGTGGAAGCAAGACAAGTTGCTGAAGGCGAATTGCTGGATCAACTTGACCTCACATCCCTTCCACGACATATCGCAATCATCATGGATGGCAATGGCCGATGGGCCGCTCAACGCGGGTTGCCTAGAATTGCCGGTCACAAAGAAGGGCTCCGGGCACTTCAAGATGTTCTGGAAATCGGGCATGAGCTCACCATTCCTTATATCACCATCTATGCATTTTCTCAGGAAAATTGGAAACGGCCTCATTCAGAAATTCGACTGCTTATGGGGTTACTTGAGCAGTACCTGCATCAAGAACGCCAACGGTTTCAGGAGCGCCAGGTACGGTTTCTGCCAATTGGACGACTGGAACAACTGCCCCCCTCCGTCCGTTCGCTGGCCTTAGAGGTGGCAGAGGAAACCCGCCATTTGACTCAGCGCACGCTGGCAGTCGCCCTCAGCTATGGGGGAAGAGCCGAAATTGTCGATGCCGTACGGAAAGTCGCGATCGAGGTTCAGATGGGATCGCTCACACCAGACCAAATTGATGAGAACTTGTTCGAACAATATCTCAGCACATGGGGTTTACCGGATCCAGATTTGCTCATCCGTACCTCTGGAGAGGCGCGAATCAGCAATTTCCTTCCCTGGCAAATTGCCTACACCGAACTCTATTTCACCAAAACCCTGTGGCCTGATTTCCGTCGCGTTGAGACTCTTCTCGCCTTACTCGATTATCAAAAACGGGAGCGTCGTTTTGGCCGAATCACTCAAACTGTTTCGCCATAAAACCGTCTGTGGCGCTCCTGCATACCAGGCACCCTTCTTCCAGTTTATCTGACGCACTGCCCCTTTTACTCCTATAATCCATGGATCCCCGTCGACTGTACTCAGCCATCGTATTTATTCCTTTGCTCTATGCGGGAATACGCTATTCTCCACCTTGGCTCCTTTCTCTTCTGATTGGCACAGCTTCTCTCTTCGCATTATGGGAATTTCTCACCCTCTACTTCGGACCAACCGCCAGTCTTGGCACCAAGATTATCTCCTGTCTCGGTGCCGTCATACTCCTTGTTGCCATGGACACTGGCTACTCCCAAGCCGTGAACATCTGGCTCTTGGGAATCGTTATGGTTGTTTTAACGGGGTTTTTTATATCCCCGACTGCCATGAGGCAACGGCTCCCTGTATGGGCAGCCTATCCCTTTGGAATACTTTATGTCGTGGTTCTGCTCGGACATTTCATACTCCTCCGGCAACTGCCACATGGAATCGCCTTAATCTTTTTCGTCTTAGCGATCACATGGTTAGCTGATACTGGTGGATTTGTCGTAGGCTTATCTCTTGGACGACATGCCCTGGCGCCAACCCTGAGTCCTAAAAAAACGGTTGAAGGTTTGATGGGGGGGGTCCTTTTTTCTGTCCTGGGAGGCCTTATCAGCCACTTTTGGTTTCTCCCCTTTTTCTCGTTGGGGGAATGCGCTATTCTCGGCATGGGTATGGCCATAATCGGAGCGCTTGGTGATCTTGCAGAATCAGCGATCAAACGTAGCGTGAGTATCAAGGATTCAGGCACAATCATTCCAGGACATGGAGGAGTGCTGGATCGTGTGGACAGTCTGCTCTTTACCGGCCCGGCGTTTTACTACTATGCCCTATTCGCGGGCTCATCCTAAAAACCAGACCATGCACAACCATAGGAGAATCTGGTGAAACACATCGTCATCTTAGGATCTACCGGATCGATTGGGAACAGTACATTAGATGTGATCTCCAGATTCCCTGAAGAGTTTCAAGTAGTCGGCTTGGCCGCCGGATCAAATGATCAGGCCCTTGAGGAACAGATCCGCATCTTCAAGCCAGAAGTGGTTGCGCTGTCCTGCCGGGATGCTGCCAATCGATTGCGAGCACGGATAGGACACACGTCCACGGAAATTTTGGACGGAGAGCAGGGGCTCTGCGCCGTCGCCAGTGCATCGAAAAGTGATTTAGTGATTTCTGCGATCGTCGGTGGAGCAGGACTCAAGCCAACCTTGACAGCCATTCAAGCAGGCCGGCAGGTTGCACTGGCCAATAAAGAGCCGATGGTCATGGCAGGCCGTTTGATGCAATTGGAAGCCCACAAACATGGCGTCACCATTTTTCCCATCGATAGTGAACATAGCGCCATTTTCCAATCGATGGAAGGCCACCGAAAAATAGATATTCGCCGGATCGTCTTAACCGCCTCCGGCGGGCCATTTTGGGATTGGCCTATCAATGACCTGGAACACGTGACCCCCGAACAAGCGATGCAACATCCAAATTGGAAAATGGGTGCTAAAATCACCACCGACTCCGCCACCTTGATGAATAAGGGCCTGGAGGTGATCGAAGCCCGATGGCTCTTTGATATCCCTCACGATCAAATTGATGTCGTCATCCATCGAGAAAGTATAATCCACTCTTTGGTAGAATATTGTGATGGGTCAGTCATCGCGCAGTTAGGGCACCCGGACATGCGAACACCAATTTCCTATGCTCTCAAATACCCGGAACGCATTCCTTTGAATCCTCCACTCTTGGATTTAGGAAAAATTGGGAAATTTACGTTTTACCCAACTGATTCGAAAAAATTCCCCTGTCTCCAGTTAGCCTATGACGCACTGGCAGGAGCGGACGGGCTTCCACCCACATTAAACGCGGCAAATGAAATCGCCGTTGATGCTTTCCTTAAAGAACAAATTGCCTTTTTGGATATTCCCAGAGTGATTCAGGAAACGATGAATGCCTATACCGCGACTCCCGTCACATCCATTGAAGATGCCCTGGAGATAGACCAATGGGCCCGACGTACAGCCACGGAAATGATGAAAGCCTGTTCCTCTTCACCAATATGAATCCGCGATAAACACCCATGAATAACCTCCTGTCATTTTCTCCAGATTCCATCTTTCTATTTGGGCAAAAGTTATGGTGGTTCCTGGTCGTACTGGGAGTCCTTGTAACCTTTCACGAATATGGCCATTATCTGGCCGCTCGATGGGTGGGCGTCAGGGTCCTCAAATTTTCCATCGGTTTCGGACCAAAACTCATTGGTCGCAAGATCGGCGATACAGAATATCTTTTGGCAGCGATTCCTCTTGGAGGATATGTCAAATTATACGGTGAGGAAGTGTCAGAGGCTGTTTCGCCTGCTGAACAACGTGAATCCTTTATTCACCAGTCACTTCCCCACAAAACGTTGATTGTGGCGGCTGGCCCCGGATTCAATTTTATTCTCAGTTACCTGATCTTTACGGGTATGCTGGCTTTGGGGTCACCCCTATTTGTGCCCAGCATCGACAACATCACACCGGTGATTGAAGCGATCATCCCCGACTCCCCAGCCGAAACTGCCGGATTACATATCGGTGATCGGGTAATCCGGGCCAATGAAGAAGACATCTCGACGCTGGGTGAACTATATCAACAAGTTGGTAAGGCCCATGGGCGTCCCGTCACCCTGGATGTCATTCGTGGGGATACCGTTAAAACGCTGATCATCACTCCAACGGTTCAAATGGTGCCAGATCGCCCGGACGAACCTCAATACACTTTAGGCATTGAGGATCATGCTCCGCTTGTCGGGGGAGTCATGCCGGACACCCCTGCCATGGCCGCGGGGCTTCAACAAGATGACCGAATTATCCAAATTGATGACACACCGATTGTCACCTGGTCTCAGATGACCGAGATCGTTCGCCAACACCCTGGAACCCCTTTAGATGTTCAGGTCGATCGCGGAGGACAGATTGTCTCTCTTCGCATCACCCCTGAAGGCCAAACCGTTACCTCTTCCGATGGGGAAACCAAGTCTGTTGGCCGCATTGGGATTAAACTAGCCGGTGCGGGTACGGTGCTCAAAAGCACCTCTCTATTTCTTGCCCCATGGGATGGACTCAAGGCTACATGGAAATGGTGTGAACTCACCGTGATTGGTTTATACAAACTCTTGACGGGAGAAATTTCTTCAAAGCATCTCGGTGGCCCGCTGATGATTGCCAGTGTGTCAGGCGAACAAGCCCAACAGGGTCTTGCCAGCGTCGTATGGCTTATTGCGATCTTAAGTATTAATTTGGGAATTTTGAATTTATTACCCATTCCCATTCTTGATGGAGGGCATCTCTTCTTTTTTGCCTGTGAAGGCATTTTAGGTCGCCCGTTAGGAGACCGGTCGAGAGAAATGGCCCAACAAATTGGACTGGTCTTGTTGGTCTTCCTGATGGCCTATGCGACCTGGAATGACATTAGTCGCCTACTCCAATAAATTCCACCCAGTTGAACGTCTCGTTGCCCTATTGCTATCCATGTGAGTTCTCCCTGCGACTCAGTCTGTCCTCAACCATTTAACCAGGTGTCTTCATGCGTGTATCACAAACATTAATTCCCACGATGCGACAGGATCCCGGGGAAGCCGAAGTGGTCAGCCACCGCCTCATGCTTCGCGCGGGCATGATCCGAAAAGTCGCCGCCGGAATTTATTCCTACCTTCCACTAGGATTGAGGGTCATCCGGAAAATTGAGACTATTGTTCGCGAAGAGATGAACCGGATAGGAGCGCAAGAGCTGTTACTCCCGATTCTATCCTCGGCCGAGCTTTGGAAAGAAACAGATCGCTGGGATTTCTATGGAAAAGAGCTATTCCGATTACATGATCGCCATGATCGGGACTTTTGCCTGGGTCCCACTCACGAAGAAGTCGTCACTGATTTGTTCCGTCGAGAGGTCAGTTCATATCGTCAATTGCCCGTCACTCTGTATCAAATCCAAACGAAATTTCGCGATGAAATCCGCCCACGGTTTGGCATCATGCGAGGGCGCGAATTCATCATGAAAGATGCGTATAGCTTTGATCAGGATGTGGAAGGAGCCAAACATACGTACCAAAACATGTACGACGCCTATTGCCGCATTTTTTCTCGTATGGGCCTCGAATATCGTCCAGTGGAGGCCGATACCGGCTTAATCGGTGGCATCTCTTCTCACGAATTCATGGTCCTAGCCAATACCGGCGAAGAACTCATCGTTTTTGATCCTGACACACAATATGCAGCCAATGTCGAACGGGCCGAAATTGCCCCACCCACCATGGGGGAGCCTGAGGCCGCACTACCACTGGAAAAGGTCTCTACACCCAATGCTAAATCGGTTGAAGAAGTGTGCGCCTTACTCAACGTGCCTCCTTCCCGCCTGGTGAAAACCCTTCTGTATCAGACTGGCATGAATGAGATAACCGCAGTCCTGATCCGAGGGGACCATCAAGCGAACGAAATTAAAATTCAACGACATCTTGGTATTCATGAATTATCTTTGGCGACCCCAGAGATGGTCCTCCGCTTCACAACGGCCCCAGTCGGCTTTGTCGGCCCGATCGGTCTTCAGAAAATTCGAATTCTGGCTGACCAGGCCGTAGCTGTTTTGACCAATTTCATTGTGGGTGGAAACGAACCGGACGTCCACCTCATTCATGTCAATATTGACCGGGATTTTGCCATTGAGAGCATAGGAGATTTTCGCCAAGCCCAGGCCGGTGACCCTTCCCCACGTGGAGGCAGCTCGCTCCAAACAGCCAGAGGAATCGAAGTGGGGCATATCTTTATGCTAGGAACAAAATATAGTGAAAAAATGGGGGCAACCTACCTGGATGCTCAAGGCGAGACCCTTCCCGCTGTCATGGGATGCTATGGCATAGGTGTCAGCAGAGCAGCGGCAGCAGCCATTGAACAAAACCATGACGACAAAGGCATCTGTTGGCCCATGCCCATTGCCCCATTTCAGGTCCACATCCTTTCGGTCACCGCATCAGAAAATGTACGTCAAGCTTCCGAGCAGCTCTATCAGGACCTTTCCCAAAACGGGATAGAGGTATTACTTGACGACCGTGAGGAACGGGGTGGAGTGAAGTTTAACGATGCAGATTTGCTCGGCATTCCTTTCCATATTATTCTTGGGGATAAGGGACTGGCACAGAACACCATTGAAATTAAAGACCGTATGACCGGCGAAAAGCATCACATTATCCGTGAGGAGGCATGTGAGTGGATCACTTCCACAGTCAGAGCAAAACTCGTATTTCAGACATGATAAAATAAGGAAAACGGATCCAATGCAGGCTGGTTACCGATGCCCACTCATGCATGGTATAATTTTTCTAAACCAAAATGCTCTTTATCTTAAGGACGATCAAGGCCATGATCTCAATCCAAAGCATAGGAAGATGGACAAGCCCTTATTTTCATTGACAATACATATTATCGAATGCTATTTTTCAAGGTTTGATTTTCAAGTAAAACACACGTCCTTTATTTATGACTGGCAGATCGTATGTTGAATCAAATGAACGTGAGGGGTCTTTTATTTGACCCCTACAACAATGCCTATATTGTCATCCTGAGAGATGAACAAAATTCTGATATGCTCCCAATCTGGGTTGGGAAGGCCGAAGCCAGCGCGATTAGTTTTGCCTTAGAGCGGATAGCTCCTCCAAGGCCGATGACCCATGATCTCATGAAAACGGTACTTGATAATATGGATGCTAAGGTCATTAGTACGGTCATTACAGATTTGAAAGACAATACGTACTTCGCCAAAATCCATCTCCTTTTTGGAGATTCCGAGTTCACCGTTGACTCTCGGCCAAGTGACGCGATTGCCGTGGCCCTTCGCACGGATGCTCCTATTTTTGCTTCAGGGGAAGTGCTCCATAAACAAAACTCAGAAGAATTGGAACGATGGCTGGAAAACCTCAAGCCTGAGGATTTTGGGAAATCGGACGTCTAGCTGATGCTCATGTGGCCATCTGAAATATTTACGATTGATAGTGAGTGTGCGGGTGATGACTGAAATAAACACATTAATTCCGTTAAAGGTCCATGGGGTCCTGGTCGATCCGAATACCGACACGCAAATCGTGGTCCTACGGGATGAAAAAAATTCAGAGGTTCTTCCCATATGGGTTGGAACCGCCGAAGGAACATCGATTCGGTTGGCCTTGGAGAACGTCATTCCACCCCGCCCCATGAGCCATGACCTTATTTGCAGTTTTGCCTCGCACCTTGGATTTACCCTCAACAAAGTTGTAATCACAGAAGTTAAAAATAATACGTATTTTTCAACGCTGTTTTTGTCCAAAGATGAGTTGGAAAAATCGATCGATTCCAGGCCGAGTGATGCGATTGCCCTAGCTCTCCGATGTCAATGTCCCATCTACGTTACTCCAGAGGTGCTGGAACGTCGCGGGGGGGAAGATCTGGATACCTGGCTTTCCAAGCTCGATCAAAAAGGATTAGAACAAACCGATATTTAGATTGTAATCAAGTAGAGGAAAGGAACTCAGACACTCATGCGATCTTATCAAGCTAAACCGTTGGAAGTTGAACGACAATGGTTCTTAGTCGATGCTAAAGGAAAAACCGTTGGACGCTTGGCCGCCAAGGTTGCCTCAATCCTTCGTGGAAAGCATAAGCCGACGTTCACGCCTAATGTCGATACGGGCGACCATGTCGTCATCATCAATTCCAGTAAAATCCAATTCACCAGCGATAAATTTCGTAGAAAGATCTATTATCATCACACCGGTTACCCTGGAGGAATCAAAGCCATTACGGCAGAGCATCTTCATGCAAAGAAACCAACCGAAGTCCTTACTAAAGCCATTCGTGGGATGCTTCCAAAATGTACGTTGGGGAAACAAATGGCCAAAAAGCTCAAAATTTACCCTGGTGCCGAGCATCTGCATCGAGCGCAAAGCCCAACGCCTTTGAATCTCTAAATTCATCAGTAACTGTTCCAACGAAACAAAGGAGACTTATCCTCACATGGTCGATACCATTCAATACGCAACCGGAAAAAGGAAAAACGCGATTGCCCGAGCGTGGGTAGAACCAGGGCAAGGCGACATTCTCATCAACGCACGATCAGTCGATTCATATTTTCCACGATTGACACATCAAATCCAGATACAAACGCCATTCGATGTCACCAAAACAAGCGGGCAATTTAATGTCAAAGCCACGCTGACAGGGGGAGGCGTTTCAGGTCAGGCGGGAGCCCTTCGCCATGCGATTGCCAAGGCATTGGCCTTATATAATCCTTCGCTACGGGATCCCCTGAAAAAAAATGGATTGCTCACCAGAGATAGCAGAGTGAAAGAACGGAAAAAATACGGGCAAAAAGGCGCCAGAGCCAGGTTCCAATACTCCAAACGATAATTGGCCGGTTCACCATTCACGCAAAATTATGGGGGAGGCCTTCCAGCCTCCCCTTTTTTTTATTCCAACTTTTGTCTGATGCCGTCGCCACTCCAATCTTACTGTTTACAAATAATCAATTGTCACGAAGGAAAATCATTTCCCAATAAATATCCTGCTCAACCTTTCGCCCCTTACTTAACTTTCTAGAAAAAAAGACCATGGATAGAAAAATTCGCGTTGCTGTCATTGGAGCTAGTGGCTATACAGGTGGGGAATTACTTCGATTACTCACCCTCCACCCTCAGGTCACACTGTCCCGTGTGGTGGCGTCTGAAAAATCTGAGGGCCGCGCTGTCGCTTCGCTGCTTCCTCATCTTACGAAAATTTATGACTGTGCATTGTCTTCGTTGAATATCGACTCGATCGCCAAGGAAGTCGATGTGGTTTTTCTCGCGCTTCCTCATACGCAATCCTTGCAACCAGTAGCCGATTTTCTCTCACAGGGGAAACGTGTCATTGACTTGAGTGCCGATTATCGTCTTCAGGATCCGATGGTGTATGAGCAATGGTATCAAACCCCCCATACGTTCCCTGGCCTGCTCAAAAATGCGGTGTATGGACTACCAGAACTCAATCGTGCGGCTATCGCCAAAACCAACCTTGTCGCCGTTGCCGGGTGTTATCCCACCGTCGCCATCTTGCAACTTGCGCCCTTTGTGGCCCAAAACCTTATTGAGCACAACTCGATTATCATTGACGCAAAGTCGGGAATTTCAGGAGCCGGTCGCACACCTGCACTGGGCACTCACTTTCCTGAATCGCATGAAGCCATTCATGCTTATAAAATCGGCAAGCATCGCCATGTGCCTGAAATCGAACAGGAGTTGGCACGACAGATTCCTGCTTCATCTTCAAAAACAGCTTTCCCCAATCCATCTATAATTTTCACACCTCACTTGATACCGATTAACCGAGGCATTCTGAGCACCGCCTATGCCAAATTGAAACCCGGCATTGAACAATCCCATCTGGATGCAGCTTATAACAGTCGGTATCGAGACGAATATTTCATTCGACTCTTTCCCAGTTCCGAAGGGGTCAATCCGAAAAATCTGCGAGGATCAAATTTTTGTGACCTCAGTTGTACCTATGATTCTCGAACGGGCTATCTCATCACCACAGGTTCGCTGGACAATCTCGTAAAAGGCGCAGCCGGACAAGCGATTCAATGTATGAATCTGATGTTAGGACTTCCCGAAACACTCGGATTGACCGCGCCAGGCCTCTTTCCCTAGACCACCGTTCACCAGTTTCTCCTGACGAGAAGGGGATGTTCTCATGTCTAAACGCATAAAAGGCGGGATCACTGCCCCAAAGGGATTCCTTGCCGCAGGGATTCATTCAGGAATTAAAAAGACCAAGCAGCTTGATCTGACCTTGATCGTGTCAGAGAAGCCTGGACCTGTTGCCGGAGTGTTCACCTCCAACAGGCTCCCGGCCGCTCCCGTGATTGTCGACCGGCTTAATCTCAAGAAGGGCAAAGGGCAAGCATTCATTGTTAATAGCGGGAATGCTAACGCATTTACCGGACCGGAAGGGTTAATCCATGCCAGGGAGATGGGTCGGAGAGTTGCCGACCAACTCACAATTCCCCTTCACCATGTGTTTGTCGGATCCACTGGTGTCATTGGGGTACCGCTGCCGATGCCGGCAGTACGAAACGGCATTCCCATTTTAATTTCACGACTACGCAAGGCTGGTCACCAGGAAGCTGCTAAGGCGATCATGACGACAGACACCTGTCCTAAAGAAATCGCGTTTCAAGACCGAATTGGCGGAAAAATAGTAACCATAGGGGGAATCGCCAAAGGTTCGGGAATGATCCACCCTGACATGGCGACCATGTTGGCCTATGTCACAACAGACGCAGCCATTGACCAACAAACGCTACAAACGACCTTTCGCGCTGTCACTAACCAAACATTTAACTGTATTTCTGTTGATGGGGAAACCAGCACCAATGACACGGCCTTATGTCTGGCCAACGGGGAAGCCGGAAACTTACCCATCAAAACCGGAACGACGGCACATGTCAAATTTGAAGCCCTCTTATTTCAGGTCTGTCACCATCTGGCCATGGAAATTATTCGGGATGGCGAAGGTGCTACCAAAATCATTGAATTCCAGATCACTCAGGCTTCCAGTGGCCGGGCAGCCAAACAATTTGCCAATACTCTGGCCACCTCCCCTTTAGTTAAAACCGCTATATTTGGTACGGATCCCAACTGGGGAAGAATTGTGGCCGCATTAGGACGGGCCGGTTTCCCTGTTAAAGCAGAGAAACTTCTCATTGGATTCAATAAGATTCCCATCGTCAAAAATGGAAAAGGGCTGGGGCCTCAGGTGGAGCGCCGCATTAAACAGGAAATGAAGAAGCCCTTCCTGACAATCTTTATTTCACTCGGAATGGGGCAAGGGTCATCCACGATCTGGACCACGGATCTGACCTACGATTACGTAAAAATCAACGCATCCTATCGATCCTAACTTTTCTTCTCTGGTCAATCGGGAAATTGGAAATGGCCTTGCGGAGGGATCGTTATTTTTTTATGTGGTGGCGGGAAATCAAATCATGGAGAGTCGGTCGGCTCACACCAAGGATGGTCGCCGCCTTGGTAATATTTCCACCTGTCTTGGCCAGAGTTTGCTCAATCACTCGCTTTTCTACCGTGTCTCTGGCTACTTTCAGGGTAAGGCCAACTTGACTCTCATCGGGAGGGGCTAAATCTAAATCTTCCGGAGCAATCCTTGGATTGTCGGTTAGCGTCACGGCGCGACGAATCCTGTTTTCTAATTCTCGAATGTTCCCCGGCCAATGATATTGTTCGAGAGACATCAGGGCTTCCCTCGTAAATCCGGAAATCTTCTTTTTCGCTTCTTCTGAATAACGCTGAAGCAGCGATTTGCCCAACATCACGATATCGCCACCCCGCTCCCGTAAGGGAGGAGCCGTAATGGTCACGGTATTCAATCGATAATACAGATCTTCCCTGAAGCGGCCATCTTTCATTGCTAGTTGAAGATCCATATTGGTGGCTGCCAGAACCCTTGTGTCTACTGGAATTTCTACGCGTCCGCCTACCCGCTCGATACTTCGTTCTTGTAACACCCGAAGTAGCTTAACTTGCAATGCAGGAGAAATCTCACCAATCTCATCTAGAAAAAGTGTCCCGCCCTGGGCCGACTCAATTCGACCTGGACGCTGGAGATGGGCTCCGGTAAACGCCCCTTTCTCATGCCCAAACAACTCACTTTCCAGCAAGGTTTCGGGAATAGCCCCACAATTAATTGCGATAAACGGGCCATCCTTTCTGTGACTTTGCTGATGAATCGCCCGAGCCACCAACTCCTTTCCTGTCCCGCTTTCTCCGACGATTAAAATAGAAATATCCGAACCGGCCACTCGCCGGATGGTATCGAATACTTTAACCATGACCGGGCTGCTCCCGATAATTTCAGGAAATCCTCGTTTCGCCTCACGATCCAGAAGTTTTTGGTTTTCTTTTTCCAGGCCGGCCAAATACCCGGCCCGCTGCAGAACAACTTTTAACACTTCCAGGTCCACCGGCTTTTCCATAAAATCATAGGCGCCAATTTGAATAGCCTTGAGCGCATTCGCTCGATCTTGATTGCCCGTGATGACGACCACCTTCACCAAAGGATTCACCGCAAGCAATTGTTCCAAGGCAGACAATCCCTCCGTCACTCCACCGGTATCAGGTGGCAAACCTAAATCTAAGGTGACCAGTGAGATCTTTTCCCGTTGAAGAATATCGACAGCTGCGGTGCGATGATCTGCCTCATAGATCAGATAGGAGGACTTTAATCCCCACTTCATCTGTTCAAGAATTTCCTGCCGGTCATCAACCAGAAGAAGTGAAGGAAGATGTGAATGCTCAGCAGGCGGATCAGACTTCATGGTTACTTATTTTTTCTTGAGTCATATTCTACCCCGACTTGAGATACACCAAACTCCATTGTACTTGGGTTATCGGCACTTTGAACGGGAAATGTAATCATCACCGTTGTGCCTCGCCCTTCCTGGCTTTCAATATGAATAACGCCATGATGGTCCTCTACAATTCGCTTACATTGAAACAGACCTACACCCAACCCATTCTTTTTGGAGCTTTTGAATGGCTGAAAAATATTTTCAAGCTGGGCCACGGACATGCCACCCCCTGTATCAACCAATTCAACGATCACCTGCTTGCCATCACAGGCGGTGGATATATCAATCGTACCTTGCCCCTCGATCGCCTGGCGCGCATTCAGAATGAGATTTAACAACACTTGCTTGATTGCTTCCCTTTTGAGCTGAAGGACCGGAACCTCTGGCCCCGGGGAAAAATTCGGTTGGCATCCAGGGCGATTGACGGTCGCCAGAATATCCTTGATCAATAGGTTCACATCCACCGACTCTGTCGGGACTCCCTCACTCAAATTCGGTTCGTTCGCCTGACGTGATAATTCTCCCATTAAATCGATAATTCGCTGAGACGTATTTTTAACGGTCTGCATGGCCGATGCCTGAAATTCACTATTACTCCCGTATTGCGCCGCATTCTGAGCCACCATAGATAAACTCGACGCCAAATTTTTTAAATCATGTAAATAAAAAGCCGAGAACCGATGCACAGCCTCCCATTTAGCGGATGAACTACGCTCTTGAACTAACTCAAATTGAATGAGCAGCATCGTCACATGGTGCGCAATGGCTCGCAGTAAATCCAAATCGTCTTGATCGTACTCGTCACGAACCGATTCCTGACTAAGCGTACAAAAACCAAGCAGTCTGCCTTGCTCCGTCACCAGGGGTACACACACATGGGCGTGAGTAATGTCAAGAAATTCCCTCCAATCCTCAGCCACCCGGTGACCCACTTGCACCAACAAGGGTTCTTGCTGTTCTTTCAATTGATGAATAAGAGGGTGAGTTTCAGGAATCGGAAACGGCTCTGACACATTCGGTGACCGATCATTTTCCGTTAATTTCCTTCGACGCCGCTCCTTCCGTATTTGATGATACCGTCCATCAACATCAAAAAGTTTCCAAATTGTCACCCGAGACGTTCCAAATGTTCGACTGAGCCACTCAAGGTATCGGTTTAGAAGTTCGGAGACATCCTGACAGGCCGAAAACATCTCAGTGACCTCTAACCATTTCTCTCGATAATCATATTTCGCCTTAAAAAAATGACGAGAAACGACTTGCAGAAATTCGACACGAACACGCCTGGAAAGCATGGCGACAATCAAACCCATAACGGCAAGAAACATGAGAACCATTCCCAGTGATTCCTTGACCTCCCAATCCGTTTGTTGCACCACGAGGGTCACCATAGCGACAAGAACGAAATACCCACTCACACACACTACGACCAGGGAGGCGTATAAAGCATGGTGACTGACTTGAATCTTCTGAATCACCTGCGGTCCTCGCCATCGCCTCAATCCCAGTGCCATGATCACCAGAGAACTGAACGATGCGAGTCCCCCCGCCCACACATCTTCCGGTCGCCACACCGAGACCACGACCAAATGAAAGGCCTGCGCGATGGAAATGCATGCCAAACCTCCCAATCCAATCAACACGTATTTCAATCGATATCGTAGAGGATCGGGAAAAGACTGAAGGATACGTTCCAGCTGAAATATTCCCACACAGGAGGCCAATACGATAAACCCCCAGATCAACAATCCCTCTGGTCGTCTGAACACAATTTCCCCCTCAGGATTGACCTGCATGAATCCATCTGGAGTACCCACGATCACCATGGCTAAGAGAGCAGCTCCACACCCGATGATTTTCCACCACCCTCTGCCCAATGCCACAGAATTGGCAGAAAATTCATGCAATAATGAAAAACCGACAAAGCCGATCAACACCGGCAGAATGACCTCACCCACTAGAATTAGTTTTTTGAAGGTAATGGGATGGGCTGGAAACACTTCTTGTATCCCATTCAGTCCATGGATCCAAATCATAACCGCCATCAGCAAGAATAAAGGGAAAAAATGTGCCCCATCTTTTCTCTTCACAAATATGATCGTCGCCAAAAACAGGGAAACTCCTGCCGTGAGAATAGATGGAATAACCCACACACTCATACTGACCCTTAATACCTATTGAGAGTTAGAGACAGACACACGTTTATTTCTCGGTGCTAACAAAGGACATAGCCTTTTCGTTGTTCTGATTGATGGAGACATGTCGAATAACACATGTTTTAATCACTCGGGCACCTGGTTTTATGGAAGTGGCACCCGACTATCCACGCTGGCCATCGATCCCTTTGCGCATCAAGGCGGTATTATTTCTTCTTGCCAGGCTCATGAGGATTCAGTCACCAAGCTACTAAAGTTTGGGTTAATAGATGAGGGAATTTCTCCCAACAGGTTTCTTTGACACCCTTATCATGGAGAAAGAGCTCAAGATAGAGCACCACCCTAGCCTGCCCCACAGGACATTAATCAGCATGAAACTGTAGTAGTTTTTTCGGAAGATGAGGAGGGGGACTGTAGGGTTCGGCCTCTCAAATCGACCTTGCCTCCCGCCGGACAAGGAAAGCTAGAGTTCGATTCTGATGAAGAGGAGTATTTTTTGCTTCTCTATCTATAGGAAAGAGCCGGCCCCATTCAACCTATAAATTTAATCATGCCGAAATGGGAACATGAGGCTATCCCACAGGAGTGACGTGTCAGAATTGCTGGGATGACCTACGAGGTATCTATGGGCCTTTCCAGCCCCTTCCTGCCGAGAATTTCGAAGCATGAACCAGCGTAAAACTACGTAACTGCCGTTTTTAAAGTGAAACGAATCGAGCACCTTCCCGACCCCATGCTGAGAAAGAAGCCTCTTGCCCGCTGTACCAAAATTACTGGAGTCCTGGTTGGCCGTTTGAAGAAGACGCATCTTCCTGCCTATCGGAGGGATGCAGTCCGTATTTTTTGAGCAGTTTATAAAAGTCTGCCCGATAGCGCCCGGCAATTTGTGCCGCCTTAGAGATGTTTCCTTGTGTGGCTTTCAGCAAATCTTGAAGGTACTCCTTTTCAAATGCCTCTTTCGCATCGGTTAATGGCTGAAGACCACCTGGCTTGCTTTGTTCTTGTGGAGAAAGTGCAAGGAATTCTGCCGTGATAATTTCTTGAGGAGACATGACAACCGCACGTTCAATCATATTCTCAAGTTCTCGAACATTCCCTGGCCAAGGATACGTAATTAAGGCCTGCATGGCTTCCGGGGAAAATCCTTTGACGATTTTACCATGATGCTCTATGCTCCGTTTGAGAAAAAACTGGGCGAGAGAAGGAATATCCTCTCGTCTTTGCCGAAGCGGAGGAATCCACAAAGGCACAACATGAATCCGATAATACAGATCTTCTCGAAATCGTCCTTCTCGAACGGCTAACTCCAGATCCTTATTGGTTGCAGCCAGAATTCTCACATCCACTTTCACGGGCACTTGCCCTCCGACGGGCACCACCTCTCGATTTTGAATGGCCCGCAAGAGTTTGCCCTGTAATGACAAAGGCATTTCACCGATTTCATCTAAAAATAAGGTTCCCTTATCAGCACTTTGGATTAATCCTCTTTTATTTTGATGGGCCCCGGTAAAGGAACCCTTCATATGCCCGAACAACTCACTTTCGAACAACGTTTCTGGAATAGCTGCACAATTGACGGCCATAAAGGGTTTCGAAGCTCGAGGGCTATTACAATGGAGCACGCGCGCAATAACTTCTTTCCCTGTTCCGGTTTCTCCGGAAATACAGACGGTGGTATCGGTCTTCGCCACTTGCGCCACCTGCTTCAACACTGTATGCATTTCTGCACTCCGGGCCACGACATTTTCAAGCCCATATAATTCGTTCACAAGCAGTTGTAGTCGATGAATTTCCTGACTCATTCGTTTGGTCGTGAGGGCTTTATCAATACTCTCCAGCAACTCTTTGTCATCAAACGGTTTGGTTAAATACCCATACGCACCCTTTTTCATGGCTTCCACCGCATTAGGAATACAGCCATGCGCCGTTAAAATCAGGATTGGAAGATTCGTTTGATGCTGATGCAATTCTTCCATCAGATCCAAGCCGTCAGCATCCGGCAATCGAAGATCCAGAATGGCAAAATCATAGGGATCTTCCTGAACCCGGCTCAAGGCATCCCCCCCGGAGCCACACGCCGTCACCACAAATCCCATGGAATGCAAGCGCATTTTCAGGAGGGTCAGTAAACTCGGATCGTCATCAACAACAAGAATTCGTTCATCAGCCATCACAATTCCTCTATTTTTTTCCTTCACCTTCATTTGGGAATTCTTTCTCCTCGGCTCTTTCGAGTTTGGGGGTTGGGGCCATTTTTTCAGATGGGCGGGTCGGTGGGGCCTTCTCGCGGATTTCCTGATCGATACGTCGTAACGCCTCTAATTGATTCGTCAGTTCTTGAACTTTTCTCTCACTGGACTTCAGTTCCTGCTGCACATCCTGGCGGAGCGCCTGCTCCTTTTTTAATTGTTCTGTTTGTTTGGACAGATTCGCGAGAGCCTGATTCAATTCATCGACAGCCTTTTCCCGGTTCGTCAGCTCTTGCTTCAGTGCGTCAACTGAATCTGTTTCCAACTGACGACTTAATTCATGGACCAATAATTCCTTATTCACTATTTCACGAACCAATCGTTTAGTTAAGCCCTCGGAAGCGATCCCTCCTCCTGGAGTATTCAATACATCCAACAACCATAACCAAAATCGGCTCTCACCCGCCAATGCGCTGTTGGGGTTGGAGGCCACCACTTTTCGAAAATGCAGCGCCGCTAATTCCCTATTTTCATACAACGCGACGACTCCACGAAGAAAATGAACCGCACGACATTCATCTTCACTTTTACAAGTACTCAGCTTCTTTTCCTGATCATCTGCAATGGCCCGAAAAAATGGAACATCTTCAGGGTCAGGAGTTAACACCGAGGACACCGCAGAGTAGCCGGTTGACCCCGATTGAGCCATGGCAGACCGCTTCCCATCGGTGAGGGTAGACCCACTCCATTCAAAGAGCATTACGGACCCTAAAACCACCAGGAGCAACGACTCAAATTTTTTGCGTGTCAATGGACACTCCCCGTATGTTTTCGCTTGGGAATGGTAAAATGCAATGCAGTCCCGGTTCCCAGAATACTCTCAGCCCAAATTTTACCACCATGGGCTTCGACCACCCGCTTCGCCAAAGCCAAACCGATTCCACTCCCCACATACACACGGCCTTCTTGGGTTTTCCCCTGGTAAAATCGTTCAAAAATATGAGGCAAATCGGCTTCGGGAATTCCCGGTCCCGTATCAGACACAGAAAATTGCAACCCTTCTCCGACATTATCCGGCCTTGATCGAATCAACACCGTCGTTCCTTCGGGGCTAAATTTAATCGCATTCGATAAAATATTTTCCAACACTTGTTCCATCCTCGGCCCATCCAGATCATAGAACCTCACCTTGTTCTGAAACAAATCGAGGGTCAGATGAATATTTTTTCGTTCTGCGAGAAATTTGACTTTTTCTGTCGACCGGACGACCAAACGATTTAAGTCGGTGGGACTAAAATTGTAGGAGACCATGTCGGCCTCCATCCGGGATAAATCCAAGAGATTCCCGATTAAGTGATTGAGCCGTTGACTACTCTCAGAAATGATGGTGAGGGTTTCTCGTTGGTCTTTCGTCAGCGTTCCAGGAATCCCATCCAGCAGAAGCTGTGAGCCCTCACGAATAGACGTTAACGGCGTCCGTAACTCATGGGAAATATTTGCCAGGAATTCCGACTTCATCTCATCTAACTTTTGTAGTTTTTCGCCCATCCAATTTACCTGGCCAACCAATTCACGTAACTCCTGTGGAACAGAAAGGGAGATCGTCCCTCCAAATTGTCCTTGTCCAATTCTGCGGATTTGAGCTTTGACTCGTCGAAGGGGCCGAAGGATACTATAGCTGGCGATCCCGGCCAAGCCAAGACCTAGAACCAACGCCATCACCAGAAGCTGTTTCGTAATTTCCTGGGCCTGCACCGAACGAAGGTGGGAATCCTTGAGAATCGCACCGACACTGGCTTCCTGAGCAGTGATATAGGCGTTGATGGATTGGGTTATAGCGGTAATTAATGTATCCCGATTTTGCTCATAGCTGGCGATAGCGTGAGGAGAACGGTCGGCTTGTTCAACGCCAACACTCAAAAATAAGGTATGAAATTCTTCATGAAGTTCTTTTGTTTTCGCAAGTGCTTCCAGCGTACTGCCAGGGTTTTCCTGATCTTGAAGCGCCTTTAAGGTTTTGCGAAAGTTTTCAGCCTCCTGAAGAAAATCTTTCAGAAGGGTGGTATCCCGAAGTACCAAATATTGCTTGTCACTTTTTAATTGCGCATACAGACTGGTAATGAGTCGCTTAGCCGTTTCCACAGCTGGAAAGTGATGGGTCGCTAACTCAGCGCCTAATTCCGTTAAGGCACGAAATTGATGGAGAATATATAAATTCACGCCAACCACCAACGCAAGGATTGTCAGGTACCCAAGGGTTAATCGCCAAAATATAGATAGACGTGTCAACATTTTTAAAACACCAAAACGATTACGAACGTTTCAACAAAAGCATTGGTATCTGTTGACTCTAGACCTGAGTGAAAAAATTTCCAAACACTCTCTTTTGTTCTTTCTATGGACAATTCAAAGATCCCTCTTCCTCAGAAACACCCAAGAACTTTCACATAAAAGTCGGCTACGTAGCAATGCTGAATTGTATTTCCTACATAAGATTGAGTAATCCTACACCAGAATTCCAATGTTTTATAACGTTTCTGTTAAACCACCTGCCAATTTTTCTTTTTGGAAACAATCAAATATTTAGACCAAGGATTCACTGGTCTCCATTTTGCATATGTCCCCGTAACTAACTTAATTATTGGAAAGAATTCAAATTCTATCAAAATCCCACTTCTTGAATTTTTTCATCTGTCGGATGGGAAAATTTAACCTGGGCATGTTTATTATCGTGACAATTACTTTATCTACTCATTTCGTGTCGCTCTACGTCTCCCCCCAGAATTTATCTATCTTCATAATTTTTCATCATCCTCCCCCTGATTTAAAAAGATCTTAAAATTTTTCTTAGGTAGTACTTGGAAGTCTTGGTTAAATTGTAGGATTAATTAAATAAATCCGCTTGTCTTTCTCCTCCTGGGAGAAATTTAAGCGCAAGGATAGCCATGTTTTCCCCTCAGATTGAACTCCCATTAAAAGAGGGCAAATTGAAAATACACACGTATAGAGAAATACCGTTCGAGAAAACTATTAATGAAATGGTAAAAAGTCTACCAAAACTGGGAGATGAATAATGAAATTCCAAAGCACTATCCTTTTATTTAAAGAAACTCGTCCCGCTAAAAATCCTAGGGTCTGGATGCCTCAACTTAGGCAAATCGCTCGGAGGTTTTTCAAAAACGTCGTACAGCTTTCTACAAGGACAATCAGTAGCTTGGCGTTTTTCAATTCTCCCACCAAATTTTCGTTTCCCATTCTTTTTGTAGCATTGATATCTGTAATACCTTGCGCCCCTGTTTTTTCAGCTAACGTTTCAGTGACCTGGGACAAAAATTCCGAATCGGATTTGGCCGGATATAAAATTTATAAACGGACGTTACCTTCTCAAGATTTTGGACAGCCCATATTTTCAGGAATGCCCAGCAATCCATCCTCGCCCGCAACAACCGTTTCTGGGCTCAATGGCGGCACAACCTATGGATTTATTGCGACAGCATTTGACACGGCCGGAAATGAAAGTGCACCTTCGACAGAAAAACAAATTACTTTGACCACGACAGCCCCTCCCCCACCTTCCTCAACACTCAGTATTTCCAATCTGACGGTGGCCAGCGGGAAAGCGTATGTCGTGCCCACTTCCGGCCTCCAAGCCGGAGGGACCGTGTATATCGACCGCGCCTATACCTTTACGACCGTCCCTGCTCTCGTGCAGGGAGCGTCATATATCCGAACGGCGAATGATGACAAAGCAGCGACCAATGCGTCGTTCCTCAGCTTTACAGTCAATCAACCCGTATCCGTGTATGTTGCCCATGGCGATCGTATTACCTCGAAACCCTCGTGGTTGAACACGTTTACCGATACCGGCACAAATCTGGTGACCTCGGATGCGACCCTCAGCCTATTTGTGCGGTCCTTCCCCGCCGGCACCATTACCCTCGGAGGCAATGCTAGCGGCGGATGTTGCAGCATGTATTCCGTTATCGTCAAACCAGAAGCCGGGAGCGGCACCTCCGCGGACACCACTCCTCCTACGGTCACGCTGACGACCCCCAGTGCGGGCACCGTCTCCGGCACGGTGACGGTCAGTGCCAGTGCCAGCGATAATACGGGCGTGGCCGGCGTGCAATTCCGTCTCCAGGGCGCCAATCTCGGCGCCGAAGATACGACCAATCCCTACAGCACCAGCTGGAATACGACCACTGTGCCGAATGGCTCCTATACCCTTACGGCGGTCGCCCGCGATGCGGCGGGCAATACGACCACCTCTGCATCCCGCACCGTCACGGTGAGCAATTCCACCACGCCACCTCCGCCTCCACCCACCTCAACACTCAACATTTCGAATCTGACGGTGGCCAGCGGGAAAGCGTATGTCGTGCCCACTTCCGGCCTCCAAGCCGGAGGGACCGTGTATATCGACCGCGCCTATACCTTTACGACCGTCCCTGCTCTCGTGCAGGGAGCGTCATATATCCGAACGGCGAATGATGACAAAGCAGCGACCAATGCGTCGTTCCTCAGCTTTACAGTCAATCAACCCGTATCCGTGTATGTTGCCCATGGCGATCGTATTACCTCGAAACCCTCGTGGTTGAACACGTTTACCGATACCGGCACAAATCTGGTGACCTCGGATGCGACCCTCAGCCTATTTGTGCGGTCCTTCCCCGCCGGCACCATTACCCTCGGAGGCAATGCTAGCGGCGGATGTTGCAGCATGTATTCCGTTATCGTCAAACCAGAAGCCGGGAGCGGCACCTCCGCGGACACCACTCCTCCTACGGTCACGCTGACGACCCCCAGTGCGGGCACCGTCTCCGGCACGGTGACGGTCAGTGCCAGTGCCAGCGATAATACGGGCGTGGCCGGCGTGCAATTCCGTCTCCAGGGCGCCAATCTCGGCGCCGAAGATACGACCAATCCCTACAGCACCAGCTGGAATACGACCACCGTGCCGAATGGCTCCTACACCCTTTCGGCGATCGCCCGCGATGCCGCGGGCAATACAACCACCGCCGCCCCCCGCACCGTCACCGTGAGCAATACCAGCACACCACCACCCTCCTCAGAACTCAGTATTTCCAATCTGACGGTGGCCAGTGGAAAAACGTACGTCGTGCCCACCTCTGGCCTTCAAGCCGGAGGCACCGTGTATATTGACCGCGCCTATACCTTTACCACGGTCCCTACCAGCGTACAGGGAGCCAGATATATCCGAACGGCGAATGATGACAAAACGGCAACTTCGACCTCCTTTTTCAGCTTTACGGTCAATCAACCCGTGTCCGTGTTCGTCGGCTATGACGTGCGTATCACCATGAAACCATCGTGGCTGAGCACTTTTTCTGATACCGGCACGAATCTGGTGACATCGGATACGACCCTCCGCCTGTTTGTGCGGTCCTTCCCCGCCGGCACCATTACCCTTGGGGGCAATGCCAAGGGTAGTGGTTCAGGTAGTATGTATTCGGTCATCGTCAAACCCTAGGGCGGGATCCTCTAATGAAACATCAGTGGCGCAGCAAAGAATCAAATACACGGAAGGAGATAAGTGAAAAATATAAATAATAAATTTCATAACTATCGGACCAGAAAACAAATCCAGTTTTACGTAGTGAGAAGCAATGCGATAGGAAACGTGACCAGCACCCCATCCATCCGACAACCTCCTCTACATGAGGAGAAGCACCGTTGGAGCCTGGAGGGCTACCGACCAATATCCTAGTGAAAGTTCAACTCATTCATTTTGGACAATCGGATTGTTCCGATAATGTTCCAGGATCCTTCTCGTGGAAAGAGGGACGGTGCAACTACATTTGCGGTGAATGACCTCAGACGATTACACCCTGTAAGATTTCTCCTAGATGCTGCGGGAAGGAATACCCTCAAAAACTTGAACCCCATCAATCGCCAAATCATCTTCGGAGAGGGGAGCACAGGTGTAATTGAGCCGTCAGGGGCTGCAGGCATTAGGTAACCTGAGCCAATTGACCCTCTCGCAGGAAAAGGTGTGTCAGAGACGAACTGGGTCCCATCGGAAAAAAATCCGTCGGTTCTTTAGACTTGGGGAACCGAGACATTGGCTTGGACGGTTTGGGGAACGGGCTAGACATCGGCCATTGATGGGTGAAGTCATTCGTTCACAGGAACTCGGCTTTTTAATTAAATTGCTGAACGATCAGGGAGTGATTAACAACCGGATGAGAAAACATTTTCTATTGAAAGCTGGGGCTCTGACTCTGCCAGAGAAGTCTTCGAATTTTTTACTTTTGCTTCCAGCAAGAAACCATGTGTCCTACCAGAGAATATCTCCATTGCGAGCAAATAAATGGGTAGCAAATATTGAAAATCCCATTAGCCTACACAAGGTTTTTAATTTCTAAAGAATTTCTAAATTTAACCGAAGGATTCCCAGTCACGGACTAATGACAGGAAATGTAAAAGTGGAAAAAATATTACCATCCATGGTTTCATCAAAATACTCTGGTTGCTTGCTGTAGTTTGAGTTAATTAAGTAAGCCTTGAAGTTATATTATTAAATTATATGGTGACAAAGTAAAATTTTAAAATGAAACTCATGTCTATTTTTCACGATGGCAAGCTTATGGGAAGGGGGCCATACAAGCAGGGCTCGACCAAAATACCCCAAAACCACGAAAAAAAAGCCAGGAGAAAAAGACATTCTCCTCTAAAAAGGGTTGCACTTCAAAAACAGAACTTTAGGTTTAATTTATAAGGGGGCAGCCATGCGTCAATGGACATCTCTTGGCAAGATAATCATCTCTTTCTCCGCTATCATTTTAATTTCCCCGATAAGCTCAAGCCTCGTCTTATGGCAAGAAACGGTATCCAGCGCATGGGCATCCAACACCTCTGCATTTCCTAACCAAAATATCATACGTGCAAATCCCTCAAATTATCTTTCACTGCTTTCCACACTTACTTCAGGAGATACCTTATTACTAGATCCAGGAATTTATGACCAGAACGGTTTACCGGTGTTTAATCTCAACGGGACCCAAGATAAGCCCATTATTATTTCGGGACAGGACGGGGGCACAAGGCCACAAATACTCGGGCATTCCAATCAAAACACGGTACGAATTGATGGATCAAGTTATGTCATCATTTGTAACTTGGAAGTCAATCCTCGAAACCTTGGCGGTGACGGGGTGAATGCACAAGGCATTTCGCACCATATCACCCTGGAAAACCTGTATATTCATGGGTTCAGCGACGATCAGGGAACGGTCGGCATCTCAACAAACCGTTCCCCGGTGTGGAATTGGACAATTCGCAACAATATCATCACTGATGGTGGCACCGGCATGTATTTAGGTAACTCTCCAGGCACCGAGCCATTCGTGAATGGAGTCATCGAAAACAACCTCATTACGGACACCATTGGGTACAACATAGAAATCAAACATCAAAATCCTAGACCAAATGTTCCTGGGATGCCCACAGGAAAAAGTAAAACCATTATCAGGAATAACGTATTTAGCAAGGCCAACAATGCGTCAAGCGGCGGCCGAGCACGCCCTAATCTCCTGGTTGGACACTTCCCCTTATCAGGACCAGGACAGGATGATGTGTATGAAATTTATGGCAATTTTTTCTATCAAAATCCCAATGAAGCTCTTTTCCAAGGAGAGGGTAATGTAGCTGTTTTTAGCAACATCTTCGTCAACACCTTGGATAGTCCCTACCCGGCAATGAATATAAGGCCCCACAATGACCGGCCACGCATGGTTCGGGTTTTCAACAACACTATGATCTCAAAAAACACGGGAATTACTGTTTCTGGCGGATACCCAGAATTCCAACAAAAAGTTCTTGGTAATGTTGTTTTTGCTGGCACGCCAATTCAGGCCAGTGATGTCCTTGACAATATCACAGACGTCTTTGCAGCAGCCGGAAATTATTTGGTCAATCCTTTTGCTTCTCCAGGACAACTAGATTTATATCCGCGACCCGGAAAGGTCACCGGCGTGCCTATAACGACCGACTCCTTCAACGGACAATTCACCGACTGGAATCTTGACTTTAATGGGACTCTTCGGGATTTCCGATTCCGAGGATCCTATGCTGGCGAGGGCCAAAATCCAGGATGGCTGCCAAAATTAGAACGAAAGCCATTCAAGCAACAAACCCCGGGTCCCGACACTAGTCCTCCTGCGGCACCCACTAACCTGAACCTTACAATCCTATCCACGTAAAGCATAGATACAACTATCATTAATACTTAGATTCAGCCTGTATCTGAAAAATACAAGAAAAGGGAGTTCTAAACCATGGAAATATTCTCGAGAAACATGGGTCACAAAAGGTATTTAAGAGGAATATCCCCTTTAATACACGCTTTCTCTCTTCTGCTCTGTTCGCTCCTTCTCTTTGGCATTGTCTTTCCACAGGAGACAAATGCGGGGATTCTTGACAACCTTAAAGCCGGTGAATGGTATGAAGTGCCAAATTCTAAAATTAGAGCCCTAGTTCCAAGTCCAATAGCGCCAGGAAATGGGCCTGAAAACATTATCCTTGCCTGGAATAGTGGAGCCTATGACACCAAACGTGACAGATATCTCGTCACCGGTGGTGGGCATAATGATTACGGCGGTAATGAGATTTATGCATTTAATATGAATACATTGGCATGGTCCATTGCTCACCCACAATCACCAAATATTCCAGCAATAAATGGTCCCTGCAGTGAAATCTATCCGGATGGGAAACCCGCCCAGCGACATACCTATGATGGGCTGGAATATCTCCCGAATGTCGATAAATTCTGGATGCATGGTGGTTCTCTTCATTGTGGAACCGGTAGTTCTAGTCAAGCCACATGGATGCTTGATTTCAACACATTACAATGGCAACAAAAGGCTAAACTGCCGTATGATTCTCGACTTGAAATGGTCACGGCCTTTGATCCCTCCTCTGGTCATGTTTTTATGGCTGGACAAAATAGTTGGCAAAATCTATTAGAATACGACCCGATTTCTGATAAATGGACGGTGAGAAGTAATGCTTCTTTAGGCGGGCCCCAAACAGCAACTATTGATTCTAAACGAAGGCTGTTTGTTTCTATCGGTGGGGGTAATGTTTTTGCCTATAATCTAAATAATTCAGGAATTATTCAACGCCAAACTCTTTCTACCTCAGGTGCCACCAATATGGTCTCGGCCAATTACCCGGGCGTCGATTATGATCCCGTGAGTGACAGGATTGTTGCATGGCATGGCGGAGCAAATGTCTATACCCTAAACATGGATACTCTCGTCTGGACAAAGCATATAACAACAAATTCTGTGATACCCACATCAGCCCCACATCAAGGTACGTTCAATCGCTGGCGCTATGTTCCCTCCAAGAATGTCTTTATTGTAGTGAACAGCATTGATGAAAATGTCTATATTTATAAATTGAGTACCTCAGGCAATACCCCCACCCCTCCCCCTCCTTCGTCGGACACCACACCTCCTTCCATACCAAGTGCGCTTTCCGGTTCGGCGATTTCGTCAACACAGATAAATCTCTCGTGGACTGCCTCAACAGACAATGTAGGAGTTGCAGGCTACAAGGTATTTAGAAACGGCACACAAGTTAATACACCATCATCCAGTACAACCTACCTTGATACTGGACTTACTCCATCAACTTCATATAGCTACATGGTCTCCGCCTTTGACCTAGCAGGAAATAACTCTGTTAAGTCGACGGCGATAAGCGTAGCAACAAACAATAGCACCTCAACGGTACCTCCTCCAACAGGACAGATTAATATCCCAACAGGTGTATTCGTGGCACTGGACTATCCAGATGCTGCTCCGATTGGAATTCAAAACTCCAAACATGTGACGTGGGCCCATAACCCTATTGATGGGCGACTCTATTCCATGGGAGGAGATTTTGGACCCGGTGATTATCCGAGCTCCTATAGACAAGATATGTATTCATTATCAATCTCAGACCGTTGGGCAAATAAACAAAATCGAAATGCGGGATGGCGGCAGGAATATCCCTATTGTGGCCCGGACGGAGGCATTCAACCAAAATCACCAGATTTTGTTGGTTGGACGTGGGATTCAACACGAAAAGTGTTTTGGATGGTGCCAGGCACAATGGTCACTCCTGTCCAGCCTTCCTGTCCTGGGCGAACCACTAACCCTGCAACTGATGAGCCAAAATTCAAATTTAATCATATTATGACCTTTAACCCCGCTGAGCCCAATCTCACTAAGCGGTGGCTCGATTGGGGAGAAGACACTACTCCGCACCGTGGAGAGAAATGGATGAGTATCTATGATGCCAAGACAGACACCATTATCCGCTTTGGGGTCAATCAATTTGTTGACATTTATGATGTAAAAACTCGAACTTGGTCAAGCTTCTCTCATGGAAACAATGCCGTTGGTGATACCGTCCGGATTTTTAACGCCGCACTTTCTGTAGATTTTAAGAAACGTGTAATTTTCGCTGTTGACGAAATTGCAGGTCGTCTAATGCGTTGGAATATGGATGCTAAAACCATGACCGACCTTGGGCCGGTGCCAGATGGCCCTATTGAGTTATCGCTAAATTCGTCTTACTCAGCCTGGGACAGCATAAATAATGTGCTCTTTTTTCTTCATCCCGGTACACTAGGATTCCATGTGTATCATCCGGAAACCAAATCATGGGAAACACCTGCCATGGTTACTGATCCTCCTGGACTCCAT
This sequence comes from Candidatus Nitrospira neomarina, assembly GCF_032051675.1. Classification (NCBI taxonomy): domain Bacteria; kingdom Pseudomonadati; phylum Nitrospirota; class Nitrospiria; order Nitrospirales; family Nitrospiraceae; genus Nitrospira; species Candidatus Nitrospira neomarina. Next base: position 2,168,642 of record NZ_CP116968.1, read on the forward strand.
CCTGATGTAAAGCATGCAATAGTATTTGACCCATATCAGAATGTCCTAGCTTTTCTGGGAAACCGGGATGATGCAAATCCCTATATATACCTTTATCGTTATGCAGCGGGAGGAAGTAACCCCGGTCCTGGGGATACCATCCCTCCGAGTCCCCCAACACAACTAAAACTTACAATTATCCAAAACTGAGACTCACGGATTTAGGAAACAAGGCCTGCATTTTTTCCTACGAAGGAGAACTGAGTGTATAGCCACAAAAGATTAGAGTAGTATGTGCCCAGAAGCTGAATAACGACAAGATGCCCAGGCGCCTTATTGTCAAACCTGGCGTCTGGGCGATTGCTTATTCGGCGGCCAAATCGGTACTTTGCTCAGCAAGGCCATCCACATTCTTAATCTTCTCGATCATCGTAAGCAGCTGAGGGAAACCACACAAGCGTGCCCAATCCTCTGCGTATGTACCCAATATGAATATCATGGAGAACAGCCAATCACGGGTATGACAAATCTTCCCAAAACAAGCTGTAGTGTTCCCCAGAAATCAAGCCACCTGTGAGCGTTGTTCTTGCTGAAATTGTCGAGGGCTCCGGTACCGTAATGCTTAATGCGGACACTCCGCGTTGCACCAGCGGATCCATCGTGTGATCGTCGGCCGGGCCTCCTCAAATCCCTCAAAGTGGTGTTGCCACACACATTCCTCTTTGAGACTCTGAAAAAAGCGTTCAATGAGACCATTCTTTTCCGGCGTATAAGACGTGATAAATTTTTGTTGTAGTCGATAGCCTCGAAAGGCTTGGCGGAACCGCCGACGCTGAAAGATCAAACCATTATCTCTGCGGAGTACCGGAGTCATTCCCCCAGGACGCACGGTACCACAACGTGCGAGACAGGCTGATTCAATCACGCGTTCGGCTTCCTTGGCTCTCCCTCGCAAGGCAAACTCATACCCGATCATCTCTCGATCATGACCATCAATCACCGCGGTGAGATGGCCTCAGCCATCCTGTCCACACGGAATATGCGTCATATCCATGGCCCACCGCTGATCACTCTGAGGAGTGCGACTCCTCAATCGGTGGGCCCGAGGGCGAGGCGTGCGGGTTCGTTGATGCACCAGCCATTGTAGTATCAGTAAGACGCGATACACCGCTTTCCTATTGATCGCCAGTCCCTCTCGATACCGCAACAACGCCCACAGCCGGAGGTAGCCATAGGTCGGATGCTCCTGAATGAGTGCGTGCAGTTGCATGATTAAACGCTTGGCGAGTTTGGAGATGGAGCGTTGATCGTGCGACCCGTAAGATCCGACAGGCCTGCCGCTCTAAGATGTCCGGAAAGGTTGCTTTCACACGTCGGACATTTCCCGACCCAAAGGGTACGGCTTCACATCATGTTCTACCACCAGATCTCCAATCTTCTGCTTGAGTTTCTTCATCTGTTCCACCTTCAGCGCCCTTCGTCTTTGAGCTGCTGCCGCAGACCGTTTTCTCCCGCCCGAAGAAACTGATCTTGCTACCCCTCGTCCCATAGTGGACCCCAAAATTCAGACCATAAGCTTCGTAAAATTGGGCCGTGGTTTGAAAGGGGGACGCGATGGGGAACAAACGGGTCAGGCACAGTGCTGAATTTAAAGCCAAGGTGGCTCTTGAAGCCTTGAAGGGGCTGACGACCGTCAACGAGTTGGCCGGGCAGTATCAGGTGCATCCGAGGCAGATCAGCCAATGGAAGCGGCAAGTGCAAGGGGGAGCACGCGAACTTTTTACCGGCGCTCGTGGGAAAAGCGCCCAAGACTCCGAAGCCGTTCATGCGAAACTGTACAAAGAAATCGGTCGCTTGAAGATGGAGTTGGATTGGATAAAAAAACTGCCGGGCTCGGTTGACGTCAAACGGCAGTGGATTGTGCCAGGCCATCCGCAGCTGAGTATTCGACGGCAATGTGAGTGACTGAACCTTGGACGAGCCAATTGGTACTACCCCCCTATGGAGGAAACCGCAGACACCCTGGAGCTCATGCGACACCTTGATCAGCAATATACTCGGACGCCCTTTTACGGCAGCCGACGGATGGCTATCTATCTGAATGGCGTCGACTATGAGGTGAATCGCATGCGTGTGCAGCGCCTCATGCGACTGATGGGCTTGGAAGGGGTGGCTCCTGGTCCACACACGAGCCGCCCGCATCCGGCTCACACCATCTATCCCTATTTGCTGCGGGGCCTGGTGATTGATCGGCCGAACCAGGTGTGGTGCACGGATGTGACGTATATTCCTGTAGTGCTCCCCTGAAATCAAGCCACCTGTGAACATTGTTCTTGGCGAAATTGCCGCGGACTTCGGTACTGCAAGGCTTGATGCAGGCGCTCCTCGTTATACCACCGCAGCCATTGATTAATAATCTGCCTTGCCTCTTCAAAATTCTCAAAGGGGTGTTGCCAGGCACATTCTTCTTTCACACTCCGAAAGATCCCTTCAATGAGTCCATTATTTTGTTGGGGCGTGTAGGGAGTGATAAACTCCTGCGCCAGGCGATAGTCTCCACGGGCTTGGCGAAAGCGGCGGCTTTGAAAAATTAAGCCGTTGTCACTTCGGAGGACTGGGGTGGGCCCAACAGGCCGGAGGGTCCCGAAGCGAGCTATACAACCGGCTTCCAGAGCTTGTTCAGCCTCTTTGGCTCTCCCCCGCAAGGCAAACTCATAGCCGATTAGCTCTCGATCATGACCATCAATCACGTCCCCCAGCCACCCTGGCCACACGGAATAGGCGTGACATCCATCGCCCATCGACAATTACTCTCCGTCGTCCGACTCCGCCGACTTTGCACGCGGGGCCGTGGGGTCCTGATCCGTTGATGGACGAGCCATTGCCTAATGCGTAGCACGCGATAGACCGCTTTCCGATTCACGTGCAGCCCTCCCCCGTGTAACAGTGCCAAGAGTCGTCGATAGCCATACGTAGGATGCTGCTTAAACAACTGCTGCAGCGGAGTGGCGAAGACTTCGGAAACGCGCGTCGTTGCTCGCTGCCCCCTGAGCGTCTGCGCATGCGAGCCCGAGCGACCTGTAACACTGAACAGACCCGGCGTTCCGAGACATCCGTGTGGGCCACTCTCACGCGTCGGACATCCCTCGGGCCAAAGGGTACGGTTTCAAGGCTTCCCGTAAGACATCATTGTCGACCACCAGGTCCCCAATTTTCTGTTTGAGTTTCCTGATCTGCTCATCTTTGAGGGCCTCTTCGTCCTTGGGCCAACTTCGTAACGCATTTTCCGCTCCCACCAGAAATCGTTCGCGCCAGGCCTCCACCTCGGCGACGGTTAGTCCATGGACTCGAGCCGCTTCGACTACCGAAGTTTCTCCCTTCTCAATACTCAACACTAGGGTCACTCGCCGTTTTGCGGTCCAACGTTGAATGGGTTCGTCTGGTTCCTCTGCCATGATCCACCTCCTGAATAAAAGCATTATGTCTTATGGGTGGACTCACTTTCGAGGGGAGCAGGATATTCCCATGCACCGGGGCTGTATGTTTCTGGTGGCCATTCTCGATTGGTATAGCCGCTATGTTTTAGCGTGGATGGTGTCGAACGCCCAGGACACGACCTTCTGTCTGGATGCGCTCGAGCAGGCATTCACCCAAGGTTGTCGGGCGATTTTCAATAGTGATCAGGGCTGTCAGTTCACGAGTGCCGCCTTCACGAGTCGGCTCGACGCGGCTGAGGTCCAGATCAGTATGGATGGACGAGGCCGCGTTTTTGACAACATCTTTATCGAACGACTGTGGCGCACGGTCAAGTACGAAGACATCTATCTGCACGACTATCGCAACGGGGTAGATCTGGAGCGGGGCTTACCCACCTATTTTCAATTTTACAACGCCGACGGCTCCATCAGGCTTTGGATTATCACACGCCAGAACAAGTTCATTTCGAGAAGTCGGCCACGCACGGAAATACGGATAAACTATTATTCGAAGCTGACTTGTTTTCCTATTTCAGTGGTCTTGACAATGTGGTCCACTATAGCCTCCAAGAAGCTTTGGTTCACTCTGGCGCTCCGGACATCTTCAACACCGATCAGGGGGCACAATTCACTAATGAGGCGTTCACGGCGGTGCTCCGGACCCAACACATCACGATCAGCATGGACGAAAAAGGCGTTGGATTGACAATGTCTTCGTCAAACGCCTATAGCGCAGTGTGAAGTACGAGGATATCTACCTGCGGGCCTATGACACTCCCGCAGTCTTGCAGAGGGGGTGAACGCATTATTTTTGTTCTATAAGAGTGAACGCCGGCATCAAGCAATAACCCGCCTGATGCCGCGTTTTTTGCAGATCCAGAAGTAAAGGAAGCCGCATAATAGCAAGCAGAAATTTCACTGATCGAGCGATCCAAAAATCGGGGTCTATTTCTGCCGACCGATTTAGGGCTGTTAGATTATCCGAGCTCTCTAAATTTTTTAGTTCCGAATTGCCGCGCGCTGGCATCCTGAGATCTCTCCTTTGTTGGTTGAATGGGTATGTTAAGCCACAACCATTTCGACCGGAGACACCCGCCGTTTAAACTCACCGTAGTCACTACTCTCATACATAACTCTTCAATTGTCAGCCCCTTTATTTCGCTTGAGTGTGAACTACTCTTCTTCAATGTTTTCCCCACATTTTTTCAACTTCCAAACGCTTCGTATAATTTGCTTGCCTGTTAGCGCACCATTAACCTCGCAAAATTGATTTTACAGCATCACTTTCTGGATCAGCTTGATAGCCATTTCCATCAATGAAAATTCTGAGCCAGAGTTCAAGGTTTATTAATGTCAACAAGTGGTCTGTATGATCTTGTTGCCGATTGCGGTGGCTCGCGATGGTGGCCTTTACCTGGTCCCACCGGAAAAGGCCCCTTTTCCTTACCTGGGATTCTGAAAGAGTCTCATTCATGATGACCTCTAGATCTTTTCGTAACCAGGCTCCCAATGGTGCACCAAACCCACGTTTGGGGCGCTTCAAAATCCCTTCCGGCAACCAGGGGGACACAGCTTTTTTCAACAATCGTTTGGTTGTAAACCCATGAATTTTGAGATGTGAAGGAATCCTGTTGGCGAGTTCTACCAATTTATGATCAATAAATGGGGCCCGGCATTCTATTGAGGCAGCCATGGTCATCTTATCAGTAAGAGCCAACAAATCATCAGGCAGCGAAGTTTTTAAATCCACATAAATCACTTGCCCTAAATCGTCACAAGTCATGGCTTGATCAAAATACCTTTCCATGGCTTTGCTATATGGAATATTTCCCAAGGGCTGTACAGAATGATCGTGAACGGGGAGACATTCCAAAATTTCTGGCGAAAAAACTCCAACATAAGACATATACCGAAGGGATGGTGTCAATTCACCAGTTTTAAGAAACCCATTAACATAGCGAGCCATATTGGATAAATAAGAATGTCGGTCCTTGGGCAATCTATCAAATACAGCAGGCAGCCATCGATTCCGTATGGCTTTGGGAAGCATTTTATAGTATTGGATAAACTCGCCTCCCAAATATCTCCTATACCCCCCGAATAATTCGTCCCCTCCCACTCCTGACAAAATCACTTTTACCGATTTCCTTGCAAGCTCAGACACCAAATAGGTCGTAATAAATGCTGAATCGGCTATGGGTTCTTCCAAATACCAGAGCAGCTTGGGCAATAAGCTCGCCACATCAGGGGTCACCATAATTTCATGGTGGTCCGTCCCCATGGCATCAGCGACAATCCTGGCGTAGGGCAATTCATTATAATACTGGTCTTCTCCTCCAAAACCGATGGCAAAAGTTTTAACAGGCTGATCGGTTGAACGGGCCATGGCGGCCACAATTGCACTCGAATCAATCCCTCCACTCAGAAATGCTCCCAAGGGAACATCACTCACCAACTGAGTTTTGACCGAATCCATGAATGCGTTACGAACCTGCTCTATCCACTCTTCTTCCGAATAGTCTTCAGAAGGCTGGATTTGAACATCCCAATACTTTTCTTCATGGATCTTCCCATTCTGAATCATGAGAAAGTGCCCAGGAAGGATTTTTTCTATGCCTTCTAACAGAGTCCATGGAGCCGGGACATATCCCAGAGCTAGGTACTCTTGGAGAGCTTGAAAATTCAAGCGACGAGGCACACTTCCATCTTGGAGAATAGATTTTAATTCTGAACTGAACAAGACTCGATGAGGCTCCTTCCTTATATAGAGAGGCTTTTCGCCAAGCCGATCCCTCCCAAGGATAAACCGTGATCGAGGCCCATCCCAGATTGCCACAGCAAACATGCCGCGGAGTTGACCAAATACCTCCAATCCGATTTCTTCATAAAGATGAACGATGACTTCCGTATCACTAAATGTACGGAAACGATGGCCCTGCTCCTCTAATGTGATCCTCAATTCTCTGAAATTGTAAATTTCACCATTACAGACAACCCAGATCGATTCATCTTCATTTGGGATGGGTTGGTGACCGCCCTCGATGTCAAGGATACTGAGCCGACGCATTCCAAACCCCATGGCTTCCCCAAGGAAGAATCCTTCATCATCCGGCCCTCGATGCACCATAATTTGTCCCATTTTTTTTAGAAGTTCCCCGCGAGCAGATTTAGAAATACTTTTCTGATCAACATCAACCACACCAAAAATTCCACACATTAAACTGCTCCTTAGAATCTCAGAACAATGACCGGTGGCTATGTCGGATAGACCAACACCAGGCTGCCTGAAGTTAGGGGTTTTTGGTAAATACCTTATTCTCCGTCAGTATAGAAGAAATGGATTTACGCCAGTGGGTGCTATCATTTTGTTATTGATCGTCCCAAGGGTAGTTACTGCTAGGAGACGGCGTACTTAGTCATCTCTTAATGAATGAACCAGAGCAGTGGTGCGTTGGATGAATTGCAACACATTGTTCGCCGAATGTTTCATGTGAGCTTGTGACTCCCAAAAAGGTGTTTCTCAGGTCCATTTTGGCATGACTCCAGACACCGTTTCATCCGTTCAACTCTGAGGCATATCTGGAGAAATAGCCCAACGGGATGGCCCCATAGGCCTGTTCTACTAAATGTCGTGTTACATGGGAGACATGGTAGATGCTCGATCAGCAACCATAAAAATAGGCCGATTAATATCCCAATGAGATTTCTTGAGGAAATCGACAAACATCGTCGAATGCATCAGGGCCTCAATCACTGCAAGACCCCAAGCGGACTCACCGCCGGGAGAAGCTTGATCCAAAATCGGTCCCCATGGTCTTTCACCACATAAATTTGCCAATGGACACCCAGGGTGGGGCCCAAAAAATGAGCCGCGCGGACGGCCTATTCGTCCACAAAATTGTTTTCGAGGCCCCGTCTTTGCGCGGGCCATTGGAGTTAGGGAAAATTTCGGCCAAATTGGCCAGCGGTTCTTCCGAACGCTGATTCTATGATCGGTAAAGGTTCTCTGAGGGTTGTGGCCCATTTGGTGGAGTGGGCGGGAACTCGAGTTCTTACTCAGGAGCATTTCACGATACCGTTTAACCACCTGACGGACCAGCCTCAAGGCCCCAGGATAAAAAGGGAACTGATACTGCTGCGGATTGCCTTTGGTGGTGTCCTCATCCATCCAGAACATTAGCTCGTGCGTCACCTTTCGCAGCCATCCGCTTCGCATGCCCTCATACACCAAGGGTCAGCTGGGCCCCCGCCGGCACCCGCCCAACTATGCAAAAGCCGCCTGTGGGAGAATCTGGAATATTCGCGCAAGAAGGATCGGCGGCCTCCCACTCTTGCCCTCGACCACTTTTTTTAGACCATGAGACCGTTGGGCAGCTCGCGTCCTCATCTCCTTCGAATCAGATGGTTACTTAACAGCCAATATGCCTAAAATTTTGGGACAATCAAAAGCGACATTTATTTAGGACGCTTTAAGTCAGGTAGTGAAAATCCGAACGCATTAATCATTGCTTTCTTTTATGCTAAGGTAGAGAAATGCATGCGCCAAAACAACGGAGAGTCCGGGCACGAGTCCGATCAAGCGTATGGTTCTCTCGGATAAAAGTGGAGCCAGCCAAGGCACCCCCCTAGGGGGAAGATAAATTCCTGTCTTCTTAATTAGCCTCACCCCTCGAGCCAAAAGTAACGCGGTGATCATAGAAGAAGAGTGGGTATGCAAACGAGGCGACCTTCCTATAGCCCAATCATAGAGACGTTTCCCCAATGCCAATAGTTCAAGTGAATTAAGGGCTTCTACAATAAGAAAACCATTGGGGCGTAAAACCCGTACCATTTCATCCAAGGCCCGCTCTGGACTTCCAAGTGCTTGAATGACACCTACAGAGGTCACCAGATCAAAACTTTCATCTTTAAAAGGCAAATGATAGGCTTCACCACACAAATAGGGACTGTTTTTTTCTGAATCCGCGGTCAGTGCCCGGTGAAGAGTGGGGATTGAATAATCGAGACCAACTACCTTGTGCCCTCCATTCGCTAAATACCGCACATAAGTCCCTGCTCCACACCCCAGATCTAAGGCTCTCAACGGACAGAGAAGTGGCTGGGTCTGGAGGAGATCAGCAAATCTTTCGAATCGAGTCCAGAGTCCTTTTTCTGACCATCCTGAGACTAGATCATCCCTCTCATATGTACGCCCAAAGCGTTCAAATCGAGCCCGCCATTCTTCCTCAAAGGTTTTCATATTTGAAATGGCTTTCGTCGAGGCAACACACACTAAAATCTTAAGCCTTGATTTTTTTTAACTCAACAAGCAACCACCCTCTTAAAAAACCAAGACATTCATACTTACTAATGATTTTCTCATAAAGTGTTGCAATCATGAAAAGGACGGAACTAAACATAAAGCTCGCAGGGTATTGCCCTAGCCACTGAAATTCTACAATTTCAAACCCATGGCTTTTACATAATTTCTGTATGGATGAATACGTATTTGCTTTATAATAAGCAGGAAAAACATCTTCCATAGCTCTCCCTTCGGTTTTGGATACGATATATTTATGGAATTTATTTGGTATAAGAAGAGATAATATGGCTACATAATCACCAAGATTTGGAACTAAAAAAATGAAGCGACCGCTTGGCTTTAAGATTCTATTTATTTCCTCAAATACAGCATTAGGATCAATGACGTGTTCAAGTACTGCTCTAGAAATAACAACATCTATCGAATTATCCGGAACCTTTATGGATGAAATATCCCCTTTGCAGTATCTAATTCCTGGCAAAGGTTCGGTACTGTCTTCTAAATCGACACCAATAAGAATTTTTGCTTTACCAACAAACTTTCTCAATATGGGAGCCGTGCGACCACATCCGGCGTCTAAAATCGTATCGTCAGAACGGAGAACAGATACGATTTTATTTTCATATTTTCTATAAGGATGATCTTCGGAGTTAAAATATTTCTTTCGTAAATCGTCAGTTGTTAACACAATAATCCCCTTTCATTATTACTATAAACGCCTTGTTCTCTTTTGGGGGTGTTTTGTCATTACCTGCAAGAAACTATTGGGCTCAATTGATTCCTATCTTGCCATTTGAAGCGTTTCTTGCGTCTTACGAACGGTCAGAGCCTTCAAAATTATCACAATTGCCACAAGATGATAGAATAGATCAAAATACGATCTGCTGAGGAACAATCCAGATACAACATACCCGACCAGACTTGCTTCCAACATCTGAGCATAATTCAATACCCATTGCTGTTCAGGATCATCTTTGGCTATCCGAATCATTTTTCTTACGCTTAATATCGAAGAGACAATTAACCCCGCAAAAAGAGCCAATCCAGTAAATCCATGTTCAGCCAAAACCTGAAAGAAAATACTATGGGCATCCACTCTATGGTTGGGAGCCTCAGGGAAATATCGAGCATACATTTCCGGGGTAAAAGCCCGAAATCCCGCACCAAGCAATGGTCGATCCAGGCCCACTCGGGTCGCCATTGTCCATGCATTGATTCTTTCCATTGAAGAACCATCTTCTTCATAAGTTTGGATAGTATCCATCCGGGAAAACCATTTTTCCGGCAAAGCTTCAAGAGCTACAGGGATTGCTAACGCTAACAGAAAAAGCGTTAAAAATTTAGAGCGGCTTTTCAGAAAGATAACCGCGAGCACTGCCCCAAGCCCCAATAAAGCCCCTCGCGAATATGTAACTAATATGGCAACGATGGAAAAGACAAAGAAAGCCAAAAGTGTGCGACGCAACCAGACTCGAGTCTCATCGCGTCTTAGAAATAACAGAATGGGCAAAATCATAACTAAGGCGAGCCCGATTTCGGTATTTCCTTCCATGAAACTTCCTTCGGGACCAAGAACACGATATTGTCCCCCCGTCATTACAGCCCAGATTCCCCCTTTGAAACCATAGTACCCAATTGACAGGGCCATAACGTACAATAACCAGCGAATCTTCTCACGATCCTGAATGACCAGAATGGTTACAAAGGTCATAAGCAAAACCTTTGATACTTTTCCCAGTGCATTCCACGCATCTTCTTGGTATTCGGCAAACATCGTAGAACAGAAAAAAACGAGCCATAAGAGAATGAGCAAAACAAATTCCCTGTTCCAGGGAATGCGATAGCGCTCCTTGGAGAAAAACAACCCACCCAGGGTGGCGACAGCCACCATTTGCGCAAATGGAAAGATACTTGCTATCCCCCAGGTCAACCGATGAGGGTTCATGTAGCCAAGCCACGACCACATTAATACACCAACCCATGGCTTTAAAAAACAGAAAGGGAGAGACCCTATGACAATCAGTATGACTAGTGCATCACGCATGGATTTACAAACTTGAAGACCACAGACAAACTTCCCTGCTTTTACAAACTGGGGCAATCATTGTCGTACTAACTGTTTATATTGGACATGGTGACTTTACGTTGATTACAGCAAACAAATTCATTAAATATTGCTGATATTTTTTTGTCAGTTGAGCGCGTTCAAGGCGTTCAATCGACAGAGCAATGGTGTTGTACCTCTGACACGTCTACTCATCCCCATTCATTTTAATCAACAATTCACGTAAAGTTATGAATGCCATGGAGGCCACAAGATTGGATTCATTTCGGTCTCCCAAAAAACTGACTTCTGTCACCCGTGTCGATTTAAGTGAAAATTTGAGGACGAAACATAATTTATGTACAGGTTACACACCACCACTCTACGACCCCGATAAACGAAACTTGTTCCACCCTAACCTCAATGGCGCAATGTTGTGGTGGTCTGAAGACAGACCTAGGCGTCTGAGCTCAAACCGATCTGTGTGAACACAATTTGTCCCATGAATAGTTGTAACTCCACAGAGAAAACCTTCATCTCGAAGCACTTCTTTAATGGTTTCATTAAAATCCTTGCGATTTCCATTGGGATAGGCAAACAAATCGGCTGCGAGTCCTAGGTTTTTTTCGATTGCGGCTTTGGATATCTTGATTTCCTGTATCGCCTCCCCGATAGGTAAGCAGGTAAGTAGCGGATGGCTAACCGTATGGACACCAATAGAAATCTGTTGTTGAGCCATTTCTTTAATATGCCACCACTCCAATTTTTCAAATCCAGGGCAACTCCAATCCTTTGCAAACCCCAAATCAACTCGTAGCCTTGCAATAAGGCCCTTCCAATCACAAAACTCGAAGCCACGAAGAAATTGTCTAAATACCCACAAAGCCTGCCGTCGTTCTTGAAGGGTCTTGAGAGAATAGGTCGTATCGCCAATAGCAACAGTTGGAGCTTCAGTACGTCGAAAAGCATCAAAAACCAAATCATGCCAAAGAGGTTCTTGTTCAGATTCCAGGGGACCCGTTGACAAAAAAATAGTTGCAGGCACACCTAATGCTCTCAATATAGGATAGGCATGCTCGTAATTATCCCGATAACCATCATCAAAGGTAATTGCCAGTGCATTAGGTGGTAAATCAGATTGTTGAGCCCGAAGAAGGACTTCTTTAAGGGGCAAGATCTGAAAGGATTTGGACAACGTTTCAAGTTGCCGCTTAAAGACGCTTGGGTGAATTCCGCCGATAAAAGGGTCCGGGGAATCATTCACTCGATGCCCAACAAGGATGAGAAAATGAAAATCCTTTCGCTTTCGGATATAGGGAAAAATGACTTTTTCATCTCCACAATCCAGTCGTTTCACTTCGCAATAATCGGCGATAAACAACAAAAAAGATAATAACCCAAACTTTTCCAGACACTGAAAAGTCCACAACAATACAAGATGTTTAAATTCCCTACCCATAGACTTATTTTTGTTGGAGGCCAAGAGGCGCTTTCCACCAATCCCTGATTCGCTTACACATCGGCACTATCCTACCTTCCAATTCCCACGTCAGCCTTCCGGTCAGGGTACGGTTGAATACATCAATTCTGACATTAGTTCGAAAGTCATCCGCCCAATGAAGCTTATAGGCATTAAGACCTGGCCCGTAGTTGTATTCTTGATATCCGTTGACAAATAACCATTGTAGAATTTGGGCTTCTAAGTAGGCGCCTGGAGAACATTCTTTATAGGCTTCGTCAAAATCGGACCTAAGGGCAAAGACCTTTCCTTTACTTTCCAGGTCATATTCCATCGCAATAGGTACTCCATTCGTTTTCAGAAGCCAGACCATCAGCCAACCTCGGGAATCTCCCACCATAGTCAGGATTGAAAAAAAGCGTCTTAGATCCTCCGTATTTGCCAGCGATTTTCCTTCTTGGTATTTCCACCCCTGCCGAGAAACCTGAAGGACCTCTTGCATTACGGAACCATTGAAATTTTGCCGAAAGCACTGAACTTCAACCTTCGGAAGCTTCGAAACGCGATTGGCAATATTTCGCTGAGTTTTCCGAAGCCGGGGACCATGACCTTGAAGGAATGAATCCCACTGCCCTTGAATAGCGAGAAATGGAGTTACCGAGGCTGTTTGCAAAAGATGTTTATTTCCCCCCTCCACAAAGCGGTTTAACACCTCTTTAAAATTCGGCGACTGGTTTGGCCACTGCGTTAGCATCAACACATCCCAGCAATGCCCCAATGTTCCATCAAAATATTCAAGAATTGCTGAAAGGACTTGTCGCTGATTTTCTTTTTCCACAATAAAGTCAACAAGTGGGGTATCCTGATTGGTGATAAATTCCATTTGTTTGACAGGAATCCCTCGAACATATCTCTCAGTACGCCATAGGGGGGCAATTCCAAGAAGTTTCGGACCATCACGAACTGTGAGAATATATAATGGTGGAGGATTCTCATATTGCTCCAACAAACACTGAAACCATTCATGAGTCAAAAAAGGGGAATACTGCTCACTCCTTTCAAGTAAATGTTCCCACTCATCATGTAAAGTCAGAAAATCGCATTTGGTGGAAATTGGTTCAACTTGTATCACCTTACCTCTCCATCAGTTCCAGTATCGACGATGCCATAATTCCAACATCATCAGATTCCAAAGGATGGTTCCGTAAAATGAGGTGGAATCAGTTTGATGGTCTTTAACTATCTTCTCTAACATCTTTTTTTTGAAATACCCCCGCTGCACACTTCTTGGACTTAGCACTAAATCCCGCATCATCTCATTGAGACCTTGGTGAGTGCGAAGCCAAATATGAATGGGCAGGCCAAATCCGTGTTTGGATTTATTCCGAATCTCTTGGGGGAGCACATCAGAATAGGCATCCTTAAAAAATGTTCGTAGTGTTAGTCCCCGCATCTTCAAGGCAGCAGGCACCGAGGCGGCAAATTCCACAAAATTATGATCCATAAAGGGAAAACGTACAGTGACCCCGGCAGCCTCTGTCGTCTTCATGACTTTAATAAGGTCATTGTCGGTCATCACAAGCTTTAAGTCGACATACAGTTGCCGATCGAGTTCGGTATTAGCCTGAGCTTGGGCATAATGTTCATGCACTGCACAATAGGGATTGAAATCAAATCCAATCGCTTCCAGGATTGAATCGTCAAAAAGCTCAGGCAAAGGAATAATTTCATAAAGTCCATGTGCGCAAAGACGGGAGGGATAAGGGACCTTGGCACGCTGAATATATCGTTTACTTTTGCCAAGTATAGGCACGGGCAGCAAGGGCTCAAGACCAAAGATCGAAGGTTCTATGAAGAATCGCCTCAGCCATACCGGCATACGAAAATAGTAATCAAAAAGTTTCTGCGTTGCATAACGCTTGTTTCCAGCAAACAACTCATCTCCCCCATCTCCGGCGTAAAGAAACTTAATTCCGTGATCTCGGGCAAGCTTAGCGCAAAAGTAGGCAGGTATGGCGGAAGAATTCCCATAGGGCTCATCGAAAGCCTCCGTAAGAATGGGAAGAGCAGACATCGTATCCTCCGCGGAAACATAATATTCATGATGACCGGAACCAAAAGCCTTAGCTGCAATTCTGGCATATTCCATCTCGTTAAAACTCTGTTCTAGAAATCCAATAGAAAAACTGTCGATCTGACGTTGTAAAAGTCTGGTAATCACTCCAGTTACAGTAGTGCTATCAATTCCTCCACTAAGAAATGTACCAATCTGAGAACGCAACCCATCGCAGGCAAGCCGAATTGATAGAGCCTCATCAAATTGGTCCCGTAGGGCATTCGTTAATTCTCTTCGAGGCATTCGGGAAGGGGCAGAAAATTGAACATCCCAATAGGTTTTTACCGTTAGCTGTCCATGTTTCATCATGAGGTAAGAACCCGGAGGAATTTTTTTTATTTCCTTGAAAATGGTCTGGGGAGTGGGAATCGAATAGGACGCAGCCATAATGACAAGCGCACAAGGATTGATCGACCGCTTGATATCGAGAGGACAGGCGGACAATGCCTTTATTGATGAAGCAAAAACAAGTTTTTCCTGATCCAGATAATAAAAAAGCGGATGAACTCGAAAACGATCGGTCACAAGATACAGTATTTCTTGTAATCCATCCCACAGAGCTATGACGAATTCACCGCGAATACGTTCGACAAAACCTATACCCTCTTTCTGATAAATCGTCAGCAAGGCTTTAATTTGGCTACAACGGTCGACATCATCACTAAAGAGTTCCTGTTGATTAAAGATGCAGCCGTGAAGAACTAACCCCATAGGTTGGCCATTCCGCTCCTCATGATGTGCCACAGAAATTCGCCCAGGAAAAGGAGCAGATCCTAAACCAACATTCCGACAGATGAAAGTTTGACCATTTTGGCGGGAAGCAAGGCCCTCCAACATCGGAGACAAATGCGGAGAGTCCACATTCCGTTGTCCATCATGAAAGACCACCCCGCAAATCCCGCTCATTACTTTTCTCCCTGGTTCTTACGCAAATGGTTAGCTTTCGCGATGGCTTCCTTTGCACGTTTGGAGTCACCCTGAAGATTGTAGGCCTCTCCTAGCCACTCATATGCCACCATCAATTGCTCATTCATTTGAATAGCCTCATGCAGGTGGTTGATGCCTTCTTCGATCCGTCCAACCTCGACCAGAAAATGCCCATATTGGCCATGCGTGATTGCATGCTGGGGAAATAAATGAAGAGCCTTCCTAAAATACTGATCCGCCAAATTAGGATCGTTTTTCATCTTGGCTATAGAAGCTATAAAAAGTAAGGCATTTGGATGGTTGGGCCAATAACGAAGGATAAACTCCAACTCCGCGATAGCCAACTGCAAGTTCCCTGAAGCAGATCCTTCTCGAAAGTGCTTATAGAATGTGCCCTTGCTCAGATGATATTGCTCATTGGTATTAAGCAGTTTTTGGTCTCGTAAAGGGTCAAAATAGTCATTATTAAAGGTTTGGGCAGAGAGAGAAAAAACGCCTCCCCCCAACGTAAAATAGAGTAAAAGGATTCTAAAAATCAGAAACGGCGATGAGGTCATCCGAACACCTTTCCACCAACCTGCTTGGTGAAAGCATTTACTTTTCTGTCACATAAAAGACAAGGTCTCTCAAGATATAAATATGCGAGAGGAATTCTTTATTTTTCAATGTTATGAATCTGCATTTTGTTCCGCTTCTAGGCTTCGAAGAGTATATTCAATACTAAAAATTCTCATCAACTGTTCGTTCCATAAAAAATCAGAATCTTGTGAAGCGCTCAGGAATCTCTTTAATGGAGCTTTCTCCAGAATCTGCAAGGTACGCATGCTAGATGGATTCAACAAATCTCGCACTGCATCTTCCTTCAACAGAGTGTTTAGTCTTGAATCGGGGTTACAGATAAATTGAGAACCAAACACATTCAGATTCGCCATTTGTGAGAGTTTATGAATTCCCTTTTTTCCAAAATGGACAACCAGTGGAAAAAACCGGTGCATATTATTCCAGGTCAAGGGTTCGGCAGGATGACCCAGTGCAAGAGGATATCTTGCAAAGGTAGGATCGTACCTGTGCAGCATGTGTCTGATGAGTAAACTCCTGACCCGAAACTGGGTTTTAGTCTGCAAAACAACTTCCAGGACGGAGCGAAGTCCAAATGGCGAGAGGCATGGACGAAGACGATTGGTGCTACTTGCGATCCGTCCTTGCCAACGATGAATTCTCATTGACAGATTTACAAAATCCATCTGAAAGGTGTTGGGAAAATGAGCAAGCCCCTCTGTCAAGCGGTCTATGACACCGGAAAGATGATCCACGATATCGACTTGAATTTCATGGGGAAAGATGGTGCGATCATAAGCTCCAAAGGCGTATCGGCGTTTGACAAGCAAATTTCCATCCAACTTCCCAGATGCACCCAGGTAGGGGAACAATAATTCCCACCAGAGCCCACGAGCCAATCCTCCAAAAGATCCATTGACACTAAGATCGAACTTTCCAATCAAGCGCTCCTGAGTTTGCAAAATGCCCGCGTATTCAAAAAGGTTACACTCCCCATCGGTCATTTGAAACGCCCGCATAATTGCCTCCAGAGAAACTTGCGGTGTGCGTGGTAGATGAATGTGGTCAAGCCCAGCTACCCTAGCAAGCCCTTTGGACACGATTACATCGGGATTTTGCGGTTGACCTGATACCGTACATGTAACTGGGACACCGGCCCCAAGGAACGCCGCCACAAGAGCACGGGAATCATACCCCCCCGTCAAATCACAAATAGGAGTGGGATACCGTCCTCCCAAAAAACGGGCGGAACGTGTTAGTGCTTCCCAAAGAGAATCCGTAGAATATCTTCCCTCAAAGGCCTCTGGCGTCAGATGTTTTATATCCCAATAATGCTGTTCCCTTTGTACCCGACCAGCAGAAAATGTAAAGATGGTTGCGCCTGGAAGTTTATGAACGTTCTTAAACAATGTCCTTTCCTCAAATATGGTACCGACACTAAGAAACTCCTGGCATCCAAGGGGATCAAGCTCAACCATCCCTAACCTTCCCAACACTAAGGAAGAACTCGACAATGCGATTCCGCAGCTAAATTCTCGGGCAAAACAATGACAGCTTCCGGTAATATCTGTGATCAGAGTCACCTCACCAGTTCGTCCATCTCCGATTAAGATAGTAAAAAACCCTTCTAGGGCTCCAGCTAATTTAAGAGAACCAATCTCCAGATACTGAGTGAGAAGACATTGTTCTGTTTGGCACTCAAAAGATTGACGATGGATCCATGTACCAATAGCAAGAAGCCAACTCCCCGTCTTTGGGTCGCCAACCACTGCCCCCCCAGATCCATCTGTTCGGGCAAAGGAAACCGCAAACGCCTCTTTTGACTGCGCAGCACCTTGGGGTTTCAAGGCAAGGAGTCGACTTGCAGCCTGACGTCCCTTTTCATAGGTCTGGGAGGCTTCATTCCGTAATTCCTCCGGATAGAGGAAAGCCAAAAATGCACCCAAACTGTCTTCTCCTCAATTAAAAAGATGTATCCAATTTCTTCGTCTCTATGAGCTTATCAAGAGATTTCATAGAAGAGTCCCAAGAATGGGTTTTTTGAATCTGCTTTTTCGCCGCGTTTGCCAAGCGAACACGGAGGGAAGGATTTTTTAAAAGTTGGATTACTCGATGGGCAAAATCTTCTGGGGTAGCTGATACGAAAAGATGCTCATCTTCCTTAGCTTGAATTCCTCTTGCGGCCTGAGGAGTTGCCACAACAGGAAGACCCATCGCTATGGACTCCAAAATTTTATTTTGAGTCCCCCTGGCAATTCGTAAAGGAGCTACGGTTAGAGTGGCGTTTCGAAGAAAGGGCCTCACATCCGGCACCGTACCCGTAACAGTAACATTGGGTAGCTCCCCTAGTTTCCGGATACTTTTTGCAGGATCGGCTCCAACAACCAAAAATTGAGCATGGGGCAATTCCTTCTGAATAATTGGAAAAACCTCTTCTGCAAAAAAGAGAGCCCCATCAACATTCGGGAAATAATCCATCCTACCTAAAAAAACAATGGTGGCATCCCGCGCTATTGGCTCATTTCCATTTTTCATAGAAAAGTAAGAGGTGTCCACTCCATTAGGAATCACCCCACAAGGGGTTGGTACCTTCAAATTGTCATATTCCTTCCATTCGCCAGTGGTCGTGACCAAACAATGATCGAATCTTTTCGCCATTTCCTGTTCAAAGCTTCGAAGTTTTTTAGCTTCAAGCGCATATCCAAGATTTAATGGAAATGCTCGCCATGTGGCATAATCTGTCCATTTCATCGAATCGATATCGCCGAAATCAAGCACTTTGAAACAACCTGGCAATTCGGAAACATAAGGAGCAACAAAGGCACAGTGAACAAGAACCATATCAAACTTTATCGATTCCGAAACCTCCCGGATTCGCTGAAACAGTCGAGGAGACCAGAAATACGCAGCAGATGATGGCGTCCGGGTTGGCAAAGCTCCAAATGCCTGCACCCAGCGAAGAGAAGGAGGGACCACCTCGGCAATCACTTCGGCACAGTATTGGCGAATTTCGCTTCCTTGCTCCAACTCCTGATGCGTTTCTGCCAGCGTGGCGACCACAACTCGGTGCTTATCACTCAAATGTTTTATCATATGAAATGGACGAATTTTTCCTCCACGGTTTGGCGGATAGGGAAAACGGTGGCAGACAAAAAGAATATTCATGGGCAAAACCAATTAAGGAGAAAGATTGGATCTAATGCATCTCATCATAAACCCGCAAACAAATCTCGGAAAACCTTTTGACCGCCTCGTTCCATCCACAACGTGTCTCAACGAACTCCCTAGCAGACCTGCCAATTTCGTTTCGTACAATGGGATCCTGTAAAAGACGGATAACGCACTTAGCAAATTCTTGCGGTTGGTCAGCCAAAAGGACATGCTTCCCGTGTTCTACGGGCAACCCCTCGGTCCCCACTCGAGTGGAAACAATGGCCTTTCCCATTGCCATCGCCTCATAGACTTTGATCCGTGTACCCCCACCTATTCGGAGGGGAATGATGTAAACGCTTTTTTGACGAATATAGGGGCGAACATCTTCAACTCTTCCGACAATTCTTATCTCTGGATATTCCTCCACGGTTCGCCGCAGGTAGGCCGATGGGTTTCTCCCCACAACAGTTAGGGTGACATCAGGAATGGCAACCCTAATGCGGGGTAAAATGTTTCGCGCAAAAAAAACAATTGCGTCCTCATTAGGAAGCCAATCCATTGCCCCCACAAATACCAAACTGTTCCCTTGAGGGTTCTTTTCATCTGCAGAAAAGTAAATCAAATCGACCCCTGTTGGAATCGCATGGACATTAGGCACTCCAAAATCCTTCTGTAAGATCAACTTATCTTGTTCCGACACAGCCACAACCGCATTAAATTGTTGACACATCTTCTTTTCAAACCGCTCCATTTTCTTCCATTGTGCCCACCAGAACATTTTCATGAAGGCATTTCTGGCGGTCTGAAAATGTCGTTTGACAATCATAGATTCGACATTATGTTGAAATAACAGAGTGGGAAATCCCATAACATTACGAAAATTTAAGGTCGGTTGCAGGAAATCACAGATCAAGAGATCAAACTCTCTATTTTGCACAAGTTCTGCAATCTTCCCCTCAATGGCTCTAGAGTAATCATTCTTCACAGAAATGGGATACCGAGAAAAATTCCACGCCAACACTCTTGCATAGAAGGAGAATGAGTATTTGAACACCTCTTTCCATAAGACATACTGAAAATCATCACATAATTTTTTTACCTGACCTAAGTAAGGTTCATCTTTGGGACTTTCAAAATGGCACAATAGGGTGATGTCAAAATGTTTCTTGAGTCCCTCTAGCATTTTTCCGGTCCGAATCTTTCCTCCTGTATCCATAGGAAGCGGGAATCGTTGAGAGAAGAACAGGACCCTTAGTCTTTTCGCACCATCTGTATTCATGACTTTTCTCTTGAACTCTTACCAACAAATCCCTTCGTTCCCGGGATTCATTTCCTTCAGATCCGAACTCACCCGTACAAGATCCAGTATCACTTTATCTTTCAGATACGGCTGGATGTCTGTAGAAAATTTCCCAAAAGATTTTGCAATGACCAGCACCTCGGATTCTTGGATCACGTCACCAAGGTTGTCTGACACCAGCCCAGAAATATGGGGAATCTCCCTCTCAATATACTCTTTGTTCGCGCCAAATATTTTCGAGAGAAACACCTCTGGATCATAAATTTTGACCTGATAACCTTTACCCAGCAAATTTTCGACAAGCGCCACTGTGGGAGATTCGCGCAAGTCATCCGTCCCTTCTTTAAAGCTCAACCCAAGAACTCCGACATTTTTCTTGCCCTTGCCGATGACGAGATTTACAGCTCGCTGAACATGCAACCGGTTGCTTTCCATCAAAGAGGAAAGTAGAGGGGAGACAAGATCCAACGCTTTACATTGATAAAGTATGGCCCTCAGGTCTTTGGGCAAGCATGATCCTCCAAATGCAAAGCCTGGCTTGAGGTAGGCCGGAGATATATTCAACTTTGTATCTTGGCAAACCAGCTTCATGATCTGATGGCTATCCATATCAAGCGCCTTGCAAAGAATACCAATCTCATTGGCAAAAGTGACTTTGAGCGCATGGAAGACATTGCACACGTACTTGACCATCTCGGCCACTTCGAATGTCGTGCGTTCCATTGGCGCATCAATCGCTTCGTTCAGACTCGCGACAATATCTCCTCCACGTGAGGTGGTTTCTCCAATAATGGTAAAAGGTGGATTATAAAAATCATGAATCGAGCTTCCTTCACGTAGGAATTCTGGGTTAAAACACACATCAAAATCTTTATGGGCCTTTTTCCCTGCACCCTCTTCTAAAAGGGGAATCAATGTTTGGCGAATAGTCCCGGGTAAGACCGTGCTTCGAAAAACGAAACAATGATATTCCCTTTTTTTCCTCAATGCACTTCCAAGCTCACGGCTGATAGTCTTGACAGTATGAAGATCTAATGATCCGTTGCTGCAAGAAGGAGTACCGACACAGACCAGACTGACATCCGACTCCATTACAGCTCTGGATAAGTCCGTTGTTGCCTGAAGGGTTCCCTTTTTACGACCCGAAAGGATCAAATCCTCAAGACCTTTTTCAACAATAGGACTTTTGCCCTCGTTGATCATAGAAACTTTCATTTCATTGATATCTACGCCGATGACCTGGTGTCCGTCCTGACTCAAACATGCTGCGGTCACACATCCAACATAGCCTAAGCCAAAAATACTGACCTTCATATTTCCAACCTCCTCCGAAAGGAACAGCCAAACCTGCTAATGACAATCAAAATCTTGCTCACGAATAGAACCTAAAGTATCGACATTTTTGGTGTCGGCTTTTCAATTTCCCAAAAAGGAATTTTCTTCTACTGCATTTAGGCAAAGACCACCTATCTTCAAACAACGGTCTTCAAGCAGCTCTGCGCAACACACTACTGAGGTGAAACAATACGGCACCGCCTGCAAAGGGAAAAACTCTCTCACATCACCAAGCAAGAGAATCTCCGCCCAAGAGTGTGGAATACTCTTAATGACAGTAATCGGTATTTCGGTATTAGTTCTTAATGCAATACATTTCAATGAGGGGAAAATTGCCGGACATCACTAAAATGGTTCTTGGAAGTGGTGAACCCCATTCATTAGACAGGAATTTCCGGATGCTCAGTGAAATCTTCTGCGGTATATTTTTGTTCAACGAAAGGAGCAGAAGATGGCACGACGATCACGAAGGAATCACTCCCCCGCTTTTAAGGCCACAGTCGCCTTGGCGGCCGTTCGAGGCGACCGAACGCTGGCAGGGTTGGTGAAACAATTTGATGTGCATCCCAATCAGATCCAGGGCTGGAAGAAACAGCTGCTGACCAAAGCCGAGCACGTATTTGGGGCAAGTACGGCGGATACCGCCACTCATGACCAGATTCAGCAGAAACTCCATGCCAAGATCGGGCAGCTGACGATGGAGAAGGATTTTTTAGCCAACGCGCTCGGGCACGGCCGATGAGCGAGCGCAAAGCGATGATCAAGGTCAAACAAGAGCTCTCTGTGATTGGTCAGCGTGGGTTGTTCGCCGTCCCTCGCTCAAGTGCGTATGCTCGCTCACAGGTTGTCTCGGAGTCCGAGATCGAATTGATGAGACAGCTCCACGCGCTCTATCTCCAATGGCCGCTCTACGGGAGTCGGCGGCTGTGCGTTGAGCTTCGGCATCGAGGGTATGGAGTGAACCGGAAGCGGGTCCAGCGTCTGATGCGGAAAATAGGGCTCCGGGCTATCTATCCAAAGCCCCGCACTTGTCAGCCTGGCAAGGGGCATAAGGTGTATCCCTACCTGCTGAGAGGCCTGAATATTGAACGCTCGAATCAGGTCTGGGCGAGTGACATCTGTTATATCCCCATGGCCAAAGGGTTTCTGTATCTAACGGTCATTATGGACTGGCACTCACTCGAATGCTGGCTTGGCGGGGCTCAAAGACCCTGGAGACCGAGGCATGCGTGGAAGCGCTGGAAGAAGCACTCGGCTATTATGGAGCACCAGAAATTTTCAATTCCGACCAGGGGCCACCATACACCAGCGAGGGGTTCATGGCGGTGCTCAAAGCTCAGAGAGTGCAGATCAGTATGGATGGGAAAGGTCGGTGGGTCGACAATATCTTTGTGGAACGTCTCTGGCGGGGCGTGAAGTACGAGGATGTGTATCTCCGAGCCTATGACACTCCAACCACGCTGCGGGCTGGCCTGACAAGCTGTTTTCAATTCTATAACCGCGCACGCCGTCATCAGACATTGAACCGACAAATACCCAATGCCGTATATTTTGCTGATCTCCAAACAAAGCAGGTGGCGTAAAGAAAGGCAGAAATTTCACTTATCGATCTGTCCAGAAATCAGGGTCCACTTCTCAAAAACCATCTCTTCAAATAGACATAGGGATTCAAGAAAACCTTTATGATTGCCCAAAATTCATTAGTATTTGGGAGGTGCCCTCGGTAGTCATGAAATCTGCTTAGTATCCGAAAGCCATTCGTGAGAGGAACGTGACTTTATTCTTTCGGAAAATAGTACCGTGCGTTACCAGTGCGTTCGGTTACCCAACTGCACTCTTAAACACCTCATACTCCTGCCCCGCAACCTGTTCCCATGTACGACGATGGACATGCTGACTTATGAGATCAGCATCCCAGACCTTATTGAGTGCTTCAATAATGGCCTTTGCCATAGCTTCAGGAGAACGATCCGTGAGAATGCCCACGTCTGGTGAATTTACAAGATCGGGTATTCCTCCAACACGCGTAGCCACAACCGGAGTCCCGCATGCTAAGGATTCGAGAATGACATTAGGGCATCCCTCCCGGCTAGATGCCAAACAAAATAGATCTGCCGACCGGTACCACTTAGGTAAAAAATAATGTGGAACCGGCCCCATGACGCGTACGTTATGCGTCAGATTCAGGTCTATCACAAGGCTCTCCAGGGATAGGCATTCCTTTCCCTCCCCGATGAGTACGAGAATGGGAAGTGAATCTAGACCTTCACTATCTCTCAAAAATGCCAACGCTTTCACAAGAAGATCCATCCCTTTATTTGGTGTATAATTGCCTACCGAGAGCACCAGCTTTTGATTTCCCTCAAAACTAATCGATTTTCGTGCCTCAGCCTTGGAGGACGGATAGAATGTTTCAGAGTCAACACCATTAGGAATCACCCTAATTTTATTTTGAGAGATTCCGAGTTGACCAATCTTCTCAGCTAAGGGATTCGATACAGAGATCACAGAAGAGGCACGAGACAGAGTTAGCCGCAGGAGAGAACGAATGATTGGAAGATCCGCGCAAACATTCACATCACTTCCTCGGGCCGTAACTACAACAGGACACCCCAAATATTGTCCGATCAACATCCCGGCGAACCCATCCGGATAAACAAAATGTGCATCTACGATATCAGGAGGAAATTCACGACATATGCGTTTCACTAGGGGCAAGGAACATAGGGCCATCAGGAAACCATGTATGGCCATGCCTATTTTGGGAGCCATGATATAGCGGGGATGGTACACTTTTATTCCGTCTACAAATTCTCTTTTCTGAACACGGCGGTATGACATTCGCCATCCAAACCCAATTGGCGGATAGTACGGGACTGGGGAAACAATTTGAACGTGGACACCAGGTAAGGCGGCAATCCGAGTTAGTCGTTCCTTGACAAAAATACCGTGATTTGGACAAACATTGTTAGGATACAGGGAGGTAAAACCAAGAATATTCACCGTCTAATTAGAATCCATGTTCATGAATAGCTATATACCTGTTGCCAAAGTCGAAACATCAAAATGGTCCACAAAACGGTCGAACGATCGTGCAGTCCACTTTGATGCTCCCGCCAGAAACGTTCCACCGTTTTCTTATTGAGCAGCCCATCATCGTGAGAAGAAAAAATCACATCACCAGCCAAACTTTTTAGATCTTGCCGCAACCACAAAGCGAGCGGAATTCCAAATCCCATTTTCTCGCGGTGCAAAATGCTCGCTGGCAGCATATGACCCAATGCTTTCTTGAAAATATATTTTCCAGTAGACCCACGGAGCTTGAGATGAAAGGGAATGGTCGCGACAAGCTCCATGAACTCATGATCCAATAGTGGAGCCCGAACCTCAAGGGAATGCGCCATGCTGGCCCTATCTACCTTAACCAGAATATCATCCGGCAGGTAGGTTTTGATATCCAAGTAGAGTATGCGAGAAAAAGAGTCAAGCCCGACGGGTTTTTCATAATAACTTCGGAAGAGTTCAAAGGTTTCGTACTCTCCTAGTTGGTGCAACACATCCTGACTAAGAAGGACTGATTTAAGTTCCGGACTCACCGCAGATACGGAGCGAAAATACGCCTCAAGATGTGAACAAGCAAGGCTTTCAAACGTGGCCTTTCCCCGAAACATCCGTGGAGCCCAATCCATTTTTGGATACAGCACAGATAAGGGTCCAAATACAGCTTTTCGAAGCCCTGGAGGCAATAAACTCCGCAAGTCTTCTTCCCGCTTATCAAATGCATAACGGCGATATCCCGCAAAATTCTCGTCACCCCCATCCCCGGAAAGAGCAACGGTCACATATTCTCGGGCAACCTGGGAAACATAATACGTAGGAATGGCAGAAGAATCAGCAAAGGGTTCATCATAGAACCAGACCAATTTCTCAAGAATATGAGCAGCATCGGGTTTGACAATCACCTCATGATGATCTGCTTTGAACCGATTGGCAATCTCCCGCGCATACTCCAGCTCATTAAATTCTTCTTCGACAAACCCAATTGAAGAGGTCTGGACCGGCTTCCCAGTCAGCAGACTCATCAGCCCCACAACCGCTGAAGAATCGATCCCTCCTGAAAGAAAAGCCCCCAAGGGAACGTCGCTAATGAGTCGGAGTTGTGTTGCCTCTTTGAGAGCATCCATCAATCGTTCTTCCCATTCATCCTCTCTTCTGTGAGGGTTGGGATCGAAATGTAAATCCCAATACTCTTTTTCTTCAACACCCTTCTCTGTTATTCGAACAAAGTGGCCGGGTTGGACTTTACGAATAGCTTTATTGATCGACTTTGGTGCTGGGACATATAAAAGAGAGAAGTAATCGGACAAGGCTTGCAAATCGATTTCTTTTTTAACACCTGGCACGGTCAAAATAGCCTTCATCTCTGACGCAAAGGCCACTTGATCTTTGTCGACTAAATAATACAGAGGCTTTTTTCCGACCCGATCCCTGGCAAGCACTAACTTTTTCTTGCTCCCATCCCAGAGCGCAATCGCAAACATTCCACGAAAAAATTGAAAACATTCTTCTCCATACTCTTCATAAGCGTGAACAATGACTTCCGTATCCGACCACGTTTTAAATTGATGACCTTTTCGGACCAAATCGTGGTGAAGGGATTGAAAATTATATATTTCCCCATTAAACACAACCCAAACCGACTGGTCCTCATTGGCCATGGGTTGATGCCCACCCTCAAGGTCGATGATCGACAGCCTGCGATGTCCAAGTCCAATGGGGCCAGTCACGTAATACCCCGCGTCATCAGGTCCACGATGGACCAACGTATCCGCCATCCTCTCGATCATGGCGTGATGAACAGGTTCCCCTGACCACACGTTAAATATTCCGCAAATACCACACATAGATCGCAATCCCGAATGTTACAATGAGACCCTTTTCACTTTAGTCTTGGTTGCAAGCAATTTCGTATACAATTGATCGTAATCACTGACCATTCGGTCAAGATTAAATTCTCTTTCCACAACATCACGACCCGCCAGGCCATGCTTCAATAGCAGAGCTGGATCCCCCACATAGGTAGCCAATGCATTTCGAAGGGCATTCACATCCCCAGTTGGAATCAAAAACCCGGTGACACCATCAATCACCAGTTCAGGATTTCCACCCACTCGAGTGGCGATTACCGGAAGGCCTGAAGCCATAGCTTCCAAAATGGTATTCGAGAGTCCTTCGCGAAGCGATGGGAGGACAAACACATCCATGCGGCTTAACCATGTGGGTATATCAGATTGCTGCCCTGCAAAATGAACGTGGGTGTTCAACTGAAGCTTTTCAACCAAGGCTTCGAGGTTGTGTTGACACGGGCCGTATCCAACAAGCAAAAGATGAACGGACTGGCCACCGTGAACGAGATCGGCAAAGGCCCTGATCAACAATTCTTGATCCTTGACAGGATCAAAGCGTCCAACCGTCCCGATGGTTATTACGGCATCTTGTTGATGTCGCTCTGCCCCTCTTTTCCATAAAGAAAACCTCTTCACATCTACTCCATTGGGAATTGCCACGACTTTGCCTTCAGGGATCCCGACTGATTTCACCAACCACGAACCGAGATCCTGAGAAACCGCCACGAATTGATCAACGAACCATCCAATTAGACGTCGGGTCCATCTTCGAATGATTCGACGGCCATCAGGATCGGTCATATCACGCCCATGCTCTCCATGGACTACAATGGGCACACCGGCCATCTTTGCCGGCAAAATCGCATCAATCGTTCCCCAATTACGGGTATGAACGACATCGACTGGATTGGCTTGAAACAACTGAAACAATTTCCCAGGGAGGTGCCAATCCAAACCAGGAGTCTTGTTAAGTTCAAAGACCTTCACATCCCTCCGCTGCACGTGTCCGATAAAATTCCCTGAGCGCTGAATACAACAAAGACTATGCCTGAAACGCTCACAATCCAATCGATTGATGAGATTCACAACCCCATTTTCTAATCCACCTTTATCGAATGAAGTTACCACATGCATAATATGAATCGGAGGAGGCGAAGGTATTTTCACCTGTGAATCCCTATCGTGAGGTAAGAGTTTCGCATCACAATTCAGCATTTGTAGTTTTCAATGTTTCATTCCGGCCCTTAAAACACCACAAATCATTTTGCTGCTATCAAGATGATCGCTAGATTGCGAAGATTGTTCCACGTATTGATTTTGAAAGATGTTGATTCTGTATCATCATCGGAATGATATTCCTCAAGCTTAACCGATAAAAACCCATATGGAAAACAAGATCAGATGGCCAGACAATGGAAGACGGGGTTTTGTCTTATCAGCCATTTCTTAAAGACCAGGAATGTATCAGCCCATAATTCGACCCAGGATAGTGACCCGCAACCAGACATAGGTGCTTCTTACATAATGGGTAATTTCACGGTGCACCTCCACGACCACATCAGTTCGTGGTTTATTCCCCATTGCCAGAAAGTACACAAAATAGGAAAGCCCACCGACCACAATCATGGTGAAAAGAACTGTGAACATATTCGTTCCCACGAAATTCTGAAGGAGTATCCGACCTATCCCTAGGCACACGGACATGACGGCGCATCCTAGAAGAGACGGCATGAGCACGATGGCATAGTCCACAAACTGAACCTTGACTAATTGTCTGACTAGAATGAGTAATAGAATCAAAAAGATGCCGGCCCCAACAAGAACCGCAGTGGCCACGCCGATCAATCCCCAATAGCTCCCAATCATAACCCCCACAAACATGATGACGAAATAAATGGCCTGACGCTTCAATTCAAACCCAACAAAACCCATGGCCGTAATCAATGAAACAGCGATAGAGTCTAGCGACAACAGCAGGCCCGCAAAGCTCATGATCCGCAGGGGAGCCACCGTGCCTATCCATTTTTCCCCATACAGCACGGTCACAAGTTCTGGAGCCACCCAGAAAAGCCCGACAACAACAGGGGCGCAAAACCATGAGGTAACGCACGTCGCTTTAAGAAACCCTTTTTGCAATTGACCGATATTATGTTGTGCTTCTGAAAAGGCTGAAAAGAGAACAAGATTAATCGAATTTGAGATCTTATCCAAAGGTAGAGTCATTAATGTATAGGCTCGCTCGTACAACCCTAATTGACCTGCCCCCAATAACCTGCCCACCAACACATAATCCACATTTTTGGCAATATCATTTAACACATTGACTAAGGTCATCTTTCCTGTATAGGGGATAAGGTCACGTAACGCTCCCAGACTAAAGTGCCAGGAAGGAACCCACTTACTCACATTTACGAGATAAATCGCATTGGTTAAATGCCCGGCAAGTCTTCCACCCACCAAACTCCAGACCCCAAAACCAACATATGCACATGTAACGGACACCCCACCAGATACAAGCTGCTGAAACAGCGTGGCTAACCCGGAAGCTTTAAAATTAATTGCCTTACGTAATATTGCCGTGGGAATTGAAATGAAAGGGAGAATAAACATATACAGGGCAAGAACCTTCAGAACATCCCCAATGAGCTCATTACGAAAAAACTCCGCAATGAAGGGAGAGAGCACTATTAGCCCAAAGTAGACCAAACTTCCCAAAACCAATTGCACAAGCCATACCGTCGCATAATGTTCTTTCCGAATCGAGGGGAATTGAATCAGCGCAGCGACAAACCCTGAACTGACAATAGAACTGCTAATTTCCAAAAAGATAATGAGGGCTGCCAAAACTCCAAAATCTGCTGGCGAAAGCAACCGTGCAAGGGCCACTCCCAGGCCAAACGTCAGGACTTGTCCACACAATGTGGTTACACCTGACCATGCCACTCCACGCTTGGTTCGACCTTCAAGACTTTCTTTCATGAATGAGGTAAAAAACGATATACGCGAGTTTGTTCGTCACGTCCCACATAGACCTCACAGCGACAGGTCACAACTTGCTGGGACAAGAGGGCTTCTACTGATTTCGGGTCTTCACTCGAGGTAATAAGCCATATGGTTTTGTCTTTGTGCTGTTTAAGAATGGCGTCGACTCCTTGCGGGCTCGTCACGGGTCTGGACCGCGTGTATTTGTCGAACCACTCTCCATTTTGTTGATAACTATACTGTTGCATGCCCTCAGGCAAACGAAGCCAATAGTCAACTTGTCCCACATAAAAAGTCTGCTCAAACACATCCATCGCAATCACCACATCATCTTCCTGAAGATGCTTCCTCACATATCGCCCCGGCCCCTGGTGATCAGGATGATGGGGATACCCATGCAATATAGAGGGAATTTCTTGGTTATAATCGAGGCGTCCCATCTTCATGGCTGCCCACACGTGATGCTGTTCATTGATGACGGGAACGACCAGGAGGAACAATGTAAAGCTCAAAACTGCCGTCACAGTAGTAGTTTTTGTTGAATACCCTCCACTCAAAAACCGGTCATGGATCAGTTCTCCGAGAAACTGTGCGATACGAGCGACTCCCCATGCCATGATCATTAAATAAAACGGGTAGAGCGGCAGCGTGTAGCG
Organism: Candidatus Nitrospira neomarina; assembly: GCF_032051675.1. Classification (NCBI taxonomy): domain Bacteria; kingdom Pseudomonadati; phylum Nitrospirota; class Nitrospiria; order Nitrospirales; family Nitrospiraceae; genus Nitrospira; species Candidatus Nitrospira neomarina. The sequence goes on from NZ_CP116968.1 coordinate 2,198,836, forward strand.
AAGCCCAATCCACTCTCGAGTCAATCCCAACACCAATAACGGCAACCAAAACCATACGAAAATCGGAGCTTCGCGACGAAGACAACCTAAACCTTGATGTCGAGTCAGGATCCAGAACACCGAAGTCAATATCATGACTCCGCTCATAACGGGAAAGGCTTCAATGTACATTAGGATGTGCAGAGCTGGATAATAGAAAGAGTCTTTAAGAACTTTTCGTATTAAATCAATCTGGGAGACAACATTCAAACCAGTTCCTTGCCAGATTGCTATTCCATAAAACACCCAAAACCCAAGAACCATAGAGAGCAAAACCAGTAAAGATTGCACAAAACGAAGCCTTGCGACTTCTCGCAACTTTTCACCCAAGGTCAATCCCAGCAGAAGCACACAAACAGCCACCAAACCGAACAGGTTAAAAAGCGCAAAACCTGATAGGAGAAAGCTAATAATGTATAACCAGGAAGGAATCGCTTCCCGCCTGGCTAAGAAGCGGTAACTGGTCAAGACCCACAAGATCACACACAGCACCAAACCACAGAACAGCAAAAAATGCTGTTCCCTCATGTCGGACAGCATCCAAAACTGTGGCAGAAAATGGAAGTGTAAGGCATTCTGAATCTTAACCAAAAGGCTTACCTGTGCCACACCTTGATCTTGGATGACTCCAGGAACAACAAACGCTTCGAACTTCTGGTACCCATACCAGAAAATAGAAAGCCCTAAACTCACAGTGAGTACAAGAAACTGTTCCTTAAAAGCCAGCCGATACATACCAAAGAAAATTGGAAGGCACCAAAAACCCATTAAAAGAATTCCCAGTTCATGGGAAGTGATAGTCAATAACGCTCCGACAACAGCTAGAACCCGATACATTGGATTTTTATCGATGAACCCCTTTTCAAACCAGAGGAGAGAAACCAGAAAAAATGTCAGAAAGGCTGAATACATCCGGCCCTCTCGAGAGATGTCAATATGCCAAGCCGAACAAACCAAAAACCAGGTTGCCATCAGTCCAGGTAACCTACCAATGTGGCGCCTTGCCAGGGAATAAAAGATAGGGAGCGCGATGAGGCCCAGAACCGCGCTCGGAACCCGTATAGCCAATTCACTCAGGCCAAATATCAGCGCTGAGGCTGCAGCCATATAGGAATAGGGCGCCGCCCGCCAATAAGCCATTCCCGACGGCATATGGGGAAACCCATCAGCCAAAATGGCTTGAACGGCAAGCATGGTGTGTTCCTCATCACCATAAAGACTGAGATCACCCAGCCCAGGAAACCGAAAAAAAGCTCCCACAGCCATAATCACCAGGAGGTGAACCCCATGATATCTCGAAAGACATCTACGATAAGAAGAGGAATCTTTTGGAAAAGGCATCAACATTTCTTCAGGGGGAGCGTCTCCCGAACCCGTATCGACCATGGTAAGACGGAAAGATTTCGAAAAGGAAAGAAGAATTCTTTCTCCCTCACGATTATTCCCATCATATTCAGTCAGGCAAAGTTGGCAGGATGAAACCTGCCGGGAAATTACGGAACATAGCGAATGAGGTGAGGTCCTACAATGTTGGCAATTGGAAGAGGAAGCTTCTTCCACAACGCAATGAAGGGTTTAAATTTTGAGTTTGTCGGACTCACATTGGGGATCTCTTTTTGCTTATGCAACGAATACTGATACGGTAAAGGAAGGGGCTCAAATCCCCAATGGCGCTTAAAGTCAAAGGATCCGGTTCCCCGCTTACTTCTCCCAAAATCAAAAATCGTAAAACCGTGCTCACAGCCATACTTCATAAGTTCCCAGTACATAAAGTCATTCACGGCAAAGTGAAAATATGATTTCAATGCTCCACTATAGTGGGGCATCACCCGGTTTTTATAGAAAAATGTAAGAACCGCAGCGACTGGGGTTTCCTGATGCCAAACCGTATGAATTCGCACCTTTTCTTCGAAAATTTCCATGAGACATTGAAAATATTTGTAGGGGAACACCGGAGTCCCTAGGTTATGAACACTATGTGCATAGATTTCATAGAACAGAGGGATACTTTCCTTGCCATTAACGGATGAAACTAAATCATGCTTCATTCCCTGGCGAATCATCCGTCGTTGTTTCCTGGGGATAGCGGCCATATTCTTATCCGCATCTGATTCAAGTTCCCGTTCAAATGTCACGTACAGATCTTTCTCAGGAAGATCCACACCACACGGGCTTGCCTGCCGGAGTTCAATATAATCGGCACCAAGCTCCTCCGCTAATTCCTGGGCTCGATGCAAGAGGGAATTGACCGCCACGGAGTTATCTGCACAAATTCCACCGGTAACCCCAAAAGGCACCGAAATCAGAGCATTTCCACAAATGATGTTTTTCACTTGAAATAACGGCAAACACCCGCATATCCCGCAATCATCATATGCAGCCAGGTAACAAGAGCGATAGCCAAATGTTTTTTCAATGACTTTTTTCCAGCCAATAAGATGAAAAAAGGTACCCTGAGGGGATCTGTCAACAAAATCATCCCACAATTTTTCTTCATGGTCTTGAAAAAATGACACCCGTACGTTTTCTTTCATAGAAAATTTTCTTTCAGGAATTCGCCATGTCACCAGAAGTGGGATTGACTCAAATCAGCTTATTTTAAAATCTTCTGGACAGCATAATCTTTGAGTTTCCGTGCATGAGTAAAAATAATCATTTCGCCCAGTAAACCAATTGAGGCGGTTTGGACGCCAAGCACCATCAACAAGACTCCTAAGATGAGCAGTGGCCGGTCGGTAAGACCTGTAAGGCCAAAGAGTTTTTGGATCGCCAGAATCATGGATATGATGAAACCGCCTGAAAATAGCCCCGCACCAATCAAGCCAAAGAATCGTAAAGGCTTTTTGGTAAATTTGAAAAGGAAGACCACCGTCAGAATATCAAGGATTCTGCGGAGATAAACACCTGGCCGATAAATTCGTGAATGACAATCCGCAGGATGCTGGAGAACATTTTTCTCTACAACACGAAACCCTCGGTGATAGGCGAGCAACGGGAGGAACCGATGCAGATCACCATACAGTTGAACTTCATGAATCACATGCTTTCGGATACCCCGAAGGCTACAGCTCATATCATGAAAATTCACGTCGGTTAAATACCAGACAACAAAGTGAAAGACATAATTCTGCAACCGATTGATCCAAATATCACGACGAGGGTGTCGACGTGTGACAACAAGGTCGTAACCTTCCTTCAAAGAGTTCACCACCAATTGCAGACTCTCAGGCAAGGTTTGAAAATACGCGGGCAACGTGATGAACATGTCTGATTTTGCATGCTGAAATCCCACCATAAGAGCGGTGGCTTCTCCAAAGTGACGTGGTAGAGAAATAACGTGAATGGGTTTACCCTTAGCAATGAGGCCTTCAAGGGAGTGCCGCGCACTTTCAAAGCCCCCATCCAGGACAAAAATAAATTCAAATGACTTCACTAAGCCGGTCAAAATTTCAGCATGCGCAAGATAAATATCACAGAGTGAATCATTTCGCTCTGTCACAGGAATAACAACAGACACCGCGAATTGACGTTGCTCTGGACACTCTCCACTCAGGTGGGCCACGGAAGAAGGAGAAATTGAAGGCATAGTGGCAAGAGGATCGAAAAATGAAGAATAGAATAACTGATCTGGGATTGTTCTCTCGTTAATGACGCCTAAGACAGGAAATCCCTTTCTTGATCTTTATAATCAAATCGGACAGTGAGTCGATGATCTTGAGAAAAAATACCTCTCAGCATCTGCTCAGGACGGTAATCCCCTGCATAGAGAAACATTTCTGCCAAAATTCCCATGGCAACCAGGTGTCCACCGAGTGCATAAAACAAAAAGGCGATCGCTGGCCACACTACTCCCGATCCCTCGGGAAGGAACATCACAAACAAGCCTACGCTACCCAAAAAAATCGCAGGGAGAGCGAGAGCACCAAACCATATTGCTGGTTGTGCTGAAAACCCAGTCACCATTTTCACTAAGAACAGATCCAAAAACACCCGCCAAGCTCTTGAAATCCCATATTTACTTGTTCCAAATCTTCTAGAATGATGAGTCACAACCAATTCAGCAATACGAGCACCTGCCAAGGTTGCCATAGCAGGAATAAACCGATGAAGTTCAGAGTACAAAGCTACGCGTTTAATAATTGGAGCCCGGTAAGCCTTCAAGGAACAACCATTATCGTGGATAGGCACTCCGGTTATTTTCCCAATAAGCCAGTTCGCGATGATGGAAGGTAGCCGACGGGACAAAAACTTATCTTTCCTTTCCTTCCTCCATCCACATACCACTTCATAGCCCTCTCCAATTTTAGTCAAAAGCCTAGGAATATCAGAGGGATCATTCTGCAAATCTCCATCCATGCTGACAATAACCTGTCCCCGAGCGAGACGAAAACCTGCGTTCATGGCCGCCGTTTGTCCATAGTTTTTCCGAAAACGAATGACTTTGACCCGTTGATCGTTTTGGTGCAACGCTGCTAATAACTCAAAGGTTCGGTCCTGGCTTCCATCATCCACAAACACAATTTCATAGGATTGCCCACTCTGATCGCATGCCGTTCGAATAGCATCATAGAGAAGAAGAATGCTTTCCTCCTCATTGTAAATGGGAACAACGATGGAAAGTAGAGGTCGCATATTCAGAGACCTAATTCCAAGTACCGCCCAATAAAAGACCCTGAGGGCAGGTTTTTCACCAAATGACTCTTGACTCTGAGTCGTCTCATTATGTGCTTCTCTGGAATTCCCCACATAAATGAATGCCTTTTTTTTAGTTCTCTAAACAACAACTACCTTCGTAACAGAATCAAGCTGACGATAAAAACATGCGCCCCCTCTACGGTCAAAGGCATTTCCCAAGAACAGGAAATCCTGACCTACACCGGCCAGGATACAAGCAAAACATAAATCATCCATTTGCGTGAGAACCCGAAAAAAGACTGTGCATATAAGTTTCGGATACGGAAAGACTAAACTCAAGGGCGGGCACAATCAGATTGGAGGACGGACTCAGCAAAAACCCGGCAACCTGCCGATTCAGGTGGACACACGACTGGGGAAAAAGTATTCCAGTAAGGAACAAAATTGCTGAGTTTCGCTCGGCAAGCGAATGAACCTATCTCCAGATAAAGCAGGTCATGACGTAAGAAAATTCTTACTATACTCAATCCATAAAATAAGTAAAGATCCCTGCACTAAAGGCGGGGCTATACAAAAAACCTTAAAACACTGACGTTGGTCCCATTCCGAGACAGTTCTTAACTAGAACAGAGGGCGGCTTCGGTCGTTTGATTGAAACTGACGTTGTCTTAGAAACTCATTCGGTGTCAGGTGCCGAGTGCGCTATGTGGGCGACGGTGATTTTTATCCTGCCGCCACGTTTCGAGGATCAGTCGGGCCTCGTTGAGAGACAGGAACTAATTGACGGTCAAGCATTCGTCCCGCAAACGGCCGTTAAAGGATTCAATAAAAACGTTTTCCACAGATTTGCGCGGATGAATGAAGTCGAGCTGCACCCCGCGGTGGTACGCCCAATCTTCCAGTGCCCGTGATTGGAATTCGGTGCCGTGATCGACGGTAATCGACCGTGGGCCGGAGTTCCCTTTCAGGGCACGATCTAAGGCCTGCCCACCAGTTCTCCCGACATTCGAACCCCCGCCTCTAGCACCGGGCTCTGCCGACTCCCGTTATCGACGACGGTGAGAATGCGAAACGGGCGGCCATCCGCCAGGGTATCATGAACAAAATCCATGCTCCAGCGCTCAGCTGGTCCCATGGGAGGGTGAGCGGGCCCCCGATGCAGCGTTATATGCTTTCGCCTTCGGACCCGCATACGGAGTTGGAGCCCTCCCAGGCGATAGAGACGACCCACGCGCTTCCGATTCACGAGCCAGCCTTCGCGACAGAAGAGGATCCAGATCCGTAGAAAACCAAACCGCGGACAAGCCTGCGCCAAATTACGAATCCGGATGGGCAAGGCCGATTGATTCTATGCCCGGGTCCGCCGGCCCACAGATCATGCCATCGCGAAACAGTTCTACCGCAGCATTAAACAGGGGAAGATTTATGCGGTGGGCAATTATCCGGATAAACGCTCAGCTCGCGAGGAGATCGGACTAAATATCAAGGATTACAACCATCGCTGACTGCATCAGAGCTTGAGGAGCTTCACGCCGGGCTATGTGCATCAGATTAATAACCAAACCGCCTTGTGGCAGGAACGGCAAGCCCTCAACCAGGCGGCCCAGAAACGACGGCGGGCCTACTGCCTCCAGACGTCACGGCGCTCCCAGAGAAAGAAACGGAGGGAACGCTCGGTTATGGCCCAAGGCGCGATCGTCAGTTATTGGCCCAATATGGAAGCCGTTTTTGGGGGGCAGGTGACCAATAGGCCCCTTCCCAGCCAGTGGGAGGAGAATCCCCTAAAAACGACTCACGAAATCATCTAGCCTCTCTCATTAAGAAAAACCTAGACATTGAACCTAGCGGGATGGATGAAGAAGCAGAACGACCTTGCCCATCTGGTGCGTAACTGGGTTGGCTATCATGCCATGCGCATAGGACTAATATCCGAGTTGGAGCGCTCATCAAGCAAGTATTTCACCCAGGGTGACGGAAAACGAGCTACGGATTTCATAATTGAAATTACCAAAGTTGCTGGTGGTTTAGGAGCTAAAAATATATTCGTATTCGTACCCGAAAAAATTCAAGTCCCGTCCAGGACCAAAAACCCATTGCGTGCCGCGACTAGTCCAAGAGGCCGCAAGGGTGGCGAAAGTGCCCTCGATTGTTCCGACGCTGAAGTTGATAAAAAACTGAAACGTTAGGTGAGCTCTATTTTGTCCAGGACGCGCACTGGACCCCGAAAGGACATGAGTGGATAGCGCAAACCTTATCGGAGCAAATTGACGTTCTAAATCTGATCCACCTAGAAAAAGAAAAATATGGTTTGCCATGCAGAAATCGGTTGTCTGTTCTTTCGCTCCGCTCCGTGTGCCCGGAAATTGCTGCACAACCTGCTTGCGGATACTCCAGCACGTCGAGTCAATCACAATTATTGATGAACCAGATCGCGACGCTCCAGCGCACCGAGCACGGCGTATGCCGCCATTTGGTATCCTAAATAGCCGCAGTGCGAATCGTTCGGCAGGTAGAAATCAATCACGCCATCCTCGACCGCCGCCTTAAACTCATCTTTTAATTTTGTCATGTGCAATCCAGGTTCATTTTCGAACAAACCAATTACAGACATATTGCGGTACATCGGGTCCTCGATGTAATCGGCGTAGACCGTGGTCTTGTCCGGAAACCCCAGAGTAAGGAATGTCGTCCGGCCGGCCGCCTCGATGCGACTCTGCAGGGCCATCAGGCTGCAATTGGCGGTGGCGATTTGGTGCGGTGTTACCCCGAGATTATTAAAATCACGTGTCAGCACAAGCAGACGATCGCTGACAGCGTTGGAAAACAGGTTGTCCCGCGACAGTTTAAATTCGTGGACTTCGGTCGGATTAAAATCGGGAATGCGCCGATACAGGGCCTTCCGCAAGTAGTTAACGGCGTTGGTAATGCCGATACCTTCTACCGGGACCTGCGGGTAATCATCCATGGTTATCCATTCAATCTCGACAGCCATCGGATTCGCCGGAGGCAGGCGCAGGGGTTCCGGATGACGATGAACCGAATTCCCATCCTGATTGGGACATCGATCATGGTTATCGATAAAGTTGCGTTCCACGGATTCGTAAATGAAAAGTCGCGGAGGGGCGCTCCGATACATCCTACTGGACAGCACACGGTCGATATCGATTTCGTTCATGTTTAAGGTGATGATCGACCAACCAGTCGCGGCGGCAAGGTAGTTCTGCCACCCCTTGGATAAATCATCGGAAAACGAATCTCCGAACACGACAACATCAAACGGACGATCATATTCTTCGATACTTCTGGCCCTGGTGAACAGGGGTTGTGGAAAATGTTCCTGTAAGGTAGTCCAGCCGATTTGGCTCTCCAGATACCCACCCATGCGGGTCAGTTCCCCCACCAATGGCTTCATATGGATAAGCAGACCAAAAATGACGCACAGCAGCAGCAAAAACAGGGAAAAGAAAACGCGATTGTACACTTGGAAAGGATCGGTGGACATCGACATCAAAACTGAAAGTAGAGGAATTCGCTGGTTCGATCCATAGCCTGTATTGACCACCAGAACATCGCAAAGACGACGATTGCCCACAGCGCCCTGGGTTGCCACGCGATCCAACTCGAAGGCTGCGAGCGGATGGTGACATGAGTAATATCCAACGCGGAACTATACCCTCCGAGCAACTGGTAGGTGTTAGGCGCAAACCAAACGATTAATAGCAACAGTGCCAAAAGCAGGTATTGCTCGGGTCCACCGAAATGTGGCACGGCTGGCTCGAATGCCCAGCCTACACCCTGCAAGTAGTCACCCAGCGACGCAACATTGTTGAGGTAGCCGCGATACGAGGTGGGCAAGGCGACTCCGTTGAGGCCGAGCATGCCCTTGAGAATGTTGGTGGCGGCCGAAAAACTTTCCGACCGAAAAAATACCCAGGCGATGACGACGGCGAGAAAGGTCATGATGCGACCCAACCAAAAACTGATCCAGCCGTGGCGGATTTCTTGGCGACCCAGCACTTGGCGTAACCCTCGCCATGCGTAGTTGACGCACAGGTAAACGCCGTGCAGAGCGCCCCAGGCTACGAATGTCCAACCGGCGCCATGCCAGAGCCCACCGAGTAGCATCGTCACCATCAAACTCGTGTAACGGCGCGTCCTTCCGTAGTAGCTGCCACCCAAGGGTATATAGAGGTAATCACGCAGAAAACGCGAAAGCGATATATGCCAGCGTCGCCAAAATTCGATGATGCTGCTGGCCTTATACGGCGAGTAGAAATTCAGCGGAAGGCGAATTCCGAACAGGTAGGCCAGCCCTACGGCCATGTCCGAATAGCCGGAGAAGTCGAAGTAAAGCTGGAAGGTATAGGCAAGCGCCCCCCCCCAGGCCTCAAAGAAGGTAATGGGATGAAAATCCCGGGCAGCATTGAACATGGGAGTAGCATGCAGCGCAATCTCGTCCGCGATTACCACTTTCTTGAACAGGCCGATGATAAAAATTGTGGAGCCAACGGCCAGATGGGCATGATTAAAAACAAAGGTTTGTGCCCTGAAGAACTGCGGCAGCATTTCGCTGTGATGGACGATGGGGCCGGCGATCAATTGCGGGAAAAAGGTCACAAACAGGCAATAAGACAGAAAATCGGGTTCCTGAATCTCCCGGCGGTAGGCATCGACGAGAAATGTAATCTGCTGGAAGGTGAAAAAGGAAATCGCCAGAGGGAGAATGATTGTCTTTAAATGATAGCCGGTTCCAAGCATCCAGTTGATGTTATCCACAAAAAAGTTGGCATATTTGAAATAGGCCAGCGCACCGAGATTGGCACTGATGCCGACTATTAGCACCAGCCTTCGTCTGGATTGATTGTCCATGCCGCTGAGCGTCCGGCCAAGCAGGAAGTTGAAGCCGATTGATATGAGAAGGAGCAGCAGGTAGACCGGATTCCACCAGCCATAGAAGAACAGCGAGGCAAGCACCAACCAACTCAAGGCTGCGCGGTACCAGCCGAAATGGCCGAACAAGTAGTAAAGACCGGCGACGGCCGGGATGAATAGCAGGATAAATTCGTAGGAATTAAAGAGCATTGTGGTGGATTTCAGGTGGTTTTTTATTGGTGTCCTGGTCAGAACCGGCCAAATACAGAACTCCTCTGTTCGCACGATTCCGTAAATCTGTAGCTTTGTATTCTCAGTTACCTACCGCCGTTTTGGAGCCACTTGGATTGTTGGGTTTTCCGAGTGATCATGAAAACCCCATGTTGCCGGGCGGCCGCGTCAATGGGTTGTGCTTCCACGTCACGCAAAATCCGCACAATCTGCTCTTCTGAGTATCGCTTCCTCCTGTCGGTTCTCCTCTGATTGAGGAAAACCTAACATACCGGATGGTCTAATTTTTAGAGAGCACTCCTCAGTCTCAAAAAAGAGTGCGTGTGGCAACACCAATTTGAGGAGTTTGAGGACGCCCGGCGGAGGATCAACCCATGGATGCGTGGGTACAACAAGGACCGGCAGCATCTAGCCCTACAATACAAAAGTCCTCGACAATATCGGAAGGAACAATACTCACAGGTGTGTACCAACGCCTCCGAGAAGCCTTGTATCATCTGGCCGAGTTGGAAGGGGTGGGAAACGCAAAGGGTGGAGCGAGTTGGATGAAGCCTACTTTGGGGGCCGCCGGAAGGGCAAACGGGGGCGAGCCGCTGCGGGCAAAAGCGTCGTGGTCGGACTCCTGGAACGGGAACACTGTGTGCACAACATAAGTTGTGGAGTCGGTCAGTGCCGAGGAACTCATGCGGCATATCCAGGCCAAAACGCGCAAGGGGTCGGGCTATTACACCGATGCCTTTCGGGGATATCAGTCCTTGAAACGGTATGGGAAACATCATACGATCAACCATTCAAAACGCTTTGTGAGCCGGAGCCGAGTGAAAAACCATATCACCGGGATTGAAGGCTTTTGGAGTTATGCCAAACATATTTTGTATCACTATCGGGGTGTCTGGAAGTATCATTTTCCCATGTATCTGAAAGAAATCGAATATCGCTTTAACCACCGAACAGAGAACTGATTCAAGCGGTTCTTGAAGATCTATTTTAGTTACGTTTCGACCTAATTACCTTTAAATAATGGATCTTCGCGTAGTTGTGTGGGTGATTTCGATCATTTTAAAGGATTGGCAACAAGCAAGTCAGGATTTTCAATCGCAGATACTCTTTATCGCGCAGCCCATACGAGCGCCGCTGAATGACGCGTATCTTGTTGTTTAAACCTTCGACGAATCCCAATACGACTTTAATTTCCGGTTTACAATAAGCCGTGATTCTACCCAATGACGATCCATCATCTCGCCGAATTTTTCATACGGCTTCAATCGCTGCCACTTGAGGCTGGCGCGCCAGCTCTCGAAGAAGCGTCGCGCCCATCCCTCACTCTGGTAGCTCCAGAGTTGACCGAAAGACTCCATGAGCAGGTAAGCGGTATTGAGCCATTTGTTCGCCGCCAGCAGGGTCTTCAGTGCTCGCCTGTCATCCATGTTCAGGTTCTCGCGGTGCGACAGCAAGGTGTATTTCTGACCCTTAATGAAACGTCGGTTGTCGCCAGTCAATCGTGCGTACTCGGTGCGACGGACTCCAGTGCATTAGTCAAATGGCGTATGACGTGAAACTTCTCAAACAGGATCGCCGCTTGCGGTGCTTTGTCGGTTGTTGCGTTGCGAAACGGCTTCCACATATCCATCACCGCAAGGCGGATACCCGCACTCTTCTTCGGTCCCAGCCAATCATAAAACTGCGCCATGCTCGCTTCGGATCGATCCTGCCCGCCAAACCAGATCGGGCGACGGCGGATCAAATCGCTCACCACGATGCGGTAGGTATGCCCTTTGCGAATCGAGATTTCGTCGATGCCAATCGCCTTGGAGCCAGGGGTGCCAGCACGCGCCAACTGAGCCGTCATGTACTGCTTGTCCAACACTTTGACCGCGTGCCAGTCCAGGTGCAGCTCCTTGGCCACCTCCTTCACGGTGGCACTGCGACAGCGCCGACCAACGTAAAATGCAAACCGCCTGGTGTACAGCGGGTTGTCGGCAAGGAAGTCGAGGTGTTCCCGCTTCACTTTGCCGCAACTTCGGCAATGCACCCGTCGAATCCCGACCTCCAGATAAACGCGCGTATCCGCGCAGGAGAGGTCGCAAATTCTCCGCGTGCTACGGTCGTACCACACAGAGTGCACCAAGCCGCAGGCACCACAGACAGTTTCTTTGAGCGTCGAAACAAGGCAATGACCCGTGCCTTCGGATCGCCGAACACACCTTGAGCTTTGCTCAACGGTCGAAAACCGAGAAATGCATATGCGTCCAGAAGACGATTGGATTTAGATGAAGTAGCCCTCGCAACATCATGCCAAAATTCCAGCCGTCTTAAAATGCCTATTTGCAAATATGGACAACGGGTTCAGGCGTTCAACGTGCCGTCTTTTACCCACACTATTACGCCATGAGCCTAATTAATAAAGGGAGAATCTTTTCAACCGATTTACCAAAATAAAAAGGTGAATTCAACTTGTAAGTGCAACTCACCAGTTCGGTTTAGGAGGTCAGTTGCGGTAGCATCCTGGCTTCTTTTACCGGCTAGTAAGAAGAGCACTGATGAGACACCACACACAACTGACCCTGGAGCAACGCTATCAGATTCAGGTCTTATTGAACATGGGCCATCCCTATCAGGAGATCGCCACTGTGGTTGGAGTCCACAAATTCACCATTAGCCGTGAAGTGCAACGGAATCAGGGGAGACGGGGATATCGCACACAACAAGCCCATCGTTTCACCCTGACTCGGTGCTGCAGGAAAATCCACAGCCACATTCCAGCCGCCACGTGGCACCGCATCAACCGCCTGTTCAAGGAAGAGTGGAGCCCGGAACAGATCAGCGGATGGTTGCGGACTAGCCATGGGCCCACAGTCAGTCATGAATGGATCCAAAAACATGCCTATCGCGATAAACGCTGCCAGGGAACCCTGTTCAGGCATTTACGGTGTCAGCGGCAGCACCGCAAACGCTATGGTACCTACAGTCGTCGGGGCCCCCTCCCCAACCGCATCTCTATCGAACACCGTCCCGCGATTGTTGAGCGTCGCACGCGGCTGGGGGATTGGGAGTTGATACGCTGGTGGGCAAGGCCATAAACAAGCCTTGGTCTCGTTAACGGAGCGCAAATCACAATTGAGCCTCATCGCCAAAATCACCCGCCGGTGTGCCGACGCGGTCGCCACCTCAGTGATGGCCTTATTGAAACCGCTGACGCTCCCCTTGCACACCCTGACTGCAGATAACGGCAGAGAATTCGCCCATCACACCACGATCACCAATCCCTCAAGGTGCGCTTCTTCTTTGCCCATCCCTACGCGGCTTGGGAACGCGGGCTCAATGAAAACACGAATGGGCTCATTCGCCAATATTTCCTCAAACACCGGCCCTTTGCCACCCTCACTCAGCAAGAGATTCAGCAGGTCATGAATAAACTGAATAATCGCCCGAGGAAAAGCCTTGGGCCTAAAACTCCGAATCAAGTATGTTTTGGCATCAACCCAGTCGTTGCACTAGCGAGTTGAATCCAAGAAATATAAAGACCCAAGGCGAGTGAAGATAAAGAGTTTAAGGAAGAATTATTCTTTTTTTTGATAGACGGGAATAATCAACAGAAGCATTGGTCAGCCTTCAAAGCCATACGCGGCGAACGCAGATACGACCTGTAAATGCTACCTAAACTAGAAAATGAGATTTAAGAAAAGAAATGGCGTCCCGGGATAAAATATTTTTAACTAGACATCCACCTTCAACCCGAACGCAGAGACGCGGCTAAGATTGAGGGAAATATCCCCTGAAAAAAGTGATCGAGGGAATCAATTTCCTGATGGCATCAAAAAAACTCACCCGAAATCCTGGTCACTAATGATCATCAATGCAGACATCAGGTTTCAAAATTGCTCATAGATTTTATGGAGACACCGTGGCACATCATCTCATTGCTCAGTTGCTTTCAAATTCTGTGGAGGATTCGGAGGTACAGTATCCACATTATTGATGAGCGGATGTGTGCGAAGTTTGATAACATTGATATTCCAGCTTGGGTCATCGCTGTAATACCATTTCCACTCGTTGCCATCTCGAAATATTTTATTTTGTAGTTCCCCCGATGTAGTGATGACCCGCTCATTTTGAATATTCTTCATGTCGTTCAGAGAGGTGGTAGCAAAATAAAGATTGTCATTGTTGACGCCAGGATGATTACCACCATAAGGATTGTATATTAATGTGACGGTGTTGTTATCGTCGTGCAAATAGGCGTCGAGTCCGGACCAGCCCCAGGCAAGTGCACTAACCCCCCCTAATTCACTGAGGCTCAATGGGTTGGATCCTCTAGATGCAAATTTTCCCATTGCGCCCTCAGCAACAGTGACGTACAGACCGAACTGGCTGCCATTGTATACCCAGTCTGCAGCATAAACTTCGTGCGTATTTGTGGCGTACGTACCCCCTACCGCACCCTCCACCGTCCAGTTTTTTCCATCAACCGATGTACCTAAAAACACTTGCGCATCAACGCCTGTATCACACCCACAGGAATATGAAGGTCCATTCGCACCAAAGTCACATGTCTGAGAACCCCCCGGAGACTCAACTCCAAAGTATCCGTAAAACTTCCCCTTAGAGGGAAGATACTTAATATACGCCGTTCGAATACCTTCTTCATGTGCGTGTACGGGTACAAAGTTATGAGGTTTCAAAACGGGATTGCCTGAGAATTTCGTAAAGTTAACTCCATCCGTGCTGGTGGCGAGGCCGAGAGCTTGATGGTTGACGTCACCATCATTATTCCAACACCCGTCAAACCCAGCAAGATAATGCAAATAATAGATCCCGCCGACTTTTGCTATACCACTGACAGCGATACCCGGCTTATTCTCCCAAGCAATGTTGCTACTATTCTGAAGAACAATACCTTTTTCGGTCCATCCAGAAAGTTTTTCTGGAATCGTATCCACAGCAAAAGCCTGCCCTGTTATTGACAAAATTATAATTCCAACGAGTAAAAACCGAATTGCCAACATATTGGTGTCCCCTCCTATAAATTCTTGAATCGAATCTATGCCGAATCTACTGCTATTCTACTCTCCTACTCTTTATTTCCATTGGCTTTCCATTTATTTTATGAAACTGGTGTTTAGACTTTTTGGCTCTTTGCGTTTTTTTATAAAGTTTCACACCCATAGAGCGGGGCTTCTTAAAAACCTAAACAGCCTATTGCCTCCCCTTCGCTCCAAGCTTCCATTCATACCCATGCAAAGCAAGGGACTTTCTAGCAAGTTTAGTAATATCTTTGTGGATGAGAGCAAAATCTAAGCCATTAATCTAGCCCAGCTAAGGTTCAAGGGTATTTCCTACGCCCATATTTCCTTTTCACCTTAAATTCGGGGGAAAAAATAAAATCTTAAGCTCAAAATCATACCGTCCATGGGTTAATTTATAATCATTAATAATAATATAGCGTCATGAAATCTAAAACCAAACAAGACTTGCGTATCCTAAAACAATTTCAAAGCGCATGGCGTAGCATTCAGCAATATTACGTAATTGCAGAAAAAGTTTCTGGCAAGAAACAGGACAATGTTCGCATGAGATCAAAATGAATCTGGTGTTTATGCGCCCAGTGCCCCATGGCTCGGCCCATCAATTCGCTCTCATTGTCCACGGCAATCGATTAAGGTGCCGAATATTCCTGAAGGACCCTTTCCCAACCCCTTGGCGACTTTCTCTCCCGCAACAGACTGATCCACTAATAACAAGAAAAACTCGGGCGTGTATTGCTCGATGAAATTCAGGACTGGGAACCACCGGCCATTGATCAAACGATCACTGACAATATCCATTCTTAACCGCTCGTTCGAGGCTTTGGCGTGATCCATTGGAGTGCGGGCGCGCATGGCCGGCAGCTCTCGGAGATGCATTCCTAAACCCTCACTACCGCAACTCTCGAATTACGCTTAACCCGAGATCCGCATACCTACGCTTCCAGGTGTCATAGGTTTATTCAATGATGCCGAGTTTGTCAGATATCACGCCGACTTTTTCCCCACCCCCTGCTTGTGTAAAGCCCTAACAAATTACTGATCCATGAAGCGTTTCTTACCTATGTTCGTGTCCTCCTTGCGTGCCTAGAAAAACCAGGCTGCGGGGCCGATTCTCAACTTGCCATTGGCCGCCTTTTCGGATTTTGGGTCACTGAGCCCTCCAGGCCCCTCAAAGGCAAAGTGTCATCTGCTACCTCCTGAAGTTAAGTGGGTATTCACGGCAGAGATTACGTGATTGATTCACCCATATCACTGAACGACCGGGGGGGCCGCACTAGCGCAAAATGCAGCCCTGCCTGAATAAACGGATGTTAGTTGCCAATCCAAAAGGAGAGGCGGAACTTTGAGTCAATTCATTCCCATGGGGATCGTGATTTAAGGCCGCACGGAAGGGAAACAGTTCCAAACTTCCCGCTGCATCGGCCAGGGTGCCTTTGCCCCCGTTTCGCAGTGCATGTCCGCTTTGGCCTTGAGACGATCACTTAGCTGGTAGAGGAGGAACAACAATATGCTAAAGTGGATACCTGAACAGCTTACCATCAGCCGCAGGGGCGGCGGGGATGAAGTCTTACTGGCCCATAAATAACGGCTGTGCAAAAGCCCAAGGGCGAGATGGATTTTCTTTTCCTTATGGGCAGCTCTATAAAGGGAATCCAAAATGGAGAAAGATGGCACGACACCGGTTGTCCAAATAGACTGTGGAGCTCTGGAAAATTTCAACCTACTTTGGACTTGACTCGGGATAAGCACTATAGAAAAAAAGAATTTCCATGAAAGTTCATTTCAATTCGAGATATTCTAAAAGCAAATTCTTGAATCGTTCAACTCAGGTATTGGCCCTTTCTGGCCGAAGTAAAAAGACATAAGCAAGCTTATTCCCTGGCCTAAAGCCCAATACTTCAGACCTCCACAGCTCAAATTTTATTCTAACCAAACTTGAGCTGGCTAATTGGCCTCCCCACCACTGATAGTGTCGGGGATTCGGTTGAGCATTCTTCCCCAGGCTTAAACGCCTGTGGTTGCCTGTTTGGTTTTATAAAATAGTGAAACAATCGTATAAGCAATTTTGCCCCTATTTAAGATATGTTTAAAAACTTTAGTTTTCTAACCTTTGGCCGGGCTTCTGGAGATTTTTTCAATTTTCTTCTTTTTGTTCTCATTGCTAGGACCTTTGGACAGGAAAGTATTGGGCATTATTCCTTTGCAATGGCTCTGGGCGGATTTTGCATTGCATTTGCCGACTTTGGTCTTTATTACCTCACCATAAAAGAATTAAGCCATAAGGTCTTACCTTTTGGACAATCCTTTGCTTCCATATGGTCTCTGAGGATAATATTGGCTGTGAGTGTGACGGTAGCTTTGATTTTTCTCACCCCTTTCATGCCGGTTTCTGAACACGCCCAATCCCTGATCTTAATCATTGGCATTTCGTTTATATTCGGCACGCTAGTGGATGGGTTTTCTGCCGTGTTTATTGCTCATGAGAATATGCAGCTAGCGGGCTTACTTGACTTTTCCCATCGTGTGACTGGCGCTTTGACCGCCATAGTGGTTTTGCTTTTGGGAGGCAATCTTTTTTTAGCGGTAGGCATGCTCCCGATTATGGCCGTCGTACATAGTTGGGGTGGATATTATCTTGCGAAGAAAAGATATGGCCGCCTTAAGCTGGCCACGTCCTGGTCATCCGTATCCAAGAGATTTCGTTCGACCATTCCGTATGGTCTCTCAGAATTACTCGGCCAAATGGCCATGCGAACTAACATAGTGTTGTTGGGATTTCTGCTTGGGACAACAGCCGCAGGGACCTATAATGTTGCCTACCGAATAGTTTTTAGTCTTATTTTCTTCTCGATTTTTGTACGCATCATCCTTCTTCCCATGGCCTCAAGTTTACATACCCAGGATAAAGACCAACTCGTTGCGTTGTATCGCAACTCGCTTAGCCTCATGGTGTTTTTTGGACTGCCAACCTCATGCGGGATTTGGTTGATCGCTCCAGACCTTATTGATTTGCTCTATGGAAAAATTTATTCTGAATCGATTCCTGTGTTGCGTATCTTATCTGCGTTAATTTTCCTATTCAGCGTGAGGAACATTTTAGGAACATTCCTGACTGCGGTAAACTTGCAATCTGAAAAAACAAAAAGAGAGGCTTACGGAGCACTTTCGATTATCACAGGCAACCTCCTTTTAATTCCAATTTGGGGAGTGCTGGGATCCGCTTTCGCAACCATAGGATCTGAAATCCTCCTATTAGTCCTGTTCATAATGCCTTTGAGTTCAATCCTGGGTTGGCCAGGAATCGGACGAACAATTGTGAGAAGTGGCATTGCCTGTTTTTCATTTATCGTTCCTTTTTTATTTTTTTCCACTGCGCCGTTGTTTGCAAAAGTTCTGGTGTCCATTTTTCTTTACTTTGCGACACTGTTTTTATTCACGGAAGTAAGACAAAACGAACTCCCCAAGTTCTGGAAATTATTTCGGAACAGCCCACGAAGGACCATTCCAGCCACGGAAGGGAATTGTCAGCCATAGTGGGGAGGTGAGTCAGGGCATGGAAGGAATAAAAGTGTATTTTCCCTCAGACCTAAAACAACAATTTAACCAGGGGCAAAAATCAATTTTTAGCTTCCTTGAATCTTTGGACGGCTTTCCTTTGACTCGCCAATTCTGTGATTCAGATACGAACCTTACATGACTTTGAGTAATTTGGAGGAGAATTGAAAAAAACTTGAGAAAGTTGAGGGAGAAGCCTCAATTTCCCCATCTTAGCTATGTAATCGAACTTAGTGTGAATATGTTTTGGCCAATCAAAACTAAGCGTCCTTAAAATGTCCGAGTGATTGAAGTGGTCTTCCCTCGTTTTCACGGACAGGTTAAAGAAGACTCCTGATGATACCGTTCGCAAAAAATCCTGGGTGCCACTCCCTGGGTAAAGGAGTGCGCCCGCTGTCGGATATAAAATCCCTCGATGTAGTCAAAGACATCGGTGCGGGCCTCTGCTCGGGTGCGATACTGACGCCGATGGACCCGTTCCCGCTTGAGTAACCCAAAGAAACTTTCTGCGACCGTATTGTCATAGCAGTTCCCTACCCCACTCATACTACTGACAATTCCATGCGCCTGGAGGAATGCTTGAAAATCCTGTGACGTATACTGGGTCCCCCGGTCTGAATGCAGGATGACCGCATTCGGAACCCGTCGCTGCCATACCGCCATTAGGACGGCTTGGATCACCAACTCGCGCCACAATTGCGATTGCATGGACTAGCCAATGACTTGGCGTGAAACAAATCCAGGACCACCGCCAGGTAGAGCCAGCCTTCGCTCGTGGGAAGTAGAGTAAGAAACAGGGCGTAGAAATATACTATTTCCCTGCTTCTCCTCCCCGAACCGTACGTGCACCTTTCAGCGCATACGGCTCTCCACCTAGTCGTGGCTCATGACCATAAATTTGCGTTGCATTTCACTGATGCTCAAAGGTCTTCACCTCACTAAAGTCAGATAGTCTGCTTCACAATTCGACTAAGCTGCTCCCCTTCGCCCTGTAACAGGCTTTCCCTGTCTCCGACTACTACGGAAGCTCCGCCAGCAATAAGGGCATCAGATTCGCACGCCCTTGGCATCCCTCCATCGCCTTCCAGAGTTCCCATGTTGGACTCAAGCATGCGGAGGAGGTGGCCGGTCGCAATCTTTCTCCTTGCTTGCCGCAAGTCGTCACGGACGCCGCGTACTAGCTACGCACTCCACGCCGCTGGATGGCCACCCGGCTACATCTCGCACCGCCCCCCCCAATTGTTATACTTTCATACATAACAGACACGACAACTATCCTGACACAGATGGGGGTGTCCCTGTCCCAGGAAAAGCTTTCGGCCCTCGTAGTCCGGCTTCCCGACACCACCGCCCCAACATGGCGGCATTGATCCCTAAATCCCGTGCCACCTGCGTAATGGCCCCACCAGCTTGCTTGGCCACCTGAACAGCCTCTGTTTAAACTCCTGACTGTACGTTCTCCGTTGCTCCATGACACACCTCCTTGCCAAGTATGGCGCGTTTCTGATGTGTCCGTAAAATCAGGGGAGGACCATATGTCGACCAATCCGATCGAGAGCATGTCCTCACTCGTCCGGCACAGCGAGCGAAAGATCAAACGCACCCGAGGCAGCGCGATGCTCCAGCGTTAACTGGGGACGGTGTTGCTCTACTGCAAGAAACAGTTTAAGCGCGTGAAAGGCTTTGCAGGATTTGCTTAGGTCATGGCGACCATCAGGGCTGAACAAGCGGACCAGCAGATCCCTTCGACGACGAAGGCAGCGTAAAATAACCATGGGGGTTGCACAGGCAATTTCAACAAACTTATTGACAACCTTAAAAATGATCTCACTCTAAATCTAATACAGTCTTGAAGTTAGAGTTGCTGCATATTATTCTGCGTGAATTTTCTTCATCGCCGGTATGGTTAGGGTTGAGCCGTGCCAGCGCAGAGAGTTAGGGATGGTCGCTAGGATTGAATTGAATTCGAGTTAACAAACGCATAAATTATCCATTTTCTAATATGCGATTAGCCGACAAGCTTTATAATAGCGCACTCTCCTTGTGAGAATGGTATATCGCTTGTTTCTCTCTTCTGAATTAGCCAATGCGGATCGTTTTCGAATAAATCCAAATGCTGACAATTATAATAGACTAAAAGAACTTCCTTCTTAATTCTAAACGTTTCAGACATGCGATCTTTGAATTCTTTCATAACGTCGCGATGGAATGGATTGTAAAGATAGAAAATGGTCCCATTCACAGGGATAACATCAAGGATATTTCCATGTATGATAGTTACGTTCTTGTATTTATTTAACTGTTTTTTAGCGTAGGTTGCCACTTCCTCGTCGAGTTCGACTCCGATAATCTGATTCGAATATCCTTCACTTATCCACCAACGGATTACTCTTCCTCGCCCGCAACCAACATCGACAAGGACGTCGGTTGGTTTGATAAGTTTTTCGAAAATATTGGGCAACACGTCGTATTCTGTGCTAGCGGTATCTATAGCGCCAATATTTGCGTACCGAGTTTTGATGGTTCTCCCAAATAAACCGCCAAATCTTAAGTCTCTAATTATATTACGGATTATTTTCAGTGCTCGACTCGGACTTTTTAAAAAAATAGCCATTTAAGTGCCTCTTCTTTGGTTTTTGACAGGTATGACTTGGCAGATTCTCCCGCGCCAGGACGCAAAGCAGACCTGACAAACTACAAGGTCTGCACCATGCGCTTATAGAGTTGGATCTTCTCGGGGTAGAAGCCTGCACTGAGTGCCTTGCGGCCCTTGGGTGTCTTGAGTTCGCCCCGAAGTCCCTCGAACACTTTGTCCCATTCGACGGTTTGTTTGACGAGCTTGTTGAAAATCCCGATCTCCGGCCAAAACATCGACGGTACCTGTGTGGTCGACAGAAGTCCGTTGGGGCCCTTGTAGACAAACTTGATGGCAAGACAGTGCTTGGCTTCCGAGGTATTCGTTCTATGAAAGCGCCGCGGGTTGATGACGAGAATGTCGCCGACGTCAATCGTTGGGGTATGAAGCCTCGCCTGTTCGATGGCAGCCAAGGAACGTGTGGTTTTGTTCTTTTTGCTGAAATTGGTGAACGTGCAGTCATCACCA
The DNA here is from genome assembly GCF_032051675.1 of Candidatus Nitrospira neomarina. Classification (NCBI taxonomy): domain Bacteria; kingdom Pseudomonadati; phylum Nitrospirota; class Nitrospiria; order Nitrospirales; family Nitrospiraceae; genus Nitrospira; species Candidatus Nitrospira neomarina. The sequence goes on from NZ_CP116968.1 coordinate 2,220,298, forward strand.
TCGACCTTCAGACTATGATAGTAGCGGTCAGGCGTATCATTGAGTTGGTCGATGAAACACAAGGGGTCGGTTACGTGATCCGACGACAAGAGGATCCAAGCGTTGAGGGCGTGTTCGAATGTAAACAACTCGGTGTCCATATGCCAGCCCGTGGCAAACGTGTCGTCGGTGTAAATGTAGAAATCATTCAGGTAGTACAACGTTTCTCCGGTTTGTTCTTCGATCGTGCGTTTGATCTTTGTAAAGGCGGGAATATCGAGAGAATCGATCAGTGTGTAGCTCGGTATGGCCCCTTTCCTGGGATAGGTGTCTCTTGCAAGCCTGCTTGAGGGACGAGATGTCGTCCTCGGTCAAAACACTCTGAACGTGCTAGAAGTCCGTTGCTAGCTCACCCATATCAAACCCACTCTGCTAAATCCCACCTAAATTATAAAATATCTCGAATGCACTTTCGGACGTTTGCGAGGGGATCTTTAACCGCCAAAACCTGGAGACACCATTGATAGGAGTTTCCAGCTAGGCACGAAGGACAGAGTGAGACTATCTGAGGAGACCGTACATATCTACAAGTCGGATATCGTGTAAGTCTAGTCGATCTCTCTGGCTGTTTGAATTCTCGCCAGCGTCGCAAAGCCTTCTCCGCACCTGCCCCAACTTGAACATCCTGTGGAGCATATCGTCACGGGTCAGACAGCCCTTGGTCTGTGCGCTCCAAAGGCAAATCATCCCAAACGTGGATTCAATCGGAATGGTAGTGCGTAGACTCTGCAATGGGCTTACGGAAACGCGTAGAACGTGAGTAGCCCCTCGCGATCTGTACGCAAACAAGCCGTTACCTGAAGTCGTCTAGTTGAAATGGACACCTCGAAAAGAGCGATAATCGCCAATGGAGGTGTGCCATGGGAAGCCAGGGAAGAAAACAGTATGCGGCCGACTTTAAACGGGACGCCGTCGCCCTCGTCATCCAACAGGGATATTCTGTGGTCGAGGCGACCAAGAATCTCGGGGTGAACGCGGGCTTGCTCCGTCGCTGGAAAACAGAGATGGAGGGGACGGGGACGGGTGCCTTTCCTGGGAAAGGCCATCAAACGCCGGATCAGGCTGAACTGTATCGTCTGCGGGAGGAGAACCGGCGGCTCCGGATGGAACGGGATATTTAAAAAAAAGCCACGGCCCTCTTCGCGAGCGAACCGCGATGAGGTTCGCGTTTATTCACCGGGAAAGGCTGAGGTATCCGTTGACCGTGCTCTGCCAGGTGTTGCAGGTCAGTCGCATTTGGTATTATGCCTTTCTGAAAGGGCGCCCGCCCGCCCCAGATCACGCGATGTGTGCCCAGGTGCGCCGTCTACATTACGCGTCTCGTCGCACCTACGGGCAACGACCCTTGTGTCAGGCGTTGCGAGCTGAAGGGGTGCTGGTGGGTCGGTGGCGCACCCGAACCCTCATGCGGCACGCAGGGGTAAACGTGAAGCCGAAGCGGCCCTGGGTCCCACGCACCACAGACAGCCGCCATGGGGAGCCGGTGGCACCCAATCGCTTAGAGCGGCAGTTTACGATTGAGACACCGAACCAGATGTGGGGCAGTGACATCACGGATCTGCCTACACAAGAAGGGTGGCTCTATCTGGCGGGGGGGTGGATCTCTTTTCCCGAAAGATTGTGGGCTGGTCCATGGCATCTACCATGGAGACCTCGCTAGTGGCGACCGCCTTGACCATGGCTATTGGCCGGCGGCACCCCCCGCCTGGACTCCTGCATCACTCGGATCGCGCGAGTCAGTATGCGAGTCAGACCTATCTAGCACTGCTCCAGCGGCATCAGATCATCGGCAGCATGAGTCGGCGGGGCAATTGTTGGGATAATGCGGTCGTGGAGCGTGTTCCGCAGTGTGAAACACGAAGGGCTCGACGACACTGCCTCGAAGCAGTCCCCTGCAACCGGCCAACCCATCGTCATCGACTATATGGAAATGTTTTATAATAGTCACCGGTTACACTCGTCGTTGGGCTACCTGTGCCCGAATGATTTTGAAACGCAGGCCCAGGGTTTGACACCGCAGCCGGATGGGACACAAGGGGGGATCTGAGGTATGGCCGATGAGGAGATCGTTTAATAGAGGGCCATTATGGAAGCCAGTATTCAGAAGGATTCAGGGAAAACTCTGAGGCCGAGAAATTATTCACGCTCTTTTCGAAGTGTCCATTGTTACTGAACCACTTCAACCTTCTGATATTTCGGCTCATAAGTTTTCAGAAACAGGTCGAACGTTCGCTATGCAGTGGCCTTGGTCTCGGGCTGCCAAATGTCCTGTAAGGCCTGCTTGGCTTTTGGTTGTATACTGGTCGGGAACGCGTTCAAGACATCGCCCGTCTTTTGACATCAGCTCCGTTGCTGTCGAGTCTGTAGGAAAATTTCTTACGAGGCCCCCCAGAAGCCAATGGCACCATGCTCAACGGCCAACACCGGAGTATGGAGTCCGGCGCTTTCAGATGTAAGAGGTCCCCCCGCGCTCCAAGCGGATTCTGTTCGTGCCCGGCAGCGGAGTGGACTCCTCAAGGGCTTGGAGCAGTGGAGCTATGCCGATACCAAACGCATGTTACGAGAACTGGAGACGTGGTTACGGACCAAGAACGAGTCGGCCGCAGATTCACTCCTGGAAGCCTTCCAGGAGCTGTTGACGCTTCATCGGCTGAAGGTGCCGGCGTTGCTGTACAAAACGTGTATTTCAACCAACCCGATCGGGAGCATGCTCTCACCGTCTGGCACACCGAGCGGAATATCAAGCGCACACGGGAAGAGGTCGATATGCCTCAGCGAACAAAATAAAAGTCAAGGTGACACGACCCCGGCTCCACGACGTGATATCCTGCTCCCCTCGAAAGTGAGTCCACCCATAAGACATAATGCTTTTATTCAGGAGGTGGATCATGGCAGAGGAACCAGACGAACCCATTCAACGTTGGACCGCAAAACGGCGAGTAACCCTAGTGTTGAGTATTGAGAAGGGAGAAACTTCGGTAGTCGAAGCGGCTCGAGCCCATGGACTAACCGTCGCCGAGGTGGAGGCCTGGCGCGAACGATTTCTGGTGGGAGCGGAAAATGCGTTACGAAGTCGGCCCAAGGACGAAGAGGCCCTCAAAGATGAGCAGATCAGGAAACTCAAACAGAAAATTGGGGACCTGGTGGTCGACAATGATGTCTTACGGGAAGCCTTGAAACCGTACCCTAGGGATGTCCGACGCCTCGGAACGCCGGGTCTGTTCAGTGTTACAGGTCGCTCGGGCTCGCATGCGCAGACGCTCAGGGGGCAGCGAGCAACGACGCGCGTGTCCGAAGCCTTAGCCACTCCGCTGCAGCAGTTGTTTAAGCAGCATCCTACGTATGGCTATCGACGACTCTGGGCACTGTTACGATACGGGGGAGGGCTGCACGTGAATCGGAAAGCGGTCTATCGCGTGCTACGCATTAGGCAATGGCTCGTCCATCAACGGACCAGGACCCCACGGCCCCGCGTGTAAAGTCGGCGGAGTCGGACGACGGAGAGTAATTGTCGATGGGCGATGGATGTCACGCCTATTCCGTGTGGCCAGGGTGGCTGGGGGACGTGATTGATGGTCATGATCGAGAGCTGATCGGCTATGAGTTTGCCTTGCGGGGGAGAGCCAAAGAGGCTGAACAAGCTCTGGAAGCCGGTTGTATAGCTCGCTTCGGGACCCTCCGGCCTGTTGGGCCCACCCCAGTCCTCCGAAGTGACAACGGCTTAATTTTTCAAAGCCGCCGCTTTCGCCAAGCCTGTGGAGGCTATCGCTTGACCCAGGAGTTTATCACTCCCTACACGCCCCAACAAAATAATGGACTCATTGAAGGGATCTTTCGGAGTGTGAAAGAAGAATGTGCCTGGCAACACCGCTTTGAGAATTTTGAAGAGGCAAGGCAGATTATTAATCAATGGCTGCGGTGGTATAACGAGGAGCGCCTGCATCAAGCCTTGCAGTACCGAAGTCCGCGGCAATTTCGCCAAGAACAATGTTCACAGGTGGCTTGATTTCAGGGGAGCACTACAGTGATACGCAGGGAAATGCGGCTCAAGTCCTATTGGCACTTTTCCGAGAAAATTGGTGGAGAAACTCCTGCGCGGGACCTCGCCGCAGAAACCGGCGGAGACCGTCCGCAGGATTCGGTCAGGCATTTGTAATGAGCTTATAGACAACCTCAAAAGCAGAGGACGACTAGTGAAAGCAGAGATAATACATGCACTGACTGATTACTTCCATAGCACTTACAATACGGTGCTAAAACCGGATGAAAACATATTTCACTCGGGGATAATTGACTCTCTAGGATTCGTGGCGCTGGTTACCTTTCTTGAGGAAAAATTTGATACTTCTCTAGAACCCGAGGACCTAATCGAGGATAACTTCGACTCCCTAGATACGATAGCTAACCTCATATCAGGCAAAAAAGAATGAGACCATACTTGTTTCAACATTCTCTAGAATTTTCGGCAGAAAAATATCCTAAAAAACAAGCAATAAAGCACAATGATGATTTTATAACATATGAAGAACTCTGCCCTAAGGCTGCGGCTTTGGGATATGAACTAAAGCAAATCGGAATACCTAAAGGGGAAAGAATTGGCATACTACTTGACAAGTCAATCAATCAGGTCATATCCCTTTTGGGAATTCTTTATGCAGACATGATCTTTGTCATCATAAACCCCATGCTTCGTGCAAGCCAAATTCAGCATATTTTATCTGATTGCTCTATTGAATGCGTAATCACCTCAAAGAAATATCTAAATAAAATTGGATCAGTCATGGAAGAAAGTAAAGTTAAAAATTTATTATTAGAAGATAGCTTTAATGAAATCATCAGCAACAATTATGGTAAAAGGCCAGATTGCCTTAATATAAGTGATGATATCAGCAACATTATTTACACTTCTGGCTCGACTGGACTACCAAAGGGCATAGTGATAAGCCATCGCAATTTGATTGATGGCGCAAGTATTGTCAGCAAATATCTCCATATAACAGAGGATGAAAGAATACTCGGTTTATTGCCATTTAACTTTGATTATGGCTTAAATCAACTCACTACAACCCTTACAAAGGGATGTACCATAGTCCTATTTCAGTTCTTCATGCCTAATACATTCTTGAAAATTTTGCTCGAGGAAAACATAACCGGTCTCGCTGCCATTCCTCCTATTTGGGCGTCAGTATTTAATCCCAAGCTATGTAAGATCGATGATAGCCAGCATTTTTCAGAATTAAGATATATAACCAATTCGGGGGGCAAACTTCCTGTTGCTACGGTGCGAAAAATAAGAAACGCATTTCAAGACACCAAACTCTTTTTGATGTACGGCCTTACAGAAGCGTTTCGATCAACCTATCTTGACCCAGAAGAAGTAGATAAAAAACCGGACTCCATAGGAAAAGCAATACCTAATGTTCAAGTAGAAATCATAAACGAAACCGGCAAACCATGTAGACCAGAAGAAGTCGGAGAGTTGATACATCGCGGTGCTTGCATTGCAAAAGGATATTGGAATAATCCTGAACTCACGGCTAATGTTTACAGACCAAATCCGCTCTTTCCCAATGGCAATCAATTCCTTGAAACGGTGGTATATTCAGGAGACCTTGCAAAAAAGGATTCTGAGGGCTTCATCTATTTCCTGGGGAGAAAGGACGCAATGATCAAAACAGAAGGATATCGCGTTTCCCCAACGGAAGTTGAGGAATTACTCATGAATTTTGGTGGGATAAACGAAGCTGTGGTTTTCGGCGTGGAGATAGAACACATTGGGACGAAAATAATTGCTATTATTACAGCAAACGGTGAAATCGAGATAGACGATGTTATTGCTTACTGTCGGAGAGAGGCTCCATCGTATCTTGTTCCTCATGAAATCATTCTAAGGGATAATCTTCCGAAGACCGACACGGGAAAGATCGACAGAAAATTCGCCATCAATGAGGCAATCGAAAAGCATGTCAATTGATTTTCTCAGCATAGCCAAGAATCACAGTACACCTCTTTATGTATATGATTTTGATGCCATTCAATCACGCTTACGTCAATTAAGGTCATTATTCGGAGAAAACATACAACTCTATTATGCCGTTAAGGCCAATTCAAATCTGAAATTATTAACTTATATGCGACGATTTATAGACGGATTAGATATCTCCTCTGCAGGCGAGATGAAACAGGCCCTTTTGGCTAGCTATCAAACAGATCAGCTAAGCTTTGCAGGCCCTGGGAAAACGACCCAGGAGCTTGAGTTTGCCGTAAAGAATGATTGTGGCAGCATTAATGTAGAGTCAATTGACGAGATCAAAGCACTCATAACTATTACGGAACAACTAAACTGCAAAGTGAACATCTTCCTTCGCATCAACCCTGCTCAACTCACCCCACAATTCGCAATTAAAATGGGAGGCAAAGCAACCCAGTTCGGCATTGAAGAGGAAAACATCGAACAAGCAATATCTCTCATTTCACAACATAATCACCTATTTAATTTTATCGGGTATCACATCTATGCGGGCACCCAGTGCCTTGACCCACAAGGTCTGCTCGATAACATAGCCTACACACTCAATCTGGTTCAGAGATTAGTTTCACAACATAGCTTAAAACCCCATAAGCTCAACCTTGGCGGTGGGTTTGGTTTGCCGTACTTCGAAAATGACCACGAACTTGACATCAAAGAAGTTGCCCAAAACATTAACTCTATGCTCAGGACTTTTGAGAAAATAAATTCGTTGAATTTAACCTACGTTTTAGAACTTGGTCGATATATAGTTGGAGAATTTGGCTACTATTTAACCAAAATATTGGCTACAAAAGAGTCCCGTGGCAAAACTTATTGCATTGTAGATGGAGGCATGCATCAAAATATGTCTGCGGGTGGAAATTTCGGACAGATAATAAGAAAAAACTATAAGATTCGTAACCTTTCTCATTGTTCTGAACCAATGAAAAAAGTAGACCTTGCGGGCTGCCTATGTACAACCCTGGATACTCTTGCTACGAACATTTACATAAACTCTCCGAAAGTGGGAGATGTCCTGTTATTTGAAAACTCAGGGGCATATGGGTTTACAGCCTCACCATTACTTTTTTTGGGGCATGAAACACCTAAAGAGATTCTTATTAGGGAGGGTCAAATGGAAATAATCCGATCATCAAAGCAGCTAACAGATTTCAATTAGGCTCAAACTTTCTCAAATGGTCGCCATGGAAAGAATCTGCAGCGCTGACCTTCCGAAAGTACTGCCCCTACTATCCGAGTTCAATCCGCAGTCCGTGGAAATAGATTAAGGTAAATTATTCAACTACAATTGGAAGAAAGCTAAAGACAATTATGGTCTCTACAGAGCGAATCTACAGCGCTGACCTTCCGAAAGTACTGCCCCTACTATCCGAGTTTAATCCGCAATCCGCGAAAATAGATTGGGCTAAATTATTTAACTACAATTGGGAAAAAGATGAAGACTATTGTGGCCTTGGCCTTCTTCACGGGGGAAATGTAGTAGGATTCCTTGGTACCATCTTTAGCCGCAGAAGAATTAAAAACAAGGAAATAAAGTTTTGCAATCTCACTTCCTGGTATGTCAAAGAAGAGTTTCGGAATAAAGCGCTATCTCTTATGTGGCCCATTCAAAGACTAAAGGATTATACAGTTACTGATTTAACTCCTACACGTGATGTGAGCTTAATACTTGACAAGCTTGGATTCGATGAATTGGATTCCCGAATCAGAATTTTACTTCCTTTTCAGTGTGGAAGGAGAAAACACGATGCTCCATCTGCCGTATTTATCAATGATGGTAATACAATAATAGATTTGCTGAGTGACACTGACTCAAAGGTATTTCATGATCATTTACCTTCTCAATGTAAGCACAGCGTTATCAAAGACAAGCTAGATTACTGCTACATTATTTACACCGTGATTTCCGTGCGGAAAATAAATTGCGCATATATTCATTATTTAAGTAATTTAGATCTTTTCCTAAAATACAATGATCAATTCAGGAATGATTTGCTAACCTCCTGCAACGCTAATTTTATTATTCTGGATTCTAGGCTTGTAAGGAATGAAAATTTACCGTCCAGCTTTACCTTTCCAGTTCGGGCTCCAAAATTCTTCAAATCATCTATATTAACTGCTCAACAAATCGATAACTTATATTCAGAACTCACTTTACTAAATGTAAGCACAATTCCCAGACTCCGAAGCCTTGTTTGGGATGCGCGCCATGTACTTTCCAATTGGAAGGACCACCTTACGAAATTTAAAAGATCCTAGGCTATATGTAGGCTTGATATGGAATTACAGTCCTATCCATGCTCGCTTGTTAAATTGGGCAAGCCGAAAGAGCTGGTAGCAGTGGTCCCCCTCTATTGGACAGCTATTTCCAGATGCTAAGTGAAATCAGAAGTGGGCCCACGATGCGGGCTCCATCTACTTTGGCGATCAAAAGATCCACGCGATGCGTTCCCGGCTTCGCGACGTGGTCCGGGGGGAAATGCCGCTCCCGTCCTATCAGCGTTTGAAGACCCCCGGGCAGTTCTACGAGGAGGTGTTGGAGAAACTCTTACGCGGGGTCTCGGCGCAGCAATACGAGGAGACCGTCCTCGACGCGGCACAGGCCTTCGGCGTCTCGCCATCGACCATTTCCCAGAAGATGGTAACGCTGACGGCCCAGAAGCTGAAGGCCTTCCAAGAGCGGTCGCTGGTGGCGTTCAGGCCATTTGCAATCTTCCTCGACACGATCCACCGGGGCGCCGAGGCGTTTCTCGTCGCGCTAGGCGTGGACGTGAGCGGCCAGAAGATGGCCCTGGGCTTTTGGCAGGGCTCCTCCGAGAATCACGAGATTGGCGGCGCGCTGTTCGCCGATCTGGAACGCCGCGGCCTGGTGCTCTCCAAGCGGATCCTGTTCGTGACCGACGGGGGGAGTGGCTTGCTCAAGGCGCTGCGGGAACGGTTCGGCAAGAAGCTGGTGCATCAACGCTGTGCGCTCCACAAGAGTCGGAACCTGCAACGGCATCCGGCCAAGCGCTACCGCAAAGAGGCCCATCGCCGGCTCACCACGGCGTTGGAACACACGAGCTACGCCGATGCCAAACAGATGCTGCGAGAGCTGGAGACATGGCTGCGGACCAAGAACGAGTCGGCGGGGGATTCGCTTCTGGAAGCCTTCGAAGAGTTGTTGACGTTGCATCGGTTGAAGGTCCCGCCACGGCTGCGCAAGACGCTGATGTCGACCAACCCGATTGAGAGCATGTTCTCACTGGTTCGCCACAGCGAGCGGAATATCAAACGCACCCGAGGCAGCGCGATGCTCCAACGTTGGCTGGGGACGGTGTTGCTGTACTGCGAGCAGCAGTTTAAGCGCGTGAAAGGCTTTGCAGGGACTGCGCAAGTCCTTGCGACCATCGAGGCCGAGCACATGGAGCAGCCATTCGCTCCGAGAAGAAGGTGGCGTAAAATAGGGAGCCGCTCAGAAAATTTCAACGGACTTCTTGACAATTTCCTATTTTTGGCCGTGGTACTGAACACGGTTCCTTGACAAGTCAAATGTCTGGGAGATGAAACCTCAGTGTGGACACGATCTGGTAATACAAGGGGTCCTGAAGACGATGTGTTAACGCACCACTACGAGACCTGCGTTCGAGATTTGGATTGCTAGACGCTGTTTTTATCCTAAGCGAGACCGCTAGAAGTCTATTTACATTAATGTCCTCCAAGGCGACGCATACTACACCAAATCCATCTACCACTAAAAGAAAGACTTGATAGGCTCGGATCGCAATGATGAGTCGCTTCATTTCCTCGAGAATAGTAAAAGAGCGGTCATCACCAACAGGACAGAAAAACCGTTACCGATAGCCAGAGGCGAATTGCCATGAGGACCCCTAATAGTCCGCTACCTAATCCTAGTAGCGGAAGGGGACTGCCTGATACCTCCTGTCCATAGGTAATCGCAAGAATGAGAAAAATGAAATGTGAACCCGTCAGCGAGAAGCTTGGCAATGGTTAAATATCCAAAATTCGGGAATCATCTATAATCTTGCCCTAGCCTGGCTCTCGGTTCCTTCATTCATAACACAGCCGTTCTCTTAGGAGGCAAATGGTTCTCAAATACAGATAGGGCAGAGTTACATGCCTGCCCATTCTCGTTACCCCATCAACATGACGAACACCAACTACCCTACTCCACCGAATAGCCTCAACAATGGTATGCGTCCAACACCTGGAAGCCTGTAGACATATCTAGGTGGCAGCCGTGGAATGGGGACGGGCAGGACTTCAACAGGATTTACGAATCTTGGCAGGAGACTCCCCCAAGCGTTTGAAACGTATCCAGCCTCATGCGAAAGCTCCACTGCCAGTGCAGATCCCCTATACCAGGGAAAGCAGAAATGCTGCGCACGGCTGCCTGGGAGTCTTGCTTCGATTGCTGCCTTCGAATGACGTAAGTCCTTGAGGATGGCGTTTCGCTGTTCCTCGGCAGTTTCAAATCGTTCCGGAGCAATTTCTTCCCGTGCTTTCTTCAGAATTTGGGTGAGTTGACGCCGCCAATCACGAGCCTGAAAAAAGGCCTCACCGCCATGCTCTGCTACGTACCTGACACACAACTCTTCAATCTGAGTGTTTTCGAAATAGGCCGGATGTACAGACATGCGAGCATTCCATTCATATATGGGTGAGCCCCAGAGGTTATGAAGTTCCGGACTCAGACCATCCCTATTTTGTTGACGAGCTGGCGCGAGATCAGATTGCAGGAAGGAGGTGGAAAGGCCGGGCCTTGTGAAATCCACAACTTTCGAAGAGATTGGAATACTGTGATGGTACAGAGAATGCGACTGGAAATCGATGACACCGCTTCTATGCATTTCTAATATCTGTGGCCAACTGCAAAGAGCACGGCCTGTGTCATTTGCATGCAGATTTGCTACTCCATCTGACACTCGCCCAGGAACTATATAAGCCACGGCCCTTTGCTTGAACTTAATGAGCAGGGGAAAGGCAACGGTGTATAGGCTGGCTTGACCATCATCGAACGTCAGCATCACTTCACGTTTACGTCGTAAAGATGTATCGACTATCCGTTCGTAATATTCATCTCCCGTTAGGGTTACATAATTATTATGGGCGATAAATTCCAAGACCGGTTCGAGGCTGGCAGTTGAGACGTCGTGAAACTGAAAGACAGGTATCTGTTCCGGGTCCACATCCGAACGAACAAATGCCGGGTAACGTCCGAGTCCCAATCCGAGCAGCTCGTTACGATTCTTCTCAAAGCTTCTCTTTAAATCTCGTATAAACAAGTTACCATCTTACGTAGGAGTAACCACACATTCAAACGCGTCCAGCGTGGCTCTTGCCGTCTTTTCCCAGGAGAAACGCGCCGCATTTTCATACCCCTTGGCAATAAGGGTTTGTCGGAGGTTCTCATCGGTCAACACTCGGACAATGGCATTCGCAATATCCGCTACGTCCAGTGGATCGACATACATGGCGGCATTGCCTGCTGCTTCGGGCATTCCTCCTGTACGACTGGTGACTAAAGGGCAACCGCAAGCATTCGCTTCGATATTTGGGAGTCCAAAACTTTCATAGTGTGAAGGAAACACTGTTGCGGCAGCGAGATTGTAAAACGCCACCAACTCATTCTGTGGAACATAGCCGGCAAAATGCACACTTTCCTTTAGTCCCAGAGTCTCAATCGCATTCAGGTCATTCTGGTACTTCCAGCGCATCCCTCCTGCTACGACGAGGTGAATGTTCATATCTTTTCTCACCGTAGAAAACGCTTCCAATAACCGGCCAAAATTCTTACCAGGGTAAATATGCCCGGCGAACAGAATAAATCGCCGTGGAAGATTATATTTTGCTCTAACAACCTCCAACTGTTCTGGATCACTGATGGATCGGAATATGGGGTCAGTGGCGAGATAGGCCACTTTTACTTTAACTGGATCAATACCCAGGTACGAAATGATATCCTCTTTTGCTCGCTTGGATACCGCAATGATCAGTGAGGCCCGCTTTAAGTACTGCGGGTAAACTGTTTTAAAGAACCAGAGATCCGCAGACTGATGAAATTCGGGATAAACAAACCGCTCCGTCCCATGAAGCACCATGGCCGTTTTACATCTTGCCAGGAACGGGATGGCGAATTTCGTGTGAAAGATCAAGTCCAATCCTTCCCGGTGGGCATACCTCGGCACCGCCCATTGATCCCACATCCACTTGCCTTTGGCAGGTAGGTACACTTCACGAACGCGATCCGTGCCCTTAAGCGAGCCGAGATGCGCCTTGTGAGAATACAGAATGTGATACTCGTTTCGTGCATCTAGATCCAACATCGAAGGAATGACGCTTCGGGTATACACCCCGATACCCCCGTTTTCCCCCCAGGTTCTGGCACATATACCTATCCTCACGCGGAGGCCTCGTCCGGTAACGTCACTCCGTGCTTGATGAGCAGCGCCTCAATTTGTCTGGATGACGACAGGTCTGCGGCTTGTTCATCTTCAAGGGTCACACCTAATATTTCTTCAAGCTCCATGATCAGGCGCAGATGATTAATGGAATCCCATTCGGAGAATTCCCGACGTTGCAGATCGTCAATATCCGTGGGGATATCCACCTGTAGGACGACTGACAGAAACTCGATCACCCTCGCATGTGTGTTTGACATTATGTCAGTCCTTTTTTTCATTATTTTTTGTGAAACGCTGCGTGGGATTCCACCTTGAGCTCGCGATGAAGCATCTTGCCGAGGCTGTTTTTTGGCAACGCGTCGACGGCCTCGACATAAAATGGGACCTTGTGGCTCGGAAGATATCGGGTACAATGCCGGGTCACGGCCTTAAGATCCGCAGACGCCCGATCCCGAAAGACCACAAAGGCCTTGGCGACCTGGCCGAGGACACGATGCGGCACACCAAGTACGGCTACCTCGGCGACTTCTGTAAGTTCCCGTATGCAGTATTCAACCTCCACCGGTGCATATTTCCTCCCGCCACAGTTAATGACGTCGGCTTTGCGACCGTGAAAGTAAAAAAGGCCGTGGGAATCTTTGTGGCCCATGTCTCCGGTTCTCATCCAGCCTCCTGGAGCAAATAACGCTTCTGATTCATTGGGGAGGTTATGGTAGCCATGACACACGTGCGGACCGCGCACAAAAAACTCGCCCTCAATCCCGTCATCGACAACGCATCCGGCATCGTCGACAACGAACATTTCAACACCGGGTATCGGAACGCCAATGGAATCTGGATGCTCCCGAGCCATGGCGTCGGTTAGGATCGTGCAGGTGGAGGCCTCCGTCAGGCCATAGGAATTGACCAAATCCACCTCCGGGAAACGCGCTTTGATATCCCAATGGGTTTTGGGGTCGATCACAGCGCTGGAATTCATCAACAACCGCAAAGATGGCAGGTGATCGGCATTAAACTCCGGATAGACCATCAGCATTTTAAACGTAGCAGGAACCGCACGAAAGCAGGTCACAGCCTGCCCACGAATTCTCGCCAAGAGGTCCGCAGCATCAAATCGCTCCACCAACACAATTCTGCCGCCCACCTCAACCATAGGTAGCATTTGGCTGACGAGGGCGCTTGAATGACTGAGTGGCATAACAATCGCAATAACATCGTCGTGCCGATAACCGAATGCTCGTCGTGCATTTCTGGACGCGGCTCTGGCATTGGCATGCGAGCGCATGGCACCTTTCGGATTGCCTACCGTTCCTGAGGTATACATGAGTTCCGCGATATCATCAGAAGCGGGAGACAATTCTACTGTCCCCGTAATGTCAGAAACGGCTGGACCTTGCACCCAGGCATGAAAACTTTCGACATTGGCCCCTACATCCCCAATAGCTATGACACGTTCTAATGCAGGGAGAACATTCCACACGTTCGCAAATTTTTCCCAAAGCGCCTGGTGGACGATAGCAAACCGTGCACCGGAATCCTCAAGGAGAAATCGGATTTCCTCAGGTTTAAGACGTTCATCGATAGGATGAACGATTCCGCCAATTGTGGTCACCGCAAAATAGGTGAGCACGAACTCAACGCCATTTGGCGCCAATAGTCCCACGACTTCTCCGGGTCGGACTTTCCATTGCCGAATCAACTGGCAGGATAGGCGACGTATACGCCTGGCGAGTTCAGCATACGTCAGTTGCTCCCTCTCCGTGATGAGCCCGATCTTTTCAGGCCACAGACGTTCCGCCTCAGACCAAACCATGGGAAGTGTGTTCATCCTTCTTTAACCTGCTTGCGTTTTTCGACCACACGAGCGGGGTTACCCAATACCACGGTCCAAGGCAGCACATCTTTAGATACGACGGCGCCCGCACCGACAATGCTGTTTTGGCCAATGGTCACTCCATCAAGGATCTTCGCACCGATTCCAATCCAGGCCCCGTCCTCCACCACAATCCCCTTCGACACCCGAGTCTGATGAATCACAGGCGTATCGGGATCGTCATAGGCGTGGCCGCCACCGAGCATGTACGTGCCTGCTCCGATCGCGACATTGGAACCAATTGTCAGATGACTGCGGGAGACCAAAAAACAGAAGGGCCCAATGGAGACGAAATTGCCGATCGATATCGCAGAGTCATTACAACTGAGGATACTGTTCCGCCCCAATAGGATCTGATCACCCAGAACGATGGACGAGCTTGGTCCTTTTGCATCGAGTACGACAGAGTCATCAATCATCACTCCCCGCCCCAACCGGATTCGCCCAGGACAACGCAGCACGCCTCCCGATCCGAAAACCGTTCCTCGACCGACGGCGCCCAGAAGGCCGGGATAGCACTTACCCCGCATAAAATAACCGATGGCACCCGGCAATCGACCAAGCAAACCCGTGTAAAGCTCGTATTTGGCCAGGGCAACAACGGATGCCTTGCCAACAAAGATATTAAGATATCGCCGATACGGGGAAAGCGTGGCGTCCCCAAGCGATTCAACTAAAGGTCGCTCATTCATGCCGGTGCTCCTTGCCAACATACAACATAGGTATTCAATCCCTAGATTTCAGCACTTCCCTGGGTGCATCAAGAATCCCGTCATCATTGGCATAACCTCGCCCGCCATCCCGTTGTTTGAAGAAATGGTTATCATGGCGCTACCTGATACTTCAAAAAAGAGATGATGCTGGGCGTTCTCCCATTTTTCCTATTCGACCCTTCCTCGTACAAACTCCAAAAACGTTTTCCATGACTAGAGATACCCATGTTCTTCATACCAGCGAATAGTTCTTTTCAGCCCCTCATCCAAGGAAACCCGTGGAGCGTAACCAAGAATACGTTTCACCTTTTCAATTGAGAAGGCCCGATTATTCTTGAAAAAACTCACGCGTCGTTTGTGCAGAGGAGGTTCAATGCCCAAGGGCGTACACAGGGACTCACACAAGCCGGCAAGCCATTCCACCGGTCTCAACGGAAGATGTAAACGTGGGGGTGGAACCTGAAGCTGCGCAGAAATCCGATCTACGAGGTCATGTAACGGAAGGTATCCATCTCCTCCGATGATGAAGGCTTCTCCCACAGCCTTTTCATGTGTCGCGCAGAGAAGGAACCCTTCAATGACATCGTCAATATAGGCCGGATGAAATAAGACATTGCCTTTGCCTATATAGATAAACTGTCGCTTTTTGATGGTACGAAACAATTTCAGCATGCGCAGATCTTCAGGTCCGTACAGCGAAATTGGCCGGACAACACTAATGGGCAACCCTGTTTCCTGATGAAATTGCCAGACATATTGTTCCGCCTTGAGCTTAGTTTCCTGATATAAATCGGTGGGGTTGAATGGCGTTCCCTCATGAGCGGGAATCGCCTGGACATCGCCATGAACACCAATCGTACTGCAATGAACCACGCGGGCAACCCCAAACTTCCTTGCGGCATTGAGGACATTTTTTGTCCCTTCTACATTCACGGCATACGCGTCGGCCTTATCCGATCCCCCTTTACGAAAGTTGGAGACCAAATGAAAGACTTTCTCCACTCCTTGAACGGCCTGCTCCACATCCGGGAGATTGCGGATGTCTCCCCATATGACTTCACTCCCATTGTCACGGGCGGCTTCACCCTGCTTGCTTCCCCGATGGCCAAATACGCGAACTTCTTCACCCTCAGCAAGCAAGCGCCTCACCAGGTGGCTACCCAGAAATCCCTTTCCGCCGGTGACCAAGACTCGTCCCATTATGCGTGTGTATCCTTCTTGTTTTGAGCCACCACTAACAGCATGTATCCACTCGTAAAAAACAACAAATGATCCAGCTTCGAGATTATCCAGATAAATGGATAGAGCAAGGAATACATGGCGAACATTTTTTGATAGCGTTGTAGATCATTCCCGGTTACCACAAGACCTTTGGCAGAATTCCGCTTTCCACTTTTTAATAGATCAAACGCGAAGGTAATCAGCGTATCAATACATTCTGAAAAGAATTTGGAATAGGTTTTTTCCGATAGCACGGTAAATTGGGTTCCCAACATTCGGGTAATATCACCGCGTGTATAACCGGGGCGGAGGTGCCCATGCTTCGCATCCGTCTGGCCGATTGCCAATCGAATTTTCCTGAGCAAGCTCGTTTTGATATGTGGCACATTCAAAATTACTTGTCCTCCAGGTTTAACTATTCGATGCAACTCCCGGATAAACGCCTCATCATTGGGAATATGCTCTAGGAAATCGATCACAGCCACACGGTCGAATTCATCGTCGGCAAACGGTGTACCTCGATCATCAATCTGAAACACCCGTTCATGAATCAAGCTCTGAATCGCGTCCACAGTCGTTTGGTCAAGATCCGCACTTTTCCAATGTCCGCCCCGTTGGCGGAGCAAGTAGCTGAGCACTCCATTATCTGCCCCGATATCCAGACACTGTAACTGTGTCGTTTCGCCCAAGGCCTCAGTGATTTCTTTATATTTCCGTTGTTTTAAGACGGATTTATTGAAAAGTCGAATGGGCCACAGGGGCTTCTCTAATTCCGCCATGTTGCCCTTGGGTACATCCCTCGAACCATTGCCATTTCTTGTTGGGTTTGGGTCTTATTCCATCCTAACCCTTTCGAGAGGATATCCGCGCAGACCTCCAGGGGCTTATCGCCGGGATATCCAGCCGTCCCTACCTCTGTTCGGCGAAAAACCACGTCACTTAATCGCTGAGGCATTTCTTCCCGCAAGGCATACTGCACTTCCGCTTGTAAAATCCTGATAGATTCTGACTCAGAATGGGGCTCCCTACCACCGGTATCAGGACAATATTTTAGGACATCTCCATAGGAAGAACCATAATTGTAAACCAACCGTTGCACAGCCTTCGCACTCAATCCCTGGCGAGGGCTTTTCATTTCCTGACTCAAAAATTCCTGAAATTTAGAGATGGCCCCCCCGCGAATAGGGGTATGAGACGTTTGAGATTGTGGTGGAGTCTTGCCCAAAACCTGAAACACTTGATCAACCACTCGTTCTCCCACCCGTCGAGCCGTTGTAAACTTGACGCCTACAAGCGATATAACATTTCTGGCTCCAACGTCTCCCCTGGTCCGGATGGAAGCTTCGCTTTCAAGCTGAATATCTCCACCACGCGACTCGACACTCGCCCCCGGGAGCAGGCCGCCATTGACAAATTTCACATCGTTCATTTGAAGAGCAGCTTGGGGATAGACCTGATTGATTTCCTGTAAAAATTCATGCATATCTTCTTCGGAAATGCTAAATTCGTCCGGCTTTCCTTCATAAGAGCGATATGCGGTCCCAATGAGGGAACACCCACGCCAGGGCACCATAAACAACAGTCGTTTTCCTTTATTCAGCAAAGCCCGGTCATCGGAATATTTCCCCCTGGCCGCCAACCCCACGGCATAGGATGAGAACAACGGACGCGTGAGAATATTAAAGGCTTTGACCCACGGGATCCGATGGTTGCTGGGACGATCAGACAACATATCTTCCGTCTGATCCAACCACGGGCCGCAGGCATTGACCACCACTTTCGCTTCAACCTGCAAGCGCTCACCCGATAGCATATCCTCAGCTTCAATCCCCCGAACATTGTCCTTCCCTTTGAGATAACCAACCACTTTGACATAGTTGGCCAGCTCCGCCCCCATCGCCACAGCCGAGTGAAGAAATGACAGCAGTAACCGTTCAGAGTTGTAGACCATGCCATCATAAAACACCCCGCCACCCGTCAGATTTTGTGCCTGAATATTCGGTAGCAATTCCAAAACCTGACTTCGTGGAAGAATTCGTCCTCTTGGAATATGCTTTTGGGGATCCTCCAATCGATTTCGATCAAACCCGACAAGATCATTAATCCCTAAGGCACACGCGAAGACCTCCTTTCCTCGCAGACCATGTCCATACGTGGGGATAAGGACTGGAAGGGGATGGACCAAATGCGGGGCAATCCGCATCAGCGCCTTTTGTTCATGTAACGATTCCCGCATTCGCGACAAATCCCCATGTTGTAGGTAGCGAAATCCTCCATGAATAATTTTCAAGCTGTTCGCCGAAGTCCCTGAACCGATATCACCTTTTTCAAGCAGAACAACCGACAATCCACGGAGGCTCGCATCCCACGCCACACAGGCACCGTAAATTCCTCCTCCCACCACCGCCACATCATAACGGGAATTGGCTAAACGGGTTAAGTTTCTGGTCATCATAACGCCTTAGAATAAGAGATTAGCCCGTTTAAGAGGACCCTGAAGGCTGTTGTATGGTCTCACGGAGATGATCATACGCCGCATTCAATTTCATTCTAAATGCCGGAAAGCTGTATTTTTCCTCGACCAGTTTTTGGGCTGCCAGGCCCAAAGTACTTCGCAGGTCTCGGTCATTAATAAGCTGAAGCATCCCTTCGGCAAAAGGTTCTGGTTTTGGGTCGGCCAACATGGCTACTTGACTATTAATTACCTGCGTATGGGTTAACAAATTCGTGGCCAAGATCGCCTTCCCACTGGCGAGATAGGAATACAATTTCATCGGAGTATTGTTCCCTTTGATCCTTGGTGATACCAAAATATCCGCCTGGGATAGGTAAGAAGCCAATTGGTCAAGGGGCCGCGGTCCCAGGAAATGAACGTTTTGTTCAATACCTAATTTGGCTACCTTGTTTTGATAGAAACTTCTATCGTCATTTTCCCCGCCAACCACGAAAAGGCTGATCTGTGAAACCTCTCGCAAAGCTAAGGCAAAGCTATCCAGTAACAAATCGATTCCTTGATAGGCTTCGAAATTTCCAACATATAAAATTCGTATGCCCGGAGCCTTGAGATCCTCCTTCGCCATTAAGAAGGAATCTGTCGGTTCCCCCAGAAGGGGAACGTCTTCAAGCAGCATAATTTTGGCCGGGTAATACGGTTTAATGCGCGTCACTAAGGCTTCACACACAGGCATCACAACAGCAGCAGCCTGCACCACCCTGCGTTCACAAATCATGAACGCCTTGGATAGACAAGTCAGGGGAGGATATTTCTCAATCATTTGTTGCGCCAACGAGGAGTCCATGTCATAGAGATAGGGAATGCGTGCTATCCACTTCACGACAAGCGCCAGAAAGGCCGATTCTTCAACGGCATGGATCAGGTGGTACCGTTTCTTACAAAGCAGAACGATCATCTTGGCACACAAAAGGCCATCGCACACTAACTTCTTCCATGAAAACCCCGGCCTAATATTACGGAGAAAAGGCCACGCGGGTATTCGGTAAATACGGACATGCGGATAGTCAACATCCTTTCCTTCGTGGAACGTGAGGACATCAATGGTATCCCCACGTTCTGATAACACCTTGAGGACAAGATTGACTGCAATGGGAGTCCCTCTATCTTGATAAAAGGGATGGGGAGCCAGCAGCAAAATATTCATCATCGGGATCTCAATAAAGATTTCCGCAGCAAAATGACGGAGTATTTAGAGGAAAGCTGATTTCTCAAATCCCCCTATCCCTCATTTACAAAAAGGGAGCCGAAACGGTCATTACATACCAAGTTACGGGGTATAGGAAGTTTAAAAATATACATAGGCTTCTTAGAAAAAGCTTTCACGAGAATTCCAGTTCATCGCAGTGAAGATTTGTGATCCGCGGGACGACCAAAACCGACGATTTGTGAAGAATTAAGTCATTGTAAATCAGTTTTTCTTGTCGAACAGTATGGAGAATCTTGATGATATGTAAGATTGTTGTCGATATTAGGCGTCTGTAGAGTCCCCGCATTAATGAAAATGCATTCATCCCTATCCTTGAGTATTTACCGACCGACCCACCTACCGACCCATCCCTATCGCATCAGAACCCAAGGATCCGCAATAGCGGTTAATCCTAGAAAGACTTGGTTAACTTGCAAGTCATTTGCGGCAGAGCCTTTGGAACGTTGATCAAGATGCGAATAATTCAGAGTTCCAATAAGCCAATACTTGAAGGAATAATTCAGTCCAACTTGAATCCGATAAGTATCGGTATCAAAAGCATCGCCATCAACGGAATTATTTTGAGCATACGCGACAGCCGCAAAAGGATAGATTTGCTGACTAAAGCGGTGTTGAATCCTTCCTGTAATGACCCGGGTGCGAGTCGCCTGAGCAGCCAAGCCCCCACCACTACCAACGATTTGCCTGGCATCTAATGAAGCGGTGCCCCCTTTTCCTTCATGATATGTTTTCATGATACTAAACCCACCCATATAAACCGTCTGCCACTTACCGGAAAGATCCATGCCATCCTCTTCCGCATTTTTTTGTTTCACAAATGCCACACCTCCGTTCGCCGTAACGGTTAAAGACGGACTCAAGGAATGGGAAATTGCTAGGCTAGGATTATGAGAAATGATTTTATCCGCAGACGTGCTTGCGGTAGATTGGCCAAGAAACTTGGTTTGCCAATAGGTATAGGAAGGACTCACCGTAGTTTGCGCCGTCACTCGATAGGGCAAAGAAAGGGATCCTGACTGTGTCATCGAATCCTGAAAATCACCTGAAAAAAAATGACGATATAGGTTCTGGTATTGAAGCGTCGGACTGAAACGTGGCAACAACACATACCCGAAGGTAATTCCGCCTATATTATTAAATGCCGAAGCTCGACTAGTAAACACCCCTTGAGTGCCACCAACTCCTTGCGAAAAACCCGATTCCTGGGATTCATCTCTTCCTCCGCCCACGGCACCTTGAGGAGTGGTGATGCTGGATATATCCTGGGCCCCCGACAACGCGAAGGCATCCAATACCGGCGTAAAAGTCATCGATTCATTTATTTTTACTGTCAACCCCTTATACTGTTTGGTTAAAAAAGGTAGGTCTAAAAGAACATTGGCACTTTGAAAGTAAGTATTTTCATTCGAATTCTTGGCAAAGAGTAGCAACCTCCCGAAATAGGTGCCGCCGAGGACAATATCAGGATTGTCATATCTAAGAGTAAAATTGGGTCCTAAAAATGTTCCTAAATCACTTTTGGTGTTATTAGGTTCAAAAAAAAGGTTGTCCGTATAGGTTTGCGTCACATTAAAGGAGGATTCCAGTGTGAGAGCTGCTCTGGCGGCATTCGTTTGCAACATTCCCCCACAGAGCATCCAAACAACAACCAAGCGAAATATAACCCATTTATGCATTCATTCTCTCCATACCATCCATTTGGTAAGTGAAGCGTCTTCAGAAATTGCAAGAAAACTCTCCTCACACAGAAAACCTTCGAGAAAAAGACAACAAATTCTCAAAAAGTGTGAATGCACAATCTCACTACCCAAGAGACAACGGGAAAAACATTGCATAACGTAATCTATCGGTTAAAAAAAAGAAAAATTAAGCTAAAAGCGTAAAAATCTTGAAGGCCACCCATAAGCGCAAGATGCCCAGGATGACCTACTGCTGACTAGCCTGATAGGGGCTAAGGACAACTACTATGTAATACCTGCGTCATGTTTTACGTAGAGATTGAACTCTCCATTCAGACAGACAAACTATCGGCCGGAATCCATCTACACATCTCAAATAATGGACTCTTGCGCTTTTGCAAGCAGGTTCTCCTTCCTAATGTGGAAGAGCTGCTGCCATAATCAGGTTTTATTGTGGAACGGGAAGGTAACCAACATAATTTCACCAACCCCCGTTCATTATGGCGTAATAACTCTTGCACATAGAATGCTGGGGTGCTTGGTGACAGACACAATTTTCAAAATTCACTTGGTGATGAGATTGAGATAAGGTCCGAAGGAAAAATCTTGAAGCAGTTGAATGAGCCGACTTTGAACCTCTCCTAGATTTAGGTAATGACGAAACTCGGAAAGCATTGAACCCCTCATACGGGGTTGGGTGGGATCCAGCTCCCACGGATGGAGGTACATAATGAGAGGGTGCCCCTGCGACTCGATTCGCTGCAAGAGTGGCTTCAGGAGCCAATACGGAAACAGACGAAAATATCCGCCTCCGGCAACAGGAAACGTCATCCCGGCCCATTTACAAGTTGAAGGTGGCACCTCCCAAATGGTCCCTGAATCGGTTGAGATGGTGTGGATGGTTGGGATCGCTCCTGGAATTCCATAGTAATCGTGGACCACAGCCATAATACTGGAATCATAGTGATATCCTTCCTCTACCAGGATCGAGAGGGCCCATTCAGATTCCCTGGTAATTGAGAAAGTTGGAGCGCGGTAACCCAAAATAGGCGCACCTCCGATATCTTCCAAAGTACGTTTGGCCCGACGGATATCCTCCCGAAACACCTGAGGGGTTTGCCCGGTAATAAGTTCATGGGCATACCCATGTGAGGCTAATTCATGCCCCGACTGCGCGATGCGCCTGATCAACCCTTTATGTCGTTCGGCCACCCATCCCAACACAAACATCGTGGCATGAATCTTCCGCTCCTCCAGGATATCCAGGATAAGGTGGGTGTTCCGCTCAACACGACTTTCATGGCTTTCCCAATGCCGGCGCCTTGCCACACAATCAAAGGCTGCCACCTGAAAATGCTCTTCAATGTCGAAACTCAACCCGTGGACCATGGTAAATGCTCATCTTTCTTCTTTTGTTCAGACCCTTCGCCTTATCGTGCACCCTCTCCCTTAAAGACCACACTAATGGTTCGGACAAGGATTCGTAGGTCCAACCATAATGAGAGATTTTTGACATAGTAAAGATCATATTGCAATTTGACATGGGAGTCTTCCAGCGATCCTGCATAGTGAAAACAGGTCTGCGCCCAACCTGTGATTCCTGGACGAACGGTGTGGCGAAGATCATAATAGGGAATTGATTTACGCAGTTCCTGAACAAAATGTGGTCGTTCGGGTCGAGGTCCTACTAAGCTCATTTGCCCTTTTAAGACGTTAATCAATTGAGGTATTTCATCCAATCGAAGTTTCCGAAGCCAGCTCCCCGTTTTTGTGACACGCACATCTCCTTGCGCCGCCCATTGTATCCCTTCGGCTTCAGCATCATTCCGCATCGAACGAAATTTTAACAATACATAGGGATACCCATGTTGCCCCACTCGAGTTTGCCGATAAAAGATCGGTCCAGGGGAGTCCAATTTTACCAACAAGGCTATCAGGAGGATCAGAGGGGCTAACACCACAAGACCAAGGAGCGAACCTACTATATCCCCAAGGCCCTTAAGAAACATTATGATCGGTTTTCGCCTGAATCCTGACGAAAAAATAAGAAAGCTCGGCTTGAGTTCATCAATTGACAGGCGCCCGCACTCGGTCTCATAGAGGCGATGTCCATCAATCACCTCCAGACCCATGGATTTCACATCCAAGAGGGAATCCAAGGGCAAAGTGCCCCGGCGATCCTCCACACAAATGGCGACCGTCTCGATCTGGTGTTTTTCAGAAAGTTCAAAAAGCTGATTGATCGTCCCAAGGACCTTGGGATTGACTAATGATGTTCCTACAATGGCAGGATTGTTCGACAAAAATCCTTTGACGTCATACCGATAAGACCGGTCATACACCAACACTCTTGCGAGGGCTTGGGCCAGAGGCCCGTCTCCTACTATGAGGACACGCTTCTTAATCCACTGCTTTGGGGCAAATTTAGAAAACAACCTCCATGGACTTGGCATAAAGAGACCCCAGCAGTACAAAGCAAACCAGACTTATCATCGACACATTCGAAATACCCTGTCAGTACTTGACTGGACATTGGCTCAGCCTCCCTGCTTGATCCCACACCTCAAAGTATGTATTGCGAGCCTCATGCTCTGGCAGATGTTTGTTTCGGCGCCTCCAACAACATAAGAAGGCGATTAAAGAGAAAATTCAAAGTGCAAAAGAAACAGCATTGCTACCCTCGCAAGTATTCCTTTTTCCCATTTATTTGTACCATTATTCAAAGATTAGAGTCCCTGCAAGTACTTCAGAATTCCATCATACGGCTTACCGTTTTTTCCTACTTCTTGTTCACAAAAATGAAGCTATACTTAACTAGGTGATGATTGAAACTACGCGTCACCGCACCTACATAATGTCTGGTATTCCTGCTACAAACCATCGTGGAAATTTCATTCTCCAAAAATCTTTATTAACCCTTGATACCCAACGAGTAGGGAATGGGATAGCTTTGGCGAACATAGTAGGGCACACCTTGTGTCCAGGCATCTGTCAGCACCAGTCTCGTGGGCCCTGCATGATGGATCATTTCTACAGCTTTTTGCACCGCATCCTTTGGAGTAACTCCGGACCGAACGACCATCAGCACGATATGAGCCAATCCGCTTAAAACATTGACATCCGCTAATGGCAAGACGGGCGGGCCATCCAGAATGATAAACCGATACCGGGATATCATCATCTCCAAAATAGTAGAGAGATTTTGCAACTTGGCAAGAGGGACTGGATAAGTACCGACATTCCCCACCGACATACACCACAACGGCATATCAGGAATTTGTTGCAGACAGGCTTCTAAGGGTTCAACCCCAGAAATATATTCTGCAACTCCTGGCTCCGGATTAAGGTTTAAAATTCCATGAAGATTGGGACATTTAAAATCACAATCAATGAGGAGGGTCTTTTCATCCAGATCCCGAGCCAGGGTATAGGCGATATTTGCAGATGTGGAGGTTTTGCCCTCTCCCTTCATTGCACTCGTAACCAACACTACCTGGTGGGAGACGCTGGTATCCAGAAGATCCAATCGGGTCGCTGCGACCCGGTACTGCTCAGCCACAATAGATTGAGGGCGCCATTTTGTCACTAAATTTAATTGGGGGAGAAAAGCTCCTTGAGACATTCCTAAGCGGTACCCAGAGGTCCCACCATTCCCTTTCACCTCGCCATTATTCGGGGTATTATTTCTGAGGAGGGAATCGACGGACTGAGAAAATGCGAGGTGTTTCCCATTCGCACCTTTCTGGGTTTCCAACTCGCTTGCGACCATTTTCATTGATTTCCCATAGGCCATATAAAAGCTTGGAATAGTGGCCAGCATTTCAAGCCCTAAGGACACCTCTGCGTCTTCGGAGCGACGGAAGGTTGGCGAAAACAAATCGAGGAGGAAAGCAAGACCAAAGCCCAATCCAGCCCCTAAACCAACCCCACCAGCTGCAAGGAATTCCCTTGGCACCCCCTCTGGTTTGGTCGGCAAATTGGCAGGATCCAGAATGCGAAAACGTTCTCCCTTTTGTCGTTTGTCGAGATTTCCAGAAATTCTGGCATTGATACGATTTTCATGTAAACGTTGATAATGGTTCTGTATATTGTCGTAGTCTCGTTCAAGCGCGAGCAATTCCTGTTCATGATGCGGAGTGCTTTCAATCCGCTTCTCATAAACTTTCATTTCTGCAGAAATTTTTGTCAACCGATCACGTAAAGTGACCAATTGAGATTTCAATTCTTCACGGGTACCAATTAATTCGTTCAAATACGGATCAAAAATAGGCTTATTTTTTTCAACACCTGGTGATTTATCTTTCTTAAGAGGGGATTTTTTAAAGCTAGCTAGTTCCGACTTTTGTTTTAATTGATTTTCAATATTTTTAATTTGGGTTTTAAGAGAAATCACATCTGGATATTCAGCGGTATATTCTCCCAACATATTAGTCAATTCTTTTTTTAACTCTGCAATACGTTTTTCCAATGGGTCCGGGGAGAACACTTCCTCACCTATTACCGGGGAATTTTCAAATTCATTTAATGCCCCTGCCATGGCCTCATAATCATGAGTGGATTTTTGCAAAAGATCCAATCGGGAATTGATGGAATTCAGGGATTCTTGAATTTGGGTTTTTTCGAGTTGCAATCGGTCAAGTGTCCTAAGATTAACATCTAATTGGCCGGGTAACTCCCCTAAATACTTCAGCTTGTATTCCGACAATGATTTTTCTTTTTGATCTAAGGCCTCCTTCGCCGACACAAGTTCTTGGTCCAAGAACTCCATAGCCCCTTCAATAAACTGTTCACGAATCTTGATATTTTCATCGATATAGTGAGAAGCCAACCTCGCCGTGACCTTCATAGCGATCATCGGATCATGGTGCGCAAAAGATATCGTAAAAGCTTCGATTTCTCCCCCGTTCCCCTTGGTTTGAATCCTAATGTTTTTCCGCAAGCCTTCAGTCACCACTTCATACCCATCGGACTTTATGGCCTCAGAAAATAAATGAAATTCATCCACGACTTTTTGAAGGTTAGTCCGGCTTAAGACCTGCTGGGTCATAGTAGCCACTCGTTCGGCTGTACTGCCTGCCACTACCGACGACACATATTTTTCAGGAATTCTCTGTTGCTCGATGAGGATAACCGTCTCTGAGCGGTACATGTCCACTTTCAGCCAGGCCACAATTCCGCCAACAATTATACCCAAAAACAAAAAACTGAGAATCAGCCACTTTCGGCGAACCGCCAAATCCCAAAAATCCTTGAGGTATTTTTGGATAAGAAGTGCGGGATCTGTATTAGTGTTCGCTGTGGGAGTACCAGCCATGGGGCTTATGATATTCCTCTAGGTGTTAAGGTAAGTGTAAAATTTCATGATCGACTTAACCCATCGCTTTTGGGACGATCTCCCGATTTTACGGAACAATGACAGTATCACCCGACTTAAGGGTGAGGTTATAGACCCCACCATCTTCGGAAATTAGGTCGGAATACCGAAGAGGGATACGTATTTCATTTAGCTTGCCATACTCATCTTCAACGTTTCGGATTACCAGGATGTTATTTCGGGAGGCAAATTGGGTAAACCCCCCGGCTAATGCCATTGCCTGAAGAACCGTTGTATAGGATTTCAACGGCAGTTTACCCGGCTTTAACACTTCGCCAACAATAAATACATAGTAACTATTTACCTCTATCACATTAACGGACACCGAAGGGTTTTCTTTAAACGCCTTGTATTTTTCAACAATTTTTTCCGCTAATTGATCTGCAGTCAACCCACTCGCTACCACATCCCCTATTAAAGCCAATGAAATCTTTCCGTCCGGCCGGATTACGACTTGCCTCGATAATTCAGGAGTTTTCCATACGACCACTTCAATGACATCTTCCGGTCCCAGCACAAAACCTTCGGCTGGATGACCAGCCGGTATAATGACATCCGGCTTGAAACACCCAAGCTCTACGAAAATACTAACTAGAAGCAAAGTTCGTACTATGACCTGTGCGTATGAATATTTCATGAATCTCCAAGCGGCTAATATCGTTTCTCAAATATCCCTATCGGTAAAAATCTAAGGAATAAAAGTAAACGAGCAAATAAACACGTCTGGTATTCTCCTCCTAAATACCCACTCAAATTCCTAAAGGTATTTGATCCCATCGAACCTATGGCAGGAATATCTGAGTTTGTGAGGGGACCACGATGGTATCACCGGGTTTAATTTCAATATTTTCTCCATCCCTCAAAATAATATCTTCATAATTTACGACAATTTTTTTCGGTGCCTCACCATTAATTCCTAATCGAAAGATCGTGATTCGACTCCTGACCGCATCGGAGCTTAATCCACCGGCTAGACCAATAGCTTGAACAAGTGTGGTATGGCTTAAGAGAGGTATTTTTCCGCCCCCTCCCCCGCTCTGCCCCTCTGCACTTCCGCCCCCTCCAATGGCCCCTTGAACAGTAAAAAAATAACTCTTTATAGCTTTCACAATTATGGCCACCGTAGGATTTTCCTTGTAAACTTTCAGCTTCTCCGTGATGTCATCACGGAGTTCCACCGTCGTACTACCCACTGCCATCACCTCTCCGATAAGTGGAAGCGATATTCGTCCGTCTGGGCGAACCACAATTTCGCGCGACAATTCGGGAGTTCGCCAGACACTGACCTCCAAAATATCCTCTGGGCCAATAATATATTGGTCTGTGACAATCAACGCCCTTTTCTCCGCACGACTTTCTGCTCGTTTTCCCTCTTGGGATTCCGGACCAAAATTTGAGTCAGCAAAAGTCAATCCCGCAAAGCCCATGTAGAACAAACTGACCACCAGTAAAACGAACTGGCCACTTCTAGGATACGCAATCCGAATCATGAGGCACCTCATTCCCCTTTAAAGATACCCTCGCACTTGTAATGTTAGGGATTAAAAATAAATTAAACAATAAGATTACATTCATTAGTTGATCTGCATGTAAAACTAATATGGGAAGGAAGAAAGCTTTCATTGTAATTTAGATGGTAGAAGGATAAAACTACAACGATAGCAATTCAGTTGAATAAGGTATATACCAAATCTGTCTGGTTGAACTGAGTGTGGAGTCATTGCAAGGAGCCTGGTCGGCGTTTTTGGCTCGTGGAGCTTCCTACCATAACCTTTGACCGCCTCATAATCCCAATTCCCTTGCCGGTAAAATTCGAGCAAATTCATATCCCATTTAGGAATCGATTCATTTACATCCACCTCCCTCTTGAGACTAGTTCCCAGCTTGATCAGCCTAACCGGCTGGCATCCAGAATACGTCCAATTAACTATACAATCGGTAGGGATACCATGAAAATTAAATAACGATATTCGAAAATCGCATTTAAAGTATACTCACATGGTTACAATTAATTGGAGATTAAGAGAATCCCCTATGAAGTTGGCGTGCTCCTGAAACGCAAGCATAAAAATAAGGCTGGAAAACTTCCAACTTCAATAGGACACACGATTGGTCCTATGAAATTTTTAATTGCTGTTTGGTTAAACGAAAGGGCAATTTGCTGAAAGCCATTATTAAGACTGGATTTCGAGCGATTGAGGGCGTCTTCGTTCGATATGAACAGCGAATGGTGGGGTTGGCAGACTTCTGGTTTTTCTTCAAATGAATGCTATCAACATCAGCAAGACGCTGTTCGCTCAACTCATAGACTGCCTACCACGAAAGACTTTATACCGTATCGTCGTATACTTCCCTTTTTGAAAGTGAGACACCTTTACCAATAGTAGCTTAAATAAGGCAGGGACATGGGACAGGACCAATCAGAACCGATTGAACTCTGGACGGCGAAACGACGGGCCAATTTGGTGTTGCAAAATCTCAAGGGAGAGACATCGATCCCTAAGGCAGCCCCGCGACATGGGCTAACGGTGGCGGAAGTGGTCTGCTGGCCGGACCAGTTTCTCCGGCCAGCCGGCCACTGGGGATAGCGTTTGGCCACTCCCGCAGGGCCTCGACCTCCAGCCTGGATGTCGTGTAGAGCCAGGTGGCCCGGGCTACCCGTCGTCGTGCCCGTGGGGTTCCCACTATTTAGCCTGCAGTTCCTTCATCACTTCCACCTCTAAATCCCATTCGGCCAAGACTTTTTTCAGTCGGGCATTCTCCTGCCGGAGGCGGCATAACTGCCAGACATCGTCCACGTCCCTCTTCCCGAACTGGTGCTTCCACCGAAAAATGGATTGATTTGAGACACCATGCTATCGAGCCGCCGCTTCAATGCTGGTAGTCTCCGCGGTCCGCAAAATCCGGATAATCTGTTCTTCGGTGAATCGCTCCTTCTTTATGTCGGTCTTCCTCAGGGTGAGGAAAACCTACCATAACGGTCTGGACCAAAATTCGTGGAGAACTCCAGAATCTGCGTATCAGAATTTTCTCCGGAAACTGCCAGAATGCGGTGAAGTCGCAATTCTGGACCGCCGTGCCGGTCCATGTTCCCGTCGCAGATGTCAAAAAGCCCCTCAACCTGGACGCTTCGCTCTATACGTTGTTACAGATTTTTCATTAAAACGAACGTGGAATTCCCGCTCTTTGATCGGGGAGGAACCGTTCAACTGGCCAGAGGCCAGTCTAGGTTGTGAGACTGTGGGGGCACGCCACTGAAGCGAACGGAAATGCGGCTTACGACACGAAATATCATCTGGTCTGAGCCCCAGGAGGTAAATCATTCGGGAAGATATCCGAGCACGCCTTAACCGGGTGTTTCGCAAAATTGCGGAGGACTTTGGCTTTGACCCGGTCGAATTGGAAGTGGCGAAGAAGCAGGTGCCTGTCTTTCTGAATTCCCCCCAGTATTCGATTGCCAAAGTGGTGGGGATCTTTAAGAACATTTCAGCCAGAAAGGTAATTAGGGAAAATCCAGAGTTGCAGAAGCATTTGAGGAAGCAATCGTTTTGGTAAGAGGGGTATTTTGTTCGCAAATTGGGAGATGCAGTAGCGGCGGCTGTGTTGCAACGACATATTCGATATCATCGGCCTGAAGAACACGAGGCTAAGCAATTGAAGCTGTGTAGGGTTTTGGAAAGCCCCGCCCATTGGGCGGGGAACCTTACTCATACCATACTTTTCGAGAACATGCCCATCCAGCAAACCTTTTCTGGCCGCAACAACAAAATGACGGACGGGAGAAACAATCAACTGAATCTGTTCTCGCTTAACCTGGGTAGCAGTAAAAATCAATACGTATTAGTAAAATTGATCAGCCACTAACACTAAGAAGATGAACAAAAATAGATAAGGGAAATTTTGGAAAGGGTAAGAACATGAATGGAACCACTACGTTAACTTCGAAAAACCGTTAAACTTCATATAAATATGGTGCCCCCGACACGAATTGAACGTGCGGCCCGCGGTTTAGGAAACCGCTGCTCTATCCGACTGAGCTACGGGGGCAGCCTTTAATTTAGAAATGGTACAGATTTCCCACCGGAAAAGAAATTGGCAAGTGCTATTAGGGTGTTTAGTTTACCCAATGACTTCAACCAATCCTCTTTTATTGAGGTTGCTGTAAAGAATTGAACAATTGGGCGTAATGCTCGTTTTTATGACCAAAGATCATCCCGCCAGTCCCAGTATCCAAACTAATCTTCACAGGTTCGGCATTGTTCAAAGCCTCAGATCATAAAAACGAAAGTTCTGAACAGCAAAATATCTGAAGCAATCTTGAACGCTTTTCAATAGAATCACCGTAAGAGCCATCCCCTTCGCCGAATTATACAAAAGAACATACATAGTTAATAGACTTCAAATCCTAACTTAAACAAATCCCCAAGATGATATTGTCGAATATTGGCAGTCGGAGGCACCAATAGTGAATTACATTTGTTGGTGGCTTCCTCTGATAATGGGATAAATCCCCATTGAAGGTCAAACTAATCTTTATGTTCGATTTAAAAATTCCTTCCAAGACAAAATCCCATGGAAGGACCCATTACCAGAACTGGCTTAAAGGGAGTACCAGAAAGATCTTATAAATTGGTCCATTCCCTTCACCGAGTACCAGGCCCACTCTTTCATCAGAACAGGCATTTCACATTTTAGCCACATTTATTCCAATCAATTTCATTGAGGGCCTGGTATCGACGAGATCAAAGACAATAGAGCCAATGGGGGGAACCAGAGGATTTTTAACTCACCTCACGCATCCCGAAAACCATGCTCTGGCTAAGAAAACCAATCTCATAGCCACCAGGCTCTTCAGGCTAAACCACGGAGGTCTGCGAAATCATGAACCAAGGCATATTCCGCTTTCATGCAAACGGACGTTCAAGGGGAGCCCGCCCAAAGTAATTCGCGCTCAAAAAATCGACGATCCAACGATGCTCAAAAAAGTGTGCCATTTTCCTTTAAAAAAAAGCGCACAAGAAACTTACATCACACCTCAATGGAAGATTACAAACTCTCCAGGGTCGTCCTGGCTTCCTCCGCTCCTGGAAAAGTTGGACTCATCTTTAAAGCAAACTCCAACGTCTTTTTGGCATTATTGGGCTCCCCCTTTTTAAGAAGGGCCATGCCCAAATGATACCGAACCACCGGGTTTTCCGGCAGTTTTTCAACCGCTTCCCCTAGGAGGGAAACCGCCTTAATATGGGCATTCTTTTTATAATAAATCCATCCCAAGGTATCCGCGATATGGGGATTACCGCCTTGCTGGGAGAAGGCATCTTCTGCATGCGCTAACGCCTCATCTAAATTGCCCCCATTTTCTGCCATGAGCCAAGCCAAATTATTGGCAGCCGGCGCAAATTTGGGTGAAATCTCCAACGTCTTCCGATAGTACCGTTGGGCCTTCTCGACTTCATTACGTTGTTCAGCCATTATCCCAAGGATCATATGTGCAAAAGCCGCCTTGGGGTTTTTGTCCAACAGACGTTCATATTCCATGACCGCCTCATCAACCCGATTCATTCGATGGTATAATTCGGCCAGGTTCATATAAGAATCTTGCAACTGATCGTTCAAATCCAGCGCTTGCTTAAACGCCTTCTCCGCTTGATCAATCTGCTTCGCCTGCATCCAGAGGCGTCCTAATAAATTATAGAAATACGGGTTTTTAGAAGACCGTTCAATTTGTTGTTGCACCCGTTCTCTAGCTTGCGGTGCTTCTCCCATCGACAGTCGGATATTGGCAATGTGACTCAAAGCTTGCACAAAATCGGGATTGTACTTAAGGGCTTCCTCAAAATGGTCGATGGCTTCTTGGACTTTCTTATCCTGTTGGTCAATGAGGCCTAATTGAAAATGGGCGATCGCATCTTGAGGGATTTGGTCAATGATCGCTTGATACACATTTTTCGCCGATGAAAAGTCTTTTTCACCAAAGTAGGCCTGTCCCAGGATATGGACGGCTTGGACATCACGAGGATTGAGACGAATGGCCATTTGTGCTTCCTCAATGGCCATTTTGTATGATCGCTCAGCCATACGGGCCACCGCCAAGGCCTTTCGCACCTCTCGATCTTGTGGAGCTAATTTCTTGGCTTCTGTGAATTCTTGAATCGCTTGGACCGTCTCATTTTTTTGCGCAAACGCTGATCCCAAATACTGATGGGCCATTGCCTGGTTGGGCTCATCCTTAATAATTGCTTGAAATAAGGGAATGGCTTCATCCACGTTTCCACGCCCCAGTATTAGTCTGGCTTCAAAAATCTTAGTCACAATGCTCTTCGATTTGGCTTCTAACAGCGGCTTCATAAGTTTTTCGACATCATCCCATTGTCGGTTATCCAGATAGAAATTGATCAGCGAATTTCTAGCCGGATCAGATTTGGGGTTCAACTCCACCCCCTTTTGAAAATGTGCTGACGCTTTCGCACCATCCCCAATAAACGTATAGAATTCACCCAAAAACATTTGGGGTACTTCACTCGCGGGTTTGCGTGTGGCGAGCCGTTGATAGATCTCTTCCGTTTCTTTCCATTTTTGGTTAGTTTGATAATAACCTGCAATTTTCACGTAGTAATCATAATTCTCTGGATCTAACGCCAGGACTTCCTGAAAAAGGGCTTCGGCTTCGGTATTTTTTCCTTGCAGCGAGTAGAATTCGCCCTTGGCCAGAATAAGCGTGGGCGAATTTGCCTTCTTGGTTAATCCTTTGTCCAGAACGTCCTCAGCTTCCTCGGGTTTTTCAAGGATCAGATAGGCACGCGCCAGATCGACGTATACCTGCTCATTGTCGGGATCAAGTTCCAAAGATTTTTTGAGTTCTTCAATGCCCTTCTCGAAGTCCCTTTCCATAATCAAACTTCGGCCTTGTAGCAGATGGCCTTTGGGATCGTTTGGGGAGGAAACCAACACGACTTCCGCATGTTGTTTCGCCTTTTGGGGTTGTTGGGAAAGCAGATACAATTCACCGAGTTTAAGTTGGGCATCCTGTATGGATGGATCCAACTCGACAGCTTTGGTAAGTTCCCCAAACGCCGACTGAAGATCAGGCATTCCACCCAATTTGAGGTGAATCAAAGCCATTTGATGATAGGCCTTAGCATCCTTCGGATCGAGGTGGACGACATTCTTCAATTCGATGAGTGCTTCTTGATATTTTTGCTCCTCAAAATAAGCTTTTCCCCGCTCCTGATGTCTAGCCTTTTTTTCCTCGTCCGATAACTGGGTACAGTTGGCGATATTGACGAGCAAAAATGGAAGAACCACACAGCACAAAAATGCCATTCTGGTTTTATGTCTCATACGAATCCCTAACTTACAGTCGTTCACTCGTTCCCATTCTTCAGTATTTCCCCCTCTATTATTAAACGGTATCAGACAAAATTAATTAGGTAAACCATTGTAATTTTAGGCAAAATCATTTTACTTAGAATGATTTCTGCACATAGCTTCGACCTGAAACCTTATGACAGGTCCTGGTTGATGCAAATGAACCCTTATGCCTACAAGTAAAGGAGCCTCTCCATATCTAGTCCAAACCTGGAAAGGTTCGCATGGAGGTGGGGTATACTTCCTTGGTGTCCCTGCCCCGCCGTCCCCTGAGCTGCTGTATTACCCATTGGAGTTATTGATCAATCAGATTAGGTTTTATTTTACTATCAAATCACTTAGATGGGGTGGGAATCTCAATAAAAAAGACGTAGGCTGGGAGTTGGAACAATTATGAAATTAACTGGATGCCTCATTAGAGTTATTGATTCCAGCGGTTGCCTATATTTTAATTACTAAACTTTGATAGCGAGGGATAAAAAGGACATAAACCGTTCTTAGGTAAAATATTAAGTAAAATTATTGAAATTGTCGGCCTAGCATCAAGTCAATGACAAAGGAGGGGGGTGTAATTTAATTTATGAACGCTAAACGATTCCTCACAACGTTATTAGGTGTGGCTTTAGTGTTTGGTATGGCCGGGCAGGCGCAGGCGGTCTCCATGCCATTTGACGTTTATGGCGGCCTCAGCGGCGAGGGTAGTATCGCTGGAACTATGGATATTGATTCCGACGCTGGATTTTTTGGTAACATAAACCCATTGACGTGGACGTTTACGACTGCAGGCGGGTTTGATCCAAATGGAAACCCAATAAATAGCTTTGCATACAATCCTGGCACAGCCAGCTTAAGTTTCAATTCGGCGTTTGGAACGCTCATTTTGACTGACTTTAGCACGGGCCGATCACTGACATTTTCGGGGTATAACCCCCTGCTGAATCAACCAGGGCCTTACAATATTGGACTAATAACGGAAACATACATGTACGCTAACTCTTTTCAATTATTTAGCCGAACTATCACGCATGATAGATTGGCTGCACGAACCGGATCGGGGACCGCTACTGTCCCTGAACCCGCTAGCGTTCTTCTTTTCGGCTCAGGGTTAGCTTCACTGGGGGCTTTGCGATATCGAAAAGGCAAGAAAGCCTGATCAAGGAGAAATTTATAGGTTTTTCAAAAAGCCTGGCTCCACCCGGAGTCAGGCTTTTTATTGGTGTGAAGTCTGGAAGAGCGTAGTTTTTGACCCTGAGAGGAACAAGTTGAAAGAAAAGAGACACCCATAGGGACAGGGAAAATCTTTCTACATTTTCCACTACTCTTCACTCTAGTTATGTGTGAGGGCCGGGACGATGCAATCAGAGCATTTGGGATGAGAGAGGAGATCACATTATGTGGAAACGGCTATCGGTTTGCACGGTCCAATTGTTCATCAATTGCTGTGCCTATAACCTCCAGCCCGTGAGATTGCTCTGGCTTGATGAAGGCAAAGTATCGGACAAATTTATAGATCTAATCACACTCAAATTAGCAATGTCCAATCGCCTTTTGCGCATGAATTGGGATGCTATGCCTGAAAAACTTTACCACCTTCTTCACTCTTCAACCCGGTGAACCTTGTTTTCTTGTTTTGGCGGTGATTCAAGGATCTGCTGACGCAGACCAAATATATCCCACCTAATATTGTGATTTACAATTATTGCATCAGAGAGAGCAGCATCTTTTCCTTCTCAATACAAACCTATTGATCTTGTCATGCATGGTTGTGAGTAACCATAAGTCCATCTGTAATCAGGAGCAAAACCATGACCAGCCATTCACAAACTATTCCATAAGATTCACCAATTGTTCACCCCTACTCCCAATGTGCACACCTCTCCCCCGCCAACTTGGGGAATGGGCCCCTCTCGCTCCCCACGAGTAGTAAATGTTTTTCTCCCTTCAAGCCCCTACTTCAGTTTGCAGCAACACACAAAAGCCCATCCCCTGAGAAATCAGGCCGGTAGACCAGGCCTTTTATCTCTTTTGCTAGGGTATGCTGTCAAAACTACTCATTTGCCGGACAACTTGCCCAATAAATTTATCCCAGCAACGGTTACGCTTTCGGGGAAGAGTTCGTGGCTTGAAGGAAAGACGTGTGTTGGAGAAAGTCCTCTATAACGTTCACGGCCTCCGCCGAGGAATAGCTGTAATCGGCTGCGATCGCGATGACGGCCCCTTCCGTCGCCCCTCCAAAAATATACGCTGTGGCATGCAGGAGTTTGGCCATATAGGCATTGGAAGTCATATGACCACCCAACCAATACCAACTCCACACAAGACGAGGGGCCACCTCGGACCGAAGATGACTCTCCTTCACTGTTAGAGGGAAATTCTCCACAAGGGTCTCTCTGCGACTCTCGGATACCAGCTCCCAGCGGTCCCCATCTATGAGCGAATTGGTCTGACTGACCAATTCCCTCCCCTGCTGCTGCTGGAAATACACGGCCAGGAACAGATGAACCTGCCGGTGCCCATCGGTGTAAGTC
Organism: Candidatus Nitrospira neomarina; assembly: GCF_032051675.1. Classification (NCBI taxonomy): domain Bacteria; kingdom Pseudomonadati; phylum Nitrospirota; class Nitrospiria; order Nitrospirales; family Nitrospiraceae; genus Nitrospira; species Candidatus Nitrospira neomarina. The sequence goes on from NZ_CP116968.1 coordinate 2,257,250, forward strand.
CTGGTCAGAACGGTGTCGGCTCCCTCAAAGTGTGGAGTCCAATTGCCAGCATAGTCCGACAGGGTGTGCCAGGGGGAGGAGACCACCAGGGAGAACGGAGAGGGACCCAACGACGTCGGAGGAGAAGGGGATAATGCCATCACACAAAGAGGCGCCAGGGCCACCACACCCACTCCACACCCCGCTGTCTTAGCCATCCGTGCGAACGATCTTCTCTGAGTGCTCCGACGAAACCACTCTCCTTGAGAAGGAAGGTCTGCCTCCCCGACGGATGACGCACGCACCTTTTCCTCCAAGAGAGAAGGCTCAGGTTCTCGCATCGCCAAACCTACCCAAAAGAGTAGGAACATGACTACACTAAAAAACACCCACCCATACAGAATATGATCCGCGCTCGCCGCCAGTTCGTGATCCACGAGATACCCTAAGAGCGTAATGCCGTATGCGCGCATCCCGTTGGCCAGAATAAGGGCTAGAACCGCGAACAGAACAAATACCACGCGCCTCGTCCAACTCCGATAAACAACGCCCGCAAAAAACACACCCATCGTGGCGCCGGAAATAAGATACCGGACCCCCGCACAAGCTTCGGCCACGTGCCACCTGCCTGATGGCGTCGTAATGTAACGTCCTTCCCAGAAGACCGGTATGCCCGACACCTGAAGCGCGTTGACGGTAAAGAAGGCAGTAAAGTCTTGCAGGGGCGGAACCAGATCCGCCCCAACGGGGACGGCGAAGAAAAGAAACGCCAAAGGGAAAAGCAATACCTTGGTTATCTTAGTACCAGCCAGGGCCCAAACCATGCCGGCGACCATAGTAACCCACGCGAATTGTTGGACTACTACCACCGAGGTCAGGTGACCCAGAAGCCACACCCCGGCGGACCCGCCAAGCAGCAACAGAGCCCACGAGTTCGGCCTGGGCACCAGAGTAGCCAGACGATGCCGCTCCCGCCATACGAGATACCCACTCAAGGGGAGAATCAGAAACCCATGGCCATACGTGTCCGAGCGAGACCACGTTTCGACCAGAGAAAAGGCCGTTTGGAAATAGAGGCCAAGCAGCGCGGCCCACCCAATGAGGAGATGACCCAGAACCTTCGCCCACTCGGATGAGCGAAAACGACCGGTGGGCACAGGAGAATAGGGAGTGCTATCGGTCTGCATCCGAACACCTTCCTACGAATTCCGGGCGATGGGTGGGAGTAGGAGCTTTTGTTGTGATGAGTAGGGTCATTCTACGGGATAAAGGTGGGTTTTTCCAATTGGATCCCGCAGGCAGGATGCTTACCTCATTCAGATAGAGAAGTGCGAAAAACTGAGTGGTTATTTTATCCGCCCGCTCGCCACCGCCACACTCCAATTCATATTTGAAAAGTTGCGCCAAATAATAGCATCGTGAAAAATCCGGGAATGAGTGCGACCACTTCGCCGAAATGAACAGGCCATGCGAAGGTGCGGTTGCTTTCGCCGTTGATCCGAAATTCCCTCTTCTGATTGGCGGTTCATCAGTCCATCAGCTTCAACTCCTGGAAGTTGGGCAAAATTGCCGTCTTTCAATCAGATGACGCCTTGATCATCAGCGTACACCAAAAGAACGGTTGGTCCCCCTGGAAATCCATCGGCATCAAACAGGCAGAAATCAAATAGATTCACGGAAGCGGCCGGCCAAATCTTGATCCCGATCAATACAACCAACAACAAGCTGAGCGAAATGAGAATTCACTTTGACCTTTTCCTGCACGTGCATTTTTCTACCCAATAAGATCCCCCGCAGCTCTATTCAAGCCAAGTAGTCACCACCATGCTACTCTTTACAACTTAATTTTCGTCTAAAGATGTGCTGAATTACCCGATCATCTGTCTCACGGTATCAACCTTCACATGGCTGGAATCTGGGTCATTTCCTGTAGGTATTAAAAGTTTTCCATTTTCTTCTGAAAAGGAATAGACAGGTGAAGTGGTCTAATAATCGTGGACACCCGTTTAGGTGGTAAACTCCAACCCAAAACGAGGTGAACGATGGGACGGATCCGACGCAGTTCTACCACAGCATTCAAAGCCGATGCGGTAAGGCTCGTTCGGCAGCAAGCCTATACCGTGGCCCAAGCCTGTCAGGCCTTGGACCTCGGCGAAACGGTCTTGCGCCGTTGGCTGCTGCAGTATGAGGGTAAACTCAGAGGGCAGACGCCCCAGGGTAAAGGCGCTGACATTGCAGCAACAACGCTTCCAAGCTTTGGAGGCCCAGGTTAAGGGTCTGGAAATGGAGAAAGCCATTTTAAAAAAAAAGCGGCCACACTCCTGGCGGAAGCCGCACCGCTCGGTATGGGCTGATGAAACAACTCGAGGGGGACTATCCACTCACGGTCTTATGCCGAGTATTGGCCATGCCCCGAAGTGGGTACTATGCCTGGCGGAAACGACCGGCACGAGAGCTAGCAGAGCACTGGCAGCAGCAAACATGTGAGTGCTATAGACAGATTCGAGGGGCGGCTGGTTCAAGAACGATTGTGAAAACGTTGGGGATGAGTCCATGGGGCGCGCGCCAACTCATGCAGGCCTGCCAGCTAGTGAGTAAACAAGCGGGGAAACCAAAATATCGGACCGCACGGAATGAGGCCACGGTAACTTCCAATCAGCTCGATCGCGCCTTTCAGCCGACGGCCCCGAATCGAGTGTGGTGCGGAGACATCACCTATGTGCGGATGGCTGGACAGTGGACCTATCTCGCCGTCGCGTCGGATCTCTACGCTCGCCAGGTTGTGGGATGGAGTCTCTCTACGACTCCAGATGTGGCCTTAATCACACAAGCCATGCGACGGGCCGTGGAGACACGGTGCCAAAAGCCCGAACTGCTTTTCCACTCTGATCAAGTGGGACAATATCGAAGTGACCGCTATCGCGCGTTCTTGACGCAAGCCCACATGACCCAAGTATGAGTCCCAAAGAAAATTGCTGGGACAATGCCCCAATAGAACGGTTATTCCGGAGTCCCAAGACCGAGTGGATACCTGAGGAGGGTTATCAGAAGTTTCAACAAGGGCAGCAAGATATTGGCACCTATCTGATGGACTATTACAACCAGGTACGACTCCATAGTTATAAGAACTACAGCGCGCCAGCCGTCCAAGAAGCACGCTGGGCACCACCAAACTTGGTGTCTACAAATACTCGACCACTACAAGGTGCTATTTTGGCTAATGGGATTGGGATTTGTGAGAGGAGGAGATGGGTGAGGGGTACCCAAATAAAAGGAGTTGCTAGCGTTTATGCAGGTAGGAAAAGAAATTACTTGATGCGTCAAGCAATTTTAAACTCTTTCCAAAGTGATTAGGAAACCGTTGAGCTATCCGACTGACCGACTGAGCTCGGGGGCCAAAAGTCTAATGTGCAGAAGCCTTGGCTTTCATCTACAATCCTGGAAGACCTTACATATTCCAGAATGTCCAAGTCGTACACAGCAGACGTGAAAAAGTACCGTTTTCATATGGTGAGAACAAGAGGACCCAGCGGATTCTTTGGCCTGACATGAAACCGATCTCCAATCCCCAAAATCCTTTTTCTCCGGAAGTCCGCGAGCGCCTGGAACCGCCCGCACCCGTGACCCCGGACATCTACGAAGAAACGGTGAAGACCGTCCTCAGCCACAATACCAGCCCCGACCTCCCCTTTCGATGGAGCGTGAATCCCTATCGAGGGTGCTTTCATGCTTGCGCCTATTGCTATGCCCGTCCCACCCACGAATACTGGGGATTTGGATCTGGAACGGACTTCGAATCCAAGCTGGTCGTTAAGGTCAATGCTCCTGCTAAACTTCAGGAATCATTGTTCAAACGATCCTGGCAAGGAGAATTGATTGTTTTTTCCGGCAATACCGATCCCTATCAACCCCTGGAAGCCACCTATAAACTGACCAGATCCTGTTTACAAGTCTGTGCAGAATTTCATAATCCGGTTGGACTCATCTCCAAATCCGCCCTTATCGTGCGAGACATTGATGTATTGCAAGAGCTGCGTCACAAAGCATGGGTGCGCGTCTTTTTGAGTATTCCGTTTGCCTCAGATGACATTGCCCGGAAAGTTGAACCGCAAGCCCCCTCAATTACAAAACGGTTTGAGACCTTAGAACAGTTGTCCAAAGCCGGCATTTCAACCGCGGTCTCGATTGCCCCCGTCATTCCTGGATTAAATGAACACGACATTCCACAGATTTTATCGCGAGCGCGCGATGCCGGAGCCCAACATGCTGCCTATATCCTGCTGCGTCTCAACGATAACGTGGAACAGGTATTTATTGAACGGATGACGCATCATTTTCCCGATCGAATCCAGAAAATCCTCGCCCACCTCAAAGAAGTTCGAGGAGGACAAGTTGGGGATCGAACGTTTTTCAAACGCCATGTGGGCGAGGGAAAAACATGGAATGTCATCGAGCAACTATTCGACACGGCTTCAAGGAAATATGGATTTCAGGACATTCCCGATACACCTATTCCTGCTACTTTTCGACGGCCAGGACCCACGCAACTCTCTCTGTGGGAGCTCTGAAAAGCTCACCAGCGGCGTTCTCGCCCCTTGGCCTGGCTCTCGTACTCTTCCGTACGTTCCGCCAAACCAAGAAGCTACGGCCTTGCTGGAGGAACCTTCTTTGAATACTCTCGAATTTTTTCATATGGCTTTAGATCAAACGCATGTGGATCTAAATAGGAATGCTATTTCAATTTTTTCACAGATTCTTCGTTAGAGGATCCTCCCTCAAATACCCCAACCGGACACACGCAGTTTGGCAAGACCCTGAGTCCTTCAGTACAATCCATCTCTGACAATTCTTCTTGCTCATTCAGAACCAAAGGACACACCCTATCTCATGATTCTTTCTTTTCGGCCCTCACATGTCTTGCGGTACCTGCCCCTTACCCTGTTCATCATTACCCTCATCGGGTGCAGCGAAGACAAAACGCCCTGGCAACACCACACTGACCAAGGCACGACCATGATGGAACAGGGAAAGTTTCTGGAAGCTGAACAGGAACTGAAGGCTGCGCTTGAACTGGCCGAACGGTTCGAAGGCCAGGATCCTCGTTACATCCAGTCCATCACCAATCTGGCGATTCTGCACAATGCGAAAGGAGAGCCCGAACAGGCTGAAACCCTCCTTCTGAAAGCTGTGGCCATTCATGAAGAAGGATCAAACCCTCAGACAGCCGAGTTAGCAGCAAGCCTCAGTAATCTTGGCGCGCTGTATGTTACCCAACAGAAGTTTGACCAGGCTCAAGCCTCATTTGAACGAGCCTTGGCGGTTCGGGAACAAGCACTGGGTCCTGATAACCCTGAGGTCATTCGTGACCTGGAAAATCTCGCAGCACTGTTTGTCCGGCAAGCCCGCTATGCCCAGGCGGAACCCTATCTGAAACGGGTTCTCGACAGCCGGGAAAGAACCACAGGACCGGAAGCACCAGAACTCATTGAACCACTCAATAATCTCGCGCTCCTCCATCGAGCCCAGGAACAGTATGACCAGGCAGAGGCCTTATTACTCCGGGCTTTAGCCATCAAAGAGAAGCAAATTGGCCCCACCAATCCCCATCTCCTCGGCAGCTTGAACAACCTGGCGCTTCTCTATAGTACGGCTAAGCAATTTTCACAAGCGACCCCTGTGTTGGAACGAATGCTGACTATTAGCGAAGAAGGGTATGGCAAGGACCATCCCCGGGTGGCCATCATCCTTAATCAATTGGGAGAAATCCACAGGCTACAGGACCAACCTGAGCAAGCCATCCCCTTAATCCAACGCGCCATTGCCATTATTGAACAGGCAGAAGGGCCCGAACATTCAAGCTTGAGCGGCCCTCTCAATAATTTAGCGTTACTGTATGTCACCACAGGACAATATGATAAAGCCGATCCCTTGTTTCAACGAACCATCACTCTCACGGAGCAGACCATGGGGAAAGATCATTTTCGGGTGGAACGAGCGCTTAGAAATTACGCCACCCTATTGCGAAAAATAGGTCGAACCGAGGACGCCGTCACGCAGGAAACGAGGGCCAATGCCATTCACGAAAAAAATAATCCTAAACTGACATCTTCTCCGGGGTAGGAGCTATCCTCGATACATCCGTGGAAGGCATGTTCTCACATCACGGACTCCGGTCCTTGCTTAGACTACCTTCCTACAGTTGTGGCCCAGGTCGCATCGAGATCACGGGCCACACGTTCTCATTCTCCTGACACAAAGCCCAGCTCTGCTAGAACAGGCTAATTCCCTCTACCCATTATCACGTTTACAATCCTCTGTCTAGCCTATAGGCCAGATACTCGCTTGAGCCTATGAGCATCTCGTACTTTGAAACCCGCTACCCTCGCATGGCTGCCGCCAAGCCATCCCGACATCAAGATCCCTTGAGTAATCAGTTAAACCGCCTCGTGTTTTATTTCATGGATAACGTTTCATCGGTCCTCTCTCCTTCATGAGACACCACCTGTCCCTTTGAAACCAATTCGAGTTCGTACGCCTAACCAGGAGAGGCTTACTGTCCAAACTCGATATAAAGGGGTAGACCCGTCTTCCTTTTTCAACGTCCCATCCCAAGTCCTTGAATACTCTCTTTGCTGCGGAAATGTGATCACCGGCATACGGAGATATCTTGAAACTCAATACAGAAACCTCTTCTTTCGCTCAATTACGAGATTGTCCAGAAATTCACTTCCCATTGCTTGTGAAAGAGAAGGATCGCTCAACATTCTTTCATTTAAGCTGAACGTGTAAAAAACCGATCTGAACCTAGAGAGGACAAACTTGCCGTAGTCGAGGACGTCCATCAGTTCCCTGGCATTGCCGGATAATGGGGTGGAAGTCGTTGCTTTGGCCAAAATCAATCCTTCCACATTTCATGAAACATGTTACTTCCCCCATTCGTCAGAAACGAAAACCGTTGTAACGCTTTTCGGGGAGTTTGGATCACTTTGGAATAGGCCCGTGGTCAATACCCTTAGGACTTATCATTGAGTACGGGGGATGTTCTCCCCGCTGCAAGGAAAAATGAGAAAGGCCGATGACGAGATAGAGGAGGATGACTTACGGTGAGCAAAAACCATTTCAATTACTTCGCGAAAATTGGCCTGTTAATTCTGATAGGTGTCTTTGGAGGTTTCCTGATTGCGGAAGCCGGGCTTCGTCTATTGGACATATCCTATCCGGTATTCCACGGGTTTGACCCTGAAAGAGGACGGGTTCTTGAACCGGGAATGGAAGGGTGGTTTCATGGTGAGGGAAACGCCTACATCAAAATTAACTCAGCCGGATTTCGGGATGTCGAACATCCACTTCAAAAGCCAAAAAACACATACCGGATTTTGCTCCTGGGAGACTCCTATACGGAGGCAAGGCAGGTCATGCTGGAAGACACCTTCGGCAGAAAAGTCGAACAACAGCTCCGATCATGTGCGCGATTACTCCCGCACAATGTGGAGATTATTAATTTTGGTGTTCCAGGGTATGGAAATGCTGAAGAATTAATCACCCTACGCTCCCGTGGCTGGGACTATGACCCCGACCTTGTGCTCACCATGTTTTTCAGCGGGAATGATCTCATCGACAATTTTCCCCGGGCGGAGCTCCGCGAACCTGAGTATATCCCTCGTCCGTACTTTCATCTTAATCGAGGAGAATTGAAACTGGTGTACAATTTTCAAGAGTGGTCTCCACCGCTGCTCAAATATCAACTCCTTCTTTGGGGAGTACATCACTTTCGTACTTTGGAATTACTCAACCAAGCCAAGCGGGTGCTGGCGGTACGGCAAATCGGAGTTAGTCAGGAACAGGGCTCTAGCCAGGGAGGACTGGCAGACTTTGTGTATGCCCCACCCCAGACACCGATCCATCGTGAGGCATGGGACATTACCGAGGGCATTTTGAAATTAATGCATCAGGAAGTACTGGAGCATGGAGCAAAGTTTTTTCTGGTCACAACCACAAGTCCTGATCAAATCGACCAGGAAGGTAGGCTATTGTTGCAGGAGCGTCTTGCTACCCAAAAACTAGATTATCCGGAGCAACGACTTCGAGCACTTGGGGAATCCGAAGGCTTTCCCGTGCTCAATCTGCTGTATGATTTTCAGCGGCATGCGAACCAACATCACGTGCATCTTCACGGATTCCCGAATACGAAACTTGGGGCTGGGCATTGGAATGAACAAGGTCACGAATTAGCTGCGCAATTGATTTCCGAACGGATATGTCAGGATCCTTCCATACTATAAAGACATCATGTAGGTCTCACGATACCCTATCGCCGAAATCCAGTGGATAAGGTACTACCAATCATTCGCCACTATCACTCCCAGAGACCTCCTGTTCCCTGTTCCTTATTTGCGGTCGCTTTCGACTGTGCATATGACGGGATTGTCCCAAGAAAGTTCGGTTCGATATATAATCAAAAACATCTTCTATAGCCTCCAGCCCTCCAACATATTTTCGCCTTGAGGAGAAAGGTGAATCTCTCTTGACACTTTTTTCCCAATCACCTATGGTGCCCCTCAACGCATACATCTTCCATTACCTATGGAGCTTCTTCTCCGGATCAGTTCACTTCAGGAAGGATGATGACAAGCTACACTTCGCTCTCCCGCCTGCGTTTCATTACGATTGTTTTCAGTTCGATGGTCCTGGTCGCCTTCACGCAAGGCTGCACGACAAACCTCAAAGCCATTCAAGATTTTGCCAATCTGTCCGCAGAATCTGCTCAGTACACGACCCTGGTTGATGACTACCTGGATTTTCCTCAGCGGCAAAAACGCTATCAACCCCCAAGTCGCCATGCCAATCTTGATGCCATGGCCCAGAACCGTGCCTCACAAAAAACGTCTTTACTCCTCCGCCAATCAATTATCGAGACATACATGCAATCCCTGGGGCGTCTCGCGGCTGATGAAGTGGTTGATAACACCGAAGAACTGGCGCAACTCTCGGCTGCCTTAGAGTCTCAGGCCCCCACCACTCCAAAAGAGGCAGAAGCGTTTAAAAAAATAGCCGGCATCGTGACCACCGTGGCGGTGAAACGATGGCGACAAGATCAACTTCAGAATCTTATCGAACAAGCCAACACGCCTATTCAACAGGTACTCGAATCCTTACACCGCATCGTGTCAGACGGGTTTGGCGGAGATCTCCAAACTGAAGAAGCCGCCATCCAAAATTATTACATGACTCTGACCATGGAATCCCAAGATCCCGCAGGGAAAGCCGCGTTAGCCGAATGGAAAGACCTCAGAATGTCCCAGGTACACGAACGATCTGAAGCTGTTCAGATATACGGGAAAGTTTTGGACCAAATTTCTGATGGGCACCAACGACTTTTTGATCAACGTCAGAATTTGACAAAGAAAGAAGTATTACAACAGGTTGGGAAATCCGTCAAAGACCTTCGGTCATTACTGGAAACCATTAAAAAACTGTAAGCGAGGACTGTGATGCCTTTGAGCGCTGAAGACGCTTTTGAATTATCCAAACAATTCCGTGATCTCGGCATTAACCTCGGAAATTACCGGTTTGCCAATTGGAATAATCTGACCCCGACACAACGGCGCGACTTAGAAGACGAGGAATGGTCGCTGTTGAACTCCTCTTCGGACATGACCACGAAGGCCGTGGGGTTGGCTTTGGAAGAATCAGAGATTAATGCCCAAAGCATTAAAAGTTCGGTAGGCAAAGCCAAGCGGGCGATCAAGAAATTAGAAAAAGTCGGTGAAGTAATCAAAGTCGCTACCGCCACGGTCGGCCTTGCTGCAGCAATCGTGGCTAAAGACCCAGGCGCCATTGCCAAAAACGCTAAACTTGTCCTGGAAGCTGCCGACGTGTAGGTCCCCCGGTCTTTCCCGTCTCCTTATACAGCCCTCACCGGGCCACAGTCGATTGCATGAGACTATTGGCTTGCGGCGGGGAAAATCCTTGGAACCCCCGATGACGCTCAGTCAATTCTAAGACTGAAAACGCGTGACCGTTCACTTGCTCGGGCATGGTAAAAATCTGCCGGAGATCTGCTCCCCGTTCCCCCACAATCTGTCCAGCAAACTTCACCCCTTTGGCGGTCAACCGTTCCATACTGGCTTCGATCTCCGCCACGCGCAGGGCAATATGATGCAGGGTGCGATCCCCGAAGTGCTTGACCCATCCGGGAATAATACTCGTCTTTCCCCGTTCGTCCGCATACGCCTGATCAACAAATAAGGCGGGACATCCGGGTGCCCGGTAGACCTTGGCCCACCAGTCGTCATACTCCAATGTTTCAGAATAGGCATATCCCAATAACAGAAATTCCTCGGCCCGTGGATCAATCGACGACGTGCGCACGGTGATATGATCCACAACCGGGAACAGCCCGATGCCAATCTCCTCCAACGCACCTTTGACAATCGCCGCCGCATGGTTTTTGGCAGCATATTCGTGAATGTATCGCGTAATCACCTGTTCGAGTTCGGAACCCTGATTCATCGCTCTCCTCCCTGGTTAGTCCACAGAAAATGTGATTCCTTGCGCCAGCGGCAGCTCCGTCCCCCAATTAATCGTATTGGTTTGCCGACGCATATACGCTTTCCAGGCATCAGAACCGGCCTCTCGCCCCCCGCCTGTTTCTTTCTCTCCACCAAAGGCGCCTCCAATCTCCGCCCCCGAGGTGCCGATATTCACATTCGCAATCCCACAGTCGCTCCCTTGCCCAGACAAAAACTGTTCGGCATGGCGCACATGCAAGGTGAACAATGAAGACGACAACCCTTGTGGCACTTGATTTTGGAAAGCAATCGCGTCGTCTAATGTGGCATACGGCATGACATATAAAATCGGCGCAAACGTCTCCCGCTGCACCACCTTCCACTGATTCTCAGCACGTACAATCGTCGGCTCGACAAAAAACCCAGGGCCCTCGATCACACCCCCGCCAGAGAGAATCTGTCCACCATCCTGCAACACTTCCTCAAGAGCAATACGATATTCCTCCAAAGCCCGCTCATCGATCAGCGGCCCCATCAACACCCCTTCGTCCAGCGGATTACCCACCCGAACCTGCTGATAGGCCCGAAGCAGACGTTTCACGACCTCCTCATACCGTGTCTCCTGCACAAACAACCGGCGGGTAGTCGTGCATCGTTGCCCGGCAGTGCCCACAGCCCCAAAGACAATGGCAGGTATGGCCAGATCCAAGTCAGCCGTCTCATCGACAATCACGGCATTGTTTCCGCTAAGCTCCAACAGACTACGCCCCAATCGTTGGCCCACGACTTTCGCGACCTTTTTCCCCACGGACACAGAACCGGTAAACGAAATCAATGGCAAGCGTTCATCAGCCACCATCGTCTGCGCCAATTCAACCTGGTCCGTAATGAACATGGAAAAAATCCCCGGAACACCCTGCTCCTCCATCACCTGGTTACAGATATGCTGAACGGCTAAAGCACAGAGGGCGGCCTTAGGGGAAGGTTTCCACACCACCGTATCGCCGGCGATGGCGGCCAGAAACGCATTCCACGCCCATACGGCAACGGGAAAATTAAAGGCCGTGATCACCCCCACCACGCCGAGTGGATGCCACTGTTCGTACATCCGGTGTTGTGGCCGTTCGGAGTGCATCGATAAGCCATACAGCATGCGGGATTGCCCCACCGCAAAATCCGCCATATCGATCATCTCCTGCACTTCGCCGTCGCCCTCAGCCTTAATCTTTCCTACCTCCATCGAGACCAGGGACCCCAGCGCACCTTTTTTGGCGCGCAATGCGTCCCCGATCAACCGCACCACCTCCCCGCGCTTCGGAGCGGGAACTTGCCGCCACTCCCGATATGCCCGTTGCGATTCCTGAATGAGGGCCTCGAAATCCGCCCCGGAGCACCGGTTCACTTGGGCCAGAACCTGTCCCGTCGCAGGATTCACCGAATCCAGCAGACCCTCGGCGGTCGTCGACATCCAACGCCCCTGGCCGGAACACGCGCCGGCATTTACCGCTTTTAACCCCAGTTCATGGAAGACATCCATCACGCGCTCCATTTCCTTTATCACACCATAGGCTCATCACGAGCACGAATCATACGGTTGAAAATACCGCCCGAACCGGTTATCCAGGATTGAGGGCAGATCAAACGTCTCCTGGGTCACAAATCCCCGATACGTCCCGGGACGCTCAAAGACCAGGTCGACCACACTGCACATCCCGGCTGCCGTCGTTACCTGAATCGCAGACCACAATTTACCGGCAATCGTCTGTGGATAGATCTTCTGTACAAAATTTTCCTCATAGAGCTCTCCTTTTCGAAGACCCGTCACCGACGTATAGATCAGGACCACATCCTGCAAGGTCTTCGGCACGGCCTTTTCCAAAATACGCTTCAAGGTCTCCCGGTCATCATTGAGTTTAAGGTCATTCATCAACAGATGAATTTTTTCACAATGGCCGGGATAGCGCAGGGTCTTATAATTCATTGTCCTGACCTTGCCCGCATACGTATCCGCCAACGTACCCAACCCACCCGAGGTGTTAAAGGCCTCGTACAACAATCCATCGATCGAAATGGTTTCGTATCCTTCGAGAGGCAGCAAAGACACTTCCTGACTATTCTCAATCCCATAGCACGTATTGCCGTATTCATTAATCAAGCCGTCCGTCGACCACGTCAGCGAATATTTCAACACATTGCTGGGATTCACCGGCAACGCCCCTACCCGCATTTTCACAATATCCACAGTCTCAAACCGGGTCATGAGTTCATGCGCGACAATGCTGATAAATCCCGGGGCCAATCCGCATTGCGGCACAAATGCCGAGGACGCTCCCTCACTCACCTCACGAATCTTCCTTGTAACTTCCACATCCTCGGTTAAATCAAAATAATTTGCCCCACACGCGCGAGCTTGCTCTCCGACCGCCTGGTTGCAAAAATACGGGAGACAGGAAATAATGCCTTCCGGTCCGACCGAATCGATAAACCGACCCAGGGCTTTGCCATCTTGGACATCGACAGACGACACCTGGAAATGGTCATGGGCGATTTCCTCCTTCAGCCTGGCAACCACTTCCGGATCAACATCTCCCAACACCACTTCAAAGTCTCCGCACTCCACCAGTAATGTGGCAATCAGAGATCCGATTTTGCCCCCTCCCAGAATACAAATTTTTGGCATACGCCACCCTTTTTTAAAAAATCCCTCTGTTGACATATTTTACCCTTTTTGACACCCATGAGAGTAGACTCGAACCCAAGAAAAAAGAATAGATGAATCTCTTCGGTCAAGACTTTCCAATCATCCGGGGCCGGTACCTTCCAGTCCCTATGCATCCGCCAAAACGCAGGAAAAGTCGATGCCAGATCCGACTAATCGTCCTAAGTTTCAGTGGCTAAACTTCCAATTGACAGGATTTTCAGGAAAGAGTAGCGTTTCCCTCCCGAAGGGGTGCTTTCCTAAAACATGACCCCCCAAAACACCTTCACACTTCAGCCATCCACCATTTCAACTAGGGGCAACATTCCCACAGATTCGACGAGAGTGCATCGGCACTCATCCTCTAACAAAAAGGAGAATCTCGTGATGCGTGTAATCCTCGTGTGGCTTGTAGCAAGTATCGGACTGGCAGCTCCCCTCCTCGCATGGGAAGGCCCGCAGGTCGAGTATTCCGCCAATACCCGAATGGAAACAGCGGATGGAGTCATGGAAGGCATGGTCTTTCACAATTTCGATCATTCCTAGGAAAGCACGAAGGATGAGTCTTACGATGAGGTGGGGGTGGGGAACAGGGTGAATTCAAAAATAATGAAGAAAAGAATACTGGCAGGCTTCGTTGCCGGATGCCTACTGTGGGCACCCGCCTTCTGCTTTGGAGGCACCGAGCCTATTCAGGATTTTCGACTATGGGCACCTGTGTATCTCAATTTTCCTGTTTCCGGACCGGTCAAAGGGTACATGGAAGCCAATCCCCGGTTCTCCGACGATGCCTCACAAATCGACCAACTACTTCTCCGGCCGGCAGTGGGGTATCAACTTACCCCTACCATCTCACTCTGGCAGGGGTACGCCTGGGTAGCCAACTACCATCCACGCTACTCTCAGGAACATCGAATTTTCCAGCAACTCATCTATAGCAACAAATTTGCAACGTTTAAATTGCTCAGCCGCTCCCGTATCGAAGAACGGTGGATCCAACACGCCATCGGGACAGCCGTTCGCGCCCGAACCATGCTTCGTGGGGATTTCCCACTACCGGCTTATCCGACCTTGGCCCTCGCGGTCTACGACGAAATTTTTGTGAATCTCAATACCATCCGCCAGGGACCTGAAGCCGGATTCGATCAAAACCGGTTTTTTCTGGGCATCAACTATACCTTCTCCCCAAATCTCAATGTGGATGCGGGTTACCAATTACAGCTCATTAACACAGCCCTTTCGGGTCTGGCCAATCAAGCTAACCACATTCTTCTTCTGCAGTTCTTCATCAATCTATAATATTTTCCACCCCTATCCTAGTAAGGTCGACATACCATGATCGTGTCCCAAATCCCATATTCGATAACATCTCCGGTTTATTTTCCATTCAAATTAAAGACATTCAACACAAATTTTAATATAGGGATGTGATATCCAGCATACCTTCTGCATAAAAAACTCCAACTGAGCCCCCTGACGATTGTTCGAAGATTTTCTTAAAAACACTTTTCTCAACCTCTTATTCATGATTTCTATCATGAAAAATTTCCTTCTATTATGAGGCAACTACATGTTTTACCCTATATTCTCTTAGAATGACCTTCCTATAAAATTCGTTATCATTCTATTTATTTTTTTCGGGACCCATGGTTTGACTAAAACCAAGAGTCCCTTCTAATTTGATGTTTCCCTAATTCTCTGAATCAATCGACAGCCCATTCATTTAGATGTGGGGATAAGAATGCAGAGGAATCTTTAGCGAAAGCCTATCAATTCATAAGGGCTTCTTTTCAAAAAAGGCCCGCTTACTATAAGATAACCTGCGAAATCCAGTAGTCAGGTACGCACCTGATTTCATCCAGCCACCCAAGGAGGGGGTAAGCATCATGAAAAGTATTAGGACTGCCGTCCGAATGTCAGAAGGAATAGAGTATGCCCCGAAAAATACCCTCCTTGAGCTTTGCGACCAGAATTACGATTGGCCTTGCCTTTTTCCTCGGATTGTCTTCTAGCCCCGTTTTCTCGGCTTCTTCCATTCAACTAACCTGGGATGCCAGTCCGGAACCTGACCTCATGGGATATTACGTGCATATGGGCACATCCCAAAGATCTTACAAAACCACAAAAAATGTCGGTCCCAACCCTTCATACATTTTCCAGAACCTAGTGGGGGGAATCACATATTATTTTACGGTCACCGCGTATGATCGATCCGGAAACATCAGTGCACCCGCGAAGGAAGTGTCTATAGCCCTTCCAACAAATAACACAAATCCAAATTTTCCAAAAAATCAGGACCTGAATGGGGACGACAAGGCCGACCTCGTCTGGCACAACACGAAAACGGGCCAGATAGCAGTGTGGCTGCTCAATGGCCCAAGCGTCACAGCCTCGGCCTTTCTGGGGCAGTTGTCCACTGAATGGGCCTTAAGTGGAGTGGACGATCTGAATGGGGACGACAAAGCCGACATCATCTTGCGACATAACACCAGCGGTGCGGTGGCCGTATGGCTAATGAACGGCCTAACCATCACCTCCACGGGCTTTCCCGGCAGCGCGTCGACGGCTTGGGCCATTCAGGGTGTTGGGGATATCAACGGCGATGGCAAAGCCGACCTCGTCTGGCGCAACACCCTTGATGGCCACACCGCAATTTGGCTCATGAATGGGACGACGATTGTTGCAACGGGATTCCCTGCAGGTGTCCCCTTAGAGTGGCAGATCGCGGGAGTAGGCGATGTGAATGGGGATGGCAAAGCGGATGTCCTTTGGCGTCATAGCACCAGCAGCACGGTGGCCGTATGGCTAATGAACGGCCTAACCATCACCTCCACCGGCTTCCCCGGGAGCGCCCCGACGACTTGGACCATTCAGGCCGTCGGAGATGTCAATGGCGATGGCCAAGCCGATCTGGTCTGGCGCAACCACACTGACGGCAACACCGCCATATGGGTCATGAATGGGACGAGGATTGCCCTTTCCGCCTTCCCGGGGGCGGTGTCGGTTGCATGGCAGATAGCAGGAGCTCACGATGTGAATGGGGATGGCAAGGCTGACGTCATCTGGCGCAACAACACCAATGGCGCAGTGGCGGTATGGCTAATGAACGGGGTGACCATCACCTCGACCGGCTTTCCGGGTGCCGCTTCCACAGACTGGAAAATTCAGTAAAACAGGATTGTAGAAAAACACAAAAACGCTTATCTGGATTGGGCTTGTGGACTATCCCAGCGAATGGACTCCTCAGAATAAGTACTAAAAAGGGGAAAGGGGATAAATCATCGACTCCAACCACTGGCAATGGAAAGAAAACTGTCGAACGGACTAAACCTCACGTCAATCTCCTTCACCAACAACATGCTTCCTATCCGGTTCTCCACCAGGAATAAACCCCTCTCTAGGGGAAATTTTCTCCCCAATATCGCCTTCCCCATAAATTTTGACTTCATCATCCTACCCTTGTTGTGGCAAGGGGTGTTTTCAAGCATTAGAAGAAATCTCTTTTCCTCACAGCAGCTATGGCATGAATAATCAGGAGCCCATCTCCCGTCAAACAGGTTATTCCTGCTTGCTGTCGGCAGAAATCCCCTACCGAGGATAGGCTTTCCCGTGAATAGGGAGAGATCTTCTTCCCCCTTCCCACGACCCCGAAAATGGTTACCTTGATTCCCAAAATGTTTGTAGGGGTATTCGGATCAGCCCACAGAATTGTTGCCAACCAATCAATCCGCATAGTTAACAGCCTGAAACCACTTCATGGAACCATTAGTCGTTTTCCTTGCTTCATCGCTAACTGCAACCATTAGCATTCCCCTTCATAAGGTGTAAGGGGAAACCTTCACCCATTGGATTGCTCGAAGTCACATATTCCACAGCAGGCGGGCATTCCTCAAAATGCCAAAGAACCAGCCGCTCCAAGTTTCTTATTTACACTTCACGTCCCTTCATCTCCTACATCTTCCCAATGGTAGAGAAAGCATTGAAATGATCACATTTTGACCGAATTGAAAGTTTCAATCGATTTTCAATTCGCAGAGAACCCTAATGATATATATTTTTTTAGAATGAACGGATGGAATTTCCAAAAAAAATGCGTTCAAGTATTTCATTATTTCGATGGCCTTTTTGTTCGGTTTTTATAATTTCTCGTGTTTGCTCTTCTAAAATTTCTGACCAATCGCCTCGTCATCCTAATTCTCTCTAAAGTTTTTCCTTACTTCTCCGAAATGTTCGCCAGACCGTTTAGAGGTGCGAAAAAATCAAAAATGAAGGGATACAGACTTTGACCACCCATTAGTTCAAACAATCCTCTTCCCGAAAGGGCACACCTACTGTGAAGTAGGGCCGCAATGCCAGGAGTCAGGTAGTATCGCCTGATCGTCCGGCTACCGAAGGAAGACCTAATCCATAGGGGGAGGAGAAAATGCGGACTTCGATCCGAATACGACAAGGAGAAGAGTATGATCCGACCAACCACCACCTTGGGTTTCGTAATCGCGCATACGGCACACCTTGCGCTTCTCCTCTTCGGGTTGTTCGTTAGCCCCGCGTATTCGGCCTCCTCTATCCAACTAACCTGGAATGCAAATACCGAATCGGATTTAGCAGGATATAAAATTTACAAACGGACGTTATCTTCTCAAAATTTTGGACAACCCGTATTTTCAGGATTTCCCAATAATCCATCCTCCCCCTCAACCATCGTTTCCGGGCTCAGTGGAGGCACAACCTATGGATTTATTGCGACCGCCTTTGATACAGCAGGAAATGAAAGCACTCCCTCGACAGAAGCAACAATTACTATACCCACAAGTACACCGCCCGCAGATTCGACCGCCCCGACGGTCACGCTGACGGCTCCCAGTGGGGGCACCGTCTCCGGCACGGTGACGGTCAGCGCCAGCGCCAGCGACAATGTCGGCGTCACCGGCGTCCAATTCCGGCTCCAGGGCGCCAACCTCGGCGCCGAAGATACGACCAATCCCTACAGCACCAGCTGGAATACCACCACCGTGCCGAATGGCGCCTACACCCTCACCGCGATCGCCCGCGATGCCGCGGGCAATACGAAAACCGCCGCACCCGTCACGGTCACGGTGAGCAATACCAGCACGCCACCACCCTCCTCAGGACTCACTATTTCCAATCTGACCGTCGCCAGTGAACAACCATACGTGGTTGGAACAAGCCTCCAAGCTGGGGGCACCGTCTATATTGACCGCAATTATACCTTTACGACGGTTCCCACTAACGTGCAGGG
This sequence comes from Candidatus Nitrospira neomarina, assembly GCF_032051675.1. NCBI lineage: Bacteria > Pseudomonadati > Nitrospirota > Nitrospiria > Nitrospirales > Nitrospiraceae > Nitrospira > Candidatus Nitrospira neomarina. The sequence continues at coordinate 2,275,698 of NZ_CP116968.1, forward strand.
AGCCGCGTATATCCAAACCGCCAATGCGGACAAAGGGGCGACCAATGCCTCCTTTCTGAGCTTTACGGTCAATCAACCTGTGTCGGTGTCTGTCGCCCATGACGTGCGTCTCATCCAAAAACCATCGTGGTTGAGCACCTTTACGGATACCGGCGCGAATCTGGTGACCTCGGATACTACCCACCGCCTGTTTGTGCGGTCCTTCCCCGCTGGCACCATTACCCTCGGGGGCAATGCCGGTAGTGCCTACAGCATGTATTCCGTTCTCGTCAAATCAGAGGGTGGCTCCATAGCGGACACCACGCCCCCGACGGTCACGGTGACGGCTCCCAGTGGGGGCACCGTCTCCGGCACGGTGACGGTCAGCGCCAGCGCCAGCGACAATGTCGGCGTCGCGGGCGTACAATTCCGCCTCCAGGGCGCCAACCTCGGGACCGAAGATACGACCAGTCCCTACAGCACCAGCTGGAATACCACCACCGTCCCGAATGGCTCGTACACTCTCACGGCCATTGCCCGCGATGCCGCGGGCAATTCGAAAACCGCCGCAGCCGTCACGGTCACGGTGAGCAATACGCCGGCAGATACGACCGCCCCGACGGTCACGCTGACGGCCCCAAGCGCGGGCACCGTCTCCGGCACGGTGACAGTCAGTGCCAGCGCCAGCGACAATGTCGGCGTCGCGGGCGTGCAATTCCGCCTCCAGGGCGCCAACCTCGGGACCGAAGATACGACCAATCCCTACAGCACCAGCTGGAATACCACCACCGTCCCGAATGGCTCGTACACTCTCACGGCCATTGCCCGCGATGCCGCGGGCAATTCGAAAACCGCCGCAGCCGTCACGGTCACGGTGAGCAATACGCCGGCAGATACGACCGCCCCGACGGTCACGCTGACGGCCCCAAGCGCGGGCACCGTCTCCGGCACGGTGACAGTCAGTGCCAGCGCCAGCGACAATGTCGGCGTCGCGGGCGTGCAATTCCGCCTCCAGGGCGCCAACCTCGGGACCGAAGATACGACCAATCCCTACAGCACCAGCTGGAATACCACCACCGTCCCGAATGGCTCGTACACTCTCACGGCCATTGCCCGCGATGCCGCGGGCAATACGAAAACCGCCACAGCCGTCACGGTCACGGTGAGCAATACCAGCACTCCACCCTCACCCCAAAATCACGATCTGAATGGGGACGGCAAGGCCGACCTGGTTTGGCGGAATACGAAAACCGGGCACGTGGCTGGGTGGCTGCTCAATGGCACAAGCGTTGCCGACTCGGGATTTCTTGGCCAGTTGCCTACGGAATGGGACCTGAAGGGAGTGGGGGATCTAAACGGAGACGGCAAAGCAGATGTCGTCTGGCACCATAGCACGAGCGGTGCGGTGGCCGTGTGGCTTATGGACGGCGTGAACATAGCCTCCACAGGCTATCCCGGCACCGCCTCGACGGCTTGGGACATTCACGGAGTCGGGGATCTAAACGGTGACGGCAAAGCAGACCTTATTTGGCGGCACGCGAATGGCAGCACCGCGGTATGGTTGATGAATGGGACGGCGCCTCCTTCTTCCACCGGCTCACTGGGCGGTGTGGGCTTAGCCTGGGAGATCGCGGGAGTGGGGGATTTGAATGGGGACGGCAAGGCGGACCTCGTCTGGCGACATAGCAAAAGCGACAAAATGGCGGTATGGCTAATGGACGGCCTGACCAGGACTTCCGTAGGCTTTCCCGGCAGCGCCTCGACGGCTTGGGACATTCACGGAGTCGGGGATCTGAACGGTGACGGCAAGGCGGACCTTATTTGGCGGCACACGAATGGCAGCACGGCCGTATGGTTGATGAACGGGACGGCGCCTCCCTCCTCCACCGGCTCACTGGACGGTGTAGCCTCAACGTGGCAGATTGTGCAAGTAGGTGATGTGGATGCGGACGGACGCGCGGATATCATTTGGCGCAATGAGACGAGCGGCGCGGTGGCGGTATGGCTGATGGACGGCCTAACCAGGACTTCCGTAGGCTTTCCCGGTGCCGCTTCCACAGACTGGGAAATTCGGTAGGCACGAAGGTTAAAAACACAAGAACGCCGACCTGGGATGGTCTCGTTGGCCATCCCGGCTAGCTGTTAATAGAAACCCACTGTCCGGAATAATCATTCGTGCCGCACTCCCACGCGGCACACGGATATCCAACAGACCCCTTGGTCCTAATACAACTTCCAAGGATATGCATGGAACACATTCGACCCCCATATCGGCATTGCCCGTCCCGCCATCAATACTGAAACTCCTCCCCGCCAGTTTGGCAAACCCGATAAGCACTGACATAAATAGTTTGTTGGGAGATGGTTCGCACAACCCCTCTGAAAGTCTCGGTGCAATCAGACTACAATTTGTTCGTGAAATAAATAGCGTGTAGATTAATTTTGACAGACAAGGCTAGGATCTTATTCATGATACCGCACCATTTCTACAAAGCCACAAATCATCCTACAGAAGGCGTGGCACTTCAAACTTGAATCCACCTCTTCCTTGCTGCCAGATGGTATCTGAGGCTATTCTTAATTTGGTATTTATTGGACTGTTTTGTTATGACGTGTAAAATGGCTTCAAAAGTTTTTCCTGAGAAATGCCATATTCAATGTTTAAAAATTTTACAATTTCAACCCATTGGATAAAGAAATCCAACGACTGTACATTGTTTTCCTCAACCCCGCGCGACCTATCATTTGATTGGTTCGTCCTGGTTACAGGAGTTTCGTTCGGCCTATGGAAAAATTAATGGCAAGTACGATATCAACCAATCAAGCGTGCAACAAAAATGAGAACAATGCCGGGCCAGTAGGCCGGGGATAAAATTTGACAAGGGGAAGTCCCCGGCTGATGCGCTTCAATACACAAAGAGGAGGTCAATGAAACAGGATGGCTAAACTGATCGAGCAACCCACAAGAATTAAACCTGCAGGGAATAAACCCAAACTCATCGATGAATTTATCGGACGGGTCAATTCCGGCACAGATCAGATCAGCATTGCGCGGATGCACAGTCCTTCCGGATGGGAAGAGCCCGGCCAGACGCCGGAGTTCGATGAATATACTCTGGTCCTGTCAGGTCAATTGCGGGTGGAAACGAAAGAAGGGGTGATTGAGGTAAATGCCGGTCAGGCGGTCATCGCCTTTCGCAATGAATGGGTGCGATACAGCACCCCGGGCCCTGAGGGAGCTGAGTATATCGCGGTGTGTACCCAGGCCTTTTCCCCGGAGACCGTGCATCGCGATCCGGATTGAAACAGGTTTCCATGAAAGCACCCAACAGAGAGCCAGTCCTAACCGCCGGCTAATAATCCGCCCACGGGCGTGGCAATTGGAGATGTCCAAAAGAGGCTAAAGATGTTAATGCAATGCTTACCGGTGGTGATGACGATGACCTCCCCCAAACCTGAACCCAAACCCTATTGCAGGAGGCCCATATCCCCAATATCCTGGACCCTGGCCGTAATAGCGTGAATATCCCCATGGAGAATGGAGGTAGAAACCGTTCAGTGGAAACCGGGCATAGCCATAGGAAGAACCATAGGAGTACGCGTAGGGGAAAACATAAGGCGGCCGATACCGGGAATTCTGCTTAGAGGTCTGAACTTGGCTCAGGGCTAAGGCTTCCTGACGATCCACTTTCTCTTTGAGCTGGTTGACTATCCCCTCCTGGGCCTTCAATTGTTTTGCCAAGGTATCGATCTTTTCTTGCTGAAGCTCCATCAACGTGGTCACGCATCGGGCTTGAGCATCTCCAGAATATCCGGAACATTCCCAGGGAACATTGGTGGCTTCTGCAAAGGCATGAGGATTGCTCATAGTCAAACCTACTCCTCCTCCAGAGATTAGCAGGCATATGATCCAACGGTTTAACCGGAAGGACTTTGGCGGGAACTGCATCATGAACCTATTCATCTCCCCCTCCAATTGAAGGCATGAGGCATTTTATCATGGCTTCACCTAGCCCTACAAATGAGAGACCTTCACACTGAAGACCTGAAGAGCAATGAAGTCCCGAAAGATCCGTTGACAGCCTGTTCAGGAATTCGTAGCCTTCACCTGGCTTCCCTTGCACAGAAGTTTTCATGGTTTAAGGCCATGGCACACAAAAATGTTCTTCCGCAGAAAGCCAATGATTTCCCATGGGACGCACAACCACCATTCTAGGGAAGGAACCTATCCGCTGCGGATGGGTGGGCACCAAACCACACTTCATCCCCTATCATGATGAAGAATGGGGAATCCCTGTTCACGAAGACCAACGCCACTTTGAAATGTTGACATTGGAAGGAGCACAGGCCGGCTTATCCTGGTCAACGATTCTCCTTCGTCGTGAAGGGTATCGTCGCGCTTTTGCCGGATTCGATCCCGAAAAGGTCGCACGCTTCGATTCCAGAAAAAAAGCGGCGCTCCTTCAAGATACCGGGATCATTCGGAATCGCCTTAAAATTGAATCGGCCATCACGAACGCCAAAGCGTTTCTCACAATTCAGGAAGCCTTCGGATCTTTTGATCAGTACATCTGGGACTTTGTGGGAGGTGCCCCAATCATCAATTACTGGAATGAAATGGCACAAGTTCCAGCCACCACTTCTCAGAGCGACGCCCTTTCAAATGATCTCAAGAAGCGTGGGTTTAAATTTGTAGGGAGTACCGTGATCTACGCACACATGCAAGCGGCCGGATTAGTCAATGACCATACCACGGATTGCTTTCGACATCCCTCAAACCATTCCGCGCAGACCACCTTTCAAGGAACGGGCCATTCCCGACCAGCAGCCCCCTCCACCATCAGGATCAAACGAGTATACGACGCCCCTGCCCCGGATGACGGATGTCGGATTCTCATTGACCGGCTGTGGCCACGTGGACTTTCAAAAGAAGCGGCTTGCGTCAATCTGTGGCAAAAAGATCTTGCCCCGTCAACAAGACTGCGTAGCTGGTTCCGGCATGACCCGGCCCGCTGGCAAGAATTTCAGACACGGTATTTCACCGAGCTTGATCAGAATATCAATGCCGTGAAGGATCTTTGGCAACGAGCCCGATATAGTCCGGTGACTATTCTTTTTGCGGCCAAGAACGAGAAATACAATCATGCGGTCGCCCTGAAAGTCTATCTCGCTCGTCATTTTAGATGAGGGGCCTGTATTCTTCCAGAGCTTTTGATCAACCCACATGAAAGCGGACTTCAGGAGGATCTCACAGGATGCGGAATCGCCTGTGTGGCCGGTTTAGCCAACGTCACTTACCAACAAGTCAAATCCGTGGCAATGACATGGGGCATGACGTCGGCGATACGCGTCTCTGGACCAATACGGTCTTCGTTCAAATATTGTTAAACCATTATGGGATTCAATCCCTGCCGGGAGAATCCCGTTTCGATCCTAGCAGGGTCTGCTGCCACTCGCCCTTTTCGCCACGAAATGGCACCACAAAAATAATCAGGCCTTGTGGCAGTGGATGATTTATTGGAAGAACCCAGCCGGACCAGTGATGTTGGACTCTCAATTCATTCTACGTAAACACGTCCGTACCGATTTCGGAAGGATCAAACCCAGAGGGTTTAGCACGGTTCATGATCCTGTTTTAAGGAACTTCCATAAGAAACTTTTTTGAAGTTAACCTTCTTAAATTGAAAGCATTTTCCTTGCGAATAATAAAAAAAATCGTTACTATTTCTCATTATTTTAAATTATTCTTCATTCCCATTCATCCTGCCCTTATTTTTATCATGTCGAGAGATGTCAGACGTTCGATCCAATTGCTCATGGAAAGGAGCAGCATGATCGAGGGTTTGCCAATGTACCGGCAAATTCAACATTATTCTCAAACATCGGCTTGATAGAACAATCATTTTTCTCAGGTGCGCATTCGTCGTTTCCTTAAGTCATCATTAACCAAAGGTCGGATGATGTTGGTGTTCATCGTTTGACCAAAACGAGTCCTGCGTGAGGACTCCACATTATGGCCATGTGGTGCGCCGGAGCATGAACCGTTTCGTCCAATTTCTGTACCATAGACTACCTCCAGTGATGATGTTCGGAGAGTTCAGGCTGCCATCAGATCCAGCTCCGGCAGTCCGGATAACGCGATCCCCTGTAATCAATTTCCCCCGTGCATCGAATCATCCCGGGCTTCCTGTTATGACTCATTCATTGTATGGACCAATGGAAAAAGTGAGTCGATAACATGTCATTCAAATCTCTGACCATGGATGTTCCCGCCGTAACAGCCGAACAGCCACAGCCAAACCTTCATAGGGCTCTCATTGTGGGGCTGGCATTGGGGATCTTCGTGGCCGATTGCCTGACCCCACTGGGGATTGGTATGGGCAGTCTGTACATTCTGGTCGTCGTGGCCACTTTCCCCCTCAATCATCCCTGGACCACAAAAATCGCGATAATCGGCGCAATATTTTTAATTTTCCTCGGCTATTGGGGCTCTATTTCAAGGCTAGGATATGAAACTGCGGTTATTAATCGCTCCCTATCGACTCTTTGCGTTTTGGTAACGGGATATATGACTCTAAAAAATATCTCTTCCCGACAGGCACTCCAGACGGTCAAAGAAGATCTCGAAGTCAAATATGGCTTGCAGACGAAGGAACTCAAAGAGCAAAACCAAACGATGTCTGTTCTCCTCGAGGATTTGAAGCTGACCAAAAATGATTTGGAAGACAAGGAGCGTCGGCTACGCGTGTTTGTTGATGCCTTTCCAAGTGGCATGTTAATTGTTAACCATCTCGGAAACGTGGTCTTTGCCAACAAATTAATTGAAACTCTCTTTGGGTATTCACAACATGAATTAATCGGACAATCCATTGACACCCTCGTTCCTAAAAGATTTCAGCAGAACCATGCCCGACATCGGGTGGCATTTCTCGAAAACCCAAGCACCCGGGCCATGGGGGCCGGACGGGATCTGTTTGCCCGACGCAAAGACGGAAGTGAATTTCCCGTAGAAATCGGCCTGAACCCCATCAGCACGCCGGACGGCCTCATGGTGCTCAGTTCAGTCGTGGACATTTCAGCCAGAAAACAACACGAAGCTGAGCTCAAACGCCTCAACCAACAATTAGCCAACCAGAATCAGGAACTGGAAGCCTATAATTATGCCGTTTCGCACGATTTACGAACACCCTTGAGAGCAATTCATAATTATGCGGATTTTCTGCTGGAAGATTTGTCTACAAAGGTTTCATCAGAACAAACCGAGTACTTGAACGGCATTACCACCGCCGTATGCGAGGCGGAAGAGCTCGTCTCCGATCTCCTTGAACTCTCCCGGTTGAATATCAAAGATTCGGTTCCGCAGGTCTGTCATGTCGGGAACATCATTGCCAAAACGCTTTTCCTGCTGAATTTCGACAAAGACGTGGAGATTCATCAACCAGCTGAATGGCCGATAGTCCTTGGCCATGAACATCTGGTGAAACAGATTTTCCAGAACCTCCTTGCCAATGGAGTCAAATTCAACCACTCCTCCCCAAAAATTCTGAAGATGAATTGGAGGCAGGAATTTCATGGCGTGATCACCTTTACCGTCGAGGACAATGGCATTGGGATCTCTGAACCCTATCAGGATAAAATTTTCCAGGTCTTCGAACGATTGCATACGAACAGGGAATATGAGGGAACCGGCATCGGCTTGGCGATTGTCAAAAATGCGGTGTGCAGGCTTGGCGGAGAAATCCGCGTGAAGTCCGAATTGGGCAAAGGCAGCATTTTTTCATTTACGGTACCGATTGGAGAAAATTATGATGATGCATGAAACCAGGAATTTAACGATTTTAATGGCGGAAGATAATCCCCACGATGTCCTGGCCACCAAACGTGCCTGGGAACAATTCGGCTTTGGAAATCATCTGCATATTGTGTCGGATGGCGAAGAATGTCTGGAATACCTGTTTCATCAAGGAAAATATCTGGAATCGAACATTTTTCCTGATCCTGACCTCATCCTACTTGACCTCAAACTTCCGAAACTGGATGGACATCAGGTTCTCAAAACGATTCGGGCGAAAGACCAGTTCCGGTTTTTACCTGTCATCATTCTCACGAATTCAACCCTCGAGACCGACCGGAACAAGGGATATGAATACGGATGTACGGCGTTTCTCAAAAAACCGGTCGGGTACGCCAACTTTGCCAATCTCTTGAAATCCCTACGGACGTTCTGGAGTTGCGTGGAACCCTATGCCAAACCATTAACAGCTTAACCGAACGGGTCACCCATGTCCCTAGTCCAGGATCCCGGATTATCAGCTCTCCTCGTCGAAGACAATTCCCATGAGCGAATCGCGATCCGCCGTTCCCTGAAGAAGGACGTTCACACCCTTCTTGAATGTGAAAGTGCGGAGGAAGCCCTTCGCCATCTGGAACACGCTCCTTCGGAATTTGACGTCATCATCGCCGACTTCAAGCTCCCAGGCATGGATGGCCTCACACTGTTTCGCACCCTGCGTCAGATGAAATGTGTATCGCCGTTTATTCTCTTAACAGGCAATGGATCCGAACAGATTGCCATTGAAGCCTTCAAAGCCGGAGTGAATGACTATTTGGTCAAAGCGTCCGAAAGCGACTACTTGGATTTATTGCCGGCGCTCGTGACGGAAGTCATCCAGAATCATCGTTTGAAAATAAAAAATGAGTTACTCGAATTGTCGCTCAAAGAAGCCCAGGAACGGTTTCACCAATTCATGGAGCATTATCAGGGGATTTTTTGGCTAACCGACTTTCACGAACCAAGAAGATTATTGTATGTCAGCCCGACCTATGAACGGATTTGGGACCGCCCGGCTCTTCAGCTCGCTCAAAACCCGTTGGATTGGCTTGAAGCTCTTCATCCCAAGGATCGGGACCGTATCAGGAACGCCTATCTCAAGTTAAATATCAGCGGAGAATATAACGAAATTTATCGAATCGTGAAAGCAGACGGGTCGACACGCTGGATCCATGAACGCGGCCTCATCAACCACAATCAAGGGGGGCATCCATATCGGATCACCCGGCTGGCAGAAGATATTACCGACCGCACCACGATGTCAGAAGCCCTTCAGGCCAGCGAGGAACGCTTTGCACAGTTCATGGCCCATCTTCCGGGATTGGCCTATATGAAAGACGAACAATATCGTTTGATGTATCTGAATCCGGAATTTGAGCAGGTGTTCAATATTGATCTCAAAAACTGGATAGGCCAAACCGTTCACGAGGTCTTTCCTCCCGACACGGCGGCAAAGCTCCAATACGATGATGACTGGGTGCTCTCTCGTGGTCAATCCCTGGAAATCATCGAGGACATTCCACTTAATGACGGCCTCCATCAGTTTTTAACCTGCAAATTTCCTATTCTCCAACATGACCGTCCACCGATATTGGGAGGGGTATCGATCGATGTCACCGGGCAATTCAAGGCGGAAATCCAACGAGATCACATTTTTTCCCTCTCCCTGGATCTCATGTGTAGCATCGGCATTGACGGGTATCTGAAAAAAACCAATCCTGCCTTCGAAAAACTTCTTGGGTACACCCAGGAAGAACTGCTATCCCAACCATTGATCTTTTTCACTCATCCGGATGACCGGATATCCACCCAGGCAGCGTTCTATCAACTCGCTGAAGAGAAAGATGTAATGGATTTTCAGAACCGCATCCGTGATATCCGTGGCAATTATCTCTGGCTGGAGTGGCGTGCCACTCCCCAGCTTGAGGAAAAAACCATCTATGCCGTGGCGCGGGATATCACCCAGCGATATCACGCAACCAAAGCGCTCCGTCGGTATGAACAAATTGTGTCAACCAGTTCCGACTTTCTCTGCTTTTTAGATGAGAAGAATTGCCTGCAAGCCGTGAATCATGGATTTTGTGAATATTTCAATCTTCCTGCCCGGGAAATCACCGGTCGTCACATTCGGGATTTTGTCGGAACGGAACTATTTGAATCTCAACTCCAAAGCCATTTAGATGACTGTCGAAAAGGGCGGGTCGTCTGCTTTCATCAGCATGTGACCTTTCCTGAAGAAAACGTGCGCTTCATGGAGGTGAAGCTGAATCCCTATGTAGAGTCGGACGGAACAATTTCAGGCGTGACCGCCATATGGAGAGATCTCACCGAGCAAAAACGTCTGGAACAGCATGTCAGACAGACACAAAAAATGGAATCCATCGGAACCCTTGCAGGAGGAATCGCCCACGATTTCAATAATATCCTGATGGCGATCCTCGGGTGGGCAGAAATGGGAACTTGGAAACATCCCCAAGGCGATCCCGCAAACAAATATTTTGAGCAAATCGGAATCGCGGGCAAACGTGGCCGGGATCTCATCCAGCAGATCCTCACCTTCAGCCGGCAAACCGAACACCATCCTCGTCCGGTGGATCTGGGCCCGGTTATCGAAGAATCCCTTGCGCTTTTTCGGGCCACCTTTCCCTCAAACATTGAGCTACATTTTGGTAGTCATCACAACATGAATATGGTGTTTGCCGACCCCGTTCAAATACAACGAATCATCATGAACCTCTGTTCGAATGCGGAACATGCCCTTCGCCCCCATGGCGGCACCCTGAACATCGACCTTCATGCCATCATCATTGAACATGGCAACTTGCAATTTCCACCGACACTGAGTCCCGGAAGGTATGTGCAGATCGTCGTCAGTGATTCCGGCCCTGGGATTCCCGATCATATCCTTCCAAAAATTTTCGACCCGTTCTTCACCACCAAACCCGTGGGAGAAGGAACCGGAATGGGATTGTCCGTGGTACATGGCATTGTAGAAAATCTCCGAGGACACATTTCGGTCAAGTCTTCCAAAAAGGATGGAACCACCTTTCTCATTTCCATCCCCGAGTACCAGGTCCCCACCGACTCCTCCCTTCATGTAAAGCCTTCCACCCTGAGTCCTGGAAGTGGACACGTGCTGATTGTGGATGATGAAATATCGATTACCGAAGTCTTGAAAGAATTTCTGGAGCATCTGGGCTATACCGTCACGGTCCGGACAAATCCCTTGGAGGCCCTTGAAGAATTTCGCATGAATCCCCATCGATTCGACTGTCTCATCACCGATCAAACGATGCCCGGACTTGGAGGAGACCAGTTATCTCGAGAAATCCTCAAAGTACGCCCGGATATGCCAATCATCCTTTGTACGGGGTTCAGTCATACGATTGACAAGGAAAATTCTTCGGAACAGGGGATTACCGCATTCCTTTATAAGCCCATTTTATTGGATCAACTGAGCCAAACGCTGACCCACATCCTGTCACATTCCAAGCCCGAAATTCCTAAGGTATAACTCACAACCTCAGGCTTCACGTCTAAAACACTTTTGTCTGTCGTGTCGCGTTCAGATACCCGAGAAGGATATCCCGTCGTGCGACGACGCCGAGGAGTTTTCCCTCCTCATCGACCACCGGCATTCGGATCAGATGTTTCCCTTCCAATCGATCAATAATCTCCATAGCCGGCGTCTCCCGTTTTACGGTCACCGGGGCAGGAGTCATCAAGTCACTCGCCGGGACGCCGGCCAAAGACCGATCTTCTTTGATCGCATGGAGAAGATCGAACTCGCTGACAATCCCAAGCAAATGCTGGTCACGGTCGACAATCGGCACACTTCCAAACCCCTCCTCGGTCATCGTCTGCGCCAACGCTTCTGCTGAATCCTCAGGATGATAGGCATACACGGCATCTTGCATGAATTGCTCGGCAATGAGTCCCTTAAAGTCACGAGACCCGACAATATAATCAACGCGTCGCATAATCCACCCTCCTTCATAAAGGGAAATCGTGTGAGCGTATGTGTTGAAAGACGAACCGGCACCACAGATCTTTCAATCTAAAACCACTCTCCACATTCCCAAGGCTATGAGGCTAAAAATAAGACCTTCGACCATTCCTTCCCCCCAAGCTGCCACACGGGGGCTGAACAACCACAGTTTCACCATCATCCAGCCCGGAAACTCTTTTCTCATGGACTCACCTCCTTCCGATCCTCGACGACCCTTCACTCAGAGAATTCCATGTTGTTCCTTAAAATGTTCATGTTTCCCGCATCATGAAAACACGAAGGCCTTCCGGACATATTTCCGGAAGGCCTTCGTATGGATCATTTTCGATAGGATGAAGAAAGAACGATTTACCCCATGACGACCTCGATTTTTTTGATGTTTTTCTACCATGCGCTTTTTCTGAATAAAAGTAAAGCGCCTCATTCTTGGAAAACTGGAGCACAATGAAGAAGGTAAGTACCTTGAGGAAAATGCCCACGACCAGGACCATGAGAAAAACCTCTGGTATGTTTTCAACATTCCGCTAAATGCTTGAAAATCCTGCATGACATGGTCCGCGAGAATATGCCTCCCCGATGAAATGAGGTAAGATTTCGTACGGGTCCATTCATTCAACTCATGATGAAACTTCGTCGCCCACAAGAGACCTTAGCCAATTGCTGTTGGCTCGCCCGTATGGCGGATAAAGTGCGGGCTTCTCAAGAGGGAAACTTTCCACTCCTCTACCGCTTGTCTTTAGGCAGTCCGATTGGAATTGACGGCTATTTCCTTCGACACTTCAGGCTGTCTTTTCGTCAATTTCGCACTGCCGTCATAGAAACTCATACGGACCAGGACCTGGAACGGTGGTTCCTGGGTCAGCCGGGGGTACATTCCTCAACTATATCGAGTTGGAATGACTTTGCCCCCAAGCTAGGCACTCCAGGCTACCCTGTCTCCTTTGTGCGCCATCTCATAAAATGGTTTGTCTATCCCAAATCCATCAAGCAACCCGTGAACAGTCTCTTTGAAATGATCGAACAGGATGAAGCCCCGTAAGTCAGTGTCGACGAACGACCAGCACAGGAGGATTGGAGATCACACGGAAATTGTGGCTCGAGGCCTTCGACGTGACTCTCAGGACAAGCTCTAAAAGGTCCGTACCTCTGCTTGTCATCCTGAAGAAACGAAGGATCTGAGACCAGCCCAACCAGGCCATGGCTCAGCCAGATGCTTCGGGCGCCTGCCCTGAGCGGAGTCGAAAGGGCTCAGCATGACTATTCGGTTGAGGGTGTCTCCCATCTGGTTTTCTTGTCATCCTTACACGTGTATAGACCCCATCAGGATTCATCTGTTCAGAATGATGAGCGCTGCGGGGTGGAGAACTCAATATGTTGCCTGATCCGTGATTTGGGGAGTTTACGATTTTTTGAAAACACCTTTCCTGACAAAAAGACCTCCCAATTTCCTCACTTCCATGACGTGATCATATTTGAGACCGCTGGATTCGCTGCCAGAGGTGCGCGGTTATAAAATTTGTCTATAGATTTCCCTTGTCGAAGGAGTTATAGCGTAGAAGAGCACTCCTCCACAGTTGCCGTGAAACCTGACCCTTTCACTTCAATTTGGTAATTTCTCAAGAAAATCGGTGAGACTTATGGACTATCAAGGAATTTTAGAAGAAATCCATCATGAAGTGCTTCAGGTATTACCTTCAGGGACAGTCGCCACGTACATTCCCCAACTGGCGTCCATTTCTCCTCACAAATTTGGCATGGCGGTCCAGACTGTTGACGGAGAAGTGTTTCACGTTGGACAGGCCTTGGAGCCATTCTCGATTCAAAGCATTTCGAAGGTCTATACCCTGACACTCGCATTTCCGTTTGAAGGCGACAAAATCTGGACACGAGTCGGAGTCGAACCATCCGGATCGACCTTCAACTCTCTCGTCCAGCTCGAGTTTGAACATGGCATACCCAGAAATCCCTTTATCAACGCAGGAGCTTTGGTCATCTCCGATATCCTCCTCTCTCATTTACAGGACACCAAACATTCCTTTCTCGATTATATCCGGCAACGGGCCAATAATACGGCCATTCAAGATGATCCCCAGGTGGCCCGCTCCGAACGACGAAGCGGCTTTCGGAATGCGGCCATGGCCAATTTCCTCAAAAGTTTTTCCAACCTCACCAATGACGTTGAAGAGGTGTTGGAGTTTTATTACTTCCACTGCTCACTGTCGATGAGTTGTGTCGACCTGGCAAAAGGTTTTCTCTTTCTCGCCAACAAAGGGCACTGTCCTTGGACCAATCAGCAGGTCCTCACCCCAAGCCAGACGAAAAGAGTGAATGCCCTCATGCTCACCTGCGGAACCTACGATGCGGCAGGAGACTTCGCCTTTAATGTCGGATTGCCGGGGAAAAGTGGGGTGGGTGGTGGAATTGTCGGGGTGATCCCAAACCGGCTCACCGTTGCCGTCTGGTCCCCCGGTTTAAACGAAAAGGGCAATTCATTCGCGGGACAATACGCACTCGAATTGTTTACCACCAAAACCGGTGTTTCTATTTTCTGATTTATGATGATGATGGCTGTTTGTACAGCAGATGAAGGGTCGTCCTTCCCTCGTCTGGATTCTCACATTCACTTAACCGGTAACCAGGAATAGATCACCATGAAGATGTATACCTGCCATTGCGGCAATACGCTGTTCTTTGAAAATACCCACTGCCTGTCCTGCCATTCGGAAGTGGGATGGTGCCCGACTTGCCATCGTATTTCCGGGTTACTCGTGAGTCCTGACGGTGCCTATCGATGTGGCTACACGGCATGCCATGCCCCACTCCTCAAATGTCATAATTATGCCGTTGAGCAGGTGTGTAATCGGTGCCTTCAAGCAAACCCCAATGATCAACCCGTCACGCAGCTCTGTGACTACTGTCGCTACAACGACACGATTCCCGATCTTACTGTGGAGGGAAATCGAGAGCGTTGGTATCGATTGGAAACAGGCAAACGACGTCTACTCTACACCTTGGATTTATTGGGTCTCCCTTACGGGAAAGCAGAAGATGGCATTCAACCCGGCCTATCGTTTGACTTCAAAGCCGATGTGAATCTTTCCGGGAATGTCTGGCACACAATGGGAGAGCATGAACAGGTGTTGACAGGACATCACAACGGAAAAATCACCATCAACCTCCGTGAGACCGAAGATGTTGAACGGGAAAAGTTACGTGTCTCCTTTGGAGAAGCTCATCGGACCATCATTGGGCACTTTCGCCATGAAATTGCGCATTATTATTGGGAGATGCTGATACGGAACACGCAAGAGGAGGCCTTTATCCGGATCTTCGGCGATCATCAACATCCGACGTATGCTGAAGCCCTTGAACGGCATTATTCGGAAGGTCCGCCTTCTGACTGGCAGACCAGCTTCATTAGTGTCTATGCCACCATGCACCCATGGGAGGATTTTGCGGAGACCTTTGCCAAGTATCTTGCCATCGTCAGTGTGCTCGATACCGCGAGGCACACGGGTATCGGAGAGGGGATCGATCCGACGACAGCCAACATCGAAGACATGATTCGTTCCTACCAACGGCTTGGGCTGGGACTGAATGAAATGAATCGAGCAATGGGCTTATTAGATTTGATACCGGAAGTGCTGGTTCCACCCGTTATTGCAAAGCTCCAGTATATTCATCAACTGATTCGGGGGACGCGATCATGATTTTCCATTCTGGCATCTATCCGTTCGCGCCAAATCTACATTAGCTCTGCAGGAGTTCGTGTAGGTTGTTCTGCCAACGCGAATCTGCCACGCCCCTCCTTGCAGGAAGGGGTAAGGGAGGTAGAAACGCCAGATGCCAACTTGCCGCGAGGACTGCCGGCACGATAAAAAGAAAACCGTCAAAGTAATCAGAGAAGGAATGTACATCCACCCATCTCATCGGTTTTGGGATGAAAGTCAGGAGGTTAGGGAGATGAGAGAACCAGACGACGAATGCCGTCGACGAGTTGGCTGGCAATGCCATTTTTGGTCAAATACAGGGAAGCTCCTGCTTCCAGCATGAGTCCTTGTACGTGTTTATCTTCCTGGACAGACAGGCCGATAATAGGCATCGAGGGGAATTCCCGCACAATGTTTCGAGTCGCCTCAATGCCATTCATCTTGGGCATATTCACGTCCATCACAATAATATCTGGGTGAAGCGTTCGTGTGCTTTCTATGGCTTCCAGGCCATTTTGTGCCTCTCCCACGACAAGAAAATCCGGTTGAACCTCCAATAATCCCCGCATGCCTTGCCTCACAAGGGCATGATCGTCGACGAGGAGAATTCGAATTCCCTTTTCCCGTGCCGTGGTGGAAGACGAAGATCCCATGAAGATCAAGTTACCCGACCGGCTATCAGAAAGTTCTGATGGAGGGAAAGAATCATAAGGGACATGAAGTGTGATGCAGGTCCCCTCCCCCTGTTTTGCCTCGATCTGAATTTCTCCCCCCAGGGCTTCGACACGCTCACGGATACTGAAGAGTCCGAATTTTCCGGGCCTGGCAAAATCCTGCGATTCGCTTGAGATGTGAAACCCTCTTCCGGCATCCTTTACTTTCACTTGCAGTTCGTGGGGTGCTGTCTTCTTGAGTGAAATCGTGGCGTGTTTCGTGTCGGCATGCTTCAGGATATTAAAGAGAAGTTCCCGTACAGCCTGAAACACAAATATGGCATGATCTTCCGGGAGTGAAATATCTTTATCTTCCTCCCGGACATCCACATGAAGATTATGTCGTTCAAATTGCCCCCCAAGCCAGAACAGGGCAGGCACAATCCCCAATTCATACAAAATACTGGGACTGAGCTCCGCAATGAGGGTCCTGGTGTACTCAAGGGAATCCGTCAGGATTTTATCAATGTCCTCGATATTTGTTTTCAATTCCGGAGTCCACCCCGCCCGATTCAGTTGGGCAAGTTTCATGCGGCAGACAACTATTAATTGGGCAAGATAATCGTGAAGTTCATTGGCCAGACGTCGACGTTCCCGTTGTTCCGTCACGACAAGCTCCGAAGTCATTTCCCGGAGATGTTTTTGATAACTCAACAAGTCCCGCGTGCGATTCACGATGCGTTGTTCAAGGGAATCGTTGAGATCTTTTAAAGCCTGTTCAGCCTGTTTTTGCTCGGTAATATCCACCATCGTAATGATGGCCCCGATCGTATTCTCGTGTTCATCCAGCAGGGGTCGGCCACTGAGGAGCAAGGGCACGGTCCTATTGGCAACTTGCAACGTTACTTCCAGCCCGTGGAGCGTCCTTCCTCCAATCACGTCCTCAATCACATTCCTCCCTGCACTCCATGACTCGCTTCCGCAGGCAGCCATTCCGGTGATAGAGGGCAAAAATTTGAATTTTTCATGAAACCAGGTATGCAGTGTGGATTGCTGGACGAGTCTATCGGTCGCACGACTGCTGCGAATGATTCGGCCGGACGGTTCACACACGACCACCGCCTCCCCCGTTTGTTCCAGAATCATCCTGGAAAATTTTTCTTCCACTAGGGCCCGGTCGTATTTCTTCTGTTCCGTCAGGTCGGTCAAAATCGCACAATGCAGATACTGGTTATCAATCTTAATGGAGACAAGGCCGACAAAAACGGCAAGATCATGTCGGTCTTTGGGCACCAAGCGAATAGTCCCCGTCCCCCCGGCTGAGTGGGAATGAGAAGAAGTCAGAGTTCTAAAAAACTCCCGATCTTCCTCATCAATAAATGAGTCAAGCGAATAGCCGAACAGCTCCTGATGCGAGTGATTGACCATTCTGGCAAATGTGGCATTCGCATAAAAAATAATCCCGGCATCATCAAAAATGACCGCCCCTTGGATCATATTATCGATGATGAGTCGATACGGATAGTCGGCGCTCCTAAGGGTAAAGACTTGATCCCCTTCCCCCGTCTCGACGATGAGGGCATCTACCCCTCCTTCCCGGATTGCCTGGAGCGTGTCTTCCGCTTCCTTCAACCGTTGCTGTAACATTTCCTCCTGGCTTGGAGGAACGTATTTGGCTAGAGATGGTTTATGCTTGGAAGCCATGGATATATGCCGTTTATCCTTAAGAGGGCAGAGGAGGAGACGGAGTCAATCCCAGAGAATGCAGCACACGGTCCTTTTTTGAAAGATCGCCGATGATTCTGCAACTGGGAAGAGGAAATTCTTTGATGAGAGTCGGAGCGGCAAAAATTTGGTTGGCACGAGCGGAAGCGGGATTGCGATACAAATCGATGATTTGTAAATCAGGATTCAGGTCTTTGAGATAGTCCCCGCAAATGGATTTGATATTGGCCATAGCCCGAAGCGATAGGCTGGTCGCGCCGGTTACATACAGCCGAAGCCGAATACCGGCTTTCTCCCCGGCAGGACTCTTCTTTCCGGTGGTTGATGGCCCGCGCGCGCTCATGATGCCGGCTCCATTGAGCTTGAAAGAATCACTTCACCTGACTCATCATGCAGATCGAGCCCTACCAATACTTTTTCTGTGTTCGATAAATCTCCAATAATCTTTTTTAAGGGAAGCGGTAATTTTTTGACTAATGTGGGAATGGCCACAATCTGGTCCAGTCTGGCCCTGTGGGGCTCCCGGAGAAGATCCACAATTTCCACAGTATACTTCGAGGAAAGACGGGTCTCACACAATTGCTTGAGATTACTCATGGCCAGTCGCGATTTGG
This sequence comes from Candidatus Nitrospira neomarina, assembly GCF_032051675.1. Classification (NCBI taxonomy): domain Bacteria; kingdom Pseudomonadati; phylum Nitrospirota; class Nitrospiria; order Nitrospirales; family Nitrospiraceae; genus Nitrospira; species Candidatus Nitrospira neomarina. The sequence goes on from NZ_CP116968.1 coordinate 2,294,219, forward strand.
GCGAATATCCCGCGACATAGAGTGTTAAGTGGTAGGGAGAATTCTTTGGAGATTGCCGCCTAGGCCTCTGAGATACTTTGTTCATGGTTGGAAGACCCTTCAAGAGTCATCTGACATTGTGTGACATCCCGGTGTTATGGTCCTTGACGATTTTTTCATCCAAGAATAATTGAAGCGATCCCGTCCTGGTTTCGGCGATGGCCACAGAAACCCCTAAAATGAAAACCCCCGATGACTCATCGTATATTTCCGAACCTTATTAGAATGCGCCATGCCACGGGATTTTAAAATATACAATTGCCGATGGTGTTCGCCCTCGAATTCCAGATTTGACAGCAGTATCCAGGTATCAGCGAGGGAGGACACGCCGATCTCCGTCTCCTGAATGAAATCCGCATGAGAGACGAGGCCTGTGCAAATCAACGTTATCTGATGAGACTTGAGGAAATCCACCATTCTCAAAAATAAGGACTTGATCTCCCGGGTTGACCCGATGGAAAGAAAGTCGTTGATCGGGTCCATGATCACGAGACTCGGGTGATGGGTATTCACGGCATTGTAGAAATTCACAAGATGGGATTCCAATCCGTATAAGGTCGGACGTGACGCTTCAATGTGCAGCAATCCCTTTTGCACCCATTTTTCCAGATTAAGTCCGATGGATTTCATGTTCCGGATGATCTGAGGACTCGACTCCTCAAAGGCAAAATACAAGACATGCTCTCCCCGACGACAGGCGGCTTCAGCAAAATGCGAGACCAGACTCGTCTTGCCGGTCCCGACTCCTCCAGTCACCAACACCGTCGACCCACAGAACACCCCTTCCCCCCCGAACATCTCATCCAATTGCGGAACCCCGGTCGAGATTTTTTCTTTGGAAACGGTATGTTCGAGTTGTAAGGAGGTGATGGGCAACACGGACAATCCATGTTGTCCGATGAGAAAGGGGAATTCATTGGTTCCATGCATACTTCCCCGGTATTTGACCACCCGCAGCCGGCGCGTGGACATCTGCTCATTCACTCGATGATCCAGCAGAATCACACAGTCCGATACATATTCCTCAAGTCCCTGACGGGTGAGGGACCCCTCTCCCCGCTCGCCGGTGACAATGGAGGTCATATTTTTGTCTTTCAGCCACTGAAACAAACGCCGCAACTCGGAGCGGATAATACCTTGATTGGATAACCCGCCGAACAAGACCTCGATGGTATCCAACACAATACGTTTGGCCCCGATAGCGTCAATAGACTCACCCAGTCGCACAAACAATCCTTCGAGATCATACTCTCCGCTTTCCTCGAATTCGGTGGCTTCAATGGGGATCGTATCCAAAATCAATTTCTTATCTTTGATCAATTGGTCCAGATCAAACCCCAGGGACCTGACATTTTGGGTCAATTCCTCTGCCGTTTCCTCGAACGCCAACATCACACCGGGTTCGTCCATGTGGAGGGCCCCGCGGACCAGGAACTCCATGCCTAATAGTGTTTTTCCACAGCCCGGGCTTCCGCAAACCAACGTGGTTCGTCCCCTGGGAAGCCCGCCAGACGTGATGTCATCCAGGCCTTGAATGCCGGTGGGCGCTTTTGGAAATTCCGAATGGACGATTTTGTTTGATGATTTTTTCCGTGGCATATTTTACAATTTCCTGAGCTGGGATAGATTGACGTCGAAATTTAACACAATGCCCTAAAAAAGCCTATAACCTGACGACAGTCTGAGAAATTCAGACCACAATGGTTGGTGGACGATGTCCTAACAGCCACATCAATTCTCTGCCTCATCCCAGGTGTGTTTTAGCGGGAGGCAATCCTCTCCATGCGTCATGTTATAAGTTTGACAGACGCCCTATCAATTAATAGGAACAGAGACGAATGGACAGAATAGACCGAAGGATGGCTCATTTGTCGACCAATCACCTCAATTTTTCCTCATGTGATACATTCCGTCTCAGTGTCACAATATCTTTGCCCTTCATTTCCTCATGATGTGGAACAGGCATTCATATTTCCTTTTTCGGGCGTCCAGCTGCTATCAATCCATCCTCCTGCTGTTTCTGGTGGGATGGATCATGAGCCCACCCCCTTCTCTTCGGCCGGAAGTCCTGCACATTGTTCCTGCAACCTCACCACCTTCAGAGACCTGCACCGCCCACGCCCCAGTCACGAACGAATGTGTCGAAGCCGGTCTTCGGAGGAAGCGTGAATTGCTCCGGGCGGAACCCGCATATCAGGTCAATTCTCCCGCTACTCATCTCAAATTGGCGGAAATACTCACCCAGCAGGGAGATCCGAACGGCGCCATTGAGGAATATCGGGCCGCGATTCAACTTAATCCCGATCTCGCCGGTGCGTTTCAGGGTCTGGGAGCCGTCTATCTTGATCAACACGAATGGAAACAGGCCGAAGTAGCCCTTGATAGAGCCGCACAATTAGAGAGAGGGAATAGTCAGACTGAATACTGGCTGGGACGGTCACGATTGGCACAACAAAAATTTCACGAGGCTCAGCAGGCATTCAGCACCGCGACAAGATTGAATCCCAACGATGCGGAGGCCTTCTCCGATTTAGGCCTGACCTACATGGCACATGGTCAACCCTCGAATGCCATCAAGGCTCTTCGTCAGGCCATTGGCTTGCGACCGGATTATTCAGAGGCCCATTCCCGCCTGGAGCTGGTGGAGGCCTTTAAACACCACCAGGATCAACTCGTCCTTGAGACCGAAAAAATTTTACATCTTCTCTTCCGAAGGGAATAGAGGTCTCTTTCGCCCCTGAGCTCAACCCTCATGTCAGGTGAAAGAACGACGCCTTCCGCCTTCTTTTCCATTAAGGCTAAAATCTCCACGAGATTCCCGCACCCGTCAGGAAATCATCGCTTCCATGAGTCAGGCCGCCTCCGACGAGTGCATCCAGTTGAAGATTGTATGTCAGTTGATAGAGCACACCCGTTTGAAGAAAATTTGCGCTCCCACTCGCCACATCCCTGGGATACAATCCGAAATATTCCACAAATCCGGTTAAGCGATCACGAAGGATGGCGCTGAGCCCGAGCGACGAAGAAACTCGAACAAACCGCGTTCCCTGAGAAGTGGGACTGCCGATATTCACCGTCCCGAATATTCCCACTTGTTCATCCAACCCATACGTCAAAATCGTCCGGAATAGCGGGTCGACCCGATCCGAAGAAAAATCCTTATCTCCCGTGGGAATCGACAGTCGGCCGACGAAACTCAACCGTGGCCTATACCCTTTTTGCTGCCAGACCTGCACTTTAAATCCCAGGCCAAGATCATTAAACCCATTTACATCACGGCCATTGTCAATGTAAGTCAGGTTTGGCCATTCCACGCGAAACTCCACAGTCTCGGTCAATCCAATACGGACGAGGGTCTCAGGGAAGTTATGCGTTTTGACATCGGGAGATGCCTTTTCAAGAGAAAAGGTATATCCCGTTTCGATTTGAATGCGTCCTGGAGCGATCGTGGCCGGACTCAGGCTGAATGTCGGCCGATCCGTCGCAATCGCCGCGGAAAAAGAGCTGGCCTGCCCCATGATCCACGGACGAGAGGAAGTAGCTTCGCCTCCATTCTCCTGCCCGAAACACCAGGACTGTCCGATCAGGACCATACACAGTGACCATCCTAAGACTCCAGGGAGCGATCGACCAATTCTTTTAATGTTGGGAAAACAGGATATTCGCAAAGAATTTCGAATCCATTTAAAAGGCTCAAAGATACCGTGATTGCCGTGAGGGTTGTCGTCCAGAAAATGATGAAATGGAGCCTTCCTTTAAACCAGGTCGTAGCCGGAGGCTCATCTATGAGATCCCGATAATATGAGAGAGCATTCCCAAGGATCAATTCGGCATTTTCTTACAGACTTTGCCTAGATGAAACCCGTCTATCCCACCTACGGGTGATTCTCGGAAAGCACGATACGAAAAGGCTTAGGAAATTTGATTCACGACCTGTCGGATGGCCTCGACCAGTTGGCTGGCGACACTCCCTTTGGTCACATACGTGGCGGCCCCGGCTTCGAGCAGCATTTTTTCGATCTGTTTGTCTTCATGAACCGACAATCCGATGACCCTGATTGAAGGGTGTTTCCGGGTAAGCCACTTTGTCGCCTCAATGCCATTCATTTTTGGCATGTTGACATCCATGATCACCACATCGGGTAGGACCAGTTGGGCTACCGCTATCGCTTCTTCTCCATTTTTTGCTTCTCCCACGATGACGAAATCTTCATGGTTTTCCAACAGGGTTCGGATTCCTTCACGAATCATGGCATGATCATCGACCAGAAGAATTCGAACAACTTTTTTCCTTGAACCACCTTGCGCGATTGGATCGAGAGGCTTTGGAATTCCTTTGGAATCTGAGTTCGACGCAACCGTTGGTGAGACCGGCTGAAGCGGAACCACGAGGGTCGCCTGCGTTCCCTTCCCTGGCGCGGATTCGATGTAAAAGTGACCGCCTAGCGCTTCCGTTCGTTCTCGAATACTAAATAGCCCGAATCTTCCAGGTTTGGAATAATCTGTTGAAATCGGCGATGGGTGAAAGCCTTTCCCCGCATCCTCCACCTTTACGTGAAGTTCCTGGGATGCGGTCCTCTTGAGGGAAACGAGGGCTTCGCTCACTCCGGAGTGTTTAATGATATTAAAGAGCAATTCGCGAACGGCCTGAAACACAAAAATAGCCTGATCCTCTGAAAGCTCTATGGCCTGGTCTCCATGCTGTACCTGCACACGCAGGTCATGGCGCTCCATCTGCTGACCCAACCATTTCAGCGCCGGAACGAGCCCGAGTTCATACAAAATGCTGGGACTCAGCTCGGCAATCAACGTGCGTGTATAGGAAAGGGAGTCGGAAAGGATTTGATCGATTTCATCCAGATTGGTCTTTAAGGCAGGCATGCTCCACTCATTGAGGGCTTGAGCCAGTTTCATCCGGCAGACCACAAGCAATTGCGCCAGATAATCATGCAGTTCGGTGGACAAGCGTCGCCGTTCCCGTTGTTCCGTGACCACCAACTCGGAGGTCATGGCCCGCAGATTCTCCTGATAGACCAACAGATCACGAGTCCGATCAGACACCCGTTGCTCCAAGGAATCGTTCAATTCCTGCAGGGCCTGCTCTGCCTGTTTTCTCGCGGTAATATCCGTTGCAATTCCACAGATCGCATGGGGAATTCCTTGGGCATCGTATAAAGGAAATTTCACGGACAGATACGTATGCACCCCATCCGGCAGTTCTATCTGCTCTTCAAATTCTTTCGGGGTTCGGGAGTCGAGAATCTCCTGGTCATTCGCCCGTAGGCGTCGGGCATCAGCCGGGTTCATTAATTCATAATCCGTCTTTCCCAAAATGGCTTCCCGAGGCATTTGGAAAATGGTTTCAATCCGTTTATTAATCAGTTGATAGGTCCCATTCAAATCTTTCACAAATTTTGCCGTTGGAGAATTTTCCCATATCGCCTGGTGGCGGCTTTCACTCGATCGAAGGGCTTCTCCAATTCGTTTTTGCTCGGAAATATCCCGTTCAATCAAGGAGTGGCCAATCAGGTTTCCATCCACGTCCAGAATTGGAGAAATCGTCAAGGATACAGGAAACACCACACCCTCCCTTTTCATTCGGAGGGATTCCTGAAGCGTCGCCCCGGTTTGGTTTAAAAGAAAGGCTAAGTCTGAAAAGATGTCCTGTCGTGATTCCGGAGGAAGGAGAATGGAGAAAGACTGATCCACGATTTCGGAGGCAGCATACCCATACATCTTTTCCGCCCCATTGTTCCAACTGGTGATCATCCCGGCCCTATTGAGACTATAAATGGCATCCTGAGATGATTCCACAATTGAGGCCAATCGTCTCAGATTTTCCGAAACGTGTTTTCGCTGTTCAATTTCTTTCTGAGCGGATTGGTATAAACGGGCATTATCGATGGCAATCGCAGCCTGCGAAGCAATACCTATGAGAATGGCTTCACCCGTTTGGGTAAACATGTTGGGTTGTGAATGCCCGAAAAATAATCCCCCCAAAACTTCTCCGGAGCGGGATACGACCGGGACCGCCAGATAACTCTTGACGGGAAGATGCCCGGGGGGCATTCCGTGATAAGGAGGCATTTGTCCATATCGAGGGTCGGCCGTCACGTCGGCGATTCGAACAACCTCATCCCCAGAAAATGTCGGAGCGAAAATAGGCGTATTTCTCGGCATGGGAAACCCATCAAAGGCTTCGCGCGGAACACCGGAGATGGTATATAAGGCATAAGACTCTCCCTTTTCATTCACCATATTATAAAAAAACGCCCCGAATTCCGCTCCCGTTAATTCCCGACACGCATCCGTGACGGATTGAACCAGTTTTTCTAAATTCAATTCGGCTGCCAACGAACTGCCGATTCGATTCACCACCTCCAGCGCATGTTTTTGCTGCAGAAGCCGTTCCTGAGCCTGCACTTTTTCAATGGCAATGGAGGCCGAATGCGCAAGAAATTCCAGATACTCTTTTTCTTCAGTGGAGGGTAACCGTAGAACAGGAGCATATAAGGCAAAGGTGCCGAGGACATGCCCATCACTCGCGAGAATCGGCGTAGACCAGCAGGCCTGTATCCCATGTCTCCCGGCTAATTCCTTAAAATGCACCCAATTCGGATGCTCGGAAATGTTTGCCACATACACAGGCTCTTTGAGATAGGCTGCTGCACCACAAGATCCTACCTCCGGACCGATTTCCAAACCATTTATTGCTTGACTATAGCTCTCGGGTAGAGAGGGGGACGCAGCATGACACAGCCGACATCCATCCTCCAGCAGAAGGATAGAAGCCCGAACACCGGCCTTAAAATATTGCTCAATTTCCAGGCAAAGCTTTTCCAATATAATGGAAAGAGGGTTGCCGGCAATAATATTTTCCAGCACGTCGTTATGGCGTTTGAGAATATATTCGCTATGGAGTAGTGGCCCGCTGTCGCCAAACGTCATAATTGCGCCGATCACTCTCTGGTGTTCATCTTGTAGCGGGTGGGCACCGAACAGGACCTCGGCAAACGTTCCATCCTCTGTTGTCAGGCAGACGGCTTCGTTGTGCAATGATTCTCCGGCCAGAATTCGTGAGAGGTACTTTCTGCTCAGATTTGCTGAAGATCCAGCGGAAGGCTGCTTCATCCCGTGCGGAAGGGATAGATGAAAGATTTCATCAAATGGGCGATTCAAGCATTGAAGGTGATAGTAACGATTGACCGCATGGCTGGCGCGAATGATGTTTCCCGACGTATCGCACACAACCAGGGCTTCTTCAGCGTGAGCTAAGACTCCGAGGAGAATACGTTCCTCGAATCCTACGCTCTCACATTCCTTTGTCTCAGGTCCGACGGGAGCCATGGCCAAATCGGTGGCCTGGCCCGGCAAAATTTCTTCAGACTTGGTATGGGAGGCGTTCGGATTTTCCATCGGGTTCAATTTCAGGGAAAAATTTTATCCAGTCGAATCCTTATGGATCCCATGACCAGATTTGAGATTTTTAAGTGAGTTGAGAAACGGCCTGAAGGTTCTTACTGCTGAGTTTTGGCATTTAGGCACACCACGCCCTTCTCCTACACCAGGATCAAAAAACGTCTGCCATAAAAATGTACTTCCCATTATTTCAGTTTTCCGATGAATGGGAACCTATCAAAAACCCTTGACGGTGAACCTCAAAGCTAGCGAGGGGAACAGATTTACCATAATACATTTCCATTTTAATAGAGGTACCCAGGGCCTGGAATCGGTGAAATGAACGCTACTATATAGATAACCATTTATGAAAAATGAAGGGGGAAGGAATGAACACTCCCTAGCAATCCAACCATAGAGAGACTGGGCATGGCAGCCGAGGTCGCCCGGATTTTCAGGGGAGCGACCGCCGCGGCCTGCCCTCGAAAGTTTTTCAGGGGGCCGATTGTTCCCTGGAGGAGGATGCCTTGGGATATTTTAAATTAGAGTGGTCTCCTTATAGGAAATCACTAGCTATATATTGATATTTTTCGTTATAATCGCTCATTATTTATATAGTACATATTCTTAATGTTTTTTCATCCTCATATGCATACCTTTTTTACCCAAAATGGCGTATCTTGATAGACTAAACCTCTCAATTTTCTTTCATCCTTAAGTGCGGTGCATGCGAAGAAGTTTGCGAAGCTCGGATCTTCGTTCTTTCCCCCAAGTGCAGTGTCTTAACTCATTTTGGAAAGCCTTGTGGACATCGGTTTGATTGTGGACTGAGAGAATCAAAACGACTGTACATCAATCGACGGATGTTCCCCTAAATTAAGGGCATTTAGAACCAGAGCAACAAAAAGTTGTTGCTCCATTTCCTGAATTATTATAACTATCACCTGTGTGGACTTGTTAAATAAATATAAAGCAGGGGGCAGGGAACCGGAAGATAAGAAAGTTGCATAAATTTAGGTTTCCACTTTTAAGCGAGCGATGCTCAGAAACGCAAAATTAGGAATAGGCGATGTATTTTAATTTTTTCGGGTTACGGACCAAACCATTTAACACCACCCCGGATCCGGATTTTTTGTATCTCAGCCCCGGCCACAAACAGGCGTTGGGTTCGCTGATCTATGGAATAAAGGAAAAAAAAGGATTTATTGCCGTCACCGGCCAAGTTGGTCTTGGAAAAACGACGATTCTCCGATCGTTTCTGAATCAAAATCCTCAGGCCAATCAGGAAACGGTATATCTCCTCAATCCTAACCTGTCATTTACCAACTTACTCAAGACCCTGCTGCGTGAACTGGGACACACCCCCATCGAGGGGGACGATGCCGAAGTGTTGGAACAACTGCATTTCGTCCTCATAGACAAATACCGGGAAGGCCGGACCGTGGTGCTCTTGATTGACGAAGCGCAAAATATGCCGGTGGACACATTAGAACATCTGCGGATGTTGTCAAATTTGGAAACCCCAAAAGACAAGCTCATTCAAATTGTGCTCTTGGGTCAACCGGAATTAGATGCCCTTCTCGATCGGTATGAACTCCGGCAGTTACGGCAACGCATCGCCGTACGAGCCATCATTCAACCCCTCTCCAAGCCGGAAAGTTTTGAATATATCCGGCATCGGTTGGACAAGGCCGGAGGGGAAGGGAAAAAGATTTTTACCAAATCGGCCACAGCCCTAATTGTTCAGGAAGCCAAGGGAATTCCCCGGCGCCTGAATATTCTCTGTGATAATGCCCTGGTCACCGCCTTTGGGTACAACACAGCCTTGGTGACAGCTAAAATTGCCAAAGAGGTGATCGGTGACCTGACCGGCCGACCCGCTCACTCGCTCTGGAAATTAGTCCCCCTGATTGGCTTGGCTCTCATCCTTGTCCTTGGACTGGTCGCGCTCCTGCCCCTGACTGAGTCAAAACTTTCGGATATGTCTTCAATGCCTGGGGCTGGACAACTGGTTAAAGAAACGGAGAATCCGGATCAAGACCTCGCATCTGATCAAGATCTCCTCAGTGTAGAGGAATATACCCCATCCCCTACTCAAACAGGTCCGACCCTGACGGAAAGAGCACAGACCTTCGTAACGCAATCAGTATCTGAAGTCTTTGAGAAATTACGAAACCGGGTCAGCTCGAATGCCGAATTAACCACGACTCAACCCCCTGGCAAAACACCTATAAACCCTGACAACCAGGAAGACCTCCTACTTGCCGGAATGCCACCGGAAAACTTCCAACATGAGGCACCTCCATTTTCAGATGAGCGAGAGGCACCCTCAACCTCAAAGACCGTATTGCCTGAAATCCTTCCCCTCCCACAAGAACACTTCGATCTCTCCACGCAGGAAGAGGTTCTAGTGAAGGCTGAAGCAGGCAGTCCGGAAAATGAAGCGAGCCTTGGTCAGGATGAAACAGCAACACCATTTATCCAGTCAGACCAACATGCACTCCCTGAGCTCTTGATCCAGGAAGAGGGTATAGCGACGGCTGAAGCAAGTAGTATGTTAGAAGGAAATCCGGTACTTCAGGATGAGGCAAAGACACTATCTGAGAATGTCAGTGAGGACAATCTGCTTGGAATGAGTCCTGAAAACCTCAGTGAGCGTGCAGGACAAACCACAGTAGTCGCTGAAAAACAAATCAATCCACCTAGCCAAGATAGCCCTCCTTCGGTCCCTGTCGCACAATCACGTGTGACATCGCAGGAAAGTCCAAGTAAGCCAGAGGTGGGTTCCCCATCTTCACCCGTCACCAGGATCGTGAAAAAGGGTGACACAATGGCAAAATTATTGCATGATGTGTATGGGTCGGCTAGTCCATCTAGAGTTCAATTTGTTCTTGAACATAATCGTCACATTACGAGCGTGCGAAGAATGTATCCGGGACAAAAAATTATATTTCCGCCCTTAAAAGTGTTCGAGAGCAAAAGAAAGGTGCCTGAGGCAGACGTGACTTTGGTGTCGGTTGAAGATAAGCAATTACCTTCTTCGAAAAAAATATTTGCCAGCTCTTCCGAGCAAACCAAACCGAATGAAACCAAGGTTGAGGCCAAACGCGAATCCCCCTATGCTGTGGCTACCGTACAAGAGGGCGATACGCTAGAAAAATTGGTCAAGGTTGTCTATGGGTCGTCTCATCCGAGCTATGTTCAACGTGTTTTGGAGTACAACCCCAAAATACAGAATCCCAAGAAAATCTTTCCGGGGCAGGACATTGCCTTTCCGAAAATTCCTAAGGATGTGAAAACGCAGACAGACCAGACATCTGAAGCCAATCCATCTGAATAAACGGTGAATTAATTTTGCCAAAGTAGCAAAACCTTGAATATTACTGTATGAGAATCGCCAAATGAGTAAAGTATACGAGGCCTTGCAACAGGCCTACGAAAATCAACTAGAAGTCATCAAGATCCATCCAATAGAAGAACGCCCACGTTCGCAGCCGGTCGTCGTTTCCAATTTACCTCCCCTAAAAATGCGCCGAGAGATGGTGCAACTGGAACAACGCCTTGCCGGCCTTCTTCCTGATCCCCAACACAACATTATTCAATTTATCAGTAGCAGAAACCAGGAAGGGGTCTCGACTATTGTTCAGGAGTACGGAAGAGTCCTGGTTGAAACACAGGGGAAGTCCGTGTTGCTGGTGGATGGAGATTCTCAAAAAATAACACAACATCAATTCTTTGGGATTCCTCCAAAAATCTCGTTGCAATATATTATGCGTAATGGAGGGGATTTAGATCAGGCCATCACACCTGTTCAACATTCCCGCTTGTTCCTCGCCATGCTTTCTGGAGACAGTTCAGAAAGCTTGCAACACGAGGTCATCACAAATAAGCGGGATTTGTGGAACCATATACGAAAACAATTCGACATGATTCTCATAGATACCGCACCGATCGATATCTCTGATGAGGGCTTGGAATTGTGTGCAGCCGCTGATGGGGTGGTGATGGTGGTGGAAGCAGAAAAAACCCGCTCACAAGTCATCTCAAATCTCCGAGACCGGATTTCGCACAGTGGTGGAAATCTCCTAGGTATAGTCTTCAATAAGCAGCGTTATTACATTCCAAAGTGGGTCTACAGGCGAATATGACCTTACCATTGAGTCAACTGGTAATTGAACGTCTATCTCCTCCCAGATAATCAAAGAAAAATTTAGCGTCCATTATAGTGAACATGAGCAATCTTCCCTCCCAACCAACCCGCCTCAATCAAGAAAGTGGGTTTTTTAGTCTACGGGATATCCTCACGATTCTATTCAAACACCAGTGGGAAATCATCGCGATCTTCGTATTTTGTACAATGCTTTCCTACATTGTTCCGATGAAGATGACACCGATTTATCGAGCAGAATCAAGTCTTATGGTGAAAATAGGAAGAGAGCACATGTACAATGCGGAAGTAGGAGACCATTCCCCGAAAATGGCTTTTGATCTCCAAGCAGTTGTTGAGCCTGAAATTAAAATTCTCACCAGTCGAGATCTCATCAAAAAGGTTGTGGAGACCATTGGGGTTAAAAGTTTATATCCCGAAATTTTTGAAATGGATAAATTAACCATTTCGCCTCTTGAGGTTGCATTAACGTACTTCCCGGGAAATCTATCTGTAGATAGACCAGGAAAATCGAATGTGATTGTGGTTGGCTTTGAGCACCAAAATCCCCAGGTAGCTGCACAGGTGGTGAATTTACTCGGTGATTTTTTGAAAGAAAAGCATCTTGCCATTTTCAGTAATCCGCAGACCTCCTTTTTGGAAGAGCAGGTGCAAACACTTCGTAAAAATTTGGAACAATCCGAAACCGCTCTGCAAGAATTCAAGAGAGAGCATGGGATTTCTTCCATATTAGATCAACGAAATCTCCTCTTTGACCAACGGCAAACGATAGACAGTAGATCAAAAGCTAATGAGGACCAAGTCCAGGGCTTAAGCTCAAAAATAAACTCCTTAAAAAGGCAGTTACACGATATTCCTCAATACATTCCTATTTCGACTGAAACCGAAAGCGAACACCCGACCATCAATGCCACACGAAACGAGTTGCTGGCTCTCAGGCGAAAAGAACAACAACTTTTAGGAAAATATCAGGAAAGCAGTCGAATGGTTACTGATGTTCGGGAGGAAATAGCTCTAATTCAGACATTAATTAATAAACAAGAAGCCCAAGCCAAAGAGCAGATAAAAACAGTCAGAAACCCTGTCTACCAAGACATTCAGCTAGAGCTTTTGAGTTCAGAATCTGAGTTAACTTCGCTCAAGACCAAGCAAGGAGTCTTTTTGGGACAAATTGTAGAAATTGATAGTCACATTTCACGACTCAATCAATTAGAAAAACAGTTTGACGGACTCCAACGTGAGGTCAACAAAGATAAAGAAAATTTAAAAATTTATGTGGAAAAACTTGAAATGGCAAATATCTCCACAGAGATGGATAAGAAGCAACTTGCAAATGTGAGCGTGATACAATCCGCCTCACCACCAATTTCACCGATTAAACCGAAAAAGTCTCTCATCTTGTACTTCGGTATCGCTTTTGGGTTGCTAAGTGGAGTGGCTTGGGCATTTGTGTCGGAATTCTTCAAGGGCGGATACACAAGACCAGAACAACTCTCGCTTGAGCAGGGAATCCCTGTCCTTGCCAGCATTAATTATAAAAAGTAAGAAAAGTGAATTAAGAACTAGGCCAGGAGATTAAGAAGAAGAAACCAGAGACGTGTTAGCCTATGGTCCCAAACGATAACATGTCGATGGGTAAAGGTCCCAAGTTTCTTCTCTGCCGCATTCTCTGGACAGTTGCCTTCAAATATTATGGCTAATTTTTATGTATAAAATGTCCAATATATTGCTTCCCCAAATACCATATGAATTTAGGGTTGGTCGTAGCGTATCGCTTCCATAAACGTTGAGGTTCAGAAATTAACCTAAAAAACCATTCCATTCCTATTGCACGTATCCACTCCGCGGCCATAGGTTTCTCACCACTGAGAAAATCAAAGACAGCACCAACTCCTACAAGGGTAACATTCAGGTGCTTCACATTAGCGGCCATCCAACGCTCCTGTTTAGGGCATCCTAATCCAACAAAAAGCAATTGCGTACCTGATTCATTTATGAGCCTTATGTCATCAGCAACCTCAAACTCTGTCAAGGCTCTAAACGGTGGTGAAATCATGCATCCTATTTTTATGCCGGGATAATCCCGATTGAGAGTTTCCCGTATACGTGCCAAGGCCGTTTCCGTTCCACCATAGAAACCAATCACAGCGTTTTTGGAATCAGCATACTTTAAAATTTCTTCGGTCAGATCCGCGCCACGAATTTGCTCGACAGATTCATGGCCCAAGAGCTTGAGTGCCAGGGCTATTGGCTTCCCGTCTGGCACAACTAGATCAGCATTTTTAACTACATCTGCAAATGTGGCATTATCCAGACATTCCATGCACATATGCACATTGGAAACGCAAATGTAGCGACCCTTTGCTTCGTTTATCCACTTGAAAACTAGCGAGCTTGTATCATCAAAGGTACCAGTATCAACCCACATTGCAATCACTCTCTGGCGGATAAAGGAACTACCCATAAAAATTTCCCATGCAACTTGTTAGCGACGGGGGTAAACTCATCAACGCTCTAACCTTTCTTCGTTGAAAACCTCCCTACTGGCGAAGGGCCCTTTATTTGCAAAAAGAGTTAGGAAACTAATCATGACACAATTCATACACATTTTGGCAAGAACTCCATTTTTAGGGCGTTTTGTGATCTTCTTATTTCGTATCAAGATAGCGTCCACCTATCTTTTGGGGGAACTGAACAAAGTGCTTCGCTGGCTGTATGGATCCAGGGAAACCACCAATCTAACCTATGACTTAACGGAATTGAATAAGAAGCATCTTGTGTCTTTCCTTGCAAATGTTACACAAAAAAGTTTCGATGAACTGATGGGCTATGTAAATGAAATTGAACAAGATACACATCTTAAGTCTCATATTGAAAATCAAACGGCTAAAAGTTCTTGGTCTATCATCGCAGACAAAGAGGCTCGATACGGTCGCAGAGTTGGCTGGTATGCATTGATTAGGGCCTTTCGTCCGCAAGTCGTTATCGAAACTGGGATTGATAAAGGACTTGGCTCGTGTGTAATCACTGCAGCATTAATGAAAAATTGCAAAGAGGGGCTCCCCGGATTTTATTACGGCACTGACATAAATCCTAAGGCAGGATACTTGTTGTCAGGTGAGTATAAAAAATATGGAGAAATCTTGATCGGAGACTCAATCGAGAGTCTTAATACCTTTAGCAAACCCATTGATCTATTCATAAATGACAGCGCCCATTCTGCGGAATATGAATTGAGGGAATACCACACAATCCAGAATAAACTGACTCAAAATGCGTTTATACTTGGTGACAACTCTCATTGCACCGATAAGTTATTTCAATTTTCGCGAATGACCGGACGAAACTACCTTTTCTTTCAGGAAGTTCCCAAGGATCATTGGTATCCCGGCGCAGGGATTGGAGTGGCGTTCAAAGCTTTTTGAATACCTCACCCTAAAATCCGAGTTAAATTATTGGACTATTACCTGCATATAGATGCTTAGCAGCTGAGCATAGTTTACTTCAGGAGAAAATTTCTCCACGTATCTATTGCGAGCATTTCTCCCCATACGCCGACACTCTCCGGGCCGTTCCAGCAACCAACAAGCCTTGAGTGCAAGATCCCTAGCATCACCAGGCTCAAAAAATAGCCCGGTTATCCCATCTTCAATAATTTCTCCCATGCTTCCCAATTTCGATGCCAGCACCGGCAGCCCATGCGCAAATGCCTCCACAATGACCATTGGGAAACCTTCATACCATTCAGAGGGTACAACCAGGAAGAGAGCCTGGTTCATCAAGGAACGGATATTATCCTGCTCCTGAAAGCCAAGACCCACAATATTGGCCTGCTCTGGCATCTCAGCTTCAAGAGGACCGCAGCCGGCTACCTTGAGGTCATAAGGAGTGTCCAAGGTGGTCCATGCTTTAAAAAGAGTTCTGAGTCCTTTTTCCGGACTGAGCCGTCCAACAAAAAGAGCAAATGGTTCACGAGTTTTCCAATCATCCCGGTTCTTAGGATCAGTAGAGGGTCGTGGATCGACTATGAAGTTGGGCTTCACACTAATCTGGTCTTCAGAAAAGCCGGCCTGAGTGAATTTTGATTTTGAAAATTCTGTGCATGCAATAAAGTGATTCACTTTTTTCGCCCAGGTTCCTAATCGCCGGTGGGTTGAAACCATATGGGCAACAGCCAAACTGCCCAGTTTTGAATTACGATAACAGCCATAAACCGCAGCCTGGTAGGGTGAACCCGTAATACATAGTTCACAAATATTTCCATCTCGCATGAGCAAAGCACCAGGGCAAATGAGTCGATAATTATGGAGGGTCTGCACAACGGCAACACCTTCATCGGCACAAGCATCGTAAATTGATGGACTCAACTGCGGAAAGAAATTGTGAACATGAACAAGCTCGGGGCGAAAGAAGTTTATTGCCTCTCGCAGCTTTGCGCGCCCAATCCTAGAGTAAGTTGCTGTGAAAGCAGTTTTGATCTGCGTGAGAACCCCATTGGGAAGATCCCTATTATCAACAAGCAAAAGTTCAACATCATGACCATGTTGTGTTAATAGAGCATGCTCAGCTTCGACGACATTATCTTCGCCACCGGCCTGCTGATAACGATTATGAACAATCAGGATTCTCATACGAAATTCTTATTAATGAAACAATATTTCTGCTGCATGGTTCCTATCAATAAAAAATACCGTTAGTACTGTTTTTATTTTTTCGATATGCATGTAGGGCAATCAGTGTAAGCTTACCGGCTCGGACGATGCGACCATTTTTCTCCTAGCCCGGCTCTAAGCACGAACCAACACCCGGAAGACGGCTTATTTTTTGAAATCCTAATGGTTTTACTCTTTGGTTGCCACCCACTGGACGCCACCACTTAATAGATTCGGCCAGAAATTATGCACCACACCGAAACGACCATAGCCGACTTTTTTAACCATCTTAAAACCGAACTTCTCTAGCAGCAAGCGCAGGGATCGAAAAGTAAAATAGTGAAAATGCCCGCCATCAAAAAGAATATCACTTCCCAGCCCTTCATTCATTTGGGATGTCGACGGAAAGCGGCCTGCCATAAGCAGAACTCGCTTCTTGAGAAAAGCGATGTTGGGTGTGTTGATTACCAGTAACCCACCCGGTCTTAGCACCCGGTGCATCTCCTCTGCCGCTTTGTAGACATCTGGTATATGCTCGATGGTATCGGCTGAAACGACACGATCGATGGAATTTGATGCAAGCTGAGATAAATCCTCCGCCGTCCCCTGAATCGGCAGGAAACAAAAATCTGCAAGGTTTATTTCTGCATGCGCGAGTCTGTGCTGGGAGTACTCCAAACCAATCAACTTATTAAAACGATGTCTGAACTGATATAAAAGATAACCAGAGCCGCACCCAATATCGAGAATGGCTTCCCCCTTTCCTTCGATCGCCGTGATGGCTTCAAGTCGATTCTTGGGCCAGCTACCAAGGGAAACATCGCGGAAGTTTTCTTTTTGGAGGGATAAATGATAAAACTGATCATACTTGTCTTTCATATGCGCTTCTTATCTATCCTAAAAATGGGTCAGCACCAGCTACGGTAACCATTCATCCTGTAGTCACAGTGTCAGAGTTTCCTTTCCTGTAAACTGGACCCTCTAGCCATGCTCGAATCCCTGCGGTGAAATGATCAACCATATTCTCTAACGAATACTTTTTGGCACTCTCCTCGCAGCCTCGTTGCATGAGTGTTTGCATTGATTCAGAGGTCAAGTATTCGACGACAGCATTTGCATACGCATCTGTCGAATTTGGTGTGATACCACCATTCACTCCATTCACCAGATAAGCAATTTCTGGACTGTGTATGGGTATATCGGTCGTAAACAGTGGCGTGCCGGCAACAAAACTATCGACGACCGCGAGGCCAACCATTCCTGGCATTAACAAGGCCTTACTCATTAAAAAAAATGGAACACGATCCACCCCATGTTTAGGCCCCACGTAATGAAGCCAATGTGTTGTTCTTGCAGCTGTTTCGACGAGATGTTGGTCAGGCCCATCTCCCACAATGATCATCTCAAAATCCGGCAATAAATATTTTATTTTCAAACATGCTTCAAGTAAAAAAAGTATGCGTTTTTCAGAATAAATTCCTCCACAATACAAACACACATTTTTCCCCTTGAGTCCTAAATTGGTTTTAAGTCTCGCTATGGCAGCTTGATCCGTTCTCTCCTTTGCTTCGGAAAATTCGAGGACATCAATGGTGTTCTGAACATTGGTGATTCTATCTTTTGAAAAACCTGCGCCCGCCACGACCTTTGCGCTGATGGAGGTATAGGCAAACCACCAGTCGGCTTGACCTAAAAGGCGGTGCTTAAGACGTTCCCTTGAGCTGTGTTTGTTCTTGGCCTGGAGATTTTTGCCATGTCCCCAATAGGCAATTTGTGGCCGATTTGTGAACTTTCGACGAAGAAGAAGACAATGATTAACAAGCAATCGATTTGCCTGTTCAACAATAATAGAGTCAACACCTAATACGTACTTCAGTACCGGTTGCCAAACAAGCTCTTGCTTCCCGAGTGCCCAATACTGGTTTTCCACTCGCACCGCCCATGGCTCGTCGATGTGTTGGGTCCGGGGCACCGTACCCATTTTTTCCTGTCCATAAATTAATTTAAGACTGATACCATGGAGAGCAAGTTTGTGACGCAACTGACAAAATAACTTTATCCTATAATACGGAAGGATCCTCTGAATAATTAATACGGTTTGCATGAGTTCATATTTGAGGGGAAAAAAGTGATAAGTAATTGAAAAATCCATCAAAGGCAATACGTTCCCAGGCAGGAAAACTTTCGCAGACTACCTTGTCGAAACAATTCGTCAGTCTACCAAAATATCGGGATACCTACCAAAAGTTTTTGTATCCAAAAACTTCGAATTATTGAACGAAAATATCAAATTCCCTAAGGTAAGTTTTTCAGAAATTAAATTTCACTGCTACCATCAATGCTGTCTGTTCCAACAACTTAATTAGGATGTAGTTTCAACAAGGGTTACCAGCCAAGGTTATCCAACTACATATTCCTGTTGTTCGGCGGTGAGGATTGCCACTTGTCTCTCAAGTAAGATGACGAATAAAAAAATATGTGTGCCGGACCCCACAAGCGATCCTTGCTTAAAAGACAACAAAAAGGCAAAAACAAAACTGGCGACAAGCGTGGCCCAAATGCCCCGTTGAATAGGATCGTGCTTTACAAGACTATATGCGTTGCGTATTGTCCGAATGGATACCCATAAAAGTCCAAGAAAAATTCCCAAACCGAAAATTCCTTCTTCCCCTAATACTTCTATCGGAACCATGTGCGGATAAAAGCCCACAATGTTACCTGCAAATGAAGCCGAATTCCCGAGGCCCAAAATAAGCGCTGCAGGATCGCCTGATGATGCCCTCCACCAATGATGGAGTAATTGCGAAGCCATTTGAACCCGTCCCTCCCAATCCGATTGAAATGTAGATGACGACCAACGGTCCTCAATTGCAGTAAAGGAATTGAGAGCATAGAGAGACAGTGAAGCCAAGCCTATCCCCAGAAGAGCCCAAACCACATATTGCTTCAGGTTGGATACTGGTCTGCTAAAGGGCAAAAACACAAGCGGAATAGTGACCATCAGGATAAATTGTCCGCGAGTCTCAGATTTCATTACCAGAATGATACTTGCTACTATCGCGATAAGTTTTATTCCCGTCCATTTCCAACTTTTTTCATGATTGAGCAAGATCGCCGCCAATGTGACCAACCCTGCCATTTCAGGGAATGCCAGTGGATCCCAGATCGTTTCGCTGGGATCCCAAAATGTCCCAATGAACCGATTGTCCCAATCCACAAATAAATCAACGAGAGTCGCTAATACAGCACCAAGGTATAGAATTGCAGATAAACCATCTTGTAAATCGGTTGGGTGTCGGAATAACAATGGTAACAGGAGCACATTAAGGACCATATAGGGCCAGCTGTAATTCCACTGCTCCATCCCTTTTTCAAATGCCGGGGACCAGGAGAGGGAGATTGCGGCATAAAGAAACAGGCAGATCGTTATTATCTGCACCCAAGGGAGCCTTTGAGTCGGCCGAAAGGCAAATGGCTGAGCACGAAATATACCCAGCCCAACCAAGGCAACCATGAACAAGTTGGTGAATTTTTCATAATGGAAGAAGAAGGGGTGGGCCATCTGTCCCCAGAAATCAAGAACCTTCACGCATATCAGACTGGCCAAAGCAATCGCTGGACGGAGCCAGGTTCCTACAAGTAGTGCAATGAGGATGCAAACATATATACCGAGGGTAACCATACAGTCAGCTTAGATAATCTCAATTCGAAATAACTGCGGAATAGACATCGGATCTAATTCACTTGAAGACTGCGTAGATAGAGGATAAGTAAAGTTTGAGGTCATACTTATGAATGGCATTTTTTCAGGAAGGCTGATTTGGTTTTTACCAATTTTCCTGTATGGAATATCCTTCCCCTTCTGGAGATGGTCACACTCAATACACGATTTTGATTTCAAAATTTTGAGCTTTAATGCCTAAAACCTTGGATAGAACTAGATTTCCTTGGGCTCACCCCTCAACGGATTCGACCAGGATTCTTGAAAAGTTTTCCAGATTATGTGAGGCGTAGGCTAAACGGCCGTTTTCCCCGTATTGTTGTGCGATGTTGACATTCCGACTTAGCTCTCCAATGGCAGTGGCAATTGCCGTGGCATTAGAGGCAGTCACAACAATGCCGGAGCTGAATCGTTCGGTTAAAAACCCGATTAAACCCTCATCACTCGCAATAACCGGTAGTCCCATGACACCCGCTTGCACGAGCACCCCGCTCATGTGGTAATGCCCTTGATAGCCAAGCCAAACCACATCAGCAGCTGAGAATACCATATTTTCCTCATCCACACTTAGATATCGGTTCATTTGATGAATCCGACCACTCATTTTTAAATTATTGGCCAACGGAGACAAAAGAAATTTCTCTACTTCTTCATCCTGCTTTCCTGCCAACAACAAGCATCCTTCGGAAGGAAAGCTCCGGTCCTCCATTGCCCGTATTAAAACTTCAATCCCTTTACGTAAGGATAGCGCCCCGTAAACCAGGACGATGAACCCATGTTTCGAAATTCCTAATTCCTGCCTTGCCTGCTCTCGGCTCATTGAACGTTTTGTTTCCGTACTGTCTGGAATAAAAACCAAACGGGAGCCTTGAAGGAGCGACAGATTTTCAGTGTACTCCTTCAGTGTCACATCAATCGTAAATAGGGCTTGCAGGAATGAATTCCGAAGGAGTCGAAAAAACAATCGTTCTTTAACCGAATCCAAACTACCAGGGGGAGCTTTGACACCACATGCAGAATGATGGAATCCTGCCCTCATTACGAGCCCCGCCCAGGGGGTTTTGGCAAAAGGCGAACCGAGAATCGCAAAGGCGTAAGTGCAATAATCCAGGTAAGGCAGCATAACGAAATCAATCTGACAATTTTCTAATCCCCGCTTGTATAAATCCTGAAAAATCCTTCTAAATTTGATCATTTTATGTATCATCTTAAAGAAATTTCTGTCGGAGGTGTCGAATCTTTGGAGGTCACAGGTAATGAACGAAATATTTTTGTCCTGTGTCGATAACATCGCTTGAACTGTCGGATGATGAAGACTCTCCTTGAACGTGCCAACCTGTACTTGATGTCCTTTTTTGATAAGGGCATAAACCATCCATTGAAGATAGATACCGTGATGCCCACTCACAAAAGGTTCTATAATCAGAATATTCACAGGCTTTGGACCAATGTGTTATTTACTGACAATTTGCTGGATGGATTTCAAATACAATTTTTGAAATTCCCTAATCCCAATGGGCTTTTCGCAATCAGAAATCTCAAATGCGTTTCATTGAATGCTGTCAGGTGAAGTTATCAATCATCATCTGGAAATTTATCGACACCCATCAGGAAATTGTAAATCGAATTCTGGATACAATTGAGAATTTATAATATTTAACTTATGAAAGCAGCTCATGCTGCAAAAACTACTTTTCAAACTTGTTTTGAAGGGAAAATAGATGAAATTGTTGGACCAATGCTTTCAGTCACCGCTAAAAGTCTCTAATGCAAGCAGCATGGCATTCAGCGAATCCACCATTTAAATTTCTTTGAAGGTCATCTCTTAGCAAACTATGGGGAAATGGAGTCATAAAAATTAAGTTTTATACGCTTGATAGGTTCCCCTGTAACGGAAAAGAAAATGCAATGACCTTTATTTCGCAAAATTAATTATCGTTGTCAGCTATTCTCTTTAAGGTAATGCTGAAAGCAGGAAGCAACGTCCTGCCACATTTGTTCATTGGGTAAGACCATTTCCTTTTTGAAGTTTTGCAAAGTCTGCCTGATAGTCGCATTGTGAGTCTCGTTCAAACATTCTGCAATAAGATCGAGGAGTTCTTCGCTTGTTTGATCGGGATCGAAGTTTAAATTGGGAATGCCGAAATCCAATAAAAGATGGGAGTATTTGTGGGCCCAACCAATTGCAATAGCAGGCACACCAGACGATAGCGCTGCAACCAACGCATGAAATCTTGATCCGACAACTAAATCGGCGTTTGAAATAATTCCTTTTGCGCGTTTTGGAGTCACATTGGTGACAACTTCAACACGCGGTGAATCGAGTCTGTCGGCGAGTTGATGCGCAATAGCAAGATCGCCACCACCTGGCGCATGGCTTAGAAGGACAATGTCACGATTTAGTGCAAGCGCTCTTTGCCCAGCTTGAGTCAATAATTGAAGGTAACGTGAACCCCACTTTTTGGCTCCCTTATCGAACATTCGTTCATTTGGAATAATGCAAGCGAAGGGGGGTCGGGCTTCAACGAATTCTCCAGACGAGAAAATGGTAATGTCTGGTGCGAGCTTTACCTTTGCTTGGTCCTCAAGGATTTCATTAATCGCCAAAAGGGAACTTCTATCTCGAACATAAATGCGATCGATGTACGGCAAAAAATTCAAGGTTTCTCGCTTGACTTTCTCATTTTCAAATGGTCCCATCATTTGGGGAAGCATGATTACTGGTTTGCCGCGATCATGTAAAAAGCGAAATCGACGCCCACAAACTCTAGAAATATCCGGTCCCCAATGATCCCCAAATGCATAGCCGGAGATGTCAATCATGGCATCGACTTTGTGGCGAGGAACGATTCCAAGAATGCGCTGCAATTCGTCCGGTATCAATCGTTCGAAGAACGGTGCGGTAAGGTATTTGATGGGATTTCGCCGCCAAGTTTGTGGCAAGACGGTTTTTAAATTATAGGTTGCGGCTATTTCGTAAGTCGTACCGGGGCTCGGTAGTGCGCAGAATTCAATCGGGCCAAGATGAGATAGGCGACTCGACAGTTCTGAAATAACTGTTTCCAGCATGAGCCAAGCACCGTAATTATGGAAACCAGCGCCGTGAATTTGAATGATCATTGGGCGTAGATTCGGATTTCGTCAAGAGCCTTTTTTTGAGAGTAGGGAACTTGTCCTTTAGGGTCCGCGTAGCCGAAAGAAATTGAAAGTATTGGGCGTTCGTGCTTCGCAAGGCCAAGACGTTTTTCCATCAACTTTTCTCTTGCCTCAATATCTGGCCAATTAATGCAACATGAGCTTACACCTTGTACCTCTAATGCGAACTGAAATGCCATGGCCGCAAGTGCAGAATCGATGTAAATCACATGTCTGTCGCGGTCGTCCGAAAAAGCATCCAATTGGCCAACAATAACGGCAATGGCAGGGAAATTTTGGCTGAATCCAATCGTACCCATTGGTATGCTGCCAACGTCGGAAGCTGACAGCTGGTTATCAAAAATTATAAAGCGGAATGGTTGTCGATTGCAGGCGCTTGGTGAGAGCATTGCAACCTCCATAGCCTGATCAATAATGGCACGAGACACAGGTTTTTGTAGATACCAGCGGCAACTTCGTCGATATTGTGCGAGCTTATGTAATTGATTAATAGAAATATCGGGAATGTCCTCACTCTTTCTGGTGTAGGGGCAAAAAGGAGAAGAATCGTCCCTGTCGGTGCTTTTAAGCAGGTTTATTGTTCTGAATTTTTTTTTGCAAGTAACTATGGTTGGATGCTCCCTAGTTATTGAGAAATAATGATCGAGAACGTCGTGAGCCCATTTGAGCAACAGTTCATTTTCTTTCTTGATTTTTTGTCGTTGACGATTGGAAAGTGCATCGAAAATAACAACCGTTTCAGCAATATAATCTAAAGCAAAATCGTCCCGCCTAGGCCTCATAATCAGACCTTTTTCTAAGCGATGTATGTTTCGTCTTAATTTGAATTCAGCACCATGACTTTGGCTTCGTTCAACTTCATCCATATGTTTGTACCTGCCCGCAAAGATTGCGCCATGATCGCGACGGAATCGTCCGCTTAGAAAACACCAAAGATCGGCAAATATAGGTACTCGTGAACAAAAACCAATCAGTTCTCTGTAGAAGACTGATTGCTCATAACGATTGAGCAAATAGCGGAAGATGCGTTTGAAAAAGTAAATCACTTTTGTTGCGCTAATTTTTCCCGAGAACGAAAGCGAAGCGTTTTGGCATGACGCTTTGCACAAAGTCCCGCAAACCAAGTCTAAAATAATTGTCCAGCCAGAGGGATCCCAAAGAAAAAGTAGACAGCAAAACACACCCACCAATCATTAGACGCAGAGCATATAGGTGGGGGGTAATTACTGACATCGAAATCCACGCAGCAACTCCCGAAAGTGTGGCAATACAAATTGGAATGATTAGGCATTTAAAAATTTCACGGCCGGAAATGTTGACGACATGAATAATCAAGAAATACCGAAGTGCTTGAGCGGAAAGGCCGATCAACGCTAATGAAAGAACAGTCCCCATGATTCCGTAACGAATGGATATTGGAATTAGTCCAACTAGGAACAAGATCAACATAAAAAACTGAAAGACGGTTGCAATTGCCGGCCTGCCGATCCCAAGAAATAGTACACTATTTGACGCTCCTAAACCTCGACAGGCTCCCCATATGGCTAAAGGAGGTAACAGAGTTGCCATCATTTTGTACTCCGGTCCAAAGAATAATGCCGTGAAATCCTCGGCAAGAATTGCAAATCCTACAATCGAAAGTGAAGCAAGAAAACTTGAGGAGGCCAGAATTCGAAGAAATGCCGAAGAAAGTCTTGTATGTTGGTGTTGCAGCTGGCTGTAGGCAGGAAGCGCTGTTCCTCCAATTACGGCCATAACCTCCATAATTGGGCCACAAGCCAATGCATAAGCAATCTGATAAACAGCTAGATCTTCAAGTGTAAGTAATTTACCGATAACTATATCGCCTCCTCTCACTAGGGTAAAGCTTAAGATTGCTGAAATGAAAACCCATACACCAAAGGAGAATAGCTCGTAAGACTTGGACATTGAGAACGAAAAATTACCCCAACGTTTTTCTAAAACAAAACTGGCTATTGCCGTAAATATTGCAGCACCTACCCGACCCCAAACTAAAGCAATAGCAGAAGGTGTTTGAAGCGCAACTAGCAAAGATAGAATTAAATCAACGAACGCACTACCCACTTGGATTCCGACTACCTTACTAAACCGAAGCTCTCTATGAAGCAACACCAAACCAATGTTTTGAATGCCAAAGCAAACTGGTACGAGTGCCAGAATGTAAAGTAGACTGGCAACACCAGCTTTATCAAAGAATACTTCAAAATTATCAGCGAGAAGTAGAGTTGCAATGCTGAGGATAATTCCACGCACCACCTGAGTTACCCATGCAGTTCCTAGGTATTCTTGAACATTCCCTTTTCGTTGAATTAATGCGGTCTGCATGCCAGTTTGTGAGAGCGTCTCTAGCAACTGCATTACAACGGCAGCCAAGCCAAATAGACCAATCTGGTCTTGTGGTAAGATAGCAGCGAGAAGAATTAGTCTTACGGTTGTGAGCAGCCGAGCGAAAACCTTGGCACCAGCCAACCAGAGAGCACCCATTGCGACCTGCTTGCCGAAATTCTTTCCTATTTCATCCATATTTTGTAAAAATGAGACGCTGCGATTTCTTGAAATAGGGGTCTAGTGCCCCCCAACAACGTAGCGGTACCCAGCGCTGCTTCCTTTAATCTACCGTTTCGATTAGACTATTCGCATGTTCAGACGAGTTGCTTTTCAGGTAGGGTGTTCGTAAACACAACTCTCATTAATTAGTTTTTGAGCTGAATTGGTTGAGAAACTTGTCCTATTGTCGTACATTTTGCCTGACATAATCGACAAGATTCCGCGACACAAGCACTCCGGAAGGTCGGTTCCAAGTACTTTAGGAATATTAGGTGAATGCATTTTCAACCGGTTCATTGGTGTCCACTAATTCTAATAAACTGTCACACAGAGATATTTGAAAATTTTAGAAAGGTCTAGCCTAAGTTTCAGTGCCTGCCATATCCTAACCCCACAATATTTGATCCATGTTTGCACCGGTAAAGAAATTCTGTAGAAAAAAACAAAATTCCGAAATTCATCTCTAGCGGTCTGTGGTAATTCAGAAACATCCTCTTTCCTACAAAGCCCGATATCTTCCCCCTTTATACCCATAATTACATTCATCTCCGCTGGTCTTAATTCAAGGGCAAAGCCTTGCACCCGCTTCTTTGCTGCCTTGGATGTTAGAATGTAACTTTTTGCAACTCTTTTTAAATTTTTTGTTCCATATATATCTACTTCAAAATCGTAGCACTGCAGCTCCTTACATAATCTAGAAAGTCGATCACTTGATAGTTCACAGTAGGTATCATACACAGCAATGGAGTCATCAATGTCCCCAAATTCAAATTTCCTCCTATTTAACTCTAAGGGAACTTGGAATGATGAGTTTTTCAACATATTCGTGCCGCTTTCACCAAAGTTTGTGGTCAGTGAAATGTATGGATAGACGAAGTATTTGTCCTGAGCAATCATGTATGAATTGAAATATTTCTTCCACGAGGATTCTGGCCACGCGGCTATTTTTTCTGGGAGGTTTCGTAAACCATCTCCATTTTTATTTTTCGCATACCACTCCATAAACCGGCTCCATTGCTTATCCGTCCAGGCCTGCCCAGAGGATGCAGGGTGCTGCATAAAATACACATCCCATTTATCCTTAATTGGGTTAAATGGGAATCGATCTGCACTCGTTTGAATAAAACCATGGGCATATAAAGAGATACCTGAAATACGGCTATCATTTTGATAAAAATTAATGGCTTGAACTCCATATTGGTAGAAGCAAGGTGAAATATATAAATCATCCTCAAGCAATATAATCGATCCATATTCATCAGTCAGTTGCCCACATGCAAGTATATGTTTATGGAGGCCGAGATTTTCATCCCTCAGGATGACCCTCTTCTTGCCATACTTCCAAATAAAAGAAGTAGCAATTTCAGCTACCGAAGAGGGCCCTCCATAGTCCACACTCAAAACAAGATCGACTGCTTCTGCCTGTAAATCTGCATTTAATGATTCAAGTAGCCTTTGCAATGCATTGGGACGATTAAAGGCCACGACGACTACAGCCGGTTTATAGTTCATAAAACTCGTTTCAAATCAATTAATATTTACCGATTTCATGAAACGGTATTTGGTTAAATCCAAATTCTAATGACTTAGATTTTGAATCGACTTGAAAATTAGATTTCATAACAGTATTAAAGTTTGGCGTACCTTCTTCAAAATTCTGATTGAATTCAATCAATCCTTCTGCTTCAGGAAGAATCAGCAATTTTCCTGATTTAAGAAATAGATTATGTTCAACAAGATTTCCAAGTGGGTGCCCAGGCTTTTCATTCAAAATATTCACTAATTGAGGATAACGAGTGCTCCATGGCGGCTTCTTGTATGGCATTGCAAGAAGTGCTTTCATCGTTTGACCGTTAGGCTGGATATGGGAACTTTTTGGTTTAGCTCCACGGCCATCTATATACACATTAAGATTGGTATTAGAAAAAATGTTGTTAACAATTCGATTATCCCTACCACCACCTAATAGTATCCCCCTTTGTACATTGTGAAATATATTTCCCTGAATCAAAAATCCGCTCGCCAAATCGTCAAGATACACTGCTTGAATGGCTCCTCCAGCAATTGGGACTAAATCATGGAAATAATTATATCTCACAATATGCCCACGTTCTGTCCAATCTCTTCCAATATAAATAGCACCGGAATCGCTTGTTTCTTTGACCACATTATAAATTTCGTTGTATTCAACAATATGATCATTCCCGCCGAGTTTTATAGCATTATGAGGCATGTCGTAGAGTTCATTATGACTAATCGTGACTCCAACACTCTTGCTGAGAACAATACCGGGGCTTCCGGATTGAATCACTCCAATATGGTGAATGACATTGTTATCAATAATATGGTTCGCCGGGGTTAAAGTGAGTCGGTCGCCGGCCTTCCTAATCAGAATCCCACCCTGCCCAGCGTCCTTAATCTCTGAATTTTTAATTTCATGATTGAACCCTCGTTCAATATTCACCGCATACCCAGCACTATTACGGAAGGTATTTTTCGCAAAAAGAACTCTTTTCCCGTCTTTTATGGACACCAGAGTGTTTCGTGATTCTTCAATGAAGATATCTTGAAATGTTACCCACGAGGTATCATTAAAGGAAAGGACAAGTGGAAGAATGGATAATTCCACCGTCTGAGGTTCCAGCGGTCCTGGAGGATAAAAATATATTTTCTTTGTGTTTCTATCGAAAAACCATTCACCAGGCGAATCAATTTCTGAAAGGAGATTTAAGGCAAAATAGCGTTGGCCGTCCCGATGTCCATATTTATGAAAAGAGTAAGGAGTTGGGTGTAGGATATCTGGGGATTCAGGGGCGGCCTTGATTGTCTTCGTTACAGTATCAATCGTTTCAATTTTTTCGAACGCATTCGCCCAATCCCAGAAAAAGAAGCCATTGAGATAAATATCGGCTTCAGCAAACCATCGCTCTGGGCGTGAGCCGAAATAGGTGAAATGGGCTTCAACGGTTCCCGTTTTTCTATGGCTTGTAATTTTTGTAGGTCCTACAGCGCGATCAATATTTGTATAGCCTGCATTCGGCCACCGAGATAACGGCATTCGCTTACTGTCATAAAACAACTCTAACAGGTTTGCATTATTGGCCTGTGGCCATTGACCTTGGAGAAATACCGGAACAGGTTCTCCAAAATCTACGTCTTTCCAACCATTGAGATCAGCTTCAACAATATGTGGACGAGCAGAGCTTTCTAAACGCGAAAGGATAGCCTCATCCGTAACCGGAACAAATCCATTAACTTTTCGCCCACCGGAAATACTTACCGTCTCCCCAGGCTTGCTTCGATAGATAATCGGAAATTTCTCACTCCCAGAATCCTTCTCATCAAATTCAACAGGTGCATCCAAATAATACGTTCCCTTTTCAAGCCAAACCGTTATGGATTCTTTGGGAGGCAACCCCTTTTTATATTCCCTTACCGCTTGCCTAACCTCATTTAATGATTGACCAGCATGCGTCACAAAAAATTCTGCTGCATAGGCACCAGGAGTAACAATGAATACGAATAAACCCAGAACAACGAAAAAACGCATATTAGTAATCGATCTCATCTTACGAAGGGTCCACAAAAAAACTTCCCTAAGATCCAAACTTCCTTCGCTCTGATCGGATGCACTTTCAGTGGCCCTCTTTCGGACACCTCGTCAAAAATTCCAATGCCTTTTTATGCATTTTCCCTGTTTTGTTAATAGCTACACCGGCTAAGAGTGCGCGATGTTTCCCACGAATCGATCACCATTAAAGGTTGATTTCTCCGACATTGGATTTGCCCACCCCTTTGAAACTCTCCTTGGGAGAATTTCCTCGTTCAACCACTAGAGTCGATTCCCCCTTCAACTCCTGCTTCCATTTCTACGCATTCTCATAACACACCTCTTACCTATTGTAGCCACTTTCAGATGTGTTCATGTGCCAGTCTACCGGCTCAAAAGAGATCCTGAGCTGATTAAGGCTTTTGCTTGATGGAACGATATAAAAGCTCCGCCACGACTTGAGACCCGTGCTCATTGAGATGACCTTCTCGTGGGAAGAACATGGGGATTTCTTTTCCGGTTTCTTGAAGTGCGGGGGAAGCATCAATAAACGGAATTCCAAGTTCATCGCAAAATTTTCTCAGTAAGTTTTGGGGTCTCTCTAAATCTTCTAGAAAGGTCTCATATCTTGGATCTTTTTCCCGTTTATTGGCCAGGATTGCCTTATGAATTCCTGAAGCCTGAAAGGGTGAAGGTATGAACAATATAGAAAGATCTGCACCATACTCATTTCTGGTGAGCTTAGCCAGGTAAATAAGTAGATCTCGCGTTACCGCCCAACGCTCTTCCCAACCAGGGTTATACCACCCTGTAATAATACCGGGGACGCGCGGTAGATCAGGAGCAATGCCGAATATCTCCAGGTAGTCTAGTAATTCAGAATTGGCAGCGATTAAAATTTCAATTCGCGAACGAACAAAGTTAAAAAACAAGGACCTCTCAAGAAAGCTCCTCCTTGTTTTTCTGATTTCAGGTTTCTCAGGAACGCTATGGTCGATTTCTCCCCGGTTATTGATAGTAAATACCGGCTTTATGGTGGAGCGTTTGAGTGAATAGTCAAGTCCGAGGTTATCAAGGATATCATTTGTGAAAAATGCCAAAATAAGTTTGTTGCCAATTTGGTATCCATGATCCACTAAATCTTTAATCAAAAGTATTTCTTGTCCCGTACCATATCCTGGTGTGGATACATTGATAAACTCAAATTGTTCTTCACCAAGTTTTTGGAGTTGGTCCGTAAGATGCTCTCCATCGTTTAAGGCCTCACCAAACACAAAGGAATCACCTAGGATTGTGAGACGCTCTTTGTCAGCCGGTAAGGCAAACGAAAACTTATGGTTTCGAAGCCCATCCTCATTGACGGTGAATTCCACTTCACGAAATGCTCTGAAATTGAAATGACGGTAATTCCCAGGACGTAGCGCCCAACCGCGACTTTCATTATACATCTTAAAGTCGCCTGACAACCCAGATGCTTCTGTCTTGATAGAAAGCCTAAAATAAGTTTCTCCAATAACAAAAATAAAGAAGATCCCCAAAAAGGTTCCCAGACCGATTAGCCCAAGATTGATAAGCCTGCTGTTGGTATTTATAGCCGTTACATTCACGTGTAAATCTGAAATTTATTTTATAGGTTGCATTACTTAGGGAAGCACACATTGCTGAATAAGCCGATTTGCCATTAAAGTTTTGGTTGTAATTTCCTAAAAAATGTTTTTCCAAAAGAACCAATCAACATCGGTAAAATGAATGGGCACATATTTTTTTGGGAACACTTATGTTTCCATATTTTATAAATGCTTTGAGTCCTATTTTTCACAAAACCTAAGGGGGAAAAAGCAAAATGCGTCCCCTAACCGTAGGGAGCTAACGAATCCAGCGCTCGTAATTAGATTCAATGCATAGCTGCCAGCAGGAATGAATTTTGAAAAATTTTATATAGAATTCATCATTTTCATCTATCCTTCATCACAAGTTAGACACGAGCCTTAACTTGAGTGCTCCTATTTTCTACGCCCGTTGGATCATTATCGGAGGCCTGATACAGATCCTTTTTCTGTTCCTTGTTATCCCAGGTATTACGGAATTTTTTCCTGGGATTTATATGATTAACAGTTTTCCGGATGACTATGACAAAATAGCGTCAAACCTTCTTGCCGGCAACGGGTATAGAATTTTCCCTGACACTTCCGAGACACTCCTGCGACCCCCCGGCTACCCACTCTTTTTGACACTCATCTTCTATTTTTTTCCCAACAGTTTGATTGCGGTGAAGATAGTCAATCTGACTTTAGGCCTCTTCACGGCCTGGATTGTGGCTCACCTGACCTGGCGACTTACCGATCACAAAGCGACCGCAACATTGGCTGCATTTTTATTTTTGACCCACCCGGCTATCCTTTTTGCTCAAAGCAGAAGTGGCACGGAATCTTTGTTTACTCTCCTTACCACTGGGTTTGTTCTCGCACTATGCAAAGCTTTTGGCCGAACGAAGATGCTCGACTTCGGTATTGCGGGAATCTTATTAGGAATGGCCACGATGGTAAAAAGCACAACCATATTCTTTCCCGCATTTCTCTTTGGTTTTGTGTTGTTAAAAAAACAATGGCACTCAATCTTCAAAATTTGGGTGCCCAGGTTGGCGTTAATGGGCCTGGGCATGCTCCTTGTGCTGGCCCCCTGGATTGCCCGGAATTATTTGCTGGTCCATCAATTCATCCCAACCATGTCGGTAACGGGAACTTCAGCAACCCACGGCCTATATGTCTGCAAAAAATTTTCATTCGAAGCGAATATGGGTCAGCAATATTCTGAGGCAGCCAAACAACTCAATGCGGTTGCCGCGCAACTACAATTACCTCACCGTGAAATGTTTTTCCAATATTTTTATAACGCTGAGGATGAGGTACGTTTCAATCAGTATCTCTTGCAAACCGTTTACGATGAATATCGAAAATCACCTGAATTGCTGGTTCGATGTTCCTTGCAAAATGTTTTCAATTTTTGGTTTGCGGGTCGGACCTGGAAGTCGACCATACTCAATGTTTTAGTCCAAACCCCTTATCTCATTTTGGCTGCTCTTGGCGTGTACTTCTGTATTCGAAATGGCTACTTCAAACAAATAGTTCCAATTCTTATATTTGCAGGGTATTTCTATATCATCCATTTACCGATTATTGCTTTAGCCAGGTACTCCGTGCCCCTCATTCCATTTCTCGCAATTTTTTCCGGAATTGCGATCGAGGAATTGCGACTGAGATGGGGCAACCGTTCTGTCTTTAAATCCCAGACCCGCCAGGACGTGAAATAAAACTCCCATCTCGGTTGAGGCCTCGGAACAAGACAATTTTATTGGCGAGATTACTTTGCCTTGCGCGCTTTCTGTCGCTTGCGCATGTCGTTGTGGCCAGCAGGAACAACGTTCAAATAAAACTTTCCCTCTCCGTCAACCATGGGGGAATAGTCAAGGAGACATCTCAAGCCAAATGAACAACAAGTTGATGGAACAAAAAATAGGAGAATATTTCTTGCATTTTTTAGAATTCATTTTAGCCGGAGATACCAGTCATATGTATCCTTGATACCTTTTTCTAGAGAAATTGAGGCCTTCCACCCTAACTTCTGAAGTCGGGTAATATCTAATTTACGCTTTGGAGTGCCATCCGGCTTGGTAAAGTCCCACTGGATCTCACTTTCGTCTCCCACAACCTTTCGGGTTATGTCGGCTAGCTCTCGAATCGTGATGTCCTCTCCGCAACCCACATTAATCAGTGGGCCTGCCGAATAATTTATAAGTTCAGCAAAACGATCCTCAGGTAAATTCATCAGGAAGATTGAAGCTTGGGCACAATCCTCTACATGAAGGAATTCTCTTTTAGCCAAGCCGGTTCCCCAGAGTGTGACAGGTGTCCCCTTCGTTTTGGCTTCATGAAATTTTCGAATGAGGGCCGGTAACACATGGCTGGTTTGTAAATCGAAATTATCCCCAGGGCCATAAAGATTTGTGGGCATGGCACAGAGAAATTGCGTCCCATATTGCCTGTTGTAGGATTCGCATAACTTGATTCCAGCAATTTTCGCGATGGCGTAGGGCTCGTTGGTAGGTTCCAATGGGCCGGTCAGGAGGTAATCTTCCTTAATGGGTTGTGGGCAATGCTTGGGATAAATGCAGACACTTCCGAGAAACAGCACGCGCTTAACTCCGCATCGATACGCTTCATGTAACACATTCGTCTGAATAGCCAAGTTTTGGTAAATGAACTCAGCAGGAAAAGAATCGTTGGCTAATATTCCTCCCACTTTTGCGGCAGCAAGGAAGACATAGTCAGGGGTTTCTTTCGCAAAAAAATCTTTCACCGCTTGTTGATTAGTCAGATCCAGCTCACCGTGAGTTCTGGTAACAAGATCGGAATATCCCAGGATTTGAAGCTGATGGAGAATAGCAGCTCCGACCATTCCCCTATGCCCGGCGATGAATATTTTACCTTTAGGTTCCATAGAGTTTAGTTATTTCAATTTGATGGTAATGTGTGTATAAAATTCAGCCTACTTCACTAACTATCTGATGTGTCAGGACCAGAATCGTTAGAGGCTGACAGATTGGCAAAATTTCAGATCACTTATTTGGAGTCAATCCGTTCGACTAGATTGTTGATTCCAGATATAACTTTAATCCCCGCTCCACCATTTATCGGGAAATTTCGCTTCGAGAATGGCGTCTCCGTCGCCCCTTGATGCCAATCCAATCTTCCGTAGATCAGCATCAACCATGATTCTGACTAACTCTTGAAATGTAATGCGGGATTGCCATTTGAGAGAGTCTCGAGCTTTTTCTGGATTGGCGACCAAAATATCGACCTCCGTGGGCCTAAAGTATTGCGGATCTTCCTTAACAAAATCCCGCCAGTCAAGTCCTACATACCCAAACGCTTCTTCTACCAATTCCCGAATCGTATGGGTTTCTCCCGTACCAATGACATAGTCGTTGGGTCCGGCCATTTGCAACATCTGATACATCCCCTCTACGTATTCCGGAGCATACCCCCAGTCACGTTTGGCCTCGAGGTTACCCATATACAGATTTTTTTGCTTGCCGGCTACAATATTGGCCACGGCACGGGTAACTTTGCGAGTGACAAATGTTTCTCCCCGCCTGGGGGATTCATGATTGAACAGAATTCCATTGCAGGCAAACAGATCATGACCTTCTCGATAGTTTACCGTGATCCAATAAGCATAGACTTTGGCTGCACCGTAAGGGCTACGCGGATAAAACGGGGTATCCTCAGACTGCGGAGGAGGGGAATTGCCAAACATCTCACTTGATGATGCCTGATAAAATTTACAGGAAACCTGGCTTCGCTTGATGGCTTCAAGAATTCTCGTCGTCCCTAGCGCCGTGACATCACCAGTATATTCCGGAGTATCAAAACTCACTCTCACGTGGCTTTGGGCACCTAAATGATACACTTCTTGCGGTTGCGTGTGATAAATGAGATTAGTGAGTTGTCCAGAGTCACTCAAATCTCCATAGTGAAGAAATAACTGGGCATTAGCCTCATGAGGGTCTGTATAAATATGGTCAATCCGACTCGTATTAAAGGTGCTCGCACGTCGAATGAGCCCATGCACTTCATATCCCTTGCTGAGGAGAAGTTCAGCCAGGTACGAACCATCTTGTCCAGTAATACCGGTGATGAGCGCTTTTTTTTTCATGAACGTTCTTCCTATAGATCTCATGTGATGACTATGTCGCGCCGGTTCTTCGGAGAACCACGGGAATAGTTTTCAGCAAAATTTTCCAATCCAGCCACAACGACCATTGGTCAATAT
Source organism: Candidatus Nitrospira neomarina (assembly GCF_032051675.1). Taxonomy (NCBI): domain Bacteria; kingdom Pseudomonadati; phylum Nitrospirota; class Nitrospiria; order Nitrospirales; family Nitrospiraceae; genus Nitrospira; species Candidatus Nitrospira neomarina. Next base: position 2,329,303 of record NZ_CP116968.1, read on the forward strand.
ATTCAAGATCCAGCTCCATCCATTGCTCGAATGAGAGTGCGCTTCGACCATTTACCTGCCAGAGACAGGTCAAACCTGGCGGGACGCTGAATCGACGACGATGCCCGTCTTGGTAAAACGCTTCGAAATCACGCACCTGAATGGGTCGGGGCCCTACCAGACTCATGTCTCCCTTGAGGACATTAAACAGCTGCGGAAGTTCATCGATACTTGTTTCCCGCAGAAATTTTCCAATGCGAGTAACTCGTGGATCATCTGAGATCTTAAAAGCGGCTCCCGTGGCTTCATTGAATGGTTCAAGACTCGGGAGTAGAGCTTCCGCATCAGGCACCATTGAGCGAAATTTATACAGGTTAAATGGACGTTTATTAATTCCCAACCGCTTTTGAACAAAAAAGACGGGACCGGGCGATGTCACTTTGATACATACCGCAACAAGCCCCAAAAAAGGGAGAAGCAGGATGAATGCCGGGAGGGCAATGAGGATATCAATTACTCGCTTGATGAAAATAGCTTGGTCCCCGATCGCTCCAGTTTGAAGGGTAAGGGTGGAGTGTGCCTCAAGTTGATCGGCGAAATGCTTAGCCAATTTCGGACTAAACAAATCGCCCTGAAATCTGACCAATATGCCTTGCTTCTCACAATGTGAAACAATTTCCGAAGCTTGTTCATAATAAGACCGGAGCGGTAACGTCATGAATACTTCGTCGACAGCAAACGTTCGCAGAAAAGCCGGGAGCCCTTGGAGGTTTGCCACAAGCGGGAACTGGTTGCCCTCCCACTGGCCAAGACCTTCCCACTGTTCATCCGCAAAACCAATGAGCCTGTATCCCAACTCAGGGTGGGTCAGAATATCGTGTGCAAATCGTGTGGCTCGCGAATTGGTCCCAACGATCAAAACATTTCGTGAATTCCTTCCCTTTCGCCTGATCCAGCGCAAAGAGGTTCGTAAGCACACACGGCTCAGACAGGTCAGAAGAGTTACAACTATCCAAAAAATGGGAAGAAACCATTGGGAAATCATCTGTATCTGAAAGATAACGGACACGGTTCCTATCAAAAGGGTTCCTACCGTGGTGGCCTTTATGATGTCCTGCAACTCATCTTTCAGCGAGGAAAGACGTTTCGATTCATAAAGCCGAAAAACCAAAAAAATGATGTACCAGGCATACAGCATGCCCACGACCAATATCGCGTTGTGAATTGAAATGCGAATACTAAGAAATTCTTCAAACTCAAAGAGGGAGGTGGAAGGAGCATACAGAAGGCAGGTGACGAGCATAAAAGAAATGCCCATCAACAACACATCGATTAATTTACTGGCCTGAATTAAAACAACGCGTCGAAATGACATTTAATAATCTCAAGAGAAAAAGACCATGATGTTGAAAAACCAGGTTGGTTTAAACACATCAAAGGGCTATTTACTTCACTACAATTAATAAAGATCCTTCACCCCCTCAGCAAGAATACCTTTAATCTTAAAATCTGCACTTCGAGCAATTGCTGTGGGGGAGAGCAAGCAAAAGCTAAGAATTCTTCATGAGCACGAATTAGTTAGGCATTCAATTCCAAGGCATCAAAAGCAAAGATTGCGCCCAAGGCTTGAGAATAATTTTCACGCCAAACGGCACAACTCCTTGTCCCTTCAAGAAGGTTTTCTGGTTTCTCTAGGTAGGGTTCATGACTCACTGGGAAATGCATAAACAAATTCGCCCGTAGCCAAAACAGTCGAAGTCCTGCACTGATTAAAAAACAAATTTAGACCGAATTACCTAACCACGTTGCAATTTCGGTAACACATCATCAGTTCTACAAGGATTTGAGTTGGAAAAGGTGGAGATGAATTGATGCAGATGAAAAGAATGGTAAGAAATTAGGATTGAATCCATTGCACTTATGAAAGTAAAAAATAAAGGATATATAAGATTAAATAATTAAGTGCAACTTCTGATCAAACATACACAAATTGAATCGCACAAAACAACCATTAACTAAAATGAAGGTGCACTAACTTTCAATAGAGCAAAATATGGACCGAATACGAAACGAGAAAACCATACCAAAATTTTTACATTAATTACAAATAGTTAGATAAAAATTTTAGAAATAGATACTCTGAAATACCCAAGTAGTATGTATTAATAATATAACAGTAATACTACGTACACATCGCATGCACGCGATTAGCTTTAGACATATGTCTAGTGTTTTCAATGTTTTTTGGCCATTGTCAGGAAGATTTAGGCTGCGCAGGCTTTTTCCTACAATAAAACTTTAAAATCTCGCTCTGACAACAAATTATCGTCGAAAGGAAATGCATATTTTAGGAAACATCATCCGACAGGTAGCTAATTTTTCATCTACCAACTAAATCGAGGGCTGGATAGAAAAATTCCATGAGATGCCTCAGGCTTTTTCTCAGGAAAACAAGGAAGGCTTCTCAATGCGGTGCCCTTAAGTCACCGTTTGCCAAGATCTGAACGAAATCAAAGAATATCTGGTGCTGCTGTGCTTGTCAGGAACAGACCAAGACCACGGAAAGGGTTGTTATGAGGGGCTGCTAGAAAACCATTGCCGGCACCATTTGTTGGGCCGATGCCGAAAAGGTGCAATCGAAATTTATTGCACTTTCATTTATGAAGTCTGGTTTACCTACTTTTTTGTGACACATGTTGTGAGATTTTTGTCACATCTATACCTCGATCATGATCCGGATCTGAAACTTTAACCTTCCCAGTTATGGTGTGTGCTGTGATGAACTGGAAATGGCGATAGTTTCTTCAGGAGATTCCGGGGACCATCCTCCACCCAACGCTTTATAAAGTTGCACCATCGACACTAAATGCAGCCGATGGGTGGACGTGAGTTCGAGTTCGGCAACGAACAAGTCCCGTTTGGCGATGAGCACATCAACATAACTGGTCAGGCCGCCTTTATAACGAAGATCGGCCAAACGTAATGCCGACCGGAGTGCCGTCACCTGTTCCTGCTGGGCAATCCGTTGAGACTCGGCCGTGCGCACCGCCACCAGAGCATCCTCTACTTCTTTGAATGCCACAATAACGGTTTGCTCATAATGCGCCAAGGCCTGTTTCGCCTGAGCCACGACAGCCTCTTGTTGAAATCCCAGAATTTGCGCATTGAACACAGGGCCGGAGAGTCCAAGGCCGGCTTGTCCAAATTCACTGCCGGAACTGACCAGACTTGAAAGTTGGGGGCTTGCGAGGCCAAGAATCCCCGTAATCGAGAACTTGGGAAACCGTTCCGCTTTCGCAACACCAATACGGGCGGTCGCCGCGGCCAGTTCGTGTTCGGCTTGTACGATATCCGGACGGCGCTGGAGCAATTCCGAAGGCAGGCCGGGCGGGACGGTTGGGGGAAAAATCTGCTCGGTGAGAATCCGGCCTCGTGGAATCCTGAAGGGGTTCCGGCCAAGGAACACACTCAGTTCGTTTTCTTTCTGTACCATTTGCCGCTCGAATTGGGCGACCCGGGCCGCCGCATTGGCCCGTTCCGACTCGAACTGGTCGGCATCAAGTTTGGAAGTGATTCCCTGTCGTAATCGCGCACGGGCAATTTTCACCGATTCTTCCCAGGAATCAAGCGTGCGTTTGGCAATATCCAACTGCATGTCGAACTGCAACAGATCCAAATACGCCGCCGCCACACCACTGACCAACTGAAGGATGACGGCCCGTCGATTTTCTTCGCGGGCAAGCAGATCGCCAAACGCCGCTTCATTTGACCGACGAATGCGTCCCCAGATATCAATCTCCCAATTCAGATTCCCGATTCCAAAAAAACTAAAGTTGCTGGGAAAGCCCTGTACAGCGAAACCGCCAAACTTCCCTAAGACCGGAGCATTGAGTTGCGTGCTTAATTGAGGCGCAAAATCCATTCGTTCGATGAACACCCGAGCTTGAAATTCCTCGACACTGGCGGCGGCTTCCTGAAGATTTTTATTTTCCTCCAACGCCACACGAATGAGTTTTTGCAATTCCTCATCGTGCAGTAATTCCCACCAGGGAAGATTGGCGATCGATTCCCCTTCGGTTTCGGACATGCGAAACTGGTCAGCCGTTTCGATAACGGGCCGTGAATAGTCCGGTCCCATGGCACAGGACATAAGGAACACGGCTGATAGGAAGAGGCCACAGACCGAACGCATCTTACCGTTCTCCATCCAGGACGGACTCGGTCGGGTCCTCAGCGGGAGAGGACGCAAACCTCCTCCGCATTCGTTGAGCGAGCCTCCTGATCAGCACAAAGAACAACGGCACAAAAAAGATCGCTAAAAATGTCGCCGCCAACATTCCGCCGAAAACGCCTGTCCCGATGGACTGACGACTGGCCGCGCCCGCGCCGGACGCAATCACCAACGGCACCACGCCTAAAATAAATGCCATGGACGTCATAATGATCGGCCGAAATCGAAGACGGACGGCCTCTAAGGCTGCCTCCACCAGGGGCATCCCTCCCTCGTAGCGATGATTCGCAAATTCGACTATGAGGATTGCGTTTCGTGCGGCAAGGCCGATTAAAGTTACTAAGCCGATTTGAAAGTAGATATCATTGCTCAACCCCCGAATCCAGACGGCAGAGAGAGCCCCGAAGAGACCGAACGGCACGGCCAGAATCACCGCAAAGGGCACCGACCAGCTTTCGTAGAGGGCGGCAAGCACCAGGAACACCATCAACAGACCAAAGGCAAAGGCAAAGATGGACTCCGTGCCGGTCTTCCGTTCCTGATAGGAAATCCCGCTCCAATTAATATCATACCCTTGTGGTATCAGAATCTCCTGCGCCAGTCGTTCCAACGCATCAAGGGCGGCCCCTGAACTATACCCCGGAGCCGCGGCACCCAAAACGGATGCGGTATTAAATCCGTTAAAATGCGTCACGGTATCCGGCCCGCTCGTAAATTCCGTACTGACCACCGCATCCAGCGGAATCATCGTCGAGCCTTTGGCATTCCTGGCCCGCACATAAATTTTCGAAATATCATCCGGACTCGATCTAAACTCCGCCAAGGCCTCAGTCTGCACCCGATAGACCCGTCCGAATTTAATAAAATCGTTGATGTAAAGATTACCGAAATAGGCTTGCAGCGTATCGAATACTTCGGAAATGGGGACACCCAGGGCTTTGGCTCGTTCGCGGTCGACCCGGGCATACAGTCGCGGTGCCGTCACGCGAAAACTTGTGCCGATCGCACCAATGGCCGGATCTTGTTGCGCCTTGTTCACAAATTCGTGCGTCATCGCGGCAAATTGTTTGAAATCCCCCCCGCTCGGATCCTGTAATTGTAATGAAAATCCTCCGGTGGCCCCCAACCCCCGGATAGAGGGCGCATTAAAGGCCAAAATCAACGCTTCAGGAATTTCGGCAAACTTCTTGAAGGCGTTTCCAATCAACGCTTTCACATGTTGCTCAGGTCTGGTGCGTTCATCCCAGTGATGCAGGGGGACAAACATCGTCGCTTGATTCGCCCCTCGAGTATTAAACACAAAGTTCTGCCCGGCAAGAGCATCAGTTGAATGCACCTCAGGCACGGAAAGAAAATAGTTTTCCACCTTTTTGAGGACTTCAATCGTGCGTTGTTTGGAGGCACCATCCGGCAATTGAATGATCGAAATAAAGTATCCTTGATCTTCTTCGGGCAAAAAACTGGATGGCAAGGCTTGAAACAGTCCCCAACTGACAAAAAGCAGGACCCCAAAGATCGCAAGCGACAGCACCGCATGCTTGAGAATCGTCCCAACCGTCCCCACATATCGACTCTGCGTCCAATCAAATCCTTCATTGAATTTTTTCCAAAACCGGTTCTCCCCATCCTGTTCCGGCTTGAGAATTAACGCACAGAGCGCAGGGCTTAAGGTCAGGGCCACCACTCCGGAAAGAACCACAGCCAGCGTGATGGTGATCGCAAATTGCTGATAGAGTTCTCCGGTAATACCTCCCAGAAACGCCACCGGCAGGAATACGGCTGCCAGCACCACGACCAGCGCAATGACCGGTCCGGTCACTTCCGTCATGGCCAGCTTCGCGGCTTCCTTTGGCGGATGTCCGTTCTGAATATGACGGGCGACGTTTTCCACCACCACAATGGCATCATCCACCACAATCCCGATGGCCAACACCATGCCGAACAGGGTCAAGGTATTAATAGAAAATCCAAGGGCGACCATACCCGCAAACGTGCCGATCAGTGACACAGGAACAGCCACCGCAGGAATGACCGTGGCACGCCAGCTTTGAAGAAAGAGGTAGACCACTAGAATGACCAGGATCAAGGCTTCGCCCAGGGTCTTCACCACTTGTTGAATGGATACCTCAATGAATCGGGTCGTATCGTACGGGATGTCGTATGAGACTCCAGCCGGAAAAATATTCGTGAGGCTCTTCATCTCGTCCTTGATTCGTTTCATGGTTTCAAGGGCATTGGCTCCCGGGGAAAGAAAGGTCAACAGAAAGACATTCGGCTTGCCATTCCACCGGCCCTCAAGGTCATAGGACTGCGCGCCCAGTTCCACTGTGGCCACTTCGCCCAGACGCACCATGGAACCATCCGGATAGGCCCGGACAATCATCTCCTCAAATTCTTTGGCCTCGCTCATTCGTCCCTGCGTGATCACGGGAATGGTCATCTCAGTTCCACTGGGGGCAGGCTCACGTCCGATCCGCCCGGCCGGAAAATCCCGGTTTTGTTCCCGCACGACATTCGCAATGTCGGTGGGCGTCACATCCATTTGCGCCATGCGAATGGGGTCCAAAATAAGACGCATGGAATAATTCTGTCCTCCGAAAATCGTGGCATCCCCCACGCCTGGAAGCCGTTTGATATTGTCCACAATCCGAAGAATCGCAAAATTGGAGAGGAAGACCGTATCCTGCCGGGGATCACTGGAACTCAACGCCACCACCGCCAGCAGATCCGGGGAAACCTTCTTGACCGTGATGCCCTGCCGGACGACTTCCGGCGGCAGTTGGGGCTCCGCCAACCGTTGACGGTTCTGAGTTTGGACCTGTGCGATATCGATATCGGTCCCGATTTCAAAGGTCAACCGAATGGTCATATGACCATCGTTGGTACTGGAGGAATCGTAATACAGGAGATTGTCGATACCAGGGAGTTGCACCTCAATCGGCCGCGCCACGGCTTCGGCCACGACTTCTGCGCTAGCGCCAGGATAGTCGGCTTCAATTTGGACCACGGGCGGAGTGATTTCCGGAAATTGGGCGATGGGAAGAACCTGAAGAGACACCAGCCCCACCACCACAATCACAATGGAAATGACGGTGGCAAAGATAGGTCGGTCGATAAAAAAATGAGAACTCATGAGTTCTCCTGCGTGGCTTCAGGAGGTGTCGGATTCTCAGGGCTCGGGCTTTCCGATGTGGCCTCTCCATTCCGGAACGGCACCGGATTGACTTGCACTCCCGGTTGGATTCTATGAAACCCTTCGACGACAATCCGCTCTCCCGGCTGAAGGCCTTCTTCAATGAGCCAATCGCCCCCACGCCAACCGGTGGCATCCACTTCACGCACTTCAACTTTATCGTCGGGTCCGATCACATTCACAAACGTGCCTTTAGGACCCTGTTGAACCGCACGCTGAGGAATCAAAATCGCATCGGTCCGGATATATCCCTTTAGCCGGATGCGGACGAATTGTCCGGGATACAAATAGGATTTACCGGGAGAAAGATCGGCCTCAGGATTGGGAAAGGCAAAACGTCCCTGTAAGGTCCCCGTCTCCGACCGGATGGCCACATCGGCAAAATCCAACTTCCCTTCGTGGGGATAGACACTGCCATCTGCGAACGTCATAACTCCGCGTAATTGAAAGAGATCGGGCCTCTGGACTCTGTTGGCCGCCAGTTCACGCCTCCGTCGCAACAAATAGGTTTCTGGAACCGATACATTCACATACATGGGATCCAACTGATCGATGGTGGTCAGCAAATCTGTCTGGGCAGACACCAGACGTCCTTCATAAAATCGACTTTTCGAAATACGTCCCCCGATCGGAGCGACGATCAGGGTGTTACTCAGATCAAACCTGGACTTGACCAGATCGCCCTGCGCCGCTTCCAAGGCGGCTTTGGCGGCTAATCCTTCAGCCACAGCATCGTCCACATCCTTTTGACTGACCGCTTGTTCTTCCAGAAGCGGTTCGACGCGAGCGAAGTCCTGCCTCGCTTGTACCAGTCGAGCCTGCGCTTGTGTTACCTTGGCTTTGGCACTTAGATACGCCGCTTTAAAGGGCACGGGGTCAATGAGATACAGCCGGTCACCTTGCTTGACATTCCTGCCTTCGGTGAAAAACACTTTTTTAATGATGCCCGTCACCTGAGACCGGATCTCCACCGGACGAAAGGCCTCGGTTTGTCCGATGAATTCGGGTTCATCGGGAAGATCCTGGGTGGTCACCGTCACCACTTCCACCATCGGCGGTGGAGGATCCGGAGGAGAGGTTGCTCCCTGGCCACATCCTGCAAGAACAATCAGCAATAATCCGACACTCCTCCGAATCACAGCGTTCCCATTGCCAAAGTGCGCTGAAACGAACCTGAGTATGGCTCCATTCATCTGGTTGGTTCCCACCAATTCCGGTTAATTCCATCCACGGCATTCATACCGGAATTTTCAAATTGTGCTGTTCTCTGAATCATTGGCTCATCCATAAGGGTTGTCTTTCCTTGTCTTCATTGCAGGCATCATCATCTTTAAAGGTGTAGACGAAAGTTCGCCACTATTATTACGGCGGAACTCAATCATCACATGTTTGACAAACACATTCTTCTTCCACCGTTCATCTCTTTCCCACTTAGCTCCACACATGCCTTCACATGAGAGTCAAAGAACTCGAATATCAGCTTACTCAAGTCGCCCCATCCTTCCCGCACGATAATCGTTCACAGCCTGCACGAGTTCTTCCTCCGTGTTCATGACAAAAGGGCCCATGCGGGCGACCGGTTCCAGGATTGGTTCTCCACTCAGCACCAACACCCTCGTTTCCTCCGTGGCCTCAAGATCCACCTGCGTCCCCTGCGGGTCACAAAGGGCCATTTCGGCCTCCCCGACTTTCTGTGATCGATTCAAAACCACTCCTCCACTCAACACAAATAAGCCGGTATTATATCCAACCGGAAGACTGAGCTCACTACGATGTCCGGCAACCAATTTCAGATCATACAGGTGCACGGGGGTGAACGTCTTGGCCGGCCCTTTGAGTCCCTCATATTCCCCGGCGATCACACGGAGCACACTACCTTGTCCCCCAAGATTGGCTTGAGGAATGTCTTCATTGAGCACGGTCTGGTAGCGAGGCGCGCTCATTTTTAATGACTTCGGAAGATTGACCCAGAGTTGAATCATTTGTAGCGTGCCGCCCTCCCTGGCCCAGGCTTGCTCATGAAGTTCTTCATGGACCACGCCCGAAGCGGCCGTCATCCATTGCACATCACCCGGTCCGATGGTTCCTCCGTTTCCGGCTGAATCCCGATGCGCGACTTTTCCCTGATAGACGATGGTCACGGTCTCAAACCCACGATGAGGATGCTCCCCGACCCCCCGCCGTTGATTCGTCGGAGGAAACGATGCCGGGCCCGCATAATCCAAGAGCAGAAAGGGACTGATCTCTTCGGTCAGATTTTGGCTTGGAAAGATATTCCGTACCGGAAACCCGTCCCCGACCATGTGGGTGGACCCCGGTTTATAGATTTCTGTCACCGATTTCAGTTGCGCCATGGTGGACTCCTTTCTTCACTCGTTCCCTCAACGCCTTCTTTACACGAACGCGTAATTTCCTCAACATAAGCCCGGGTCAGACAGCCGGAAGAGAGAAAACTCGCTCCCTGCTGAAAGACCCGTTTCAAAAATGCTTTCCCTTCCTGATCCAAAAACGTCACCCCCCGCAGATCCAATCGACGTGGTCGACCCGGATTCTCCACGCATGTCACCTGCCAACACCGTTCAGCTTCGATAACGGCAGGCCCGGCAAGACGGCCTTCCAACTGCAAGGTGACCATCGTGTCATCTATGTGCGTGGTAACTCGGAGCATGACCTCATTCCTTCTCAAACCAGTTAAGGACAGAGAATCTGAATCTCCCAGGCTCATGGCCTTGGGAATGTACAACGACCGTGGACACTTGTGTTTCAGCCAACAGGAATTCTTTACCCATGATAAAAATCTTCCCGAATAACTTTTCCATCCTTCCAGGTTTGAACGGCCACCTGCTGCATCTTCACCCGATTTCCGCCTTTAAAGGTCAGGTCAAACGTCCATTCCACTGCGGCATGATCCCCGTCAACGATCGTCCGTCCGACCTGAGCTCCGTGAAATTCCTGAATATTCCCTAAAAACTTTTGTTCGTATTCTCGATTAGCCGCTTTTCCGACTCGCTCGTCCTTTAGGTTTTCGCTCATCACGACGTTGTCAGCGTAATACTTGTCAAAAGTTTCCAAAAGCTTCCCGGCCAAAACCCCATCGATCACCGCTTGAACCTGTTGTTGAATACTCATAAGAAATTCTCCTTTCAATAAATAAAAATTTATCCTTCACACCTCGAATTGAAACATCAACCAATTCATCCAACATCATTCCTATCATGACCCGATAGGAATGAGTGCCCCATTCAGGGCCTCAGCCTCATCAGAGGCGAGAAAAGAAAGAAGCGCGGCAATCGCTTCCGGCTTCACCCATTCGTTGGGATCGGCGTCGGGCATGCTTTGTCGATTAGCAGGCGTATCAATAGTGGATGGCAGCACCCCGTTTACCTTCACTCCCGAACCAACTAACTCCAGCGCCAGCACCTTGATCAGCGCGAGAAGACCGGCCTTAGAAACAATGTACGCCCCGGCGCCAGGAAATGGATCAATAGCGGCCTGAGCGGCCATATGAATGATCCGGCCAGAACCTTGCTTTGACATAAGGCGAGTCGCCTCCCTCGACAGCAAAAAGGCTGACGTCAAATTAAGGGATACCATTCTGGACCACACGGATATGTCCGTCTCCGAAAGGCGACCCATGGCAAACCCTCCAACGAGATTAATCAAACAATCAATGCGTGTAGTGTTTTGCACGGCCTCCTTCATCAGCCGCTGAACCTCAGCCTCATCGGTGACATCCGCTGAAATGCCCAGCAGCCCTTCTGCAAGCTTTCCAGGAAGTTCCCGACCCACCACCACTACCTTGGCACCCGCTTGGGAGAACTTCTCGGTCACCGTCTGACCCAAGCCACCCAAGGCCCCTGTGATCATGACAACTTTCCCGTTGAGGTCTATCATTTTTCAGCTCCTTCTCCGTTTCTCTGCTGGGTCTGTTGAAAAAGGCCGCCAGCGGCGTTCTCGCCATTTTTCCGTGCTCACGTACTAAACGTATGCTCCGCGCGTAAAAACGGCTGCGGCCTCCCCTTCGGCATGACTCAGGGCAGGACTGGACGGACTTTTTGGAACCGACCCTGAGCCTTTGATGAGTAATCTAATCCTGGGCAAATTTGCCCTTGAACATCCTTATTTTTCAACACTCCTCTGCTTTTTTCATCCGCACTCTCATCTAGATCAGACAATGGGCCCGATCTCTCACCATCCGGCAAGAGATCGAGCCAGCGCGACTTCCTTATTCAATCGCCTTCGAGACAGTTACATTGTGCTCATCATAACTCGCCCGATGAAGATCAATGACGGTACCGGCTTCATTCACTTCTACCGTCACCATGGCGCCTTCCTCGATAGGCTTGGTTTTGATCTCCAGTCGACCAAGCGGAAACACTTTCTCACCCTCGGAAGTTTCCAGTTTGATCTCCTTGTTCATTTTCCCCATGTACACCAACTTCCCGGTATAGAACTGATGGATGCCTTCCTCGCCTTTGGGATGGGCCTCTATGACGGCATTATTCTCGTCCAGCACAATGGTCATTTCATCACCAACCTTTGGGACGGCTTGTCCATGCCGACGGGCGTCGTTCGGATTAAGCTGGAGATTGCCTGTTGGCGTATTGACTGTGATGCTACCGCCTTTATCCGTTGTCACGACTCCAGTGACCTGCTTATGCCCATGGCTGACACTCTTAGAGTCCGCGTGTCCGATACCGGACATAAGAAGAATTATGCCCATCACCGCTGGTAATATCATCACGTGAACATTCATTGCACGGTTCATCACTTCCTCCTTTATGGTTATTGAGAGTGTTCTGCTTCTATCCTGACGGGTTGTTCCGCTGTTCATGTCTTGACTCCTTTCCATAAAATTATTCATTTCTTATATCTATGATTAGTCCTATACCACTTAGGCTGCCGCAGTCCGACGAGTCCCATCAGCGTGGGTTGATTCCTGCCGTGCAAGCCACTTCCCAATCACCTGATCAACCGACCACTTGCCGGCGCCCGTCAGCATTAACGAAAGCCCCATGCCAATGACGAGCAAGTGATACTCAAATCCTTCCCCGGCCTGTTGGCCAGACCAATTCATAAAAAACCCACTGGACCAGTGCACCATTGCGATGGCCCCCAGCATGATGATGCCCAAACTGGCCGCGGTGAACCGCGTCATGAATCCGGCAGCCAGTGCGAGCGCGCCAACCGATTCTCCCATGATGACCAGAAATGCAATCAGCCACGGCAAACCCATCTGTTGGGTAAAGAATCCCATGGTGCCTTCAAACCCGTTTCCTCCATACCATCCCAATAACTTCTGAGCCCCATGAGGAAAAATGACCAGCGCCAACATCACTCGCAAAATCACCGGTGCCCACCGCTCTTCTGTTTGAAAAAATGTTTTCATGGCTTACTCTCCTTTGTGAATGAATAAATGTGATTGTTTTGTCGTTGTGTGTTCTCACCAAAGCTTTGTTGAACTCTTACCTCTTACATATGGCAAGAGCCGTTCCAGCTTGCCGGATGGAAAAATACTCACATAACTCATTGAATAAATGAGTTTTTCAAGGAGAGCTCTTGTGACTCAGCAGATGTGTGTCGAATCAAAAAATGACGAGATATCGACTCGTGACGAGGGAACGTCAGCAGGACAGACGAGAGGCTTTGGACCAAAAGGCATTTTCGTAGATCTCCACACAATTATGTACAGAGGCATTCCGTAAAGACCGGCGATAAAAATCAAGAATTTCAATGAATGGGGCCGTGAAAAAAGTGAAAATTAACCAATGGGATCTACCGGACGGCCCCCACGGAAGGTGGGCCAGGAGGTCCAACCCAGAAACTAAGGATGATGGAATTGGAAGACAAACACCTAGACAAGGGGAAAGTTCGTGCCCTGCGACTGCCTAGTCTAGACCTAAAATTTTCCGTTCGTGAATGGGCGGGTATGGTGACTTCTTGTTTCCCGGTTCCTCAAAATCATGAGGAGTTCCTCATGGAATTATCCACACTCCATATTCCCGAACCCTGCGTAGAAATGAACAGAAATACAAAACAATACAGGGCAGCAAGTTCTCCGCCGTTTTCGAGAGGAAGCAATGCTTTCATGCCATGCGCCATCCAATAGGCTGCTGCCATAAGCCCGCTCGAAAGAAATGCGGCCCACCCGGTGAATAGTCCGATCATGATGAGCAACCCCCCGACCAGCTCGATCGGTCCGGCGACGTAGATGATAAATGCGGGAGCTTCCATTGGCATAGCCGTTGGAAATCCAAATAGTTTTTGTGTTCCATGCCACAGAAACAAAAACCCTGCAACCATACGCATAAGCGCGTAGGCTTGTGGTGCAAAGGCATTCATGAATGTCCGCATGCGTCTTTCCCTCCTCATGTGAATGATTAGATATCTCTCTTCCTGGCTAAGATGAGTCAGCCGGTGATGTATTCATGATTATTTCTTCCGAAGCCGTTATGAAACTCTTACATTTTTATATCGCAAAAGCCATTCCAGTTTACTGAAAGAATGTGTGACGGGAAGCCGATTGAATTAATAAGCATTCGACATGGAGGCAGGGAATCCTGAGCGCATACTAAATTGCCTTGGTCTTTATTCGGCCGTCTTATAATTATCGAGAGTGGTTAATTCTTTATGAGGATGTCGTCCACCGTCGCCGGCGCCGACACTCTGCCGCGTCGTTGCAGGTGCGCTTCGACGATGTGAGTGATAAGACGATCGCTCCGCCGGATGTTGCGGCCATTGGCAAATGTTGAATAGCGGTGAATGCCGGCCACCATGCCGCTGTGCGTGGCCACCCGATAGAAAACCCCAGCCGCGAGAGGTTTGCCATTGACGGTCACATCCATAATCCGATTGCCCGAAGTGCGCCGGTAATCCACCGTCCACCCCATCCCCGCTGTTTGGATTAAGCCACCAACCTTATCTAGCGGATCAGCGGGTTTCTGGTTGGTCGCGCTTTGTTCGAGAATCTTGAGGATCTGCGCACCGCTCAGCTCTAAGGTAACCAGTTTTGATGAGTGCGGCAGAAGGGTGTAGAGGGTTTCGCGGGTGATCGGCCCCGCACGAAGAGTCACCCCGTATCCGACACCCGGCAGCAACGCCACATCGGCGCCGGTCTCCTGACGCAGCATCTCGCCCACCAGTTGGTCGAACGGACTGGCTGCCTTGTACTGCCGGCCAATATTCTCCACGGCCGTGCCCAATACCGCTTCAAGTTGTTGACGATGCGGTTCGCGCAGCTTATCAATCAGCGCGGACACGTCCGGAGCGGGCTGACATTGATCATTCCACAGCACGTGCAGGGTTTGGGCGACACCGGCAACCTGGTTGTCATTCATCCGGACACGTAATTCATTGACCAGCACCCCATTTGAAAATGCCTCCACCAACCACGTGTCGCCAATTTTCTCCGGCGGTTCGGTCCAATTGTGCGAATGTCCACTGAGAATAATGTCGATACCTTTGACCTCTCGCGCCAGTTTCCTGTCAACGGCCATTCCCTGGTGTGATACCACCACCACAACATCACTCTGTTCTCGTAGTTCCGGCAGATACCGGCGAGTCGCATCAATGCCACTGGAAAAAGACAGGGGCTGAATGTTTTTGGGGTTGGTGGTATGGCCGGTATTGTGGTAGCCGAGCGCCAGAAATCCGACTTTGACGCCCCCGAGGGTCACCACCCGCCAAGGCTGACCGAATAACGGCTCACCGGTCTCGCGTAACGTGACATTGGCCGCCAGCATGGGGAATTCGGCCAGGGCAGCCAGTTCGCGGGTTCGATCCAACCCGTAGTCAAAATCGTGGTTCCCGAGGGCAAGAAAATCGTAACCCAATACGTTCATCAGCCGGATCATCGCTTCCCCCTTCGTGAGATTCCCCAGGAGATCATCAGAAAAGGTATCGCCGGCGTGAACCGTCAATAGATTCTCATCACCGCGAGATTCGCGAAGTTGCCGGAGCAACGTGGCCTGACACGCAAAACCGCCTGCCCGCCCGGTTCGTGTAAAGCCGGTAGCCCTTTCGCCCGAACCACCGGTCTGCGCCGTCATATTGTCGGGCGCTACTTCGATGGGATAATAGCGACCGTGAAAATCGTTCGTATGGACGAGGGTAAATTCTTTCGAAAAGACCACACCCTCATTTAAGCCTGGCACAACCATTGCCAACATGGCTACCAGAAATAACAGACTCCGCCGCTGTACACTGATGAGGATTTGTCCGCTGCTTGCCATGGCGGTCTTCCGAAAAAGGCGGGACGATTCCGGGGTTCATTTTTTGAAGGAAATGTATGCGTAATTGTCCATTTGCAAATTGATGTTCACGGTTGCGGCAGACACCGCAATTTTTACCTCCGGAGCGATGTCACTCGTGGCATACCCGTGGTGCGCCGCGGCTTGTCCACACACATAAATTTCTACACCTGCTTTTTTCAGCTCTCGAATTAATGCCAGATCCGGATTCTGCGTCTTTCCCAAATCCTTCATGTAGGAATTGGTATGTTTGGCATAGGCTTCATGCGACAAAGCCGCCTTGGTGGCTGCCCCATGCAGGATGACCGCCATTTTGAAACCATGTTCGATCCCTGCAGACGCCTGGGTATATTGATTGAGGATCAATGCCGCCCGGTCGAATCCCTTGAGCACACCACCCGATTTTTCATCTGAGGTAATGTCAATGATCACTTTTGAGTTTTTCTGTGGCGGAAGCGCGGCGTCGGGTAATGCCACGATTCCGCCATGGTCTTTAATCACAGGATGGCGATATTCGGGATTTCCGATCGGATCGGCAAAAACGGGAGTGGCCATCACCATTGCTACAATGCTCAGGAGAATAATTTTCATGAAATATTTCCTTTGTGAGTGAGGTGTGTGTATTCGTCGGGGAATTTTCACATTGAATACTCACACCATACCACTTCATGCCGTCGTCAAAACTCTCTAAAACCCTTGAATGATGGGCGAAAGTCGGACTAAAGGAGAAGGCATGCGGCAGGTTCCAACCAAAACCCTGCTACACCCGGAATGAGGAATTGTTTCAGATGGTCGAAACCCGATTGACGAAATTTCAAATCGTAACTGGGGAAAAAATAATGAGAAGCGCTGGGTTGTGCAAAAGGCCGGTCTGGCCCAACCAACAAGGCGTGTATGCGAAGAACGGCAATGCCGGATTATGACACCAACCGCATCCTTATGACCCTAATAAACATTTTTTGTCACGATCATCCTCGGAGTAAAATCTAGCCTCGATGGTATTTCCCTCGGGATCAGAAAAATAGATCGAGGTCCCGGTTCCCCGGGCGCCCCATCGTTGGACCGGACCATCTGTGATGGCGACATGATGCTCGAGCAGGCGACTATGCAACTCCTCCCAGTCTTTCCGGGAAAGAGAAAGACAAAAATGATTCAGGGTGTTGAATCCCCTGCCTGATAGAGTATGTTTTTCCCACAACTTTTTGGGAAATAAATCGATCACGGTATCCTCGTTAATGCGTACAGAAGGAAAAGGAGCATCGCCGGCACGGTACTCTTCGAGACGTTCCGCCTCCAGCCTGAGCACGTTCGTGTAAAAATCCAGCATGGCCTCATCGTCTTCGATATTCAGCACAATGTGATCGAGAAAACCTTGCATAAACTCATTCTCCAATAATTTCTGTACCATAAGCGAAGCGTCTTATCATCTTATTGCACCCACTCAAAATATTCCATGAACTATTAATCGGCGGAAAATGGTTTAAAAGCAACTCTGCCCTGAAAAGACAAACCAGAGGGATTTGTGAGTTGCCTTCGGCTATTCTCCTTTTTTTCTCTCCCCTCCCCAACATTCAATCAACCAAGCCGGCCTATGACCTGCTATCTGCACAGAACCCTCACCACTTCGGGTTCAATTCTGGACTCCTACTATGAGAAACTCTAAAAAGTGGGTTCGGCATGTTCACCATTGAATTTTCGAAACTTTGATTCGAAATCTAATAAGAAATGTTCCTTTGCGATCAAGGAAAGACCTGTCCAAAGTTTTTCTTGAATTAATTTATTTCTCGAAGTATTTATAATCCCGGCTGGTCGTCCTAGTACATGAAGTATGAAGCGACTGAAAAATGCAATAAGACTCATTTACCTGGCATTCTTGATAATTTTGACAGGGATGTTTTGTCTTTAATTGTAAGCTTTTAATGGCATTAAGGGACGTGGTAGATTTGGAAAAATACGCCAAGAGATAGAAGGTCTCATACGAGGCATGTGGGTTTCTTTGCCAATAAATATCAACTTTATATTGAAAGGATACAAACCATGGCATCAACCTACCAATACAAACGGCTTTCCAAAGACGATGCCGCCTTATTGCTCGTGGATCATCAGTCGGGACTTATCTCTCTCGTTCAGGATTTCACGCCCAGTGAATTTAAAAACAATGTCCTGGCAGTCGCTTCCTGCGGGGCCTATTTCAAACTACCAGTCATTCTGACCACTAGCTTTGAAAATGGTCCCAACGGCCCCCTTGTCCCCGAGCTCAAAGAGATGTTTCCAAAAGCCCCATACATTGCGCGCCCGGGAAACATCAACGCATGGGACAATGAGGATTTTGTCAACGCCGTTAAGCAAACAGGACGCAAACAACTCATCATTGCTGGAGTAGTAACTGAGGTTTGCGTTGCCTTCCCTGCACTCTCTGCGATTGAGGAGGGCTACGATGTATTCGTTATCACAGACGCCTCCGGGACCTTCAACGAGGTTACCCGTCACAGTGCGTGGTTACGGATGCAAGCCGCTGGCGCGCAACTGATGAACTGGTTTGGGATGGCTGCTGAGCTTCATCGTGATTGGCGAAATGACATCGAAGGATTGGGTGCGTTATTTTCTAAGCACATCCCCAATTACCGCAACCTCATGACAAGTTATTCCGCTAAGAACAGCTAGGACCGACAGGGAAAGTTACGACGTGGTTTGGCCGGTACGAGTCGGCCAAGGCTTCGTGCGAAAGAGCCGACTTGGTGGGTACATTATATTCGATACCTTTAATGACGTTTCCCGCTTTTTCTTCTCAGCTTGCAAGGTGTGCGAAGACCGAAATTAAGCACCACTCAATGCGTCGGGCGGGAAATTCCAAGCTTTTTCATTTTGGAGATCAATGTGGTGCGTTTCATCCCCAGCCGTGCCGCCGTACCTCCAGCGCCGCCGATCACCCATTTGGTATCCTGCAGCGCACGGAGGATGTGATCCCGTTCAGCTCCTTCTAATGTTGTAATGGGCTGAGGCGACCGCTGAACGGCAGCTTTGAGGTCCAATAACGGTACAGCCAGCTCGGACCCCTGGGAAAGAATAACCGCGCGCTCAATCAGGTTTTCCAGTTCACGAATATTCCCGGGCCAGGGATAGCCTGCCAGACGTTCCATCGTCCTGGTAGGAATGGTCTCGATGGGCTTTTTCATCCTGGTGGCATACCGCTGAGTAAAATACCGAACGAGAATCGGGATATCCTCCTGCCGGTCGCGAAGAGGCGGAATCGTGATGGGAAAGACATTCAACCGGTAATACAGGTCACGACGAAATTCGCCGGCTTCCACCATCTGCATTAAATCGCGGTTGGTAGCCGCCGACAGACGAACATCGACACGGATCGTGCGCGTCCCACCCAGTCGTTCAAATTCCTGTTCCTGGAGCACCCGGAGCAACTTGGATTGCAGTTCCAACGGCACTTCCCCGATTTCGTCCAAAAAAATCGTGCCGCGATGGGCAAGCTCAAAGCGTCCGACCTTTTGTGAAATCGCCCCCGTAAAGGCACCTTTTTCGTGGCCGAATAGTTCGCTTTCCAAGAGACCTGTGGGAATGGCCGCACAGTTAATTTTGACGAAGGCCTGATCGTTTCGCGTGCTGAGTTGGTGGAGAGCCCGGGCAATGAGTTCCTTGCCTGTGCCCGTCTCACCCAGAATCAGCACAGTCGAATCGGTCGGGGCGACAATTTCCAATTGTTGAAGGACACGCTTCAAGCCCGTACTCTCGCCGACAATCTCCTCAAAGTTGGCTTCTGTCCGGATTTCATCCCGGAGATAGACATTCTCCTTTTCCAGCTTTTCTTTTAATTCGGTAATTTCCCGATAGACAAGGGCATTCTCGAGCGCAATCGCCACTTGTCCGGCGACCTGCGTCAGCAGGTCGGCATCCGCCGTGGAAAAGGCTGAAGGACGGGTGCTGCCGACATTCAACGTCCCCAACACCCGATCGGGCAGCATGAGTGGCACACAGCACCCGAATTTCACACCCTCCGCGATCAACTGTCGGGCGGTAACGGAATGAAATTGTTGCAGATCGGCTTCCTGCCAACACACCGTTTTTCGTGATCGAAACGCTTCTCCGGCCGGCGTGTCATCAAGCGCAATAGAATGGCTTCCTCCCAACAAGCCTTTCCCTGAAGGGAAATTCAGCACTTGTCGATGAAAGTTCTTCGCATCCGGATTATAGAAATATAAGCTGGTGGCTTCATGCGGAATCACCCGTCGCAAGGACGTGACCATGGTCGAAAACAAAACCCCAAGTTCCAGCTTCGACACAATTGCATTGTTCACGTCCAACAAAACCTGCAGACGATCCCGCTCGCGGCTCAGTTCTTCCTGATGCAGGACATTGTCCACCGCGACAGCCACTTGGTTGGCGACCTGCAGCAGAAACGTCAATTCCGACTCTTGGTAGGTGTCCTTTTCAACACTCGCGAAGTCGAGTGATCCCAGACGACGCAAGGCGGTGGTCAGCGGGACCGTGCATAACGACTGCACGCCGTCTTCGAGCATGAGTGGGAGGACCATGGGGAACCGGGAATCCTGAGTCAGGTCGGAAATAATTAACGGCTGTTGGGCTTGCCACACCCAGCCACTCGGATGGGTATCCAACGCCCACTCCTTCCCGCCCTGAATATCCGCAGGAATATTGGCCTGAATAATATAATCCTGGATAGTGTTTCGCTCGGGCCGATGGAGAGCCAGCCCGATGAAATTCAGGGGAACGATACGGGGAAGGCGCTGAGCCAGGTCTTGTATCAGGTTGGTGAGGTCCCGGTGAACCGCGATCGCCTCGGAGACCTCGAGCAGGGCTTGATAGCGCGACGATTGATCTCCTAAAACAGGCTGAGTGCGTTTATCCATAGGGGTACAGTATCGCCGATTTCCCCTAACAAAACAAAGCGATCTTCCCCTTTGTGCCTCAGGTCGTCAAATTTTAGAAGGCGAGGCAAATGTGATCCCGGTATCCTGGACCTCCCGGTAAGGAAGGAGCCAGACCAACGATTCATCATGCAGATCTCCGACTTGGATCCGATTGCCCCAGGGATCCCGGAAATCACAACGAAAATCCGGATGGACCTCCAGTCCGTATTTCTTGGTGATTTTTTCCCGTACTTCCTTTACCTGAGCGTCATCCCGGACCATGATACCGAAATGTTTCGTGCGATCCGGTTGCAGGGTTTTCACTTCGAAGATGGCCAAAAACTGATGCTCTCCCATTTTGCACCAGGCAGCCCCCTCACCGCCTCGTAGCATCTCAAGATTGAAGACATCCGCATAAAATTCGACGGCTTTCTGCGCATCGTCAACTTCGATCACCACATGATTGACTCCATAGACTTGTACCGGCATAACGATTTCTCCTTTTCCCTATTAGGTTCATCAGGCTTTTACGTGGGGCACTCGCATTCTCGTGCTCTTTTTTCGGCATGAGGCACCTTTGAATTCCTCTCCTTTGTAAGGAGAGGGTAGGTGAGGTAGAGTCCGATGCCTATTAGTAAAACATCCCAGGGCAATCATTGAAGGCCCCGCAGAGGCTACCTCCCCTTTGCCCCTCCTTACAAAGGAGGGGGACTCTCTAGCGTTCACCCTTTAATATGTCCCCATGCGAATGTCGGAAGATTCCCCTATTTTTTGGTGATGATCACCCGTTCATTGGAGGCTGGAATATCCTGCATGATGCTCTCGCCAAATCCGGCATGGCGGAACATGCGGTCATATTCACTGAAGACATAGGCATCCCCGGCTGGAGTCGTCGCTAACATAATGAGACAAAACTCTGCCATGGCAGCAGGGGAGATCCGATCTTCATTGGGAATAAATTCCACCGTTATGACAAATCCCCCGGCCTTGAGCGAGCCATAAACCTTGTTCAAAAAGGTGTCACAAGTAGCGACATCGAAATGATGCAAAAAATTCGTGAGAAGGATCACATCATAGTCCTTCTCGAATTCCACATCAAAAGCACTCCCCGGCAATTCATGGAAACGCTTGCCAATCCCGGCTGCTTGAGCATTCTCTCTGGCGACCGTCAACACATTGGGCCAGTCCTGAGCGGTAATGTCAGCCTCTGATAATGTGCGAGCGATTTCGATGCCGAACACCCCATGACCGGCTGCCACATCCAGGACCTTGCGGGTATCGGGGGCATTCTCTTTCACCCAGGAAGCTATCCACTCCGCCGGACCTTTCATCAATGGCACCATGGAACGGGCAAAGGTCACCCAATCCGGATGTTCCGGCGCCAGGGTTCCTTTCTCCCCGACCACTGTTCCCCCTTTTTTTACAGCACCAGTGAGTTGTTTGAATCCTTCCACGAGAGGAGATGACAACATAAAATTCAGAGTCGGCCCTAAATAGGCAGGCGATGTCTTGGTTAAAAATAATTCCGAATCAGGAGTCAACTGATATTCCTCCCCCTGTTTGGTCAGAAAACCTCCCACTGTCAGATAATCTCCCAACATTCTCAGCCCTCGTTCAGAACCCTCGCATCGTTGAGCTAAAGCCTTGGGGGTATGGTGGCCTTCCGCGATGGCGGAAAACAGTTCCAGTTCGATGGCGGATTTCAGCGCCGCCGTTCGCATATGCCCATTGACGGTTTGAAAAAACAATGCCGGTGAGGGTCCTTCAGTGGATTTCGTTGTTGTCATGATATGCTCCTATTTTTGAAATTGTCTTCTTCATCATAATTCGTGGGAATTGCCACGCTCCCTCGAATAGCCCTGTATTTCAGGGCTGTGCGCCCATCTGTACGACGACGAACAACAACTGGGAGAAGATTACAACTCCAGGGGTTTGATCGGCGCCAGCACCAATGTCGGGTCATGCTTCCAATCCACATCCGGGTTGTCCACATAAAGCTCCACTTCGTTCCCATCGGGATCATGAAGGTACAGACTTTGACTGACCGTATGGTCACTCATACCTCCAATTGTGATACCGGCCCGTTCCAGGTCCCGTTTGGCAGCCCGAAGGTCATCCAGACTCTCTCCAACTTTAATACCAATGTGATAGAGGCCCCGCCTCATTCCCGATGGTGGTCCCGGCACGTCGCCGACCTCAATTAACAACAGTTCATGATGAGTCCGACCAGAAGAAAGCGCCGCCGCTTTTCCTCCGAAAATCTTTCCGACTTCCTGAAACCCCACCACATCACGATAGAATTTCAAAGACTGTTCGAGGTTTTTGACGTAAAACACCACATGTCCTAAATATTGGGCTTTCATCTGGTATAGCTCTCCTTTCACTCCGAACGTATTTCTCGCATGTCCTCCGGTCTTTCGATTTTCTCTAATCATTGACATGATTGGCAAAAAGCATTCCCCATATTTATTGAACAGGGCTGAGAACCACACCACATCGATTTCATGCGGGAATTAGGCGGATTAAGAGGATGAAGAGATTTATAGCGTGAGAAAGAGCCTGGAAAATGGTTGGCGACATATCGGCACCTGACGAATGCTCAACACTCATGATGTCTCATTATCTGTTTTCCTTGCTTGGAAAGTTTTGTCCAAAGCTTTCCGGCCTTTTGTGCTGATGACATTTTGCAAGGGATAAGAATGATGTTCCAATGTGGGAGTGCGACATTTTCCTCAATTTATACCGCTCTTTGTATGTACTATAAGTCGTCTCTCCTGCCTTACAGTGAATTGATTATTCAAAGAATGAATTTCACAGGAGGTGCGTCTAATGGCTATCGTTACCACTCAAGAACCGAGGGATTATTTAGGGGCTGCGGTAAAACGAATTTCATGGGCTGCAATTTTTGCTGGGATTATTACTGTCCTTGTGGTCCAACTCTCCCTTAGTTTGTTTGGTATCGGGATTGGCGCGAGTACCATAGACCCGTTGAGCGGGGAGACACCTGCGGCAGGCAGTTTTAGCATAGGTGCGGCCATCTGGTGGGTCGTCGTGAGCATCATCGCTCTCTTTGCCGGCGGCTGGGTGGCAGGCAGACTTGCAGGCATGCCCAATCAAACCGATGGATTGCTCCATGGGTTTATTACGTGGGGGGCCGCAACCCTCGTGGCCGTATACTTCCTGATCAGTACGGCAGGCAGTATTCTCGGCGGTACCTTTGGAGTATTAGGCGATGCTCTTAGCGCCACCGGGCAGGGAATGGCTGCTCTAGCTCCCAATGTCTCGGATTTCGCAACTAAGCAGCTTTCCGGCACCGATATGACGTGGGATGATATCAAACAGGAAGCTCAACTTCTTCTTCAGCAAACCGGGAAAGAGGAGTTACAACCCGGGACCCTCAAGACGAAGGCCATGAATACTTCAGAAACGATGGAGGAATCCGTCCAACAATCTGCGACCAAACCACAACAAACCGACGAAGAGTTGATGACCATCCTGGACCGAATCATCGGGAAAGGTCAAGACGTGGTGTCGGAAGTTGACAAGAAAGCCCTGACAAACGTTCTGGTTGCCCGGACGGATATGAGTCGCCAGGAAGCGGAACAGACGGTGCAACGATGGATGGATACATACCAGACAGCCACGACAAAGCTTACCGAGCTTCAAGGCCAGGCACGGCAACAGGCTCTCGAAGCCGCAGACGCCACGGCTGAAGCAGTTTCTCAAGCTTCCATCTGGACATTCATCTCATTGGTATTTGGGGCGTCTGCCGCAGCGATTGGTGGAGTCGTTGGTGCCCCACGGGACATTGTGACCCGTGTGTGACCAACCCTGAAACAAGAAAATGATAGAAACCCTCGCTGCCCTTGTGGGCAGCGAGGGTCCAATTTTCCCTTTATGATCTGAAGAGTTCGTATTTCCCCAGGATGATTCGGTCGTTGGTACCCTGACTAGGTCCAGGATCTCGTCAGATTATGGGCCAGAGGGAAAAATTCCGAGTACACTTTATGGTGGGTTTGACAGGTCAAATCACTCTTTATTTCCAGGACGGCCATACCAAATGTAAGGCTGGTCCGTCGGGTTCAATTATGGCAGCGTCCACGTAAATGCCTCAACAGGTCCTCACAGTCGCTTTTCTGATTTTCTGTTCCCTTTTGCTTTATCTGTTGGGTGTGATGTTTGCTCCGTTCTTTACCTCCATCATGTGGGCGCTCATATTGGTGAAGCTTTTTTATCCGATGTATCAGCGCATGACCGGAGCCCTCCACGGCCGGTCCACATTATCCGCTGCTTTCAGCACAATCAGCGTCACCCTACTGGCCGTCCTCCCCTTCGCATATCTTTTATTTCTGGTCATTAGTGAAACCATTCATGCGTATCAAGCTGCCGTCGCGTGGGTGCAGGCTGACGGCCTGAACCGGCTGCCGGAATATATTGGCCGATTGCCGATCATCGGCCATCTTTCCCAACCGCTGCTGGGCCGGTTTATCATCGCCTATGGAGATGTTCAAGCCTCCATTATTGAAGGAAGCAAGGCCGTCAGCGGGGTCCTCTTCACGAGTGTGAGCGGCCTGGCCAGAAATACCATTTCACTCATCACCAATTTCTTTATCATTATTTTTACGTTGTTTTTCCTCTTCCGCGACGGCCATCGGCTGTATCGTGCGTTTTATGATGCTATACCCATCGAAGAGAGCTATAAGGCGGTAATCTTTGAACGCCTTGACCACGTGGTTGTTGCCGTCGTTCGAGGTACCCTGTTGACTGCCTTAGCCCAAGGTTTCACGGCAGGACTGGCTTACGCAGCTCTCGGCGTACCTTTTCCCGTGTTTCTGGGTGCGTTGAGCGCCCTTTTTTCTCTCTTGCCTGTCGGCGGCACGGCCCTCGTGTGGGGACCGGTGGCCGTCTACCTTTTTTTCACGGCTCCGGTTTGGAAAGGGCTGGTGATGATCGGTGTGGGAGTCGGATTGGTGGGGCTCATGGATAATTTTCTGCAACCCCTTCTGGTGGGATCGAGCGCAGATTTACCGGTCCTGTTTCTGTTTTTTGCCACACTCGGCGGTCTAGCCTACTTTGGCTTCCTCGGGTTGTTTCTCGGACCGATCCTCCTTGGAATTTTTGTGGCGGTTTTTCAAATCTACCGGGAAAATTATCAATCATCCTGCCTTTTGGTGAAACCTGAATCGGTGCGCACCTTGGAAACTACGCTAAAATTATAGGAGACATGATCATGAGTATATTGGGATGGATCGTATTTGGACTCATCGTGGGAATCGTTGGAAAGCTGCTGATGCCCGGGAAAGATCCCGGTGGATTTTTTGCAACGGTTGCCATCGGCATCATCGGAGCACTCTTCGGTGGCTTCATTGGCCGATTGATGGGACTTTACGGGCAGGATGACCCCGTTGGATTTGTGATGGCGGTGATCGGAGCTATTCTGTTTCTCTGGCTCTATCGAATGATCACCAGTCGTTGAGTGTGGCTGTCAAAAGATAATGCTTATCCGTCACGTCCCAGAAGGAGTCTGGAAATCCCGCCGCAGACCGGCAGCCTTGGCTAACATGAGCGGATCGTCAGAAGTCACTTTTTTGGCGGCATGAATAGAGGGAAAGGCGCATGGACTTGAACCTCTTTTATTATCAAATGATTGCGGGAAATCTTCAACCCAGGGCTACAGCGACCTATTGACCAGAAATAATACGACGCGCATGCTGAACTGAATAATTTTCCCTTGGCAATGGAAAATTCGTCTGTTCCTACAGAGTGTGGTGCGGCGTAATCTTATCAGCTAGCTTTTCGGGAAGGGACGAAAGACGGTCTTCCGATCGGTGGTTCACTTGCCTGTCGGATCCTTCCCGACCAAAACCAGCTCGACACTTTTTGAGCATCCAGCCCTCTTTTTGATATAGTGCCCGTCGGTTCTTTCAGCCGATGCCGTGTTGTCCAGGACCGGAAATGCGCTGATGCTTTTCCTATTTGGCCAGTGCTTCAGCCATGGAATCGAACTGAGAGACCCGGGCATTCGACTTCAACGGAAGCCTAACTCTTAATGACATATTATCTTTTTGGACGAGTAGGCCATCAGATGACGACACGCTAGGTGTTGGACTATGTGGATCGCTCCCCGACCTGCCTGTCAAATCTCGTTCACCTGCCAATATACAGCGGCCGGGACTGCAGCCGTGCGTAACCATCAACCTGGTCACGAGCAATGAGCAACCCCGAAAAAAGTCAGGCTGGTGGCGACTGGCTCACAGGCGGCGGGGAGATGGGAAAGCTCGTCCGCACGAAGGACTGGTCCAAAACACCATTGGGTTCAATCGATTCCTGGCCTCAAAGTCTGCGTACGACTGTCAGTCTTGCCCTCGCGTCAAATTTTCCCATCAGTATTGCCTGGGGACCGCAACGCACCCAGATCTACAATGACGGCTATTGGCCGATTTGCGGTGATAAGCATCCCCATTCGATGGGCCAGGATTTTAAAGAATGCTGGTATTCCGCATGGCCTGCGATCGGCGAAGCTTTTGAAAGCGCCGCCAACGGCAAAACAGCCTTTCTGGTGAACCAGCGCATGTTTCTCGATCGTCTGGGCTTCCTCGAAGAAACGTTCTTTACCTTCTCCTTCAGTCCGATCCGCGATGAGTCCGGCGGCATTGGCGGCCTCTTTCACCCGGTCACGGAGCTCACACAACACACGCTGGCCGAACGACGGCTCCGCCTCCTACGCGAACTGGCCGAACGGAGTGGGAAAACAACTTCAATCGACGAGGCCATGAGGGTGATCGGCGACTCAATCGCAGCCGCCGAACTCGATGTCCCCTTTGCAATACTCTACCAATTGGAGGAAGACGGCAATGGAGCCCGGTTGGCGCATTGCACAGGTGTCAAAGCCGGAATACCGGTCACTCCGCCAAACATCAGCTTCGATTCATCTGAACCAATGATCTGGCCGCTCCAGGAGGGACTGGAAACTCAAAGCATTGTTGTGAACGGGTTGAGGCAATATTTTGGAGGAACACCCTGCGGGCCGTATGAGGAAAGTCCTGACACAGCCGTCGTCCTGCGAATCATCCTGTCAGGCCTGGCCCAGCCCTTTGGTTTTTTGATTGCCGGGGTCAGTTCGCGACGTCCTCTCGATGGGTCATACCGGACATTTTTTGACCTCCTGGCTGAGGCCGTCGCAAATGCCTTGAACAAGGCACGTTCGTATGAGGAGGAACGCAAACGTGCCGAGGCGCTGGCGGAACTCGACCGCGCCAAGACCGCCTTCTTCTCCAACGTCAGTCATGAATTTCGCACGCCACTGACGTTGATGCTGGGCCCGCTGGAAGATGCCCTGGGGAATGTGCATGGCGTTCTTCCATCGGAAGCCGCCAACGCTGTCGGCATTGCGCACCGAAACAGCCTCCGGCTGCTCAAATTGGTCAACACCCTGCTGGACTTCTCACGCATCGAGGCGGGACGCATCCAGGCCAACTATGAACCGACCGATCTTGCGGCACTGACGGCGGATCTCGCCAGCGTATTCCGCTCAGCCGTTGAGCGGGCCGGCCTGCGGTTGATCGTGAACTGCCCTCCTCTTCCTGAACCGATATATATCGATTGTGATATGTGGGAAAAAATCGTGCTGAACCTGCTGAGCAATGCCTTTAAATTCACCTTCCAGGGCGAAATCGAGGTGAGCCTGAAAACGGGGGATCAGTGCACATTACACTTACACAGTGGGGAGAGGAACGTAGAGCCATCAGGTATTCAAGACCCCGCAGAGCCTGATCCAACCAGGTATGTCGTCTTGGAAGTCCGGGACACGGGCACAGGCATCCCTCCCGAGGAATTGCCCCGTATCTTTGACCGGTTTCACCGCGTCCAAAACTCCCGTGGCCGCTCTCACGAAGGTTCAGGGATTGGGTTGGCCTTGGTGCAGCAACTGGTCAGGCTGCACGGCGGAGTCGTGCGTGTGGAAAGCCAGATCGGCCGTGGGAGTCTTTTTACGATTTCCATCCCCCGGGGAGAAGGCCACCTGCCCGCCGACCGCATCAATGCGGCCCGCACGCTGACGTCTACCGCGGTGCGCGGCGAGGCCTATGTCGAAGAAGCATTACGGTGGCTGCCGGGAACTATCACTACACGGGAACGAGGTGAAACCGTCATTTCACAGGGCAGAAGCCAACAGGCACTCCCCACCAGTGCAGGTTCGCCGGTTGCGACTCACGGCGCACAGACCGAGGGGCGTATTCTTTTAGCGGACGACAATGCTGACATGCGGGAGTACGTCTGTCGCCTGCTCAATCAGGCCGGGTTTGACGTCGAAGCGGTCACCAATGGAGAAGAGGCATTGGAGATAGTCGGCATTCAACAGCCGGATTTGGTCCTCACCGATATTATGATGCCCGGATTAGATGGGTTCGGGTTACTGCGTGCATTGCGTTCCAATTCGGCAACCGCAGATATTCCCATCATCCTCCTTTCAGCCCGCGCCGGTGAGGAGGCCCGAATTGAAGGAATGCAGGCAGGGGCGGACGACTATCTGACCAAGCCTTTCAGTGCCCGGGAACTATTGGCGCGCGTGGAATCGCATGTCAAGCTGGCCCGCCTTCGACGCATGACGGAAGAAAAATTGCGCGAAAGCCAATCTCAACTGACGGCGATCATTGAGCAACTCCCGGTCGGTGTCGGCGTCCTTAACGTTGACGGACAATTCATGATCAGAAACTCCCACATGAGAAATATTGTCTCGGAAGTCCTCCCGTCCACGGGCCAGGCTACCGTTACTCGCTGGCGCAGCCTCCATGCGCCAAACCAGCCGGTGCCGATGGACCAGTGGCCGGGCGCACGTGCCTTGCGCGGCGAGAGCATCGAGCCAGGCATGGAATTCATCTACACCGATCAGCAAGGCATGAAGCACCATCAACTGGTGTCCGCCGTGCCATTTCGGGACGGCACCGGGAATGTGGTCGGGGCGATTACGGTGGTGCAAGATAATACCGAACGGAAACAGGCGGAACAGGCCTTACGCGAAAGCGAGGAGCGCTTCCGTGCCTTCACCAGCGCCACCTCCGACGTCATCTATCGCATGAGTCCTGACTGGAGGGAACTGCGACATTGTGAGGGCCGCGAATTTGTCGCCGACACACTGGAGCCCACCTCCATGTGGCTCGAGAAATACCTCCATCCCGACGATCAGACATATGTGATGGACACGATCAACAGGGCCATCCGGACAAAAAGCTTCTTTGAACTCGAACATCGGGTCATCCGCGCCGACGGCACACTCGGCTGGACGTATTCACGCGCGATTCCGATTCTCAATGACCAGGGGGAGATTATTGAATGGTTCGGCGCCGCAATGGATGTCACGGCTCGCAAACAAGCCGAGCAGGCACTGTTTGACAGCGAGGAACGCTTCCGCACCCTGGCCGACAACATGAGCCAGCTCGCCTGGATGGCCGACGAACAGGGTTCGATCTTTTGGTTCAATCAGCGATGGTGCGACTATACGGGAACCACACTCACAGAGATGCAGGGTTGGGGATGGAAAAAAGTCCTCCACCCCGATCATGTGGACCGGGTTGTCGAGGGGCTCAGAGGGTCCTGGGCTACCGGTGAGCCCTGGGAAGATACATTTCCGTTGCGCGGCAAACATGGCCAATATCACTGGTTTCTTTCCCATGCTCTCCCCATCCGCGATGCGGCCGGAAACATTATCCGCTGGTTCGGCACCAACACAGACATTACGGATTTGCGTGATGTCCAGGATGCGCTGCGCCAGAGCGAGGCACGGCTCCAGACATTCTCCCATCAACTCGAAGACCTGGTCGACGAACGGACCAGGGATCTCATCCAGTCACAAGAACGCCTGCGCGCCCTGGCCACCGAACTCAATCTGGCCGAGCAGCGGGAGCGCAAGCGGCTGGCGACAGAGCTGCACGATCATTTGCAGCAGCTCCTGGTGTTGGGAAAATTAAAACTCGGGCAGGCGAAGCAATCTAGGCAGGCTTTTCCCACCGCTATGGAAGTGATGCAACAGGTCGATGACATCTTATCTGAGGCGTTGACGTATACCAGCACACTGGTCGCCGGCTTAAGCCCGCAGGTGTTGCGGGATCATGGATTGCCCGAGGGATTGAAATGGTTGGCCGAGGACATGAAAAAACGCAATCTGACGGTTCATGTCAGCCTGCCGCAACAGCTCGATCCGGTGCTGCCCGATGACCAATGCATTCTGCTCTATCAATCGGTTCGTGAACTCCTGATCAATGCATCGAAATATGCAGGAACCAGGGAGGCAACGGTACAGCTCGCTCAAGACGAGACACGATTACAAATTACCGTGCACGATAAGGGCATTGGCTTTAATCCTGTTGCTATTGAGACCTCCGCGGCCGACGCCAACATCCCATCCACCAAATTCGGCCTCTTCAGTATCAGGGAACGAATGCTGTCTTTAGGCGGCAGCTTGAGTATTGAGTCAGCTCCAGGATGTGGAACCACGGCCATACTGATGCTGCCGAAGGCAGGCGCCAAAGGTCACCGCTCAGAGATGGGAGAAAAAAAGGCCGGGCAAGCAATTACCGTGAATGATCAGCCGACATTCCGCTCAACAAATTCCTCATCGGTGAAATCTCTGGAGTCACGTATCCGCGTGTTGCTGGTTGATGATCATGCGATGGTCCGTCAGGGCCTGCGCTCCGTGCTGGAGGGGTATGAGGATGTGGAAGTGGTCGGGGAAGCCGCAAACGGGCTTGAAGCATTGCAAGCGGTCAATCGCCTGATCCCTCACGTTGTCGTCATGGACATCAACATGCCGGGGATGAATGGCATCGAAGCGACGAATCACCTCAAAGCCGCTTATCCGGATTTGAACGTGATCGGCCTGTCCATGCATACCGACGGCGCAAACCAGGAGGCAATGAAGCGGGCGGGCGCCTTCCTATTGATTCCCAAAGAGGCGGCCGTTAACCAACTGTACGGCACTATTCAAGAAGCCATGAGAAACAGTCAGTCTGGTCCTGAACGAGTCATGTGATCCCACGCGGTTGAAAACTCAAAATTCAACTTACTTCTCTTTTTTTTCTTGCGTGGATATACCAATGCTCTCCAACCCTGCCTTCGCACAGGCGACATCCAAATGACCACCGGGCGCTCCACCAACTCCGATACCGCCGACAACCTCTCCACCCATTTCAATGGGAAGCCCGCCGCCAAGAATAAGCATATTTTCGTTCATATCCCGTAAGGCTTGCACCGCCGGCATCTTGGCAATCAACTCACCCAATTCTGCCGTGGGCCTTTTCAGACTGGCCGAGGTGTAGGCCTTTTTCCGGCTGCTATCCACCGTATGCGGGCCGGCTCCATCTTCCCGTAATAACGCCCTCACCACCCCGGCCCGATCGACGACCGCCGCACTCACCCGATATCCATCTTTTGTGCATTGCTCCACCGCCGCACTTGCAGCCTTCGTGGCCAGTGAGAGTGGCAGGACCGCCTCACGCGGCAGCTCGGCGGCCGACACGCCCGCCATGAACAGTCCGCTTAAACTGAGGGTAACCATTCCAGATAGATACCAACCTTTTCCCGATGTAAGTTGCAGATTCTTTTTGCCGATCATGAAACGCTCCTTTGATAAACATTGAGATCATTCATGTGTTGACCTGACGATTGTCTTGGTCAGGCTGCAACGTTGTCAATATATCTCACGCCCCTAGCGGGCTCCCGCCGATTCCAGGATATTAACGATTCGTGTGAAACCTTTGGTCCGGGCATGTTGCAATGGGCTGATGCCATCCCCATCCGGCAGGTTCATATCGGCGCCCGCCTTCATAAGCATTCCTACTATCTCCTGATGTCTGGGCCCCCCGTCACTCAAAATAATGGCCTCCAACAACGCGGTCCAACCCAACCGATTCACATGATTGATATCCACATCGGTTTGCAATAGTTCCTTGACGACCTCAACATGCCCACGTTCACATGCCGGAATCAAGGCCGTTCCCCCGAACCGGTTATAAATTGTAAAATCAGGTTTGGCCTCTAATATCAACTTTAAAATCTCGAGGTATCCTCTCGCTCCGGCTAAGAGCACGGGACTGTCCAGTTGACGATCCTGCACATTCACATCCGCTCCAGCCTCAATCAACAGCTTGGCGCTTTCAACATGATTCCGATCCACGGCCAAGAGTAACGCCGTTTGCCCCTTGTCATCTTGAGCATGAATGCTTGCCCCGTTTTGCAACAATTGCCGGATCATGGCTGCATCATTTCGTTCCGCTGCTTTAAGCAACGCTCCATCCAGCCCTCGGCTTGACTCTTCAGACATGACAAAGTCCGGTCCCCCAACCACTATCAGAAAAGCGGTCATCACGAGGAGTCCTATTGTTTTCATGCATGCCATCTGCGGTCAATCCTGATTTCCCATTGCGTTTCCCGCTTCACTGACCGTCGAGTCAACATAGGGGACGAGGTAGAGGCAAGGCCTGAGTCGAGCAAGGAAAAGAGAGAGCAAAAGAATGGAGGATTTTCAGCACGGCGCGATCTCGGCTCACTGACGAGCGCCAACCAATGGCTATTTCGTAGAGACTTCTGAATACCAGCACACAACCAATTATTGGCCAGCTGGCTTGTGATGTGTTGATGGGGTTTTCAACGGAAGAAAAAGCTCCAATGGCTTTTCCAGCGCTCGTTTAAATGACTGGAGGAACCGTGCCCCTTGCGCACCATCAAGCGCTCGATGATCGCAGGAGAGCGTGACTTTCATACGGCGGGACAATTTTATGGCCTGTCCTCGTGCCACTGGAACAATATTTACCGCCCCTATGGCCAAAGAAGCCGCCTGGGGCGGCATCAAAACTGCAATGAAATTGTCCACCTCATACATCCCAAGATTAGAGATAGAGAACGTGGCCCCGGCATATTCCTCCGGAGTGAGCTGTTGGCCTTTGGCCCGAACAAACAGATCACGAATCTCTTCAGCGACTTGCAGAATATTTTTTCCGGCGCAATTTCGTATCACAGGAGTAATAAGGCCCTCCTCCAGGGCCACCGCGATCCCGATATCAATCGTGGCATGCCGCCGTAGGGATTCCCCCATAAATGACACATTGATTTCAGGATGACGGGCTAAAGCCAGGGCAGCCGCACGAACGAACAGGACCGTTAAACTCAAGGGGGAATTATTCACCTCCTCCATCTGCTTCCGGAGCCGCTCGGCCTGATCCATGGCCACTTCGGTGGTGAGATAAAAATGAGGGACAGGGGCCTTGCTTGACGTGGTCACCCGAGCGATCGCCTTGCGCATTTGGCTCAGAGGAATATCCTGGGTTTGCCCCTCAGGAATCTTTGGAGTATCCATCTGTCCCTGGATATCGGCTTCAACGATCCGGCCTTCAGGGCCGCTTCCTTTGATTGTGGACAAATCTATTCGCTGTTCTTTCGCCAGCGCCTTGGCTCGAGGCGACACTTTGATCTTTGCCTCCGGTCGGGTCTCTGCCTTTGTTGCCTGGGCTTCTGTCTTCGCACTGCCGGACTTTTCTTCCTTGGCCGGGATGGATGGTGCCGGGGACGGAGGAGAATGCTTTTCTTTTCGAGAAGGAGCAGGAGAATCCTTTTGAGGTTCACGTGCTGCAGCCTGGTCCTCAGAAGTCTCAGACAGCGTGGCCTCAATATCATCGTCCTCTTCTCCGATCACGGCAATGAGCTTCCCGGCTTTCACGGTTTCCCCTTCGGGCACTAATACTTTTTTCAGGACACCGGACCCAAAGGATTCCAGATCGAGGACGGCTTTGTCCGTTTCAATTTCTGCCAGAATGTCTCCCGAGTCAACAGCATCCCCTTCATGCTTTTTCCAAGCTACCACCACTCCTTCCTCCATCGTGTCTGTAAGCTTGGGCATGACGACGCGCGTAATCATAAGCCTCTCCTGTTATGGCAGAAAAATCCATTGTAAGACTCTATGACGAAAAATGTTGGAGAAATAGTCATGACAAAAATAGGTTGCATGTTAAAGGATCTCTTTGACCGCCGATATAACCCGAGCCTGGTCGGGAACGGCCAGATCTTCAAGCGGCCTGGCATACGGCATGGGGACTTCCTCACCGGCGACCCTCACGATGGGCCCATCTAATAAATCAAATCCTTTTGAATAGATAGTCTCGGCAATCTGAGCGCCCAACCCGCAAAACTCCCATCCCTCTTCCACAATAACGACACGCCCGGTTTTCTTGACAGATTCCAGGATGGTATCGGTATCCAGGGGTTTTAATGACCTCAGATCGATGACTTCGGCATTGATGCCTTCCTTTGATAAGGCTTCCGCGGCCTCAAGCGCCAGTAAGGCCATCTTTGAATAGGCCACAATGGTCACATCGCTTCCTGTTCGCGTCACAGCGGCTTTGCCGATCGGAAGAGTGTAATCCTGCTCAGCCACCTCGCCTTTCGTGCCATAGAGAAGTTGCGCTTCAATAAAAATAACCGGATTCTCATCACGAATGGCGCTCTTCAATAATCCCTTCGCATCAGAGGGCGTTGCCGGGGCAATCACTTTCAGTCCGGGTACATGGCAGAACCAGGCTTCAAGACTCTGCGAATGCTGGGCGGCCAGTTGATGGGCCGCACTCCCCGGCCCGCGGATCACCATGGGCGCTGATAACTGGCCTCCGGACATATAGCGAATTTTCGCCGCATTATTCACGATTTGGTCAAGGGCAAGAATGCCGAAATTAAAGGTCATCAATTCAACAATGGGACGCAACCCAGCCATCGCCGCGCCAATGGCCAACCCGGTGAATCCGGCTTCAGTAATCGGCGTATCTAATACCCGCTCAACGCCGAATTCCTCCACAAAGCCTTTGCTCACTTTAAAGGCTCCCTGGTAATACCCGACCTCTTCCCCGATTAAAAAGACGCGGGAATCCCGTTGCATTTCCTCACGCATCGCCTGATTTAAGGCTTCCCTATAGGAAATCAACATGGTTCGTCATCATTCAAAAATAATTGATCATCGTGTTGCATTGATGAAGGAGATACCACCCCGATCCTTCCGGCTTAACCTTTGTAAGAGCAAATTTTCACTCAACTAATACATCCTCATGGAGCGCGCCGGGCTCAGGAAACGGACTTTCATCGGCAAACTTCACAGCTTCGGTCACCGTCTCAATCACATCTTTATCCATCTGCTTAAAGTCGGCCTCGGTAGCCAGGCCATCCTGAAGGATCCGGCTCTTGAGAAAAATCAACGGATCCTGCTTACGGGCTTCTCCAACTTCTTCCTTCGTTCGATAATGACCGTGGGCGGGATCGGACATGGAATGACCCATAAATCGATACGTTGACGCCTCAATAAAGTATGGTTGTGGTTCTTTTCGCAACTTCTTCACCACGCCCGCGGTCAACTCCTTCACCGCCAGCACATCCATCCCATCCACCTGTTCCGCTTCAATCCCATGCGCCCTGGCCCGTTCGGCAATGTCTTTATACAGCAGCATCTCGCGTTCAACCGGCGTACCCATCCCGTACCGGTTGTTTTCGCAAATAAAGATGACAGGTAACTTCCACAACGCCGCCAGATTGAAGGCTTCATGCGTATGCCCGCTGGGAACCGCTCCATCACCAAAAAAGCAGAGAACCACCCGGTCTTCCTTGCGATACCGTGAGGCAAACGCCAACCCGACTGCAAGCGGTAAATGCCCACCAACAATGGCATACCCGCCCATGAAGTGCCGTTCGACGTCGATGAGATGCATCGATCCTCCTTTGCCTTTACACAAGCCGGTGGCCTTTCCAAACAATTCAGCCATCACATTTTTGGGATCCGACCCCTTGGCCAGACAATGTCCGTGATCCCGGTAGGAGGTAATGACATAGTCATCCGGGCGAATCGCATGCATACATCCCACGGCGACTGCTTCCTGACCGATGTATAAATGAAGGAAGCCTGCGATCTTCGCTAAGGCGTACATCTCCGCCGACTTTTCCTCAAAGCGTCGGATGAGGAGCATGTCCCGGTACAATGTCAAGAAATCGTTCTTGTTCGAATGGTGTTCCACCGTACTCTTCGCCATAATTGCGTGTCTTCGTTTTCCTTCAGTGCTGTCTTTGTAACGTTAGAAGAACTGTAGCAAGAGAT
The DNA here is from genome assembly GCF_032051675.1 of Candidatus Nitrospira neomarina. Lineage (NCBI taxonomy): Bacteria > Pseudomonadati > Nitrospirota > Nitrospiria > Nitrospirales > Nitrospiraceae > Nitrospira > Candidatus Nitrospira neomarina. The sequence goes on from NZ_CP116968.1 coordinate 2,365,958, forward strand.
CGCCTGCCGATACAATTTTTAAAGTCTTTACCGAAAAATTTTTTACCTTTCCTTCCCCTTTGACTTCCATGCAAATCAGGACCAGTCCTAGACTCCTTCTCAGGTTCACCTCGTTTGGAATTTTCCAAAAAAATCCAGGAAACACATTTCACATGTTGTCAGGCATGTGGAAAATTCCCACATCAAGGAAGGGGCTTACCTTTTCTTCTCCAATGACTTCTAAGGCGCGATAAGGTTGGAGGTCAGTAATACAGATGAAGGCCGACTCCGATCCACTCGGTTCGCTGAGAATAAAATTGGCCGTTGGGTGAAGCACCCTTATAATACTCCATTAAGAGTTGAAGTTTGCGATCGCCGATACGGGCATTTTCGAATTGTAGCCCTGCCATCAGCGAACGGTTGATGATCCAATTGCTTCTCTCATTGACCTGAAAATCTCCATACGCCACCGGACGAATCTTCCCGCTCAATAACGTCCAAGGGCTCGTTAATTCGGCCCCGAATTGGCTTGTGCCGCGGCCTAACGAGTCGGGATCCCGATTCACCAGTATCCCGCCGCCGCCATACACCCGGAACCAGTCGAACAATTCATAGGACAACTTTGCATCAATTTCTTCATAGGACAAATTGATTCTGTTCGGCTGGTTATTGAGAATGAATTCATCACCAAGATGGGAACTTTGATGATGGATGCGAAGGAAGCCGGAAAGGGAACCGGTCCGATAACTGGCAAGAAGGCCGGCAGTATAATCAGCGTTGACAAGGTCTTTGGACGACGCGTCCAAATCGAACACGCTGAAAACTCCGCCCTGGAACGCGATTTCCCATTGTCCGTCGAATGGCGCAGCATTCCGATAGATCGCGAACGTTTCTCCGAAATTTGCCGAGCCGGTTTTTGAGGGTTCGGAACCTTTTGAAATATCACGATAGGTCACGGAGAAATGCGGCCAACGTGGGTCGGCATGAAGCGGATCGAAGAGAAGACCATTCGGAAGAAACTTGGACTCGGGCTTGGGAATTTCTTGCGTGATAGCATCCGATGGAGGAGGTTTGGGAGTCACGGAGTCGGCATTGCCCTCTATGACTTCTACTCGCTTGACACCGGGAATGTTTTCCAGCGCGGTCTGGACCTTCGTTCGGTCCAGAGTCCCGAGCGAAACGGCATAGACGGTCACGACGCCGTCTTTTACGATCAAGGAGGCATTGGTTGCGTTAAATTCATGTTGAAGTACAGCGGCGGCATATCCGGCGATGTAGGAATCTTCGACCGCGATGGCGTTTGGCATCCATCCAAAAATACAACAGAGTAGGAACACGATCACGTTTGTCCATTTCCGCAATCCTGTATGGGTCGTTGTGGGAACCGTAGAATCTGCGGCGAGAGAAGCAACCGGTTGGGTCATGGGAATTTGCGCTCCTTACCGAAGGTTAAAAGGAATAAGAACCTCGCGAGGAAATACTCAACGCTCAGGGAACACCGGAAAGTTCTCTTAGCTGGCACCACAGACCACTTTCTTTTTGGAGTGGTCAGGTTAGGGCATCCTGGTTTATCAGGAAGAAGCCCTGCTCACAAAATAGCATGACGAATGATTTTGGTTGGACAGACAAAACGTCAGGGTGAGCGGCATAATTTGGACATTGTCAAATAAGAAGATTCACGGGGTCACGCGCAAAGGACTGATTATTTATTCAACAATGACGATTTGGTTCTTATGTCTGTCCCAATAAGAAGGCCGGCTGCAGAGTCAGTCCACAGCCGGCCTTCTTAGAGATGCGTAAAAGGAATGAGAATTACTTTTTCATCGGTTCTTCTTTCATGGGTTTCTTTTTCTTTTTACCCATTTTCTCTTTTCCCTGGGCTTCTATGTTACCAGGCATCTCCTGGCCTTTGGCGTCGGATGACATCTCTTCGCCTTTTCCCTTCATGTCCCCCATGGCGTCATCAGCCGTTTTCATGCCCTCCTCTTTCATCGTTTCGGTCTTGTCTGTCATTTCGTCTCCCATCCCGGCCGCAAACGATACGGAACCGATCCCAAACAGCAACACGATACCTGCACACATCAGAAATACGCGTTTCATAGAATCACCTCCTTGAACAGACACACAGGTTGAATGGTGAAGATGTGAAACCGTGGGAAGAATGTTTGGCATGTTTCAATCCTTTCACCTCTGATGCCAAGGTTGGTTGCCACAAGGATGACGGGGCCCATCACCAGGCCGTCATCCGGCTATTTCACAAGAAGGTCGACAATATCATTCCAGCTTTTCAATGTGCCGATGATCGTCGGCTCTCCGAGCTGAACATTGAAGATATCTTCACGGACCATCCGTAACGCAATAACCAGGTCATTGAAATCCACCAGATTATTGGTTTCAAAGATGGTGAGAAAGTCCACATCCGAAATCCCGGTGGAATGGTACAATTTCCGCTTCACCGTTTTTAAATAGGCAACCGTGGGAATGGTGTGTTCTTTCATCAGTGCCACACGATCCTCTTTAGACAGGTTCCACCATTCGGCATTTTTCCGAATGGGGATCATAATCGCATAGGTAGACGGATCACCTTCGTATTTCGCCCCTTTCAGTTGTTGAAGCAAATCAGGAAAATCCGGAGCATAATTCAATCCCTTGGTCACCCCGCTGATCGTGTACTCCAAATCCAAATGCCGGCCAAGGCGGGTACTCCGAAGTTGGGTCAGTAATTGCTGGTTGGTTTTGAGTTCAGCGGAATGCAGACGAAGCAAAAAATGGGATTCTGTCGTCAATCCATAAGTCCAATATCCATCCACGGTCACCTGACTTGTGAATGCCTCCAACAGAGCTTTGGCCTCCTCCCCGCCTTTCTGCCTTTCCTCCATCGGCAAATCCTTCCAATCTTTATCCACCTCATAAAGGGCGAAGGTCCCAAACACCGGGGCATCGGCGGCCCAGCTTAACCCAGACAAACAAAATTGCACGACCGTAATGAACAACAAAGATAGTAATACAGGCATATGTTCACTCCTTTTTACCTGAGCCTTATTTTTTAACATGCGAATAGCAAACGTCGGCTTACGGATGACCGGATAGATCTCCCAGGAATCCCCTTAGGAATTTTTGAACGGGAATCACCACACGCGGGTCGACTTTAGAACGGGCACGAGGGAAGAAATAATCTTTTAAGAAATGTTGAGATCTGGAGAAAGGCCACAGCAGAAAAAGGTCAGGAATACCACAAAAAAAATGCTGGTACGGGAGTTTTTGCGGAGGGTCTGCTCCGTGGCGGTAAAGCGGCCATTGCCCTATCAATAGCGCGACTTTCAGAACAGTCGGGACTCTCACGAATATTCCCTTTCCGACTGAATGACTCCGGCCCTACCCGCTAAGAGACCATTGTGGAGAAAACCTCACCAAAGACCTGTGGAGGTCATTCCATATTGACGATCGACCGGAAAACCCCAGGCAAACGCATGGACTTGGATAGTTGTCTTTTATCCCTTCTATCCGTTACACGAGAAAAAAAACGGCCTGTCGAGAGAAACACCCTCGACAGGCCTCAACACAGCTGGATAACTCTGATATTTCTCTAACCGGAAAACACTCCGATCATACTTCTGTCCTTATCTCCCTAAATTGTCTATTGTTGAATTGATGCTTTTACTCCGTTGATTAACCTCCCCCTTTGCCCCTTCCCGGAGTTGATCCACAATTCCCCCGGCTTCTTGTTGGGTGGAACGTTGGGCTTCAATGGCCCGCTCCTTTTGTGTTTCCTTGATGTTCTCTGCCGCATCCTCCATATTTTTCATCTCTCTCTCCTGAGCTTCATTGGCCGCCTGGTTTCTCTCTTCAGCTTGATTCTGTAAATCATCCGCCGTCCCCGTCCCCGCCACGGACAATCCTGATACACCAACTACACACAGTACAGAAAATGCTCCTGATAATATCCAGGTCATAAAAACCTCCCTGAGAAGAATGGTAAAGAGTAGAAAAACAAAGATGCCTCAATATTACCCATGAGACAGATATGCTGTAACTATTGGAAACCCTGGCAGTCAGCTACCCTCTTTTCGGATCTCAAATTTTTTGTACGGACACATAACACCTTGCCTCTTTTATACAATAGAGTCAATTTGCATCATCCCGGCAAATGTTCATCGCCAACCCCTGTGTCCCCTAAAATTGCGTCGGGCGTACCCAAAGGAATACGGAGAATACGGCCAATACCATCCCCGATTCCGGCCCCAGTAGGGATAAGGCCCCCAATAGGGACCATACCCGTATCCGCCTTGAGGAATCAGCGGCCACACTTTCAAGGCTTGAATGGCAAGAACAGGATAATTTTTTTCTTCTGCATCCACTTGCACGGACTTTTGGCCGGTCACTTCGCCTAGAATTGTTACCCGAGTGCCTTCGGGAAGCGTGGCCGGATCAAGAAAGGGCTGCTGAGTGGCAATGAAACGACCTTGGGAGAGAGTCCGATTCCATTTGGGAATCGAATCGCTGTCTAAGGGGATCTGAAGTACCATCACTTCGGTCCGGTCCACGAGACGTTTCGCAGACAGGACGACTCCACCCACCTTGAGAAGGTGTCCGATATGTGCAGAGGGGTCTTGAATCACGTTGGCAAACGACGCACCGGCCGTCACCTGCCCTTCCTGGTTTGTGGAAAACGGGGAGGAGGAAAATGTCGCGCACCCACTCAGGCCAACCAACAGAACCACCAGATGAATACCCCGCATCCCAATTTTCATAGAGCCCTCCTTCACCCCCTTATCTATTATACGCTTTCTCCCCCGTCCTTGAAGAGGAAAGAAGGGTAAGGATCTCTTGTTTGCCGGATTGATGAACTTTCGAATCTATTCGTTGAGAAGCCAACGAGAATGCAAAGACACAGGTGCTCCATCCACGAATCGCAATAATCCCATGCCCAGATGGTTCTTTGACTTGTGATTTCCCTTGTGATTTCCGTTGTTCCAGGTTACATTTCACCTATCACTATCAATTAATGACCTCTACCTACCCAAAAGGAGCAGACAATGGCTGCAAAAAAAGCGGTAAAGAGCACGGCGAGAAATGCCTCCAAAAAGGTCTCTCAAGTTAAGTCAGCGGCAAAGAAAAAATCAGCGACCGTGGCCAAGCAAGCCAAGACAGCGGCCAAAACCGGAGTCAAGAAAGCTAAGACCGCGACCAACCGGGCAAAAAGCACGATTTCCAAAGCCAAGAAAACGGCTACAAAGCGATCCGCCGGCGTTTCCTCGCGTGCGAAGAAAACCGTGAGCCAATTGAAAAAGGAAGGGGCGAAGAAAGTAGCCTCCACCAAAAAGGCCGTCAAAAAGAATACTCGAAAGGGTAAAAGCACCGTGCGCAGCGCAGCGAAGCAAGCCGGGAAAACGGTAGGAAAAAATGTGGGAAAAGCAATAAAAACAGTTGAGGAATTGGTCCAACAAGCCCAGGAATATGGCAAATCCCTACTTGGCTAACAAGCACTGGGTTTCAAAGATGTCCTTGCCATACACTTTAACCGACCTGTCATCCTGAGACCATGGCGAAGGATCTGTGCCCAGGTTGACGATGCGACGGCACCGCGAGATTCTTCGTTTCACTCAGGATGACAAGGGCTCCCTGGACGTTCTCTAACTGTTCCTCGCTCATGATGCACCCGGCCGTGTCCGAACATGCCCATCGTCGTTCCTTGAACCCTTGGATGAGTGATTGAGACAGCTTGTCATGCTGAGCCCACGGCGAAGAATCTGTGCCCAGGCGGAAAATAATCCGGCTCAGCGAGATCCTTCTGTGGACCCGGCCCTGAGCTTTGCCGAATGGGTCAGGATGACAAGAGCCTCATTAATCCGTGGGACTAAGAGAAAAACGGGTGCGACCCAATTACTGCGAACAGCGGTCTTTAAAGGTCAGTTCCGCAATACCGGATTTATCCAATTCCCCTTTCCCCAGCTTCACCAATCGTTGATATTGTTCCAACGTCGATTTGGCCAGAGGCAAAGTGAGGCCCACGGATTCCGCGAGCGCATAGGCAATGCCGGAATCCTTGGCGGCATGGGCTACAGAAAAATAGCATTCGTGATCGCGTTGTTGCATATCGGCTCCGTCGGTTTCCAGAACCCGTGATGCCGCTCCGGTCTGACTGAACACTTCCCGCAACATCGTCAGATCCAGCCCAAGCGCGTCTCCAAGGCCTAACCCCTCCGCCAAACCGGCGGTGTTGATATTCATCACCATATTGACCAAGGCCTTGACCTTTGCGGCTTGACCGGCGGGGCCAATAAGACGTAACTGAGCACTTAAGGTGGTTAAAACCGGCTTGGCTCGTTCAAAGACTTCAGGCTTTCCTCCACACATCAGGTATAACGTGCCTTCACGCGCTTGAGGAATGCTGCTGGCCATACAGGCCTCCAGACAATACCCCCCTCGTGCTTCCACATGTTGTTCGATTTCCATGTGAACGTGAGGGGAGAGTGTCGCACAATTCACAAACAATCGATCCTCGGCATTTTTCAAAAGACTGTTCGGATGACCATCTGAAAAAATCTCCTGCATCGCCCCGTCATCCGTCACCACCGTAAAAATCGTACTCGATAAGGCGGCCACCTCACCAGGAGTGGACACGGCCTCACAGCCTAATTCTTTGGCTAGACTGTTCGCTCTTTGGCTGTCCACATCGAAAACCGCAGTCACCGGATACCCCACATCCCGAAGCCGGCGAGCCATATTGGCCCCCATCCGCCCGACCCCCACAATCCCGATCCGTTCCATTGACGGTTTCATATCCTCCCCTTTTTAAACAAATTGAACCCGAAAAAAAAGGCTTGCTGGTTCACTCCATACATCTACCAAACATGGACACCGATGTATAGCAGTCAGCCGACACTCTTCTCATGAGAGGTCATCATTTGTTCCAAAACATTTCAGCATGGCCGGGAACTTCTCCGGCCCTTTCATGTCGTCAATCGAGTTGGTCCCCTAAGTTCAGTGGTTCCCGTGGAGTTGACTCCACGGGTCATGGGCCCAATCCCTCAGTAATTTTCACCGCGCCCCTGCCTCCCACCGGAACATGAATGAAGGAGTGGCTTTCCTTCCCAATCAACCAAGCTTGAAAGAGCCGAAAGGGAATACCCACCGTCCCTGACGGGTTATAGGGCCAACAGAACCCGGCAATTCGATGAAACAAATTTGAACCACATTAGACGATAGGGCATGTTGTTGCGAACGAACGTTCACGTACCCCATGTACTATTATTCTCTTGCCATGGAGTCACCAGATGAAAGCCATTGCCGTGATCCCCGGAAAACCCAACTCCATCCATTTACGACAGGTTCCTTCCCCTCGATTGGACCACATTCCCGATCATCGAGGTGTGCTCATTCAGGTGCTTCGAGTCGGGGTGGATGGCACGGACAAGGAGATTAACGCCGCCGAATACGGGCAGGCCCCTCCAGGAGATGATTTTTTGATCACCGGCCATGAATGTTTTGGGCAGGTGCGCGAGGTGGGAAAAGAGGTCACGGAATTTGCCACCGGGGATTATGTGGTCCCGACGGTCAGACGGCCCGGACAAAGTTTTTATGATCAAATCGGTCAATACGATATGACTACGGACGAAGTGTATTTCGAACGAGGGATTAACTTGCGGCATGGGTATCTGACTGAGCACATCGTGGAACATCCCGATTATCTAGTGCGGATTCCGCAAGGCCTCAAACATGTGGGTGTGCTGTTGGAGCCCACCTCCGTTATTGAAAAAGGCATCATCCAAGCATATGAAAGTCAGCGCCGACTCAAAATCTGGAGGCCGCGGCGGGCCGCCGTGTTGGGTGCCGGAACCATCGGGCTCCTGGCCGCGCTCTCCCTCCGCATGCGGGGACTGCAAGTCACCAACATCGGTCGGACTCCGCCGCCCTACCGCAACTCACGACTGCTGGAAGAAATCGGTGTCAGGTATGTCTCCAACCAGGAAATGCCTCTTCCTGACGCGGCCAAACACTTTGGCCCGTTTGACATCATGTTTGAAGCCACCGGCCATGCCCAAATGGTCTTCGAGGCCATGGAGCATCTGGGAAAAAACGGAGTATTGATTCTATCCAGCGTGACGGGAGGGGGACGGACCTTACAAGTGCCTGCCGACATGATTAACCTGGGATTTGTGTTAGGGAATAAAGTGATGGTCGGAACCGTGAATGCCAATCGCGAATATTTTGAAGCGGGGGTCTACGATCTGGCGCGGGCGGAGTTGGAGTATCCTGGCTGGCTGTCCAAGCTCCTGACTCATCCGGTTGACGGATTGGACCGCTATGAGGAGATGATGCGTTTACTGACCGAGGAAAAGGGCGCCATCAAAGTGTTCGTGAATGTTGCCAAGGAATGTTGAAAGTTCCGGTGGATAGCTTCCGACAGTTTGCCGTAGGTAGAACGCATCCATATTGGGTCGTCTGTCTCTACGATCGTTTCTGTCTTCCTTGTGTCACCTGAAAAACGGGGTTTTCCCATAATGGCTCACCATCACCTTCTCAAAGCAAGCCAGTGGAGGACCTAAACGTTTCATGCGTGAATCCTTCAGACATCATTGGCCTGAATACTTGATGGAGGCGGCAGGCCTGGGATTATTCATGATCTCGGCAGCCACGTTCGCCATCCTTTTGGAGCACCCCGCGTCTGCTTTCAGGCAGAGCCTTCCCGACGCGACGGTTCGCCGTTTAATCATGGGAATCGCCATGGGACTCACCGCAATCGGCATTATTTATTCACCCTGGGGGAAACAATCCGGGGCCCATATTAATCCATCGGTCACCTTGACGTTTTTCCGACTGGGGAAAGTTCAATTCTGGGACACGGTCTTCTATATCCTGTTTCAATGTTTTGGCGGGGTGGTAGGCATTTTCCTGGCTTCCTTTGTGGCCGGGAGCTTTCTGTTAGATCCCTCGGTCAATTATGTGGCGACACTCCCTGGACCGGAGGGAGAGAGCCTGGCCTTTTTCGCGGAAATGTGCATTTCCTTCGGGTTGATGACGGTCGTGTTAATGTCAAGCAATCATCCGGCCCTTTCACGCTGGACCGGAGTGTTTGCCGGAATGCTCGTGGCCACCTACATTACGGTTGAAGCGCCATTCTCCGGGATGAGCATGAACCCTGCCCGGAGTCTGGCGTCCGCTTTTCCCGCTCAACTCTGGACCGGTTTTTGGATATACCTCACCGCGCCGGTTCTTGGAATGCTGTTGGCCGCGGAAGCCTATCTTCGAGTGGCGGGGATTCACAAAGTCTGGTGCGCCAAACTTCATCACCACAATTCCAAACGGTGTATTTTCCGCTGCGGATATCATGAGGCACCGGCATCGAAGACCCCGTCTTTTCACACATCAGGCTGAACTCACCGCAATCAACCATTTTCTCATAGGGGAGAGCGTATATGACCTGTGCATGCGGCCAACCCATCGCTCATTCGGAATTCATTCAATCCATCCGTGATGGCCGGATACCATTTGAGGTCTATCACTGGCCCTGCCCCTCCTGCTCCACCTTGATGGAAGAACTGCGTTTAGCGGCCGACCCGAATTATCACACGGCATCTTCCCTCGCCTATCCCGTCAGAACTGACAGGGAGCCAACAGTCGTATGCCTGTAAGGCCTGCCGCATTCCCCTATTCCCAGCATCAATGGGTATTGGTTTTTTTCAACGGGAAATCCACCCGCCTTTCAATTCCCAAGGCCGTCCGGCTTTAACGAATCCCCCTCCTGATCGGCCTGGGGGGAAAACGGGAGGTTACGAAAGTCCATATTCAGCATCCCGATGGGTCCGTTTCGGTCATCCAGCAGCACCCATCCATCAACCAACCACTCATCGTCCAGGAATACCAAGGAAACGTGAATGCCCCAAGGGCAGAATAGGAAGGTCGAGTCAGCAGGAACTATCCAAAATACATGACCAGTTGTGGGACCTTTTCCAAAATGAAAATATCGTATTGCACGACTTTCCCCAGAATCTGACCCCGAATCGTGATTGAACGAAACCTCTTCTCCTAATCGCCGTGGGGTGTGTTCATAGGCTGAGCATTTTCTTTGGTTTTAGGGTACTTCTTCAATTCTTCTCTCGTGGCCCCCTGAACGAGATCTGTGGGTGAGGACAAACGCAAGTAACTGCCCATGCCAAATTGGGTATTCTTATCAAATGTGAGGTTGGCCATCACCGAATCCCCTTTTATTCTGCCTAAGGTCGTTCGGGCCTCATCGTGCGAACTGGCATGAACTTCAAAGATGTTGGTTGTAGCCCGCTCGGGGGTCATGAGATGTTCAAAAATCTGCCGTCGTGGATTGCCGACGGCCACGGGCCACACAACGGGAATTAACACATGGAGTTTGTCCCACTCTTTCGGACCTAACTCTTTTTTCCATTGGCTCATTGCGCTCAACCCCGCTTGTACCTGCAGTTCCACGGCGGTTTTCATGGCCTCCGCAACATAAGGGATTATTTTGTGAGAAAACGCACGATAAGACTGTTCATCACCGGAGCCATTTTCAATACAATCACGTAAATATTCATTCACCATATCCAACATCTTCATGGCTCTCATCGAGGTAGCTTGACCAATATCACTTTTCCCTAAATGTTCTTTGATGTTTTCAACATGTGTTTTATATTTAATCAGAGGTTCTTCCCATCCCTCAGGTCGATTGGCCACATTGTCAAAGTAGGGAGAAATTAAAATAAAGACTCCCATTGGAATGTGCGCAAGGATCTTTTCCATCTCATACCTGACGGAAGTCGGCGTGACGGATTCGACGGGACGGTCTCTTCGGTACAGGTAATAGGTACTGCCAACCCCCTCTTTTCCCGGTTCATAGTCACTCGCAATGATCACCGGGTAAATATTCTGACCAACATTTCGGATGAAATTTTGATAATTGTTTTTCCTGAACCAATCCATATTGCGCAAGGCTTCATATGTTTGTTTTTTGAAATGAGCGGCGTCTGCCCCCGCACCAGCTGGTTCGGCTCCTTCTTCATCGACATTGGGCCGCACACCTTTATAATCCATATACTCCACTGTCTTATCTCCCGCGTACGAAACACTGTCCATCAAGAATTTTTTATACTCCTCGTCTTTTTCAAGTTCCAGAAGGGCTTTAAAATATTCCTGATCGCCCTCCGGGTAATCCTCTTTCGATTGTGAAAAAACCGGGCTAGGTAATAGGGTTTGAATAAACAACTCGATCCCCCAGATCAAAGCAAACAAAATCCTCTTGTTCCTCATGAAGTGACAATGTTGGAAAAATGGATATAAGGAATGGCTTGCGATTAGTGTCTGGCGTTTCTTGTGAAGCTTTTGCAACATAGGAACTCCCGATTCAAAAAGAATGAAAAGAAATTTCAACGCACATTTCCAGCCTATTTTTGGGAAGATCCCTACAAATAGTCAATTGACCGTTGCCAGATCTTACTTAAACAAATTGTCATGCTGAGCAACGCGAAGCATCTGGCTAAGCCAAAGCCTGATTGAGCTGGGCTCAGATCCTTCGTTCCTCTCAGGATGACAAGAAGAAGCACGAAGTCTTCCACCGCCTGTCCTGAGCTTGACCGAAGTTAATCAGATAAATCTTGCTAGGGAACATTGAACGTCTGAAGATGAAAAGAGGACCGGGTGGGAGACACCCTCAAGGGAATTGTCATGCTGAGCATCGCGAAGCATCTGGATGAGCCAATGCCTGGGTGAGCTGGGCTCAGATCCTTCGTTCCTCTCAGGATGACAAGAAGAGGAAGTTTTATAGCGCCTGTTCTGAACTTGGCCAAAGGGAGAAAATATGACTGAAGTTTTTCGGTGATCATTAAAAATGAGTATCCTTTGGTCAGCCGCAATTGGTATACACTATTGAACCCTTTTGGGCATGCAAGTCATCAACGTGAACTTCCCGGATCAAGCCCCATGATACCGTTGTGTCTGAGAACTCTCTTCCTGTTAATCCTGCTGGTCCCTCCAACCATGGCCAAGGGGCAGGAGGTTGACTGGATGGCGACTGTCGGCGAGGCCAAGGAAACCTTGCAGCGCTATCTTCAATTCGACACCACCAACCCGCCGGGGAATGTCACGGAGGCAGCCGGATTCCTTCAGGCTATTCTCGAGAAAGAGGGACTCACGGTCACGCGGTACGAAGCTGCACCGGACAAAATCAATCTATTAGCTCGTCTCAAGGGCACGGGGAAGGCCAAGCCTATTCTGTTGCTCCATCACATGGATGTCGTGCCTGCAGACGCGAGTCGCTGGGATGGCGTCGATCCTTTTGGTGGCGAGATGAAAGACGGCCACATCTGGGGCCGTGGGGCGATCGACATGAAAGGCACGGGTGTGCTTCAACTCTACGCCTTTCTGACGCTGGCGCGGCAGAAGATTCCACTCGACCGCGATATCATTTTCATGGCGGTGAACGACGAAGAAATCGGCGGGACGATGGGCACGCGCTATATGCTCGACCACCACTATGAGGCACTCGATCCCGAGTACGTTCTGGACGAGGGAGGGTTCGGCAGTCGAGAAATTTTCGTGGACGGGAAGTTGGTTTTCGGCATTTCCGTGGCGGAGAAGCGGGCGCTCTGGCTCCGTGTGACAGCCCGCGGAACTGCCGGTCACGGCTCTCAACCGCATGATCAGAATCCGAATGACAAGTTGCTCCAGGCGCTCACGAGGCTTTTCAGCAAGCCGTTTCCGACGATTCCCAATCCTGTCCTTGACGCGCTCGAGACCCGGCTCGGCCCACTTACACCAAACCAGTTCACGAACGCCATCCGGCAGACGACGGTCTCGCTCACCTCGCTTCGGTCCGGTGTGGGCGATCCGCCCAAGGCAAATGTGATTCCCTCGCTGGCCACTGCGACTCTCGATACCCGATTGCTGCCGGGCATGGATGCCGAAGCTTTTCTGTCGGAATTGAAGTCCAGACTTGGAGATGAGATCGACGTGGAAGTGATCCACCCGGCGAGCGAGTCTGTCGTAACACCTCATGACACCGAAATGTTTCGAGCGCTGTCCAACGCCATCACACGGCACCATCCCGACGCGACCGTCGTACCGATGATTATTCCTTACGGAACCGATTCGAGGATGTTTCGTCTACGCGGAGCCAAATGCTATGGCATCCTCCCCCTCGTGCTCAGCACTGAACTTGCCACGTCCATCCATGGTGACACTGAGCGAATCCCTGTCGACCAATTCGAGACGGGAATCCGTATCTATTACGAGAGCCTGGTTGAAGCGGCCGCCCGCTAGGTCTTGGTTATCCCTCCGATATTGTGATGTCCCCACCGCTGGTCATGTGCCCTTCTAGCGGTCCTTCATGACCTGACCACGCATTCGATACCCTCCGGCGCTCAGCATTCACGGCGCCGTCCATCTATTCCCAAGCCACTGAACATTTCCCCTTCATCGATCAGGCACATTGTTTAAGGGGCCAGGGATCTAGAGGCTCCGGGTCGGACTGCTCCATGTAGGGTTGCAACGCCTCGCGGACTTTGGTTCGTGCCCGATGTAATAATACCCGTTGATTCGTATCGGAAAGATTGAGCATGCTGCACACTTCCTCAGACTCAAAGCCCTCAACATCCCGGAGGAGGATGACTTTGCGTTGCATGGCAGGAAGCCTGTGAATGGCTCCGGCAATTCGGTGAATGAGTTCCTTGTTCATGATCTGTTGATCCGCTGGAACATCGGGTTGAGACGACGTCCTATTTAAACAAGACCCGGGCCACGCCTCACCACCCAGGGCGATCATGTTTTCAAATGATTCCGCCCCCCCCTGTTCAGTCCCGTCTGATTTCCCGGGAAATTCCACATACCGGCTTTCCCGCACTCCCTGGGTTTTAGCCCGGTTCATAAGGATCCGAAACATCCAGGTTTTGAGCGATGAACGCCCTTCAAACCGGTGAATCCCCTCTAACACAGCCACCCAGGTGTCCTGGACCACCTCTTCGGCCACCGCTTCGCAATGAACGAATGTCATGGCCACACGGAGTAATGGGGAATGAAATCGCTCGACGAGCTCAGAAAAAGCATGTTCCTCTCCCCGCTTGATGGCCTCTACTAAAATCGCTTCGGCACTTCCAGCCTTGATGCCAACCAGCGATTGCGACGTATCCGATTCCTCGACACCCATGACAGAAGTCATGAGACGTTCGGAACGATCAACCAAATGCTGGACAACAGGCAACACGTCAACGCAATTAGCCATGGCAGTATTCATGACAAACTCCTCTATGATGTAATTTGAGTAAATAAGACATGATGAATAAACAGTGGACAGCTTGATAACACGCAGCCCTTGTCGAGAATCCCTCGAATCATGTGGACGCCTTCGGGTTCAACAAAGGTGACTTCAGATAAATCCAGTGCAACAATTTTCCCTTCGGCCAACAGGTTCTTGAATTCGGTTTCCATCACCTCGATCCAATCTGAAACGATCCGACCTTCAACTTTCATCGTCGTGTGCTTTTCTGCGGTATCCATCAGAGTAATTCGAATCATCGGTATTTCCTTCTGCTCGATTGTGTTCAAGGTCTTCATGATCTATGGCATTTCGCAACCTTGATGCCAAAATAAAACCGGCCACAGAGATCCCCTCTAAGTGGCCGGTTTTGATAATGTTTCTTTCGAATTACCCGTTACATGTCATCCTGGCTTTCGGTTAAATCAATTCCCAATATATTGGGACCTTCCCAACATATTGGGAAAATATTCCTATTTCTTCCGGGAAAGACCCAATTTTTTCATTCGAGCTTCCAATGTTGTAGGCCTGAGTCCCAACAGTACCGCTGCACCGCCAGGACCGCTGATCTTCCATCCCACCTGCTCCAGAACCTGTTCGATATGTCGCCGCTCACAGGCCTCTAACGTCAACACTTCTTCATTTTCACCAGCGTCTCCTACGGGTTGGGAATCAATCGTGATGGTTTGCAGACTCTTTCCTTCCGACAAAATAACGGCCCGCTCAATCACATGCTCCAACTCCCGAATATTCCCCGGCCAGCCGTATGAGATAAGCGTCTTCTGGAATATCTCGGGAATACCGGTAATTTTTTTCCCCATGCGGGCAGCATATTTCTGCACGAAGTATTCCGCTAACAGGGGAATATCTTCTTTCCGTTCCCGGAGGGAGGGAAGCGCGAGAGGAAAGACATTTAACCGGTAATATAAGTCCGGTCGAAATCTCCCTGCCCGTGTTTCCTGAGCTAACTCCCGATTCGTCGCCGCAATCACGCGAACGTGCACCTGAATGGTTTTCGTTCCGCCCACCCGCTCAAATTCCCCTTCTTGTAGGACCCGCAACAGTTTGGATTGCACATCCAAGGGAATTTCCCCTATTTCATCAAGGAAGATGGTGCCCCCATCCGCTAATTCAAATCGGCCGATCTTTCGACTTAGCGCTCCCGTAAATGCTCCCTTTTCGTGTCCGAATAATTCGCTCTCGATCAACCCTGACGGAATGGCCGCGCAGTTCACCTTGACCAACGGTTTGGTCTTGCGGGGACTCAAATTGTGAATAGCCCGCGCCATAAGTTCTTTGCCCGTTCCCGTTTCCCCGGTAATCAGAACTGTGGAATCGGTCGGCGCCACACGCTCCACATTTCGTAACACGGTCTTGAGGGCAGGTGATTCCCCAATTAACTCCTCGAAGTTGTGTACGCTCTGGATTTCTTCTCTGAGGTAGGTATTCTGCGCCTCAAGTTTGGCCTTCTCCTGTTCCATCAGAATGCGATCGGTAATATCCAGGAACATCGTGCGGGTGTACTTTTCGCTGGGGTCGGGCTTTGACCACCATTGGATCCATAACGGCTTGCCGTTATCCTTGCGGCGGAGCTCCAGTACGACTCCGCCCGTGTCCGTGCCGCGACCCATAGCCGCAAGCGCATCCTGTAAGCGTCGCTGGGCATCAGGCGTGTCGGGAATGAATGTTTTTCCGAAGGTGTGAGGAACCTCTTCGGGCGTGATTCCCAGGATGTTCATCGCCGCACGATTGGCGCGGATAAAACGGGTATCCACTCCCTCATGGACATAGGCAATCGGAGCCTCGTCAAATAAATCCCGCAAACGCTCTTCGTTTTCGGCCAGCCGGGCATGGATGGTTTGGCGCTCCAATTCCGCTCCCGCCCTCGCGCCGAAAATTCGAAAGAGGGGGAGCAGCCGGGCATCCATGGGCATCGGACGCACGTCCAACGCGGCCAGATGTCCGAGCACGTCACCAGCCTGATTCACTAAGGGGATGGCCAGGTAACTTTCGGCTCCTAATTCAACCAACCCTTCTTCGTGCGGAAACAACTGTTGAATACGTTCCGGAAAATGACAGATCTCCCCGGCTAACACCTGTTTACAGGGGCTATGCTCCAATTCATATTCAAAATTCGGTAGAAACCCTTCGCCTGTCCAGAAAGCCAGTGTGCGCACCTTGGTCTCGTTCGGGATCATTTCGGACACGAAGGCATAACGCACGTCCAGGGCAGATGCCAAATTCTTCACGAGTGATTGGAAAAATTGATCACCGGTGGTCGCGGCCGTGCCCTCCACGATTTTTCTCAGGATCAACTCTCCGCGATGAACACTTTCCTCCAGGCGCATTCGGGCCAACTCGGTGGCCGCGCGTGCCGCGAATATTTTAAAGATGGAATAATCTTGCGGACTCGCCGACATCGGTTTGACATCAAGAGCCGCCAAATGCCCCAGCACGGTTCCATCGGAAGCAATCAATGGAATGGCCAGATACCCTTCCGCTTGTAATTCCACCAATGCCTGATCATTGGGAAACAGGGTTTGGACTCCGTGAGCGAAATGACAAATTTCGCCACGAATGACTTTTTCACAAGGCGTTCCCGCCAAATCATATTCAAAATTTTCGATAAACTTCTGTCCCTCCCAAAACGCCAGAGTCTTCACCCTGGTCCCTTCCTTGAGAAGTTCTCCCACAAAGGCGTACCGGACTCCGAGGGCGGCCGCCAGATTACGCGCCAGGGCTTGGAAAAACGCTTCTCCGGATGTCGTCGCGGTACCTTCATCCACCAAGCGAAGAATGAGATTACTTTTTCGCAAGGCCTGATCCAGCCGGGCGCGTTCAATTTCCGCG
Source organism: Candidatus Nitrospira neomarina (assembly GCF_032051675.1). NCBI lineage: Bacteria > Pseudomonadati > Nitrospirota > Nitrospiria > Nitrospirales > Nitrospiraceae > Nitrospira > Candidatus Nitrospira neomarina. The sequence goes on from NZ_CP116968.1 coordinate 2,383,047, forward strand.
ACGAGACGACTCGCAAAGATTCGCATGACGGAGGCCGTCTCCTCCGTTTGAGGCATCGGCTTGTCGTCCAGAACGGCCAAATGTCCCACAACCGTATTCGAGGAATCGATCAACGGGACGCCATAATAACTGGTGACATTCCATTCTTTGATCAATGGACCGGCAGGATAGAGGGCAGCAAGATTTTCAGGATGGTGAACGATGTTTCGATTCAGCACAGACTCACAAGGCCCCCCCGGCAATACTGGAAACCGGGAAAGCAATCCATGGGGAGACCATCCGGCTTTCAACTGGTAACACCCTTCGGTCTCGGTTAACTCGGACACGTAGGCATATTGCACGCCAAGCGATTTGGCCAACTGCTCAATGAGCGATTCAAAGAAACGTTCACCCGTCTGAGTCTCAACGCCCTGAACGATATTGTGTAACGTCTGATCTTTGGCAGATGACAAAAGGGGAGAAGTTGAGGTGGTGAGTGCTTCGGCCATAGCACCCTCCTTTGGATAGAAAACAGCCGGTCATACACACGTGAGCGAGGGAATGTGAACCCCGGTCACACAATGGGACTCTATTATCCATAAACAAATGCAGAAATGGAATACTTATCTTTGTTCCTGGCTTCGGGTTCAGCCGGGTGGGTGTACCAATTGGCTTACTTTTCTCTCCCTTTTCCCTGTTCAACTGTAATACCAAGCCTCCATCGTCTGACTAACGGGGAAAATTTCCTGGTGACATCTCACCCGGGATCACCAAAAACCATCGACTTCATTATTACTATGCTTTCCCACGAACAACTCCATAAAGAACAACAGAATTCGCTCGCCAGCCCGCCGATCCGTTATGGAATGCTCGCGAAAATCCTGTTTTTGACCATGGATATCGTGTACGGGCGTAAGCGAACCTGGAACAAATTTAAAATTTTGGAGCTCATCGCACGAGTTCCTTATCAGGCCTGGGAACACGTCGCCTATATTGCCATCACCCATTCCTACCACCAGGCGGACTTCGCCCGCCGCATCTACGAGAGAATCCAGGAATCCCGGCACCAGCAGGACAATGAACAATGGCACTTGCTCATCCTGGAGGAATGGATTCATCGCCGCGGCATCCGTGAGGGGTTCCTGCGACACCGTCTGATCCCCCAAGTCATCGCCTTTGTCTACTACCACATCAGTTGGTTGTTATACGTCATCAACCCGTCTCTCAGTTATCGATTGAATATGGAATTTGAAGACCATGCCGAACGTGAATATATGAGATTCGTGCAGGAGCATCCGGAATTCGATCGGGAACCGTTTATGAGTTGCTTCAAACAGGAATTCGGAAATTTTGACACGATGGGGGACGTTCTCCGCCAGATCGGATTCGACGAGCGCATGCACAAAGAGGACAGCTTGAAAAAAATTGAACAGGCACGGTTCACGTAATTATCTTCCGCCTTGCAGCGAATCACACACAATCTCATGGCTACACCGATCCTCTTCACTCTTGGTATGGCCTTTATTGTAAGCCTGTCAGGTTGCCTATCACCCATCGCTCTTCATAAAGCCGTATTGGAATACGACCGGACGGTCAACCGTGTGGAAGCCGAACTGCTGCTCCTGAATATTGCCCGTGCCCGTCAATACCATCCGATCCACTTCACGACGGTGTCCAGCGTCGCGGCCACCTTCGACTTTCGCACGGAGGCCGGCATCCTTGGTCGAATCGGTCCTTCGCCGGAAGATGCGCCGGTGGAGGTGGGATTCAGCACGAGTGTGGCAGAAAATCCCACGGTCACCATTATTCCCATATCCGGAGAAGAATTTACCAAACGCATTCTCAGGCCGCTGGACGAATCCCAGTTTGAATTTCTGGTTCATCAAGGGCTGGACATCAATATGCTCCTCCGGTTGATGGCCCGTGGTGTGCTTGTAGAAGAGGAAGGCACGTCCGTCACCCTCTTAAATAATCCCACTCACACAGATGATTACCGGCAATTCCGCCAACGACTTCTCCACCTGGCGGCGCTCAATCAATCCGGCCATCTCTTTATTCAGCCGTTATCGTATGAAGAAGCCTACCCTGTCGCGCTGGACCGTGCACTCACGCCGGTGGAGGTCGTGGCCGTTCTGGAGAAAGGGTACCGGTGGGTGCGGCCGGAGAAATCTTCAACTCCCATGCTGATGCGCAAGATACTCGGACGCCTCGTCGTCACCAATTACAATCCGAATACGATGAGCAGTGACACACGCCGGGTTTTGAATGAAACGATCAATCAGGACCCTCGGGACTGGGTCTACGTGGATATCCAGCCGGGATCTCCAGGAGGTAATTATCCCTTTCAGGGACGTATCATGCTCAGAAGCTTCAATGCCATTCTCGGGTTTATCGCCAGAGGGATCGGAGAAGATCCTGAATTTCCCGTCGATGCGGATCCCCGAACCGATACGATCGGCCCCAACCCGGCCCGTACGTTGGAAATTGCCGAAACCACTTCCCCACCGAACGATTCGGATTTCTCGGTGGAACTGGAAGGACGCCATTACTCGTTACGACGTGTCCCCGTGACGCAAGGAATGGTCCCAAGCTGGAACCAGGAAGCCTTCAGCGTTCTAACTAATCTATTTCAAATGACCGTCACCGACGTATCCAATACGAAAACCCCGTTGATCACGATTCCCAAGGGCGAATAATTTTCTCATTTCCACGCCCGACCTAATCACCCTTCTATTGTTTTTTCATTTCCCGGTTTCATCCGTCCGTCATTCTTATGGTCGTTTTCAGGAGTACTCTATGCACGTTGCCATACAACGGAACACGTGTAGGGGTTCATGTGAAACAGAACACGGGTATGTCGGACTAAGGGGCGACACAAGAGATGAATGTATCGGAACGATGATTCATCTCACCCACACCAACACATACAGGAGGTTTCCATGAACACATTCGCACAGCGGCTTTCTATTCGTCGGACGATCGGAATGGCGGTACTCGGGCTTGTTCTTATGAGTGCATCCCAAAGCTTTTCAGACATGACGGTGTCCACCACGAAATTCGAAGGGATCAAAGCCAACACGGGAATGGCCATGCTGACCAAAGAAGGCAAGACCAACACCTTGTCATGGTCGAAAGATTTTAAAATCCCCGATGCGCCGGCTCCTCATTGGCAGGTGGTGGATTCAAACGGGAATACCTTTATGCTGAATCGTCTGGTCATCAAGGGCGACAAGCAAAATAAATCCATTACCGTCCCGTCGTATGTCAAAGATATCGCCAAAGTACAAATCTGGTGCGCGTACGCTGAAGTGTTGCTCGGGGAAGCCTCCTTTCCAAAGCCAATGGCCATGGACAGTTTCGATTGGTTCAACCCGGCATAAGGCCCGTGAAGAGTTTCCTGCTCCGTGATTCACGGAGCAGGAAATTTTCATCCTTTTACATTGGGGAGCTCGATACATGCTTACGACACGCACCATTCTCGCATGCCTCTGTCTTGTTGTGCTGACCACTCCGGTTCATGCGCAATTACTGGTGAAAAAAACTCTGTCGCTGGACGCAGCCAAAAAGGTGGCCGCGGCTGCAGAGGCCGATGCCAGGGCCAAAAAAGCACGCGTCGTCATCGCTGTGGTGGATGAAGGCGGGCACCTTCTCCTGTTGGAACGACTGGATGACACCCAGGTGGCCAGCGTGGATGTGGGTATCGGGAAAGCACGAACGGCTGCGATCTTCCGGCGCCCGAGCAAAGTCTTTGAAGATCAAATCCGCAACGGACGAGTGGCGGCGCTGGGCCTTCCCGGCGTCACGGCCTTACAAGGCGGCATACCCATCATCGTCGATCAGCAGGTGATCGGAGCCATTGGCGTCAGCGGAGAAACTCCACAACAAGATGAGGACATTGCCGTCGCCGGCGCACGGGCGTTGGCCGTCCCCTGAGAAGGCCAATCGGAGTTCACCATCCGGAACACGTTCACGGCAGGATGCGGCAAGTAAAATCCTATATGCATTAATAAGGAGAACGACGATGAACCGGTTCATGCTCACTTCAATCAGTCTGGCCTCTGGAATCATTCTGAGCTTCGGTCAGACCGCTGCAGATGCCCAGGTTTCGGATAAGCGAACGCTCACGCTGGCGGGCGCTCACACCGTGATGAACGGTGCGGTCGAGGCGGCCAAAAAGATGAATGCCCCCGGCGGATCGATTGCGATTGTCGATGATGGCGGAAACCTTCTGTGCTTGGAACGACTGGACGGGACGTTCGCCGCTTCCTCGAATATCGCCATCGGGAAGGCACGAACCGCAGCCTTATTCAAAAAACCCACCAAGATCTTTGGAGAAGCCATTAACAAGGGGCGAACGACCATGGTTTCCCTCAATGACTTTACTCCCTTGCAAGGAGGCGTTCCGATCCAATGGGAGGGAACCGTGATCGGGGCAATCGGAGTGAGTGGCGCGGCCAGCGCTCAACAAGATGAAGAGTTGGCGATGGCCGGCGCGGAAGCTCTTGATGGGATGAGTCCGTCATTGACACCCGCGTCCCAACTGCTACCCGTCACATTTATCGCCAGTCATGAGGTTCATAAAGCGTTCTCCAAAGGCGCCGTGCTGGTGGGTAAAGAAGAAACGATGATGCATGCCGACCGGAATTATATGGTGCATGCCAGCCATCGCGAAAAAGCCGGGATGGCGGAGATACATGAATTGGATACCGATATCGTGTACGTCCTTCAAGGCACGGCGACACTGGTCACCGGCGGCCAGGCGATCGACGCGAAAATCACCGCGCCCCATGAACTTCGCGGATCGTCTATTGAAGGGGGAGAGACCCGTCATCTGGTAGCAGGCGATGTCATCGTGATTCCCCATGGCGTCCCTCACTGGTTTCAGGAGGTTCAGGCGCCTTTTGATTACTACGTTGTCAAAGTCAGGTAACCACAACACTGTTTCTGCAAACGGAGATTCATCATGTCGGCATACTGGCACATATTCATCTTACTGACGGTTTTCGTATGGCATTCCGCCTGGCTCCCTTCTGCCTGGAGCACAACCTCGGTATTGAATAAGCGGCCGGATGCGATCATAGATCTTATGACCGAGGAGGGCGTCCAACTGGTGAAGGGACAGTGGCGATATCAGGATACCTCGCTGGTGGAAGTCACGCATCCAGGTCCCGGCGTGGATTTGGGACCGAGCGGCCCTCCAATCCGCACGTTCGATGTGTTGCCTCATGCCGGCGTGAAGGAGTTTGACGATTCGTCCTGGCAACCTATTCCGGCACCGGGTTTGGAAACCAGACGAGCCACAGGAAAATTGTGCTTTAACTGGTACCGCATCAACCTCACCATGCCCGAACGGATCGGAACCTTCAACACCGCAGGATCAACGGCCGTGTTTGAAATCGTGATTGACGATTATGCGGAAGTCTGGGTGGACGGCAAACTTCCCCTGGTTCTCGGCCAATCCGGAGACCACCTCATTCAGGGTTTTAACGCTCCCAACCGTGTCGTGCTTTCCCGCCATGTGCAACCCGGCCAGACCATCCAACTCGCCGTGTTCGGAGTGAACGGTCCCTTATCCAATCCTCCCGGAAATTTCATATGGGTTCGATCGGCGACGCTTGATTTTTATCAGGCATTCCGGATCGAACAGAACAAAGAATTTGTCGGGAACGTGGTCCGGAAGGATCCGGCCCTCGATGCCATCGTCTCCCCCGAAACCAAACTGGAAAAACTCGCCTCAGGCTTCTCGTTTACCGAAGGTCCCGTATGGGTACCCAAAACCGACAAGACCGACGGGTATCTGTTGTTCAGCGATCCCAACGACAACACGATTTATCGCATGACGGCGGAAGGCACGGTTTCCGTCTTCAGGGTGAAGAGCGGGTACTCCGGTTTCAATATCGGTGAATACCATCAGGCAGGCTCGAACGGACTCGCCTTGGATCACCAGGGACGACTGACCATCAATCAACACGGGAATCGCCGTATCATCCGGGTTGAACCACACGGGAATATCACCGTCCTCGCGGACCGGTATGAGGGGAAGCGGCTCAACAGCCCGAATGATCTGGTGTATAGATCCGACGGGTCGCTTTACTTCACCGATCCCCCATTCGGCCTTCCCAATGCATTCACCGATTCCCGGAAGGAACTGCCCTATAGCGGGGTATTCCGTTGGCATGAAGGGAGGCTTCAATTGGTGGCCAACGACTTACGCGGACCCAACGGCCTTGCCTTCTCGCCGGATGAAACATATTTATATGTCGACAATTGGGATCCCGAGAAAAAAATCATTATGCGCTATGACGTGCAGCCAGATGGGACATTGTCGAACGGACAGGTGTTCTTTGATATGACCCACGCCACCGGGGAGGATGCCCTTGACGGGTTAAAAGTGGATCAGCAGGGAAATGTGTATGCGACCGGACCCGGCGGATTATGGATCCTTTCGCCCGAAGGCAAACACCTCGGAACCATTCAGGGACCTGAAAATCCTCATAACATGGCGTGGGGTGATGACGACCGGCAGACTTTATACATCACGGCAGAATCGGGAATTTATCGCATCCGCCTGAATACCTCAGGTGCCGCGTCAAAGAAAGACCCCACATGACACCGGCACATCGTCGACCCTCCAGTCTGATGATCGTCCTCGCCCTTTTCTGGTATCTGGGATTTCCGCTTTTCGCCTTATCGGGAGACTCCATGAACCCGATGGCCGCATCCGGGATCCGCCTCATCTCACTGGACCCACGTTTCGAACACATGCTGTCGCCGGATACACCCCTGGAAATACTTGCGGAGGGGTTTACGTGGGTGGAAGGTCCGGTCTGGAGATCGGCTGACAACACGCTTGCATTCTCCGACATTCCGGACAACTCCGTGTTCATCTGGAAAGCGGGAAAACCGGCCACACGCTTGTTGTATCCCAGCGGCTACTCAGGAATGACACGATTTGGGGGTGCCGAGCCGGGTTCAAACGGATTAACGCTTGATGCCACGGGCCGATTGGTTCTATGCCAACATGGAGACCGTCGTATCGCGCGATTGGAATCGAATGGGCAACTCACCGTCCTGGCCGATCGGTATCAGGGGCGGCGCCTGAACAGTCCGAACGATCTCGTATACAAATCGAATGGCGATCTGTATTTCACCGATCCCCCGTTTGGTCTACCCAAGCAATTTGACGATTCTTCAAAGGAACTATCTTTTCAAGGCGTCTACCGTCTCACCCCGCAGGGCCGTCTGGATGTGATCATCCGGGATATCGTCGCCCCGAATGGCTTGGCGTTTTCTCCCGATGAAAAAAGGCTCTATGTGACCGATGTGAATCCCAAACGTGCTGCCTGGCTCGTCTATGATGTCCTTGGGGATGGAACGGTCACGAACGGTCGGGTCTTCGCCGATGCCACACCCTGGCGGAAAGATCCGTATTTCGGACCCGATGGTATCAAGGTCGATAAGGACGGCAATGTGTGGGGAGCCCGCCCTGGCGGGATCAACACCTTTGGCCCTGATGGCGATTTATTGGGGATGATCGAAACCGGCATGCCGACCTCTAATCTGAATTGGGGAGAAGACGGCAGCATCCTCTTTATCACAGGAGGTTCCACCGTTTACCGTTTGAAAACCACAACCCGTGGTGCAATCGCTCAATCTCCTCTTCAATGAGTTTGTGTATTCAACGGCCTCCCGCCGCCGTGTTTTCACAATGCTGACCTTCCGATTATTCCGTTCATATCCGTAACAAAAACTTCGATCATCCGACCAATAGGTGAAAATAAACGAATAACCTTTTGGACCATCCGGATTAGGAATTCCCAAACACCGCCAACTCATACCGAATATTGCCCGGTGCAGACCCGGCTCACAAAAAGGAGGATCACATCATGGCCACGATAACTGCAACAACCAGCCTGACCCATAAAGTGGATATCGGACAGACGATCACCAGGATGGGAATATTTCTGACGAGATTGGGCCTCGTCATCGTTTTTCTTTGGATCGGTGCCATGAAGTTTACCGCCTATGAAGCTCAGGCCATTCAACCGTTGGTGGCCAACAGCCCGTTCATGAGTTGGCTGTATGGTCTCTTCAGCATCCAGGCTTTCTCGAATGGTTTAGGAGTGCTGGAAATCACCATCGGCTTGATGATTGCCGCCAGAGAAATTTCCCCGCTGGTGTCTGCAATCGGGAGCGCGTTCGGCGCCGTATTATTTTTGGGCACACTGAGTTTTATGGTTTCCACGCCTCCGGTGTGGGAAGCCACTCTGGGTGGGTTCCCGGCCTTGTCAGTCGCACCGGGGCAGTTTCTTTTAAAGGATCTGGCTCTCCTGGGAGCCGCCATTTGGATATGTGGGGAATCTCTGGAGGCCATGAAAAATCGATTTGCATAAGTCCGGAAGGAGACCAACGGCCCCGTCACAAGATAAAGGAAATCATCATGGTAACCTGCGATCAATGCCGACATTCTGTGACATTTTACGAATGGCATTCCAAACAGAACCTTTGCGAACATTTACTCTTAGATGTTTTATCCAGCTCCCAATGCCTCTCATACCCTCGGCCACGGTTTTTCACCCGCATCCCCGAGCAGACGGCCGCCTAGGATCCTGGAGCACAGAGAAGGAGATTGTCCCCTTTCTGTGCTCCACTCCGTGAATCCTCTTCTTAATTTCCCCCAAATCCTTCAGCCTTTGGCGATCGGGTTTTTTCCTTACACGGCCCTTGGAATAAAAATCTCCGGACCCATTCCACTGTAATATTCTCACGCGACATCGGACAAAGAGTGGACATTGATCCGTCACCAATCACAGCATAGGCGTTGAGGAAACGTTGATGACCTCGTCCATCTTAATCAATAACATCTCCCTTTTCCGGCTGCTGAAATGGACGGTTGGTTCAATAATCGTTCTGTCCCTGGTATTCATGCTCCCTTTCGAGGGGTTGTCCATTCTCTCGTCCGGCACGCTGGAGCACCACTACGCACATGTCCGGACCTTTTCTCATGATCATTATGCGTTGAGCGTCATGTTGTATATCGGTCTGTATTGTTTCCTGGCGGCACTGTCTCTTCCTGGAAAATTGATGCTCACCCTTGCAGCCGGACATTTCTTCGGAACGGTATTGGGCACCGTGTATATTCTCTGGGGAGCCACGACAGGAGCGGCTCTGGCATTTTTAGGAGCACGATATGTCTTTCGGGAGGCGGCACAGGAGACATTCACCCACCGCCTTCCCGCCTTTCATCACACCCTGAAGTCCAAGGCATTTTCCACACTCCTGATTCTCCGGCTGCTTCCTGTCGTACCCTTTACCATCTTAAATCTGTTGGCCGGTCTCACGCCCATCACGTTCAACACATTCTTATGGGCTACCGTGATTGGCATTCTCCCATGCGCGCTCTTCCTCTCCTATTTGGGAAGCCAAATGGCTCACCTGTTGCCGGTATCCGATTGGGCACCTGATTCTCTGATTCTGCCTGTATCGGGTCTGGCATTACTGGCACTCATTCCACTGGCCTATCTATCTTTCACTTGTCAGAAAAAATTTGTCGAGGCCGGAGCATCTTCCGGTCGCCCGGTATCCCGGTCTTTCAGGCCTGACCATTCCAAGATCACAGCTATACACCCCTAACGGCATTTTCACGACGAGGCACCTATGTCCAACTCCAATCATTATGATGTCATCATTATCGGAACCGGAGCCGGCGGAGGCACACTGGCGTATCGACTGGCCCCGACAGGGAAAAAAATTCTTCTGCTGGAGCGAGGGAATTATCTCCCGCGTGAAAAGGATAATTGGAATTCCCGCGCCGTCTTCGTGGACAGTAAATATAAAGCCAGGGTGACCTGGAAAGACAAACAGGGCCACCCATTCCATCCCGGCATTCATTACTATGTGGGAGGCAACACGAAGGTCTATGGAGCTGCCCTTCTCCGCTTCCGGCAGGAGGATTTCGGCGAAGTCAAACATCACGGCGGCGTATCTCCTGCCTGGCCCATCCAGTATCAGGATTTGGAACCCTATTATACGGAGGCCGAACACTTGTACCACGTGCATGGCCGACACAGTGAAGATCCCACCGACCCTCCGGTCAGCGCCGATTACCGCTATCCAGCCATGCGTCACGAACCCCGAATCCAGGAATTGCATGAAGACTGGCAGCGATTGGGTTATCGCCCCTTTCATTTGCCGGTTGGCGTCATGTTGGATGAAGAACGACCCTCTCAGAGCCGATGCATCCGGTGTAATACCTGTGACGGCTTCCCGTGCGTCATGAATGCCAAGGCCGATGCCCAGGTTGTTTGCGTGGATCCTGCTCTTCAACATTCCAATGTCACACTGCTGACTCAAGCTGAAGTCATCAAACTGGATACCAACGCTTCCGGCAGATCAGTCACGTTCGTTCACGCCAAGTGCGGTGAGGCGCTTCGAACATTCTCCGCGGATATGGTGGTGGTAGCCTGCGGCGCCATCAACTCGGCGGCACTGCTGTTGCGATCGGCCAACTCCCAACATCCTCATGGCCTGGCCAATTCATCGGGTGTGGTGGGACGCCATTATATGTGCCATAACAATTCCGTCATGCTGGCGATTTCCAAGCGGCCCAATCCGACGCAATTCCAAAAAACAATCGGATTGAACGATTTTTATTTTGGCTCTCCGGATTGGCATTTCCCCATGGGCCATATATCCATGGTGGGAAAACAGGATCTGGACATGCTCAAATCCGGCGCACCAGGCTTTGCACCAGGGATGGCCTTGGATGTTATGGCCAAACATTCTTTGGATTTCTGGATGACCTCCGAAGATCTTCCGGACCCTGATAATCGCGTCGAAGTGGATCGAGACGGTCAGATCACCCTGCGCTATAAGGACAATAATCTGGAAGGACACCGAAGGCTGGCGGCAACCCTCAAGGGCATGCTGAACCGGATTGGATGCGAGGAACGGCTGCTCCCCTCACACCTCTATCTTGGCAAAAAAATTCCCATTGCCGGCACGGCCCATCAATGCGGCACCATTCGTTTCGGTTATGACCCTACGACGTCTGCCCTGGATATCAACTGCCGGGCCCATGACCTGGACAATCTCTATGTGGTCGACGCCAGCTTTTTCGTCTCCAGTACCGCGGTGAATCCATCCCTCACGATTATGGCCAATGCCCTGAGAGTTGGTGACCACATTAAGGAGCGTCTCCAAGCATGAACGTCTTGATGTCCCTCCGACGTACCTTTGCCCTCTGCCTGTTCGTATGGCACTTCGGAGTATTCGCCTGGGCCGCGCCATCGGCACCCGGCATTACGGCCGTCGACTCCGTGGGAATGACGGTTCAGGAGATGGACCGCTCCATGAAGTTTTACACCGAGGTCTTAACCTTTGAACCCGTCTCCGATGTGGAAGTCTGGGGATCTGAATACGAACAGTTCCAGGGCATTTTCGGCCTCCGCATGCGCGTGGTTCGCCTGAAACTTGGCGAGGAGTGTATTGAACTCACCGAATACCTGACTCCCAAGGGTAAACCTATCCCACCGGACTCACGCAGTCACGACCATTGGTTCCAGCATGTGGCCATTATCGTTCAGGACATGAACCAGGCCTACCACTGGTTGCGGCAGCACCAGATACGTCATGTTTCTACGGGCCCCCAGCGGCTACCTGACTGGAACCCGCAAGCAGGCGGAATTCGGGCTTTCTATTTTCAGGATCCGGACGGGCATGTCCTGGAAATCCTTCAATTTCCGCCAGGAAAGGGACAAAGCAAATGGCACCAACCCACCGACCGGCTGTTTCTGGGTATCGATCATACCGCCATCGTCGTCAAAGAAACGGAGGCCAGTTTACGAATGTTTCGTGATACACTAGGATTACGCGTCGTGGGGGAAAGCGAAAATTATGGAACAGAACAGGAACATCTCAACCAGGTGTTTGGCGCACGACTTCGCATCACCGCTCTTCGGGCAATCGAGGGACCCGGAATCGAGTTCCTGGAATATCTAAGCCCCAACGACGGACGATCGATGCCGGAATCTGAACGCCCGAACGATCTGTTTCATTGGCACACGCGACTGGTCACGACACAAATGCCCGCCCTGATTCGCCAGCTCACAATGATGCGAACCCCGTTTCTTTCCGGTGGGCCCATCACCCTCCCCTCGCCAACCTTTGGATTTGCCTCAGGCCTCCTGATCCGCGATCCAACAGGGCACGTCCTGCAAATCGTCCAACGATAATCACGAACGCATCTAGCATAGGGAGCCTCGTCCAATGCCCAAAGCCCCGCTCCACCTGACAAAAGAAGAAGCACGATTAGAGGAAGCCAAAAAGCGCACCGTGCATTGGAAACGGTGGGGACCCTATCTGAGTGAACGCCAATGGGGCACCGTTCGTGAGGATTACAGCCCCCACGGGAACGCCTGGGAATACTTCTCTCACGACCAGGCCCGCTCACGCGCCTATCGGTGGGGCGAGGATGGCATCGGTGGCATCTGCGACCGCCACCAGCAGATTTGCTTTGCGCTGGCGCTCTGGAACGGAAAAGATCCGATTCTGAAGGAACGCTTGTTTGGCTTGACCGGGAACGAAGGCAATCATGGGGAAGACGTCAAAGAGTATTACTTTTACCTGGACTCCACACCGACGCATTCCTACATGAAGTTTTTGTATAAATATCCCCAACACCCGTTTCCCTATGCCCAATTGATCGAAGAAAACCGGAAGCGGGGCAAACACGATTGGGAATATGAGTTGATGGACACGGGTGTGTTTGATGACAACCGGTATTTCGACGTGTTTATCGAATATGCCAAAGCCACACACGAAGACATCCTGATCATGATTACTGCTCATAACCGGGGGCCTGACGCCGCGGAGCTTCATGTGTTGCCGACCATCTGGTTCCGCAACACCTGGTTCTGGACGCCGCATGCGCCACGTCCCACTCTCAATCGGGATGAAGACCTTGGCGATGCGCAGGCCATCCACCTGGACCATGAACAATACGGGTCGCGATGGTTGTTATGCGAAGGCACACCGGACATGCTCTTTACCGAAAATGACACCAATACACAGCGACTGTATGGGGTGCCCAACGCCGGCCCCTACGTCAAAGACGGGATCAATGACTATATCGTCGCCGGCACACAAGGGACAGTGAATCCGCAACAAGTGGGAACGAAGGCTGCGATCCATTATCATCCCTTGATTGCTCCCGGACAAAGCATCACCTACCGACTGCGATTGACCAACCTCCCTCCGACCGAGGGCCAGTTGGGCGAAGAATTTGAAACCCTTTTCCCGGCGCGCCAACAGGAAGCGGATGAATTTTTTGCCAAACGACTCGGAACGTGCCATTCCGCCGATGCCCAAAATGTTCAGCGTCAGGCATTTGCGGGGATGCTGTGGAGCAAACAGTTTTATCATTTTGACGTGCGCACCTGGCTTGCCGGCGACCCCACAGGACCGTCGCCTCCCGCAGGGCGAAAAGATGGCCGGAACACGGATTGGAAGCATCTCTATAATGAAGACATTATTTCCATGCCCGACAAATGGGAATATCCGTGGTTTGCCGCCTGGGACCTTGCCTTTCATTGCGTGCCGTTGGCTCTGGTCGATCCCGATTTCGCGAAGGACCAGCTCCGGTTGCTGGTACGCGAATGGTACATGCATCCCAACGGTCAAATTCCGGCCTATGAGTGGGCGTTCGGCGATGTGAATCCGCCCGTCCACGCCTGGGCCACCTGGCGGGTGTATAAAATTGAAAAACGCATCAGGGGCAAAGCCGACCGGGTGTGGTTAGCCAAGATATTCCATAAACTCCTGCTGAACTTTACCTGGTGGGTCAACCGGAAAGATGCCGATGGCCGGAATATTTTTCAGGGAGGGTTCCTCGGACTGGATAATATCGGCCTTTTCGACCGGTCCGCGCCGCTTCCCACCGGCGGATATATCGATCAATCCGACGGCACCAGCTGGATGGGCATGTATTGCCTGAATATGCTGGCCATTGCCCTGGAACTGGCACGACACGATCCATCTTACGGCGATGTGGCCAGCAAGTTCTTTGAACATTTTGTCTACATCTCGCACGCCATTAATCACATCGGGGAAGGCAATCACGAAGCCTCCCTCTGGGATGAGACCGACGGCTTCTATTATGACATGCTGCATTTTCCGGACGGCCACCATCAACAAATGAAGGTCCGGTCCATGGTGGGATTGATCCCGCTCTTTGCCGTTGAAACGTTGGAACCGGAAGTGGTGGATGCCTTGCCGGGCTTTAAACGGCGCCTGTTGTGGTTTATCGAAAACCGCCCGGAATTCCGGCGTCATGTCTGTTCAACCAGCCTGCCGGATGGAAGTGTTCGTCGGATGCTCTCCATAGTGGATCAGGAACAACTTCCTCGCGTCATGAAGTACATGCTGGATGAAGAAGAATTTCTCTCCACGTATGGCATTCGAGCCTTATCAAAATACCATCAAGACCACCCCTATGTGCTCCATGTGAATGGAGATGAACATCGCGTGGATTATGAACCGGCCGAATCCAAAACAGGGTTGTTCGGCGGCAACTCCAATTGGCGGGGACCGGTTTGGTTTCCGGTCAATTTTCTGCTCATCGAATCATTACAAAAGTTCCATCATTTCTTCGGCGATCAGCTCACCATGGAATGCCCGACCGGATCAGGATCGCAACAAACTTTGTGGCAAGTCGCGGCGGAACTATCCCGTCGTCTCAATCGTCTCTTCCTTCGTGATCCTTCCGGGCATCGACCGGTCTTCGGGGGAGTCGCCAAGTTTCAACAGGATCCGCATTGGCGGGATTACCTGTTATTCCATGAATATTTTCACGGAGACAATGGGGCGGGATTAGGCGCCAGCCACCAAACGGGCTGGACCGGACTTGTCACCAAACTGTTGGAACAATCAGGAGAATAGGACCATGCCTTCCACGACAAAGCCGTCAGACCGCAGGCCAACCCTGTCCCGGAGCGCACCAGCCTGGCCACAGGTCGTGGATGTTGGCAGAGAAATTTGCGGCGATTTGTGGCTGTCCGAACGGCGGGAATGGCTCGTCACTAATGGCATCGGAGGGTTTGCCTCCGGCACCGTGGCGGGTTCCCTGACCCGACGGTATCACGGCCTGCTCATTGCCGCCCTCAAGCCACCCCTCGGACGCACCTTGTTGGTCAGCAAACTGGAAGAAACTGTGGAGTACCAGGAACAAATCGTTCAGCTCTCCACCAACCATTGGCATAGCGGAACCGTGGCGCCAGCGGGATTTGTCTTCCTGGAACGCTTCCGCCTGGAAGGCACGACACCGGTCTGGACGTTTGCCATCGGGGACGCATTAGTCGAAAAGCGCATATGGATGGAACCCGGTGAGAATACCACGTACGTGCAGTACGCCTTCACCAGAGGATCGCTTCCGATTCGCCTCAATCTGCGAGCCTTCATCAATCACCGGGACTACCATGGCATCACGCTGGACACTCTTCATGAATTTTCAACCACCGCCATCCCGCATGGACTCCAGATTCTACCCGCAGAAGGTTCTCCGTTTATCCTGTCCGCATCGGGAGGATCGGTTGAAGCCGCCAATATGTGGTACCACAATTACGATCTGCCGCTCGAACGCGAACGGGGACTTCCCGATCGGGAACATCATCTGCACATCGGCACATGGAACATCGACTTGAAACCGGGCGAAGTGATCACCTGGATGGCCAGCACCCGTCTTAAGCCGTCCAGACCCGCTGCTTCGTGTTTCGAATTACGCCGACGCCATGATATGGCATTACTCCAATCGGAACCTACGGTAAAACAATCGCCCCAGGGTTGGCCGGACTGGATCCAACAGCTCACACTGGCCGCCGATCAATTTATCGCCTCACGCCCCCTGGCAACTCATGACGCCGGTCATACCATCATTGCCGGGTATCACTGGTTTGGGGATTGGGGCCGGGACACGATGATCAGCCTGCCGGGACTCACCCTGACCACCAGGCGCGTTGACATCGCTCGCAGCATTCTGTCGACGTTCGCGCAATATGCCAATCAAGGCATGCTGCCCAATCGTTTCCCCGATGCGGGGGAGGAACCGGAATACAACACCGTTGATGCGACGCTCTGGTACGTCGAGGCCGTCCGTCAATATGTGGACGCCACCGATGATCGCACCTTTCTCAAAACGATCTTTCCCGTGCTTGTCGAGATGCTGGCGTGGTACCGCAAGGGCACCAGGTTTGGAATCGGTATGGATCCCGCCGATCACTTACTTCATGCCGGAGAGCCGGGCGTACAGCTCACCTGGATGGATGCCAAGATCGGAGACTGGGTCGTGACTCCGCGGGTCGGCAAACCTGTCGAGATCAATGCGCTGTGGTACCAAGCCTGGCTGACCTTGGGCCAATTGGCCAGGACCATGAAAGAGCCGCACGAGGAATTTCTACAAACAGCCAAGGCCATCCACACATCCTTTCAACGGTTCTGGGACGAACGATTACACCGCTGTTATGACGTGGTGGACGGACCGCATGGCCATGATCCGGCCCCACGACCCAATCAATTGTTCGCCGTGTCCCTGCCAAACAGTCCGCTCACCTACAAACAGCAACATGCTGTCGTGGATTATTGCGCCCAACATCTCTACACATCGTATGGGTTACGCAGCCTGGGACAGGAAGATCCCCAATACGTAGGACAGTATGAAGGAGATACCCGGCAGAGGGATGGCGCCTATCATCAAGGCACCGTGTGGGGCTGGCTACTTGGTCCTTTTGTGCTGGCACACTTTCGGGTCTATCGCAATCCCGAAGCTGCTCGATCGTATCTTGCACCGATGGCTCATCATCTCAACGATTACGGACTGGGAACGCTGGGAGAAATTTTTGACGGCCAACCTCCGTACGCTCCACGTGGCTGCATCGCCCAAGCCTGGACCGTGGCCGAAATCCTCCGCGCCTGGCATCTCATT